>NZ_JBWJOY010000010.1:0-100807 GCF_056393235.1 Stenotrophomonas sp. Steno-Z2 | reverse complement strand
CCAGAGGCAAAGCGAGAAGCGAAAGCTTGAAAGCAGAGCTTTCGCCCCTGCTTCGCAGGAGCGAGTTACTTCTCTTTGCTCGTGCAAAGAGAAGTAACCAAGAGAAAGCACGCCCCTGCCTCCGCGCCCTCCGTGCCTGCGGCACTCCGGGTCCACTCCGCCGCCGGGATTTTTCGACGAGACATCCCTGTCTCGTCGAAAAACGACGCGCGTCCTGCGCGTCGCCCTTCGGGTTTTTCCCGTCGGCTCCGTCGCTACGGAAGGGGACCCGGAAAGCAGAAGCGGAAAGCAAAATCACGGCAACGGCAACGGCAACGGCAACGGCAACGGCAACGGCAACGGCAACGGCCCCCCTCCCCGACCCTCCCCTTCGCACTACGTGCGAAAGGGAGTGAGTGGAAGCAGCGTGGCTGCCCGTACGGCTCATTTGCGCGGCGCCTCCACCTTGGCCAGCAGCGCGGTCAGCGCATCGTCCGCCGACTGCCCTTCGATCTGCAGCTCCGGCGCCAGCGCGATGCGGTGCCGCAGCGCCGGCCTGGCGATCTCGCGCACGTCATCCGGCGTGACGAAATCGCGCCCGGCCAGCACCGCCTGCGCGCGCGCCGCGCGCACCAGCGCCAGGCTGCCGCGCGGGCCGGCGCCCAGCGCGATGCCCGGCCATTTGCGCGTGGCCGCCACGATGCGCACCGCGTAGTCGATCACCTGCGGGTCCACCGTGATCGCCGCCACCGCCTGCTGCATGGCCACCACGTCGGCGCCGCTCATCACCCGCGGCACCTGGGACAGGTCGAAGTCGCTGGCGCTGCGGCCGGCGGTGATCGCCTCCACCATGCGCTTCTCGTCCTCCAGCTGCGGGTAGTCGATCAGCACCTTGAGCAGGAAGCGGTCCAGCTGCGCTTCCGGCAGTGGGTAGGTGCCTTCCTGCTCCACCGGGTTCTGCGTGGCCAGGGTGAGGAACGGCGGGGTGAGCGGGAAGGCGCGGCCTTCGATGGTGACTTGGCCTTCCTGCATCACCTCCAGCAGCGCCGACTGGGTCTTGGCCGGGGCGCGGTTGATCTCGTCGGCCAGCAGCAGGTGGGTGAACACCGGGCCGCGGCGGATCTTGAAGCTCTCGGTCTTGGGGTCGTACACCGCGTGGCCGCTGACGTCGCTGGGCATCAGGTCGGGCGTGAACTGCACGCGCGCGTAATCCAGCTCCAGCGCCTGCGCCAGCGCGCGCACCAGCAGGGTCTTGCCCAGGCCGGGCACGCCTTCGATCAGTACGTGGCCGCCGGCCAGCAGCGCCACCAGGATCTGGTCCAGCACGTCGGCCTGGCCGATGAAGGCCTGGCCCACCGCTTCGCGCAGGCGTTCGACGCGTTCGATCAGTTCGGTGTTGCCGGGCGCGGGCGCCGGTGCGGGCGCATCGCCGGGAAGGGCGGGCGGAGCGGGCAGGTCGGTCATAGCTGGTTTCTCATCTGGATGAGCAGGGCGATGCGTTCGCGCAGCGCGGCGTCGTCGCGTGACGGAGGAAGCTGCATCGCCAGCCGCACGCGTTCGAGCGGCCAGCGCAGGTGGTCGGCGATGGCCTGCAGCTGGGCATCGCCGGTGAGGGCCGCGGCCAGCGGCGCGCGGCGGCGCAGGCGGGCCAGGAAGGACTGGCGCACCGCGTCGTACAGCAGCGGCGATTTGCCGTAGCGGTGCAGGTGCTCGCCGCTGGCGCGCACGTGTTCGAGCAGCGAGCGGCGCTCCTGCCGCGGCGAGGGCAGCAGCGGGCCGAAGCGCTGCGCGCGCATCCACAGCCACGCCAGCAGCGCCAGCAGCAGCGGCAGCCAGATCGGCCAGCCGCGCTGCAGCACGGTGCGCCACAGCGACGGCGCTTCGGCCGCGTAGACCAGGTGCATGCGGCCCTTGCCGTAGTTGGGCGCCAGCACCAGCCGCGCCAGGTCGCGGTGCGGCAGGTCGCGCAGGCCGGTGTCCCTTTCGTCCTGGCCGTTGCGCAGGAAATCCATGTCGGCCAGCACGTCCACCCGGCCGCTGCCGTAGCGCAGCCGCGCGTAGGCCAGCGTGTCGTCGGCGGCATCGCCCCAGCGCCGTTCGGCGCGTGCGTTCTCGCCCAGGGTGAAGCGGGGGCCGGCGCAGAACTCCTGGTGCTCCTCCTGCCCCTGCACCTGCCACGGCTGGCAGCGCGGTGCGGCTTCGCTGGGCGTGATGCCGAAGCGGCCCAACAGCGTGCGTTCGCCATCCAGCGCCTCGTCGGCCCTGGGCATGCGCAGCAGCAGGTGGCCGCCGTATTCCACCCAGTCCGCCAGCTGTTCGACCTGCTCCGGCGCGAGCTGGCGCGGATCGTCCAGCAGCAGCACGGTGTCGCGGGCCTGCAGGCGCATGGCCGGCAGGTCGAGCGTGCGCCGCGTCTCCGCCTCCACGCCGTCGCGGCGCAGGGTTTCGCGCAGCGCGAACAGCGGGTTGAAGCTGGGTTCGCCATAGGCCGGCAGCGTGGCCGGTTCGCAGACGCGCTGGTAGTTGCGCAGGAACCACATCACCGCCACGCCCGCCAGCAGCAGCACGGCCAGGGCGATCAGCGCATTGCGCCAGCGCGGGTTCATGCCGGCCACCCGTACTGCTGGCGCAGGTCGTCGAGCAGGGTATTGAACTCATCGTCCGACGGCAGGCGGCCGGCATAGGCGGCGTACTGCCAGGTGCGCACCATGCGCGCGAACAGGCGCCGGTCCGCTTCCTGCGGCATGCGCTTGGATGCGCGCAGGCACTGCGCCTCGGTGCTGCCCGGCGGCAGCACGATGTCGGCGCGCCGGGCCAGTTCGTCCAGGCTGGCGCGGTACAGCAGTGCCAGCGCATGCCGTGGCCGTCCGTCCTGCCACAGGCGGCGGGCGCTGGCGAGGATGTCCGGCGGCAGGGTATCGGGCAGCTGCAGCGCATGCCGGGTGACGTCCGATTCCACCTCGCGTGGGCGCCGTTTCCCGCTGCCGCGCAGCCACGGCAGCCACCAGCGCGCGGTCAGCGCCAGCGCCAGCAACACCGCGCCGACCACGATCCACAGGAAGCCTTCGCTGAGCAGGGCCAACAGCTTGACGAACGCCGCGATCAGATCGCCGCCGGGGAAGTTCCAGTCCCGCGCTGGCTGCTTTTCCTCCGTGGTCCGGCGTTCCCAGCGGCAGACCGTGTGTCTGGCGCCCAGCTGCGGGTCTTCGTAGGCACGCGCGGCCGCCTGGCGGAAGCCGGCGGTATCGGTCGGCGCGGAACCGAAGACCGTCGCCGGCGTGGCCACGGCCGCGGGCGCGGTGGCGCTGCCCTTGTGGTTGTCGTGCGCTACCGGGGCCGCATCGCCAGCGTCCTGCGCATGGACCGGCAGCGACAACGGCGCGCAGGCCAGCAGCGCCACGAGCAGCAGCGGCGCCGCGCGCGACAGCCGCTCGCGCAGGCGGCGGAAGGCGATCTCCACGTCCCAGGCTTCCAGCTGGGTACGGCGGTTGAGGTACAGACCGAAGCCGGCACCGCTGTAGAACGGGCCGATGACCGTCATCGCCGCCCAGGCCAGCAGGTTGAAGCCCAGCCATACCCACGCCGGGGTGTCGCTGCCGATCAGCGATACCGCCACGCGCAGCGATTCGGGCAGCGCATCCAGCGGCACGAACATGAACACCAGGGCGACGCCGGCCACCTGCAGCATGACTTCGAAATGCCAGTACACCAGGGTCAGCAGCGCCGCATGGCCGTAGGCCGCGCCGCCCAGCACGCGCCGGCGCAGGCGCCGCTGCCCGGCGTCGCCGCCTTCGAGCAGGTCCACCGGCATCAGCAGCGAGCGTGCCGGGCTCAGCCGGCGCCACCCCAGGTAGGCCAGCAGCCCGCGCCAGCCCCAGCGCCACTGCGCGCGCAGCGTATCCGCGGTGCCAGGCACCGCGCCGAACGCACCGCGCGAGATCACGTACAGCGGGATGCGCTCGAACGCCGGCTTCAGCCACCACATCAGCAGCGCCGGCAGCCAGAACGCGTCCAGCCACCAGCCGGCCAGGTTGAGCAGCACGAACAGCGGCGCGGTCAGCAGCAGCCACGGCTTCCAGATGGCCGCGGCATGGCGCCGCACCAGCGCGCTGCCCAGCTCCATCGCCTCCCACTGCGAACGCGCGCGCAGCACCACGTCGAGCTGGTCAATGCGCATCGCCGCCCCCGTGCCCGCCGCGCCACAGCCAGGCGAACACCAGCGTCCACAGCACGCCGGACACGGTGAACTTGCCCCACGCCGGCACCCAGGCGATGGACGACCAGAACGCCTCGATGAACGCCGCCACCAGCAGCATGAAGGCCACGCCCAGGCACAGCCGCGCGCCGATCACCCCGCCTTCCACCAGCGCGTCGATGCGCCGTCTGCGGCCCGGCGCGATCAAGCGCAGCCCCAGCTGCAGGCCGGCGCCGCCGGCAATGACGATGGCGGTGAGCTCGAACGGCGCATGCCCGACCACGAAGCGCCAGAACGCATCGCCATAGCCCACGTGCTGCAGGTGGCCGGCCACCGCGCCGATGGTCAGGCCGTTGAACAGCAGCACCAGCACCGTGCCGACGCCGGCCAGCAGGCCGCTGGCGAAGGTACGCAGGCCGATGCTGATGTTGTTCATGATGTAGTGGCCGAACATCGCCCAGTCGGTGCCGCTGTCGCGGCCCAATCGGTCGGCGGCCGGGTCGTACGATTTTTCCATCTGCGCGATCTGCTGTGGGTCCAGCAGCAGGTGCACCAGCTCCGGCCTGTACTGCAGCAGCACGAACACGCCCACCAGCGGCACCACGAACAGCGCGCACGCCACCCACATGGCCGCGGCCTGGCCGCGCACCAGCTGCGGGAAGCCGGCGAACAGGAATTCCACCGCGCGCTGCCAGCGCGGCGGCGGCGCCCGGTACAGCAGGTTGTGGCCGCGCTGCATCAGCTGCTGCAGGCGCTCGACCAGCTGCGGGCTGTAGCCGCGGCGGCGCGCCAGCGCCAGCTGCTGGCACAGGCGCCGGTAGCGCTCGGGTATGGTCTCGTCGCCCGGCAGGTCGGGCGCGGGCGTGCCGCGCGCCTTGCGCGCGCTGCCGCCGCGCTGCTGCAGCCAGTCCTCGAACTGGCGCCATTCGTGCTGGTGGCGGGTGACGAACTGTTCCTGCCTCATCGCCGCCCCAGCAGCCAGTTGGCCATCGCGTACAGGCGCAGCACGCCGGTTGGGCCCTGCGCCCGGCTCAGGCCGCTGGCGATGTCGGCCAGCTCGCTCTGGCGCGGGCCGGACAGCGCCGGGGCGCGGTCGGCGAAGGCGATCACCGCCTGCTGCTCGGCCGGCTGCAGCGGCAGCGGCGGCGCCAGCACGGTGTCGATGCGCGCCGGCGGCACCGGCGCGGGCGCCGGCACGTGCACCACCAGGCTGCCGGCCACCAGGTCGCCCAGCCGGCGCCCGTGCGCATCGCACAGGCAGGCGATCAGGCCCAGCGCATAGCCGAACGGCAGCATGTCCACGGTGCGCAGCAGGTTGCGCACGATCGCCGGCATCCAGCCCAGCGGCGCGCCGTCGCGCGCCACCACGCGCAGGCCGAGCGCGCGCTTGCCCAGGGTCTGGCCGAACCAGACCTCCAGCACGATGGGGTACCCCCAGAACATCAGGAACATCAGCCCCAGGTACAGGCCCTGGCCCAGCCCACCCAGCGCCATCAGCAGCGGGCTCATCAGCGCCAGCACACCGAAGCGCGCCATCAGGTCGATCAGCCACGCCAGCGCGCGCGGCACCGGGCCGGCCGCCGGCAACTGCAGCGGCACGCCTTCGGGCGTGATGACTTCGCGGCAGGTATCGAGCATGGGCGGCGCTGCGCTCAACGGCCGGGCGCCGCCCGTCGCGTGCGGGGTGCGGAGTTGTCGCAAGCCCGGTATCCGGACCGGGCGGCAGCCACTGGCATGCGTGTCTCGGTAGCGTCCTGTCAGCGGCTGACTTTACCGGCCGCCGCAACGGATGCCCAGCCCGCGGAAGGGCCCCCGCGGGCCGGCAAGGCTTACCGCACCGTGCCGTTCCTGCGGTCGCCGAAGAACTTCTTCACCACCCCGCCCAGCGCCAGCACGCCGATCAGCAGCAGCTTCCAGAACTTGGCGAAGACCAGCCCGAGCTTGGCGAACAGCCCGGCCTTGGCCGCCAGCCCGCCGCCGATCAGCGTGGCCACGCCGTAGGCGGCGATCTTGTCGGTTTTGGGGTTGTGGTCGGCATAACGCGCGCCGGGCTCGAACTCGGCCATCGGCAGCAGCTTCTCCATGCCGGTGCGCACCAGCGGCAGCTCGTTCATGCCCGACACCGCGTTGAGGCTCAGGTAACCGTGGCGGCCGAGCACGCGGATGCCGTAGTTCAGCACATGGCCTGGCTGGCCGTTGAACTCCAGCTCCTTGGCCCAGTACAGCTTGTTGTTGCCGGCGTCATAGCGCGGCGGCACCGCCCAGCCCACCAGCTGCAGCGTGCCGTAGCCGGCCTTCTCGCGCTCCGGGTTGGCGGCGTTGATCTGCTCCTGCATGTCGCGCAGCAGCTCGTCGTAGTCGATGCTGGACGCGTCCTCGTCGGACACATAACCGTCGTCGGCATAGGTCACCACCACCGCCCAGCTGTCGTCGTCGGCCAGGCTGGGCGAGCGCGGCACGATCAGCCCCAGCACGTCCTCGTCGGGCGGGTTGCCCCACATGTCCTCCAGCACGCGCCGCGCATCGGCCTGGTCCAGGTAGCGGAACTCCGGGTCCAGGTTGAAGCGCGCCTTGGCGGCGGGCACCTCGATGGTGCCGGTGCGGAAATGCAGCGACTGCACGAACGCCGCGGCGTCCTGCTCGTCCTGCGCCAGCGCGGCCGGCGAAGCGGCGCACAACAGCGTCGCGCTGGCCAGCAGGCCCAGCGCCATGGTTCTGATCGACATGAAGGGTTCCTTTCCCTGGAAGGGCGCCCCCGCGCCCGAGGCGGGCAGTTTGAGGCAAGCGCGGCTTCGGCGGCAACGGAAAAACGCCGGCGATGCCCTGTAGAGCAGGGTAGCGCCCCGCTGGCCGGTGATCGCTCCGGTCAGGACGTGCGGCGAAGTGGTGTCCGCCTGGGCGGGTTCCCAAGGCTCATGCCATGTACCGCGCAAAACACTGCAGCAGCACCGAGTCCGCATGCGCCAAAGAACGAGACGCCTTCGACATACTGCAGCCAGCCGGCCATTGTGGGTACGCCATCAATCATGGTTTCGACTCCATTGACCGAAGCGGACGATCTTGAGCCGGCGTAGTGCAGGGGCCACGAGAACACCCCCACCGGGATGGAACCCAACGCAAAACCCGCCAGGAGAGCACTCCACCAGCGGAACAGGCCACGCCAACGGAGCAGGAGGTAAGCAGGGATGCCGAGTGCCATGACGTGAGCCGCCGAGATGGCGAGGCAAATGAAGAAGACCCCGCGAGTGCGAACCCAAATGTAGGGGTCGCTCAAGTCGAACATGGAGAACTGGCCATAGAGGTACCAGGCGACGATTGCGATCACTGGTGCCAGGATGGCTGCGACAAAGGCGATGACGATTCTCATGCGCCCGGGAAGTCCGCCATCCCCAGGTACTGGTCCTTCAACCGCACGTAGTGGTCCGCCGAATACCGCAGTCCCTCGATGTCCTTCGCACTCAAGGTGCGCACCGGCCGCGCCGGGTTGCCCACCCACAACTCGCCGCGCGCCACCCGCTTGCCCGGCCCCACCACCGCCCCGGCGCCGATGAACGCCTCGTCCTCGATCACCGCGCCATCCAGCACGCACGCGCCCATGCCGATCAGGCAGTAATCGCCAATGCGGCACGCATGGATGATGCAGCCATGCCCCACCGTGACGCCCTCGCTGATCAGCGTGGGGTAGCCGCCCTTGTTGTACGGGCTCTCGTGGCTGACATGGATGATGGTGCCGTCCTGCACGTTGGTGCGCGCCCCGATGCGCACATGGTTTACGTCGCCCCGGATCACCGTGCCCGGCCACACCGACACGTCATCGCCCAGCACCACGTCACCGATGATGGTGCAGGCGGGGTCGATGTAGACGCGTTGGCCGAGGGTGGGGGATTTGTCTAGGAAGGGGCGGAGGGAGGGCATGCGGAAGTACAGGTATGGAAGGAGAAAGATGATATGTGGTGAGGAAATAGATTTCTGCCGGAAATGTCCGCTTTCGGCCAAAAGCGTCCATCAAAGGGCGTCGTATCGAATGGGGAAGCGCGTCTCATGATCAGGGAATAGATCGCATAGAAAGAATTTTCGGCGAAAGGCATCGAAGAATTCCCGATTACGCTCCGCCAACATCTGGGCCAATAATTCGGGCTGGAGAGGTGGGCCGACGTAGTTGACGGGAGGATTGGTCGCCATTTTTATGCCACGCTCCAGACGAGCCTCTGGCGTTTCATGTGTTGCCTGATAGTGATCCCACACATACTGAAAAAGCCATTGCGCTGCGCGATAGACGAAAGTATCAGGCGTGGCACGAGACATCGCTTCTACTGCCTCCCGCGCTGATCGAGTACGTATGAGCGTCCCATAGAGCTCAAGATACGCACGCATCAATTCCTCCGGCGTGACCGCGCGCGTCGGCCCGATGAGACCGTGAACAGGTGCGCGATCAACCAGTCCGAGCGTCGACGTGAGTGCGCTTCCATCGCACGCAGCAACAACCACGAGCAAATTCATTGCCGTCGCAATGTTTAGGGAAGTCAGCGGTCCTTTCAGATCGGCCCAAGTGACGAATGAGCCATCTGAAAATGCTAGGCCGTCATCGTTCCCATGGCACTCGATGTGGAGCACGGGAATGTCTCCAGTAGTCGATGCCGCCGCAGCCAGTTCAGGGAGCAACGTCAAGAATTCGGCCCGGCCTTCAACGCGCCGATACCGGACTTCCGGTGCGGGCGCGAATACTTGGGCACGAAGCCCCACGTCCTGATATAGGTCGCGAGCTGTGTTGCGCTCTCCGGCGGGTATGGAGTCGACAATCAAGATCTGGTTGAAGTGCACGTCGTGATCCTTTGGCGCTAAAAAGCGTCCGTTAGGACCAGAGGCATCCGGCGCAATGCAGCCAGAAGCAGGCGCTGGTCAACGCTTGAACTAAGCCGTCCCGCGAAGTGGCCTCGGCTTGAATGAATTGTTAGCCGCAAGGCAGCCAGTGCCATGATGATTGATAGACGACCCACAGGAAGCCAGAGGCGCATGTCTATGCTGCCCTATTTAGGTCGACCTCGATGCCGGCACTCTTGATCTCCAACGCCAGCTGAAAGCGCCAAGCGCCCTTTGAGTCTACTTCTTCATACAACACGCCCGAATAGTCACTCGGAATGTCTACTCCACCTTTGTAGAGAACGCACACTCGGTCTCGTCCGAGGGCAGCCATGAAGAAGCCGAGTTCTAGGACCACATTCTGGCGCGCTCGAGGCTTGGCTTCTTCGCCTTTCCCCGCGGGATAGCCCATGTCGTCAGGGGTGAATAACACAACCGCGAATGCCACATCAGAATGCCCTTCGAATTTCTCTATGATGGTCTGTCCTCGGTTCGGCTGCTCATGCAAGATGACGGGTTCGATATCGAGCTTGGCCAGAAACCGAGCTACAGTCTCTTTAAGGCCATCGTCGTGACCGTGCACAATAAAAACTCGGCGTGAGCTTGGCTTCCTGGTCCGTTTGAGCTCGTGAGTTGGTGCACCTGCGGGTTCAGCCGCAGGAAGCAGCTCCAACCGGTCATGAATGGAGCGCAGCTTTTTGAGATAGCTCCCGGTGGAAATGTCGGAGTCAAAGCTAAATCTCCCCTTTCCCGTAAAATCATCTCGCAGTTCATCGGTACTCGAGATTTGACGCAGGAGCTCCGACGTGAACTCGTACCACCTCCTCGCCTCTTCGTTCTCGTTTATCGACTGGTTGGGGACTGCTTCGCCTCGTTCGATCTGAGTGCGAACACGTTTCTGGGCTTGCTCCAGCGGAACGATCAACTTCGTTCGTTCAGTCTGCTTGGGCTCTTGTTTGCTTCGGGCCATTTCTTGTTCGATTCCTCGATGGTCAAATAGCGGCTAACGCCTGAAGTGGGTCGTACCGCGAATCGACGGACGGACGCCAGGTCCGTTTATACGACTCATTCATACTGCGCCGCAGCGGGCCACAACCATTGACTCACCTTGATCTTAGGCGGCCTAGACGAGGTCAACTAGCTTACAGCGCCGGCCACAGCTAAAGGCAGAGTGCGACCCCATTGCAGAGTTTCCGGACTTCGCCCACCGACATAGCTGTCACAACCGCGAACCCGAGGGACTGTTTGCTTAGGGTTGATAGCGGAGAAGTCTGATTGACTTCTTTGCTGACCGAGTAGCACCATCAAACCGCTGCGGCAAAGTCCGCAGCCGGGTTTAGCAGCTCGAAGCACAAGGCGCACCAGCGCCCATCGTCGATGCCGGCGCTTTTTCATGCCCGGCCGTTGGCGTGGTCGGACATGCCCGTTCCATGGCGGGCGGTGCGCGGAGGTCGAAAGGCCTGCCGGTACCTTGTGACCGGTCTGCTAACCGCGCGCCGTCCGCCACCTTCGGTTAGCAGCGAAGCGGCGGATTCCTCATCGCACAAGGAGTCCGACATGAGCCGTTCCAAGGAAGTCGCACGCGTTTCCACCCCTGCGCCCAATCGCAGCCCATCCAGGCACGAGGCATGCACGCCGCGGGTGATCGATTCCGCTCCGGTCCCGGAGTTGTTTTCGCCCCCGTTGCCCATGCCATCCGCTTCCAGCGGCTGGGCGCGCATGCCCAAGCGCTGCACGATGGGCTATCTGTATTACGACGAGCGCCGGGGCCAGCAGGTTGTGGGCCGGGCCGTACCCAGGCTGCGCCTGTCCGGCCGTTGGTTGGAACGCTGCGGCTTTGCCGTGGGTGATGCGTTGCAGGTGACGGTGGGCAATGGGTTGTTGTTGATCAGCCGCAGCCGGAACGACGAGTGAGCGGTACCGCGCTGCGGCTGCTCGACGATCGATGCTTGCCGGTAGCGTTGGCCGCTGCCGCGCGCTCTCCGCAGTCAGGTGCATGACGCGAAGACGTTGCGCAGGAGACCCCGCTAAGTCCTTGAAGCGCCGATCTGCGGCGAAGCATTTTCCCAGCGAATGCGCGGCCCGATGATGGGTTTATGCGTCGTGCCGCGGCGCGATCGCGCCAGGTAACAGCGCCGCCCTGTCCAGGTGCCACAACGCGTATTGCCAGATGTAGATCCCGTCGACGGGCCGGCATCGCTGGGCAATGGTCGTCACTCTCTCTCGGAACCATCCGTAGTCGAAGTCGTCAGCCGCGGCGCTATCGCCGCGCGGCAGCTCGCGGCATAGCTGGTCAATCAGGGCGGTGGCGGTCGCCCGGTCCATTCCCGTTATCGCCGCCGGGCTTCCGCTTCCAGCGTTCCCGTCCACAGCTCCAGCTCCTGCAGGAACCTCTCGCGGTACGCCGACGCCTCGATCTCAAAGCCGCTGTCCGCCGCGTCTGCCTGGCGGTCGCGCCAAGCCTGCAGTACTGCGGCAGAATTCGGATGCGAGCGCAGGAGGGCGCCAGAAATCCAGGTCAGCGCATCCACCCGTGCAGCGAGGGAAACCAGTGCGGTGACGATTTGCGGATCTGGCTCCATGGCAGCTTCCTCGGGCACGTTAGCAGTGAGCGGTCTCGGGGGCTATCGCCGAATCCCCATGTGACGGGGCGGGCCGCGATCCGCGCCCGCACCTGGTCACGGATGGTCGCTTCGTGGCGAGTGGCCCATATCGTCGTTCCGCGGCGGACCTGCTCGAAGCTGCTGCAGGGCGTCGCGGGTCAAGGCCATGGCGGGGCTCCGGTGTTAGCGGCTGGCTGTGGCGAACCACTCTACCGCCCCCTATCTCAATTTTTCAGATGACCACCGGGAACAGGTAATTTAGGCAACCTGTTCAGGATCGAAGCACTTTATTGAACAATATCAATTACATATCAACATATCTCAAAGGTAATTCCGGGGTAATGTTGAGGTAACCTGATTACCTTTCGGGGAGTAGTCTAGCCCACTGAAAAAGTTCTTACAAATCAATGACATTACCTTTTGAGGATCGGCGGATTACCTCAAATTACCTCCCAAGGTAATCCCGTTTTCACGTTTATATTCAACGACTTAGACACGCCAAACCGGAGTGAATTACCTGGCTACCTGTTTCCGATGGCCATCTGGAAATTCTGACGACCAGGCCACCACCTAGCGTGGCCGCCTGTGGGCCGCTCTACGGGGCCTCTCGGCGCAGGGTTCCGCAGGGCGGCGGCAAAACCTGCCGGAGGGCCGCAAGCGCCAGCAGTGGCGCGGCCCGGGCCGGCGGCGCAGCGGTGCAGAAAAAGGGGTGCATGAAGACCTCAGGCGTGGCAGGGCGACGACTGCGCGCCGCGATCCGCGTTGCACGACAGCGATCAGTCCCCGCGCCTGGGCGTCGTATGATTCGCAGATTCAGCTGGACACCGAGACAGACCCATGGCTGCAGCCGACAGCGAGTTCCGCACGAACATCTACGAAATTGTCTTGAGGGCAGAAACCAATCCCAGCCGCTTTGAGGTCTTCTGTGCGGAGGTGGTGAGCGAGCTTGAGGGAGGACAGCCAGTACTCACGACCACGACGTCTTGGGATCTCGGCCGCGACGCGGTCGGCTATGGGCAAGCGGCAGGCCTTTATGTGTGCTGCAGCCTTCGCGACGACGCCGACGCAAAGACTCTGGAGGATCTAGCGCGCCTTCAGGCGACCACCACTGGCGTGAAGATGGTCTACTTTTGCTCAAGCCAGCGCCTTAGCGAACATAAGCTTGACGACATTCAAGCCGCGCTACAGGCAGAGGTTGAGTCCGCCTTCGAAATTCGCTGCTTGGGCGCCCATCAACTCGCGCAGGCGATGGGGGAGAACGAGCGGTTGCAGCGCCACTACAAAGCAGAAATAAGCAACGTTCTGACGGCTATCGATACCAATGCGTTCAGCGAAAGCGACGCGAGAGGTCTTCGCCTCGCTCTAATGACATCCACGGCCGAAGAATCGAACGCTATCCGCCACGCGATCTATGATGCAGCAATCCTAGATGCATTGGTCGATACCGGGCGAACCTCAACCTCGATTGGAATTCAGATCGGCAATGGGCTGGGGCTCAGCCGGCCCTTGCGTCCGCAGGCATTGATGCCCTACTTGAACGACTTAGTGGCACATGGCTTTGTCACAAGGGACGGCGAGGTCTACCACATCACCACAGCGGGGCATGAGCGGCGTGCGGCCAACGAGACATCGGCTGCGGAACAGCTGATGGATGGCCGGCGGCAGATCCAGCTAGCTTTGGAGACAGCAATCGGCTCGCCGATCATTCCTGATGAATTTTCTCGGATCTGGGCAACGTTCGAAGAGCGACTCGCCAACTTCCTCTACCAACGCGGCCATGCGATAGTCGACGAGGTGAGCGCGATGCTCGACCCGGACAACCCCGTCGAGCCGGGTGCGAGCCCCCTCAGCTTTGTCGATGAGATCGCCGACGCCGTGGGAAAGACATCAACAAGCATTAGGCGCCAGCAGGATCTAGCGCAAGCGGTCAAAGACCTTTTCTCCGACAGAGCAGGCCCAGCGGCGGAATGGCTCGTACAGGTGTGCGCAGGTTTTGTAGCGGCATGCACGATGGGCCTCGAGAATGAAAGCGCCAAGGCCATTGGTCGGCTACTGGCCAGAACGACGGTCGTCCTAGACACTGACGTGATCCTATCGTTACTTGGCATTGGGGAGCCGGATCACGACGCCGTTAAAACGATCGTGGAATCATGGCACAGAAATCGCGGGCGCGTTCTGGTCGGAGAACCGGTCCTACAAGAAGCCGCATACCACGCCTGGATTGCACAGGCAGATTTCTCCCAAATCAACCATCTTTTGCCCGGAAATGAACACGATCGCCTTCGCATGATCGAGAACGCGTTCGTCCGTTCGTTCGCCGAAATGCTGGCTCGAAAGCGCATACGACACTCTGCTTGGAGGCAATACATACAGCAGTTCCGCGGCGAAACCAAATACGATTACTCACGCATCGCAGCAAACCTTCGTAGCGATTTCAACGTTCAGGTTATGCCCCCTAGGTCGTCCCAGCTCGCAGATCTAGCCAGGCAGGTAGCGCAGTATGCTTTGAGCCTGGCGGAGGAGAATCACCCAAACACTCTTAGCAAGATTGATCGCGATAAGGCAACCCGCGACGCGGAGCTGTACGCAGCTTTCGTCCACCTCGTTGCGACCACCCAGGACAACGACCCTTCCGCCTCCTGTCTCCTCATTAGTTCAGGACATCGCCTCAGCAAAATTGAGGAACATTTTAGGCAGACGGGCGAAAGGCAAATGGTGGTTTCGATAGCTGGCGCTTTGCTTCTGGTATCAATGCTTCCTGACGTGGCCTTGGGCCTAACGGCAATGAAGTCATTTCTGTTTGACGAACGACGATCGCGCTTCTCATCCGATCTTGAACGAACGCTCATCAGGATGGTTCGCTCAAGCGCAGAAGTTTCTCTGCCTTGGGCTCAGCGCTCAACTCTTATGCGAGAAGTCAGAGAGCGCCTGATAGCTAATGCGAAGAGCGAGGGAATCGCCAAGGCAGACCGGAAGCTCACAGAACTCGAAGCGAATGCCATGAAGCCTGGTAACCGTGAAAATACTATCGAGATCCTCCGGGACTCGCTAGACGCTATGGCGGTGGATCCACGCCTTGAGCGGGAGAATAGGGACCTACGCTCTCAGATTGCCAAGCTACAGGCCCAGCTCATGAGGAAGCGCAGCTGAGTGCGCATGGCGTTAGACACCCGCGCGGCACTGCCGCGCGGGTGTCTCTTGCCTATGCCGTGCGAAGTCGTTGGGCCGCAACGCTCGCATAGTGGCCTGTCATTTCGATACCCGTGCTATCGAACTCCTCAAGTGCGGCCGCCACTAGCGTGGTGCCGCTGCCGGCGAAGGGATCGAGGATCCGTCCGCCGGTCTCGCAGATCCGCACCAGCTGGCGCATCAGCGCGGTGGGCTTCCCGGTGAGGTGGTGCTTGTCAGCCTTGAGCACGGGCTCACGGATCACGCCAGGCAGCACGGTCGCGCGGCGCTGCAACGGCATGTGGCCCTTGCTGCCCCACACGATGTACTCGGCCTGGTTGCGAAAGCGCCCGAGCTGCGGCCGCACGCCTTCGGTCTTGTCCCACACGGTGATGCCGCGCCAGGTGAATCCCGCCAGCTGCAGCGCGTCGGTAATGAGCGGCAGTTGCCGCCAGTCGGTGAACAGCAGCACCGGCGCGCCGTCCTTCAGTAGCCCCGCGCGCAGTCCGACAGCCACAGGTGCATCCAGCGCAGGTGGGCGCGCTGGTCGCGCTCGTCGCCCACGAAGTCGGCGTGGCCGCCGTCGCGGCAGTACTTCTTCGAGGGCGCCTGGGCCGGGGCCGCGGCGGTGACCCCGCCGCTGGCATACGGCGGGTCAGTGATCAGCGCGTCGAACGATTCCGCTTCGAGCGTGGGAAGCAACTTCAGGGCGTCGCCCTGCAACAGCACATTGGTCATGGTGAGAGCCTTCGTGGTCGAATCGCTCGCGGCGATCTGAGATGAGGCTCTCGGCCTTCAGGTGATTGAGCGTGCCGCAGCGCGGGCACTTGATCTGGAGCTGGTCGAATGCGCCGGCCTTGCCTAGCAGGCGAGCGCACTCGCCACAGCGCAGGTTCTTCAGGTTCATGGTGTTGCCGTGGTGGGGAAAGCGTTACGCCGCCGCTGCGGGCGGCTGGTAGGGGTTGAACGTGATGACCTCCTCGCCGAGCCAGTCGTTGACCTTGAGCATGCGCGCCTGTAGGGGTTCCAGCTCGTTGGCCGCCCAGACCGCGGCGGCGTCGCGGATGCTGCCGAAGCCGCCGGCGTTCTGCGGCACGATGCCCATCAGCTGAGGCGGTACGCGCAAGGCGGCCATCATATCGTCACGGGTGATGCCCTTGACCCCGGTGAACTCGTCCTTCGCGGCCACCTCGCTGACCGGGATCAGCTTGATGCCATCCTTGCTGCCGCCCGGAGAATGGAGGAACAGGTTGCGAAAGTTGCCAGGGCCTTTGGCGCTCTTGAGTGCCGCGCGCAGGGCGTCGATGTCCTCTGCTTCTCGTCGGTCAGGTACAGGATGAAACCGGCGTGCGAGCCGTTGTTGTAGTACTTCCGGCCGAACAGCGTCGCCGATTCGTTGAGCAGCGCCGACTGCATGGCGCTCAACCATTCCGGCAAGCCGTAGATCTCCTGGCCAATGTCGGCCTCGCGCAGCTGGAAGATGCTGCCGGCCTCGAAGGCGTGTTCCTCGCCCCAGGCCTGCACCTGGTAGAACTGACCCTGGGCCACGCCGCGCCGCATGTACTTGGCCAAGGGCGTGCGCAACGCCAGGGTAGTGCCCACGCGTGGAAGCGTTCCGCCGTACCTCCACGCCGTGATGCTGGACAGCGCGTGGCAACGGATGATCCACCTGGCCATAGCGGAGAAGGTCATCACGCCGGAAGAGCGTTTCAGCCTGCACGGGCTGAAGCATCGCGGCATCACCGACACCGAGGGCAACCGCGCCGACAAGCAGGAGGCGGCAGGACACGCCACGCCGCAGATGACCAACCACTACGACCACGCGGTGCCAGTTGTACAGCCGCCGAAGCGACGCGGCTGACCGACAATCTCACGACGCGATGAGGTTATTTTTCCCACGAATTTTCCCAGCTGGCGAAATATTGGCCAGCTGGACACGCGCAAGTGATTGAAAAGAATGGTGGGCCGTGAAGGATTCGAACCTTCCAAAAGATTAAAAGTCTTCTGCTCGACCAATGCTGACGGCTGGAATCACGCCACCTTCCCGCGCCGCGCCCGCTCCAGGTGCACCAGCAGCAGCGAGATCGCGGCCGGGGTCATGCCGGGGATGCGCTGGGCCTGGCCGATGGTCTGCGGGCGCACGCGTTCGAGTTTCTGCAGCACTTCGGCGGAGAGGCCGCGCACGGCGGCGAAGTCGAAGCCTTCGGCAATGGCGGTGTTCTCGTGGCGCTGCTGGCGTTCGATTTCCTCGCGCTGGCGGTCCAGGTAGCCGGCGTACTTGACGCTGATTTCCACCTGTTCGGCCACGCGCGCATCGTCCACGCCGGGGCCGAGCGAGGGCACGCGCATGAGCTTGGCGTAGTCCAGTTCCGGGCGCTTGATCAGGTCGAGCACGTTGGTTTCGCGGCTCACCGCCACGCCGGTGGTTTCCTGCACTTCGCGGCCCAGGGCGTTGGCGGGGGTGGCCCACAGGCCGCGCAGGCGCGCGCTTTCGCTGGCCACGGCGGCCTGCTTGGTTTCGAAGGCGCGCCAGCGGCGGTCGTCGACCAGGCCCAGCTCGCGGCCGGTGGGGGTCAGGCGCGCGTCGGCGTTGTCCTCGCGCAGCTGCAGCCGGTATTCGGCGCGGCTGGTGAACATGCGGTAGGGCTCGCTGGTGCCGTGGGTGATCAGGTCGTCCACCAGCACGCCGATGTAGGCCTCGTCGCGGCGCGGGCACCAGCCCTGGCGCCCCTGCACGAACAGCGCGGCGTTGATGCCGGCCAGCAGGCCCTGCGCGCCGGCTTCCTCGTAGCCGGTGGTGCCGTTGATCTGGCCGGCGAAGAACAGGCCGGCCACCTGGCGGGTTTCCAGCGTGTTCTTGAGCCCGCGCGGGTCGAAGAAGTCGTATTCGATGGCGTAGCCGGGGCGGGTGATGTGCGCATGCTCGAAGCCGCGGATGCTGCGCACCAGTTCCAGCTGCACGTCGAACGGCAGCGAGGTGGAAATGCCGTTGGGGTAGATCTCCACCACGTCCAGGCCTTCGGGTTCGACGAAGATCTGGTGGCTGTCCTTTTCGGCGAAGCGCACCACCTTGTCCTCGATGGACGGGCAGTAGCGCGGGCCGATGCCCTCGATCTGGCCGCTGTACAGCGGCGAGCGGTGCAGCGCGTTGCGGATCACCTCGTGGGTGCGTTCGCTGGTGTGGGTGATCCAGCAGCTCACCTGGCGCGGGTGCTCGGCCACGTGGCCCAGGTAGGACATCACCGGCAGCGGGTCGTCGCCGGGCTGTTCTTCCATGACGCTGTAGTCGAGCGAGCGGCCGTCGATGCGCGGCGGGGTGCCGGTCTTGAGCCGGTCGATGGCGAACGGGCGCTCGCGCAGGCGCGCGGCCAGCGTGGTGGCCGGCGGGTCGCCCATGCGCCCGGCGGTGTACTGGGTTTCGCCGATGTGGATCTTGCCGGCCAGGAAGGTGCCGGCGGTGAGCACCACGGCCGGTGCATGGAAGGTCAGCCCGGTCTGGGTGATGGCGCCGCGCACGGTGTCGCCCTCGATGACCAGGTCGTCCACCGCGGCCTGGAACACGGTCAGGTTGGGCTGCGATTCGACGATGCGGCGGATCGCCATGCGGTACAGGTTGCGGTCGGCCTGGCAGCGGGTGGCGCGCACCGCCGGGCCCTTGGAGGCATTGAGCGTGCGCCACTGGATGCCGGCCAGGTCGGAGGCGTGCGCCATGGCCCCGCCCAGCGCGTCGATCTCCTTGACCAGGTGGCCCTTGCCGATGCCGCCGATGGCCGGGTTGCAGCTCATGGCGCCCACGGTTTCCACGTTGTGTGTCAGCAGCAGGGTGCGGGCGCCACCGCGCGCCGCGGCCAGCGCGGCCTCGGTGCCGGCGTGGCCGCCGCCGATGACGATGACGTCGTAACGATGGAAGGAGTCGGTCATGAGGGGAATGGGGACTGAAAGTGTGAAGTCCGTCGCCGGCCGGGGGTGCGGGCCCGTGGCGAGAGCCTGGTGATTTTACCGCCAATGCCTGCCGGGCATGGAGGAAGGCCTAAAGTTGGCACACAAACTGCAGCTAACGTCATTGCACCCGGTGTGGCATGCGCCGAGGGCGCAATGGCTGGAATTGGAACAGGGGCCAGCCGAAGCGCACACCGGGGAAGCATGGGGCCGGCAGTCGGGGGACTGCCGGCCCTTCTTTTATCGCGGGTTTCGCCAGGGCAGGCCATGCGGGCCAGGCCATTGCGGCGCCTTGCGCCCCGCCGCCTGCCGCGCCCGGGGAAGGCCCCGGCCCAGGCCCGGAAAAACAAAGCCCCGGCATGGCCGGGGCTTTGTTGTTGTAGGCGCCGATGCCCGACAGGGCCGGAACAGGGGGGATCCAGATTTCCTGACGGACATCGACATTGAAGCGGTGTGGTGTGAAGGGCAGTTCGTGTCAGTTAACGACGCTGCCGGTCACCCGGTTCGACAAGATTGCCTGGTTTTTCGGCAAATGCAAGCGCTTCAAAGTTCCTGTTGATCCCTCGGCCGCGGGCCGTGGGACTGTGACGGCGGTCGGGGCGGTGCGGGCCGCTGCATCATCGGGCGCGGGGCGGCGGTGGCGCGCGGTGCCGGCATGGCCCGTTGCACCGGCTGGGCCGGGCGCGGCTGCGGGCGCTGCAGGCGGTCCATGTCGCGCCACGGCGACTTGCCGCCGCCTTCCACCGGCGGGCGCGGCGGACGGGTCGGGCGCCCGTCGCCATCGCCGGGGCGCGGCGGCGGGCGGTGGCCGCCATCGCCGTTGCCATGGCCCGGCGGACGGTGGCCGCCACCCCAGTGGCCGCCCTGCGGCGGGCGCGGGTAGTGCGGCGGGCGGTAGACCGGGTACGGGTAGCGGTAGTAGTCGTAATAGCCGTAGCTGCCATAGCCGTAAGGGCCATAGCCGCCACCATAGGGGTAGCCGTACGGGTAGGTGCGCTGCACCGACGTGGCGCCGCGGTAATAGCCGCCGGCGCCGCCGTCGACATAGTCGTAGGTGGCGCAGCCGGACAGGCCGAGCAGCAGGCCGGCCGATAGGATCAGGCGCATTTTCATGAGTTTCCCCCTGTTGGGTACGCGGCCAGCTTCGTGCGCCTGCATTGAATCGGTCCTTAACCCTGCCGGCAGGGGCTGAACGCAGGTGCAGTGCCCGCCCGAGATGGCCGGGCACCGGGGCCTACGTTAACCTTTCCCCATGGTTGAACTCACCCTGCCAGGGCCGGCCGACGTGCTGGCCGCCGCGGCCCGCATCGCGCCCCATGCCACGGTCACCCCGGTCCTGCGTTCGCGCGAGCTGGATGCGCTGGCCGGCGCCCGCCTGCATTTCAAGGCCGAACACCTGCAGCGCGGCGGCGCCTTCAAGTTCCGCGGCGCCTGCAATGCGGTGTGGGCGCTGGACGAGGCGCAGGCGCGCCACGGCGTGGTGACGCATTCCTCCGGCAACCACGGCGCGGCGCTGGCGCTGGCGGCGCGCTCGCGCGGCATTCCCTGCCATGTGGTGGTGCCCGAGGGCGCGGTGGCGGCCAAGCTGGCCAACATCGCCCGCCACGGCGCCACGCTGTGGCGCTGCGCGCCGACCCAGGCCGCGCGCGAGGCCGAGTGCGCACGCGTGCAGCAGGACACCGGGGCGACGCTGGTCCACCCCTATGCCGACGCGCAGGTGATCGCCGGCCAGGGCACGGCGACGCTGGAGCTGCTGCGCCAGGCCGGCACCGCGCTGGATGCGGTGGTGGTACCGGCCGGCGGCGGCGGGCTGGCCTCCGGCACGCTGCTGGCATTGCGCCACGCGGCGCCGGGCTGCGAACTGGTGCTGGCCGAGCCGGCCGGCGCGGCCGACACCGCGCGTTCGCTGGAGGCCGGGCGGCGGCTGGTCGATTTCGTGCCCGACACCGTCTGCGACGGCCTGCGCGGCGCGCTGGGCGAACCCAATTTCGCGCTGCTGCACGGCAACGCCACGGTCGTCACCGTGGACGACGATGCCACCGTGGCGGCGATGCGCCTGCTGTGGCAGGTGCTCAAGCAGGTGGTGGAGCCGTCGTCGGCCACGGTGCTGGCGGCGGTGCTGGCGCAGCCGCAGCGCTTCGCCGGGCGCGACGTGGGCCTGGTGCTGTCCGGCGGCAACGTCGACCTGGACGCGCTGCCCTGGATGGGCGCATGAGCGGCCGGCGCGCGGGCCTGTTCGACTGGCTGTGGCGCCTGTGCGTGCTGGTGCTGCTGTGGCTGCTGGGCGTGGCGGCGTGGATCATCTGGGTGGGCGACCGCGACCAGGCCGCGCCGGCCGACGCGATCATCGTGCTGGGCGCGGCGGCCTACGACGCCAAGCCGTCGCCGGTGTTCGAGGAGCGCATCCGCCACGGCCTGGACCTGTACCGCCAGGGCTACGCGCCCAAGCTGATCTTCACCGGCGGTTTCGGCGGCGCCGGCGCGCGTTTCTCCGAATCGCAGGTGGCGCGCCGCTATGCGCTGAAGCAGGAAATCCCCGCCAGGGACATCCTGATCGAAAACCGCTCGCGTACCACCCGCCAGAACCTGGTGGAGGCCAAGCGGTTGATGGACGCGCACGGCATGCACCGCGCCATCCTGGTCAGCGACCCGCTGCACATGGCGCGCGCGCTGCGCCTGTCCAAGGAACTGGGCATCGATGCGCTGGCCTCGTCCACGCCGAGCACGCGCTTCCGCAGCTTCCACACCAGCTGGCGCTTCCTGGCGCAGGAAATCTATTTCTTCCACCGCGACCTGTTCGCCGGCGGCGCCTGAGCGCCGTCCTCGTTCCTTCCGTGAGAACCCCATGAGCCACGACGCTTTTCCCGCGCAGCAGCAGGCCATCGACCTGGTCCGCGCCTACTACGATGCCTTCAACCGCGGCGACTGGGCCGGCATGCTGGAGCGGCTGACCGACGACGTGGCGCACGACCTCAACCAGGGCGCGCGCGAAAGCGGCCGCGAGGCGTTCGCCGCGTTCCTGCGGCGCATGGACGCCAGCTACCGCGAGCAGCTGCGCGAGGTGGTGGTGATGGCCAGCACCGACGGCACCCGCGCCGCGGCCGAATACGTGGTGCATGGCCAGTACCACCACACCGACGAAGGCCTGCCGCCGGCCAACGGCCAGCGCTACGTGCTGCCGGGCGGCGCGTTCTTCGATATCCGCGATGGCCGCATCGCGCGTGTCAGCAACTACTACAACCTGCAGGACTGGATCGCGCAGGTCGGCGGCTGAAGGCAGCGCGGAGCGCGCTGCGCTGGCGCTTTCGCGGCCGGAGCCACGGCGGCTTGCGGGCTGGCCCGTCCCTACGGGTTCTGCTTTCGCCGGATCGGAATCGCCGACACCGGCACCGCGGCGACATCGTGGCCATGCTCGCGGATCGGCGCGCCCGGTTCCGGCGCCCAGGCATGGGCGTAGATGACTTCCCAGCTGCTGGGCAGCTTGCCGTCGGGGCGGCGCAGCGGTTCGTAGGCCGCCTGCGCGGCGTTGAAGCGGCTGCGCCCGGTGAGGGTATGGCGGCGTTCGCTCAGCGCGTTGGTCGCGCCGATGGCCTTGAGCTCGCGCATCAGCGCGGGCAGGTCGTCGTAGGTGAGGGTGAACAGGTCGCGGTCCAGCACCGGGTCGCGGAAGCCGGCCATCATCAGCGCGTCGCCGAACTGCGCGATCTGCACGAAGCGGCTCACGTGCGGGGTGGCGTCGGCCTGCGCGAACGCATCGCGCAGTTCGACCAGCGTGTCCGGGCCGAAGGTGGAGCACACCAGCAGGCCGCCGGGCTTGAGCACGCGGCGGAAGCCGGCGAACACCGACGGCAGGTCTTCCACCCACTGCAGGCACAGGTTGCTGAAGATCACGTCCACGCTGTTGTCGGCCAGCGGCAGCGCCCGCGCGTCGGCGCACACGCGCGAGAACGGGCGCCACCAGCCGGCCTGCTTCTTCGCTTCGGCCAGCATCGGCAGGGCCAGGTCCAGCGCGATCACCTGCGCCCTGGGCCAGCGCTTCTTCATCGCCGCGGTCGCGTGCGCCGGGCCGCTGCCCACGTCCAGCACCACCTGCGGCTGCCGTTCCTCCAGGTAGTCCAGCGATTCCAGCAGGCGTTTTGCCACCTCCTGCTGCAGCACCGCGGCGGCGTGGTAGCTGGAGGCGGCGCGCGAGAAGGCGCGGCGGACGTGCTTGGCATCGAACAGGGAAGGCATGGGAATACGCAGTTGCAACGGGGTCAGAAGGTACCGGGGTAGGCGCCGCCGTCGATCAGCAGGTTCTGCCCGGTGATGTAGCCGGCGTGCGCGCTGCACAGGAAGGCGCAGGCGGCGCCGAATTCGTCGGGCATGCCGAAGCGGCCGGCGGGGATGCCGGCGCGGCGGCGCGCGGCCACCTCGTCCAGCGGCAGCTGCTGGCGGCGCGCGCTGGCGTCCAGCGTGCCGCGCAGGCGGTCGGTGTCGAACGCGCCGGGCAGCAGGTTGTTGAGGGTGACGTTGCGCGCCAGGTGGGTGCGGGCGAGGCCGGCGACGAAGCCGGTGAGCCCCGAGCGCGCGCCGTTGGACAGGCCGAGGATGTCGATGGGCGCCTTCACCGAACTGGAGGTGATGTTGACCACGCGGCCGAAGCCGCGCGCGGCCATCGCGTCGACGGTGGCGCGGATCAGTTCGATCGGGGTGAGCATGTTGGCGTCCAGCGCGGCCAGCCAGTGTTCGCGTTCCCAGTCGCGGAAGTCGCCCGGCGGCGGGCCGCCGGCGTTGGTGACCAGGATGTCCACCTGCGGGCAGGCGGCGAGCGCGGCGGCGCGGCCGGCGGCGGTGGTGATGTCGGCGGCGACGGCGACGACCTGGCCGGCGCCGGGCAGCGCGCGCAGTTCCGCCGCGGCCGCTTCCAGCGCATCGGCGCCGCGGGCGACGATGGCCACGTGGGCGCCTTCGCCGGCCAGTGCGCGCGCGCAGCCCAGCCCCAGCCCCTTGCTGGCGCCGCAGACCAGCGCCCAGCGCCCGGCGATTCCCAGATCCATCGGCCTACTCCCGGTGTGTTCGGTGGCTGCACATGATCGGCGATGCGCGCAGGCGCCGGCTCACGTGCAGTCCGCAACGAAGCGTTGCAGCAGCCCGGCGACGTCGTCGGCATGGCCGAGGAACGGCGCGTGGCCGCCGCCGTCGATGGTGTGCGCGGCATGCAGGCCGGCCGGCACCAGCGCCGCGGCGCTGTGCATGGCTTTGGCCGGCACCAGCCGGTCGCGCTGGCCGCCGATCCACAGGCCGGGCGTGCGCAGGTTGGGCAGGGCGCCGCGCAGGTCGCTGCGGTCCAGCAGGGCCAGGCCTTCGTGCAGGGCGCGCGGCGCCGGTTCGCCGCGCTCGACCAGGGCGTCGCGCAGGGTGCGCAGTTCGCTGCGCGCATGCTGCGAGCCCATCACGTCCAGCGCCAGGAAGCGCTCCAGCGTGCCGCGGTAGTCCTGTTCCAGGTCCTGGCCGAACTGCTCGAACACGCTGCGGTCCACCGCGTCGGGCCAGTCGGTATCGCGCACGAAGCGCGGCGTGGCGGCGAGCATCGCCAGCCCGCGTACCTGCGGCAGCGTGGCCGCGGCGTGCAGCGCCACCAGCCCGCCCAGCGACCAGCCGCACCACACCGCCGGCGGCGTGGCGGCGGCGATGGCGTTGACCAGGTAGGGCAGGCGCAGCGGGGTGTCGTCGTCGCGGCTGAAGCCGTGGCCGGGCAGGTCCACCACGTGCAGCTGGAAGCGCGGCGACAGGCGTTCGACCAGCGGCGCGAAGATGCCGCCGTGCAGTGCCCAGCCGTGGATCAGGACCAGTGCCGGGCCGCTGCCGGTGACGTGGATATGCATGGGTATACGGCGTGCTTCAGGCGCTGGCGGTGTTCAGCGACTGCTCGTAGGACAGCAGGTCGCGGGCGCGGGCGGTGGCCTCGACCAGCGCCTTGACCTGCTCCAGGGTGTGCAGCGCCGACAGGGTGATGCGCAGCCGCGCCTTGCCTTCGGGCACGGTGGGCGGGCGGATCGCGCCGACCAGGAAGCCGGACTGTTCCAGCGCCGCGCCCAGCGCCATCACCGTGGCCTCGTCGCCGCACAGCAGCGGCTGGATCGGCGTTTCCGAGGGCATCAGTTCCAGGCCGTTGCGGCGCGCGCCGTCGCGGAAGGCGGCGATCAGTTCGGCCAGCTTCTCGCGGCGCCAGTGGTCGCGGCGCGCCAGCTTCACCGCGGCCAGCGAGGCGGCGGCCTGCGCCGGCGGCAGCGCGGTGGTGTAGATGTAGGGGCGCGCGGTTTCGGCCAGGTGCTGGACCAGGTTCTCCTCGCCCAGCACCACCGCGCCGTGGCCGCCCAGCGCCTTGCCCAGGGTGGCCAGCTGCAGCGGCACTTCGGCCACGCCCAGCCCGGCGTCGGCCACGCAGCCGCGGCCGTGTTCGCCGACCACGCCCACGCCGTGCGCGTCGTCCACGTAGAACAGCGCCTCCTGCATGCGCGCCACCAGCGACAGCGAGCGCAGCGGGGCGATGTCGCCGTCCATGCTGAACACACCGTCGGTGGCGAGCATGGCCGCGCCGTCGGCGGCGTTCTTCAGCTGGCGCATGGCGCCTTCGCTGTCCAGGTGCGGGTAGCGGCGCAGGCGGCAGCCGGCCAGGCGCGTGGCATCGAGCAGGCTGGCGTGGTTGAGGCGGTCCTGCACGCAGACGTCGCTGTCCTCGGACAGCAGCGCCTGCTGCACGGCGAGGTTGGCCATGAAGCCGCTGTCGAACAGCAGCGCGCGCGGGTAGCCGAGCCAGTCGGCCATTTCGCGTTCCAGCTGTTCGTGCAGCGCATGGTGGCCGCAGACCAGGTGCGAGGCGGTGCTGCCGGCGCCTTCGCGGCCGGCGGCGTCCTGCAGCGCGGCCACTACTTCGAACTGCTGCGACAGGCCCAGGTAGTCGTTGCTGCAGAAGCCGGTGAGCCACCTGCCGCCGACTTCCAGGCGCACGCCGTCGCGGCGGCCGACGCTGCGGCGCACGCGGATGCGCCCCTGCGCTTGGCGCAGCTTGCGCTGGTCCTGCAGGCGGGCGAGGAGGTCGGGGCGGGCCATGGCGTCAGTTCATGGACGGGTGGGCGGCTAGGGTAACCGGTTGCCGGTGGAACCGCTTGCGGGCGGTTCCGGCCGCACCTCAGGCGGAAACCGCGCAGCGCGGCGCGATGTCCAGGTGCACCGTGCCGGGGTGGTCGTGGTCGTCGGCATCCACGTTCACTTCCATCGGCCGGATGCCCAGCCGCGCGAACAGCGCCTGGTCGCGCGCGGTATCCGGGTTGCCGGTGGTCAGCAGCTTCTCGCCGTAGAAGATGGAGTTGGCGCCGGCGGCGAAGCACAGCGCCTGCAGTTCGTCGCTCATGCTCTCGCGCCCGGCCGACAGCCGCACCATCGAGCGCGGCATCACGATGCGCGCCACCGCGATCATGCGCACGAACTCGAACGGGTCCAGCTCGGCGCTGCCGTGCAGCGGCGTGCCGGCCACCTGCACCAGGCGGTTGATCGGCACCGAATCCGGGTGCGCCGGCAGGTTGGCCAGCGCCAGCAGCAGGCCGGCGCGGTGTTCGCGGGTCTCGCCCATGCCGACGATGCCGCCGCAGCAGGTCTTCAGGCCGGCGTTGCGCACGTGTTCGAGCGTGTCCAGCCGGTCCTGGTACTGGCGGGTGTGGATGATGGAGTCGTAGTAGTCCGGCGCGGTGTCGAGGTTGTGGTTGTAGTAGTCCAGTCCCGCATCCTTGAGCGCCTGCGCCTGGTGGCCTTCGAGCATGCCCAGGGTGGCGCAGGTTTCCAGGCCCAGCGCCTTCACCTCGCGGATCATCGCCGCCACCTTGGGGATGTCGCGGTCCTTGGGCGAGCGCCAGGCCGCGCCCATGCAGAAGCGCGAGGCGCCGGCCTCGCGCGCGGCGCGGGCGCGGGCCACCACGCTGTCGGTGTCCATCAGCTTCTGCGCGTCCACGCCGGTGTCGTAGCGCTGCGCCTGCGGGCAGTAGGCGCAGTCTTCCGGGCAGCCGCCGGTCTTGACCGACAGCAGGGTGGAGACCTGTACCTGTGCCGGGTCGAAATGCTCGCGGTGCACGCTGGCGGCGCGGAACAGCAGTTCGGGGAAGGGCAGGTCGAACAGCGCCAGCAGTTCCTCGCGGCTCCAGTCGTGGCGGATGACGGCGGACATGGGGGTTTCCTGATAGATCGGGCAACGGAAGCGGCGCAGTCTGGTGAGCATGCACGCCACTGTCAACAAATCGCCATTGGATGGGGTTTACAGGGTGGGCAGGCGGCTGTCGGACCTTTTGTTCCCGCCCACCTGCCTGGTGTGCGCGGAGCCGGGCCCGCCCGGCCGCGACCTGTGCCCGGCCTGCGCCGCCGCGCTGCCATGGCTGGAAAGCGCCTGCCGCGGCTGCGCCCTGCCGCTGCCGGCCACCGAGCCGGGCGGTGCCTTGTGCGGCACCTGCCGCCAGGGGCGTTCGCCCCTGGCCGGGGTGCAGGCCGCGTTCCTGTACGCCGCGCCGGTGGACGGGCTGCTGCGCCGCTTCAAGTTCCATGGCGACCTGGCCGCCGGGCGCCTGCTGGCGCAGCTGATGCACGTGCGGCTGGCGGCCGTGGAGCGGCCGCAGGCGCTGGTGCCGCTGCCGCTGCACCTGTCGCGCCTGCGCCGGCGTGGCTACGACCAGGCGCTGGAACTGGCGCGGCCGCTGGCACGCGCGCTGCGGCTGCCGCTGCTGGCCGGGCTGCGCCGCACCCGCGCCACCGCGGCGCAGTCGGAGCTGGACGCGGCCGCGCGGCGCCGCAACCTGCGCGCGGCCTTCGCCGCCCGGGGAACGCTGCCGGCGCACGTGGCCCTGGTCGACGACGTGATGACCACCGGCGCCACCCTGCAGGCCGCTGCCCGTGCGCTGCACCGGGCCGGCGTGGTGCGGGTCGATGCCTGGGTCTGCGCGCGGGTGCCATGAACACGGGGAGGTGACGCCGCGGCGCCTATGCTCGGCCGGCAACGGCATCCCGCCCGATCACTGCAAGGAGCGATGACATGAGTAGCAACCCGGGTTTCCCGTCCGGCACGCTGTTTGGCGAGCTGTCCCGCCACTGGTGGGTGGTGCTGCTGTTCGGCCTGTTCGCCGTGGCCTTCGGCGTGCTGGCGCTGATGGCGCCGGTGCGCACCGCGGCGGTGCTGGCGATGTGGCTGGGCGTGATGGCCATCGTCGAAGGCGTGGTGGCGCTGGCCGCGGCGATCGGCGGTTCGGCGCCGGTGTCGCGCGGCTGGGCGGTGTTCTATGCGCTGGTGTCCATCGCCTTCGGCGTGCTCGCCCTGCTCAACCCGTTGGCGACGGCGAGCGTGCTGCTGCTGTTCCTGGCGGCGTGGCTGGTGGTCGGCGGCATCTACCGCATCGTCTTCGCCATCCGCGTGCGCAGGCACATCCGCGGCGAATGGCTGCTGATCCTCAGCGGCCTGCTGGCGGTGGTGCTGGGGGTGATGTTCGCGCTCAACCCGCTGGGCGGGCTGATGGTCACCTCGCTGTGGATCGGCGCGATGGCGCTGGTCTACGGCGTACTGCAGGTGGTGGTCGCGTTCCGCCTGCGCGGCCTGGGCAGGACCGCCGTCTGAGCCATCGCGGGCGTGAAAGCGGACGACCCGCCGAAGGGCGGGTCGTTGCGGGTCAATCCAGGTACTGGCTGGCGACGATGCCGGCGAACAGCGCGGCGCCGACCCAGTTGTTGTGCAGGAAGGCGCGGAAGCAGGCCTCGCGCTCGCGCCGGCGGCACAGCCAGAACTCCCAGGCCACCAGCGCCACCGCCACGCCCAGCCCGGCCCAGTACAGCGTCCCCAGCCCGGCGCGCTGCCCGGCCAGCGCCATCGCGGCGAAGAACAGCGCGTAGAGGATGCCCTGGATCACCAGGTCCAGGTCGCCGAACAGGATGGCGGTGGAATGCGAGCCGACCTTGAGGTCGTCGTCGCGGTCCACCATCGCATACCAGGTGTCGTAGGCGGTGGACCACAGGATGTTGGCCGCGTACAGCACCCAGCCCAGCGGCGGCACCTCGCCCTGCACCGCGGCGAAGGCCATCGGGATGCCCCAGCCGAAGGCCATGCCCAGGTAGACCTGCGGCAGGTGGGTGTAGCGCTTGAGGTAGGGATAGGTGGCGGCCAGGAACACGCCGACGAAGCTCAGGCCGATGGTCAGCGCGTTCAGGGTCAGCACCAGCGCGAACGCGACCAGCATCAGCCCGGCGAACAGCGCCAGCGCCTGGCGCCCGGACACCGCGCCGGTGGCCAGCGGGCGATCCTTGGTGCGCTTGACGTGCGGGTCCAGCCAGCGGTCGGCGTAATCGTTGATCACGCAGCCGGCCGAGCGGGTCAGCCACACGCCGGCGGTGAACACGAACAGCGTCCACGGCGCCGGCAGGCCACCGGAGGCCAGCCACAGCGCCCACCACGTCGGCCACAGCAGCAGCAGGGTGCCGATCGGACGGTCGGCGCGCATCAGTTTCCAGTAGCTGGCCAGCCGCGAGGGCGCCGGCGCCGGCTGTCGTTCGTATCGTTCGTAACCCATGCGCACAGGTTACCAGCCGGGCCCGGCCTGCCGTTGCCGCGGGCGGATGCGGCGGGGGGCAGACCTGCGCCTGCATTTGCCGTTAGAATGCGCCTCCGCCCGGCAGCGCCGGTCGGCCGGGAGCCCACGGCTCCCGCTGCGACACACAACGCGCCCGTAGCTCAGCCGGATAGAGTAGTGGCTTCCGAAGCCATTGGTCGGGGGTTCGAATCCCTCCGGGCGCGCCATCTTCGATGCCGCTTCGTCGTGATTGCCGGCCTTCGCGCAGGGCGCGAAGGCGCGGCCTCTCACCCCTCCGGGCGCGCCACTCCAGAACGGAACATGAGCGCCGCTGCTTCCGCGCCTCGGGCGGCGACCAGCGCAGCAATGCCGGCTTCGATCCCATGATGCGAACCGCGTCGTCGGCAACCTCGACGATTGTTCGGTGCGGGCCCTTCAGTCGACCGCCGTGCCTGCGCGCTTCCTGGCCACGGCGATCCCCTCTTCGACGGGTGCCGCCGATCCGCGCGGCATGACGACCCTGTACGCGGTCCAGCCAAGCAGCACGATCATCGCCGGCGCAACGAGCAGAATCAGCGCGAAAACCAGATAGGCCTCGGCTTCCGCGCCTTTGTTGCGCGCGTGCTCCAATGCTCCGGTGTGTACGGCATAGGCCGACCACGGCAACCAGAACGCAAGCCAGAGCGCCGCCACCCAGCGACACACGACCTTGCTGCGTGCAATCACGCTTTGCCAGCGTTTGCTGGTCATATGCGGGTCTGTTCCTTCATGTCGAGCAAGACGGGCGGTGGTACAGCCCGGATGTTCCGGCGATGAGCGCCATTCTACTTCGCGCCATGCTGGTGCCTGCAGGTTCCTGCACGCGGACACGGCTGGCCCGCTGCGCCGAAGCGGCAGCGGGAACGAGGAAGGATCGGCGCGGCAAGTCATGGATGCCGGCATCCGCCGCAGGCGAGCGGAGTTCAGGGATGCATCCGCCCCTGCCGATGGCTGTCGTTCGATGCCGCCTGGCCGTGATGCCGGCCGTTGCAGGGCGCGGGCATGCTTCGTCCGTGTGGTCCTCGTTCCCGTCCAGCCGCCCACGTGCACGGCGAGCGGCATGAGGCGGAATGCGCGCTCAGTGATCGATGCGCGTGGCGCGCAGGCCGCGCGCGCGGTCGGTGCCGAAGACCAGCGTCCGGGCGTCCGGTGCCTCCAGCCGCAGCCCTTCACCGCTGTAACTGCCGTCCTTCCCGCGCTGCAGCTCGACCACGCTGCTTGGACGCGTGTTGCCATCGGGCAGGATGGCCAGTGATGCGCGGTCGTCGCCGCTGCGCCACAGCAGGTAGCGCGCGGGCAGGCTGTCGCCCCGGTACAGGCCGGTGGCCGGCAGCTGCGCAAGCTGTTCCGCGGTGGGGGCGAGCAGGAGATTGATCGCGGCGTGGACCTTCTCGGCCGCGCCGCTCTTTCCGAGATTGCACAGCGCGGCCACGGCGAACTTCTCCGCGGGCACACGGCTGTACATGTGCTGGAAGGCATCGGCACCGCCGCTGTGCTCGACGATGTGGCGGCCGTCGCGCTGGCCGACCATCAGCCCGGCCGCGTAGACCAGGCCGCCGGCGCGGTCCTGGGTATGGGCCGGCTTGCCGTTGCTCAACGTTCCCGGTTCTTCCATCACGCGGCGGACCTCGGGTGTCCACACGCGATGGCCGTGCTCGATGTCGTACTCGTAGCGGGCGAGGTCATTGAGGGTGAGCATGAGCCCGCCCGAGCCGCCATAGCGCGGGAACGTGTCGCGGATCTCGTAGCCGCCCGCCACCGGCCGGTAGCCGTGCGCCAGGTGGGCGGACGGCCTCGGGTCGCCGTCGAGCATGTAGCTGTCGCGCATGCCCATCGGCGCGAGGACGTGGCGGTTGATGTAGTCGGCGTAGCCGATCCCGGAGACGCGCTGGATCAGCTCGGCCACCAGCAGGAAAGCGCCGTTGGAATAGTAGGTTTCGGTGCCGGGCGTGAAGTTGGTATGCGGCTGCGCCAGCACCAGCGCCAGGGTGTCGGCGCGGCTGGTGCTGCCCGCGCTGCCCGAGGGCGCGCCCAGGCGCACCAGGGACAGCGAATCGAGGATGCCCGAGCGGTGCTGCAGCAGCATGCGCGGGGTGATGGTGGCATCGTACCTGGGCAGTTCCGGCAGCCATTGCCTCACGTCGCCGTCGAGGTCCACCTTGCCCTGCAGCGACAGCTGCACCAGGGCCAGCGCGCTGAACTGCTTGGAGAGGGAGGCGGCATAGAACCGGGTATTGCCATCGAGCGGCGCCATGGTGCCCAGGTTGGCGTAGCCATCGCTGACCAGCGACTGCAGGCGTCCATCGCGGAAGACCGCCATCGCGCAACCCGGTCCCGGCTTGGTGGGATCGCCCGGCAGCAGGGCACGCAGTTCGACGGGCGCATCGATGGTCGGCGAGGCATGGCAGGTACCCATCGCGATGCACGCGATGGCCAGGGCGGAAAGGCTGCGTTTGATCATGGAGCTTCCGTTGGTGGTGGCCCGTACCGCCGCGATACAGGGCCGGTGGGATCAGTCTCGCTGGCGCATGCCGGATGGCTGGCGGCAATGACGCGCGCCGCACGCTGCGTGATGTGGCTCTTTCGGCAGCCTGCGTGTGCAGGCCGAAGATAAGCACCCGCGTGCCGGACGTGCCACCGAATACCGGCGTGCCGGCCATAGCTCGCGGCTATGCCGCGCGGCCACTGCCGGCTACGTATGGTTTCCGGGGCGCGCATCGAAGTTGCGCTGGTCTTGGCCGCGGAGGTAGCTGGACCCGGCCGGTCTTCTGGACATGCATCCGCGATGCGCCGGGTACGACATGCTGTCGATGATCTGATCTTGCTGGTCTGGTCTGGCCGCCATGGACGCTGTTCGAGATGCCGGTCCTGTATCGAAGACAAAACTGCCGGGGCTCAGGGATGGCTTCGCCGGATCCGGCGAACGTAGAACTCGGAATGGGTGTGCGGATCGATGAAGCCGCGACACCACCAGCCCGGTGGCGTCTTCTGCCGACAGCCTGGCGGTGTTGAGGGCCACGCCGACTGCGACGACGTCCGGGTTGGTCAGGCGTGCGGTGGCCAGGTTGGCTTCCAGCGTGGTCCTGAGGTCCGGCACCGGGTAGTGTTTCAGGCCGAGCATGCGCGCGCGGCCGGGTTCGTGGCACAGCACCAGCGCATCCGGCTGCGCGCCGTGCAGCAGGCCGGTCGACACCCCGGCGAAGGACGGGTGGACAGCGAGCCCTGGCCTTCGATCAGGTCCCATCTGCCGTCATGGCGGTCAGGCGAAAGCCATTCGATGCCGCCGGAGATATGGAGTGCCGCCGGTGGTACGCGCAGACGCAGCGATGCCCGCCATCCATGGGGCGCGGCGCGCGGCGGGCCCCGGAAGGGATGGACGCGCGCTCCACGGCTTCCGGCGTGGAGCGTGCATGGATCGGCCCGTGGAGCCGCACCTGGGTCCAGGCGACTTCACCCTGGCAGGAAATCGCGAAGGCCGGAGGCCGGCACTGTCACCACGCCCAGCCACCGGAAAACCTCCGGTCCGGTACCCGGGCACGGTGGCGGCCTACCCGCGGCATTGGCACAGCGACGTCGCGCAGCGTGTCGCATCGAGATCGTCGGGACGGCGGCGCGGTCATCGGCCCCCGTTGTCGCCAGGCCCATGCAGGAGGCTTGGATTTCGACCAGCCTCCGCCAGCCACGCCAGCGATTGCCGGCGCCTGCATCCGTCCAGCGGCAGGAACGCCCCTTGGGCGGCGATGATCGCCTGTCCACGGTCCCCCAGCAGGAATGCGGCGAACCGTGCGACGGCGGGATCGAGGCGCCCCTGCGCGTCGCGCGGCAGCAGCAGGTCCACGGTCCGCGCCAGCGGATAGCGCCCCGATGCCACGGCGTCCAGGTCCGGCGCGACTGCGCCCACGCCGGCGCGCGGCGCGATCGCCAGCGCGCGCGTGCCCGGCAGCAGGTGTCCCAGGCCGGTGAAGCCGATCGCCAGCGGGTCGGCGGCTACGCGCGCCACGTTGTCCGACTCGTCGCCGCTGTCCGGCGCCGGCCGCCAGCCGCGGGCGGTCGCCGGGCGCACGAAGACCTGCCGGCGCAGGAACAGGGCGCGGGCCGATTCCTCCGCCTGCCACGCGCGCCGCCGCCCGCCAGGCGCAGCGGTCGTCCGCGCCATGCCGCGACGCCCAACTGGTCCCAGTGGACGATCGCCGCGGCGGTCGTCGGGCCAGGCATGAAGATCGCTTCCAACTGCGCCAGATCCAGCGACTGCAGCGGATTGGCGGCATGCACGATCACCGCCACCGGATCGACATGGCCGAACCGGTTCCAGCTGCCCCCGGCCACCGGAAGCCGCAGGGGCTCGCCATCGCCGTGATGGCGGCGGAACGTGGCGAGGTCGGCCTCGGCGAGGTCGCGGGTGAGGAAGGCGAAGTCCAGCCCGCCTTCCAGGAACCGGGCCAGCTGCGGGTCCAGCCGCCCCTGCGGTGGCCCGTAGGGCTGCGGGAAGGCAACGCGGGCTTCGGCTTGTTCCGTCGCGTAGCCGTCGCGCCAGGCCCCGGCCAGCGGGCCGAGCACGACCGGCACGCTTCCGCATCGCACCTGCGGCGGCGCCGCGGTGACGGGCGCGCAGTCGGCCGCGGCCGCGCCGGGCAGGAGCGCGGCCAGCAGCGCCAGCCACGTCCGCGCCCGCCCGGAGCGCGCGCTACGCACCGTGCGCGTCGGAAGGCGCGCCGCGTCCCCGGCCGGAGGGCAGCATCCGCCGCAGCGTGTTGTCCTTCTGCACGTAGTGGTGCACCAGCGCGGCCAGCGCATGCACGCCGATCAGGCCGTAACCGAAGGTGCCGATGGTCTGGTGCAGTTCTTCCAGCGTGCCGGCGAACGGTTTGTCCATCGCCACCAGCGGCGGCAGGGTCAGGCCGAAGAAGGGCACCGGTTTTCCGGCGGCGCTGAGCACCAGCCAGCCCAGCAGCGGCTGGCCGATCATGAAGGCATACAGCAGCAGGTGGACCAGCGCCGCCGCCGCGCGCTGCCAGGCCGGCGGCGCGGGGACGATGGCAGGGGCCGGCGTCAGGGTCCTGGCGATCAACCGCAGCCAGACCAGCACGAAGATCGCCAGGCCGACCGAGAAATGCAGGCTCTTCATAAGGTCGCGCTGAGGAGTGCCCTTGTCGAACAGGACACGCAGTTCGATGAGCGCATAGGCCAGGACGAACAGCAGCAGCATCAGCCAATGCAGGGAAATCGACCAGCGGTTGTATGTCGCGTGTTTCATGGATTCCGGCTCCGGTGGAGTTGCACTATCCGGCAGGGGGCCAAGCGGCCCGCGCTGCCGGTTGAAAGGTCTATTCGAAGGCGTACTCGACGCCGATACGCACGGAACGCTCCGCGTCCGCCGGCGTGCGCCAGCTGCGGCCGAGCGCGCCGAACACGAGCAGGCGCGTCGAACGTTCCCAGCGGAAGCCGAGGCTTGCGCGCTGGAACGCCGGCGTCGTGCCCGGTGCGTCGTGCAGCATCTCCACGCCCAGCCACAGCGCCGGCGCCGCCTCGTACTCGAGCAGCGCGCCCGCGCTCCAGCCCGCGTCTTCCCCTGGCGGTTTCACCCACGCCAGCTGCCCGGTCGCGAGCATGCGCCCCTGCGCCCGGCTCGCGCGCAGGGGCAGGGACGCGCCCGTTCCCGCGCCGCCCATCCCGGCCGCGCGACTGCCCGTGGGCAGCAGGATTTCCGGTTCGACCGCCCACACGAGCGCGGCGGGCAGGACGCCGGGGAGCTGCCATTTCAGCGCCAGCTTCATGTCGTGGCTGCCATGCCGGCGGTGCCCGCCGTAACCATCGGCCATGCCGTAGCCGCTGCCCAGCGTCGCTTCCAGGCCGGGCGCGAATCCCCAGCCGACCTCGAGCGCGGGGCGGGTCCAGTGCACCTGGTGGCCGATGCTGGAGCGGATGGACTGCGCCTTGACCTTGAAGCCGCTGCCCACGCCGGTGTCGCCAATGTCGTAAGCGCTGGCGGTGGCCTGTCCGGCCAGCGTGCCGGCCATCAGGGCCAGCGCCCAGCACCCGCCACGGCGCGCCGGCGATGCCGGGATACAGGACGCGTGGGACACCGTCTTCGTCATCGTGCCGCCTTCAACCCCAAGGTTGACTGGCGTTATAGGCAGGCCGTGCTGACATGCCGCTGACATGGCGGCGGGCGGCCGGATCAGGAAACCTGACGCCACCCCAACCGCACTTCCAGGCCGCCCAGCGCCGAACGTTCCAGCGCGATGACGCCCTGCGTGGCCTCGACCAGGTCGCGCACGATGGCCAGCCCCAGGCCGTGGTGCGCATGGCTGGCTTCGTCCAGCCGTCCGCCGCGCATCAGCGCCTGCTCGGCGCAGATGTCCAGGCCTTCGCCGTCGTCCTCGATGAGCAGCGCGGTGTCGTCCCCGGCCTGGACGCTGCGGATGCGCACGCGACGCCGGGCGAAGCGCACCGCGTTCTCCAGCAGCGCGCCGAGCATTTCCATCAGGTCTTCCTCGGCCACCGGCAGTTCGAGCGCGGGATCGACCTCGTTCTCGAACACCATGCGCGCGCCGCGTTCGGTGCGCTCGATGACGCCGAACACGCGCTCGGCCAGTTCGCACGGGCGGGAGCGGGTGGACTGGTGGCGACCGCGGATGGCGGCGGCGCGCGAACGCGCCAGTTCGGCCTCCACCGCCGCGGCGACGGCGGCGATGGCGCGGTCCATGCCATCGGCCGCGTCGGCGGCGCCGGTCTCGCGCGCGCGCCGGTTCTGCGCGCCCAACGCGGCCAGCGGCGTCTTCAGCGAATGCGCCAGGTCGGCGGCGCGCCTGCGCGCGCGCGCCAGGTCGCTCTCGCGGGTTTCGGCCAGCTGGTTGATCGCCGCCACCAGCGGCATGACCTCGCGTGGATGTCCCTCGCCAAGACGGGCGGCGGGGCTGCGCCGCATGCCTTCCAGCTCCTCGCGCACGCGCCGCAGCGGGCGCAGGCCCAGGTCCACCTGGACCCAGGTGGCGGCGACCAGCGCCAGCCACAGCAGGCCGAGGAACAGCGCCATCTCGGTACGGAACTCGCGGCGCGCGCCATCCAGTTCGGCCAGGTCCTGCGCCACCTGCACATGCACCAGGCGCTGGCCGTCCTCGGCCCGCACGACACGCTCGACCACCAGCAGCCGCTGCCCGAACGGGCCGGCGATCTTGCGCGTGGTCCACTGCGTGGCGGCGGCCTGGCGATCCTGCGGCAGCGATTCGTCCCACAACGAGCGCGAACGCTCCTGCTGGCCGTCGCCGGAAAACTGCCAGTAGCGCCCGCTGCCGGGCAGGTCGAAGCGCGGATCGGCCAGCGTGGCGTCGAGCACCAGCCGGTTGCCGGCGTCCACGTGCAGGCCGGCCACCAGCTGCAGCGCTTCGCGGGTCAGTTCGCGCGACAGTCCCTGCTCCAGGTGGCGCGAGAAGATCAGGCCCATCACCAGCCCGGCCACGACCATGGCCAGCAGGATGGCGGTGGCCGCCACGGCCAGCAGCCGCAGCCGCAGCGAATTGGGCTTCATCGCCGCAACGCGGTCACCCGCGCCCGCCCAGCAGGTAACCGAAGCCGCGCCGGGTCTCGATCAGTTCGGCGCCCAGCTTGCGCCGCAGCCGCAGCACCAGCGCCTCGACCGCGTTGGTGTCGCCCGATTCGGCCGCGCCGTAGAGATGATCGGCCAGTTCGCCGGCCGAGATGGCGCGGTCGTCGTGGTGGGCCAGGTAGTCGATCAGCCGGTACTCCAGCGGCGACAGCCGCACCGGCCGCCCGTCCAGCGCCACCGACAGCCGGCGCGTGTCCAGCACCAGCCGCCCGCAATCCAGCAGCGGCGAAACGTGGCCGGCGGCGCGGCGCACCAGGGCGCGCACGCGCGCCACCAGTTCGCCCACCTCGAACGGCTTGGCCAGATAGTCGTCGGCGCCGCTCTCGATGCCCTCCACCTTCTCGGTCCAGTTGTCGCGGGCCGACAGGATCAGTACCGGGAAGGCGCGTCCGGCAGCCCGCCAGCGGCGCAGCACCGACAGGCCATCGAGCCGGGGCAGGCCCAGGTCGAGCACGCAGACGTCGTAGTCCTCGGTGTCGCCCTTGAACCACGCGTCCTCGCCGTCGCCGGCGGTTTCGACGATGAAGCCGCCCGCGCGCAGGGCGATGCCGACGTCGGCGCAGACATCCGGATCGTCCTCGACCAGCAGCGCGCGCATCAGTCGTCCTCGATCTTCAGCAGGGCGCCGGTGCGCGCGTCGAGCTTGACCTCGCGGATGCGCCCGTCGCTGGCCAGGGTCTTGACCTCGTACTGCGGGCCGGCCTTGTACTCGACTTCGATCACGTCGCCCGGCGCGTGCTGTTGGGCGATGGCGAGGATCCGTACCAGCGGCAGGATCTCGCCACGGCGCATGGCGTCCAAGGCTTCCTGCTGGGCCTGGCGCTTGGCGGCCTTGCGGGCTTCCTTGGAGCCGGGCGGCGCGTCGCCGGCCATCAGCGACACGGGCGTGGCCAGCACCAGGCAGGACAACATCATGAAGAAGAAACGGGATCTGGTCATGGGCCGGATTCTCCTGCCGGTTGCTGATATCCACCTGACGGTCGCGGCGGGGCGCCTGTCAGCGCGCGGCACTTACAACGGGGCTGCCAATAATGGCCGCTTCGATGAAGGATTGCAGATGAAGAACATCACGACCAGCCTCCTGGCCTCCGCGCTGCTCTCGCTCGCCGCCTGCACGGCCGGCGCAGCGCCGGCCGCCAACACCGGCTTGCTGGGCATCGCCGAGCTGGAGCGGCGCGCCACCGGCGAAGGCCTGACCGTCACCGAGATCGAGGCCAAGGAGCGCCTGGCCGAGGTCGAAGGCTACGACGCGCAGTCGCGCAAGGTGGAGCTGGTGATCGACCGCAAGACCGGCGAAGTGCTCGAGCGCAAGGTCAAGCCGCGCCGCCTCTGATGGCCATGCCGCCGCCTCGCGCGGCGGCGCCGTCTTCCGTCTCCCTCCTGCCCGGCCGTGGCTGCCTTCCCAGGCACTGCGACCGGGCAGGGTCGTTTCCGGGAGGCCGCGACGGGAACTTCATGCAGATCGTTCCGTACCGGACCGCGCATCAGCCGTTCGCGGAAATTCGATGGGAAGGCTTCATCGCGGCTGAAGCCGCTCCTACGGGGGATCGTGGTGCAGATGGCGGATCAGCCGCTGGCGAGCGCTGCGCGGTCATCGAAACGCCGCGAGAGGCGGTCGAACCACAGGTAGACCACCGGCGTGATGAACAGCGTGATGACCTGCGAGAATAGCAGCCCGCCGACGATCACCACGCCCATCGGCTGGCGCAGCTCGGCGCCGGCGCCCAGGCCCAGCGCGATCGGCATGGCGCCCATCATCGCGCACAGCGTGGTCATCATGATCGGGCGGAAGCGCAGCAGGCAGGCCTGGTGGATGGCCTCGCGCGCGGCGGCGCCGTGCCGCCGCTGCGCGTCCAGCGCGAAGTCGATCATCATGATCGCGTTCTTCTTGACGATGCCGATCAGCAGCAGCACGCCGATCATGGCGATGAAGCTGATGTCCAGCCCGGTCAGGCGCAGCGCCAGGAACGCGCCCACCGCCGCCGACGGGATGCCCATCAGGATCGTGACCGGGTGGATCCAGCTCTCGTAGAGCACGCCCAGGATCACGTAGATCACGGCGATGGCGACCACGATCAGCCACAGCTGCGAGGTCTGCGACTGCTCGAACACCGCCGCCTGCCCATCGAAGCTGCCGAACACCGTGGCCGGCAGGCCGATCTCGCGCTTGGCGCGGTCGATGGCCGCGGTCGCGTCGGACAATGACCTGCCCGGCGCCAGTTCGAAGGAGAAGGTGATCGCCGGCAGCTGCGACTTGTGCAGCACCGTCATCGTGCCGGTGCCGCGCGAGAGCGTGGCGAACGCGCTCAGCGGCACCATGCCGCCCTGCTGGCTGCGCACGTGCATGCGCGACAGGTCGGTCTCGTCGCGGCGGTAGCGGTCCTCCAGCTCCATGATGACCTTGTAGGTGGCCTGCGGCGCGTGGATCGAGGACACCTCGCGGCCGCCGAACGCGGCGTGCAGGCTGGTGCGCAGGTCGGCCATGTCCGCCCCGAGCAGGGCCATCTTGTCGCGGTCCAGGTGGATTTCCGCCTGCAGGCCGCTCTTCTCGAAGTCGGTATCCAGGCCGACGAACACGTCCGAGCCGCGCAGCGCGGCCAGCAGCTTCTCCGACCAGGCGTCGAGCTGCTCGCTGCCCACCGACTGCAGAGTGTACTGGTAAGTGCTGCTGGACGAACTGGCACCGATCTTCAGGTTCTGCACCGGGCTGAAATTCACCTTCACCCCCGGCATGAAGCTGGTGTTGGCGCGCATCCGCGCCAGCACCTCGTCCATCGGCGGGCGTTGCCCGCGTGGCTTCAGGTCCAGGTCGAACTTGGTACTGTCGTGGTCCACCTTCGAGGCCGAGGCCAGGATGGCGTCGTCCTCCAGCAGCACGTCCTGGATGCGCCGCAGCACCGCCAACCGGCCCTCGAAGGACATCTCCGGCGGCGTCCTGACCTTCACCGAGACCTGGCCGATGTCCTCCTCGGGGAAGAACGAACGTGGCGAGGCGACGTACAGCAGCGCGGTCAGCGCCAGCGTCCCGGCGCCGACCGCCAGCACCGTGCGCGGGTGCGCGAGCGACCAGTCCAGTCCGTGCCGGTACAGCGCCAGCGTGCGTTCGAACACGTGCTCGAAGCCGCGGTTCCAGCCCGGCGCCGCGTCGTGACCGTGCGTTGGCGCGCTGCGCACCAGCATCGGCACCAGCACCGGGATCAGGGTCAGCGCCACCGCGGCCGACACCAGGATGGCCAGGGTGACGACGATGGCGAACTCGTGGAACAGCAGGCCGGCGGTGCCTGGCATGAAGAAGATCGGGATGAACACGGCCACCAGCGACACCGAGATCGAGACGACGGTGAAGCCGACCTCGCGCGCGCCACGCAGCGCGGCGTCGCGCGGCGCCATGCCCTGCTCGATATGGCGCATCACGTTCTCCAGCACCACGATGGCGTCGTCCACCACCAGGCCGACGGCGATGGTGATGCCCATCAGCGAAATGTTGTTCAGCGACAGGCCCATGGCGTACATCAGCGCGAAGGTGCCCAGCAGCGAGATCGGCAGGCTGATCGACGGGATCGCCGCGGAAGTGAGCCTGCGCAGGAACAGCAGGATCACCAGGATGACCAGGGCGATGGTCAGCAGCAGGGTCAGGTTGACGTCGTGGATCGCCTCGCGGATGGAGGTCGAGCGGTCGCCGAGGGTGACGATGCGCACCGAACCGGGCATCTGCGCCTGCAGCCGCGGCAACAGCGCCATGATGCGGTCCACCGTGCGCACGGTGTTGGCGCCTGGCTGGCGCTTGATGTCCAGCAGCACCGAGTTGACGCCGTTGACCTCGCTGACGTTCTGCACTTCCTCGGTGCTGTCGCGGACCTGGGCGATGTCCGCCAGGCGGATGCCCTGGCCGTTGCGGGTGGCGACGATCACCTGGGCGAAGTCGCGCGCCAGCATCAGTTCGCCCGGCATCTGCACCATCATCATCTGCCGGCTGCTGTCCAGCTGGCCGAGCGCGGTGTTGGCGTTGGCGGTCTTCAGCGCGCTGGCTACGTCCAGCAGGGTCAGGTCCAGCGCCGCCAGCCGCGCCGGGTCGGCCTGCACGCGCACCGCGTAGCGCTTGCGCCCCTTGGCGACGACCTGGGCCACGCCATCGACCGTGGACAGCGCCGGGATCACCAGCTCGTCGATGTAGGCGTTGAGCTCGGACAGCGGCATGGTCGGCGAACTGATGCCGAGCTTGAGGATTGGCGCATCGCCCGGGTTGACCTTGCTGTAGGACGGCGGCGTGCTCATTTCCGTGGGCAGCGAACGGCTGACCCGGAACAGTGCCGCCTGCACGTCGGCCGCGGCGGCGTCGATGTCGCGGCGCGCGGAGAACTCCAGCAGGATCACGCTCTCGCCCTGGATGTTCTCCGAGCTGCTGCCGACCAGGCCGGGGATGGCGGAGAACTCCTTCTCCAGCGGTGTCGCTACCGAAGCGGCCATGTTTTCCGGGCTGGCGCCGGGCAACTTGGCCTTGACCTCGATCACCGGCGTCTCGTAGCGCGGCAGCGCGGCGATCGGCAGGTGGAACCAGGCGACGATGCCGGCGACGATCACGCTGATCCACATCAGCAGCGTGGCGACCGGGCGCTGCAGGCACAGCCCGGAGATATTCATGGCGCGCCGCCGGGGTCGGAGGCCTCCACGACCTGCACGGCGGCGCCGTCGCGCAGGTTCTGGTTGCCTTCCACCACCACCTGGTCGCCGCTGGCCACGCCGGTCACCACCGCGTGCTGTTCCTGGATGCGCAGCAGCGTCACCGGCTGCGCCTGCACCCTGCGGTCGTCGCCGATGCGGTAGACGAAGTGGCCTTCCGGCCCTTCCAGGATCGCCTGCGGCGGCAGCACGATGACGCCAGCGTCGTTGCCGGCCAGCAGTTCCACCCGCGCGTAGGCGCCGGGCCACAGCGCATGCCCGGGGTTGGGGAAGCGCGCCTTCAGCTGCAGCGTGCCGGTGGCCGGATTGACCCGGTTGTCGATGAAGAAAAGCTCGCCGTCGCGCATGCCGCCCTCCGGCGCCTGCACCCGCACGCGGACCTGGCCGCGCGCGCGCGCGGCGAGCAGCGCGTCCAGGTAGTGTTCCGGCAGGGTGAACTCGGCGGCGATCGGATCGAACTGCAGCACGCTCACGAGCGGCGTGCTGTCGCCGGCCTGTACCAGGCTGCCTTCGTGCAGCACCAGCGCGCCGGCCTTGCCGTCCATCGGCGAGGTGATGCGCGCATGCGCCAGCTGCACCCGCGCCGCCTCGATCTCGGCCTGCGCCGCGCGGCGTTGCGCCTCGAGCGTCTTGACGTTGGCCGCCAGCGTGTCCAGCGCGCTGGAGGAGATGTAGCCGGTACCGACCAGTTCGCGTCCGCGCGCGAGTGCGCGCTGCGCGTCCTCCAGCTGCGCCTTGACCTGGGTCGCCTGCGCGCGGGTGCGCTCGAGCTGCGCCGCCAGTTCGGCGTCGTCCAGGGTGAACAGCAGTTGCCCGGCGCGCACGTCGTCGCCCTCTCGGAAGTGGACCGTGCGCAGGCGCGCGCTGATCTGCGCGCGTACATCGACCTGCTTCAGCGGCACCAGGTGGCCCTGGCTGTCGATGCGCACCGGCAGATCGACCGCCTGCGCGCGGGTGACGCTGACCAGTGGCGCCGCCTTGGGCTTGGCGGCGCCCTTGCTGCCGCCCTTGTAGAAACCGACGGCCACGACCGCGGCCAGCACCACGAGCCCGGCGGCCAGTGCTTTTGCTTTGATTGCCATGCGCGGGTTCCGTATGCGCGGTGGCGGCGCGGGGCCGCCACCGCCGGCTCAGAAGTTGACGAGGAAGAACAGGCGCAGGCGGTCCAGCCAGTCGCCCGGCTGATTGGCGCCGGCATAGGCCGGGTCGTTGGGCTTGTAGTGGTACCAGATGGCGCTGACCATGGTCTTGGGCATCGGCGTGTAGTCCACCGTCAGCGAATGCAGTTTGTAGTTGGTGGCGATGCCGATGTTGTCCTGCGAGAACGCCGCCATCACCGCATCCACGTCGGTCTGCGCGTAGCCGTAGGTGAAGCGCCAGTCGCCCGGCCTGCTGGCGCGACCGAGGCTGACATCCACGCCGAAGCCGGTGTCCTGGTTGTCGACCGCGCCGAGGTTCTTCACGTAGTCGCCGGTCACGCGCAGCGGCCAGCGCTCGTTGGCCCCCTGCCAGGTGCCGCCGACCAGCACGTCCACCAGCTCGTAATCGGACAGGTAACTGCCGTCGGGCCGCAGCCGGTTGGTGCGCCAGTCGCCGCTGTCGGCGTTGACCATGTTGCCCAGGCTGTAGCGGTAGTACGCGGCGGACGCGTCGTACTTGAAGCCGCCGTAGGAAGGCGAATCGTAGCCCACCTGCAGGCCGGCCATGGTGCTGTCGGCCAGCTTCGCGTCCTCGTTCACCACGAAGAACAGCCCGCTGCCGCGGAACGCGCCGCCGTGGCCCAGCGCGTGCTTCCAGGTCGCGGCCACGCCCTGCGGGTTGACGTCGCCGTCCCACACCAGGTCGGTGCGGGCAAACGGCTGCGGGAACTTGCCGCCGTACAGCTTCAGGTCGCCGAAGTCGAGCTGGGCATAGGCCATGTCCAGGCTGACCTCGAAGTCGTCCAGCCACTTGGACAGCTGCACGTCGGTGCTGTTGGGGTCCTTGGCGTCGCCGGTGACCAGGCGGCCGCCGATGGTGAGGTGGTCGTTGACTGCGTAGGTGGCGCCGACACGGGCGCGGACCTGCGCGCTGGTGCGGTCGCGGGCGTCGTTGTCGGAGCGGTCGTGCTGGCTGCGCAGGCGCAGGTCGCCGCTCACCTTCAGCCGGTCCAGCGCGCTGCCGGCGGCCGCGGCTGGCGCCGGTGCGGCGGCTACCGCGGGCGCTGGTGCTGGCGCCGCCGGTACACCGGCCACGCCCAGCCGCGATTCCAGCTTCTGCTGCGCCTCGAGGATGCGCGCCTGCTGCTCGCGCAGCTGGCGCAGCTGTTCGACGATCTCCTCGCGTTCCTGCGGAGTCAGCGACTGCGCCAGCGCCGGCATGGCGCCCATCGCCAGCAGGCAACCGGCCAGGGCCAGGCAGAGCCGCGTACGGAGTTCAGGGCGGCGTTGTTGCGGTGTACGGAAGAACGACTGCGACTGCATGTGCGTTTCCTCGTTTCGTCCGCCGCCGTGCGCGCACGGTGCGGCTGTGATCCATCGTTGCCGGCACCGTCGTCCCCGGGACGGAAAGCGTGCAGGCGCGCTTTTCCCGCCAGGGATGCACGGGAGGAATGCACCGCTGCGGTGACGGCGATGCTGACGGCGCGCCGCTGATATCCCGCTGACGAAGATGGTTGCGCGGTGCAGATTGACTTGCGCGTTCCACCTGCCGCATAGCTATGCACGCGTGCAAGGTAAGAAGCGGACCTGTCATGAAGCTGACGTCCGCGCGCGCGACGGGGAAGGACGGTCGTGTTGCCTTTATCGAGATGCGGACATGCGGATACTGGTGGTGGAAGACGACGGCGACCTGGGCGACGCCGTCCAGCGCAGGCTCAAGCGCGAAGGCCACGCGGTCGACTGGCAGCGCGACGGGCAGACCGCCGACGAGGTGCTGCGCTACCAAGGGTACGAACTGGTGATCCTCGACATCGGCCTGCCGCGGCGCGACGGGTTCGCGATCCTGCGCGGGCTGCGCGCGCGCGGCGACCGCACGCCGGTGCTGATGCTGACCGCGCGTTCGCAGATCGAGGACCGGGTGGATGCGCTGGACGTCGGCGCCGACGACTACCTGTCCAAGCCGTTCGACATCCGCGAGTTCGACGCGCGCTGCCGCGCGCTGCTGCGGCGTTCGCAGGGCATCGCCTCGGGTGTGACCACCGTGGGCGAGCTGGTGTTCGACCGCGGCTCGAAGACGGTGATGCTCGCCGATACGCTGCTGGACCTGCCGCGCCGCGAATACCGCCTGCTGGAGATCCTGATAGGCAACCTCGGCCGCGTGCTCAGCAAGGAGGACATCTGCTCGCAGCTGTTCGACTTCGACGACGAGGCGGGCGCCAACGCCATTGAAGTCTACGTGGGCCGGCTGCGGCGCAAACTCGGGGGGCACCTGACCATCCGCACCATGCGCGGCCTGGGTTACGTGGCAGAAGCCGGCAGCGCCGTCCATGCGTGAGCGCGCCGGCTCGCTCAAGGCGCGCCTGGTGCTGCGCCTGGCGCTGTTGTTCCTGGCCGGTACGGTGGTGATGTACTTCGCCGCGCGGGTCTACGGCCTGCGTGCGGCGGACCTTTCCTACGACCGCCTGCTTACCGGCTCTGCGTTGTCCATCGCCGAGACCCTGTCGGTGGACGGCACCCAGGTGCGCGTGGACCTGCCCTACGCCGCGCTGGACATGCTGTCGGCCGCGCCGGAAGACCGCGTCTTCTACCGGGTGCTCGGTCCCGATGGGAAGACCATCACCGGCTACGGCGACCTGCCCGGGATACCGGCGATGCATGCCGCCGAGCAAGAGCCTTCGGAAGTGCCGATCCCGCGCTTCTTCGACGCCGCCTACCGCGGCGAGACCGTGCGTTTCGTGGTGCTGGGACGGCAGCTGGCGCAGCCCGGCCTGCGCGGCCGGGTATGGGTGCAGGTCGGCCAGACCCGGCGCGCGCGCGAGGAACTGGCCAGCGACCTGCTGCTGGGTGCGCTGCTGCCGATCACCCTGCTGACCATGGGCGCGCTCGGCCTGGCCTGGCTGGGCGTGGGTCGCGCGCTGCGGCCGCTGGAAGCGATCAGCGCCGACCTGGCCACGCGCGAGCCGCACGACCTGCATCCAGTGCGTGTACCGGTGCCGGCCGAAGTGGGGCCGATGGTCGATGCGATGAACGGCTTCATGTACCGGCTGGAAGCGAACATCGACACCCTGCGCGCCTTCATCGGCGATGCCGCCCACCAGATACGCACGCCGCTCGCCGCCCTGCGCGCGCAGGCGCAACTGGCGCTGGACGAGGAAGAACCGGAGCAGATACGGCATGGCCTGCTGAAGGTGGAGCGCAATGCCGCGCGCCTGACCCGGCTGGTGAACCAGCTGCTCAGCGATGCGATGGTGATGCACCGTGCCGACGCCCGCGACTTCGAACCGCTGGACCTGGTGGAGGTCATCAAGCGCGCGCTGCGCGATGCGGTGCCGGTCTCCGACGACGTGCAGGTAGGCTTCACCAGCGACACCACGCAGGCGCCGATGCGTGGCGATGCGGTGCTGCTGGGCGAGGCGATCAAGAACCTGGTGGACAATGCGATCCGCCATGGCACGCGCGGGATGAGCGGCCCGGAGGCGGAAGTGGACGTCGTGCTGCGGCAGACGCACGACGGCTACCGCGTGGCGGTATCCGACCACGGTCCGGGCATCGCGCCCGCGGATCGCGCGCGCCTGTTCCGCCGCTTCGAGCGCGGCGACACCCAGGCCGGGGGCGCCGGCCTGGGCATGGCGATCGTCTCGCGCGTGGTCAGGAGCCACGGCGGAACCATCGAACTGATCGATCGCGAAGGCGGTGGCCTGACCGTGTGCCTGGAGTTCGGGGGAAAGCGATGAGGCGTCTTTGCTGGCTGCTGTTCCTGTCCGCGCTGCTGCCGCGCGCGGACGCCAAGGACTACCCCGCGCCGGGCGAGGCCGAGGGCAGCATCACGATCTACAGCACCCTGGACACGGCGGTATTCGAGCCGTTGCTGGTCGATTTCCAGCGCGTGCATCCAGGCATCGGCGTGCGCTACGAGAACATCGACGCCACGCCGCAGTACGAGCGTTTCGTGCGCGAGGCCGACGCCGGCGTACGCGGCGCGGACCTGCTGATAAGCACGGCGATGGACCTGCAGGTCAAGCTGGTCAACGACGGCTATGCCGCCGCGCACCGCTCGCCCAGCGCCGGTGCGCTGCCGTCGTGGGCGCGCTGGCGCGACGAGGCGTTCGGCTTCACCTTCGAGCCGGCGGTGATGGTGTTCAACCGCGCGGCGATGAAGGGACGGCGCATCCCGCAATCGCGCGCCGAGCTGGTCGACGAGATCCGCCGCGACCCGGCATTCTGGCGCGGGCGCATCGGCACCTACGACATCTCGCGCAGCAGCGTGGGCTACCTGCTCGCCTCGCAGGACGTGCGCCACAGCAGCGAGTTCGGCGCGCTGGTGGAGGCCCTGGGCGACGTCGGCGTGCAGGTGGAGGAGCACACCGCGACCCTGCTCGACCGCATCGAATCGGGCGAACTGGTGGCCGGCTACAACCTGCTGGGATCGTATGCGCGCGCGCGGCCTGATGCCGGCCGGCAGCTGCTGCTGGTGTACCCGCGCGACCACACGCTGGTGGTGGCGCGCACGGTGATGATCGCCCGCGACGCGCCCAACCCGGTGCTGGCGCACCGTTTCCTGGAGTACCTGCTGTCGGTGCGCGGGCAGCAGGTGATGGCCGCGCGCTGCGGCCTGCCGCCGATCCGCAAGGAACTGGACGGCGTGTACGAACGCCTCGGCGTCAACGAATCGCAGATCGGCGTGCTGCGTCCCATCGCGCTGGGGCCGGGCCTGCTGGTGTACCTGGACCAGCAGAAGCGGCGGCAGATGCTCGATACGTGGCGGGTCGTCCTGGAACGGCGGAATACCCGCGCCGCCGACCGTTAGCGCTTCCCGCATCAATCTCCTCGCCTTCCCCGCAGGGTGCGGGCGGGCGCGCACGCGCATCGTTGCCGGCGCGCCGTTCCGCCCCTTTTCCCGGCGCCGTTTGCTGCGGCGCAATGTCAGGTCGTCGACAGCATGCGCTGCCTAGTATCGCCCCACGGTCGGGATGCCGCGCGCATCGCACGGCCACGCAACAGGGGGCGGCACGTCACGGCCGCGATCACGGAAAACCCGGTGTCGGGAATGAGGAGCGGATGGTGCTGACCCTGCTTGGATTCGGAATGGTGATCGTGTTCATGACGCTGATCATGACCAAGCGGCTGTCGCCGCTGGTGGCGCTGGTCACGGTGCCGATCCTGTTCGCGCTGGCCGGCGGGTTCGGCGGCTCCGAGCTGGGCAAGATGATGCTCGACGGCATCAAGACGCTGGCGCCGACCGGCGTGATGCTGATGTTCGCCATCCTCTACTTCAGCATCATGATCGATGCCGGCCTGTTCGATCCGGTGGTCCGGCGCATCGTCAAGGCGGTGGGCGGCGATCCGCTCAAGGTGGTCATGGGCTCGGCCATCCTCGCCGCGGTGGTGTCGCTGGACGGCGATGGCTCCACCACCTACATGCTGGTCACCGCGGCGATGCTGCCGCTGTACCGCCGCCTGGGCATGGATGCGCTGAGCCTGACCTGCGTGACCATGCTGGCCGGCGGCGTGATGAACCTCACGCCCTGGGGCGGGCCGCTGGCGCGCGCGGTCAGCGCGCTGCAGGTGGAGGCGTCGGACGTGTTCGTGCCGATGATCCCGGCCATGGTGGTCGGCGTGGCCGGCGTCGTCGGCCTGTCGTGGATCCTCGGCCGGCGCGAGCGCGCGCGGCTGGGCGTGATCGACCTGGACGGCGCGGCGGAAAGCGGCATCGGCGCGCTGCTGTCGGCCGACGAGGGCGCCCAGCGCCTGAAGCGCCCGGGGCTGCTGTGGATCAATGCGCTGCTGACCGTCGCGCTGATGACCTGCCTCATCCTCAACGTGCTGCCGCTGTCGGTGCTGTTCATGGTGGCCTTCTCGATCGCGGTGGTCATCAACTACCCCTGCGTGAAGCTGCAGCGCGAGCGCATCGCCGAGCACGCGCAGAACGCGATGCCGGTGGTGGCGGTGATCTTCGCCGCCGGCGTGTTCACCGGCATCCTGTCCGGCACCGGCATGGTCAAGGCCATGTCCGACAGCTTCCTGGCGGTGATCCCCGATGCGTGGGGGCCGTACCTGGCCACGATCACCGCGGTGGCGAGCATGCCGTTCACCTTCTTCATTTCCAACGACGCCTTCTACTACGGCGTGCTGCCGGTAGTGTCCGAGGCGGCCGGCAGCTACGGCATCTCGCCGGTGCAGATGGCGCGCGCCTCGCTGATCGGCCAGCCGGTCCACCTGCTCAGCCCGCTGGTGCCCTCGACCTACCTGCTGGTCGGGCTGGCGAAGGTGGAGTTCGGCGACCACCAGAAATTCACCTTGAAGTGGGCGGTGCTGATCTGCCTGCTGATGATGGTCACCGCGATCGTCGGGGGCGTCTTCCCCTTCGTCGCTTCCTGATGGAGCTGTGAAAGGTGGAAGCCGACGCACGTCGCGGCGGTTCCGGCAACAAGGACAAAACTCATCATTGATTGCCTTGGGAGGGGGAATCGTGAATCGAATGAATCTGCTGGCGATGGCCATCATGCTGGGACTGGCGCACACCGCCGGTGCCGAGGAGGCCACCGCGCCGCAATCGGGCGAACCGCCCGCCACGCACGCGGCCGGCCATGACGCCACCACGCTCGACGCGGTGACGGTGGACGCCAAGTTCGTCGCCCAGGGCGCGAAGAGCGCGATGAAGCAGGAGTTGACCGTGATGGAGACGCCGTACTCGGTCTCCGGCTACGGCGACGCCTTCATGAAGGCGATCGAGACCACCAGCATCGCCGACCTGTACAACTACATGACCGGCGTGCGCCGTGGCGGCAACACCGGCTACGACGTCTCCATCCGCGGCTTCAAGACCACCCAGGCCGACAAGAACGCGATCATGGTCGACGGCATGCCCGGCGTGGCCGGCCGCTTCGGCTCACCGCCGACCTTCGCCGCCGAAGGCGTCGAGGTGGTGAAGGGCCCCGCCTCGATCCTGTACGGCGCGGCGCAGCCCGGCGGCTTCGTCAACATCATCACCAAGAAGCCCAAGGCGCAGTCGGCGGCCCTGCTCGACATCCGCGCCAGCACCTTCGAGGGCGCCGGCCTGCATGCCGGCGACGCCAACGGCTACAACATCGGCGCGGACTTCACCGGCCCGCTGGACGAAGGGCAGCGCTGGCTGTACCGGGTGGTGGCCGAATATTCGGACAAGGACGGCTTCCGCCGCGGCAGTTTCGACGAAGGCAAGTACATCGCGCCCAGCCTGAGCTGGCACGCGACCGACGCGACCGTGCTGAACGCGGCGTTCGAGTACCGCACCCGCCGCAACGCCTACGACAACAACCAGTTGGTGGCGCCGTTCAAGGACGCGCGGCTGATCGCGGACATCCGCACCCGCTACCAGGAGCCCGGCGACGTCGCCGACGAGAAGGCCTGGTCCAGCACGCTGTCGCTGTCGCACTACTTCCACAACGGCGGCACGCTCAACCTGGCCACGCGCAGCGTGCGCGGCGAAGACCATGCCCGCGGCTTCGACAACGTCAGCGTGCTGGCCGACGGCGTCACCCTGCGTCGCCGCGCACGCGAGCAGGCCAACAAGCGCAACTACGACTACTTCGACGGCAACTACGCGCTGCCGTTCAGCACCGGCACGGTGGAGCACAAGTTCATCGCCGGCCTGACCCATGGCGTGGACAGCACCGATTTCGAACGCATCCAGTTCTACGACTGCCCGGCGGTGGCCAGCCATCCGTGCAACATCAACGTCTACCACCCGGTATTCGGGGTGACGCCGCCGCTGTCCAGCTACCCGACCGGACCGGTCAACCGCCGCCATACCCGCAACACCTCCACCGGCGTCTACGTCTCGGACCTGGTGAGCCTGACCGAGCGCTGGAAGGTCAACCTCGGCCTGCGCTACGCCCGCGAACGCCAGCGTGCGGAGGAGCGCAAGACGCCGCCGCTGACCGTCAACACCACCTCGACCTCGGCGGTGCTGCCGACGGTGGGCCTGCTGTTCCACCCCACGCCTGCCTGGACCCTGTATGCCAGCTACGCGACCTCCTACGTCCCTCAGGCGGCCGGCGTGCAGGACGCGGCCGGCCGCGCCAATCCCTTCGATCCGCAGGAGGGCCGGCAGTATGAAGTCGGCGCCAAGACCGAGCTGCTGGACAACCGCCTGACCGCGACCCTGGCGCTGTTCGACATCGAGAAGAGCAACACCCTGGCGTCGATTGCGTGCAACGCCGGCGTCGGGGGCACCTGCTCGCAGCAGGTGGGCGCCGAACGCTCGAAGGGCGCGGAACTGGAGGTCAATTTCCAGGCCTCCGACAACCTGCAGGTGATCGGCGGCATCGCCTATACCGATGCCTACGTATCGAAGACCTACGCCGCCAGGACCGCGCCGCTGGTCGGCGCGCAGCTGACCAACTCGGCGCTGAAGTCAGCCAACCTCTGGGTGCGCTACGACTTCCCGGAGGGCGCACTGCGCAACCTCGGGATCGGTGCCGGCGCCAGCTACAGCAGCGCGGTGGCCGGCAGCCTGCCGACCGAGGCCGACCCGCGCGTGCTGATGCTGCCGTCCTACACCGTGGCCGACCTGGCGCTCTACTACCGGCTGCGCGACCGCTACGACCTGACCCTGAAGTTCGGCAACGTCTTCGACAAGCGCTACTACGAAGGCGTGAACTCCACGTTCAACGAAAACGGCGTGGTGCCGGGCATGCCGCGCAACATCACCTTCTCCGTGAGGATTCCGCTGTGGTGACCGTCGACAGTATGAACAGGTCGTTGTTGCTGGTGATGGCGCTGGGCATCTGCGGCGCGGCGCAGGCCGCTCCGCCAGCCGGGCCGGTGGAATGGCTGGACGCGCCGCTGAAGACCAACGTCCCGCAGACCGAGGAAGAGAAGGAAGCCGGCAGGCGCCAGGGCCGCCGGTTGCCGACGCCGGAGCTGCTGCAGCCGACGCTGGACGCGGCGCTGCCGGCCTACGTGCCGGGCACGGCGGAGCTGACCGGCAGTTTCAGCGGCGGCTCCTCGGACGTGCTGGTGGACCTGGTCGGGCGCTGGTTCGAGCGCTTCCGCCAGTACCACCCGAAGGTGGAACTGAGCATCAGGCAGCCGTTCGCCGGCAGCCTGGGAACCAAGGAGCTGATCAAGGACGCGGCCGACTTCGTGTTCGTCTCGCGCGAACTCAAGCCCGAGGACCTGAGCGAGTTCGACGCGCGCTTCGGCTATGCGCCGACCAGCATCCCGATCTCCGGCGGCAGCTACCGGCACTACGGCTTCCTGGATGCGATGGGCTTCTTCGTGCACCCGGACAACCCCATCAGCCAGCTCAGCTACGAGCAGATCGACGCGATCTTCTCCAGCACCCGCCACCGCGGCGGCGCGCCGATCACCACCTGGGGCCAGCTCGGCCTGACCGGCGAATGGGCCGACAAGCCGATCCGCGTGCATGCGATCAAGCCCTGGAACGGCTTCGAGGAGTTCGTCCGCCAGCGCATCCTCGACCACGGCGGCAAACGTGGCGAATGGCGCGAGGACCTGCACTACGAAAAGCTGGTGTTCCCGCTGGCCACCCAGGTCGCCTCCGACCGTTACGCGCTGGGCTACTCGGGCCTGGCCTACATCGACGCGCCGGTGCGGATGCTGCCGCTGGTCGCGGAGAACGGCGGCCAGGCCGTGTCGCCCAGCTACGAGAACGTCGCCACCGCGCGCTATCCGCTGGGCCGGCTGGTCTATTTCAACGTCAACAAGGCGCCGGGCAAGCCGCTGCCGCCGGCGCTGGAGGAGTTCCTGCGCTTCGTGCTCAGCCGCGAGGGCCAGGCCGTCGTGCGCGAGCAGGGCATCTTCCTGCCGCTGCGCGGGTTCCAGGCCGCGCAGGGCCGCGCGGCGCTGGAAGGGAAATGACATCGCGTGCCGCCGGCATGCCCATCGAAACCACGGGGAAACGAATGAAAGCGATCACGGGAGTTCTAGGCACGCTGCTGCTGGCGGCGGCGCTGGCGCCGGCCACCGCGCAGGCGCAGGCATACAAGGTGCTGGGCACGCTGTCCGGCGACGCCGCGGCGCCGGCGCAGGCGCTGAAGGTCGACGAGGCCGGGCGCCGCCTGTACGCGGGCCGGCAGGGCGGCATCGATGTGTTCGACATCGACAGCGGCGAGCGCAAGGGCACGGTTGCGGTGAACGGCGCGGTCGGCGGCATCGCGCTGGCACCGGAGCTGGGCCGCGGCTACGCCAGCAGCGTCGAAGGCGGCAGCGTGGTGGTGTTCGACCTGCAGAGCCTGGCGGTGCTGCAGACCGTCCGCTCGGGCGGCAGCGAACCGCGCGAACTGGAATACGACCCGGCGCGCGGCGTGGTCTATGTCTCCAACGCCGGCCAGCTGGTGGCGCTGGACGCCAGCAACGGGGCCAGCCGCGGTGCGCTGAAGCTGGGCGCGCGCCTGCGCGGCGCCTCGGTCGATGGCCGCGGCAACCTGTTCGTCGCCGACGAGGCGAAGGACGTGCTGCACGTGGTCGATACCGCGAAGCTCGCGCCGCTGGGCGCCATCTCGGTATGGCCGGGCAAGGCGCCCACCGCGATGGCCAACGACGTCAAGGAACGCCGCATCTACGTCGCCACCGGCAACGGCCGGATGATCGTGGTCGATCCCGATCCGGGCCAGATGCTCGGCGTGGTCGAGACCGGCGGCAAGGGCGCGGCCGGCGTCGCCATCCAGTACGCGCCGGCGCGGCTGGTGCGGCTGTTCATGCCCAATGCCGACGGCACCCTGGACGTGGTGCAGAACGCCAAGCTCACCCCGTCGCTGGAGGCCAGCCAGGCCGGCATCGGCGGCGGCAGCGCCGCCGCGTTCGACGGCAGGAGCGGGCGCGCCTTCGTCAGTGGCGCCAATGGCGTCCTGGTCATCGGCAAGTGACGGCACACGGGGAAACCACCATGTTGAAAACTCTGCATCGCATCACCCTGGTCACCGCGTTCCTCGTCACCGCGCCGGCACTGGCGCAGGAGGTCCGCGACGACGCCCTGAAGGGCAAGCAGATCCTGTTCGTCATCGGCAAAACCGCCAAGGATGTGCCCAACGACGACCCGCTGATCCGCGACTACCTGGGCACGCTCGGCGCCCAGGTGACGACGGCGTCGGCCACCGACCCGGCCAGCGTGGCCAACGGCAAGGACCTGGTGTTGATCTCCTCCACGGTCAATGCCCGCGAACTGGGCAACCGCTACCGCGACCTGCGCACGCCCATCGTCACCTGGAGCGCCTACAGCTTCCCGCTGCTGGGCATGACCGGCGACAAGCTGCACGAGGACTTCTCGGTGGTGCGCGAGAAGCCGTTCCACAACGAGAACCATGCCGACTACTACGCGCACGCCACCAGTTCGACCAACCCGATCCTGCGCGCGGCGCGCATCCCGCAGGGCATGTTCGCGCCGCTGCTGTTCAGCGGCGGCGTCACCGACCCGAGCTGGGGCAAGCCGAGCCGCGGCGCCGACATCGCGGTGGTGTTCGGTGGCGAACTCGACCAGGCGGCGGTGTTTTCCTACGAACGCAATGCGCTGATGGTGGGCGAGGCGGTCGCGCCGGCGCGCCGCGTCGGCCTGTTCCTGGGCAACAACAGCTGGTCGATCCTGTCCGACGCGCAGGGGCCGGCCGCGCAGGACCCCAAGGAGTTCGCCTGGTTCGGCGGCCGCCGCCTGTTCGACGCCGCCCTGCGCTGGGCGGTCAGCGCGCCGCAGGCACCGGTATCGGCATCGCCCGCACAGCAGCGCGCCGCGCTGGAGAACCTGGCCCGCGGCAAGAAGGTGCTGTTCGTGCGCCGCTACGACCTGCCGTGGCCGGAGAACGAGGCGTCCGACCAGGCGCAGCTGGCGTGGCTGAAATCGCTGGGCTTCGAGGTGCACACCGCCGACCACATGGAACCGGACAGCCGCGCGCAGGGCATGGACCTGGTGATCGTCTCGGCCAGCACCAACAAGTACAAGCTGGGCATCAAGTACGCCGACGCGAAGATCCCGGTGATGCTGCTGGAAGCCAAGGCGGTGGACGCGCTGGGCATGGTCAGCCGCCGCCGCAACACCGACTACGGCGTCAATGACCACAAGGAAAGCCTGTATCCGCCGGAGAACTACGTGAGCGTGGTGCGTTCCTACCACCCGATCGCCGCCGGCCTGCCGGCCGGCCAGTTCAAGCTCTACAAGACCCCGGGCGTGCTGGCCTGGTCGCGTCCGCCGGCCGGCGCGCAGGTGATCGCCACCATTCCCAACCAGCCCGAGCACGCGACGATGTTCGCCTTCGAGAAGGGCGCGACGATGGCCAACGACGCGGTCGCGCCGGCCCGCCGCGTGCTGTTCCCGCTGGACGCGCCGCGTTTCCCCGACCTGACCGACGACGGCCAGCGCGTCTACGGCGCCGCGCTCGCCTGGCTGCTGGCCAATCCCTGAGCCATTCCTCCCCCGCAGGCGCGGTGCCGGCCCGTCGTCCGGCATCGCGCCACTCCCGAGGCGGGCCTCCGCATGACCAACGGTGAAACCATGATGAAAGCGAAGAAGAAACCCGGCATCGGCTACCTGCGCATGCCCCTGCTTGCCCTGGCGCTTGGCGCCACGTCGGCCTTTGCCGGCCCCGGCCGCGTGGCCTCGGACATGGTGGTGGTGGTACCGGAAGGCACCGCGCACCCGGCTGCGCTTTCCACCCAGGTGGAGGCGTGGCGCAAGGCGCTGGGCCCGGACAACGTGGTGTGGGTGGACAGCCTCAAACGCGAGAAGCCCTCCGGCTTCGGCTCGATGGCCGTGCTGCATTTCCCCGGCCAGGCGCAGATGGCCGCATGGCAGCAGGCCAACGCGGCCGCGCTGGCCGCGCCGCTGCAGCTGTCCATCGCCGACGTGCTGACCCAGGGCGGCAAGGCGCCGCCGGCCAGCGCCAAGCCGATGTACAAGATCAGCTATTACACCCTGAACTCGCCGCGCGAGGCGATGCAGGCCTGGGTGGACGGCTACCTGACCCGCTATCTCGACGCGCAGGTCGACCACGGCATCCTCACCCGCTACGCGATGTACCTGGAACGCAACGCCGGCGGCCGCGCGCTGCTGGTGCTCGAGTACACCGACGCCAGGACCGAGCAGGAAGCCGAGCCGATCAAGGCCAGGCTCAGCGAGGACATCGCCCGCGTGGACAAGGAATACGCGCGCCAATCCGCGCTGAAGGAAGAGCTGCGCACCACCCAGAGCTGGACGCTGGCCGCGCCGGCGCACTGACCCCCGCTCCCGTCCCGTGGGACGGGAATCCGGTCCCGCCCGCACGGCGGGCCGGAACCTCTCGTTGCAAATGGAGAAGACGATGAACCATCGAGTCAAAGCCCGCACCACCCAGGTGTTCGGCATCGCCCTGGCATGCATGGCGCTGGTCGCCTGCGGCAAGCAGGAAACTTCCGCGCCGGCATCGGCCCAGGACACCGCGCCGGCGGCCGCCGCTCCCGCCGTGGCCGCGGAGCCGGCCAACGTCATCGTATGGGCGCCGCCGGGCAAGGCCGCACCGGCCGGTTTCGCGCAGAAGCTGCGCGCGCTGAAGGACGAAGGCATCGCCTCGGAAGTGCGCGTGGTGAAGGAATACGGCTTCGAGGAAAAGCCCGGCTACGGTTCCGGCTTCGACGAGTTGGCGATCGTGAAATTCCCCAGTGAAGCGGCCTACGACCAGTGGAAGGCCAGCCCGGCCGCCGACCTCGGTCCCGACGTGATCAGCAGCCGCGTCGATGTCATGACCGAGCGCGTGAGCAGGAAGAACAATCCTGACCAGTCGGTCTACGTCATCAGCCAGTACGAAACCTTCGTGTCGCCGCAGGCCTACAAGGAGTACTCGGAGGACTACATCGATCCGAACATGGACAACCAGTACCACTCCGGCATCATGACCCGCTACACCATGTACCTGGAGCGCCAGGCCACCGGCGACCTGAAGAACCCACGCGCGTTCCTGGTGACCGAATACGCCAACCAGGCCGAGTTCGACCGCAAGGCCTCGGTCAAGGATGCGTACAAGGCACTGCTGCTGGGCGGTTCGTACCCGGAATGGGCGCGGCTGAACGTCGAGAAGAAGGCCATGCGCCGCGACTTCAACGAGTCCTACGCGCGCCCCGCGCCGTAACCGGCGCGTCCTCCCCCCCGATGCACCCCGGCCCGGCACGGAAACGTGCCGGGCTTTCTGCATCCACGATCCGGCACCGATGCGCGGCAGGGCGGTATCAGGGACAGCCGCCGAGCGCGCGCTGCGCGCGCGCGACCTCGCCCTCATTGAGCGGCAGGTAGCCGCGGGAGCCCGAGGCGACGATGCGCTGGCCCTGCGGCGACAGCGCCAGGCAGAGGAATGCGTGCGCGACCGGCTCGACGCGGCCCTGCCGGTCGCGGCGGACGTAAACGAGCAAGTGACGATCGAAGGGGTAAAGGCCGGATCGGATGCCTTCCACGTCGCCGCGGATTTCCCGGCCCTCGTCGTCGACGATGGCAAGCGCGCGCAGTCCCGGCCCGGCATGGTTGAGATTGGCGATGCCCAGCGCATGCGGATCCGCCGCCACGGCGGCGGCGGCATCGCGCGACTGGCGCCGTGCGTCGAAGTCCTCGGCGTAGCGCGCAACGCCCAGGCGGCGCAGCATCAAGGCGCCTATCGCCGTGTCCTGCGCCAGACCGACGACGCGGATCCCGTGCTCGCCCGCGTCTCCTTCGACGCCCAGTTCGCGCCATCGGATCGACTTCCCTTCGCCTCCAGTCACGACCCGACGCAGTTCCGCGATGGAAATCCGCTGCAGTGGATTGGAGGCATGAACCAGGATTCCCGTCGGCGACGACAGCGCGCCGGGCGTCAGCGAATCGTGTGCGATGGCCACCGCAAGGGGCTGCATCGGCTGCATACGGCGCCATGCGTGGAGGTCGCCGTCCTCAAGTTCCGCGCCCATCGGCGCGAACGCGGACGTCCCGTCGATCAGCGGCTCCGGCGCGGTGCGGGTGCCCTTGAGCACCCATTCGAAGCGGATGCCGGGGTGCATGGCCTCGAACACGGCGCCCAGCGCCGGCAGCATCTCGTCCATGTCGTTGTAGCCCACGACCCGGATGTTTCCTTCGGCCGTCAGGTAACCCGTCGCGGGCGGCACCTGCAGCGCGGATGGGTACGAGGTGACTGCCTGCGCAGGCGCCGGGACGCCGCCTGCAGCCACCGTGGACAGCAGGCAGGCCAACAGCGTCCGGTAGAGACGGGGGCGGTCCGGAGACGATCGTTCGACGGCGCGTATCGGGGCCATGCACGGGTATCCGGGGCAGGGAAGGCCGCCATCCACGATAGGCCTGCGCGCTGTCGCCGGGCTGACAGCGGCGGTGCGCGTTGGCCCGCGCGCCGGGCAACGGCAACAGCTTCAGCGGTGGATGCCGCACAGTTGCGCGACGGCAACCGATGACAGCGGCCTGTCAGCCGCGCGGCGCAATCATCGCCCGTCATCCATCGGGGAAGGACCATGCACCTGCGTACCCGCTTCGCCCTGCTGCTCGCTGCCTGCACCGCGTTCCCCGCCGCCGCCGGCGACACCCTGTACCAGCTCGAGAATGCGACCCTGCTTCCCAGCACGGACACCGACTGGGATTACATCCGGCTGGAACCGCATGGCTCGCGCCTGTTCCTGGCGCGCCGCAAGGATGGGCTGACGGTCTTCGACGTCGATACCCGCAAGGTGCTGGCGACGGTCGAGAACTCGGTCGGCGCCAATGGCCCGCTGCTGCTGCCGCAATTCGACCGCGGCTACGCCGCGATGACCGACGGTTCGCTGCTCAGTTTCGAGCTGAAGTCGCTGAAGGTCATCGACAGAATCAAACTGGCCGACGACGGCGGCCTCAATGGCGTGGTGTTCGACCCGGCGACCCGGCGCATCCACGCCGTGGTGGGCGCGCGCCCGGCCGAATCGACCTGGTTCACGCTCGACGCCGCCACCGGCAAGCCGCTGGGCAGGACCGTGTTCCCGTTCAGAAAGATGGACGACCCGGCCCCCGACGGGAAAGGCGCACTCTATGCGCCGGCGCGCTACGACAACCTCCTGCTCAAGCTCGACTCGCGCACGCTCGCCGAGCAGGCGCGCTGGCCGATCGACTGCGTGCAGGTGGTGGCGGTCGAATACCAGGCCAGCCACGACCGCATCCTGATCGGCTGCCGCGGCGATGCGCCGCGCTTCATTGCCCTCGATGCGCGCACCGGCCGCCAGCTGGCAAGCCTCCCGATCGGCAAGGGCATCGACGGCATGGCGGTCGACGAAAAGCGCGGCCTGATCCTGACCTCCAACGGCGGCGACGCCAGCCTGACCGTGATCCGCCAGGACGGTCCGGACAGCTACCGCCTGCTCGGCAACGTGCAGACGCGCCCGCAGGCGCGCACGATGCAGATCGACGAACGCGACGGCCGCGTGTACCTGGTGACCGCCGACGCGACCTTCGGCGCCCCCGATGCGGACGGCAAGGCGCCGGCGCCGTCGTTCCATCCGGGCAGCTTCGTGGTGCTCGGCTACAGGCCGCAACAATGAAGCCCGGCGGGCGCCGGTAGCGGCCCCCCGGTCCGCGCGCTTCCGGCGGGTCTTCCGGAAGCCGGCACTGGTCAGGGGCGGCAGGTGGGTGTACAAATGTACACCCATGATCCCCGACGACCTGCCACCGCAACGCGCCGCCGTCCTCGCCTTCCTGCGCGGGGAGCTGGCGGCCGGGCGCGCGCCCAGCCTGGCCGAGATCGCCGAGGCGTTCGGCTTCGCCTCGCGCAATGCCGCGCAGAAGCACGTGCAGGCGCTGCTGGCCGAGGGCCTGCTGGAGCAGGTGCCGGGGCGCAAGCGCGGCCTGCGCCTGCCCGGCGGCGAGGCCGACCTGCTGCCGTTGCCGGTGCTGGGGCGGGTGGCCGCGGGCCAGCCGATCGGTGCCGACATCGGCCTGGACCAGCAGTTCTGGCTGGACCGGCGGCTGTTCGCGCTGCGCCCGGACTACCTGCTGCGGGTGCAGGGCGATTCGATGATCGACGACGGCATCCTCGACGGCGACCTGGTCGGGGTGCAGCGCACGCCCGAGGCGCGCGACGGCCAGACCGTGGTGGCGCGCGTCGATGGCGAACTGACCATCAAGCGCCTGCAGCGCGGGCCAAAGCGCATCCGCCTGCTGCCGCGCAACCGCGCGCATGCGCCGATCGAGGTGCGGCCGGGCCAGGACTTCGCCATCGAAGGCGTCTACTGCGGGCTGGTACGCCCGGGTTGAATGGGCACGGTGGTCGCCCTCGACAGCCTGCTGGCCGCGCAGACGCTGTGGCATGCCGGGCGTGCGTCGGTCGCGGCGCTGGGGGAGCCCACCGGCCATGCCGCGCTCGATGCGCTGTTGCCGCAGGGCGGCTGGCCGCGACATGCGCTGACCGAACTGCTGCTGCCGGCCGACGGCGTGGGCGAACTGGCCCTGCTGCTGCCCACGCTGGCGCGGCTGAGCGGGGCCGGCGCCACCGTGGCGGTGGTGGCGCCGCCCTATGTGCCCTATGCCCCGGCCTGGCAGGCCGCCGGCGTGGCGCTGGAACGGCTGGAGATCGTGCAGGCCACGCCGCGCGATGCGCTGTGGGCGTTCGAGCAATGCCTGCGCAGCGGCGCCTGCGCCGCCGTGCTGGGCTGGCCACTGCAGGCCGATGCGCAGGCGCTGCGGCGGCTGCAGGTGGCGGCCGACAGCGGGCAATGCCTGGGCTTCGCCCTGCGCGACCGCCGCCATGCGGCCAATCCCTCGCCGGCCGCGCTGCGCCTGGAGGCGGTGCGCGACGCGCATGGCGGCAGTGCCTGGCAGGTGCGCAAGTGCCGTGGCGGCCCGGCGCCGGCGCGCGCCTTCGCCCTGGCCACGCGGTGAGGCCCGGCCATGCTCTGGGCCTGTGTACTGCTGCCGCAGCTGGCGCTGGACGCCGTCCTGCGCCGTTGCCCTGATGCGCAGGCGCCGCTGGCCCTGGTCAGCGGCCCGGCGCAGCTGCGCAGCCTGCATGCGGTCAACGCCGCTGCGGCCGCCGCCGGCGTGCAGGCCGGCATGCGCCTGACCGCCGCGCACGCGCTGCTGCCCGGGCTGGCTCTGGTCGAACACGATCCGCAGGCCGAGCAGCGCTGGCAGCGTTTCCTCGCCGCGTGGGCCTACCGCCACAGTTCGCTGGTCAGCGCGCAGTGGCCCGGCTGCATCGTGCTGGAGGTGCGCGCCAGCTTCGCCCTGCTCGGGCCCTGGCCGCGCATCGAGGCGCGGCTGCGCGAGGAACTGGAACTGCTGGGCTTCAGCCACCGCATCGCGCTGGCGCCGACACCGCGCGCCGCGCAGGTGCTGGCCGGCCTGCGCGACGGCCTGGCGGTGACCCAGCCGGCGGCGATGGCGGCCCTGCTGGACCGCGTGCCGGTGCGCCGCGCGCGGCTGCCGGAGGAGGCCGGCGAACGCCTGCGGCACATGGGCATCGGCGACCTGCGCACGCTGCGCGCGCTGCCGCGCGACGCGCTGCGCCGCCGCTTCGGCCTGCCGCTGCTGGAGCACCTGGACCGCCTGTACGGCCAGGCCGACGACCCGCTGGCGTATTACGCGCCGCCGGACCATTTCGACGCGCGCCTGGAGCTGGGTTACGAGGTCGAGAGCCATACCGCGCTGCTGTTCCCGCTGCGCCGCCTGGTCGGCGATCTGTGCACCTACCTGTCGGTGCGCGACGGCGGCGTGCAGCGTTTCGTGCTGCGGCTGGAACACGAGGAAGGCCACAGCGACGTGGCGGTGGGGCTGCTGGCCGCCGAGCGCGAGCCGGCGCTGCTGTTCGAGCTGGTGCGCAACCGCCTGGAGCAGGTGCGGATCGAGCGGCCGGTGGTCGCGCTGCGCCTGCTGGCGCGCGAACTGCCGCCGTTCGTGCCGGCCTCGCGTGACCTGTTCGATCCGCGCACGCGCCAGCAGCAGCCGTGGCCGCAGCTGCGCGAGCGCCTGCGCGCGCGGCTGGGCGACGGCGCGGTGCACCGCATCACGCCCAGCTGCGACCCGCGCCCGGAACGCGCCTGGCGACCGCTGCAGGGCGACGAGGGCCGCATCGGCGCCGCCGCACCGGGGTTGCCGCCGCGCCCGACCTGGCTGCTGCCGCAACCGGTGCCGCTGCGCGATCCGCGCCCGCGCATCGTGTCCGGCCCGGAGCGGCTGGAAAGCGGCTGGTGGGACGGCGAGGACGCGCGCCGCGACTACTACGTGCTGGAAACCTCGCAGGGCCAGCGCGCCTGGGCGTTCGCGCCGCCGGGCGAGCAGGGCGGCTGGATGCTGCACGGGTGGTTCGCATGAGTCGGCGCGAAGCGCGCGATTCGCATGCCGGCAGCCGCGCGCCGCGCGCCTGGGAAGTGGCGCAGCGGCTGGCGTGCGCGGCCGCCAACGACGGCGCGCCCGGCGAGGACACGCTGCCGGCCTACGCCGAACTGCACTGCCTGTCCGACTTTTCCTTCCTGCGCGGCGCGGCCAGCGCCGAGGAACTGTTCGCGCGGGCGCGCGACTGCGGCTACGAAGCGCTGGCGATCACCGACGAATGCTCGCTGGCCGGCATCGTGCGCGCCTGGGAGGCCGCGCGCGCCAGCGGCGTGAAGCTGGTGGTCGGCAGCGAGTTCGCCCTGGCCTGCGGCCTGCGCTGCGTGCTGCTGGTGGAAACCGCCGCTGGCTACACGCGGCTGTGCGAGCTGATCACCCGCGGCCGCCTGGCCGCCGGCAAGGGCGCCTACCGGCTGGCGCGCACGGACGTGGAAGCGGTGCTGGACGGCGTCGCGCCAGACGCCTCGGGCCTGTTCGCCCTGTGGCTGCCGGGCGCGGAACCGCAGCCGGAACAGGGCCGCTGGCTGCAGCAGCGGTTCGGCGCGCGCGCGCACCTGGCGGTGGAGCTGCACCGCGAACAGGACGACGACGCGCGCCTGCAGGCGCTGCTGGCGCTGGCCGATGCGCTGCGCATGACGCCGCTGGCCAGCGGCGACGTGCACATGGACGTGCGCCGCCGCCGCATGCTGCAGGACACGATGACCGCCATCCGCCACAACCTGCCGCTGGCCGAGTGCGGCGCGCACCTGTTCCGCAACGGCGAGCGCCACCTGCGCACCCGTCGCGCGCTGGGCAACATCCATCCGCCCGCGCTGCTGGAAAACGCGGTGCGGCTGGCGCGCCGCTGCACGTTCGACATGAGCCAGCTGCAGTACCACTACCCGAAAGAACTGGTGCCCGAGGGGCACACGCCCACCAGCTGGCTGCGCGAACTGACCGAGCGCGGCATGCGCGAGCGCTGGCCGGAAGGCGCGCCGCCCGATGTGGTCCGGCAGATCGATAGCGAACTGGAACTGATCGCCTACAAAAAGTACGAGGCGTTCTTCCTGACCGTGCAGGACATCGTGCGCTTCGCGAAGGAGCGCGACATCCTGTGTCAGGGCCGTGGCTCCTCGGCCAACTCCGCGGTGTGCTTCGCGCTGGGCATCACCGTGGTGAATCCTGCCGAGAGCCGGCTGCTGATGGCACGCTTCCTGTCGCGCGAGCGTGACGAGCCGCCGGACATCGACGTGGATTTCGAGCACGAGCGGCGCGAGGAAGTTCTGCAGTACGTCTACGGCAAATACGGCCGCCACCGCGCCGCGCTGGCGGCCACGGTGATCCGCTACCGTGGCAGGAGCGCGGTGCGCGACGTGGCCCGCGCCTTCGGCCTGCCACCGGACCAGGTCGCGCTGCTGGCCGGCTGCCATGGCTGGGGCAATGGCGAGGTGCCGATGGCACAGCGGCTACGCGAAACCGGCTTCGACCCGGACAACCCGCTGATCCGGCGGCTGATGGCGGTGACCGCGCAGCTGCGCGGCCACCCGCGCCACCTGTCGCAGCACGTGGGCGGCTTCGTCATCGGCGATGCGCCGCTGTCCAGCGTGGTGCCGGTGGAAAACGCGGCCATGGACGGGCGCACCATCATCCAGTGGGACAAGGACGACCTGGAGACGATGAAGCTGCTCAAGGTCGACTGCCTGGCGCTGGGCATGCTCACCTGCATCCGCAAGGCGCTGGACCTGGTAGAGCGCCATCGTGGCTACCGCTTCGATTTGGCAGCGCCGGCCAAGGACAAATCCACCTACGACATGATCCAGGCCGCCGATACCGTGGGCGTGTTCCAGATCGAATCGCGCGCGCAGATGAGCATGCTGCCGCGGCTGAAGCCGGAGTGTTTCTATGACCTGGTCGTCGAGGTGGCGATCGTGCGCCCCGGTCCCATCCAGGGCGACATGGTGCACCCGTATCTGCGGCGGCGGCAGGGCAGGGAGGAGGTGACGTATCCCTCCGATGGCATCCGGGACATCCTGAAACCCACCCTGGGCATCCCCCTGTTCCAGGAGCAGGTGATGGAACTGGTGATGCATGCCGGCTACGAGGAACACGAAGCGGACCACCTGCGGCGCTCGATGGCGGCCTGGGGCCGCGGCGGCGACATGGAGCCGCACCGCGAGAAGATCCGCGCGTTGATGAAGCAGAAGAACTACTCCGACGCGTTCATCGACCAGATCTTCGAGCAGATCAAGGGCTTCGGCTCCTATGGCTTCCCGCAGAGCCATGCCGCCTCCTTCGCCAAGCTGGTCTACGTCAGCAGCTGGCTCAAGCGCCACGAACCGGCGGCCTTCGCCTGCGCCCTGCTCAACGCGCAGCCGATGGGCTTCTATTCGCCCAGCGAGATCGTGCAGGACGCGCGCCGCGATGGCCGCGGCGGACGCCGCGGCGTGGAGGTGCGGCCGGTGGACGTGACCTGCAGTGAATGGGACAACACGCTGGAAGGCGGGCGGCTGCGCCGCGGCGAGGGTGACGACGAAGGGCAGGCGGCCCTGCGCCTGGGCCTGCGCCAGGTGGCCGGGCTGTCGGAAACCGTGGCGCAGGCCATCGTCGCCGCGCGCGCCCGGCGCCCGTTCGCCGACGTGCGCGACCTGTGCCTGCGCGCCAACCTGGACGAGCGGGGGCGGCGCGCGCTGGCCGAGGCCGGCGCGCTGCAGGCGCTGGCCGGGCACCGCCACGCCGCGCGCTGGGAAGTGGCCGGCATCGAGCGGCAGCGGCCGCTGCTGCCCGGCAGCCCCGACGAGGACGCCGTGGCGCTGCCGGCGCCGTCGGCCGGCGAGGAGGCGCTGGCCGACTACCGCACGCTCGGCCTCACCCTCGGCGAGCATCCGCTGTCGCTGCTGCGCGCGCGGCTGCGGCGCGAGCGCGTGCTCGACATCGCCCAGGTGCGACAGCTGCCGCACGGGCGCGGCGCGCACGTGGCCGGCATCGTCGTGCAGCGGCAACGCCCGGGCACCGCCAAGGGCACGGTATTCGTCACCCTCGAGGACGAGCACGGCCCGCTCAACGTGGTGGTGTGGCAGGACCTGGCCGCGCGCCGGCGCAAGGTGCTGCTGGGCGCGCGGCTGATGGCGGTGCGCGGGCGCTGGGAACAGGTGGACGGCGTGCAGCACCTGATCGCCCGCGACCTGCACGACCTCAGCCACCTGCTGGGCGATCTGCAGACCCGCTCGCGCGATTTCCACTAGCGCGACGTGCGGGGAGTGCGGCGGCGTGGCTGGCGCAGGCGATGCGCTGCCTTCGCGGCGCCCGGCAGGGCCGACGCCGGGCGCCGCATGCCGCCCGGTTCCAGTACGGAGTGGCGCTGCACACCGCAAGGTTGGCGGCCGCCATCGCATCGGTCGGTACGCGTCGGGCCCGGCGCAAGCACCTGCAACTTTTCGCCTTCGGCCAGCACCAGCAGCGTCTGCCCACCCTGCAACTGACCCGCAGCGCGTCTGCGCACAGCGCCACGCTGGACTGCGTGCGGTTGTGTACGCCCAGGCGCCCGGGGATCGCCGACAGGGGGCCCTCTACTACTTCAAGCTGTTCCAGCTTGAACACTTCGCCGGTCTGCGTGCCGGCATCGCGCAGGCCAGTATGACGCGGACTTCCGCCGCTTCATCCGGTCTGGCATCCGCCCTGAGAACGCCGCTGTCAGCGGCCTTCCCCCGCCTCACTCCCAGTCCGACAGCGCGATCTTCAGCTCCGCCGCGAAGCCCTTGGCCGAGGACAGCGGCACCGTGAACACGTTGGGCGACTGCTGGCTGATGCCGATGGCCCGGGCCCTGGCGCTGTCCAGCTCGGCCTGGGTCTTCGGACCGCCGGCCCACTGGTCGTCGCCCCAGACATAACGCAGCCGCCAGTTGTCGCCGTCGGGCCTGGCGAACAGCACCAGCGTGTTGCGGAACAGGTATTCGCCGGGGATGTGGTTCTTCAGGAACAGCGCGCCATCGACCTCGTAGCCGGCATTGCACACCGCCAGCTCGATGGAGAAGGCGACCTCGCTGCCGGCGGTGATGCGGCGGCTGTCCAGGAACACCGAGAACAGCACCGGCGCACGCGCATCGCGGCGTACCTTGCCGTCCGCGTCGAAGATGTCGCTGTATTCGCGTCGCACCGCGCATTCGTTGGCCTGGGTGCGTGCGGTGAGCTGGTAGGTATAGGCGCCGCGCGGCGCCACCGTGGCTTCGATGTAATACGAGGACCGCACCTGCCTGCCGCGCCTGCGCGCGGCCTCGACTTCCGGCGGCAGGGCCAGCGCGGTGATGTCCAGCTGCGCGGTGGCGCAGATGTCGCCGAACAGGAAGCGCGACAGGTTCTGGTAGCCCTCCTCGGAATTGACGATGCCGAAGTAGCCGCTGTGGCTGCGGTTGACGAAGGCGCGCGGCGCGCCCTCGACGTATGCATTGGCGATGCGCACCAGGCCATCGCTGAGCGCGCCGACCGCGAACGAGGACAGGCCGCGCGCCACCGCGTAGTCGCGGCTGTTGGTGCCGATCAGGCAGAACATGCGCTCGGGCGGGAAACCGGAATCGCCCAGCGTATTGACCTTGTCCCTGGGCACCTTCAGGTAGCGCGCCATGTTGCCGCGGTTGAAGTTGTTCATGTCGTTGATCGACAGCAGGTCGGGCACGTTGATGCCGGCGATGTCGATGCCGTTGTGCGGCGTGGCGTAGGTGAACACCTTGTCCACCAGCGTGCGCGCCTCGGCGCTGGCGACCTCCGGGTTCTGCAGCAGGCAGCGGCAGATCAGCCCGCCCATCGAGTGCGCGACCAGGTACACGCGGAAGTCGCGGCGCTGGCTGGCGTTGTTGCCGCACACGCTGTCGCGCAGTTCCAGGATGCGCCGGCCCAGGCTGGCGGCGGCCTCGGTGATCGATGGCGCCTTGCCGTCGCCGAACGCCGGGTCGGCCACGTCGTAATAGCGGTGGATGACGATGCTGCGTGGCGAAATGCCGCCGCGCAGTTCGGCGCCGCCGTCGTAGACGTCGCGGTAGCCATAGTCCTTCATCAGCCGCACCAGCGGCGACTCGAACACGAACTTCACCACCGAGCCGTCCTGCGCCTGGCGGATCTTGGTGGAGCCGGCCTCCAGGCCCATGTAGGGCGTGGAGGTGGTCTCGACGATCTCCGAGCGGGTCATGGCGTAACCGCGCACGTAGATGATCGGGAAGAAGGGGCGTTCGATCCTGTCCATGTCCGGCTCCGCGGGAAGGGAAGGCGATGCTCGGCCATTGTCGTCGCATCCGGGGCGACCGGGGGGCATGGGCCGATCGAAGGGGAGGGCAGGCCCGATGGCCGGCGTGCCTCGCAGCGTCGAAGCGATGCCCGTTCATCGGCAGGCAGCGGCAGGTGGCTGCCGGCCCCATGGGCGCATGCGGAGGGAGCCAAAGTCCAATGGGCGGCGGTGTGATGCACCGCCGGGCGTCACCCGGGGCCATGCCGGTAAAGCTCCTGCGCGGCGAGCCTCGCATCGACAGGTAGTTGTGAAGGCGTATTCGCAGGTCGCGCCGCACTGAGTGCGCCGGCAACGCCGATGGCGCATTCCGGATGGCGTCCGGGGGCGTCGCCCGTTTTACGACGGGCCATCCGGAGAGGCGCGATCCAGCTGGCGGTAGCCGATGGCCTCGGCGAGATGCGTGCGTTCGATGGGGCCGCCGCCGGCCAGGTCGGCGATGGTGCGGGCCACGCGCAGGATGCGGTGCATCGAACGCGCCGACAGCTGCAGGCGCTCCATCGCCTGTTCGAGCAGCGCCTGGTCCGGGCGGGCCAGCACGCAGTCGCGCAGGGTCTGCCCCGGGTCCAGCCGGGCATTGGGCCTGCCCGCGCGTTGCAGCTGGCGGGTACGCGCCTGCGTCACCCGGGCGCGCACGGCGGCGCTGCTTTCCCCGGGCGGCGCAGTGCCGTGCAGCTCGGCCGGCGGCAACCGCGGAACCTGCAACTGCAGGTCGATGCGGTCCAGCAGCGGGCCGGAAATGCGGGCGCGGTAGCGGGCGATCGCGTCGCCCGAGCAGCGGCAGCGGCCGCTGCGGTCGCCGGCCCATCCGCACGGGCATGGGTTCATGGCCGCGACGAGCTGGAAGCAGGCCGGAAACTCGGTGCTGCGCGCCGCCCGCGAGATGGTGACCACGCCGGACTCCAGCGGCTCGCGCAGCACTTCCAGGGCCTGTCGCTTCCACTCGGGAAGCTCGTCGAGGAACAGCACGCCGTTGTGGGCGAGCGACACCTCGCCCGGGCGGGGAAGCGAGCCGCCGCCGATGAGGGCCACCGCGCTGGCCGTGTGATGCGGGGACCGGTACGGCCGTTGCCGCCAGCGCGCCGGGTCCACGCCATGGCGGCCGGCCGAGGCGATGGCGGCGGTTTCCAGCGCTTCGGCCTCGCTGGCTTCGGGCAGGATGCCAGGCAGCCGCGAGGCCAGCAGGGTCTTGCCGCACCCTGGCGAACCGACCAGCAGCAGGTGGTGGGCTCCGGCCGCGGCGATCTCCAGCGCGCGGCGCGCCTGCGCATGGCCGCGCACGTCGGCCAGATCCGGCGGCGGGATGGCTTCCATGGCGGCGACCTGCGCATCCGGCAGGGCTTTTTCGCCAGACAGGGCCGCGCAGACTTCCAGCAGGGTGCGCGCGACCTTGACTGTCGCCTCCCGTGCCAGCGCGGCTTCGTCCGCGTTGTCCGGCGCCACCACCAGGGTGCGCCGTTCGCGCGCCGCCGCGATGGCGGCCGGCAGCGCGCCGTCCACGCCATGCAGTTCGCCGGTCAAGGCCAGCTCGCCGATGAATTCATGACCGGACAGCGCCTGGCGGTCGATCTGGCCGCTGGCGGCGAGGATGCCCAGCGCGATGGGCAGGTCGAAGCGGCCGCCGTCCTTGGGCAGGTCGGCCGGCGCCAGGTTGATGGTGATGCGCCGGGCCGGGAACTCGAACTGCGCGCAGAGGATGGCCGCGCGCACGCGGTCGCGGGATTCGCGCACCGCCGCTTCGGGCAGGCCCACGATCTGGGTGCAGGGCAGCCCGCCGGACAGGTGCACTTCCACCCGTACCGGCGGCGCGTGCACGCCGGCGCGGGCACGGCTGTGCACCAGCGCCAGGCTCATGGCCGGCGCCTCAGGCGTCGTTGGCGGGGCGCTTTTCCAGTGCGGCGACGGCCTGTTCCAGCGCGTCCAGCTTCTCGCGGGTGCGCAGCAGCACGGCGCGCTGCACCTCGAATTCCTCGCGGGTGACCAGGTCCAGCCTGGCCAGGCCGGCCTGCAGGGCGCTCTTGAAGGTGGCCTGCAGTTCCTCGCGCGATTCGCGCAGTCCCGGCGGCACCAGGTCGCTCAGGCGGCGGGCCAGCGCATCGATGTGGTTGAGGTCGATCATGGGGAGTCTCCGCAGGGGCAGGCTGGCAGGTTAGGCGCCACCCGCAACCGCGGCCATCGGGCTCTGTTGCGTAGGGAGGTAAGGATAATCCCTTGGTGCCTGCCGGACACGCACCGTGCTTGTCCTGCCCGGCACCGGGCAGGCTATCCTTTCCCCGGCACACCGACAGGGAAACGACCGATGAAAATGATCATGGCCATCGTCAAGCCGTTCAAGCTGGACGACGTGCGCGAGGCGCTTGCCGAGCGCGGCGTGGCCGGCATCACCGTCACCGAGGTCAAGGGCTTCGGCCGGCAGAAGGGCCATACCGAGCTGTACCGCGGCGCCGAGTACGTGGTCGATTTCCTGCCCAAGGTGAAGATCGAGGTCGCGGTGACCGACGCCCAGGCCGACGAGGTGGTGGAAGCCATCGTCAAGGCCGCCGGCACCGGCAAGATCGGCGATGGCAAGGTGTTCGTGTACGACCTGGGCAGCGTGGTGCGCATCCGCACCGGCGAGCTCGACGCGGACGCACTCTGAGCCATGGCGGCCATGGACGGTGAATTCAGCCAGCGCCTGCAGCGGGCCCTGGCGATGCTGGATGGCAAGGGCCTGCCGCGCGGTACGTCCGCGCCGCTGTTGTACCGGCTGCTGTGGAAGCTCGGCTTCCGCGTGCCGCCGCCGCCGATGGCGGGGCTCGCTTCCACCGCCCTGTTGACCGGCGCGTTCTTCGGGCCGGTGTGGGGCCTGATGATGTGGTTGATGCTGTGGCGCCGCGCGCAGATGCCGGTGGGCATGGTGCTGTTGGCGATGGCGTTGGCCGGCGTGCTGTTCGGCCTGGCGATGGCGCTGTACGGGCGCTGGAATGCGCGCCGGCGCGGCATTCCGCTCTGGCGCGATTTCCAGGGCTGAACCGGTTTTGCCCGCCGCGGCGCGGGAGCCGCGGACAGTGCCATGGCTGTCAGGACCGTGCGGCCCGCAGCCGGTATTGCCGCCGCAGCGGGCTCCAAGGCGGCCTGGTGACCGTCTCCGGCGCTGGAACCGCTGGGTCCGCCAAGCCAGCGGGCGCCGCGGGGTGCGGCAAATGGAAACCCCGCCGTCGCGGGGTTTTTTCTGGACGAAGGCCGGGCTTGTCAGCCCGATGCCGTGGCCACGGCGGCTGGCGCGGTGGGTCTTTACAGTAAGGAGAGTGACAGGGCGGGGCGAGGGCATGCCGGGCGGCATCGGCACTTCGATCGCGGCTGTCTCCGGTTATTTGACCGTCGCCATTTCTTCCAGCGCCGCGCGGGCGCTCTGGCTGGCCGGATCGAGCTTCAAGGCGGTCTGGTAGCTTCTGCGCGCTTCATCCAGCCGCCCTGCCGCGCGATACGCCTCACCGAGACTGTCGTGGGTATTGGCCGAGCCGGGATACGCCGCCACGCCCCATTCAAATACCCTGACCGCCTCGTCCTTCCGGCCAGCGCGAAGGAACTTGTAGCCCAGCGCGTTCAATGCCCTCTCGCTGTGGTCGTAGTCGTCGCGGCGCGCGCCCAGGCCTTCGTAGGCCGCCGTCATGGCCTTGAGCCCCTGGCGATGGGCGATCGGCGTCAGCAGGTCGTCCAGGCTCCGCTTTACCGGCTGCATCGGCTTGCCGTTGAGAACCTCCATGAGGTCCTGGCCCATCGCCACCACGAGCGAGCCCTGCCAGAAGTTGTCCAGGATGATGACGCAGTCCTCCTGCGACTCGGACCGCAGGTAGTAGCTCTGGTAGCCCGGCACGCTGCCGGTGTGGGAAACGACCTGCAGCCTGCTGCCATCGGCCAGGGTCCAGTTGTCGATGTTCCACCCGAATCCATAGTTGGAGGCCTGCGTCGTCAGCATCTGCCGTCGCATGTCATGGCCCAGCAGGCGCTCGCCGTATAGCGCCCGGTCGAAGCGGTAGAGGTCATCGACCGTGGTGTAGATGCCCGCCGCCGCGAACGACACGCTCGGGTCGATCCACTGCGGGTGCACCAGGCTGCCCTCCTCGGTGCGGGCGTAGCCTTCGGCGAACCGCTCCAGCACCGACCTGCCGTTGAAGAGACCGCTGGACGCCATGCCGGCCGGCGCGAAGATCCGCTCCTGCAGGTTGTCCGCAAGCGGCTTCCCCGTTGCCTGTTCGATCAGCAGGCCGAGCAGGAAGAAGCCGTTGTTGTTGTATCGCCACTGCTGGCCCGGGTTCTCCAGCAGGGTCGGTTTGATCCACTCCCGCGCGAAGTCCATCGGCGCGTAGCTTCGGCGCGCGGCCGTCTGCCACCACGGGTCGGTGTAGCGCCCGGGAACGTCGGCAAGCCCCGAGGTGTGGCTGAGCAGCTGGGCCACCGTCACGCCTGCGGCGGGCGTGCCGGCATAGAGCGCCGGCAGGTATTCGCCCAGGGTCCCCTCCGACCGCAGCTTGCCCTGTTCGATCAACTGCATGGCGAGCGTGGCGACCAGCGGTTTGCTCAGTGAACCGACCCGATAGCGCCCGTCCACCCGGTTGGGCGTGGCCCCTTCAACATTGGCCTGGCCATAGGCGGCGCGCAGCAGCACCTGGTCCCCCCGTGCCACCAGCACCGTGCCATTGAAGCCACGGTGGTCCGCGTAGCTGTCGGCCAGACGGCGCAGTTCATCGGCGGGGAGGGACGGGTTCGCCAGGGCGACGGCGCTGCACATCAGCAAGACGACACCAGACACCCAGGGAATGGGGCGCATTGACCGACCTCAGTGGGAATTCGCCCCAAACTAGCGGTTGACTACAGTTGTAGTCAAGCAATCGTGCGGCGTTGCCCGGGCTCTGCTTTGGACGAGGTGTCGGGCCGTGCAGATGGCTGCACCCGGCAGGAAGGAGGCCCCGACGGGGGTGGGGCGCACCGCACGAGGAGGAACAATGAAAACCCCGCGCCGGCAGCCGGCGCGGGGTTGGGGTACGGCACGGCGATGTGGCGTGGGCTTACTCGCCCAGCGCCCTGGCCACGAACGGCGGGCTGACCAGCACGCCGGTGTGCAGCGGGGCGGTGTAGTACAGCGTGTCGAACGGCTTGGCGGCTGCGTCCTGCTGGCGGAAGCCGAAGCCGAAACCGGCCTGCTTGCTGGCCACGGTCACCGACCACCAGCCGGTCGGGTAGCACGGCTGCGGGAACGGCAGGGTCTTGAACGACTGGAAGCCGGCCTTGCCCATTTCCGCGCGCATGTCCTTGATCAGGTCCAGCAGCGCCAGCGGCGATTCGCTCTGCTGCACCAGCAGGCCGTCGTCCTTCAGCGCGCGGAAGCAGCTCTCGAAGAAGGCCTTGTTGAACAGGCCCTCGGCCGGGCCGACCGGGTCGGTGGAGTCCACGATCACCACGTCCACGCTGCCCGGGGCGCAGTTGGCCATGTAGGCCACGCCGTCGTCGAACAGCAGTTCGGCGCGGGCGTCGCCGTTGGATTCGCACAGTTCGGGGAAGTGCTTCTCGGCCATGCGCGTGACCTGCTCGTCGATGTCGCACTGGGTGGCGCTTTCCACGCCCGGGTGCTTGAGCACCTCGCGCAGGGTGCCGCAGTCGCCGCCGCCGATGATGACCACGCGCTTCGGGTTCGGGTGGGTGAACAGCACCGGGTGGCTGATCATCTCGTGGTAGAAGAAGTTGTCCCTGGTGGTCAGCATCATGGCGCCGTCGATGACCATCAGCTTGCCCCAGTCGGTGCTGTCATAGATCTCGATCTTCTGGAACGGCGACTGCACTTCGTCCAGCTTGCCGGTGATGCGGAAACCGATGGCCGAGCCGGTCGGCTGGAAATGTTCGATGTACCAGTTTTCGTTGTTGGTCATGGCGATGCTCCTGGGAGGAAGGGCTGTTCCTTCTCCCCCCGGGAGAAGGTGGCGCGAAGCGCCGGAGGAGGGTGCGGGCGAAACCTGGTGCGATCAAACGCCGCGAGGCTTCGCCCGTATCCTCACCCCAGCCCCTCCCGGCGGGGAGAGGGGCCTGAAGGCGCGGGCGCGGATTGTAACGGACCCTTGCCCCGCAGGCGTTAGAATGCGCGCCTTTCTTATCCACAGCCGAGAGTTGCTACGCCGATGAGCGATTGGTCCCTCGACCAGGCCCGCAAGACCTATTCGATCCCGCACTGGTCCGACGGTTATTTCGATGTCGATGCCGCCGGGCACGTCGTGGTGCGCCCCACCGGCGCGCAGGGCCCGGCCGTGTCGCTGCCGGAGATCGTCGATTCGGCCCGCGCCGCCGGCGCCAAGCTGCCGCTGCTGGTGCGCTTCCCGGACATCCTGGGCCAGCGCCTGGGCAAGCTGCAGGCCGCCTTCGCCCAGGCCCAGCGCGACTGGGACTACACCGGCGGCTACACCGCCGTGTACCCGATCAAGGTCAACCAGCACCGCGGCGTGGCCGGCACCCTGGCCAGCCACCACGGTGAGGGCTTCGGCCTGGAGGCCGGTTCCAAGCCGGAACTGATGGCCGTGCTGGCGCTGTCGCGCCCGGGCGGGCTGATCGTCTGCAACGGCTACAAGGACCGCGAGTACATCCGCCTGGCGCTGATCGGCCGCAAGCTGGGCCTGCAGACCTTCATCGTCATCGAGAAGCCGTCCGAGCTGAAGCTGGTGCTGGAGGAATCCCGCGCGCTGGACGTGAAGCCGGGCATCGGCGTGCGCATGCGCCTGGCCTCGCTGGGCGCCGGCAAGTGGCAGAACAGCGGCGGCGACAAGGCCAAGTTCGGGCTGTCGCCGCGCCAGCTGCTGGACCTGTGGAAGTCGCTGCGCGACACCGAGTACGCCGACTGCCTGAACCTGCTGCACTTCCACATGGGCAGCCAGATCAGCAACGTGCGCGACATCGCCAACGGCATGCGCGAGGCCACCCGCTACTTCATTGAGCTTTCGCGTCTGGGCGCGAAGATCAGCCACGTCGACGTCGGCGGCGGCCTGGGCATCGACTACGAAGGCACCCGCTCGCGCAGCTACTGCTCGATCAACTACGGGCTCAACTCCTACGCCAGCAACATCGTGCAGCCGCTGGCCGAGGCCTGCGAGGCCCACGGCCTGCCGCAGCCGCGCATCGTCACCGAGTGCGGCCGCGCGATGACCGCGCACCACGCGGTGCTGATCGCCAATGTGTCGGAAGTGGAGCAGGCCGCCGAAGGCCGCGTGCCGGAAGCGCATGACGACGAGCCGGCGGCGATCCGCCACCTGCGCGAGATCCATGATGAACTGGACCAGCGCCCGGCGGTGGAACTGTTCCAGGAGGCCCAGCATTTCCATGCCGAAGGCCTGAGCGCCTACGCGCTGGGCCAGATCGACCTGCCGCAGCGCGCGCGCATCGACGACCTGTTCTATGCCATCGCCAACGGCGTGCGCGCGCGCCTGAGCTACGACGAGAAGAGCCATCGCCCGGCGCTGGACGAACTGAACGACCGCCTGGTCGACAAGTACTTCGTCAACTTCAGCGTGTTCGAATCGATCCCCGATGCCTGGGCGATCGACCAGGTGTTCCCGATCGTGCCGATCGAGCGCCTGGACGAGCGCCCGCAGCGCCGCGGCGTGATCGCCGACATGACCTGCGACTCGGACGGCATGGTCAAGACCTACGTCGAGAACGAGAGCCTGGACAGCTCGCTGCCGCTGCACGCGCTGCGCCACGGCGAGAGCTATCGCATCGGCTTCTTCCTGGTCGGCGCCTACCAGGAGATCCTCGGCGACATCCACAACCTGTTCGGCGACACCGACGCGGTGGAAGTCACCGTCGACGGCAGCGGCTACCGCATCGCCCAGCAGCGCCGCGGCGACACCACCGACGTGATGCTCGACTACGTCGGCTACCGGCTGGACGAGCTGCGCGCGGCCTACCGCCAGCGCGTGGCCGCCGCCGGCCTGCCGGCCGGGCGCGCGGCCGAGCTGGACGCGGCGCTGGAAGCCGGCCTCACCGGCTACACCTACCTGTCGGACGAACCGCTGGGCTGAGCGCCGCCGGCCTCAGCTCCCGCGCGCGACCTGGAAGCCGGCGAACGACTGGCTCACCGGCATCAGTTCCAGGCGGTTGACGTTGAGGTGCGGCGGCAGGGTGGCGACCCAGAAGATCTGCTCGGCGATGTCCTGCGCGGTCATCGGGTTGGCGCCCTTGTAGAGCTGGTCCGACGCGGCCTGGTTGCCGTGGGTGCGCACCAGGGTGAACTCGGTTTCGGCCATGCCCGGCTCGATCGCGGTCACGCGCACGCCGGTGCCGTGCAGGTCGGCGCGCAGGCCCAGCGAGAACTGGCTGACGAAGGCCTTGGTACCGCCGTAGGCATTGCCGCCCGGATACGGGTAGATCGCCGCGGTGGAGCTGATGTTGATGATCGCGCCACGGCGCTCGATCAGCAGCGGCAGCAGGCGGTGGGTGAGGGTGACCAGGGCGGTGACGTTGGTGTCGATCATCGTGCGCCAGTCTTCCAGGCTGGCGTGCTGCGCGGCGGCGGTGCCCTGCGCCAGCCCGGCGTTGTTGACCAGCAGGTCGATGCCGCGGAACGGCGCGGGCAACGCCGCCAGCGCCGCTTCCATCGCCGCGTTGTCGCGGATGTCGAAAGCCGCGGCGTGCACGGTGTCCGCGCCGAACTCGTCCACCAGCGGCTGCAGGCGCGCGGCGCGACGGCCGGTGGCGATCACCTTCCAGCCGGCACCGGCGAAACGACGGACGGCGGCGGCACCGAAGCCGGACGTGGCGCCAGTGATCAGGGCGGTCTTGGACATGACGGATTTCCAGGGCAAGGGGCCGTCGATTTTCGCACCTTCGCGGCGCCCGGGCGCCGATGGATGCGGAATGACCGACATGACGCATCCCCAACCCGTGCGGGACGAGCCCGCACCACGATGCTCCAACCGGAGCCACAGCCCCCTTGAGTCAAGGGGGCGCGCCGACAGGCGCGGGGTTGTGGAAAAAACGGGCATGGGGCCCAAGGTTTGCCGCGCAAACCTTGGGGTAACACCGCCAAAGCGGTGTTACTGCGCCTTGATCGCCATGGCCTGCAGGCCGCTGCCGTTGAGCTTGGCCTTGGCCTCGGCCAGTTCGCTGGCGGTGCCGTAGGGGCCCATGCGCACGCGGTAGACGGTGTTGCCGTTGATCTGCGCCGATTCGACGCGCGCGGCCAGGCCCATCATCGCCAGCTTGGCCTTGGTCGCCTCGGCATCGCCGGAGGCGCCGAAGGCGCCGGCCTGGAGGATGTAGCGGACGTTGTCGCTGGTGGCGGCGGTCGCCGGTGCCGCCGCTTCCGGCCGCTTCGGCGCGCTGTCCGCTGCGGCCGCGGGCGCCGTGGTGGCCGGAGCCGTGCGTGCGGGCGCGCTTTCGCCGGCCACCGCCTGGCGCGGCGCCTCGCTGATCGGCGCGGGCAGCGGCGCGGCGGCGGCCGGAACCGGGCGCCCTTCCAGGGCGGCCTGCGCGCGCTGGGCTTCGCTGGTCTGCGCCGCACGCGCGGCCTGGGCGCGGCGCTGTTCCTCGGCGCGGGCGCTGGCGGCCAGTTCGGCGTCGGACATCTGCACTTCCTTGCCCGGCAGCAGGGTGTAGAAGTCGTACTGGGTCGGCGCCGGCTTTTCCGCCGGTTGCGCAACTTCGCGCGCGGCCGGGCGCGGCAGGTCCGCGCCGGCATCGAGGTCGGCATCGGCGACCGGCGCCGGCTGCGCGTCCGGGTTGGGCTGCGGGCCTACGCGCAGGAAGCCGTCGCCCTCCTTCTTGAACAGGTTCGGGGCGGCCAGGAACACCACGGCCGCGATCGCCGCGCCGGCGACCAGCCATACCCAGCCGGGCGTTCCGTTGCCGCTGTTGCGCCTGGCCTGGCTCTTGCCGCGTCGTGCTGCCATTTCTGCAACGTCTCCTTGCTTACATCTTTTCCGGTGCGCTCACGCCCAACAGGCCCAGGCCGTTGGCGAGCGTCTGCCGCGCCGCGCCGGCGAGGGCGAGCCGGGCGTTGCGGGTGGCGGCATCGTCCACCAGCACCGGCGTCCCGTGATACCACGTGTGGAAGGCGTGCGCCAATTCACGCAGGTACTGCGCGACCAGGTGCGGTTCCAGCGACGCGCCGGCGGCTTCGACCACTTCCGGGTAACGCGAGATTTCGTTCATCAGCTCCAGCGAAGCGGCGTCGTCCAGCTGCGCCAGTGCGGCCAGGCCCTGCGCCTGGTCGTAATCCAGGCCCTTTTCCTGCGCCTGGCGCAGCAGCGAGCAGACGCGGGCATGCGCGTACTGCACGTAGAACACCGGGTTGTCGTTGCTCTGCTGGCGGGCCAGGTCGATGTCGAAGGTCAGCTGCGAATCGGGCTTGCGCGCGATCAGGAACCAGCGCACGGCATCGCTGCCGACTTCGTCGATCAGGTCGCGCAGGGTCAGGTAGCTGCCGGCGCGCTTGGACAGCTTCACTTCCTCGCCGCCGCGCATCACCGTCACCATCTGGTGCAGCACGTATTCCGGCCAGCCCTGCGGAATGCCCACGCCCAGCGCCTGCAGGCCGGCGCGCACGCGCGCCAGCGAGCCGTGGTGGTCGGCGCCCAGTTCGGTGATGGCGCGTTCGTAGCCGCGCTGCCACTTGCTCAGGTGGTAGGCGACGTCCGGCAGGAAGTAGGTGTAGGTGCCGTCGGACTTGCGCATCACGCGGTCCTTGTCGTCACCGAAATCGGTCGAGCGCAGCCACAGCGCGCCGCCTTCCTCGTAGGTGTGGCCGGAGGCGACCAGCTGGTCCACCGCCTCGGCGACCTTGCCGTCCTTGTACAGCGAGCTTTCCAGGAAGTAGATGTCGAAATCCACGCCGAACGCGGCCAGGTCCTGGTTCTGCTCGTTGCGCAGGTAGGCCACGGCGAAGCGGCGGATGGCCTCGATGTCCTCGGCATCGCCGGCACCGACCACCTGGCTGCCTTCCAGTTCGACGGTCTGGCCGAGCAGGTAGGCCTTGGCGACGTCGGCGATGTATTCGCCGTTGTAGGCCTCGGCGGGCCACTGCTCGTCGCCCGGCTTGAAGCCGCGCGCGCGGGCCTGCACCGAGCGGGCCAGGTTTTCGATCTGCACGCCGGCGTCGTTGTAGTAGAACTCGCGCTTGGCGTTCCAGCCGTTGGCTTCCAGCACGCGGGCGATGCAGTCGCCGATGGCGCCGGCGCGGCCGTGGCCGACATGCAGCGGGCCGGTCGGGTTGGCCGAGACGTATTCCACGCCGACGCTGCGGCCGTTGCCGCCCAGGTTGCGGCCGTAGTCGGCGCCTTCGCGCAGCACGCTGGCCACCTCGCGCTGGAAGGCCACCGGCGCCAGCTTGAAGTTGATGAAGCCCGGGCCGGCGATCTCGACGCTGGCGACGTCGTCGCTGGGCGGCAGTGCCGCGACCAGCGCCTGCGCCACGGCGCGCGGATTGCTGCGCGCGGCCTTGGCCAGCAGCATCGCGGCGTTGGTGGCGAAGTCGCCATGGTCGCGGGTCTTGGGCCGTTCGACCACGAAATCCGGCGGCAGGGTGTCGGCAGGCAGGGTGCCATTGGCGCGCAAGGCTTCGATGCCTTGGCCTATCAGGGCGCGGAGTAGGGATTTCACGTGACTGTCTGCTTGGAGCGCGGAACTGCGCATTTTACCCGACCGGCGGGGTGGCTGCTTCCAGGGCCGGCGCGCCGGTCAGCGACGTCAACGCGGGGTGCAGGACCGGCCTGCGGGCCGCTCTGGCGAAGCGGGCGCGCGTCGGCGGGCCTGCGCCTGCTGCCATGGCGCGCTCCGGCACCGGCCCAGCCCGCTGCTTCGCGACAGGGACCGGCCGGGGTAGGCGGGCCGCACTGCCGCTACATCCAGCCACGGGCCGCCAGGGACACCGGCAGGCCGTCGCCGATGACGAAATGGTCCAGCAGCCGGATCTGCACCAGGGACAGCGCATCGCGCAGGCGCAGCGTGACGGCGCGGTCGGCCGCCGAGGGCTCGGCGCTGCCCGAAGGGTGGTTGTGGCCCACGATGACCGCCGCGGCATTGTGGGCCAGCCCCCTGCGCACCAGTTCGCGCGGGTAGACCTCGGTGCTGTCGATGGTGCCGTGGAACAGTTCCTCGAAGGCCAGCGCCCGGTGCCGGGTGTCCAGGAACAGGGCGGCGAAGACCTCGTGGGGCTGGGGCCGCAGCCGCTGGACGAAATAGCGGCCGGCCGAGTCCGGGTCGGTCAGGGGGGTGCCCCGTTCCAGGTCGGCGGCCAGGTGGCGCTGGCCCAGTTCCAGCGCTGCGGCCAGCCGGCAGGCGCGGGCCAGGCCCAGCCCCGGCACCCGCATCAGCTCGCGTGGGCCGAGGTCCATCAGCTGCCGCAGCGAGCCGTGTGCGTGCAGCATCTCGCGGGCGGTCCGTATCGCATCGTGGCCGCGCAGGCCCGAGCCCAGGAAGATCGCCAGCAACTCCGCGTCGGAAAGACCGCGGGCACCACGTGCCAGCAGCTTTTCGCGGGGGCGTTCGGAGCGGGGCCAGTGGCGGATGTGCATGGCCACAGGGTGACCGCGCACAGTGCGCAAGGTAATAAGTCGTCACCAACCCTTCGGGTAAGCTAAAGATTCTTGTGCAGCTAGGATTTCCCAAGTGACCGGCCTTCCCCACAGTGTCCATGCGCCGTCCCGGCCGCTGGACGGACAGAAGCTGCTGCTGTGCGTCGGCGGCGGCATCGCCGCCTATAAATCGCTGGAACTGGTGCGCCGTCTGCGCGACGCCGGCGCCAGCGTGCAGGTGGCGATGACCGATGGCGCCCAGCAGTTCGTCACGCCGCTGAGTTTCCAGGCCCTGTCCGGCCAGCCGGTCCGCACCACGCTGTGGGACAGCGCCGCCGAACAGGCCATGGGCCATATCGAACTGGCGCGCTGGGCCGACCGTGTCGTCATCGCGCCGGCCACCGCCGACCTGCTGGCGCGGCTGGCGCACGGCCATGCCGACGACCTGGTCAGCACGCTGTGCCTGGCCACGACCGCGCCGCTGACCGTGTGCCCGGCGATGAACCACCGCATGTGGCTGCACCCGGCCACCCAGGCCAACATCGCGTTGCTGCGCGAGCGCGGCGCGCAGGTGGTCGGGCCGGAGGACGGCCCGCTGGCCGAGGGCGAATCCGGCCCCGGCCGGCTGAGCGAGCCGGAGGCCATCGTCGCCGCGCTGGCCGGCAATGCCGCTCCCGGCGCGCCGGCCGCGCCCGGCCGGCTGCAGGGCATGCGCGTGCTGATCAGCGCCGGCCCCACCTATGAGGACCTGGACCCGGTGCGTTACGTCGGCAACCGCTCCAGCGGCAAGATGGGCTATTCGCTGGCGGCGGCCGCGGCGCGCCGCGGCGCGCAGGTGGTGCTGGTCAGCGGACCGGTGCAGCTGCCGACGCCGCCCGGCGTGCAGCGGGTGGACGTGCGCTCGGCCGCGCAGATGCGCGAGGCGGTGCTGGCCGCGCTGCCGGCCGACATCTACATCGGCGCCGCCGCGGTGGCCGACTACACGCCGCGCCAGGTGGCGCAGCAGAAGCTGAAGAAGACCGCCGGCAGCCAGACCCTGACCCTGGAACTGGTGCGCACCCCGGACATCCTGGCCGAGGTGGCCGCGCAGGAGCAGATGCTGAAGCTGGTGGTCGGCTTCGCCGCCGAGACCCACGACGTGGAGAAGTACGCGCGCGGCAAGCTCGCCGACAAGCACCTGGACCTGATCATCGCCAACCAGGTCGGCATCGCCGGCGGCGGTTTCGAGAGCGACCAGAACGCGGCCACCGCCTACTGGAACGACGGCCACCGCGTGTTCCCCGGCACCGCCAAGACGCAGCTGGCCGAACAACTGCTGGACCTGATCGCGGAGAGACTGGACGCATGAAGACGGACACCGCCCTGCAGCCGCTGCAGGTGAAGCTGCTGGACCCGCGTTTCGGCGATGTCTGGCCGCTGCCGGCCTATGCCACCGAGGCCAGCGCCGGCATGGACCTGCGCGCGGCGATCGAGGCGCCGATGACGCTGGAACCCGGCGATGCGGCGCTGCTGCCCAGCGGCATCGCCATCCATGTCGCCGACCCCGGCCTGTGCGCGGTGGTGCTGCCGCGCTCCGGGCTGGGCCACCGCCACGGCATCGTGCTGGGCAACGGCACCGGCCTGATCGACGCCGATTACCAGGGGCCGCTGCTGATCAGCGTGTGGAACCGCGGCCGCGAGCCGTTCACCATCGAACCGGGCGACCGCATCGCCCAGCTGGTTGTCCTGCCCATCGCCCGCGTGAGCTTGCAGGTGGTGGATACTTTCGTCGACAGTGCGCGTGGAACGGGTGGATTCGGCCACACCGGAGTGCGCTGACAGGGGAAACGCACGATGAGCCAAGGGAACGAAAGCCGGCGCCCGGCGTTCGGCCGTTCGACACCGTTGCTGGCGGTGCTGCTGGCCGGCTGGTTCGGCTGGAGCGCCTTCGCGCAGTGGCAGCAGGCCGGCACCGGCGCCCGCCTGGAGCAGGCGCGCGACCGGGGGGTGGACGAGCTGCACAAGGCCATCACCGCGCAGACCGCGCAGTTTTCCCGCCAGCTCGAGCTGGAACCGGTCAAGGCCGCCCTGGGCCAGGGCGACGCCACCGCCGCGGCATCGGCGCTGCGCGAGAAATGGAGCGGCGTGGACGACGCGCAGGTGCATGACGGCGCCTTGTCCGACGCCTACGCCGACCCGGCCGCGTTCGGCTATTCGCGGCTGGCGCTGCTGGAGCTGGCGATGAGCGAAGGCAGGCCGGTCGCGCGCGTGGTGCGCGACGGCAACGGGCCGCGCCTGGGCCTGGCCGCGCCGGTGCGGTTGCAGGACCGGCCGGCGGTCGCCTACGTACGGCAGCCGCTGACCCGGCTGAGCGCGGTGTTCGATGCGCTGGAGTCGCCCGATGCCGCCTTCCTTGGCCTGCGCCAGGGCAATTTCACCGTTCTGCGCCGCGGCAACGCCGCGCTGGGCAACGGTGCCGACGCGCTGGCGCGGCCCGTGGCCGACACCGGCCTGCGCGTGGTGGCGGAACTGCCCGATACCTCCGAAGGCCCGCTGGGCCTGGGCACGGTGGCCAGCGCCACCGTCGCGCTGCTGATGCTGGCGACGGCGGTGCTGCTGCTGGTCGGCCGCAAGCGCCTGCGCCTGCCGGCGCTGCGCCGCGGCGGCGAAGCGCCGGCCGCCGACGATGGCGTCACCCTGAGCGAGGCGCTGGCGCAGGAACCGCTGCCGGTGGCGGCCAGCGCGCGCGGGCGCGAGGCCGGCGACGAGCCGGCGGCGCCGGCGGTGGACATCGCCGCGGTGGCGCCCGGCATTTTCCGCGCCTACGACATCCGTGGCGTGGTGGGCAGCGAGCTGACCCCGGCCGTGGCTGCGCTGATCGGCCAGGCCATCGGCAGCCAGATGCAGGCGCAGGGCCTGCGCGAGGTGGTGGTGGGCCGCGACGGCCGCCTGTCCGGCCCCGAGCTGGCGGCCGGGCTGGTCGACGGCCTGCGCCGCGCCGGCTGCGACGTCATCGACATCGGCATGGCGCCGACGCCGGTGGTGTATTTCGCCGCCTACCACCTGCGCGCGGGCAGCTGCGTGGCGGTGACCGGCAGCCACAACCCGCCGGACTACAACGGCTTCAAGATCGTCATCGGCGGCGAAACGCTGTCCGGCGAGGCCATCACCGACCTGTACCGGCGCATCGCCGAAGGCCGCCTGCAGCGCGCCGATGCGCCGGGCGGCCTGCAGCAGCGCGAGGTCATCGCCGACTACGTGCAGCGCATCGCCGACGACGTGCAGCTGGACCGCCCGCTCAAGGTGGTGGCCGATGCCGGCAACGGCGTGGCGGGCGCGGTCGCGCCGCAGCTGCTGGAAGCCATCGGCGCCGAGGTGATCCCGCTGTACTGCGAGGTGGACGGGCAGTTCCCCAACCACCACCCGGACCCGAGCGAGCCGCACAACCTCGAGGACCTGGTGCAGATGGTCCAGCGTTTCGACGCCGACCTCGGCATCGCCTTCGACGGCGACGGCGACCGCCTTGGCGTGGTGACGAAGCAGGGCCGGATCGTGTTCGCCGACCGCCTGCTGATGCTGTTCGCCGCCGACGTGCTGGCGCGCAACCCCGGCGCGATGGTGATCTACGACGTCAAGTGCACCGGCAGGCTCTCGGACTACATCCTGCGCAACGGCGGCAGCCCGATGATGTGGAAGACCGGGCATTCGCTGATCAAGGCGCGCATGCGCGAGACCGACGCCGAACTGGCCGGCGAGATGAGCGGCCACTTCTTCTTCAAGGAACGCTGGTACGGCTTCGACGACGGCCTGTACGCGGCCGCGCGCCTGCTGGAGATCCTGGCCCAGCGCGAGGAAGACCCGTCCGAAGTGTTCGACGAACTGCCCGACGCGGTCTCCACGCCGGAGCTGAAGGTGGCGGTGGCCGAGGGCACCCAGCACGCGCAGGTGGCGCTGGTGGTGGCCGCGGCGCAGGCCGAGGATTCGCCGTTCGCCGGCGCCCGCATCTCCACCATCGACGGCCTGCGCGCCGACTTCCCCGACGGCTGGGGCCTGGTGCGCGCGTCCAACACCACGCCGGTGCTGGTGCTGCGCTTCGAGGCGGACGACGAAGCCGCGCTGGAGAGGATCAAGGGCCTGTTCCGCGACCAGCTGCGGCAGGTGCTGCCGGTGGGTACCGAACCGGGCTTCTGACAGCGGCGATGACCGCACCGTGGAAGGCCGTCCGTGCGATGCGCGGGCGGCCTTCCGCCTTGATGGGGCGCGGCTTCCCCGCCGCGCGGACCGGCGCTACGTGGCGTGGAAGCGCAGGCCGACGCCGGGTTCGGTGAACAGATAGCGCGAGTCCAGCGCCGAGTCGCCCAGCTTGTGCCGCAGCCGGCCGACCAGGATGCGCAGGTAGTGCGTGTCGTGGCGATGGCTCGGGCCCCAGACCTCCTGCAGGATCTGCGGCTGAGTGACCACGCGCCCGGCGTTGCGCAGCAACAGCGCCAGCAGCGCGTACTCCTTGCGGGTCAGCGCCACCGCCGCACCATCCACGCGCACCTCGCGGCGCGCCAGGTCGATGCGCAGGTGGCCGTCGTCGAACAGCGGCACCTGGCCTTCGCCATCGGCGCTGCGGCTGCGCAGCAGGGCGCGCACGCGCGCCATCAGTTCCTGGGTGCCGAACGGCTTGGTGACGTAGTCGTTGGCGCCGTTGTCCAGCGCCCGTACCTTCTCCGCCTCGCCGGCGCGCACGCTGAGCATGATCACCGGTATCTGGCTCCACTGGCGCAGCTCGGCCAGCACCTGGTGGCCCTCCATGTCGGGCAGGCCGATGTCCAGGATCACCAGGTCGGCGCCTTCCTCGGCCAGCCTGCGCAGCCCCTCGCCGCCGCTGGCGGCCTGGCCGGTGGCGTAGCCCTGCGCGCGCAGCGAGATGTCGAGGAAGCGGCGGATCTGCACCTCGTCGTCGATCACCAGCACGCGCGCCGGCGGAATGGCGGGCGCATCAGCCATCGTCGCGCGGGCTCTCCGGATGGGGCTGGAGCAGGGGCAGGCTCATGCGCACCAGCGTACCGCGTCCGTCGCGGCCGGGCAGCGCTTCGACGTGGCCGCCGTGCGCGCCGATCATGCCCTGGCAGATGGCCAGGCCCAGGCCGGTGCCCTGGCGGCCGCGGTCGCCGCGCTCCACGCTGTAGAACATGTCGAAGATGCGGGTGCGCTCGGCATCGGGAATGCCCGGTCCCTCGTCGATCACCTCGATGCACAGTTCGCCGTCGTGCAGGCGCGCGCGCACTTCCACCGCCACGCCCGGCGGCGAGAACCTGGCCGCGTTTTCCATCACGTTGAACACCGCCTGCTCGACCAGCGCCGGGTGCACCCAGATCGGCGGCAGGTCGTGCGGGATGTCCAGCTTCAACACCGTTTCCGGCTGGTAGCGCTGCAGGCGCCGCGCCGCCGAACCGATCAGCTCGTCCACGCCGATCCAGTCGCGGCTCAGCTTGAGCCCGTCGTGGCCGAGCCGGGTCATGTCCAGCAGGTTCTGGATGTAGCGGTCCAGGCGTTCGCCTTCGACCACGATGGTATCGAGCAGGGCGCGGCGGTCGCCGGCGTCCATGGCGTCGGCATAGCTAGACAGGCTGCCGGCCGAACCGATCATCGCCGCCAGCGGCGAACGCAGGTCGTGCGATACCGACGACAGCAGGGCCGAGCGCAGGCGCTCGGTCTCGTTGTGCAGGTGCGCGGTTTCCAGGTCGGCGACCAGCCGCGTGCGCAGCGCCGCCTGGGCGATGTCGTCGGCCATGGCCTCGGCCAGTTGCCGCTGCTCCGGCGCCAGCCGTGGGTACTGGCGGTCGAAGCGCAGGCCGGCCACGCCGATGCCATGCCCTTCGCCGTCCAGCAGCGGCAGGAACCACCAGTCGGCGCCGGCCAGCGTATCGGTGAAGCGGCCGGCCGCCTGCCCGTGGCGCAGCGCCCAGTCGGCCGCGGCCAGGTCGGTATCGCCCGGCGCCGCGCTGCCGCCGGTGCTGGTGTCGTGCGCCACCCGTACCCAGGCCGGCGCATCGAGCGCCTGCTCCAGCGCGACCCGGCCGGCATGCGCCACCTGCGCGTTGTCGACCGCGCTGGCCAGTCGCCGGCCCAGCGCCTGGCGCACGTTGGCGTGGCGGTTGGCCGCGCGCAGCGCCACCACCTGCATGCGCAGCCGCGACGCCAGCCGCCCGGCCACCAGCGCCGCGGCCAGGAACAGGAAGACGGTGATCACGCCCTGGCGCGCGTTGATGGCGAAGGTGAAGCGCGGTGCGATGAAGAAGAAGTTGTAGGCCAGGAAACACAACGTGGCCGCCAGCACCGCCGCGCCCATGCGCGTGCGCGCGGCCACCAGCACCACCGCGACGATGAACACCATCGCCAGGTCGCTCAGGCCGATCCAGCGCTCGCCCAGCCATGCCGCCGCGCAGGCCACGGCGGTGGCCAGCAGCGCCAGCCCCGCGTCCCGGCCCCAGTTTCCCGGGTCCAGCGACAACCGCGCCCGGCGCGCGCTGGCCCGCGCCTGCGGCGTGCTGATGATGGTGATCTCATAGTGCGCGCCGCGCTGGATCAACTGCTGGGTCAGGGTCTGGTTGAACAGCCGCGCCAGCGGGCGTTCGCGCGTGCGGCCCAGCACCAGGGTGGAAACGGCGTTGTGCGCGGCGTAATCCAGCAGCGCGTCGGCGATGCCCGGCCCATGCAGCAGTTCGGCGTCGCCGCCCAGCCGGCGCGCCAGCGCAAACGCGGCGTCGATCTCGCGGCGGGTGGCCTCGTCGTGGCGGCGGTGCTGGACCGTCACCACCGTCCATGGCGCATCGCGGCGTTCGGCGATGCGCCGCGCCACGCGCACCAGGTATTCGCTCTGGCCGCCGCCGTCGATGGCGACCAGCACGCGCCGCCGCAGCGGCAGGTTGCCTTCGCCGCGCGCCGCGCGGGCCTCGCGCAGGCTGCTGTCGACGCGGTCGGCGGCCTCCTGCATCGCCAGCTCGCGCAGCGCGGTGAGGTTGGCCGGCGAGAAAAACGCCTGCAGGGCCTGCGCCGCCTGTTCGGGCACGTACACCTTGCCCTGGCGCAGGCGCTCGATCAGCTCGCGGGGCGGCAGGTCGACCAGCACGATGTCGTGCAGGCGGTCGAACACCACGTCCGGCACGGTCTCGCCCACGCGCACGCCGGTGATGCGCATCACCACGTCGTTGAGGCTTTCCAGGTGCTGGATGTTGAGGGTCGTCCACACGTCGATGCCGGCATCGAGCAGTTCCATCACGTCCTGCCAGCGCCGCTCATGGCGGCTGCCGGGCGCGTTGCGGTGGGCCAGTTCGTCGACCAGGACCAGCGCCGGGCGCCGCGCCAGCACCGCGTCCAGGTCCATCTCCTGCAGGTGGTGGCCGCGGTAGTCGACCTGGCACAGCGCGGTCGCCGGCAGCCCGCGCAACAGCGCGGCGGTGTCGTCGCGGCCGTGCGTTTCCACCACGGCCGCCACCACGTCCACGCCGCGGCGCAACTGCTCCTGCGCGCGGGTGAGCATGGCGAAGGTCTTGCCGACGCCCGGCGCGGCGCCGAGGAACACCGTCAGCTTGCCGCCGGCTTCGCGTTGCAGGCTTTCGGCCAGCGCGTCGGCCTGGCGGCTGCGGGAATCGTTCATGGCCGCGATTGTGCGCCGCGGCCGGCATGTGCGGCATCAAGGCGCATGCGCGGCGGCATCCAGGGCGCGGTTCAGCGCGACCACGTTGACCCGCGGCTGCCCGAACACGCCCCATTGGCGTTCCTGCAGGTGGCTGTCCAGCAGCGCCTGCACGCGCTGCGGCGGCCAGCCACGCGCCCGCGCCACGCGGGCCACCTGCAGCCGCGCCGCCGCCGGCGGGAGTTCCGGGTCGAGCCCGCTGGCCGACGTGGTCACCAGCTCGCCCGGTACCTGCGCCGGCGCGACCCGTTCGCGTGCGGCCACGGCGGCCGTGGCCTCGTCCACGCGCCGGGCCAGTTGCCGATTGCTGCGCGCCAGGTTGCTGCCGGCGGCGGCCATCGGGTCGTAACCGGCGGCCGATGGCCGCGCCTGGAAATAGCCGTCGCCGGTGAAGGGCTGGGCCAGCAGCAGCGAACCGCGCACCGTGCCGTCGGCGTCGCGGACCAGGCTGCCTTCGGCCTGTACCGGGAACAGGGCGGCGGCGATGCCGGTCGCGACGATGGCGTAGGCCAGCCCGGCGCCGACCAGGCCGAACAGCGACAGCCCGATGGCCGGGCGCCAGAGGGAAGGGGAGGTCGTGGATTTCATGCGCCGGACACCATGGCAAGAAGCAGGTCGATGGCCTTGATGGCCGCGAAGGGCAGCAGCACGCCGCCGACGCCGTACACCAGCATGTTCCGGCGCAGCAGGGCGGTGGCGGTGGCTGGACGGAAGCGCACGCCGCGCAGCGCCAGCGGGATCAGGGCCGGGATCACCAGCGCGTTGAAGATCAGCGCCGCCAGCACCGCGTTGCGCGGGCTGGACAGCCGCATCACGTCCAGCGTGGCCATCGACGGGATGGCTGCGGCGAACAGCGCCGGCAGGATCGCGAAATACTTGGAGACATCGTTGGCCAGCGAAAAGGTGGTCAGCGCGCCGCGGGTGATCAGCTGCTGCTTGCCCACTTCCACCACCGCCAGCAGTTTGGCCGGATCCGAATCCAGGTCGACCATGTTGCCGGCCTCCTTGGCCGCCTGCGTGCCGGAGTTCATCGCCAGGCCGATGTCGGCCTGGGCCAGCGCGGGGGCGTCGTTGGTGCCGTCGCCGACCATCGCCACCAGCCGCCCGCCGGCCTGCTCGCTGCGGATGCGCGCCAGCTTGTCCTCGGGCCGGGCCTGGGCGATGTAGTCGTCCACGCCGGCTTCGGCGGCGATGGCCGCGGCGGTCAATGGGTTGTCGCCGGTGATCATCACCGTGCGGATGCCCATCGACCGCAACTGCGCGAACTTCTCGCGCATGCCGTGCTTGACCACGTCGGCCAGCTCGACCACGCCCAGCACGTGCCGGCCTTCGCACACCACCAGCGGCGTGGCGCCGCTGCGCGCGACCTGGTCCACGCGCGCCTGCAGCTCGTTGGGCACGTTGCCGCCCAGCGCCAGGACATGCGCGGTGATCGCATCGGCCGCGCCCTTGCGGATGCTGCGGCCGCCGGCCAGGTCCACGCCGGACATGCGGGTCTGCGCGGAGAAGGCGAGGTAGTCGGCCGTCTCCGGTTCAGCGGTGGCGCAGCCCTGCTCGCGCGCCAGCCGCACGATGGATCTGCCTTCCGGGGTCGGGTCGGCCAGCGAGGACAGCAGCGCCGCCTCGCGCAGCTGGTCGCCGCTGATGCCGGCCAGCGCATGGAAGGCCGCCGCCTGGCGGTCGCCATGGGTGATGGTGCCGGTCTTGTCGAGCAGCAGCACGTCCACGTCGCCGGCCACCTCCACGGCCTTGCCGGACTTGGCCAGCACGTTGGCCTGCAACGCGCGGTTCATGCCGGCGATGCCGATGGCCGGCAGCAGCCCGCCGATGGTGGTCGGGATCAGGCACACCAGCAGCGCGATCAGCAGCAGCGGATCCAGGTACACGCCCACGGCACCGGCGATCGCCGGCAGCGTCGCCACCACCACCAGGAAGGTCAGCGACATCGCCGCCAGCAGCAGGTTCAGCGCGATCTCGTTCGGCGTCTTCTGCCGGCTGGCGCCTTCCACCAGCGCGATCATGCGGTCCAGGAAGCTGTGGCCCGGCTCGGCGGTGACGCGCACCACGATCTGGTCGGACAGCACCTTGGTGCCGCCGATCACGCCGGAGCGGTCGGTACCGGCCTCGCGCAGCACCGGTGCCGACTCGCCGGTGACGGCCGCCTCGTTGATGGTGGCCAGGCCCTGCACGATCTCGCCGTCGGCCGGCACGAATTCGCCGGCGGCCACGATCACGTGGTCGCCCGGACGCAGTTCGGCGGCCGCGACCGTGCTTTCGGCGGCGCCGATCCGCGGCGCCTCCAGGCGGCGCGCCACCAGGTCCCTGCGTGCGCGCCGCAGCGAGGCGGCCTGGCCGCGGCCACGCGCCTCGGCCACGGCTTCGGCGAAATTGCCGAACAGCACCGTCGACAGCAGGATCGCGGTGACCGCCAGGCCGAAGCCCAGCGGTGCGCTGCCGCCGAGGGTAAGCAGCAGCGCCAGCACGGTGCCGGCCATGACGATGGCCATCACCGGGTTGCGCAGCAGGTGCGGCGGCGCAAGCTTGCGTACCGATTCCAGCAGCGCACGCCGCCAGCCGGCGGCGTCGAGCAGGGCGGGGCGGCGCGCGGCGGCCGGTGAAACACGGGGGGTCATGGAAGCATTCATGGCGGTCAGGCTCCCTGCAGCGCCAGGCCCAGGTGGTCGGCCACCGGGCCAAGGACCAGGGCCGGCATGAACTGCAGCACGGTGAGGACGACGATCACGCAGACCAGGGTCAGGGCGAAGGTCGGGGTTTCGATCTGCAGGCTGCCGGCGCTCTGCGGCGCCTGGCGCTTGCCGGCCAGCTGCGCGGCGATGACCAGCGGGACCAGCAGGACCGGGTAGCGGCCCAGCGCCAGCACCAGCGCGCAGCTCAGGTTCCACCACACGGTGTTGTCGGCCAGGCCCTCGAATCCCGAGCCATTGTTGGCATAGGCCGAGGTGAACTCGTAGAACACCTGGGTGATGCCGTGGAAGCCGGGGTTGGAGGTGCCGGCCAGGCCGGGCACGGCCAGCGTCAGCGCGCTCAGGCCGAGCAGGGTGATGGGTTGCAGCAGCACCAGCACCGCGAGCAGGCGTACCTGCGGCGTCTCCAGCTTGCGGCCGAACAGCTCGGGGGTACGCCCGGTCATCAGCCCGGCCAGGAACACCGCCAGCATCAGGTACACCAGGAACTGCTGCAGGCCGCAGCCGATGCCGCCCCAGATGGCGCCGACCAGCATGTTGACCAGCGACGCCATGCCGGCCAGCGGACTCATCGAATCCTGCATGCCGTTGACCGAGCCGTTCTGCACCTGGGTGGTGAGCGTGGCCCACAGCGCGGTGCCGTCCGCGCCGAAGCGGACTTCCTTGCCCTCCATCAGCAGCGGGCTGGCGGCGCTGGCGCCATGGCCTTCCAGCCACACCGTGGCGAAGGTGGACAGCAGCGACATGCCGAGCATGCAGCCGAACACCAGCGCGCCGAACCGGCGCCGGCCGGTGAACGCGCCGATCATGAAGACCACCGCCATCGGGACCAGCACGATGCCGACCAGTTCCAGCGCGTTGGACAGCGGCGTCGGGTTTTCCAGCGGAAAGCTGCTGTTGGGCCCGTACCAGCCGCCGCCGTTGGCGCCGAGCTGCTTGGTCGCGACCATCGCCGCTACCGGCCCCAGCGGGATCTTCTGCGCCTGCATGCCGGCACCGGCATCGATCGGCACGGCCTGCGGGCCGCCGGCCAGGGTCGAAGGCACGCCCTGCCAGGTCAGCAGCAGCGTCCAGGCCAGGCACAGCGGCAGCAGGAAGCGCAGGCACAGGCGCACCACGTCGGCGTAGTAGTTGCCGACGCCGACACCGACACCGACACCGACGCGCGCGGCGTCGGCGGTGTCCCGCGCCCCGGCGAACAGCGCCCGCAGCGTGGCCACCGCCAGCGCCAGGCCCATCATCGGCGTGACCACCTGCAGGCCGGTGATGGCGGTCATCTGCGACAGGTAGGACAGCTGCGCCTGGCCGCTGTAATGCTGCTGGTTGGTGTTGGTCAGGAACGACACCATCGTATGCAGCGCGGTGTCCCAGCGCAGGTTGGGAACATGGTCCGGGTTGAGCGGCAGCCAGGCCTGGGTCATGAACACGGCCAGCGTGGGCACGGCCAGCACCAGGTTGCTGAGCAGGAAGGCGCCGGCATAGCCGCGCCAGGACATGGCGCGGTCCGGGTCCACGCCCAGCAGCCGGTACAGCGGCTGTTCGATCCAGCGGAACAACGGATCGATGCGCATCGGCGTACCGCGCATCAGCCGCGCCAGGTACAGGCCCAGCGGCCAGGCCAGGGCGATGCCGGCCAGCAGGATGACAAGGGCTTCGGTCATGGCGCGCTCCTCAGAACGCCTCGGGGCGCAGGACCGCGTACAGCAGGTAGGCGGCGGCGAGCAGCGCCACCAGTCCGCACAACAGGGAAAGCCAGCCGGGCATGGGAAACCTCGGGTCCGGGCGGCTGCCCGCAGGCCGCCGCCGCGTGGAAGGGCGGGACGGCGGTGTCGCCTTGGCGGCCGCCCCGATCGGGAGCGGTATCGTCCTCCCGGGGGGCGTAAACGTTCGATGCCGCAGGGCCGGCGCTGGCGTAAAAACGCCATAAAAAACAGCGGGTGCGGCTACCTGCCCCCGGAACCGGCAGTGAGTGCGGCAGGAGAACCCGCCGGGAGCGGTTTTCGAGGGTGGTTTTCGACGTCGGCTGCCTGTGGCGCGCAGGCTTTCCGCCATGAAGGGCGGAAACAAAAAGCGGCCCGCGGGCCGCTGGATGTTCCCGGTGGCCGTTGCGCCGTTCAGCCCGGCGGCGAAACCGGCGCGCCCCCCGCATCGGCCGGCGCGGCGATGCCCTTGAGCACGCGGTAGCGGGCCAGGGTTTCGGCGATCTCCACGTCCAGCGCCTTGCGCTGCTGTTCGAAGGCCGCCTGCAGCCGCAACTGGGCGAGCAGTTCGGTGTGGCGCTGGCGGATGTCCCCGGCCTGCTTGTCGCTCACCTTCTGCCCGGCCAGTTCGCGGTCGCCGGCGACGGACAGCTGGGTGGCCAGCGCCTCGCGCAGGCTGGCCACGTTGTAGATGGCGGTCTTGATGTTGTTGTCGACGATGGCCGCGCGTTCGTTGAACACGCGGCGCAGCGCGTCCTCGCTGCCGTAGGTGGACAGCATGGCCTGCTCGGTGCGCCGGCGGGTTTCCGCCGCCGCCGCGTCCACCTGCGCCTGCGCGGCGGCGAGCTCGGCGTCGGCGCGCTCTTCGGCGGTGAGCGCGCGCTGCACCTCGGCGCTGCGCAGGCCGCTGCGCGCGTTGAACTCCTGGCGCGCGCTGTTGACCGCTTCCGGCGGCAGGGTGTCCGAGCAGATCCGTTCGCCGCGGGCGTTGTCCCAGCAGTACAGCTTCTTGCCGGCGTCGGCCGACTTGTTCTGCGCCAGCGCCGGCATGGCCAGCGCAGCCAGCACCAGCAGCACGCCCGCGCCTGCGGTGGACGGATTCGGCCTCATGACAGCCCCCTGCGGTCAGCCCGTTGGATTGCTTCCGTAACGGGCCCGGTAGGCCAGCAACGGTTCGCGGTAACCGACAAGTTCCGGGTTCCCGGAGGCGAATGCAAGCAGGTCGGCGAGGTTGGCCACGGCGATCACCGGGATGCCGGTCTCGGCGGCCACGGCCTGGGCGGCCGAACGGGGGTCGTCTTCCGAGGCGATCTCCTGGCGGTCCAGTGCCACCACGATGCCCGCCGGGATGCCATTGGCCGCGCGGATGATGGCCAGCGCCTCGCGGATGGCGGTGCCGGCGGTGATCACGTCGTCAACGATCAGGATGCGCTTGCCGGCCATGTCGGCGCCGATCAGGGTGCCGCCCTCGCCGTGGTCCTTGGCTTCCTTGCGGTTGAAGGTCAGCGGCAGGTTGCGGCCGCGGTGCGAGAACTCGCAGGCGATGGCGGTGGCCAGCGGGATGCCCTTGTAGGCCGGGCCGAACAGCTGGTCGAAGGCGATGCCGGAGGATTCGACGGCGTCGGCATAGCAGTTGCCCAACTGGGCCAGCGCCAGGCCGGTGTCGAAGCGGCCGGCGTTGAAGAAATAGGGGCTTACCCGGCCGGACTTGAGGGTGAACTGGCCGAAACGCAGGGCGTCGGCGTTCAGCGCCAGCTGCAGGAAGCGGGAACGGTGGTCACTCATTGGTGCGCTTTCTTGTCGTCTATAGAAGCCGCCTAGGGTAAAGCATGGCTTCGGGGAATGCTGGCGCGGGCGGTATGCTGTGCCGTCCCGGCCCTGTCAGCGGTTCTCCATGCGCATCATCAGCTTCAATGCCAACGGCATCCGTTCGGCCACCACCAAGGGTTTCAGCCAATGGTTCGCCGGCCAGCAGGCCGACGTGCTGTGCATCCAGGAGACCAAGGCGCAGGAGTCGCAGCTGTCCGACCCGCTGTTCCGCCCGGACGGCCACCACTGCTTCTACCGCGACGCCGTCACCAAGAAGGGCTACAGCGGGGTGGCGATCTGGAGCCGGCGCGAGCCGGACGAAGTGCGCACCGAGCTGGGCTGGGCGCCGTTCGACGACGAAGGCCGCTATATCGAGGCGCGTTTCGGCAACCTGAGCGTGGTGTCCTTCTATATTCCCTCCGGTTCGTCGGGCGAGCTGCGCCAGGGCTTCAAGTTCGAGGTGATGGACTGGCTGCGCCCGATCCTGGCGCAGTGGCTGGCCAGCGGCCGCGACTACGTGCTGTGTGGCGACTGGAACATCGTGCGCACCGCCCTGGACATCAGGAACTGGAAGTCCAACCAGAAGAACTCCGGCTGCCTGCCCGAGGAGCGCGACTGGCTCAACGGCCTGTGCGCCGACCTGCCCGAGCAGCACGACCCGGCCGGCGGCCGCGGCTGGGTGGACGCCTACCGCGTGCTGCATCCGGAAGGGCAGGACTACACCTGGTGGAGCAACCGTGGCGCCGCCCGCGCCAACAACGTCGGCTGGCGCATCGACTACCAGCTCGTCACCCCCGGCCTGCGCGAGCGCCTGCGCGGCTGCTCGATCTACACCGGCCAGCGCTTCTCCGACCACGCCCCCTTCACCGTGGACTACGACCTGTGAGCGAGGCCGCCGCGAAGCGCCGCCAGGGCTGGCGGGAGGTGATGGGCAACCTGCGCCAGCGCAAGGTGCTGGCGATGCTGCTGCTGGGATTCAGCTCCGGGCTGCCGATCTACCTGGTCGGCAACACGCTCGGCTTCTGGATGCGCAAGGAAGGCATCGAGCTGGACACCATCGGCTTCCTGTCCTGGGTCGGCCTGGCGTACTCGATGAAGTTCCTGTGGGCGCCGATTGTCGACAAGACCGACGTGCCGGTGCTGGGGCGCATGTTCGGGCGCCGCCGCGGCTGGATGCTGCTGTCGCAGCTGTTCGCCGGGCTGGCGCTGGTGGGCATGGCGCTGGTGCAGCCCAAGGGCGGCAGCCTGGTGGTGCTGGGCCTGTCCATGGAGCACCTGCTGGTGTTCGGCGTGCTGGCCACCGTGGTGGCCTTCGCCTCGGCCACCCAGGACATCGTCATCGACGCCTGGCGCATCGAAAGCGCCAGCAGCAGCGAGCAGCTCGGCCTGCTGACCGCTTCCTCGGCATTGGGCTACCGCACCGCGCTGCTGGTCACCGATGCGCTGATCCTGATCATCGCCGCGCGCGTGGGCTGGCAGGTGTCCTACGAGATCATGGCGGCGCTGATGGGCCTGGGCGTGGCGGCAGTGGTGCTGGCGTGCGAACCGGCGCGGGCGGTGATCGCCGTGCAGGACCAGGCGGCCCGGCTGTGGACGCCGCGTGGCCTGTTCGATGCGGTGATCGGCCCGTTCGTGATGTTCTTCCGCGAGTACCGCAGCGGCGCGCTGCTGATCCTGGCGGCGATCAGCATCTACCGCATGGCCGACTTCGTGATGGGGCCGATGGCCAACCCGTTCTATGTCGATCTCGGCCTGGACGAGGACACGGTGGGCGCGGTGCGCGGTTCGGTCGGCCTGGTCGCGACCTTCTTCGGCATCGCCCTGGCCGGCGTGATTTCGGTGCGCTGGGGCGTGATGGCCGCGCTGCTGGTCGGCGCCATCCTCGGCCCCTGCTCGAACCTGGCGTTCGCATGGATGGCCTACGTCGGCCCGGGCAAGCTGGAGTTCGCCATCGCCATGGCGGTGGACAACCTGTCCAGCGGCTTCGCCGGCACCGCGCTGATCGCCTACATGTCCAGCCTGACCAGCATCGGCTACACCGCCACCCAGTACGCGCTGCTCAGCTCGTTCTACGCGATGCCGGGCAAGGCGTTGAAGGGCTTTTCGGGCATGACCGTGCAGTACCTGGCGCAGGGGCGCACCCTGCTGGAGGGGTATGCGCTGTTCTTCATCGGCACGGCGCTGCTGGCGATTCCGGTGCTGCTGCTGTGCCTGGCGCTGGCGGCGATGCAGGCGCGCAGGACGGCTGCATCCGGCTGAACTGCGGGAGTTCCTGTCCGCCAGCCGTTGAATCCGGCCGTCGCCTCGCCGATGATGCCGGCGGGGGGATCCGCCGGACTGCTGGCGGGATGTCATGGCCGACGTGATCTTGCGGGATGTCGACCCGCTGCTGCTTGAACGCATCCGCCGCCTTGGCGTGGCGCGCGGCTGGACCCGTGAGCACACCTGCCTGGTGCTGCTCGAGCAGGGGCTGTTTGCTGGCGAGCACGAAATGAGCCATGGCTTCGAACACCCGGAAGTGGACGTGCTGTCCGAAGCCATCCATGCCCTGCAGGCGCTGCCGGCCGGAACCGAATTCGGTTGATCGCACGCCAAGCCCAGGTCCCCGCGATGCGTCCGACGCCTCGGTCTCGCGGTCTGCCTGGCGTCCGTAGATGCGGGGCGAGCCCGGCATCTACAGCAGCAAGCCGGCCCGGGCGACGCGCCGATGCCTCAACGTGCAGGTGGGCGGCCGCGAGGGCCGCGCCCCAGCGTTCTCACGCCGGATATATCGCGCCGAGGATCCGCGGCCCGCGTGCGCCGCTGACGCTGGGCAGGTTGCCCGGCCGCCCGGCCAGGGTCTCGCGCGCCAGCCAGGCGAAGCCCATCGCTTCCATGTAATCCGGGTCGAGCCCGTACGCGGCGCTGGAGATCACCTCCACGCCGGGCAGGCGCGCGGCGATGCGCTGCAGCAACAGCGGGTTGCGCACGCCGCCGCCGCAGACCAGCATCCGCTTCACCCCAGGCAGGTGCGCCAGCAGCGCGTCCGCCACGGTGGCCGCGGTGAGCTCCAGCAGCGTGGCCTGCACGTCGGCCGGGGCCAACGACGCACCGCCGATCCGCGCTTCCACCCAGTCCAGGTGGAACTGCTCGCGCCCGGTGCTCTTGGGCGGCGGCAGCGCGAACCAGGCATCGTCCAGCAGCCGCGCCAGCAGTGCCTCGTCCACCCGGCCGCGGGCGGCGAACGCACCGCCGGCATCGAACGCAGTGCCGAGGTGGCGCTGGCACCAGCCATCGAGCAGCGCATTGGCCGGGCCGGTGTCGAAACCGCGCAGGCTGCCGTCGCGCGCGAGCAGGCTCAGGTTGGCGATGCCGCCCAGGTTGAGTACCGCCCGGTCTTCGCCGCTGCTGCCCAGCATCGCCAGGTGGAACGCCGGCATCAGCGGCGCGCCGTGCCCGCCGGCGGCCACGTCGCGGCGGCGGAAGTCGGCCACCGTGGTGATGCAGGTCAGTTCGGCGATGCGGTTGGCATCGCCGATCTGCCAGGTGAAGCCGGGGCTGGACGTGGGGCGGTGGCGGATGGTCTGCCCATGCGAGCCGATCGCCCGCACCTGCGCGCGGTCGATGCCGGCCTGCGCGAGCAGGGCGTTGGCGGCCGTGGCGAACGCCACGCCGGCCTCGGCATCGAGCTGCCCGAGCGCGTCCAGCGATGCGGGTTCGGCACCCTGGCCCAGCGCGACCAGCGCGGCGCGGGTTTCCGCCTTCCAGTCGAAGGTATGGCCATGCACGAACCGGCAGCCGCCTTCGGCCGGGAACTGCACCAGCGCGGCGTCGATGCCGTCGGCGCTGGTGCCGGACATCAGGCCGACGAACAGGGGCAGCTGCGGATCGATGGACGCCATGCGGAGGCCGGAAAGAAGAAGGGCAGGGAAGCTTCAAGGCTCCCTGCCCTGCTCGTCAATGCGCCCGGCAGCCGGTCAGCCGCGCTTGTTCCTGGCGGCAGGCGTCGCGGCGCTGGCCGTGGTGGTGGCGGGCTTGTCCTTGCCGGCATCGGCGTACATCAGTTCTTCCATGCCCTGGATGCGCGCCATCGCCGGCGCGGTCTGCGCGCGGAAGGCGGCCAGCTCGGCGCCCTTGAGCGGCTCCGGCGGCGGCATGGTCACCGACAGCGGGTTGCGGTGCTGGCCATTGACCCGGAATTCGTAGTGCAGGTGCGGGCCGGTGGCCATGCCGGTGGAGCCGACGTAGCCGATCACCGTGCCTTGGTTCACGCGCTGGCCGGTGCGGATGTTGCCGAAGCGCGACATGTGGCCGTACAGGGTGGTGTAACCGCGGCCGTGGTCGAGGATCACCACGTTGCCATAGCCACGCTGGGTGCCGGCGAACTGCACGCGGGCATCGCCGGCGGCCATGATCGGCGTGCCGGTGCCGGCGGCGTAGTCCACGCCCTTGTGCATGCGCATGGTGCCGAGGATCGGATGGCGGCGCGAACCGAAGGTGGAGCTGAGCCGCGCGAACGGGATCGGCATGCGGATGAAGCTCTTCTTCAGCGGCCGGCCGTTGAGGTCGAAGTACTCGAACTTGCCGCCGCGTTCGAAGCGGAACCCGGTGTAGGTCTTGCCGCCGGTACTGAAGGTGGCCGCCAGGATCTTGCTGGTGTCGATGCGCTCGCCTTCGCGCCAGGTCTCGTCCATGACCACGCTGAAGCGGTCGCCCGGCTGCACGTCCTTGGAGAAGTCGATGTCGTACTTGAAGATCTCGTCGGTCATCGTATTGATGGCCGAGGGCGACAGGCCGGCCTTGAGCGCCGACGCGTAGAGCGAACTGCGGATTTCCCCGCTAGCGACCACGGTGCGGGTGGTGGTGACGCGCTCGAGCACCTTCTCGCGGATCTGGTCGCCCTGCAGCGACAGCTCGACGCGGTGGCTGGGATCGCGGTCGAAACGGATGGTGCGCAGCTGGCCGTTCACCGGCAGGTCGAAGGCGACCTCGGCGCCCGGGCGGAGCCGGGTCAGCGCTTCGCGGGTGCCCGGGTGGTCCAGCACCTGGTGCATCACCGTCGCCGGCACGCCGGCGATCTCGAACAGGTCGCTCAGCGTCTGGCCGCGTTCCACCCGCAGGATCTGCCAGCTGTCGCCGGGGGTTTCGCTGCGCCGGGCGAGCGAGAGCGGCGGCAGTGGCAGGGCCAGGGTCGAATGCGCCGACGGCAGCGGCATGTCGATGGCATTGGAGAAGCCCGGCACGATGGTCGCCGCCAGGGCGCCGATGGTCGCGAACAGGCTGGCGTGGATCCAGTGGCGCCTCGTCCAGCGTTCGTTGAACGCGGCCGGGAGATGTTGCTTGAGCTTCCGATGCAGGGCGGTGTCGTGCAGGACGTGGAGTCTTTCCTGGAAGCGCTGTTTGCGCGCCTGGCCGTGATCGGGTTGGGACATCGCTCGGTTCTCTGGCCGGCCCGGATCGCGGGCCCAAACGCGGGTAACATAGTCACCCTTCAATACCGCGTCAAACCATTGAGCCGCATGGCTTTTTGATGAATTGGGCGGTTAACCTCCACTTAACACCCCCATGTCTGACGGCGAAGCCGGGAGTTCTAGCGTGTCCTCGATTGATGAAGCCCTTGCCCTGATCGGCCGCGGTGCCGACGAAATCCTCAAGCTGGACGAACTGCGCCAGCGTCTGGAGAGCGGTCGTCCGCTGCGGGTCAAGGCCGGCTTCGACCCCACCGCCCCGGACCTGCACCTGGGCCACACCGTGCTGCTCAACAAGCTGCGCCAGTTCCAGGACCTCGGGCACCAGGTGATCTTCCTGATCGGCGACTTCACCGGCATGATCGGCGACCCCTCGGGCAAGAACGTCACCCGCAAGCCGCTCTCGCGCGAGGACGTGCTGGCCAACGCCCGCACCTACGAGGAGCAGGTGTTCAAGGTGCTCGACCGCGAACGCACCGAGGTCCGCTTCAATTCCGAATGGTTCGGCAAAATGGGGGCGGCCGACATGATCCGCCTGGCCGGCCAGCACACGGTGGCGCGCATGCTCGAACGCGACGACTTCGCCAAGCGTTACGCCGCCCAGCAGTCCATCGCCATCCACGAATTCCTCTACCCGCTGGTGCAGGGCTACGACTCGGTGGCGCTGGAAGCGGACGTCGAGCTCGGCGGCACCGACCAGAAGTTCAACCTGCTGATGGGGCGCGGCCTGCAGGAACACTACGGGCAGAAGCCGCAGATCGTGCTGACCATGCCGCTGCTGGAAGGCCTGGACGGCGTCAACAAGATGTCCAAGTCGCTGGGCAATTACATCGGCATCAGCGAGCCGGCGATCGACATCGTCACCAAGACCATGAAGATCGACGACACGCTGATGTGGCGCTGGATCGACCTGCTGAGCTTCGACATCTCCATCGCCGAGGCGAAGCAGTTGCGCGCCGACGTCGAGGCCGGCGCCCTCAATCCGCGCGAGATCAAACTGCGCCTGGCGCGCGAACTGACCACCCGCTTCCACGATGCCGCCGCCGCCGAGCAGGCCATCGCCGGCTGGAATGCCGCGGTGACCGGGCAGGGCGACATCACCCAGCTGCCGCTGCAGGAAGTGGCGGTGCCGGCCGAGGGGCTGCGCATCGGCGCGCTGCTGACCGCCGCGGGCCTCACCCCGAGCAACTCCGAGGCCTCGCGCAAGCTCAAGGAGCGCGCGGTGAAGGTGGACGGCAATGTCGTCGAGGATGCGCAGACCGTTCTGCAGCCGGGCTTCGAAGGCCTGCTGCAGGTGGGCAAGCGCACCTTCGCGCGTGTGCTGCTGGTCGCAGCCTGAAGCCGTCTTTAATAGAAAGTCGCCTCCATAAGTTGTCGGCAGGCGTGAGACGGATGGCCGACTGGATGGAGGGCGTCCGCCTTCCGGATTTCCTTCGCGGCCTCTTCACAAAACCGTGAAGAGGCCGCATACTTTCGCTCCTTCGCCGCCGGCCTTGCGGCTGGCAGCGAAGGAAAGAAGGAAGTTGAAGTCGCCCTCGACGAGGTGTTGACGGCAACAAAAAGGCTGCCATAATAGGCGGCTCGCTTCGACGAAACGCCTTCGGGTGTCGGGTTGAA
>NZ_JBWJOY010000001.1:0-1158635 GCF_056393235.1 Stenotrophomonas sp. Steno-Z2 | reverse complement strand
AACACCCGAAGGCGTTTCGTCGAAGCGAGCCGCCTATTATGGCAGCCTTTTTGTTGCCGTCAACACCTCGTTTCGAGGAAGTTGCCGCCGCTTCGTGGTCCCTGTCACCGGAGTGACTGGCGCCGTGAAGCGAGGGAGCGAATTCTAGACATCTTTGTGAAATGTGCAATCACTTTGTGCGGTGGATCCGCGAAAAGCTTCGCAGGCGCCCGAATCGGCAAGGTGTCGCATGGGGAGCGCCGATTGGTCGTCCCCGGGGGCGCCGCGATGAGATGGCTTCCTTCACGGGAGCAGCAGGCGGCCGGCCGCCTCGCTGGGCCACAATGCCGGCTGTTCCCCGCTTCCGACCACGATGGCCGATCCCGCACCGCGCTCGTTGTTCCGCGACCTTTCCCTGCCGGCCATCGTCGCCGGCTTCATCACGGTGCTGGTGGGTTTCGCCAGTTCGGCGGTGATCGTGTTCCAGGCGGCGCAGGCGGTGGGCGCCGGGCAGGCGGAGATCGCCTCGTGGATGTGGGCGCTGGGCATCGGCATGGGCGTGACCTGCATCGGCCTGTCGCTGCGCTACCGGATGCCGGTGGTGACGGCATGGTCCACGCCCGGCGCGGCGATGCTGGTAGTCGGCGCCACGGCGCTGCCGCTGTCCGATGCGATCGGCGCTTTCGTGCTGGCCGCGCTGATGGGGGCGCTGGCCGGCTTTTCCGGCGTGTTCGAGAGGGCGATGCGACGCATCCCGGTGTCGCTGGCCTCGGGCATGCTGGCCGGCGTGCTGCTGCGCTTCGGCCTGGATGTCTTCGTTTCGGTCGGTACTCAGCCGCTGCTGGTCCTGGCGATGTTCGCCACGTATCTGGCTGGACGGCGCCTGTTCCCCCGCTATGCGGTGATCGCGACCCTGCTGGTGGGTGTGGCGATCGCCGGCGGCCAGGGACTGATGCACGTTGAACAGGTGCGGCTGCAGCTGGCGCAGCCGATGTTCACCCTGCCGACGCTGTCGTGGGCGGCGGTGTTCGGCATCGCGTTGCCGCTGTTCATCGTGACCATGGCCTCGCAGAACGTGCCGGGCGTGGCGGTGCTGAAGGCATCGGGCTACGACGCGCCGATATCGCCGGTGGTGGGCTGGATCGGCGCGGTCAACACGGTGCTGGCGCCGTTCGGCGGGTACGCATTGAACCTGGCCGCGATCACCGCGGCGATCTGCATGGGCCGCGATGTGCACGAGGACCCGGCGCGGCGCTACCCGGCCGCGGTGAGCGCGGGCGTTTTCTACATCGTGATCGGGCTGTTCGGCGCGACGGTGGCGGCGGTGTTCGCCGCGTTCCCGAAGGAGCTGATCGCCACGCTGGCCGGCATCGCGCTGCTCGGCACCATCGGCAACAGCCTGGCGGTGGCGCTGAAGGACGAGGGCGAACGCGAACCGGCGCTGGTGACGTTCCTGGTGACGGCCTCGGGGCTGTCGATGGCCGGGATCGGTTCGGCGTTCTGGGGGCTGGTGGCGGGTGTGGCGGCGTTGCTGGTGTTGCGGCGACCTACCCGCTGACGTTTCGGCGTCGACCCGGCCCCGGCCCTCTCCCCCCCAACCCCGCTCCGCTCCCCGGCCCACGCCAGCGGTGTGGGCGCTCAACCGCACGCGCGCCGATGGCGCGCAAGCCGTGCGGTTTCGCCCCGGCGGGAGAGGGGCTTCAGGAGCGAGCCTTACAGCGGCTTGACCTCGAACACCTGCTTCAGCGTGTGGCGGCCACCTGGGGCCAGCTCGATCACGTCCGGGCCGACGTTGCCGGCTTCGACGCAGACGTAGTTGCGCCAGCCCGCGCCGATGTCGTCCATCTTCGCGGCGGCCGCTTCGCCCGCATTCCAGACCACGGCGGTACGGCTGCCGCTGGTGGTGATGTCGATGCTGCGGCCGAAGCCCGGATCGCGCAGCACGTAGTGGCCGCGCGCCTGGGTATAGATGCGGTCGCTGCGGCCGGGATCGCGCGCATCGCGCAGGTTCCAGTCGCCCTGCTGGACATGGGCGTTGCCGCCATCGAGCTTGTCCAGGTAGGTCAGGCCGTCCAGCCCGGCCACGTCGACCTTCAGCGCGTCGCTGACGTTGAAGTAGTTGTGCAGCGCCTGGGTGAAGACCACCGGCTGGCTGCCGGCGTTCTCGGTGAGCAGCTCCTGTTCCAGCGTGCGGCCGATGCGCAGTTTCATGGTCAGGCGCAGCGCCAGGCCTTCCAGCACCCGCGGCGCCAGGGTCAGCACCACGGTGCCGTCGGATTCGCGCTGGGCGTCGCGCAGTTCCCACGGCACGGTGCGCACGAAGCCGTGCGAGGGCACGTCGTTGCCCTGCCCCTGCCGGGCGAAGTACGGCCAGCACACCGGGCTGCCGCCACGGATCGGCGTGGGCGGTTGCTTCGCGGTGGGCGAAAGCCACATCACGTCGCGGCCGCCGGTGGGCACGAACGACAGCAGCTGGCCGCCGAACACGCTGATGGCCGCGGTGGAGAATGGCGTTTCCACCTTCCAGGCGGTGAAGCCGTTGAAATCGCCTGTGCTCAGGCCCTGCACATCCTTCATTGAAACCTTGCTCCGTACGATGGCTGACTGGACGAACTGCGGGGGGTCGGCGGGCAGCCGGAAGACCGTGGGCGTCGCCGGTGTGGCGTCGCGCAGCGCCTGCAGGATGCGGGTACCGGCGCGGCCATCGGCGTTCTGCCAGCCCAGCCGCTGCTGCTCGACGCGGAGGGCGCGACGGGTGGCGTCGCCGACCATGCCGTCGGCGGCGCCGATGGCGTGGCCACGCGCGAGCAGCAGGGTCTGCAGCTCGCGGCGCTCGGCGCGGCCCAGGCCCGGATCGTCGGTGGGCCAGGCGGCCACCAGGCCGTTGCCGCCGCGCAGGCGGTCGGCCAGGGTGGCGATGGCCAGTGCGTAGCTCTCGGCCGCGTTGTAGGAATAGATCGCGTCGTAGTTGCGGAACACCAGCAGGGCGGGCCCCTTCGCGCCCGCGGGCAGCAGCAGCGCGGCGGCGCTGTCGTCGGCCATCGCCGCGGCCTGCAGCGCGCCGCCATCGACCCCGGTGACACCCAGCGCGCGCCAGGCGGCGAGCGGCCTGCGCTTGGTGCGCCCGGCCAGGGTGGCGTCGAAACCGGCGGGAAGACGCACTTCCACGCCCCAGGGCTGGCCGCTGCGCCAGCCCGACTGTTTGAGGTAGTTGGCGGTGGACGCCAGCGCGTCGGGGATGCTGGCGACCAGGTCGCGGCGGCCGTCACCGTCGCCATCGACCGCGATGCGCGCGTAGGTGGAGGGCATGAACTGGGTCTGGCCGAAGGCGCCGGCCCAGGAACCCGTGAGGCCGTCGGCAGCGAGGTCGCCACGGTCGATCAGCTTGAGCAGGGCGAGCAGTTCGCCGCGGAAGAACGGCTGGCGGCGGCCATTGCAGGACAGCGTGGCAAGCGACTGCAGCAGCGGCCGCTTGCCGGCGATGCGGCCGTAGTCGCTTTCCACGCCCCACACCGCGACCACGGTGGCCGGATCGACGCCATATTCCGCGGCGATGCGGTCGAGCAGGTCGCGATGGGTGGCGAGCATGGCGCGGCCATCGGCCACGCGCTGCGCATCCACCAGGGCGGCGAGGTAGTCCCAGATCGGCGTGGTGAACTCGGGCTGTGCGTCGAGCAGGGGCAGCACGCTCATGTCCGGTGCGACGCCGGCGAACAGGCTGTCGAAACGTTCGGCGGCCATGCCCTGGGCGACGGCCGCATCGCGCAGGCTCGCGCCGCAGCTGCCGAAATCAGCGGTGGCGGCACGCGCCTGTGATGCCGCGACGAGTACGCAGACCAGGCCCAGTGCCGACAACCCTCGAGTCGATTTCATGCAACGGCTCCCTGCCTCATCCCGTGGAACGCCACCGATGATAATAAGAGGTGGCGCAGCGGCCGTGGGCGTCAGGCCGCACGCAGCAGGCGCAGGCCGAAAATGCGCGCGGGCGCATCCCAGGCCGCGGCTACCCGCAACCCGGCCGCGGCCGCCATCGCGGCGAACTGCGCGTCGTCGTACTTGTGGCTGTATTCCACGTGCATGGCTTCGTCGCGCTCGAACGCGAACGCCCGCCCGGCCACGTGCACCACCTGCGCGCGGCGGCTGACCAGGGATGTCTCGATGCGCCGACGCGCGGCCGCGTAGCGGGCGCGATGGGCGAAGCCGGACAGGTCGAAGTCGCTGCCGATCTCGCGGTTCAGGCGCGCCAGCAGGTTGAGGGTGAAGGCGGCGGTGACGCCGGCCGCATCGTTGTAGGCGGCCTCGATGATGGCCGGGTCCTTGTCCAGGTCGATGCCGATCAGGGCCAGCCCGTCCGGCCCCATCGCCTGGCGCATTCCGCGCAGGATCGACACCGCCGCCGCTTCGGTGAAATTGCCCAGGGTCGAGCCCGGGAAGAACAGCAGCGTGCACCGCGCCGGGCGCCGCGCTGGCGGCAGCGCCGGCAACGCGGTGAAGTCGGCGCACACCGGCAGCATTTCGATGGCGGGGAAATCCGCCGCCAGCGCGCGCACGCTGTCCAGCAGCGCGGTGCGCGAAATCTCCACCGGCGTATAGGCCACCACGTCCTGCAGCGCCTGCAGCAGCAGCCGGGTCTTGCGGCCGCTGCCGCTGCCGTACTCCACCACCCGCGCCTGCGGCCCGACCTGCGCGGCGATCTCCGGCAGCACCTGCCGCAGCAGGTCCAGTTCGGTGCGGGTGAGGTAGTACTCCGGCTGCCGGGTGATGCACTCGAACAGCGCCGAGCCGCGCGCGTCGTAGAAATACTTGGACGGCAGCGCGCGCGGCCGCGCCGACAGCCCGGCGAGCACGTCGGCGGTGAGGGTGGCGCGGTCGGGGCGGTGGTCGACCAGCCCCTCCAGCAGCGGGTCCGGCGCGCCCATCTCAGAGGTCCCTGGCCAGGCGCAGGCCGGCGAACTGCCAGCGTGCCGAGGGCGGGAAGAAATTGCGGTAGCTGGCGCGTACATGTCCGCCCGGTGTGGCGCAGCTGCCGCCGCGCAGCACGAACTGGCCGCACATGAACTTGCCGTTGTATTCGCCCGCGTCGCCCGGCAACGGGCGGAAGCCGGGATAGGCGCCGTACGCGCTGCTGGTCCATTCCCAGACATCGCCGAACAGCTGCCGCGGCACCCCGGGCTCGGCGGCCGGCGCGGCCGCCGGGTGCAGCAGGCCGGCATCGGCGAAATTCCCGGCCAATGGCCGCACCGACGCCGCCGCTTCCCACTCGAACTCGGTGGGCAGGCGCGCGCCGGCCCAGCGCGCGCAGGCATCGGCCTCGAACCAGCCCAGGTGGCAGACCGGCGCATCCGGATCCAGCGCGCGCCAGCCCCCCAGGGTGTACTCGCGTTCCAGCGCCTCGTCCCAGTACAGCGGACGGCACCACTGGCCGGCCTGCAGCTGCGCCCAGCCGTCGCTCATCCACAGCAGCGGATCGCGGTAACCGCCATCGTCGATGAAGGCGCGGTACTCGGCGTTGCTCAACGGGCGGTCGGCCAGCGCATGCGCCGGCACCAGCACGCGGTGCCGCGGCGATTCGTTGTCGTAGGCGAAGCGCGCATGCGCAGGCCAGGCCGGCGCGCCGATCTCGACGATGCGCTCGGGGTTTTCGATCCACAGCGCGGCGTCGCGGGTCGGCGAGGCGGGCGGCGCGGGCAGGTCCTCGCGGTAGGCCGGCTGCAGCGGGTGGCTCCACAGCGCGTGCTTGATGTCGGTCAGCAACAGCTCCTGGTGCTGCTGCTCGTGCTGCAGGCCGAGCAGCAGGTGGCGCTGCGCCTCATCGTCGAGGGTGCCGGCGCGCAGGCCCTGGCCGATGCGGTCGTCGACCTGGGCGCGGTATTCCAGCACCTGCGCCAGTGACGGCCGCGACAGCAGGCCGCGCTGCGCACGCGCATGCGCCGGACCCACGCTCTGGTAGTAGCTGTTGAACAGCGCCTGCCACTGCGGATGCAGCGGCCGGTAGCCGGGGTGGCGACCAAGCACGAACTGTTCGAAGAACCAGGTGGTGTGCGCCAGATGCCACTTGGCCGGGCTGGCGTCGGGCATGCTCTGCACCATCGCGTCTTCGGCGGTGAGCGGCGCGGCCAGCGCCAGGCTGGCCTGGCGCACGGCGCGGTAACGCTCCGCCAAAGTGGGTGGCGTTGTCGCAGCGCTGGAGGCCTTCAGCAATGCGGCACTGGAAATCTGCATGCCCCGAGCTTAGCCATGCCCGGTTAGCGCGGCGTCATCGGCGCCGCGCGGTGTTCAGGCAAGCGCGTCGAGGTAGTACCAGCGGCCGTCCTCGCGCACGAAGCGGCTGTGTTCGGCCAGGCGCACGGCGCTGCCGCCGCCGACGCGGTAGCGGGCGACGAATTCCACTTCGGCGGTGTCGGCGCCGGTGACCCGGTGGCGCTTCACGTCCAGGCCCAGCCACTGCGTACGCTGGCCGGGCGCGTCGTCCAGCGACAGCGCCTGCGGCCGCGTATCGGCATGCCAGGTCGCCAGCAGATAGTCGGCGTTGCCAGTCACGTAGGCGCAGTAGCGCGAGCGCATCATCGCTTCGGCATCGGGCGCGGCCTCGCCGGCATGCCAGCGCGCGCAGCAGCGGCCATGGGCGTGGCCGGAGCCGCAGGGACAGGGAGACGTCGGGGCGATCTGCATGCGCGCATTTTCCCACCCACGCCGCCACCGCGGCCAGCCGGCACAGGCGTATGCTGTCGCGCCCCCTGTTCAGGTCCGACCATGCTGGAACTCCTGCCCACCGAACTGCCATGGCTGCTGGCCATCGCCTTCATCGCCGGGCTGGTGGATGCCGCGGTCGGCGGCGGCGGGCTGATCCAGCTGCCGGGCCTGTTCACGGTGCTGCCGCAGCACACGCCGGCCGCCCTGCTGGGCACCAACAAATTCAGTTCGGTGTTCGGCACCGGCGCGGCGACGTGGCGCTACGCACGCTCGGTGCGGTTCCCGTGGCGGCCGGTGCTGCTGGCGGCGGCGACGGCGTTCGTGTTCGCCTTCCTCGGCGCCACCGCGGTCAGCCTGCTGTCCAAGGACGCGGTGCGGCCGCTGGTGCTGACGCTGCTGATCGTGATGCTCGGTTACACGCTGGCGAAGAAGGATTTCGGCGCCATGCACCGGCCGCGTAGCGTGGGCCGCCGCGAACTGGCCATCGCGCTGGCGATGGGCGCGGTGATCGGCTTCTACGACGGCTTCTTCGGGCCGGGCACGGGCAGCTTCCTGATCTTCCTGTTCATCCGCTTCTTCGGCCTGGACTTCCTGCGCGCCTCGGCCGCCTCCAAGGTGGTCAACCTGGCCACCAACGTCGCCGCGCTGTCGTTCTTCGTGCCCAGCGGCAACGTGCTGCTGGCCTTCGCGGTGCCGATGGCGGTGGCCAACGTGGCCGGGTCGGTGACCGGCACGCGGCTGGCGCTGCGTGGCGGCACGCCGCTGATCCGCAGGCTGTTCCTGCTGCTGGTGGTGGTGCTGATCGCGCGCATGGCGTGGGACACGTTCTCCGGCTGAACGCGGCACGGCGGTTTGATCGAACGCAACGCCGCCACCACGGCCGATGCGGATGATGGTGCCATGGCGGCCCTCCCTCGCCGCCCTGGAGAACCCCCATGCAACTGGATTTTTCCGGCAAGGTCGCCCTGGTCACCGGCGCCGCCTCGGGCATCGGCGAAGCGGTCGCCCGGCAGCTGGCCGCCAGCGGCGCGCAGGTCATCATCGCCGACCTGGATCGAAATGCCGCCGAGCAGGCGGCGTCGGGCATCGGCGCGCAGGCCCGCGCCCGCCAGCTCGACGTCAGCGACGCCGACGCGGTGCGGCAACTGGTGGAGGCCACCGTCGCCGAGTACGGCGGGCTGCACCTGGCGGTCAACAACGCCGGCATCGGCGGCGCCAGCCTGGCCACCGCCGACTACCCGCTGGAGGAATGGCACCGCGTGCTCGGCGTGAACCTGCACGGCGTTTTTTATTCGATGAAATACGAGATCGCCGCGATGCTGGCCAGCGGCGGCGGCGCCATCGTCAACATGGCCTCGATCCTCGGCAGCAACGGCTGGGCCGGCTCTACCGCCTATGTGGCGGCCAAGCACGCGCTGGTGGGCATGACCAAGACCGCGGCGCTGGAATATTCCGCGCGCGGGCTGCGCATCAATGCGGTCGGCCCGGGCTTCATCGACACGCCGCTGCTGGCCGGCATGGACCGCACGGCCTACGACGGCCTGGTCGCCCTGCATCCGGCCGGGCGCCTGGGCAGCGCCGGGGAAGTGGCGGCGCTGACCTGCTTCCTGCTGTCGGACCAGGCCTCGTTCATCACCGGCAGTTACCACCTGGTGGACGGCGGCTTTTCGGCGCGCTGAGTCCGCCGCAGGCGGCCGCCTGGCCCGGCGTTGCCAGGAACGACAAAGGGAGCCGCGAGGCTCCCCTTGTCTGCCGCCGTACCGGACCGCGGCAGAGGCGGTTCGCGCTAATGCTCGGCGTCGAGCTGGGCGAGCCGGCGCGCCGTAGCGTCATGCATCTCCAGGAGGTCGGCACGGATTTCCCAGAGACCGGCCACCAGCAGCAGGGCCAGCCATGGCCAATGGCGCCGGAACAACCAACGCTGTTTCATCGCAACCTCCTGTCGTCAACGTATCCATCGTGGAACGGAACCGCGGCACCGGCAACATGCCCCAGTGAGGATCGCCCTGCCCTAGCGCAGCACCGCGCCGGCCAGGGCCAGCAACACCAGCGCGATCAGCGGCAGCATCGACAGCGCGAAGCCCAGCGCGCGGCTGGACGGCGCGCGCACGTAGGCGCGCCAGTAGACGAAACGGCCGGCCAGGTATACCGCGCCGATGCCGGCCACCCAGGCAGCCGGCCAGAAGCGGGAAGCAACGAACAGTGCCGGCAGCAGCGCGACCAGCAGCTCCAGGGTGTTCATCTGCACGCGGTACGCGCGCTCGAAGCCTTCGTGGCCGCTGACCGCCGGCGCCTTGACGCCGTAACGGCCGCGCGCGCGCCCGACCATCGCGCCGAAGAACAGGTACTGCACGATGGCCAGCATTGCGACCAGTTCGACGTAGTGCATGGGGTTCTCTCATAGGTGAAGCCCCTCTCCCGGTGGGAGAGGGGTTGGGGTGAGGGTAAGGGGCGAAGCCCTTGCCGTGTTCGGATGCACGAGGCTTCGCCCGTACCCTCGTCCGCGCCTTCGGGGCACCTTCTCCCGGAGGGAGAAGGAATATCGGCAGCTCAGCGGCGCGCCTGGCCCACTTCGATGAAGCGCAGGAACTCGGCGCGGGTGCGGGCGTCGTCGTGGAAGCTGCCGCGCATGCGCGAGGTGACCATGCTGACACCGCGCTTGTGGATGCCGCGGGTGGTCATGCACTCGTGCGAGCCTTCCACCACCACGCCCACGCCCAGCGGCTGCAGCACGTCCTGGATGACGTCGGCGATCTGCGCGGTCATCTTTTCCTGCACCTGGAAGCGGCGCGCATAGGCCTCGACCACGCGCGCCAGCTTGGAGATGCCGACCACGCGGCCGTTGGGCACGTAGCCCACGTGCACGCGGCCGATGATCGGCGCCATGTGGTGCTCGCAGTGGCTTTCGTACTCGATGTCGCGCAGCACGATCATCTCGTCGTAGCCGGCCACTTCCTCGAAGGTACGCGCCAGGTACTCGCGCGGATCGTCCTGGTAGCCCTTGAACCAGTCGCCGTAGGCCTCGGCCACGCGGCGCGGGGTATCCAGCAGACCCTCGCGGGCGGGATCTTCGCCGGCCCAGCGCAGCAGGGTGCGCACGGCCTCCTCGGCCTGGGCCTGGGTGACGGACGGGTTCTTGGAGTCGGCCATGGGTGACGGCGCCTGGATTTCGGGGGTGGACATGCTACCAGCCGGGTGCCGCCGGGGCATCGGCGGCGATGGGCGCCGGAAACGACGAGGGCGCCCGCAGGCGCCCTCGCTCATGGGTTCCGTGCCCTGCCCTTACTGGCCCAGCACGCCCTTCACGTAGGCCACGATCTCCGCGTCCTGCGCGTTGTCGAAGAACGCCTTCTGGAAGCGCGCGCCACCGACGGCCTGCTTCACCAGCTCCGGGTCGATGGCCTTCAGGCCGGCGATGAACTCCTTGGAGGCGCCCTGCTTCACCTGCGCCAGGATGCCGGCGTTGGTCATCTGCGACTCCTTGCGCTCGGCCGGGTAGCCCTGGCCGCGCTCGCCGGCGAAGGCCTTCTCGAAGATGTAGCGGATGTTGATTTCCGCGCCCCAGCCGTAGCCCTTGGCGAACGGCAGCGACAGCGCGTTGCCGTTGTTGACCTGGGCGAACAGGAAAGCATCGGTCGGCTCGATGCAGTAGCCGCAGTACACGCCCGGCCAGGCGTTGAGCGACATCAGCGCGCCCTGCCCGGTGCCGCAGCCGGCGACGACGAAGTCCACGGCCTTGGCGTTGAGCAGCAGCGCGGCGCAGATGCCCAGGTGGATGTAGGTCAGGCGGTGGTCGTTGTCACCGTCCATGCCGACGTTGAACACCTCGTGGCCCTGCGCGGCGGCGACGGTGTTGAGTTGTTCCAGCACCACCGGGTTCTTGGCGGCCTGGCTGAATTCCTGCATCAGGGCGATCTTCATGGCGTGACTCTCTGTTGTTCTGTGGAAGCGTGTTCTGGGGGGTATTGCGGGCGCCCATGCGCCCCCCTTCCGCCCTGCGGGGGAAGGAAAAGGCGGGATCAGCGCGCCAGCCAGCCGCCGTCGACCGGGATGACCGCGCCGTTGACGTAGTCCGAGGCGCTGGAGGCCAGGAACACGGCGGTGCCGCCCAGGTCTTCCGGCCTGCCCCAGCGGCCGGCCGGGATGCGGTCCAGGATGGCCTTGCTGCGGTCCTCGTCGGCGCGCAGCTGCGCGGTGTTGTCGGTGGCCATGTAGCCCGGGGCGATGGCGTTGACGGTCACGCCCTGCTGCGCCCATTCGTTGGCCAGCAGCCGGGTGATGCCGGCGATGCCGCTCTTGGAGGCGGTGTAGGACGGCACGCGGATGCCACCCTGGAAGGACAGCATCGAGGCGATGTTGATGATCTTGCCGCGGCCCTGGGCGATGAAGTGCCTGCCGGCGGCCTGGCACATGAAGAAGGCGGACTTGATGTTGACGTTCATCACGTCGTCCCAGTCCTTCTCGCTGAATTCCACCGCATCGGCGCGGCGGATCAGGCCGGCGTTGTTGACCAGGATGTCCAGCCGGCCCAGGCCCTCGACGGCTTCGCGCACCACGCGCTCGACCGGCTCGATGCTGATCAGGTTGGCCTCGATGTTGAGAAAGCGGCGGCCCAGCGCGCGCACCTTCTCCGCGGTCTCTTCGGCCGGGACGATGCCGGCACCGGCGATGTCGGCACCGGCGGCAGCCAGCGCCAGCGCGATGCCCTGGCCCAGGCCGGTATTGGCACCGGTTACCAGTGCGACCTTGCCTTCGAGGCTGAATGGATTCGTCATGGTGTTCCTCTCCCTGAGCGGTAGTACGGAGGTGGGTTGCGGCGCCATGCCTTGCCCGGTGGGCGATACGGCGCGGCGGCGGCGTGGGCCCGCGCTGGACGGACCCCGCTGGATGCGGTGCGGGGCCATCATAGCCAATTAGGAAACCGGTGTCATTCCGCAACGCGGGATGCTGGCTTCCTTTCCGGAACAATGGGTTGGGGGTCAATCCAGGGGCGGCTGGCAGGAATCGCGCACGATCAGGTGCGGGCGCACGCTGGCGATCTGCAGCGCGGCCTGGCCTTCGGGCTGGATCAGCATCGCCGCGGCGGTGCGCCCGGTGTCACGGGTATTGCGCCGCACCGAGGTCAGCGACGGCCACAGCCGCGAGGCCAGCGGGCTGTCGTCGTAGCCCACCACCGACAGTTCGCGCGGGATGTTGATGCCGGCGCGCATGGCGACTTTGTAGACGCCGGCGGCCATCTCGTCGTTGCCGGTGAAGATGGCGGTGGGGCGCTGCTTGCCGAGCAGCAGCTTCTCGGCCGCGGCCACGCCGGATTCGAAGGTGTAGCCGGCCTCGATGATGCGCGCCGGCGGCAGTTCGATGCCGCGCCGCTGCAGCGCGTCGATGAAACCGGCGGTGCGCTCGTGCGCCGAGCGGTAGGCCGACGGGCCGGTGATCAGGGCGATGTCGCGGTGGCCGAGCGAGAGCAGGTAGTCGGCGGCCTCGGCGGCGCCGTCGCGGTCGTGGGTGATCACCATCTGCGAGGTGTCGTCCAGCGGCAGCGAGGCGATGCGGGTGTAGCGGCAGCCGATTTCTTCCAGCATGTCGGCCAGCGCCTGGTCCTCGGAGGCGCGCGGCACCAGGATCACGCCGTGCAGCTTCTGCTGCTGCACGAAGCGCTTGACGCCCTCGATGTAGCCGGGGCTGCGGGTGTCGCAGGGGTGCACCACCAGCTCGAAGCTGGAGCCGCGCAGCGCGTCGAGCGCGCCGTACTGCATGTCCACCACGTACTGCGCGGTGGGGTTGTCGTAGACCATGCCGATCAGGAACGAGCGCCGGAACGCCAGGCCGCGCGCCAGCGGGTCGGGCGCGTAGCCGACCTCGCGCATCAGCGCTTCGACCTTTTCGCGCGTGTCCTTCCGCACCAGCGGCGAGTTGTTGATGATCCGCGACACCGTCTTCTTGGAGACGCCGGACAGGCGCGCGATGTCGTTGATGGTCGCGGCCCTGCCCAGTGGCCGGGTCGTGGCGTCGGAATCGGCCTTCTTGCGCAATGACATGTCCTTGCAAACCATCCAGCGGAACGGGTTCTGGCGAAAGCCGCGCCCGGCGGGCACGGCGACGTGGACGGCGCGGCGGCCTCCCGCCGCCGCCGGCGGCATGCGCCGGGGCAGGGCCGGGAGCCCGCGCCAGGCGGTGATGTTAGCCCGAGACGGCGCCCCGGGCCGGAATCGTCGGCCCGGCCCCGGCCGTGACGGTGCTCAGCCGCGCAGCAGCGCCGGCAGCCACAGCGACAGCTGCGGGAAGAACGTCACCACCAGCAGCACGCCCAGCCCGGCCAGCCAGAACGGCCAGATCGTCCTCATGCTCTGGCCCACGGTGATCTTGCCGATCGCGGTGCCGATGAACAGCACCGAGCCCACCGGCGGCGTCACCAGGCCCAGGCCACCGGTCAGCACCAGCACCAGGCCAAAGTGGATCGGATCGATGCCATAGGCCCTGGCCACCGGCAGGAAGATCGGCGTGCAGATCAGGATCATCGGCGCCAGGTCCATGAAGGTGCCCAGCAGCAGCAGCATCACCACGATCATCAGCAGCACCATGAACTTGCTGTGCGCGAACGACTGCAGGAAAGCCACCGCCGCCGCCGGCACCTGCAGGTAGGCCAGCAGCCAGCCGAACACCGCCGCGGTGGCGATCACGAACAGGATCACGCCGGTGCTGCGTGCGGCATGGATCACCGTGTCCAGGAACACGCGCCAGCGCAGCTGCCGGTACAGCACGACGGTGACCAGCAGCGCGTAGACCACGGCGATGGCCGCCGATTCGACCGCGGTGAAGATGCCGGCGCGGATGCCGACGAAGATCAGCGCCACCAGGCCCAGGCCGGGCAGGGCGGCGACCAGCCGCAGCAGCACCGCGCGCAGGCCGGGGAAGGCTTCCACGCCGTAGCCGCGGCGCCGCGCCACGGCGTAGCCGGTGACCATCAGCACCACGGTCATCAGCAGCGCCGGCACCACGCCAGCGGCGAACAGGTCGGCGATGGACAGGCCGCCGCCGGCCGCGGCCGAGAACAGGATCAGGTTGTGCGAGGGCGGCACCAGCAGCGCCACCAGCGCCGCGGTGATGCTGACGTTGACCGCGAAATCGCGGTCGTAGCCGCGCTGCACCATCTGCGGGATCATCGTGCCGCCCACCGCCGAGACGTCAGCGATGGCCGAGCCGGAGACGCCGCCGAAGAACAGCGAGGACAGGATCGACACCTGGCCCAGGCCGCCGCGCAGGCGCCCGACCAGCGAGGCGGCCAGCGCGATCAGGCGCTCGGAGATGCCGCCGCGCATCATGATCTCGCCGGCGAAGATGAACAGCGGAATGGCGATCAGCGAGGCCGAGCCGGTGCCGGCCGAGATCTGCTGCACCAGCACCACGCTGGGCAGGTCGAGATAGAGCAGAGTGGCCAGCGCGGCGGCGGCCAGCGCGTAGGCCACCGGCACGCCGATCAGCAGCAGCGCGCCGAACACGGCGAACAGGATTGCGATGCCCATGGTTCAGCGGTCTCCTTCGAGGGCGGCCGGCTGCAGCGCCAGCCGCAGCCGGTTCAACGCGAACACCACCATCAGCGCGCCGCCGACGCTCAGCGGCAGGTAGTTCACGCTCTGCGGCAGGTTGGCGCCGGCGGTCTTGATGTGCAGGCCGTCGATCCACAGCGCCCAGCCCCACCAGGCGATGACCGCGCCGATGGCGGCCACCACCAGCGGCACCACCGCGTCGACCGCGCGGCGGGCCAGCGGGTTGAGGTGGTCGGCCAGCAGGAAGAAGCCGAAATGGCGGTTGGTGTGCACGCCGGCGGCCGCGCCCATGCTCATCGCCGTGCTCAGCAGCAGCAGGGTGACCGGTTCGGTCCAGCTGGGCGAATCGTTGATGACGTAGCGGGCGAACACCTGCCAGCCCTGCACCACCACCAACCCGAGCAGGGCGACGACGGCGACGTGGATGACGGCGGTGGCCAGCGTCTCCAGCGCGCGCTGCAGGCCGGCCGGGGGAGTGCGGGGAGTGGAGTCGGTCATCGCGGCGGGTCCTCAGGCGAAATCGCGGATGCGGCGGTGCAGGGCGGCGATCTCCGGCTGCCGCAGGTAGTCGCGCAGCAGCGGCGCGGCGGCATCGCGGAACGCGGCGATGTCCACCGCGTTGGCCTTCACGCCGTGGGCCAGCACCGCCTGGCGGGCCTGGTCCTCGGAGGCATCCCATTCGTCGCGCATCACCTGCACCGACTGCCGCGCCAGCTCCAGCAGCAGGCGGCGGTCGCCCGACGCCAGCGCGTCGAAGCTGCGCCGCGACATCAGCAGCACGTCCGGCGCGTAGGAATGCTGGCTTTCCGACCAGTAGTGCGCGGCCTCGAAGTGGCGGCTGGAATGGAAGCTGCGCATGTTGTTCTCGGCGCCGTCGATCATGTGCGTCTCCATGCCGGAGAACGTGTCGCCCAGTGACATCGGCGTCGGGTTGGCGCCGAACAGGCGCATCAGCTGCAGGAAGATGTCCGAGCTGGCCACGCGCAGCTTCAGGCCGTGCAGGTCGCGCGGCTCAACGATCGGGTGCTTGGTGTTGTAGAAGCAGCGCGCGCCCGAGTCGTAGATCGCCAGGCCGACCAGGTCGCGGCTCTCGAAGCCGGCCAGCACCGCGTCGGCGATGCCGCCATCGAGCGCGTGGCGCATGTGCGCGACCGAGTCGAACACGTACGGCAGGCACAGCGCCTGGGTCAGCGGGAAGGCGTTGTTCAGCGCGCCGGAATAGACCCGGGTGATGTCGATGGCGCCGAAGCGCGCCATGTCGATCGCCTCCGACTCGCGGCCGAGCTGGCCGGAGTGGTACTGCGCCAGCCGCAGGCGGCCGCCGGTCGCGCGTTCGAGCTCCTGCCCGATCCACCTGACCGCGGTGACCGTGGGGTAGTCCGCCACGTGGACGTCGGTGGCGGTGAGCAGGCGCCCATCGCCGGCCGCCTGGCGGCCGCCGCCCGTACAGGCCACCAGCGCCGGCGCGGCAAGCGCGCCCAGCCCGGTGGCGAGAAACCTTCTGCGATTGATCATCGAACCCCCTCCACGCATACCCTCCGTGCGCACCGGTCAGCCGGCGGCCACGGCCCTGCAGGAAATCTCGCCGTGGCCCTCGAAGCGGATCACGGCCTGCTGGCCCACGCCGATGTCGTGGATGCCAGTGGCGTTGCCGGTGGCGATCAGGTCGCCACGACGCAGCGGCCGGCCGCGCCGCGCCGAACGCGCCAGCGCGAACGCGTAGGCCGCGCGCAGGCCGCCGGGCAGGTTGCCGGCGCCGCCGATGCCGACCACGCTGCCGTCGATCTCGGTGCGCGCCAGCAGCCGCGCCTCGTCCAGCCGCGTCCAGTCCACGATTTCGGTGCCCAGCACCAGCCCATTGTTGTTGCCGAAGTCGGAAACGACCACCCGCGGCCCCAGCACGTTGATCGTCGCCAGCGGGCTGCTGGCCACTTCCACGCCGGTGAACAGCCGCGCGGGCAGGGCGGCGGCTTCGGCCGGGGTCCAGTCGAGCTTGTCGGCCGGTGCGTCGGCGTCGAGCCGCAGCACGTACTCGGCCTCGACCGCGGCGAAACCGCCGGCACCGGAGAACACCGGGATATCGACGATGCTACCGGTAGCATTCCAGAGCTGGCGCGAAAACACCGGACCCAGCAGGCGCTCGTCGCCGGATCCGTCGCGGCGCTCGGCGGCGATGTAGCCCACCTTCCATCCCACCACGTCGTCGTCCCAGCGGCCGATGGCCAGGTCCTGCACCTGGTAGGCGGTCACCAGGTCCGCCGGGATCGCGCCGGGGAAATCGGCGAGCGAACGCCCCGCGCGACGCGCCTCCACGAACTGGCGGGCGATGTCGTCCAGCGCGGCGGACGGGTCCTGTCGGCCTTGATCGTTGCTCAAGTGGCTCTCCTGGTGGCGTTGCTGCACCGCCCATCGACAGTGCTGTGGGTGCTGTATATGGTAAACCGGTGTCATATGGCAATACGCAACGCATCACGGCCGCTCCGGCCCCGCACCGCGAGATTCCCCATGCATCCGACCCGCCTGCGCAGCTCATTGTTATTGATGGCTTTTCTCCTGGCCCCCGGGCTTCCCGCCGCGACCGCGTCCACCGGCGCGGACGGTGAACCGGCAGCGGAGTCGGCGCAGCGGATCGCGCTGTGGCCGGCCGGATTGGCACCGGGGGACAAGCCGCTGGCCCAGGCGCCGCAGGTCGTCGAACGCAGCACCGATCCGGCGCTGCCTGACCGCTACATCACCCACGTCAGCGAGCCCTGGCTGGTGGTGTACCGGCCGGCGCGCCCCAACGGCACCGCGCTGCTGGTCACGCCCGGCGGCGGCTACCAGCGCGTGGTGCTGGACAAGGAAGGCTCGGCGCTGGTGCCGGCCTTCGTCGAACAGGGCGGCGTCACCCTGTTCGTGCTGCGCTACCGGCTGCCGGGGGAGGGCCGCGAGGATCGCGACGCGGCGCTGGCCGACGCGCAGCGCGCGCTGCGCCTGATCCGCGCCCGCGCCGGCGAATGGCAGCTGGAACCGCGGCGCATCGGCGTGATCGGCTTCTCCGCCGGCGGCCACCTGGCCGCGCGCCTCGGCAACGGCTTCGACCATCCGGCGTACCCGGCGACGGACGCCATCGACCGCGTCAGCGCGCGCCCCGATTTCCAGCTGCTGGTGTACCCGGTGATCGACATGGCCGGGGCAGATGCGCACCCCGGCTCGCGCGAACGCCTGCTCGGCCCGCAACCGGAACCGGCATTGCAGCGGCGCTACTCGATGCAGCACCAGGTGCGCGCCGACACGCCGCCCACCTTCCTGGTGCACGCCGGCGACGACGACGCGGTGCCGGTGGGCAACAGCCTGGCGTTCTACGCCGGCCTGCGCCAGGCCGGCGTGCCGGCCGAGCTGCACGTGTTCCCGCGCGGCGGACACGGCTTCGGCACGCGCGGCACCGCTGGCCTGACCACCGCCGCCTGGCCGCGGCTGGCGCTGGACTGGATCGCCGCACAGGCGAAGGAGAACACGCCATGAGCGCCACGCCAGACGATCCGCAGCGCCGCCACTTCCTGCGCGCCGGCGCGCTGTGTTCGCTCGGCGCCGGATTGGCCGCTGCCGTGCCGGCCGCGGCCGCGCGCGGGCAGGCCAGTCCCGTGGCGCGGCTGCGCGGCGGCCGCGTCGCCGGGCAGACCGAGCAGGGCGTGCATGTCTTCCGCGGCATTCCCTACGGCGCCGATACCGCACCGCGGCGCTTCCAGCAGGCGGCGCTGGAAACGCCATGGCAGGGGATACGCGATGCGCTGGTCCATGGCCCGGCCGCGCCGCAGACCAGCGGCGAAGGGCCGGGCAGCGAGGACTGCCTGTATCTCAACGTGTGGACGCCGGCGCTGCGCGACGGCGGCCGCCGGCCGGTGCTGGTGTACCTGCACGGTGGCGCCTACAACAACGGCTCGGGCAGCGACCCGCTGTACGACGGCGGCAACCTGTGCCGGCGCGGCGACGTGGTAGTGGTCACCGTCAATCACCGCCTCAACGTGTTCGGCTACCTGTACCTGGCCGGCCTGGGCGGCGAGGCGTTCGCCGATTCGGGCAACGCCGGCCAGCTCGACCTGGTGCAGGCGCTGCAGTGGGTACGCCAGCACGCGGCCGAGTTCGGCGGCGATGCCGGCAACGTCACCGTGTTCGGCCAGTCCGGCGGCGGCGCCAAGATCGCCACGCTGATGGCGATGCCCGCGGCGAAAGGGCTGTTCCACCGCGCCTGGACGATGAGCGGCCAGCAGGTCACCGCCGCCGGCCCGCGCGCCGCCACGCTGCGTGCGCAACGCGTGCTCGAGCACTTCCGCCTGCGCGATCCGCAGGCGCTGCGCACGTTGCCGATGGAAAAGCTGCTGGAGGCGGTGAAGCTGCGCGATCCCTCGTGGGTCGAGGACACCGGCCTGTACTTCGGCCCGGTGCTGGACGCGCGCCACCTGCCGGTGCATCCGTTCTGGCCGCAGGCGCCGCTGCAGTCGGCCGGCATTCCCATGGTCATCGGCAATACCCACGACGAGACCCGCGCCTTCCTCGGCCATGACGCGCGCAATTTCGCGCTGGGCTGGGACGAGCTGCCGGCGAAGCTGGAGAAGGAACAGTTCGTGGACCTGCTGCCGTCGGTGGTGATCGCCGCCTACCGGCAGATGTACCCGCACTACACGCCGTCGGACGTGTTCTTCGCCGCGACCACCTCCGGGCGTTCGTGGCGCGGCGCGGTCGAGGAACTGGAAGCGCGCGCGCGGCAGGGCGCGCCGACCTGGGCCTACCAGCTGGACTGGTACGACCGCGGCGGCGAAGCGGACCGGTTGCGCGCCTTTCATACGCTGGACATACCGCTGGTGTTCGACAACACGCGGCAGCCCGGTTCGCGCACCGGCGCCACCGCTTCGGCCACGCGCATGGCCGGGGCCATGAGCGATGCGCTGCTGGCCTTCGCCCGCCACGGCGATCCCAACCATCGCGGACTTCCGCGCTGGGAACCGTATTCGCTGCAGCGCCGGCAGACCCTGGTATTCGACGACGACAGCCGCCTGCAGGACGATCCGCGCGGCGGCGAGCGCCGGTTGTACGCGCAGGTTCCGTTCGTGCAGCGCGGCACCGCATGAACGCGGCCTGCGGTCGGACGATGCGGCACGGCGAACGGAATGTTCACCACTGTGCCCTAGACTGGCCGCATGATTTCAGGTGCAACCACTTATTCCGGTTTCATGGGCCGCGAGCGACTGGTGGCGGCCATCGACGCGGCGCTTGCCACGCCTGACGTCGCCAGCACGGTGGCCCGTATCGAAAAGGCGCTGCAGCAGGCCATCGCCGATCCGGCGATCGTGCTGCCGGATTGCGTGCATGCGCCGATCACCGACCACTACGCGCGGCGCGAGCTGTACCGCAGCGCGCGCCATGGCTACAGCATCATCGCCATGACCTGGGGACCGGGACAGGGCACGCCGCTGCACGACCACGATGGCCTGTGGTGCGTGGAAGGCGTATGGCAGGGCGCGTTGCGCATCGCCCCTTACCGCCTGCTGGAAGCGCGCGGCGATGCCATGCGCTTCCAGGCCATGCCGGTCCTGACCGGCGAACGTGGCAGCGCCGGCAACCTCATTCCGCCCGATGAATTCCACAAGCTGCGCAACGCCAGCGACGATGACATCGCGATTTCGGTGCACGTCTACCAGCGGCCGATGGAGCGCTGCACGGTGTTCGTTCCGGAAGCGGGGCGCGGGGACTGGTACCGGCGCGAAAGCCGGCAGATGCAGACCGACAGCGCGTAGAGGCGGGGCTTGCCGCGCATGCGGCTCGCCCCGTGACGCCCCGTGCCGGGCAGGCCCGGCATCCACGATACGGCACGCAGGTATTGAGCAGCCGCCAGTTGCACCATCGTCATGCGCAGTCGCGAATGAAGCCAGCCTGCGCCCTCATCCGCCCCTTCGGGGCACCTTCTCCCGGAGGGAGAAGGGAACATCCGGCGTTGCCCACTGATCCACCGCTTACCGCAGCGGCAGGCGGTTGTTGAGCAGCGTCACTTCTTCGGCGTCGCCTTCCTGCAGCACCCGCACGCTGGCGCCGCGGCGGTCGAAGCCGGCGGGCAGCGGCAGCTCCACCGTCGCCGTGCGCGGCCGCAGGTCCAGCGGCGCTTCCAGCGCGGGAATCGCCACGCGCGCCAGCTCGCGGCCACGCGCATCCTCGATCAGCGCATGGCCGGGCCGGGTGGCGACGTGGCCCAGGCTGTGCACGGTCAGCCGCACGCGGCCATCGGCGACCTGCAGGTCGCCCCGGCCGATGCCGAGGTCGGGGCGGGTTTCCACCGGGGAACCGGGCTGGACCAGTTCGAACTCGAATACCTGCGCCTGCTTCGGCGCGAACCGCAGCGTGGTCGAAGCACTGCGCTGCAGGGCCACCTCGCGCACCTGCGCCTTGCCGTCGATCCGGTCGTCGCCATCGCGGTCGATGCCGCTGGTGATGCGCCAGGTGCCGGCGGCGATGTTCCAGCCGGTCATCGCCGCGTCCAGCGGTTTGTCGCCCATGTTCCAGGCGATCACCTTGAAGCGCTCGCGCGAGGGCGCGTGCACCAGCAGCGCCACCTGCTCGGCGGCGCCGGGCTGGGCGAAGCGCCAGCTCACCGTGTGGCCGGGCCAGCTCTGGTTGCGCTTGAGCGCGATGCCGCCCAGGCGCAGGCGCTGCAGGAACTCGCTGGGCGCCTCCACGCGGTCGCTCCACCAGTGGCCCTCGGTGTTCATGTACTCGCGCTGCGCCTTGGCCTGGATGCCCTCGGCGTGCAGCGCTTCGAGGTACTTCCTGTCGCCGGTCAGCTGCCACGCGGTGACCGCGGCGAAGCCGGTGTCGCCCTGGTCGGCGGCGGCGACCAGCTGCCGGCCCCAGTCCTGCTGGCGGCCGAGCACGTCGATGAAGTTCTCGCCCAGGTTGGACAACGCGTTCGGGCCGCCGCGCGCCACGCGGTAATCCAGCGCCTTCAGGTATCTGTCGTCGCCACTCCAGCGCCACGCCGCCCAGAACGCATGCATGACATCGCCGCCGCCCGAGCCCTGGTTGAGCTCGCCGCCGCGGGTCTTGCCGGTGGCCCAGTTGATCTCGTTGGGCAGGGTCCAGCGGCCCTTGTCGTCGGCGTAGGCATGGGCGAGATAGCTGTCGGCCAGCCCGGTGACCAGCTTGCGGCCGGTGGGATCGGCGTTGTATTCGCCCATCAGGAACGCCGGGTGCAGCACCGGGAACGAATAGGGCTTCTGCCACTGCCAGTTCGGTTCGCGGTAGACCTTGTTGCCGCCGAACCAGTTGCTGGAGAACAGCAGGTGCCCCTGCGGATTGCGCAGGATGATGCGTTCGTCGAAGGCCCGCACTGTTTCCATCAGCCGCTCGACGGTCAGCGGGTCGCCCCAGTTGAGGTAGAGCATCGCGCTGTTGGCGTTGATGCCTTCTTCGTAGGCGTGCAGTTCGTCGGTCTCGATGGTGCTCAGGCCGTTGGCGAACATGCCGTTTTTGTACACCGCGTCCGAGAGCGCGGTCAGCGAGGCATTGAGCCGGTCGGGTTCCACGCCCATCAGCGCCAGCCCCGGCCATTGCTGGGTCAGGTCGGTATCGTCGGAGATGCCGCCACCGAAATCGCCGTATTCGACCTGGCGGTTGTCGATCCACCAGTCGACGAAGCGGCGCACGCGCCTGAGGTCCTCCACCTGCCGGAACGCCCACAGCGGTACGCCCCTGGGCGGCTGCGGCTGCTGGAACGGCGAGCGCCCCTGGCTGTTGTAGCTGATGTAGTTCCAGTACAGCCGGCCCAGTTCGTGCTCCGGGTCCACGCGCAGCAGGTCGCTGAGGTCGGCGTACACGCGCGCGTACAGGCGCTGGCGTTTGGAAGTGGTGTGTTCCTCGACCAGGAAGCCCCAGTTGTCGCGCACCTGGTTGAAGCGGTCGGCGACGTGTTCCTTGAGCGCCTCCCTGCGGTCCTTGAACACCAGCCGCACTTCGCCGCCGTCGAGCGACGCGGCATTGAAGCCGGGTGCGGCCGAGGCGATGGAAATCCACAGGCTGTCGCCGGTGAGCAGGCGGTCGCGCAGGTCCAGCCACAGCGTGCGCTTCTCGCCCGGCCGCACCGAGACCGACACGTCGATCATGTCGCGCGCCGGCCAGATCGGGTCCTTGATGCGGATGTTCAGCGGGATCACGCCGCCGTGGTGCGTGGCGGGCAGGTCCAGCGCCGGCAGGTCGATGGCGACGCCGTCCAGGCCGTCGTGCATGTTCTCCCAGCTGTAGGCCCAGCTGCGGATCAGCGGCTGCGCCGCCGGCGCATCGCCGACGCCGGAAGGCACCAGCACGTGCACGATGGGCTGCGGGTGCGCCGGCAGCGAAGTGGCCGCGCGCTTGCGCGAGCCGGCGCCCTTGGGCAGCGCCATCACCACGCTGCGTTCGTCCGGTGCGAAACGGCCATCGATGTAGTCGCGCAGCGCGGCGATGTTGGTGTAGTCCGGCAGCACGCTGCTGTCGATCAGGTAGCGCTGCCTGACCGTGCCCTGCGGCTCGGCGGCGTCGCTGACGTGGTAGCCCCAGATTTCCTGGATCGGCGTTTCCTGCTCGACGTTGGTGAAGCGCAGCGCGCCGCCGGTCTGGGTGGCGAACTGGTCCACGCTGCGGACCACGCCCCGGGGCCGGGTGAACAGGGTGCCGGCATCGCCCTCGAGCGTGCCGAAGGCCGCGCCGCGGATCTCGATGCGGTTGATCCGCTCATCGGCGGGCACGGTCAGATCGAGGCGTTGCCCGCCTTCGACATAGGTGTTCCAGTCCGGCAGCTGGAAATAGTCGTTGCGACCGGGCAGGCGCGAGCGGTTGTAGACGCCGGGCCAGGTGGTCTCGGCGATGCCGTCGGTGCCCTTCCACATCCACTGCTTCTTGTCCCTGGCGTCGGCGAACTCGACCTTGCGGATCGTCGTCACCGCCGTGTCCAGTACCGGCGGCGGCGCGCCCTCCCAACCGTAGCGGTGCCACCAGGCGCGCTGCGAGGCGGTTGCCGCGGCCCCCTCCGCGCGTGGCTGCGCATTGCGCGCCAGCGCCGCCATGTCGGCGGCATCGAGCATGCGGTCGTAGACGCGGATCTCGTCGAAGTCGCTGCCGCGCAGGAAGTTGTAGCGGCTCTGCACCTGGTAGGGCGCCATCACCCGCCCGGCCAGGCCGAGCTGGTCGAGCGCGGCATCGTAGTCGCCAGTGGTATCGACGCGCGCCACTTCGCGGCCGTCGAGGAACAGGCGCACGCCCTTGTCCTCGTCCCAGGCGAAGGCGATGTGCTGCCACTGTTCGGGCGACGGAAGCCTGTCGAGCCGGAACGAAACGCGGGTGCGCGCCAGGTTGGCGTCGGTGACGAAGGCGTCGAAGCCGTGGCCGTTCCAGTCGATGCGCAGCCAGGCCATGTCCCAGCTGCTGTGGTCGGCATGGCCGACGCGGAAGATCACGAACGGCGCCTCGCCCACCGCGTAGCGCGAACGCCAGAAGAAGGACAGGGTGCCGCGCGCGGCGCGGATGTTGCCCGGCGCATTCCACGACAGCACGCCGTCGTCTTCCCAGCGGATCGCGCGGCCGTGGGCGCCGTCGTCGACCAGGCTCACCTTGTCCTGGAAGTTGGGCACGGCATCGCCCTGCGCCTGGTCGGCGACGAAGCCCTGGTCGGCCGAGACGCGGAACAGCAGCTGCGCCGGAGAAGAAAGCGCCGCCGCCGGGAGAGCGGGCGACAGCGCGGAAACCAGCAGCAGGGTACGGAACAGTGGGCGGGGGGAACGTCGTGACATCGTGCATCTCTTGGAAGCGCGCGGGCGGTGGTTGCCTGCGCCGCGCGCGGTGGGCCAAGTTAGCGACGCCGACGCGCCATCACATCCTGCGTCGCACCATCGGCAGCCCTCCCGGCATCGCACCGGGAGGGCATCCCCCATCAGAACCTGTAGCGCAGGCCCAGCGTGTAGGTGCGCCCGGTCTGGCTGTACTCCAGCGGCAGCGACACCGACGGGTTGGCCACCCACGATTCCTGCGCCTCGTTGGTCAGGTTGGCGCCTTCCAGGCTGATTTCCAGCTGGTCGCTGATGCGGTAGTGGATCGACGCATCGAGGATGGTGGTGCCGCTCTGGCCGTGCACGCCGTTGGCGTCGCTGTTGAAGCCCGTCTCGGTGCCCGGCACCTGGATCAGGTAGTCGTTGCGGTTGGTGGCCGAAACGCGGCCGGAGAAGCTCGTGCCTTCGTAGAACAGGGTGGCGTTCCACGAGTTCTTGGACTGGCCGGTCATCGCCGCCTTCTGCGCGGCCGCGCCGGAAGACAGCAGGTACTGGATGTCCGAGTCCACGTAGGTGTAGTTCAGCTGCGTGCCCAGGTTGCTCCACTTGCCCGGCAGGAAGGTGAAGGGCTGCACGTAGTTCAGCTCCACGCCCTGCAGCTTGCCGCCCGGGGTGTTGACCGGCACGGTGAAGGTGAACTCGTCGCTGGGGCTGGCGTTGAGGTTGTCCAGCAGGCTGGCCGGCAGGCCGCTGTCGGCGTAGATGCGGGTTTCCCGGGTGTTCTGGATGTAGCTGTCGATGTCCTTGTAGAACAGGGTCGCGCCGAGCATCGCGCCTTCGTCGAAGTACCACTCCAGGCCCAGGTCGTAGCTCTTGGCGCGCACCGGGTCGAGCATCGGGTTGCCGCCGCTGACCGTCCGGGCGCTGCCGCTGACATTGACCGTCACGCCCGGGGTCAGGCTGCCCAGGCCCGGACGCGACATCACCTTGGCCGCGGCGAAACGCACCAGGAAGTCGGGGGTGACTTCGGCCACCACGTTCAGCGACGGCAGGGTGTCGTTGTATTCGCGGGTCACGGTGGCGGCCACCGGCGTGCCGCTGGCGGTGGCCACGCCGGTTGAGGTCTGCTTGGTACGAACGTGGCGCACGCCGATGTTGCCGTATACCGGGATCGAGCCGATCTCGGTGGAGAACTTGCCCATCAGCCAGCCGCTGCGGTCCTGTTCCTCGACGCCACGCATGCTGGCGGCGTAATCGCTCAGCGCATAGATGCCCTGGCCGCTGAGCACGCCGAACATGTTGGCGATGGCGTCGAAGTTGGGCACCACCCACTTGCCCGGCGAACCGGCCAGGCCGCTGAGGCCGGCCTGCTCGGTCATGTCGGCCGGCACGGTCTTGTTGCCGGTGCTGAAATCAGGCAGCGAGTTGGCCTCGTTCGCCGTACGGCGACGCTCCATCGAATCGAAGCTGTAGTTCTTGGCCTGCACGCCGCCGCTCAGGGTGAACGACGGGCCGATGACCCAGGCGAAATCCAGCTCGCCGTTGTGGAACTCGTTGGTCACGTAGTTCTGGCGCAGGCGGATGGTGGACAGCGTCCAGCCGTTCGGATCGGTCGGGCTGACGCCGTAATCGAACACCGGCTTGTTGGCGTTGCCCCGGTAGTCGTAGCTGTAGCCCTGGACATTGAGCTTGTCCATCATGATGGTCGCCTGGACCGGGTTGTCGTGCTTGGACCTGGAGGTGCCGACCCTGCCGCTGAGGGTGAAGTCGTCGGTCAGCCTGTGCTCGCCATCAAGGCTGACCTGGTAGAAATCCGTGCTCCACTCGTCGTGGCGGTTCTCGGCGCGGATATCCACGTTGTCCATCTTTGCGTAGACCAGGGCGCCGTTCTCGATCACGCCATCCCTGACCACGATCTGGGCCTTGCCGTCGTTGCCGGTCTTGCTCAGGCCGTTGGCCTCGATGTACTTCTCGTCGCGCTGGGCATCGATCTTCGAATAGAGCATGTCCAGGCTGAAGGTGGTGCGGTCGCTGGGCTTGAACTGCAGCGAGCCGGTCACGCCCAGGCGCTTCTGGTCGTGTTCCATCAACGTGTAGCGCGGGAAGCGCGGCGTGTAGACCTGGTCGCTGCACACGCCCGGGAACGGAGCGGTGCCGGTGCTGCAACCCGCAAAACCGACGCCCTTCGGATTGGCCGCATTGGTGGGCGTGTTGGCCAGTGCATTGGCCCAACGTACCGTGCCGGTGCCTTCCTCCACGGTCTCGCGCTCGGAATACGCCACCGACAGCAGCGCGCCGACCTTGCCGTCGGCCCAGCTGTTGGCGATCAGGCCGGCGAAGCGCGGCATCGCCGCCCGCGAGGCGTCGTTGTAGGCGGTCTGCACGTTGGTCACGAGGGTGAAGCCGTCGTAGTCGAACGGCCGCGCGGTGCGCAGGTCGACGGTGGCGCCCAGCGAGCCTTCCTCCACGTCGGCCGAGGCGGTCTTGCGCGCGATCAGCTGCGAGAACAGGTCCGAGGCGAACACGTTGAAGTCGAAGCCGCGGCTGCGGTTGGTGCCACCCTGGCCGTCGCTGCTGCCGACGGTGCTCAGCGCCTCCATGCCGTTGATGCGCACGCGGGTGAAATCCGGGCCCAGGCCGCGCACGGTGATCTGGCGGCCTTCGCCGCCGTCGCGGGTGATGACCACGCCGGGAATGCGCTGCAGCGATTCGGCCAGGTTGCTGTCGGGGAACTTGCCGATGTCTTCGGCGACCACGGCGTCGACCATGCCGGCCTCGCCCCGCTTGATGTCCAGCGCCTTCTCGACGCTGGCGCGGTAGCCGGTGACGGTCACGGTGTCCAGTTCGGTGGCGGCGGCGCCCGCGTCCTGGGCCGAGGCCGCGCCGGCCTGCAGGGCCAGCGCGATCGACAGCGCGAGCAAGGTAACCGGTGTCTTTTTCTGCTTGCTGTGTGGATACATGTGTTTCCCCCTCTCCAAAGGTTTACATGCGAAGCGGCTGTTCCTGTAGTGCCAAAGGCATATGACACCGCTGGTCAAAACCGAAAGTAGCAGGAGCACCGGAAGGGAGCATCTTGCACTGCAACAGGCAGGGAAACCGCCGCAAGCCCTTGTCTTTGGGACATTACGGCGCCGTTGCCGACAGGGACAGCGGGACAATTCCCGGATATGACACCGATGGTCAAACTATCGTGCCATCATTCCCGCCCGTGTAGACCGCGACAGGAGTCCCGATGAGTTCCCCCCGTGTTGTCTGTTTCGGCGAGCTGCTGCTGCGGCTGGGCGCGCCCGGCCACCAGCTGCTGCTGCAGAGCCCGGTGCTGGAGGTGCACTGCGGCGGCGCCGAAGCCAATGTCGGCGTGTCGCTGGCGCACTTCGGCCATGACGTGGCGATGGTCGGCGTGGTCGCCGACAACCCGCTGGGCGCGGCGGTGACCGGCGAGCTGCGCCGGCACGGCGTGGACACCGGCCGGGTGCGTCGCGGCGAGGGCCGCATGGGCCTGTACTTCCTGACCACCGGCGCCGGCCACCGGCCCAGCGAGGTGGTCTACGACCGCGCCGATTCGGCCTTCGCCAACGCGCGCGCCGACAGCTACGACTGGCCGGCGCTGCTGCACGGCGCGCAGTGGCTGCACCTGTCCGGGGTCAGCCCCGCGCTCGGCGCCGAGGCGGCGCAGGCCACGCTGGCGGCGGCGCGCGCGGCCAACGCGACGGGCATCAAGGTGTCCTTCGACGGCAATTTCCGGCCGAAACTGTGGGAGCGCTGGGGCGGCGACGCCAGGGCGATCCTGCGCGAGCTGTTCGACTGCGCGCACATCGTGTTCGCCGACCACCGCGACATCGGCGTGGTGCTGGGCGGCGAGTTTGCGCAGGCCGACGCGCAGGCGCGCGTGGACGCGGCCGCGGCGATGGCGTTCGCCGCCTTCCCGCGCCTGCAGTACATGGCCTGCACCCAGCGCACGGCGCACAGCGTGGGCCATCATTCGCTCGGCGCGATGCTGCTCGGCCGCGACGGCACCCGCGCGGTGGCGCCGGCGCAGGAGCTGACCGGCATCGTCGACCGCATCGGCGGCGGCGACGCCTTCGCCGCCGGCGTGCTGCACGGCTTGATCGAAGGCTTCGACGCCGACGCCACGATCCGCTTCGGCCTGGCCGCCGGTTGCCTGAAGCATTCCATTCCCGGCGATTTCAACCCGGTCGGCGTGGCCGACGTGATGGCCCTGGTGGGCGAAGGAAGGTTCGATGTCAGGCGCTGATCCGCGCGTGCGCGCCGTACTCAGATTGGCACCGGTGATCCCGGTGTTCACCCCCGATGCCATCGACGACGCCGTGCAGGTGGCGCAGGCACTGTTCCGCGGCGGCCTGCCGGTGATCGAAGTGACGCTGCGCACGCCCACCGCGATGGCGGCGATCGGGGCGATGGTCGAGGCCGTGCCCGACGCGGTGATCGGCGCCGGCACCGTACTCGACGCGCGGCAGATGGAGCAGGTGAAGGCCGTCGGCGGCCGCTTCGCGGTGTCGCCGGGCGCCACCGACCGGCTCTACGCCGCCGCGCGCGACACCGACCTGCCGTTCCTGCCGGGCGTGGCGACTTCGTCGGAACTGATGCGCGGGCTGGAGCAGGGCCTGGATACCTTCAAGTTCTTCCCGGCGGTGCAGGCCGGCGGCGCGGCGATGCTGGCGGCCTGGAACGGCCCGTTCGGCGACGTGCGTTTCTGCCCGACCGGCGGCATCGGCGCGCAGACCGCCGCGCAGTTCCTGCACCTGCCCAACGTGCTGTGCGTGGGCGGTTCGTGGCTGACCACGCGCGAGCTGCTGGCGGCACGCGACTGGGCCGGCATCGAACGGCTGGCGCGCGAGGCGGCGGTGCTGCCGGGCTGAGCGCTGAGCGGGTCTGGCCGATGCGGGGCTTGCCCCGCATCGGGCTTTCCCGGCAAAGCCCCGTGCCGGGCGAGCCCGGCACCTACGGCCTCATCGGTCGCGGCGGCGCCCCCGACATGTCGTCCCAACCGGCACCGCGCATCGGCGATGCAACCCGACCTGCGCATTCCTGCGGCACGTCCAAGCGTAGATGCGGGGCTTGCCCCGCATATGGCTTTCCCGGTAAAGCCCCATGCCGGGCGAGCCCGGCACCTACGGCCTCGTTTTCACTCGTTCCTGCCCCACTGCCATTCCAGGCCCAGCGTCCAGCCGCGATCCGGGCCGGGTTCGTAGTAGCGGCGGTTGCCGTCGTTGACGATGACCGAGCCGATATGGCGCCGGTCCAGCAGGTTGTCCACGCGCGCGAACAGGCGCAGCGGGCCGTGCGCGGTGCGCCACTGCCGGGCCGCTTCCAGGTTCAGCAGGGCGTAGCCCGGCGCGCGCTCGTTGCCCAGGTCGGTGGCGACCGTGGCCCCTGCGGCCACGGTTTCGAGCGCCAGCTGCCACGGGCCCGGTTGCCAGCGCCAGCGCGCATGGAGCTGCTGGCGCGGCACGCCCGGCAGCGCGGTGCCGGCCGCCACCGGATTGCGCGGCACGGTGCAGGGCGCGGGCAGGCCGGTGCAGGTGAGGTAGCCCTCGCGCACCGTGGCCTGCAGCCAGGTCCAGGCCAGCTGCAGCTGCTGGGTTTCGCCGATGGGCTGCCGCCAGCCCAGCTCCACGCCCTGGCGGCGGGTGGCGCCGATGTTGCGGTAGCTGCTGCGGCCGCCGACGCTGCTGGCCACGGCCAGCTCATCGTCGGTGTCGGCACGGAACAGCGCCAGTTCCAGCCGCGCGCCGGCCTGGGTGCGCCACTTGGCGCCGATTTCGTAGGTGCGGCTGGTGGCCGGGGACAGGTCCAGCGCCAGCCCGGCGCCGCCGTCGGCGCGGTAACCCAGTTCGTTGAAAGTCGGCGTCTCGAAGCCGCGCCCGGCCGAGGCATACAGGCGCAGGTCCTCGCCGGCGCGGAACACCAGCCCGGCCACCGGCGTGGTGGCGGTGTAGTCGCGGCGGCCGCTGTCGTCGGGATTGCCGGCGGCGATGTAATGGTCGTCGGAACGGAACCGTACCCGGCTGTGGCGCGCCCCGGCCAGCAGCGACCAGCGCGGGCCGAGCTGCCACCAGGCCTGCGCGAACTGGTCCACGTTGCCGACGCGGTCGCGCTGGTCGCGGCGCAGCCGGCCCCTGGTGCCCAGCACATCACCGGCAAAGTTCTCGTAGCCGGTGCGGTGCTGGCGCTGGCCGTCGGCGTTGGCGCCGATCACCAGCTCCAGCGGCCGGCCGGCGAGGGCGCCGTGCCAGGCCCAGCGCGCGTCCACCCCGCCATAAGCGCCGTCCAGGTCGATCACCCCGCCCGAATGCAGCGGGCTGGCCTGCGCCGCCGGCGGGATCGCCAGGAACTGCTCCACCGTGCGCTGCCCGGCATAGGCCATCAGCCGCCAGGTCTGGCGCGCGCGTTCCAGCGTGTACACCGCACCGGCCTGCGCCTGGCGCACCGATTTGCGGGTGTCGTACTGGTGGGCCACCGCGGTGGCCTGGCGCGGATCGGCACGCACCTGGTCGGCGCTCAGGCCCAGCGGGTCCTGCGCGTGCGGGGCATCGAGCACGTTGAACAGCAGGTCCAGGCGCTGGCCGGGCGCAAGGTCGAAACCGAGCCGTGCGTTGAGCGATTCCCGCCGCGCCGCGCTGTGTTCGCGCCAGCCATCGGTGCGGTAATCGCTGGCGGCGACGTTGTAGTGCATCGCCCCGGTTTGGCCCCTGAGCTGCAGGCCCAGGCTGCGGCTGTTGTCGCTGCCGATGCTGGCGCGCAGCCGCCACGGGTCGCCGGCCTGGCCATCGGCGCTCCACAGCTGCACCACGCCGCCGGAGGAGTTGCCGTACAGCGCCGAGAACGGCCCGCGCAGCACCTCGATGCGTTCGGCGCCGAGCAGGTTGAAATGCGACAGCTGGCCCTGGCCGTCCGGCATCGTCGCCGGCACGCCGTCGGCCAGCAGCCGCACGCCGCGCACGCCGAAGGTGGAACGCGCGCCGAAGCCGCGGATCGACAGCTGCGTGTCCTGCGCCAGGTTCTGCCGCTCGCGCGCCAGCAGCCCGGGCACGCCGCCCAGGGCTTCGGACACCAGCGCGCCGCGGCCGTTGGCGTCCTCGTCCACGCCAAGGGTGGTCATCGACGCGGGCAGGTCGAAATCGTCGACGGCATGCACCCGTGCCGCCTGTACCTGCACGGCATCGAGCGTGGCGGGCGCGGGGCCGGCCCATGCCGTCGCCGGCAGCGCCATGGCCCATCCGAACGCCGGAAACAACCGCTTGCATCGCTTCATGCCGGCATCATCGCCGATCGCCGGCAGGCGAGGCGTCACGTCGCGACGGTTCCGCCTGAAACCCTGCGGCCAAGGCCTCCCGGCCCTGTTACGATGGGGCGGTTTGACCGCGCCGCGCGGTCGTCCCGAACTTCCCCCTCCCGCCACCGTGACGAGTACCGCCGTGTCCTTCTTTGCAAACGTGGAACAGGTTCCTGGCGACCCGATCCTGGGTCTGACCGAGGCCTACAACGCCGATCCGCGCCCGACCAAGGTCAACCTTGGCGTCGGCATCTATTACGACGAGGACGGCCGCATCCCGCTGCTGCGTGCCGTGCATCTGATCGAACAGCAGCTTGCCGCCGAGGCCAAGCCGCGCGGTTACCTGCCGATCGACGGCCTGCCGGCCTATACCCAGGCCACGCAGAAGCTGGTGTTCGGCGAGGGTTCGGACCTGATCGCCGCCGGCCGCGTCGCCACCTCGCAGACCATCGGCGGCAGCGGCGCGCTGCGCGTGGGTGCGGACCTGCTGCACAGGCTGCTGCCGCACGCCACCGTCGCCATCAGCAATCCGAGCTGGGAAAACCACCGCGCCGTGTTCGGCGCCGCCGGCTTCGACGTGGTCGATTACACCTATTTCGACAACGCCAGCCACGGCCTGGATTTCGCCGGCATGATCGCCGACCTGCAGAAGCTGCAGCCGGGCACCGTGGTGCTGCTGCACGCCTGCTGCCACAACCCGACCGGCGCCGACCTGGACACCGCGCAGTGGCAGCAGGTCGCCGCGCTGCTCAAGGAGCGCCAGCTGTTCCCCTTCATCGACATGGCCTACCAGGGCTTCGACAAGGGCATCGAGCAGGACGGCCAGGCCGTGCGCATCATCGCCGAAGCCGGCATCGACAGCTTCATCGTCGCCAACTCGTATTCCAAGTCGTTCTCGCTGTACGGCGAGCGCGTCGGCGCGCTGTCGGTGGTGGCCCCGGATGCGACCTCGACCCGGGCCGTGCAGTCGCAGGTCAAGCGCATCATCCGCACCATCTACTCCAGCCCGTCCACCCACGGTGCCGCGCTGGTGGCCGGCGTGTTGGGCAGCGCCGAGTTGCGTGGCATGTGGGGCGCCGAGCTGACCGGAATGCGCGAGCGCATCCACGCCCTGCGCGCCAGCATGGTGCAGAAGCTGGCCGCCCTGGGCGCGCCGGAGTTCGGCTTCATCCAGCAGCAGGCCGGCATGTTCTCCTACTCGGGCCTGAGCAAGGCGCAGGTGGACCGGCTGCGCGACGAGTACGGCATCTACGCCGTGGGTACCGGCCGCATCTGCGTGGCCGCGCTGAACCAGAAGAACCTGGACTACGTGGCCAAGGCGGTCTTCGACGTCAGCCGCGGCTGATCGCATCGCCCCGTTGCAGCGAAAGCCCGGCGCAATGCCGGGCTTTCTGCATCCGCAGCTGCGGGGCCTGCCCGCACGCGGCCGTCGCGGGAGAGCCTGCTCCGGGCAAGCCCGGCACCTGCATGGGACATTTCCTGACTCGCGTTCGCAAATAAGCGGACAACCCGCGACAATAGCGCTCCTTTTGTCTGAAGGTAGCTCCCGACCATGTCCCGCACGTCGCTGACCCGCTTCCTGATCGAAGAACAGCATGCCCGGCGCATCAACGCCGACCTGCGCCAGCTGGTGGCGGTGGTGGCCCGCGCCTGCACCAGCATCTCGATCGCGGTGAGCAAGGGCGCGCTGGGCGGCGTGCTCGGCGATGCCGGCACCGGCAACGTGCAGGGCGAGGCGCAGAAGAAGCTGGACGTGATCTCCAACGAGATCCTGCTCGAGGCCAACGCCTGGGGCGGCCACCTGGCCGCCTGCGCCTCGGAGGAAATGGACCACAGCCAGCCGGTGCCGTCCGAATACCCGCAGGGCGACTTCCTGCTGCTGTTCGATCCGCTGGACGGCAGCTCCAACATCGACGTGAACGTGTCGGTGGGCACCATCTTCTCGGTGCTGCGTGCGCCGGCCGGCGTCGACAGGCCCGGCGACGAACACTTCCTGCAGCCGGGCGTGCAGCAGGTCGCGGCCGGCTACTGCATCTACGGGCCGAGCACCATGCTGGTGCTCAGCGTCGGCCACGGCACCCATGCCTTCACCCTGGACCGCGAGACCGGCGAATTCGTGCTGACCCAGCGCGGCATGCAGGTGCCGGCCGACACGAAGGAATTCGCCATCAACATGTCCAACCAGCGCCACTGGGAAGCGCCGATGCAGGGCTACGTGGCCGACCTGCTGGCCGGCCGCGAAGGCGTGCGCGGCAAGGACTTCAACATGCGCTGGATCGCCTCGATGGTGGCCGACGTGCACCGCATCCTCACCCGCGGCGGCATCTTCATCTACCCGTGGGACAGGAAGGACCCGTCCAAGGCCGGCAAGCTGCGGCTGATGTACGAAGCCAACCCGATGTCGATGCTGATCGAGCAGGCCGGCGGCGCCGCCACCGACGGGCGCCGGCGCATCCTCGACATCCAGCCCGACCACCTGCACCAGCGCGTGCCGGTGTTCCTCGGCTCGCGCAACGAGGTGGCCGAGGCCACCCGCTACCACCACGAGCACGACGCGCAGGCCTGAATCCACGCGGCCGGGGGCAGGGCGGGGCGGTGCACCGCTGCGGTGTGCCGTAAACCACGGCCGGGCATTGCCGGCACTACCGAGCCGCAGGCATTCGGGGCACCATCGGCGTTTTCCGCGAGGACACGCCGATGCGCGCCTGGGTCGCCGTACCGCTGCTGCTGGTTTCCGCCCTGGCCTGGGCGCAGGCGCCCACCCTGGAGCAGGCCGATACCGACTGGAACCGCCTGCGCCTGCAGGGCGATGCGGCGGCATTGGCGCCGTTGCTGGCCGAGGACTGGCTGCTTACCCATTCCGACGGCCGCGTGCAGCACAAGGCCGACTACCTGCAGGAACTGGCCACGCGCCAGCGCCGCAATACCCGCATCGACAACGAGGACGTGCAGGTACGCCGCTACGGCGATACCGCCGTGATCACCGGCACCAGCGTGCAGGCGGCGGTCAGCGACGGCCAGCCCTGGGAAGGGCGCTTCCGCTTCACCCGCGTGTGGGTGCTGCGCGACGGCCACTGGCAGATGGTGGCCTCGCACTCCTCGCGGCTGGCCGCGCCCGGTTCCTGACCATGCGGGCCGCAGGGCATCGGCGGATCAGAACAGCTCGCCCTGTGGCGAGGCCTTTTTCGGCGGCGCCGGCGGCACGAAACGGCTGCAGTCCAGCCACGGCCATTGTTCACGCGAGGCGTTGAAGCCCAGGCGCTTGGTGGCCAGCGCGAAGCGCCGCGACAGCAGCTGCGCGTAGACGCCTTCACCGCGCATGCGCTTGCCGAATTGGCTGTCGTAATCCTTGCCGCCGCGCAGCTGGTTGATGGTGCTCATCACGTGTTCGGCGCGCTGCGGGTGGTGCGCCTGCAGCCAGTCGCGGAACAGGGGCGCCACCTCGTAGGGCAGGCGCAGCAGCACGTAGCCGGCGCTGCGCGCGCCGGCGTCGCGCGCGGCTTCCAGCACCGCCTCCAGCTCGGCATCGTTGATCCACGGGATCACCGGCGCCACCATCACGCCCACCGGAATCCCGGCCTCGTGCAGGCGCCGCATCGCCCGCAGCCGCGCATGCGGCGCGGAGGCGCGCGGTTCCAGCTTCGCCGACAGGTGCGGGTCCAGCGAGGTCACGGAGAAGTGCACGCTGACCAGGCGTTGCGCGGCCAGCGGCGCCAGCAGGTCGATGTCGCGTTCGACCAGCGCGTTCTTGGTGATCAGCGAGAACGGGTGGCGGGTTTCCAGCATCACCTCGATCAGCTGGCGGGTGATGCCCAGCCTGCGCTCGATCGGCTGGTAGGCGTCGGTATTGATGCCCAGCGCGATCGGCTTGACCACGTAGCCGGGTTTGGCCAGTTCCCTGCGCAGCAGTTCGGCGGCATTGGTCTTGGCGAAGATCTTGGTCTCGAAATCCAGGCCCGGCGACAGGTTCAGGTAGGCATGGGTGGGCCGCGCGAAGCAGTACGAGCAGCCGTGCTCGCAGCCGCGGTACGGGTTCACCGACTGGTCGAAGCCCACGTCCGGGGAGCTGTTGCGGCTGATGATGCTGCGCGCGACTTCCACGCGCACGTCGGTGCGCAGGCGCGGCGCGGCGAACTCTTCGGCCTCGTCGGTCGTCCAGCCGTCGTCGACGGCATCGGTGGTGGTGGTTTCGAAGCGGCCGGGCAGGTGGCTGGTGGCACCGCGGCCCTTGATCGGTGTCGGCATCGGTCTACGCTAGCGCGGCTGCGTCGCAGATGCAGCGACGCGGCGTTCATGCAGGTGTACGACGCCGCGTCGCGCACCGCGCACCCGCCGTGGCTAGAATCGCGGCATGCGTGAAACCCTCTACAGCCTCTGGACCAGCGTGTCCTCCATCCCGCACGCGGCGCAGGTCCTGGCGGCCGCCTATGTGGTCTACCTGGTGCTGCTGGCTGGCTACATCGTGCTGCAGAAGCGCGAACCGGTGGCGACGCTGAGCTGGATCCTGTCGCTGGCGGCGCTGCCCTACATCGGACTGTTCGTGTTCTACGTGCTCGGCCCGCAGAAGATCGTGCGCCAGCGCCTGCGGCGCGGGCGTTCGCGCGAGGGCATGGAGGCCTACAACGCGGTCTGCCCGGCCGACGTGCACTGCACCGAGCTGGCGCGCATCGGCCAGGCCACCACCGGGCTGCCGCCGAGCACCGCCACCGCCGTGGACTGGCTGGTCGACGGCGCGGCGACCTATGCCGCGATCCTGGCGGCGGTGGCCGGCGCGCGGCGGCACGTGAACCTGGAGTACTACATCTTCGAGCCCGACCATGCAGGCACGGCCCTGCGCGACGCGCTGGCCGAGCGGGCCAGGGCGGGGGTGAAGGTGCGCCTGCTGCTGGACGCGGTCGGGTCGTCGCGGGTCAGGCGCAGCTTCCTGCGGCCCCTGCTGGACGCCGGCGCCGAGGTGGAGTGGTTCCACCCGCGGCAGCTGCTCAAGCCGTTCCAGCGCCCGTGGCTTAACCTGCGCACGCACCGCAAGCTGGTGGTGATCGACGGCGCGGTCGCTTTCACCGGCGGCATCAACATCACCGACGCCGAGGACGACAGCCGCAACCCCGACGCCTACCGCGACCTGCACACCCGCCTGACCGGCCATGTCGTGCGCAGCCTGCAGCTGGTGTTCCTGGAGGACTGGATCTACGCCAGCGGGCAGGGCGTGGCCCATTTCGACCGGGAGGACCTGTTCCCTTCCGATGGCCCCGCGCGCGAGGACGGCACGGTGCAGGCGCAGGTGCTGGTGTCCGGCCCGGACTCCTCGTGGGAGGCGATCCACCGCATGCACGTGGCGGCGATCCACGAGGCCACCCGCCGCGTCTGGCTGGTGACCCCGTACTTCGTCCCCGGCGAAGCCGCGCGCATGGCGCTGACCTCGGCCGCGCTCGGCGGGCTGGACACGCGCCTGCTGGTGCCACGGCGCAGCGATTCGCTGTTCGTCACCCTGGCCGGCCGCTCCTACTACGACGAACTGCTGCAGGCCGGGGTCAAGATCTACGAATACGGCCCGCGCATGCTGCATACCAAGGCCTTCATCGCCGACGACGACACCTGCATCGTCGGCAGCGCCAACTTCGACCACCGCAGCTTCCGGCTGAACTTCGAGCTGTCCATGCTCTACCACGACCGCGGGCTGACCGCGCAGCTGCAAGCGATCCTGGAACAGGAGTTCGCCCGCGCCACGCCGGTGCTGCCCGACCGCCATCGCCCGTTGTGGCGGCAGCGCCTGCCCGAGGCTTTCGCCCGCCTGGCTTCGCCGCTGCTGTAGCCGCACCGGGCGGGCCGCTACACTGGGCGCCTCCATGGGAGATCGTCATGTACTGGCTGTTCCTGCTGCTCGCGCTGGGCGCCTTCACCCTCGCCATCACCACCACGCACACGGGCCTGCTGCTCCTGTCGCTGCTGGCCGCGCTGCTCTTCTTCCTGCTGTGGATGAAGGGGCTGTATGCGGCACGCTTCGCCGGCACGGCCCACCAGACACCGCGTGCCCTGCACCCGGCCGAGCTGCAGGCCCTGCGCGACCAGCTGCGGCCAGGCATGCCACCGGCCGCGTCCCCGCCTCCTTCCGCCCCCGAACAACACCCGCCGTCATGACCCGCCTCAGCGTCAACGTCAACAAGATCGCCGTGCTGCGCAATTCCCGCGGCGGCAACGACCCCGACGTACTGCGCGCGGCAACGGCCTGCCTGGACGCCGGCGCGCACGGCATCACCGTGCATCCACGCCCCGACCAGCGCCACATCCGCGCCGACGACGTGCATGCGCTTTCCGCGCTCACCCGCGCGCGGGGCGTCGAGTTCAACATCGAAGGCAACCCGTTCGCGCCGCCGCGCGCCGGCTACCCGGGGCTGCTGCCGTTGTGCGAACAGACGCGGCCGGCGCAGGCCACCCTGGTCCCGGATGGCGACGGCCAGCTCACCTCCGACCACGGTTTCGACTTCGCCCGCGATGGCGAACGCCTGCGTCCGCTGATCGCCGCGCTGAAAGCCTGCGGTTGCCGGGTCAGCCTGTTCGTCGACGCCGGCAATCCGGACATCGCCGCGGCCGCCGCGCTCGGCGCCGACCGCGTCGAGCTCTACACCGGCCCCTATGCCGAAGCCTTCACCGCCGGTTCCGCGGACGCCGCACTGGCGCTGTTCGCGGACGCCGCGCGCCGGGCGCAGGCCGCGGGCCTGGGCGTCAATGCCGGCCATGACCTGTCGCAGGCCAACCTTGGCCGCTTCCTCGAACATGTACCGCAGGTGCTGGAAGTCTCCATCGGCCATGCGCTGATCGGCGAAGCGCTGTATGACGGGCTGGACGCGACGGTGAAGGGCTATCTGGCGGTGATCGCGCGCGGCCCCTGAGCATCGGCGCGGCCTACGGCCGCCGCTGCCATCCCTGTCCAGGTACGACGCCCCTGCCGCCGCCGGGGCGGCCTTCGATCGCCAGGGGTCCGGCTGCCGTCATCCGGCGTACCGACGATCCGCGTCCAACGTTCTTCATCGACAAAAAAAAAACGCCCCCGGCAAGCGGGGGCGTTTTCCAGTCGCGTCATGACTTGGTATTGCGTTACTGCACGAAACCGATCTTCTTCATCTGGGCGTTCTTGGCCTGGGCCAGGATCTTGGCCATGACCTCGTACTCCGAATCCGGATTGGCGTCGATGCGAAGTTCCGGCTGGTTGGTCGGATCCTTCTGTACTTCTTCTTCCATCTTCTGCTGCAGCTCGTTCACGTTCACCGGGCTGTTGTTCCAGTAAACCTGATTGCTCGCATCCACGCGCAGATCAATCGGCGGCGGCGGCTCGCGCAGCTGCGGCGGCGGGTTGATGACCCTCTGCGGCAGGTCCACGGCGATCGGATACGTCATGATCGGCGCGGTCACGATGAAGATGATCAGCAGCACCAGCATCACGTCCACGAGGGGCGTGACGTTGATGTCGGCCATGGGGCCCCTGTTACCACCACTACTGAATGCCATCGCTTATTGCCCCTTTTCTTTGGTGGCAACGAAACCGACGTCCAGCATGCCCTGGCTCTGCGCGATCTTGGTCACTTCGTTGATCACGCTCATCTTGGTGGTCTTGTCACCACGCAGATTGAGCGGCGGCTGCGGCGTCTGCTGGGCAGCAGTGGCGAAACGCGACTCCATGGTCTCCTTCGACACAGGCTCATCGTTCCAGTAGAGCGAACCGTCTTCCTTGACCGCCACCGTGATCGGGCCCGAACGCTTTTCAGCGTCGTCCGGATTGATGTACAGGTTGGCCTCGGGCAGCTCCACCTTGACCTTGTGGGACATCAGGGGAGCCGTGATGATGAAGATGATCAGCAGCACCAGCATCACGTCCACGAGGGGCGTGACGTTGATGTCGGCCATGGGGCCGCCGCTGTTACCACTACTGAAAGCCATAACGGGCTCCGTCTATATCGTTGCGAGGACTGCTCTGCTGCCGGCTCAGCGAACGCGCGAGCCGGTGGCGAAGAAGTCGTGCAGATCGTGCGCGAAGGTGTCGAACTTGCTGACGGTGGCGCTGTTGATCTTGCTGAAGAAGTTGAAGGCGAACACGGCCGGGATGGCGACGAACAGACCGATCGCGGTCATGATCAGCGCTTCACCCACCGGGCCGGCAACGGCGTCGATCGAAGCGGAGCCGGTGGCACCGATCTTGATCAGCGCGCCGTAGATGCCCCACACGGTACCCAGCAGACCCACGAACGGAGCGGTCGCGCCGACGGTGGCCAGCAGGATCATGCCGCCCTGCAGCTTGTTGGATTCGCGGGTGACGGCCTGACGCAGAGCGCGGTCGACGAACTCCGAACGGCTCAGGGTTTCGGCGGCGCCAGCCTGCTGGTGGTGGGCAGCGGCCTGGGCAGCGTCCAGCGCGATCTTCGAGAACGGCTCGGAAGCCGGCTGCTCTTCCATGGCGCGGATGGCGTCCTGGGCATTGGCGGCATCCCAGAACATGCCCGGCACGCGGTCGGAAGCCGACTTCAGGCGAGCGGTGCGGAAGATGTTGATGACGGTCCAGTACCACGACATCGCCGACATGGCGACCAGGGTCAGCAGCACGACCCAGGAAACCGCGAAGTCACCCGGCTTGGAGGTCATTTCGTGAATCAGATGCTCGAAGCCCATCTGCGAGAGCGCGTTGTTTGCGTTGCCCCCGGCAGCAGCGGCGATGAAGATTTCCTGCAGCATGACGCTTACCTTTGTTGTGTGTGGTGTTAAAGGGTGTAGCTAAAGTCGAACGGTTCCCCGCTGGCGGCCATTGGCCGCCGGAGGATCAGCTCAGCGCAAAGTTGACCGGGACGCGGACGCGACCAGCCGCCTTTTGTCCATTGATGACGGAAGGATTGAACTTCCACTTGCGTGCCGCTTCCATGGCGGCGCGGTCGAGATCACGGTTACGGCTGGACTTCTCGACGGACACATTGGTGACGTTGCCGCTGGCGTCGACATCAATGATGAGGATGACCTCGCCCTGGATACCGGCGCGGAAAGCGGCCGGCGGGTAACGCGGCGGGTTCATGTTCTTGGACGAGATGTCCACGCTGGCCTGGATGTCGGTGACCTGCGCCGGCGGCGACGGCGGCGACGGCGGCGTCACCACGTCGTTCGGGCGCGGCTCCGGAATGTCCACCACCGGAGCTTCCGGCGGCGGCGGCAGCGGCGAGGGCTTCGGCGGCGCCAGGTTCTTGACCGGCGGCGGCGGCGTGTCCTGCGGCGGCGGCGGCGGCGGCGGTGGCGGGGGCGGCGGCGGGGCGTCGACCAGGGTCACCATGACGTTGCGTTCCTTTTCCGCGGCGGCCTTGGGGGCCACGGCGGGAATCAGGAGCATCATCAGGGCTGCCAGATGGAGTGCGATTACAAAGGCGATACCGGCGATGCGGGGCCAGCTCAGACCCTTGTCTTTCTCGCCGTCATACCTGTGGTGGAAAACCAGTTGTTCCGTCATGCGCCAAGAGCTCATTAGTGGGGCCGGGGCGGCGCTGTTCCGACGCCCCTGATTCAGCGGTGCATGACACCGCAGGAACCTCCAAGCTTATACCAATCCTGACCAGCTGCGCATCACAAATGCAGCTGTTCAGGCGTTATTCCTGCTTACTTCAGGTTGATGATCTTGTCTGCATCGGCCGGGTTCTTCACACCTTTAGCCTTTGCATCCCGGGCCGCCTGCTTGGCTTCGGGAATCCGCCCTTCGGCATGCAGTACGCGCGCCAGATTCAGGTAGGTCTCGCCATCCTTGGAAAGCGGGGCGGCCTTCTGCCACGCCTCGATGGCCTGCGGGATCTGGTCGGAGTAATAGTACGACTGCGCCAGCGCCAGGTAGACCTGGTAGTCCGGCTTGAGGATGCCCTTGGACAGGCCCTCGTTGATCACCGCAATGACGTCCTTTTCCTTGTTCTCGGTGTTGGCGTAGATCGAGTACAGCTGCTTGTACTCGCGCTCTTCGGTGAGCTGTCCGGCCGCGCGCAGCTTGTCCATCACCGCGGCGGCCTTGTCCATCTGGTCGGCCTGCATGTACATGCTGGCCAGGTTCAGTTGCGCCTTCTTGTCCTCCGGGTTCCTGGCGGCCAGGGCCTCGGCTTCCTTGACTGCCTCCCCGGTCTGGCCGGCTTCGGCGTAGGCGGCCATCAGCAACTGGTTCCAGTTGTCCTTGGGCTCGGGCGAGGCGGCGATGGCGGCCTTCAGCACCGGGATGGCCTCGGCGTACTTCTCGGTCTGGTACAGGGCCTGGCCCTTGATCACCAGCTCCTCGGGCTTTTGCGACTTGGACTCGGCGAAGTACTTGTCCAGGTTGGCCAGGCCTTCGGCGTACTGCTCGTCCTGCAGCTGCAGCTGGGCCAGCATCAGCATGGCCTGGAAGTGGCCGTTGTTGTCCAGCTGGTTCAGGGCGATGGCCTGCTGCAGGTACTGCTTGGCGGCGGCATTGTCGTCCAGGTTGTAGGCGGCCTGCGAGGCGAGCTGGTTGGCGACCGCCTTGTCGTACTCGTTGGCACCGTCGGCGGCGATGATCTCATCGGCCAGCGTGCGGGTTTCCTCGTACTCGTCCTTGTTGTAGGCGGCGAACAGCTTCTGCAGCTTGCTGCCCATCTTCGAGGACGACTTGGCCTTGGGCTCCTCGCGCGTCGCTTCCGGGAACAGCACCTCGGGCTTGTTCGAACCGCGGTTGCGCCGTTCGCCGGCACGATCGGCCGAACGCGACTGGGCGGCAGCATCGGCAACCACGACGCCGCCGAGCACGGTGGCGATGAGGACGGAAAGCAGGGCCTGCTTATGGCTGCGGGAGATCATGGGTCACCTCGATGAAACCGCGGGGGCGGTGCTGTAGACGAACGGTCTGGATAGACAGAGCCGCCAAACGTAACAGAAAAATTTTGACGGAGAAATCACTTCCGATGCTGTATTGCACCAATGTCTAAGGCTGGCCCGGGCCAAGGCCGGCGTCACCCGCAACGCGGTGTGCGCCCGGACTGCCTTGCCTGGCGGTAGACGGGTTCCAGCGCGGCAACATCGCGCTGCAGTTCGCGGATGCGGTTGGTCGGGTCCGGGTGGGTCGAGAGCCACTGCGGGGGACGTCCACCGCCCGCCGCCATCATGTTCTGCCAGAGGTCCACGGCCTGGGCGGGATCGAAGCCGGCCTGGGCCATGAGGCGCTGGCCGACCACGTCCGCCTCGCTCTCCTGGGTGCGGGAATTCGGCAGCAGGATCAGGCCCTGGGCGCCCATGCTGCCGAACTGGTTGACGGCGCTGGCGGCGGTCTCGCCATAGGCGGCACCGGCCAGGGCCCCCAGGATGCCGAGGCCTACCTGGGTGTTCTGCTGGCGGGTCAGGCGTTCTTCGTGATGCCGCGAAATCACGTGGCCGATCTCATGACCCAGCACCGCCGCCAGCTGGTCCTGGTTCTTCGCCACCGTGAAGATGCCACTGTTGACCCCGACCTTGCCGCCCGGCAGGGCGAACGCATTGGGCTCCTTCTCGACGAACAGCGCCGTCTCCCACCGTACGCCCTTGTATTGTTGCGGCAGCTGCGCCACCAGCGCATTGACCACGCACTGCACGTAGGCGTTCTGCCGGGCATCCCTGCTCAGGGTCTGCTTGGCCTTGGTTTCGGCGAAGGCCTGCGCGCCAAGCTGGTCCAGCTGCTGCTGGGAAACGCCTCCCACGACCTGGCGACGGCCAGTGGGCGAGGTGGTGGTCGCGCAGGCGCCTACCAACAGGGCGATGGCGACGCCGAACAGTACGGGTTTCATGGCGTATTTCCCCTCGTTCATGTCGGCAGTGTGCGAGCGTCCGGCTTAAATTTTCGTCAACCGTTCCGGCACTTACTGCAGCCCGAAAAACACCAGTGCCGCCAGTGCGATCGCGTTGTTGAGCGTATGCGCGGCGATCGCCGCCCACAGGGTGCCGGTCCTGCGGTAGAGCCAGGCGAAGGCGACGCCCATGCCGCCATAGACCAGCCACAGCTGCAGGATTTCCGGCAGGCCGTTGCCGCTGGTACCGGGGATCTCGTGGATGAACGCGAAGGCCGCGCCGCTGAGTGCCATGCCCAGCCACGGCCGGCCAGCCGCCCACAGGCGGCCGAACAGCACCCGGCGGAACAGCAGTTCTTCATAAGCAGGCGCCAGGAACACCGCAAAGGCGACCAGGAACACGGGATAGTGGGCCAGTGCCTGTTCCATCAGCGGCAGATTGGTCGGCACCGGCTCGATGCCGAGCTGCTTGCCGGTCCAGCCGATCAGGCTGCTGCCGACGAACACCCCGGCGGCCACGAGCAGGGTCCAGCCCCAGGTAGAGCCGCGACGCGCGGCAGAGCGGGATGCGGCGCGTTCGGCCTGCGACGCGCGCCGGCGCCAGAAATAGAGCACCAGCGCGGTAGCGCCGGTGGAAACCAGGGCGATCAGCATCTGCGCCAGCGCACCCGGCTGGCCCAACTGCGCGCCCAGCTGGGCCGCATCAGGTGCGGCGCCGCCCTCGCGCGCGATCGCCATGCCGACCTCGAATCCGCGCCACAGGCCCCAGGCCAGGCCACAGAACAGGCTCAGGCCCAGCAGGATGCAGGCCGCCAGCAGGACATCCAGCCCGAACCCCAGCAATGGCGAACTTTCGCGGGATACCCGCGGCGCGGCAGGAGGAACGGACAACGGAACCGGCGGTGGTGCGGACATCGTGATCCTGGGGCAGCAGATGGAGAGCGGGCCGGCGCCAGGAGCGGCGCCGGCCCGTGTTGCCGGATTGTGTCAGATATCCAGGTTGGTGACCTTCAGCGCGTTGTCCTCGATGAAATCGCGGCGCGGTTCGACCACGTCGCCCATCAGGGTGCTGAAGATCTGGTCGGCGGCCACCGCATCCTCGATGCGCACCTGCAGCAGGCGCCGGGTATCCGGATTCACGGTGGTGTCCCAGAGCTGCTCCGGGTTCATTTCGCCCAGGCCCTTGAAGCGCTGGATCTGGCGGCCTTTCTTGGCTTCCTCCATCAACCAGGCCTGGGCCTGGGCGAAACCGGTGACTTCGGTCGAACGGTTGCCGCGGTTGATGGTGGCGCCTTCGCGGATCAGGCCGTGCAGCAGCTGCGAGGCCTGGTGCAGCGGGCGCAGTTCGCCGGATTCGAACGCCGCCAGCGGCAGCACCTGGATGTGCTCCTCGCCCATGTGGCGGCGGGTGACCAGCACGGCGGCCGGGCGCTGTTCGGTCGGTTCCTGCAGGACCAGGCTGAAACGCGGCGTGCCCAGGCTGCCCTGGTTCAGGCGCCGGGCCAGCGCATCCAGGCCTTCGCCGGCGGGGGCATTGCGCAGGTGCTCCAGATCCATCGGGGTGAAATCGACCAGCGCCTCGAGCAGGCTGCGGTCGTAGCGATGGGCGTTGCGGTCGATGGCGTCCTGCGCGCTGGCGTAGGTCATCAACAGCTTCTCCAGCGCCACGCCTTCGATGGGCGGCTCACCGGCGGCCGGGACCAGCGAGGCGTTCTCCACCGCGCTGTTGGCCAGGTAGGCGTCCAGCGCCGGGTCGTCCTTCAGGTAGAGCTCGGTCTTGCCCTGCTTGATCTTGTACAGCGGCGGCAGGCCGATGTAGACGTAGCCGCGCTCGATCAGCTCCGGCATCTGCCGGTAGAAGAACGTCAGCAGCAGCGTGCGGATGTGCGCGCCGTCGACGTCGGCGTCGGTCATGATGATGATCTTGTGGTAGCGCAGCTTGTCCGGGTTGTACTCGTCGCGGCCGATGCCGGTGCCCAGCGCGGTGATCAGGGTGCCGACCTGGTCGGAGGACAGCATGCGGTCGAAGCGCGCGCGTTCCACGTTGAGGATCTTGCCGCGCAGCGGCAGCACGGCCTGGTTCTTGCGGTTGCGGCCCTGCTTGGCCGAGCCGCCTGCCGAGTCACCCTCGACGATGAACAGTTCGGACAGCGCCGGGTCCTTTTCCTGGCAGTCGGCCAGCTTGCCGGGCAGGCCGGCGATGTCCAGCGCGCCCTTGCGGCGGGTCAGGTCGCGGGCCTTGCGCGCGGCTTCGCGCGCGCGCGCGGCGTCGACGATCTTGCCGGCGATGGCCTTGGCTTCGTTCGGGTTTTCCTGCAGGAACTCTTCTAGGCGCGCGCCGAAGGCGTTTTCCACGGCCGGGCGCACGTCGGAGCTGACCAGCTTTTCCTTGGTCTGGCTGGAGAAGCTCGGGTCCGGCACCTTCACCGACAGCACCGCGATCATGCCTTCGCGCATGTCGTCGCCGGTCAGGCTGATCTTGGCCTGCTTGGCGATGCCGTTCTGCTCGATGTAGTTGTTCAGCACGCGGGTCAGCGCGCCGCGGAAGCCGGCCAGGTGGGTGCCGCCGTCCTTCTGCGGGATGTTGTTGGTGAAGCAGTACATCGTTTCCTGGTAGGAATCGGTCCACTGCAGCGCCACTTCCACGGTGATGCCGTTGTGCTCGCCGGTGACCGCGATGACGTTCGGGTGCAGCGGGGTCTTCAGCTGCGCCAAGTGTTCCACGAAGCTCTTGATGCCGCCTTCGTAATGGAAATCGTCGCGGCGGCCCTCGCCGCGCTCGTCGACCAGGATGACCTTGACGCCCGAGTTGAGGAACGACAGTTCGCGCAGGCGGCGCGCCAGGATTTCGTAATGGAACTCGACGTTGCCGTGGAACGCGACGGTCGACGGCCAGAAGCGCACGGTGGTGCCGCGCCGGGTGGTGGTGCCCAGCTGCTTCAGCGGGCCTACCGCGGCGCCGTTGCTGAATTCCTGCTGGTAGTGGAAGCCGCCCTGGAACACATCCAGCAGCAGCTTCTCCGACAGGGCGTTGACCACGCTGACGCCGACGCCGTGCAGGCCGCCGGACACCTTGTAGCTGTTGTCGTCGAACTTGCCGCCGGCATGCAGGACCGTCATCACCACTTCGGCGGCGGAGACCTCGCGGCCGAGCTTCTGGCTCATCTGCTCGTGCTTGCCCACCGGGATGCCGCGGCCGTTGTCCGACACCGACACCGAACCGTCGGCGTGGATCGTCACCAGCACATTGTCGGCGTGGCCGGCCAGGGCCTCGTCGATGGAGTTGTCGACGACTTCGAACACCATGTGGTGCAGGCCGGTGCCATCGTGCACGTCGCCGATGTACATGCCGGGGCGCTTGCGGACAGCCTCCAGGCCTTCAAGGGCGGTGATGCTGTTGGCGTCGTAGTTGCCGTTGCTGGCCGGAGTGTTCTGTTCTTCGCTCATCGCGCTTGCCGTTGGCTCCACAGGTCACGCGCCGGCCCGGAGGTCGGGGCGTGAGTAAAGAGGGGGTCGTTGGGAGTATACCAGCCGGGCCCTTACGCACCCGGAACGGTCATTGCGGTGCCTGGATGGCGCCGTGTTCCACGTGGAACACGGCAGCTGGCCGCAGTTGTTCCTGGAGTGCCGCAGGCGGTTCGGTCGCGGTGATGAAGACCTGTGCGGGCGTCGCCGCCAGCCGCTGCAGCACGCGCTGCTGGTGGTGCCGGTCCAGCTCCGCGCCAAGGTCGTCCAGCGCGATCACCGGCCATTCGCCACGCTGGGCGGCATAGTCGTCGGCCTGCGCCAGCAGGCAGGCGAGGGCGGTAAGTTTGGCCTGCCCGCGCGACAGGGCATCGCGTCCCGGGATTTCCCCGTAGCCGACCGACCAGTCGGCGCGGTGCGGTCCCACCGAGGTATGACCCATGGCGCGATCCCGCTCACGGGACAACAGCAGCGCATCGGCCAGCGACATCTCATGCCGGCGCCAGCCGGGCTGCAGCTCCAGATTGCGCAGCTCGAGTCCCGGCGCGAGATCCGCGGCGATCGCCACCGCGCGGTCCTGCAGGCGGTCGAGGTACTGCTGGCGCCGCGACGTCAGCGGAGTGCCCGCTTCCGCCAGTTCGTGATCCCAGGCATCCAGCTGCCGTGGCGCAGCCCCCGCCTTGAGCAGGGCGTTGCGCTGCTTCAGCGCCCGCGTGTAGCGACGCCAGAGCGGCAGAAAGTCTGGTTCCACGTGGAACAACCCCCAATCCACGAACCGCCGGCGCGGCTCGCTGCCGCCGCTGACCAGGGCATGGCTGCCGGGTTCGAAGGTCACCACGGCCAGCGCCGCGCAAAGCGTTCCCAGCTGGGCCACATCCTCACCGTCCAGGCGTCCTTTCCATGCCTGTCCCCCGTGGCGCAGCCCCGCCCGGCGCAGGCGCCCGGGCGTCCCTGCTTCGCCGTGTTCCTGCCATTCGACGAAGACTTCCAGGGCGTCGGCCCCTTTCTGCACCAGTCCATCGCGGACACGGCCGCGGAAGCTGCGTCCGTACGCCATCAGGTGCAGGGCTTCGAGCAGGCTGGTCTTGCCCGCACCGTTGTCGCCGGTGATCAGATTGATCCCCGGGCGAGGGGCCAGTTCCACGGAGTCGAACCTGCGGACGCGGTTCAGCGAGATACGGACGATGTGCATTGACGCTCGGGAGTAACGCGGCGCCCAGGAAGGTGCTATCCGGGACAGGACCGGCAGCTTAAAGCATCCGCAGCGCCGACCGGTCGACCTTGGCGGCGAGCCCAGAAAGACATGCCGTGATAGCGCGCCAAGCCTGTGCGCGACCGGTTCGTTGATACCGGACATCCTGTGGATAATTCTGCCGGATTTCGCTTCGAACCCGCTTGCCCACAGCTATCCACAGCCTCATCCCGGGGTTTTCCATGGGGGTTTCACCACCCCAAAACCCTTTTGAAACAGGAAGATAGTGAAGTTTTACATAAAATCTGCGCCTACCATCATCACCAAGCTTCTGATTTATTCCCAGATTTAAAGCTTTGCAAAGCCGCCAGCGCAAAGCCTGAAGGCGAGATTCGCTCAATCTGCACAGAGCAGGTCGTTGGAAGTTCCGTTGAGCAACATTGACGCTTTGAGCGGTGTCGACGCGGATATCTCGTTGGAACTGATCCGTCCAGCAGTTCCACGTGGAACAACGGCCAGCCGGATATTCCAGGCCGGAGCAAAGACAAAAAAAAAGCCCGGCGATGCCGGGCTTCTGTTCCACGTGGAACCTGAAAACGTCAGAGGCGCAACGGCATGACCACATGCCGGGACTTCTCGCTGCTGGCTTCGCGCACCAGCGCCGACGAATTGGAATCGCGCAGCTGGATCACGACGTGTTCGTCGCGCAGTGCCGACAGGGCATCGAGCAGGTAGTTCACGTTGAAGCCGATGGCCAGGTCGCTGACCTGCGTGTCGGCCTCGATCTCTTCCTGCGCCTCTTCCTGCTCCGGGTTGTGTGCACTGATCTTCAGCTGGCCCGGGGTGACTTCGACGCGGACGCCGCGGTACTTCTCGTTGGAGAGGATCGCCGCACGCTGCAGCGAAGCGCGCAGGCTCTCGCGGTCCACCTTCACTTCGCGGTCGGCGCCGATCGGGATCACCGCCTCGTAATCCGGGAAGCGGCCGTCGATCAGCTTGGAGGTGAAGGTCACATCGTCGCGCTTCACGCGCACGTGGCTGCGGCCCACCTCCAGCTCGACTTCGCGATCGCCGCCTTCCAGCAGGCGCTGCAGCTCGGTCACGCCCTTGCGCGGCACGATGATCTGGCGCTTGGAACCGGTGCTGTTTTCCAGCGCGGTCTCGCACAGCGCCAGGCGGTGGCCGTCGGTAGCCACGCAGCGCAGCAGCTGGTCGCGCAGGTCGAACAGCAGGCCGTTGAGGTAGTAGCGCACGTCCTGCTGCGCCATCGCGAACGCGGTGCGCTCGATCAGTTCCTTCAGGCCCGACTCCGGCACTACCACGCGCTCGGTGGCCTCGACTTCGTCCACCGAGGGGAAGTCGTTGGCCGGCAGCGTCGCCAGGGTGAAGCGGCTGCGCCCGGCCTGCACGGTGATCTTCTCGCCGGTCTGCGACACCGTCACGCGGCTGCCATCGGGCAGGGCGCGGATGATCTCGAACAGCTTGCGTGCCGGGATCGTGGTTTCGCCGTCCTGCGCATCATCGACCGCGATGCGGGAGACCATCTCCACTTCCAGGTCGGTACCGGTCAGCGACAGCTGGCTGCCCTGCACCTGGACCAGGAAATTGGCCAGAACCGGGAGGGTCTGACGGCGTTCGACCACGTTGACGACCTGGGCCAACGGCTTGAGGAAGGCTTCGCGCTGCAGTGTGAAACGCATGTGGTTTCGTGCCCCTATGCTTTTAAAGATGTGGGTTAAATCAAAAGCTTGGTGGTGCTGGTAGAGCCAGATTTGGTTTAAAACACACCCAAGTATTTGTTTTTAAAGGATTTCATTGTATCGAAACCCTCTGTATTACTGGTCCGGAACGGGTGGGGAAAGCTGTGGATAATTCTGCGTCGATCCGGAAGCGCATTTTTATCCACAGATTCCCCAACGTCTGCCCCCGAATGATGCACCGTTTTGTGCGATGACGCCTGCGTGGCGTCGATGCATCATGCGCTGGCCCTGCTGCTTCGACGTTCCCGGTGTCCCGATGGCTTACTCACTCAACTTGCGGATGAGCTTGTCCCAGTCCTCGCGCAGCTTGCCGTCGGTTTCCATGAGCGTGCGGATCTGGCGGCAGGCATGCAGGACCGTGGTGTGGTCGCGGCCGGCGAAGGCATCGCCGATCTCGGGCAGGCTGTGCTCGGTCAGTTCCTTGGTCAGCGCCATCGCGACCTGGCGCGGACGCGCCAGCGAACGGGTACGGCGCTTGGACAGCAGGTCCTTGATCTGCAGGCCGTAGTAGTCGGCCACGGTCTTCTGGATGTTGGGAATGCTGATCGCCTGCTGCTGCGCGCGCAGCAGGTCGCGCAGGGTTTCCTGTGCGAACTCGGTGGTGATGGCGCGGCCGGTGAAGTTGGCGCGCGCGGTCAGCGTATTGAGCGCGCCTTCCAGGTCGCGCACGTTCGAGCGCATCTTTTTGGCGATCAGGAACGCCACATCGTCCGGGATCTCGGCACCGCGCTCGCGCGCCTTGGCCAGCACGATGGCGGCGCGGGTCTCGAAATCGGGCGGTTCGATCGCCACCGACAGGCCCCAGGCCAGGCGCGATTTCAGCCGCGCTTCCAGGCCCTCGACCTCGCGCGGGTAGCGGTCGCAGGTCAGGATGATCTGCTGCTTGCCGTCGAACAGCGCGTTGAAGGTGTGGAAGAACTCCTCCTGCGTGCGGTCCTTGCCGGCGAAGAACTGGATGTCGTCGATCAGCAGCGCGTCCACCTGCTGGAACTGGCGCTTGAACTGGTCCATCGTCTTTTCCTGCAGCGCCCGGATCATGGCGCTGAAGAACTGTTCCGAACGCAGGTAGAGCACGCGCGCGGCCGGGTTGGCCTGGCGCATCGCGTTGCCGGCGGCCAGCATCAGGTGGGTCTTGCCCAGACCGGTGCCGCCGTACAGCAGCAGCGGGTTGTGCGCGCGGTCGCCGGGCTTCTGCGCCGCCTGGAACGCGGCGGCCAGGCCCAGCTGGTTGCTGCGGCCTTCCACGAAATTGGCGAAGGTGTAATGCGCGTCCAGGTTGCCGTTGAACGGCACCACCGGTGCGGCGGGCGCCGTGCTGCCGGCGGCGGGAGCGGCGGCCGGCAGCGGTTCGGCCGCGCGCGGGCGCGAGCCGATCTCCAGCTGCACGTCGGTGATGTCGGCGAAATAGCGCAGCAGTTCATGGATGCGCGGCAGGTAGCGCTCGCGCACCTGGTCGACGATGAAGGCGTTCGGGGCGTACAGCACCATGCTGTCGGCGCGGTGGTCGGCCTGCAGCGGCTTCAACCAGGTGTGGACATCTTCCGGCGGGAACTCCGCTTCCAGACGTTCGATACAACGGGACCAGGCATCCATCAGGAATAATCGTCGAAGGCACGCGGGACGGGCGCAGGAAGCCGCCCGGCCACGTGCCGGAAAGGGGGAAAGTGGATGGCCCAGACTACCACCGCGCGGCGGGGGCGGGAATGCTTGTCCCTGACTTGTTCACAGATCCATCCACAGCCTGTGGATGAAACCCCCGTGGACCAGGCGTAGTGCGGCTTGACGCGGTGGGGGGAGGGTCTATAGAATTTCCGGTTCTTTCCGTCCCATTCATACAGGTGCCCCCATGGCCACCAAGCGCACGTTCCAACCCAGCAACCTCAAGCGCAAGCGCGACCACGGCTTCCGCGCGCGTATGAAGACCGCCGACGGCCGCAAGATCCTGTCGCGTCGCCGCGCCAAGGGCCGCAAAGTCCTCAGCGCTTGATTGCGTTGCCGCCCCGTGCGGCAGATGCAAATCCGATCGTGAGCAGCACCGACCCGCGCAAGCGATTTCCTCGCTCTGCGCGGGTTCGTACGCGTGCCGAATATACAACGGTCTTCAACGGCGCCCGCCGTGTATCCGACCCGCTGATGACACTGCACTGGCTGAAAGGGGATTCCCCCGCCCGGCTGGGTCTTGCCGTGTCGCGCAAGGTCGATACGCGGTCGGTGGGCCGCAACCGCATCAAGCGTGTGCTGCGTGACGCCACACGCCACCTCCGGGCAGACATGGCCGGGGGCGATTACGTCGTGGTCGCCCGCTCGGCGGCCAAACTCGCCAGCAACCAGCAGATCCGCGAGGCGTTCGTGCGCCTGCTGCGCCGTGCCGGCGCATTGCCCGCGGTGGTCGCTGACGGCACAATGCCGCCGCGCGAGGGCAACGAACCCTCTTCTTCCTTGAATGCGCCGGGCACTCCGCCTGGTCGAGCCGAGCCTGCCTGCTGATGAACCAGACCCGTGTATTCCTGATTTTCGCCTGGCTGATGGTGGCGGTGCTGCTGTGGATGGAATGGGGCCGCGAGAAGAACGCGCCGGATCCGGCCACCGTCGCCGCGACCCAGCCGGCGGTGCCGGCCGCCAACGACGCCGACCTGGCCCCGCCGTCGGCCGGCAACGTGCCGCAGGCCGCGGTTCCCGGCCAGGCACCGGCCGCGGCGGCGCCGACGCCCGGCATGGAAGCGGCCAGTGCCGCGCCGCGGGTCACCGTCACCACCGACGTGCTGAAGCTGGTGCTCGACGGCCGCAGCGTGCTCGACGCCGACCTGCTGCAGTTCCCGCAGACCAAGGCCGCCGGCAGCCCGCCGGTGCAGCTGCTGACCGAAGAAAAGGCGCATCCGTACAGCGCCACCAGCGGCTGGGTGGGCCAGGGCGGTTCGCCGGCGCCGGGTGCCAGCGGCTTCCAGCCGGCGCAGGCCGCGAAGGAATACACCCTGGCCGACGGCCAGAGCGAGCTGCAGGTGCCGTTCGTCTGGAATGGCCCGAACGGCGTCAGCATCCATCGCACCTACACCTTCAAGCGCGGCGACTACGCCATCGGCGTGAAGGACGAAGTGGTCAACGCCGGCGCCGCGCCGTGGCAGGGCTACGTGTTCCGCAAGCTCGACCGCGTGCCGGCGATTCTCAGCCGCAGCATGACCAACCCGGATTCCTTCAGCTTCAACGGCGCCACCTGGTACGACAACGACAAGAAGTACCAGCGTCGCCCGTTCTCCGACTACCTGGAGGACGGCAACCTCAACCAGACCGTGAGCGGCGGCTGGGTGGCGATGCTGCAGCACCACTTCTTCACCGCGTGGATCCCGCAGGCCGACCAGGCCTCGCTGTACCTGCTCTCGCAGAACGGCCCGCGCAACGTCATCGAAGCGCGCGGCCCGGGCTTCACCGTGGCGCCGGGCCAGAAGGTGAGCACGCAGGCGCGCCTGTGGGTCGGCCCGAAGCTGGTCAACCAGATCGCCAAGGAAGACGTGCCTGGCCTGGAGCGCGTGGTGGACTACAGCCGCTTCACGCCGATGGCCATCATCGGCCAGGGCCTGTTCTGGGTGATGAACCAGGTGCACAAGCTGGTGGGCAACTGGGGCTGGTCGATCATCGGCCTGGTGATCCTGCTCAAGCTGGCGCTGTTCCCGCTGGCCAACGCGCAGTACAAGTCGCAGGCCAAGATGCGCAAGTTCCAGCCGCGCATCGCCCAGCTCAAGGAACGCTATGGCGACGACCGCCAGAAGTTCCAGACGGCGATGATGGAGCTGTACAAGAAGGAAAAGATCAACCCGATGGGCGGCTGCCTGCCGCTGCTCATCCAGATGCCGATCTTCTTCGCCCTGTACTGGGTGCTGGTGGAATCGGTGGAACTGCGCCAGGCGCCGTGGTTCGCCTGGATCCAGGACCTGACCGCGCGCGACCCGTACTTCATCCTGCCGGTGCTCAACGTGGCCATCATGTGGTTCACGCAGAAGCTGACGCCGGCGCCGGGCATGGACCCGATGCAGCAGAAGATGATGCAGTTCATGCCGCTGGTGTTCGGCGTGATGATGGCCTTCATGCCGTCCGGCCTGGTGCTGTACTGGGTGGTCAACGGCGGCCTGAGCCTGGTCCAGCAGTGGTGGATGACCAAGAAGCACGGCGAGCCCGCAGCCACGCCGCCGGCCAAGGCCGAAGCCAAATAAGCACGAAAGCCCGCCGCAAGGCGGGCTTTCTGCATGTCCCCCGCCGTTGGTCTGCAGGAGCGCACCCCAGGGCGCGCCGGGGCTTTGCCGGGAACGCTTCGCCGCGCGCTGAAGTGCGCTCCCGCGGGGTTCCTTGGATTGCCGGCGAATGGCAGCGGGGCGAGCCCCGCTCCACTAGAATCTTCCGGCCTCCGCCCGTCTTCGCCTGCCATGTCCCGTCTTCCTGCAATGCGCGGTTTCCTGCTGCCGCTCGCCCTGTGCGCGCTGCTGTCCGGCTGCGGCGGCAAGCCCGCCGATCCGCGGCAACCGGCGGCGGCGGCGCCCGGGCAGGACGCGGTGGACGATGCGGCTGCCGCCCCGCTGCTGGCGGCGCTGCAGAAGCAGCTCGACAGCCACCGCCGCATCATCGTGCTGCTGGCCGACGAGGATGCGCAGAGCGAGCGCGACCGCGCCACCTCCACCCGCATCGGCCAGCAGCTGTTCCACGACGGGCTGGAGCAGCGCGACGCCATCGCCGCGCAGTTCGACGCGCTGCTGCGCACGGCCAGCCCGCAGCGCTTCGCCACGCTGGGCGCGGCGCTGGACTACATCGAATCGGCGCCGGACCTGTTCGACGCCGACCGCCTGGCCTTCCGCGAAGTGCTGCGTGACCTGCACGAACGCGTCGGCGCCGATTCCTCGCTGCCGGCGGTGAAGCTGCACCAGCGCATCGGCGAGGACCTGGAGGCGCTGGACGAGATCGAGCGCAACTACAACCAGGAAATCACCCGCATCTTCAGTCGCTTCGAGCGCACCCGCGCCATCGCGCTCAGGCGCGAGAAGTGGGAAGACTACGTCGCCCACCTGCGCCGGCAGTACGACCGCGAGGCGATCCTGCGCGACTACGGCGTGATCGAGCCCTACCCGATGTCGATGAAGGACAGCGAGCGCGAGATCTTCGGCCGCGACCTGCCTGCGAAGACCGTGGTGCTGACCTTCGACGACGGCCCGCACAGGGCCTATACCGACGAGATCACCGCCATCCTCAAGCGCTACGACGTGCCGGGCGTGTTCTTCGAGGTCGGCCGCAACATCGGCAACGTCGGCGCCGACGGCAAGGTGGCGCTGGGCGCGATGGCCGGCATCAGCCGCCAGCTGATGGCCGATGGCTACGCCGTAGGTAACCACAGCCTCACCCATGCGCAGCTTTCGCGCACCAGCGGCGACGCGCTGCGCGAGCAGGTGCTGGGCACCGACACGCTGCTGCGCAGCGTCGGCGACGAACGTGCGCCGCTGTTCCGCTTCCCGTACGGCGCACGCAACGCCGAAGGCCTGCAGCTGCTGGGCGAGGCCGGCCTTAAGTCGATCATGTGGAACATCGATTCGATGGACTGGGCCGACCCGGTGCCGGAATCCATCGTGCAGCGCGTGCTCGACCAGGTGCAGAAGGAACAGCGCGGCATCATCCTGTTCCACGACATCCACGACCGCGCGGTGAAGGCGCTGCCGCAGATCCTGGACCGGCTGATCGCCGACGGCTACCAGTTCGCCGGCTGGAACGGCCGCGACTTCTCCGTCAGCCGCGCGCGCCGCGACGCCGGCAACGCGGCCACCGTCACCACCGGCTACGAGAACTCGTGGGCCATCGTCATCGGCATCGACGACTACACGAAGTGGCCGAAGCTCGAATACGCCAGCCGCGACGCGCAGTCCATCGCCGACACCCTGACCGGCCAGTTCGGCTTTCCGTCCTCGCAGGTGATCGTGCTGAAGAACCGCGAGGCCACCCGCAACAACATCCTGGCCGCGTTCCACGACCGGCTGGCCGATGGCCGCACGCAGAAGAACGACCGCGTGTTCGTGTTCTTCGCCGGTCATGGCGCCACCCGCCAGCTCGCCTCCGGGCGCGACCTGGGCTACATCATCCCGGTGGATTCGGACCCGGACGAGTTCGCCACCGACGCCATCGCCATGACCGACGTGCAGAACATCGCCGAGAGCCTGCAGGCCAAGCACGTGCTGTTCGTGATGGACGCCTGCTACAGCGGCCTGGGCCTGACCCGCGGCGGCCCGTCCCCGTCGTCGTTCCTGCGCGAGAACGCGCGCCGCACCGCGCGGCAGATGCTCACCGCCGGCGGCGCCGACCAGCAGGTCGCCGACAGCGGCCCCAACGGCCATTCGGTGTTCACCTGGGTGCTGCTGCAGGCGCTGTCCGGCAAGGGCGACCTCAACGGCGACGGGCTGATCACCGGTACCGAGCTGGCGGCCTATGTCGCGCCGGCGGTATCGGCGGTATCGCGGCAGACGCCGGCGTTTGGCAGTCTGCCCGGCTCGCAGGGCGGCGAGTTCGTGTTCCAGGTGCCCGGCAGCCAGGAATTCCTCAACGCCGACACCACCCAGCTGTCGGCCGATGCCATCGCGCTCAACAGCCGCGTCGATGCGGTGCAGGGCGGCAACGAGGCCGCGGTGAAGGTGGCCGGCCTGCAGGGCGGCAGCAATACGCTGGTGGTGCCGGCCGCGGCGCCGGCGTCCGATCGCCAGCGCGCGCAGCAGGCCAACGACCGCGGCCTGCAGTTGTACCGCGAGAAGCGCTACGACGAGGCGGTGGCGCAGTTCACCGAAGCGCTGAAGCTGCGCCCGGATTTCGCCCAGGCCGCCAACAACCTCGGCTTCGTCTACTACCGCCAGCAGCGCTACGCGGAAGCGGCGCGCTGGCTGGAGAACACGCTGAAGATCGACCCTTCGCGCGCGGTGGCCCACCTCAACCTCGGCGACGCCTACTTCCAGGGCGGCGACAAGGCCAGGGCGAAGCAGGCCTACACCACCTACCTGGCGCTGCAGCCGCAGGGCAGCGGCGCCGCGCAGGCGCGCGCGCAGCTGCAGAAGCTCTGAGCCATGAATGCATCCACCGACACCATCATCGCCATCGCCAGCGGCGCCGCTGCCGGCGGGGTCGGCATCCTGCGTCTTTCCGGTCCGCTGTCGGCGTCGATCGCCCGCGGGCTCGGCTGCCCGCCGCTGCAAGCGCGCCATGCGCACTACGCGCGCTTCCGCGACGCGGCCGGCGAGGTGATCGACGACGGCATCGCGCTGTACTTCCCCGGCCCGCGCAGCTTCACCGGCGAGGACGTGGTGGAACTGCAGGGCCATGGCAGCCCGGTGGTCCTGCGCCAGCTGCTGGCGCGCTGCATCGAGCTGGGCGCGCGGCAGGCGCGGGCCGGCGAGTTCAGCGAGCGCGCCTTCCTCAACGGCAAGCTCGACCTGGCCCAGGCCGAGGCCATCGCCGACCTGATCGCCGCCGGCGACGTGCGCGCTGCCCGCGCTGCGCGCCGCTCGCTCGACGGCGTGTTCTCGCGCCGCGTGGAGGACGTGGCCGAGCAGCTGGTGCGGCTGCGCATCCACGTCGAGGCCGCCATCGACTTCGCCGACGAACCGCTGGATACGCTGGGCGGCGCGCAGGTACGCGCCGGCGTGGAGCAGGCGCGCGCCGCGCTCGCCCGGCTGCGCCTCGACGCCGAACGCGGGCGCAAGTTGCGCGACGGCCTGCATGCGGTGCTGATCGGCCCGCCCAACGCCGGCAAGAGTTCGCTGCTCAACGCGCTGGCCGGCAGCGAGCGCGCCATCGTCACCGACATCGCCGGCACCACCCGCGACACCCTGCGCGAGACCATCCGCATCGATGGCCTGGAACTGGAGCTGGTGGACACCGCCGGCCTGCGTGAAGGCGGCGACGCCATCGAGCGCGAAGGCATGCGCCGCGCTCGCGCCGAAATGCAGCGCGCCGACCTGGCCATCGTGGTGCTGGACGCGCGCGACCCGGAAGCGGGCCGGCAGGCGATCGGCGACGCCGCGGCGCAGGCCGCGCGGCGGCTGTGGATATTCAACAAATGCGACCTGCTGCCGCAGTGGCCGCAACGGCTGGACGACGACGCGATCGCGATTTCCGCCGCCAGCGGGCAGGGCCTGGAGCAGCTGCACGCGCGCCTGCGTGTGCTCGCCGCCGACGGTGCCGGCGAAGGCCAGCAGGGCGAATTCTCCGCGCGCCTGCGCCATGTGCAGGCCATTGCCCGCGCTGCCGCGCATCTGGACGACGCCGATGCGCAGCTGCGCCACGACCAGCTGGAACTGGCCGCCGAGGAACTGCGCCTGGCGCACGACGCGCTGGGCGAAATCACCGGCCGCATGACCGCCGACGACCTGCTGGGCCGCATCTTTTCCAGCTTCTGCATCGGCAAGTGACCGGCCACCGGCATTGAACCGTTCATCCGTTGCCGGTTAGTCTTTGCCCCGCCGCCGCGATGGCGGCCCTGAAGGAGTCCGGTCCAATGCGCCACTGATGCCCGCCCCGCCAGCACGCGCTGGTGAGGCCTCGCGAAGTCCCGCTGCCGCCGGCAGCCGGGTGATCCGGGCATGGATGGACTGCAATGACCACGACTCCCTTCCTGACGCTTGAACGCGTCTGCTGGCAGACGCCGGATGGCAGGCTGCTGTTTTCCGATCTGGACGAAACCTTCGACGCGCGGCCTACCGGGCTGGTGGGGCGCAATGGCGTGGGCAAGAGCGTGCTGGCGCAGGTGCTGGCCGGCCGCCTGGCGCCCACGCGCGGGCGCTGCCTGCGCTCCGGTCCGGTGGCATGGCTGCCGCAGCAGATCGATGCGCCGTCCACCGCCAGCGTCGCCGACCTCGCCGGTCTGGGCGATGCGCTGGCCGCGCTGCATCGCATCGAACAGGGCAGCAGCGACGTCGCCGATTTCGAGGCGCTGGGCGATCGCTGGCAGCTGCGCGAGCAGCTGCAGGCCGAGCTGGAACGGATGCAGCTGCAGGGCGTGTCGGCCGATACGCCGGTGCGCCGGCTCAGTGGCGGCCAGCGCATGCGCGTGGCCCTGGCCGGCGCCTTCCTGTCCGACGCCGATTTCCTCATCCTCGACGAGCCCAGCAACCATCTCGACGCGCAGGGCCGGCACCTGCTGCGCGACCAGCTGCGGCGCTGGCCGCGCGGCCTGCTGGTGGTCAGCCACGACCGCGAACTGCTGGGCGACATGCAGCGCATCGTCGAGCTGTCGCCGCTCGGCCTGCGCAGCCACGGCGGCAACTACGCGTTCTACGCGGCGCGCAGCAGCGAGGAACGGCGCCTGGCCGCGGAAACCCTGCAGCAGCGGCGCCACGAACGCCGCCAGGGCGAACTGGCGCTGCGCGAGCAGCAGGAACAGCGCGAGCGCCGCACCGCGCGCGGCAACCGCCAGGCCGCGCATGCCAACCAGGCGCCGATCCTGCTGGGCCGGCAGAAGCAGCGCGCGCAGGCCAGCGCCGGCAGGGCGCAGCTGCAGCAGCAACAGCAGCGCGAGCGGCTGGACGCGCAGGTGCGGCAGGCCGCCGCCGGGGTCGAAGCGGCCGCTCCCGTGGTGCTGCTGCCCGCCGATGCTGCCGGTGCCGCGCCCGAACGCGTGGCGGTGCTGGAAGACGTGGTGCTGCCGTTCGTCCAAGGTGCCCACGCGAAGATCGATCTGCTACTGCGCCGTGGCGAGCGGCTGGCGCTCACCGGCCGCAACGGCAGCGGCAAGTCGGTGCTGCTCAAGGTGCTGGCCGGCCGGCTGCACCCCGTGCGCGGCGCGGTGCAGGTGAACGCGCCCCACGCCTGGCTGGACCAGCACCTGGCCCTGCCCGTACCGGAGGCGTCGGCGATGGAACAGCTGCGTCATGCCAACCCGTCGATGGCCGAGGCCGAGCTGCGCACGCGCCTGGCGCTGTTGGGCCTGGAGGCCGGGCATGCGCGGCAGCCGGTGGCGGCGCTCAGCGGCGGCGAACGCATGAAGCTGGCGCTGGCCTGCGCGCTGTATGCGCAGCCGCCGGCGCAGCTGCTGCTGCTGGACGAACCGGCCAACCACCTCGACCTGGACGCGATGCAGGCGCTTGAAGCGATGCTGCGCGACTGGCCCGGCACGCTGCTGGTGGCCGCGCACGACGAGGTCTTCCTGCAGGGCATCGGCCTCACCGGCCGCCTGCATGCCGGCGCCGGAGGCTGGCAACGGCTTCCACCTTGAAACGCAGGAGCGGCTTCAGCCGCGATGGGGCTCTACCGGGAATGCCCCTTCGCGGCTGAAACCGCTCCTACGGGAGCGTGCGGCTGTCCCATGGCGGTCACACGCACGCTGCACACTCCCGCTTCCTTCAGGGCGGGAAACAGGAGCGGGTGGTGTTCGGCAAAGCGGTGATGAGTGTGGTGGCGGGTCTTTGCATGGCATCCTCGGCGGCGATGGCTGCCGCCCCCACCCCGTCGTTCGCGCATGTGCCGGTGTACGCGCACCGCGGCGCCAGCGCGCTGCTGCCCGAGCACACCCTGGCCGCCTACGCGCAGGCCATCGCCGATGGCGCCGACTACATCGAGCCGGACCTGGTGATGACCCGCGACGGGGTGATGGTGGCGCGCCACGAGAACGAGATCGGCGGCACCACCGATGTCGCCGCGCATCCGGAGTTCGCCGCGCGCCGTACCACCAAGGTGATCGACGGCCAGCGCATCGAAGGCTGGTTCACCGAGGATTTCACCCTTGCCGAACTGAAGACCCTGCATGCGCGCGAACGCCTGCCGGAGCTGCGCGGCACCGCGTTCGACGGGCAGTTCCGCATCGCCACGCTGGACGAGATCATCGCGTTCCTGGTGCAGCAGGCGCGGCGCAGCGGGCGCGGCATCGGCCTGGCGCCGGAGATCAAGCACGGCAGCTATTTCCGCGGCATCGGCCTGCCGATGGAAGAGCGCCTGCTCGACACCCTGCGCGGCGACCCCTACACCAACGTCGCGCCGATCCTGCTGCAGTCGTTCGAGACTGCCAACCTGCGCCAGCTGCGCGCGCGCATCGGCCGGCCGTCGAACATCCGCCTGCTGCAGCTGCTGGACGAAGCCCAGGCCAGGCCCGCCGACGTGGCGCTGGCCGGCGGCGAGCTGACCTATGCGCGCATGATGACGCCGGCCGGCCTGCGCGAGATCGCCACCTATGCCGATGCGATCGGCGTCGAGCGTCGTGCCCTGCTGCCGGTGGACGCGCAGGGCCGGCTGGCCGCGCCCACGCCGCTGATCGCCGATGTGCACGCCGCCGGCCTGCAGGTGGTGGCCTATACCTTCCGCCCGGAAAACCCATTCCTGCCCGAGGCCCTGCGCGAGGGCGCGGCCAACGCGCGCAATCCGCAGGGTTCGGTGGCCGAGATCCGCGCCTACTTGCAGGCCGGCATCGATGCCTTCTTCACCGACGACCCGGCGCTGGGCCGGCGTGCGGTGGACGGCGGCGACGTACCGGCACCTTGATCGCGCTTGCCGCCGGGTCCACCCAGCGACGACCATCCCTCCCATGGAGGGAGCGATGTTGATCGGCTACAGGTACGAGGAACAGGGCGACACCCTGCGCATCCATTCGGCCAACCGGCTGTTGCAGGCCTTGCTGCTGCTGTTCCTGCTGGCCTGTGTCGCCCTGCCGTTGCTGTTGCGAGGCGAGCTGGCGGGCAGGGGCGGCGCCGACATGCTGGTGGCGCTGCTGGCCTTGACCGCGCTGCCGGCGCTCGGCGTGGTCTGCGCCTGGTATTTCCCCGTGCGCGAAATGCTGGTGCTGGACCGGGCCGGCAGGCGGGCGCAGCGCCACCGCCGCAACCTTTTCGGCGGACGGGCGCGGCGGGAGGAGGCCTTCGCGCTGGAAGACGGCGGCCGGCTGCAGTTGCAGCGCGTCGGTTCCGCATCCGCGCCGGTCCGGTTGTGGCTGCTCGGCCACGGCGGCGCGGCGCACCGGCTCAGCTTCGAAACGGTCGCGGTGCGCCCGGGCAGCGCGGCGACCGACGCCTGGCTGCGGCGGATCGCCACGCACCTTCATCTGCCACTGCCCGGCGAAATCGTCGTGCTGCCACCCACGCAGACGCAGCAGGCGCACGCGGCGTCTCTGCAGGCGGCCCCGGTTGCGACGGCCCCCGGCGCCGCGCGCGAGGACGGCGATGCGCCCGCACCGGGCATCCGCGCCGTGCTCGCGCTGCTGGGCTGCTTCCTGGCCGTGTTGGAGGCCAGCCAGGCCTTCGCGCTGCTGCGTGCGGTGTTTACCGGCACCCTGCACGGCAGTTTCTGGCGTGGGCGAGCCCACGCCTACCACTGGGATGCGCAGCCGCTGCCGTTCCTGCTGCACGCATCGGTGGGACTGGCGGAAATCCTGCTCGTCGGCCTGCTGGCCTGGGGCTGCCTGCGCCTGGCGCTGGCCGGCCGGCTGCGCTAGCCGCCCGCGTCCCCGGTCTGCGCCTTACCCGTCGCGGCGCGTACGCGGCCGCAGCTGTACCACCACCTCGTAGTCGCGGCCCTCGCGCGGCTGCCACAGCACCGGCACCTGGCCGGGCGAGGGCGGCTCCAGTTCGGCATCGGCCAGCGGCGCATCGGGGTCGTCCTCTTCGTCCTCTTCTTCCCAGCTGTAGCGCTTGCGCGGCGCCAGCGGGTCGGCGTGGCGGAACAGCAGCGCGGCGATGACGCCGGCCGCGGCGCCGCCCATGTGCGACTGCCACGACACGCCGGGTTCGTGCGGCAGCACGGTCATCACCATGCCGCCGTAGAACAGCACGCCGATCATGCCGGCGGCGATGGCGGCGCGGTCGCGGCGCAGCAGGCCCAGCCCCAGCACCAGGAACATCAGGCCGTGGGTGACGCCGCTGGCGCCCAGGTGATGGCTGCCGGGCTCGCCCAGCATCCAGGCGCCAACGCCCGAGCCCAGCCACAGCAGGGGCAGGGCGCGCAGCGTCGCCTTCGGATAGACGCTGCCGGCCAGGGTGCCCAGGATCAGCAGGGCCGCCGCGTTGGCGCCCAGGTGTTCGACGGAACCGTGCAGCAGCGGCGCGCCGAGCAGGCCCAGCAGGCCGGCGGTGTCGTGCGGGCCCACCGCCCACGGGCGCCAGTCCCAGCCGGTCTGCTGCAGGGTGAACATCGCCACCAGCAGCAGCACGAAGCCCAGGCTCAGGTTGAAGGCACGCAGCACGCGGCGGCGGTCGCTGCGGTCGGTGGCCGGCGTGTCGCCGGTGTCGGGCGTGTGGGAAGTGTCCATGGCTATCGGGATTGCGGCGCCCCGCGGTGAATGCAAGGGCGCCGCTTCGGGAAGCCGGCGTACCACCGGCGGGACAATCGCGGCGACGGGACCGCGTTACGGGACGTGCCTGTTGCGGGGAGGAAGCTTCATGCTCAGCACCATCGTCACCACCAGGATCGCCGCGACCACGCCCAGCGACACCGGCACCGGGATCTTGAACACGTCGATCAGCAGCATCTTGGCGCCGATGAAGCCCAGGATCACCGCCAGCCCGTATGGCAGCAGGTGGAAGCGGTCGGCCATGCCGGCCAGCAGGAAGAACATCGCGCGCAGGCCCAGCACCGCGAACACGTTCGAGGTCAGCACGATGAACGGGTCGGTGGTGATGGCGAAGATCGCCGGGATCGAGTCCACCGCGAAGATCACGTCGGTGACCGCGATCAGGATCAGCACCACGAACATCGGCGTGAACCAGCGCACGCCGTCCTTCTCGGCGACCAGGCGGTTGCCGTTGTATTCGTGGGTGATGCGCAGGTGCCGGCGCATGAACTTCAGCGCCGGGTTGTCGTCCAGGCTCGGTTCCTGGCCGGCGGCGAACCACATCTTCCAGCCGGTGAACAGCAGGAACGCGCCGAACACGTAGAGCAGCCAGTGGAACTGGCTGACCAGCACGGTGCCGGCGAAGATCATCACCGTGCGCAGCGCGATGGCGCCGAGGATGCCGATGATCAGCACGCGCTGGCGCTGCGTCTCGGGCACCGCGAAGTAGCCCATGATCAGCAGGAACACGAAGATGTTGTCGACCGCCAGCGCCTTCTCGATCAGGTAGCCGGTCAGGAACTGCAGGCCGACCTCGTTGGCCACCGCGCTGCCGGCGGTCTCGTTCAGGTAGTACCAGAGGCCGGCGTTGAAGGCCAGGGCGAGCGCGACCCAGCCGACCGACCACAGCAGCGCCTCCTTGAAGGTCACCTTGTGCGGGCCGCCATGGCGCATCAGCACCAGGTCGATCAACAGGGCGGCGATGACGACGGCGATGAAGCCGCCCCAAAGCCAGGGATTACCGATTGTCTGGATCATGGGAGTTCCGGTCTTGTGGAGGTTCTCGGGACCGCAGGGGCCAGGAACTGGACACGGAATCGGGGGGAGACCGGGGACAGAGCTTCGCCATTGCGGCGAAGGTCTCGCTCACAGTTCCGGCGGCCGGAACTGCCGTTGCACCGGAGCCCTGCGGCTCGAACTGACGGCGACAACGTCTGGGAGCTACTCCCCTTCAGGCCCGGATAGTGCCGCCTGCGGCCTTTGCCGTCAATGAACGCGCCGCGGCGGCGGGCCGGCGCCCGCTACAATGCCGCCCATGAATACCCCCCTTCCCGTCGTACGCCTGAAGAACGCGTGGCGCTCCAGCCACCCGTGGATTTTCCAGAAACTGGTCGAAAAGCCCGCCGCCAGGCCCAAGCCCGGCACCATTGTCGACGTGGTCGGCGTGGACGGGGAGTGGATCGGCCGCGGCTTCTACAACGGCCATTCGCGCATCGCCGTGCGCATCCTGGAAACCCGCCAGGACGTGGACGTGGACCAGGCCTGGTTTTTCCGCAGGATCGCCGAGGCGGTGTCGCTGCGCCGCGACGTGCTGAAGCTGGACGCGGTGTCCGACGCCTGGCGCGTGGTGCACAGCGAGGGCGACGGCCTGTCCGGCCTGGTGGTGGACCGCTACGGCGACCTGATCGTGGTCGAGTTCTTCGCCGCGGGCATGTTCCGCCACCGCGACTGGATCTACGAGGCGCTGCGCGCGCAGTTCCCCGGCTGCCGCTTCCACAGCTTCGCCGACGAGCACGTGCAGAAGCAGGAAAGCTTCGACTTCCACGGCAATACCACCACCGAACCGGCGGTCATCACCGAGTACGGCGTGAAGTTCCGCGCCGACCCGGCCGGCGCGCACAAGACCGGTTTCTTCGCCGACCAGCGCGAGAACCGGCAGTGGCTGAGCCAGCAGGTCGAGGGCAAGAGCGTGCTCGACCTGTGCTGCAACACCGGCGGTTTCGCGGTCTACGCGGCCGCGCGCGGCGCCAGCGAGGTGCTGGGCGTGGACATCGACCAGGACGTGATCCAGATCGCCAAGGGCAACGCGCGGCTCAACAACGCCAGGCCGAAGTTCGTGCAGGCCGACATCTTCCCGTGGCTGCGCGATGCCGCCAACCGCGGCGAGCAGTACGACGTGGTGATCCTGGACCCGGCCAAGATGACCCGCGACCGCGACCAGGTGATCAACGCGCTGAAGAAGTACCTGGACATGAACAAGCTGGCGCTGGGCGTGGTCAAGCCCGGTGGCCTGTTCGCCACGTTCTCCTGCACCGGCCTGGTGTCCGAGGAGCAGTTCCTGGACATGCTGCGCCGCGCCGCGTTCTATTCCGGCCGCACGATCCAGATCCTGAAGGTGGCCGGCGCCGGCCCGGACCACCCGTTCATGGCGCACGTGCAGGAATCGCGCTACCTCAAGGCGGTGTTCTGCCGCGTGGTGGACTGAGCGGGGTAGTGCCGGCCGTTGGCCGGCACACGCCAGCGCCTTGGGCGCTGGCGCCCCGCAGTTTGTGTAGCAAACCGCGGGGCCCGTGCCGTTTTCTCGCATACCCCCGCCGCTTCGCGGCCGCCCCCTGACTCAGCGGGCTTTCCTCCAGATACAGCCCGCTGCTTTCCTAAGGCCGCGGTCGCGACAGATGGTTCGAAGCCACCCGGCGTCGCTCCTGCAGCCACTCCTGCGGTATGGTCGTGGCCTTTCCCCGAAGTCGAGGCCCGCATGTCGCTGCGTCGTCTGTCCCTGCTGCTCGCCCTGGCGCTGGGCGTTCCACTGTCCGCCCAGGCCGTCGAATTCACCCAGGCCGAGCTGGCCCGGGCCAAGGCGCTGCAGCAGCGCCTGCTGACCCTGGACAGCCACCTCGACACGCCGGCCAACTTCGCCCGGCCCGGCTTCGACATCCTGCATCGCCACGACCACAACGCGCTGTCGCAGGTGGATTACCCGCGCATGCTCGACGGCGCGCTCGACGGCGGCTTCTGGGCGATCTACACCGACCAGGGCGACCGCAGCGCCGCCGCGCACCTGGCCGAGCGCGACCACGGCCTGATGCGGCTGATCGAGATCCGCCAGATGCTGGCCGCCCACCCGGACAAGTTCCAGCTGGCGCTCACCGCCGATGATGCGGCGCGGATCAAGGCCGCAGGCAAGCGCGTGGTCTACATCAGCATGGAGAACGGCAGCCCGCTGGTGGCCGACCCGTCGCTGCTGGGCTTCTACCAGAAGGCCGGCCTGCGGCTGCTGTCCACCGTGCACTTCGCCAACAACGAGTTCGCCGACTCGGCCACCGACCCCAAGGGCGCGGAGTGGAAGGGCCTGAGCCCGGCCGGCAGGGCGCTGGTCCAGGAAGCGGTGCGGCTGGGCATCGTGATCGACCAGTCGCACGCGTCCGACGCGGTGTTCGACGACCTGGCGGCGATGCTGCCGGTGCCGTTCATCCTCTCGCACAGCGCATCCAAGGCGGTGTTCGACCACCCGCGCAACCTCGACGACGCGCGCCTGCGCCAGCTCGCGGCAAAAGGCGGGGTGATCCAGGTCAACGCCTACGGCGGCTACCTCGTCGACGAGACCCCCAGTGATGCGCGCAGGCAGGCCGAGGAGGCGCTGGAGAAGCAGCTCGGCGGCTGGGACGACATGCCCATCGAGAAGGGCGTGGAACTGGCGCGGGCGATGGCCGAACTGGACAGGCGCCTGCCGCGCCGAAGGGCCACGCTGGATGATTTCTTCGCCCATTTCGGCCACATCCTCGACGTGGTCGGCCCCGACCATGTCGGCATCGGCATGGACTGGGACGGCGGCGGCGGCCTGCCGGGCATGGCCGACATCGCCGACCTGCCCAAGATCACCGCCTGGCTGCAGCGCCGCGGCCTGAGCGAGGCGCAGATCGCCAACATCTGGAGCGGCAACGTGCTGCGGGTGATGCGCCAGGCGCAGGACTACGCGGCGAAGAACGGCGCGAAGTAACGACAAATCCTGCGTACCCCGTAGGAGCGGCTTCAGCCGCGAAAGAGGCGCTACCAGCCAAGCCCCGTTCGCGGCTGAAGCCGCTCCTACGCGGAGCTGTTCTCGCAGGACGCGGTGTGGATCATGTCGGGGGCGGCATTCCGCGCTGCCCCGCATGCGCCGATGCCGCCAACATCCGGAGCGGCAACAGGCTGCGGGTGATGCGCCAGGCGCAGGGCTACGCGGCAACCCTGTATACCCCGTAGGAGCGGCTTCAGCCGCGAAAGAGGCTTTACCGGCAAAGCCCCGTTCGCGGCTGAAGCCGCTCCTACGGAGGGTTGCTCACGACGCAGCCGCCGGGTTCAGGCCGGTGGCGGAACGCCCAGCGCCGCGAGCATCGCCGCCACGCGCGCGCGGATGTCGTCGCGCACGCCGCGGTACTGCTCCGGCGTCATGTCGCGCGGGTCGGGCAGGGCCCAGTCCGCGCGCTGCCGGGCGGAAAGGAAGGGGCAGGCGTCGCCGCAGCCCATGGTCGCCACGAAGTCGAACTCGATGTCCGGCAGCGCATCCAGCGATTTCGAATCATGCGCGGCGAGGTCGTAGCCCAGTTCGGCCATCGCCGCGATGGCCCGGGGGTTGATGACGCCGGAAGGGCGCGAACCGGCGCTGTAGGCTTCCACCGCCGCGCCGCCGAGCATGCGCGCGAAGGCTTCGGCCATCTGGCTGCGGTTGGCGTTCTCCACGCAGACGAAGAGAACGCGTTTCACCGGTGCGGCCATCGCCCGCGCTCAGCCCGCCTGCCTGCCCAGCACCGCGTTGCGGCGGCTGTACAGCACGTAGACCACCAGGCCGAACACGTTCCACAGCGCGAACCACAGCTGGGTGCGGGTGGGCAGGCTGAAGAACAGGTAGATGCAGCCCAGGATCGCGACCGGGCCGACCACCCAGGCCAGCGGCGTGCGGAAGGTGCGCGCGCGGCCGGGCTCGCGCCGGCGCAGCACCAGCAGGCACAGGCCGACGGCGGTGAACGCGGCCAGCGTGCCGGCGTTGGCCAGCGCGGCGATTTCGTCCAGGCGCGCCACGCCGGCCAGCGCGGCGACCAGCACCGCGGTGAACAGGGTGATGGTCACCGGCGTGCCGGTGCGCTTGTTCACCAGCGACAGCCCGCGCGGCAGCAGGCCGTCGCGCGACATCACGAAGAAGATGCGGCTCTGGCCGTAGAAGAACGCCAGCAGCACGGTCGGCAGGGCGATGATGGCGACCACGCCGATCACCAGCGCGGCGGTGCCGTGGCCGAGTTCGCGCATGATCAGCGCCAGCGGTTCGGCGCTCTTGCCGAACACGGTGTAGCTCATCGCGCCGACCGCGGCCAGCGCCACCAGCAGGTAGATCAGCGTGCAGCCGACCATCGAGCCGACGATGCCGATCGACAGGTCGCGCTTGGGGTTCTTGGTTTCCTCGGCGGCGGTGGAGATCGCATCGAAGCCGTAGAAGGCGAAGAAGATGATCGCCGCGGCCGCCATCACCCCGCGCTCCACGCCGTCGGCGCTGACCGACTTGGGAAAGCCGTAGGGCATGAACGGCTGCAGGTTGGCCGGGTCGAACGCCGGCAGCGCCACCGCCACGAACACCGCCAGCGCGATCAGCTTGAACACCACCAGCACCGCGTTGACCGTGGCGCTCTCGCGGGTGCCGGCGATCAGCATGCCGGCGACCAGGAAGGTGATGACGATGGCCGGCACGTTGAGGAAGCCGCCTTCCACGTGCGGGCCGGCGGCCAGCGCCTGCGGCAGCACCACGTTCCAGCCGAAGGAGGTGTGCAGCCATTCCAGGAAGCCGACGAAGTAGCCGGACCAGCCCACCGCCACCGTGCTGACCACCAGCGAGTACTCCAGGATCAGGCTCCAGCCCACCACCCAGGCGATGGTTTCGCCCAGCGCGCTGTAGCTGTAGGTGTAGGCGCTGCCGGCGGCCGGCATCATCGTCGACAGCTCGGCGTAGGCCAGCGCCGCGCAGGCGCAGACGATGCCGGCGACGATGAAGGAGATCAGCACCGCCGGGCCGGCCTTGTCCGCGCCCACGCCGATCAGCGTATAGATGCCGGTGCCGACGATGGCGCCGATGCCCAGCGCGACAAGATGGGGCCAGCTCAGCGAAGGAATCAGCCGGCGGCCTTCCTCGTGCTGGGTGAGCTGGTCGATGGATTTGCGCCGGAGCCAGGACTGCATGCGGACCTCGCGGTTCGTGGTATTCGGGAAAGGGGCCGAGTTTCGCCGAACGCAGCGCAGCAAAGCCAGAATTTCCCGCTGCTTTCATGGGGTTTGGCGATGGGCGGTAGCGGTAATGACGGATCCGGCATAAAAACGCCAGGCAGCGCTGTGGCGGCGCCCGCTGACGCCGGCAGGCAGGCGGGGCGGGGAGCAGGACACAGCGCCGTGCGGCCCCCCAGCCATACCGCCGCCGGGCTTGCGGACGGAGGCCTGCTGGCGAATGCGCTGCCCATCCCGGGCACAGGGGTGGCGCCCGGCCCGCACGGGCCTTCCCGATGGACGCCGGATCGACCGCCCTGCGGGGCGGCCCCGTACCTACGCGCGGCGCGGATGCGCCAGCAGGTACTCGCGCAGGGCCACGGCCTGGTTGTGTTCGGTGTCGCGGGCGCCGTACACCAGGGTCAACGGGCCGGCGTCCAGCGCGTCGCGCAGCGGCGCCAGCAACCGCGGCTGCGCCGCCAGTTCCTGCCAGTAGCGCCGGCGGAATTCGTCCCAGCGCTCGGCGCGGTGGTCGAACCACTGCCGCAGTTCGTTGCTGGGCGCCACGTCCTTGAGCCATTGCGCCTGCAGCTGCGCGTGGCTGACCCCGCGCGGCCACAGGCGGTCGACCAGGAAGCGCTGGCCGTCGCCGGCCGTGGCCGGTTCATAGGCGCGTCTGCAATGGATGGGCATGCCGGCCTCCGCGGTGCGGGGCGTCTCAGCTTTCCAGCCCCAGCCGTATTCCGAACGCGACCAAGCATACGCCCACCGCGCGCCGCAGCCACACGCCCACCCGCGGGTAGCCGGCCAGGCGCCGGGCGATGAACTGGCCGCCGAAGATCAGCACCGAGCACCAGCCCACGCTCAGCACCGCGATCAGGGCTGCCATCAGCGCCAGGGTCAGCGCGCCGCGCTGCGTGGCCGGGTCGATGAACAGCGGGAAGAAGGCCATGTAGAACAGGATCGCCTTGGGGTTGAGCACGCCCACCAGCAGCGCCTGCCGGAACCAGCGCCGGCCCTGCTGCAGGGGCGCGGCGGGGCCGGCGGCGGCCGGCTCGCGCAGCAGCTGCACCCCGACCCAGACCAGGTAGGCCGCGCCGACGTAGCGCAGGCCGGCGAACAGCAGCGGGTGCGCCTTCAGCAGCGCGGCCACGCCGGTGGCGGCGATGGCGATCAGGATCTGGTCGCCCAGCATCAGCCCGGCCAGCGTCGCGTAACCGGCGCGCACGCCGCCGCGCGCGGTGGCGGTGAGCAGGGTGAAGGTGCCCGGGCCGGGCAGCATCAGGAACAGGATGACGGCCACCACGAAGGTGCCCAGGTCGCTGATGCCCAGCCACGGCATGGCGTTCGTCCCGTCCGGCTCAGCGCGCGCGCAGCGCGGCCAGGCGCTGCTTCACCGCGGCGATCAGCGCCGGCAGGTCGTCATGGCGCGGTACGCCGTAGCGGTCGCCGGTGATGTCGAGGTTGCCCTTGCGCCAGAAACCGGCCGGCGCGGCCACCAGCAGCTTGCCCGAGCGCGCGTACAGGCCGAACTCCAGCAGGGTGATCGGGCTCTGCGTGCCGGGTGCGAAATACATCAGCACGATGTCGGCCTGTTCCAGCGCCGCCAGCTCCCATTCCACCTGGCGGCGGAACTCCGGCTCGTCGGCCTCGGCGCGCCAGGCCGGGTTCCAGTCGGCGCGGCGCGGGTTGAGCAGCAGCACGTCCTCCTCGGCCAGCGCCTGCTGCACCTGCTGCTGCCAGTCGCCGGCCCGGCCCATCTCGATGCTGCCGGCCAGGAACACCCTGGGCCGCGCATCGCCTTCGGGAAGGGCGGCCGGCGAGGTGATGGTCTGCGCGCCCGCCGCGGCGAACGGCGACAGCAGCAACAGGCAGGACAGCAGCAACGGCTTCATGGCGGGGTGGGAGCGTGGGGGATGCACATGATCGCAGAAGCGGCGCAGCCGTTGAGACGCGCGGGGCTACACTTCGCCCCATGCAAACCGAAACCCTGATCCTGGCCGGCCTGTTGCTGGTCGTCGTGGCGCTGCAGCTGGCGCTGTTGTTCCGCCGTTCCGGCAATGCCGCGCTGGAAAGCGCGCTGCGCGAGGAACAGCGCAACGGCCGTGGCGAACTGCGCGAGCAGCTGGAAGGCATGTCGCGCCAGCAGGATGCGCGCATGGACGGCTTCAGCCGCAACCTCACCGATCTGTCCACCCGCACCGACCAGCGCCTGGACCTGCTGCGCGACAGCCTCACCGACGACGCGCGCAAGGGCCGCGAGGAAAACGCCGGCGCCCGCCAGCAGATGGCGCAGCTGCTGGACGCGCGGCTGCAGGAGGTGCGCGGGCAGCTCGACGCCTTCGGCCAGCAGCAGCAGGCGCGCATGGACCTGTTCGCCAGGCAGCTGGCGGACCTGCAGCTGGCGCTGCTGGAGGAAACCCGCAAGGGCCGGCAGGAGGGCGGCGAGGCGCAGCAGCGCTTCGGCGACATGCTGGGCCAGCGCCTGGCCGAACTCACCCAGCGCAACGAGCAGCGCATCGCCGAGATGCGGCAGACGCTGGAAGCGCGGCTCAAGGACCTGCAGGGCGACAACGCCGCCAAGCTCGAACTGATGCGCCAGACCGTGGACGAGAAGCTGCAGAGCACGCTCAACACGCGCCTGGATTCGTCCTTCAAGCTGGTCTCCGAGCGGCTGGAGCAGGTGCAGCGCGGGCTGGGCGAGATGCAGCAGCTGGCCACCGGCGTCGGCGACCTCAAGCGCGTGCTGAGCAACGTCAAGAACCGCGGCGGCTGGGGCGAGGTGCAGCTGGACGGCATCCTCGAACAGACCCTCACCATCGAGCAGTACGCGCGCGGCGTGAAGCTGCGCCCGGACGGCAACGAGGTGGTGGATTTCGCCGTGCGCCTGCCGGGCCGCGGCCGCGACGACGCGCCGGTATGGCTGCCGATCGATTCCAAGTTCCCGCGCGAGGATTACGAGCGCCTGCTCGACGCGCAGGAGGCCGGCGACCAGGAGGCGGTGCGCGCCAGCGGCAACCAGCTCGAACGCGCGCTGCGCGTGCAGGCCCGGTCGATCTGCGACAAGTACATCGTGCCGCCGCATACCACCGACTTCGCGGTGATGTTCCTGCCCACCGAGGGGCTGTACGCCGAGGCGATCCGCCGCCCGGGGCTGGTGGATGTCCTGCAGCGCGAACACCGCGTGGTCATCGCCGGTCCCACCACCGTCACCGCCCTGCTCAACAGCCTGCAGATGGGGTTCCGCACCCTGGCCATCGAGCAGCGCTCGTCGGAAGTGTGGAGCCTGCTCGGCGCGGTCAAGGGCGAGTTCGGCAAGTTCGCCGGCATCCTCGAGAAGGCCGAGAAGCAGATCCACACCGTCGGCAGGAGCCTGGGCGACGCCAGCCGCAAGACCCGCACCATCGAGCGCAAGCTGCGCGGCGTGGAGTCGCTGTCCGCCGATGCCTCGCAGGCGCTGCTCGGCGATCTCGGCAACGAGGACGACGGCGAGGAGCAGGGCGCCGATTCCAGCGATGCGTGACTGGCACTAGGCCGGTTTATGCTTGCGCTCCACCCCCTCACCAGGAACCGCCATGACTGCTTCCATACGCGACATCCCCCTGACCACCATCGACGGCGCCCCGGCCTCGCTCGGCGACCATGCCGGCAAGGTGCTGCTGGTGGTCAATGTCGCCTCCAAGTGCGGGCTCACCCCGCAGTACGAAGGGCTGGAAAAGCTCTACCGCGAGAAGAAGGATTCCGGCCTGGAAGTGCTGGGTTTCCCGGCCAACAACTTCAACGGCCAGGAGCCGGGCAGCGAGGACGAGATCAAGCAGTTCTGCTCGCTCAGCTATGACGTGACCTTCCCGATGTTCGCCAAGATCAGCGTCGCCGGCGCCGATACGCACCCGCTGTACCAGCAGCTGACCGCGGCGCAGCCGGTCGCCACCGGCGAAGGCCCGATGCGCGAGAAGCTGGTCGGCTTCGGCATCGAACCCAATCCGGCGCCGGGCATCCTGTGGAACTTCGAGAAGTTCCTGGTCGGCAAGGACGGCACGGTGATCGGCCGCTTCTCGCCGGACACCACGGCCGAGGACGCCGGCCTGCGTGCGGCGATCGACGCGGCGCTGGCGGCCTGAGCGCGGCGGCAGCCGGTGAACTTCCCGGCTGCCAAAGCCGGGGAGCGGGTTCAACATCGGGCGACGCGCCCAGGCAGGGAGGCAATCACGGGATGGCAGCAGGTAATTCCGGTGGGTTCGCGGTCGGCTGGTTCACCCTGGCGCTCATCAATGCCGGCCTTGCCCAGGGCAAGGGACGCAGCGGCATGAACTGGGGGTTGCTGTCGCTGTTGCTGGGACCGCTCGCCACCTTTCTGCTGGTGCTCCAGAAACCAGGCGGTGCCGGCGGCAGCTGAAGTTCTCCGGCACGCAACGAAAAAGCCCGGGTTTCCCCGGGCTTTTTCATGCACGACTACCTGCTCAACGCCCCCAGTCGGGCATCGGCATCGCATCGACCGGGATGGTGGTCTGCTCGTCGTTCTCGTGGCCGCGATGACCGCGGCGCAGGTCCTTTTCGATCTGGTAGTTGCGGCGCTGCAGCCAGGCGTCGCGGGTCAGCGCGTATTCGTCCACCGCACTGTCGCGGATGTCGTCCAGCGACAGCAGCTGCACGCGGGTATCGACCAACTGCAGGCCCTGCAGGCCCAGGCGCAGCTTGTCCATCTCGATGCGCCGCAGTGGCGACAGCGGCGTGTCGCCGGCCAGGCCGAACACGTCGCGCACGGTGCGCGGGCCGAAGAACGGCAGCTCCACGTAGCGCGACTGGCGCCAGCCCCAGGTGCCCAGGGTCTGGCCGAAGTCCTCGCTGCGGCGCGGCACCATCGCCTTGCTGGCCGGGTCGAACAGGCCGCCGATGCCGAGTGTGGAGTTCATCAGAAACCGGCCCAGCGTGTCCCAGGCATCGTCGGCGTGGCCCTGCAGCAGCTGGTTGACCATGGTCAGCGGCGAGCGCAGGTTGCTGAAGAAGTTGCTCACCCCGGTGCGCGCCACACGCGGCACCACATGCACGTAGGCGGTGGCCAGCGGGCGGGCGACGCCGCGGTCCACCGCCAGGTTGAAGCGGTGCATGCGGCGGTTGTACTTCTCCCACGGGTCGTAGGCCGGTGCCGCGCCGTTGCCCGCGCTGGTGTCGGCGGTCGGGCCGCCATACAGCGCGGCGAAGTCGTCCTCGGCGTCGGTGGGCGCAGCGGTGGACGGGGTACCGGCCTCCGCTGCCTGTGTCTGCGCGGGCGAAGCGGCGGCCGCTTCGGCGTTGGCGCTGGCCTGCGGTGCTTCCGGTACGGAGGCGGCCGGAGCGGTTTCCTGCGCGGTCGCGGGCTGTTCCACGGCGACGCTGGCGCTGGCCGGCGGCGCGGTCGCGCGCACGGGCCTGCCGGCGCAGGCGCCGAGAAGGAGCACGGCGGCCAGGAGGGGGAGGATGCGATGGAGGTTCATGTCAGCGTTCCGCCGGGGAGGCGTTGAAGTCCAGTTCCGGCGACAGCCGGTAGGCCGCGCGCAGTTCGTCCAGGCCCGCGGGCGTGCCGTCGATGGTAACGCCGCCATCGCCACGCATGCGTGCAGCCAGCTCGGCCAGCAGCGCCACGCCGGCGCTGTCCACGCGCTCGACGGCGTGCAGGTCGAGCCGGCGCAGCCCGCCCGCCTGGCGCAGCAGCTGCGGCCACAGCGTTACCGCCGCGGCGCGGTCGAGCGTGCCGGCCAGGTGCAGGGCGTCGCCTTCGACGCGCGCGGTGGCGTCACTTGCCACGGGGCGCCGGGCCCGCGCCGGCCTGCATGCTGCCGCTGCGCAGTTCGGCCGCCACGTCCTTGATCGACTTCTGGCGCAGCGGGGCGTCGAACTGGTTCTTGAAGGTCTGCACGTAGGAGATGCCTTCGATCATCACGTCGAAGATCTTCCACTGGCCGCCGACGTTGCGCATCAGGTACTCGACCGGGGTCGGTTCGCTGCCGGCGCGCACCAGCTCGGTGGACACCTTCACGCCGCGGTTGCCCGGCAGCGCGGCCTCGCCCTTGTAGCGGAAGCTGGGCTTGCCCTGGATGTCGAGCAGGGTCGAGCCGTAGCGCGCCATCAGGTTGTCGGCCATCGCGTCGGCGAACAGCTTCACGTCGGCGTCGGAGGCGCCGCGGCCGTGCACGCCGAGCACCAGGCGGGCGGCGTAGTCGCGGTCGAAGCCGCGGCTCAGCTCGCTGTCGATGAAGCCGCGCAGCGCGGCCGGGTTGGCGCGGAACTCGGCGCGGCGGGTTTCCAGCGTGGACAGGATGCGCGAGCTGGCATCGAGCACGGTGCGGGCGGCGGCCGAAGGCTGCGCGGCGGTGGCCGCCGGGCGCGCCTGCGCCATGGCCAGCGACGGGGCCGCGGCCAGCAGGGCCGAGGCGAGCACGGTGGTGAGCAGTCGGGTCTTCATGATTACGGCTCTTCCTTGGTGGGCGTGTCGTGGGTGCCCGGGGCGGGTTCGGAGGCGTTGTTGCCGCCACCGCTGAACATGTATTTGCCGACCAGCTGGATCAGGTCCACCGCCGGCTGGGTGAACACGATCTCGTCGCCGGACTTGAGCACGTCCGGATCGCCGCCCGGCTGCAGGCCGATGTAGCTCTCGCCCAGCAGGCCGCTGGTGAAGATGCCGGCCGAGGTGTCGGCAGGCAGGTCCTTGAACTTGCCGTCCAGCGCCAGGGTGACGATGGAGTCGTATTTAACGGGGTCCAGCTGAATATCGGCCACTTGGCCGATGGTCACCCCGCCCACCTTCACTGGCGCCTGCTTGCGCAGCTGGCCGATCTGGCTGAAACGCGCCTTGAGCACGTAGTCGCCGCCGCCCATGCCGAAGCGCTGGTTGGTGGACGCCACCGCCAGTACCAGCAGCGAGGCCAGCGCCAGCAGCAGGAAGGCGCCGACGGAGAATTCGAGTCGAGGTCCACGGATGGCCATATTTGTCTCACTCCTGATCCAGCAGATGCCTCGCCGGTTCGGGCGAAGCGGGTTGTTCGTCGGGTCCGCGCACCGGGCTGTGCGGGCTCCCGGGGATGGGCATCACTTAAACATCAGTGCGGAAAGCACGAAGTTGAACATCAGCACCAGCAGCGAGGCGTTCACCACCGCGCGGGTGGTCGCCACCGAAGTGCCTTCGATGGTGGGTTCGGCATGGAAACCGACATAGGCCGCGACCAGCGCCGCGGTGCCGCCGAAGATCGCCGACTTGAGCAGGGCCACGGCGAAGTCGTCCCAGAAATCGACGCTGCCGCGCAGCCCCGACCAGAACGTGCCGTTGTCCTGGCCCAGCACCTGCACCGCCTCGAACCAGCCGCCGGTGATGGCCAGCGAGCAGAAGATGCCGGTCAGCAGCGGCACGGTCAGCACCGCCGCCCAGAAGCGCGGCGCCACCGCCTTGGCCACCGGGTCGATGGCCATCAGTTCCAGCGCCTTGATCTGGTCGGTGGCGCGCATCAGGCCCAGCTCGGCGGCGATGGAGCTGCCGGCGCGGCCGATGAACAGCAGCGCGGTCAGCACCGGCGCCAGTTCGCGGTACAGCGACAGGCCGAGCAGGGTGGACAGCGCGTCGGCGGCGCCGAAGGTGGTCAGCGTGCGGTAGCCCTGCAGGGTCAGCACCAGGCCGACGAAGGCGCCGCCCACGGCGATGATCGGCAGCGAGCGCGCGCCGATCTTGTAGATCTCGCGGGTCAGCTCGGCGAGGAAGTCGCGGGTGGGCAGCGAGCCGCGCAGCACCGTCAGCGAGAACAGGCCGGCGCGGCCCAGCGAGCGGATCGAGGAAACGAACGGCATCAGGCAACCCTCGCGCGCGGGGCGGCATCGAACGGGATCGGGCCATCGGGCTGGCCGTGCAGGAACTGCCGCACCAGCGGGTCGGCGCTGGCCTGCAGCTGTTCCGGCGTGCCGGAGAACACGATGCCTTCGTTGGCGATGACCACGGCCTGGTCGCAGATCGGCAGGGTCTCGTGCACGTGGTGGCTGACGATGATGCTGGTCAGGCCGAGGCTGTCGTTCAGGCGCTTGATCAGGCTCATGATCACGCCCGAGGCGATCGGGTCCAGCCCGGTCAGCGGCTCGTCGTAGATCATCAGCGGCGGGTCCAGCGCCAGCGCGCGGGCCAGCGCCACGCGCCGCGCCATGCCGCCGGACAGCTCGCGCGGCCAGGCGTCGGCCGCGGCCAGCAGGCCCACCGCGTGCAGCTTCATGCGCACCAGGCGCTGCAGCACCGGCTCGGGCAGGCGGGTATGGGTGCGCAGCGGCAGGGCGACGTTCTCGGCGACGGTAAGGTCGGTCAGCAGGCCATTGCCCTGCAGCAGCACGCCGACGTTGCGGCGCATCTCCAGCAGCGCGCGGCTGCCATGCGGGATGTCGTTGCCGAACAGCCGCACATGGCCGGCCACCGGGCGCAGCTCGCCGGTCAACGCCGCCAGCAGCGTGGACTTGCCGGTGCCCGAAGGACCGAGCACGGCGGTGATGCTGCCGCGCGGCACGTCCAGCGAGACGTCGCGCAGGATCGTGCGCCCGCCGCGGTCGATGCGGACGTCGGACAACTGCACCAGGGGCGTCCGGGAAGGGGACATGGCGGCCTTTAACGGAAAACCAACGTGGCAGGATTATCGGGTCCGGCTGAACAAAAGAGAACTGGACCGTGCAGTATTGTCGCCGGACCGGCGCCGCGCGTCTGCGCCCATGGGCGGAACGCCCAGTCCCCTGCACGGCATTGCCGCGTGGCCAGGCCGCCGGAAAACGGCCGCGCTCCGGCACAATGGCGCGGTCATGCCTGATCCCGCCGCGGACTTCCGCCTCTACCACTCCAACGCGCTGGACGTGCTGGCCTCGCTGCTGGCCCATGCGCTGCGCGAGCCCGCGCCCGGGCAGCCGCTGCTGGCCGCCGATACGGTGCTGATCCCGCAGGTGGCGATGCGGCGCTGGCTGCAGTCCACGCTGGCGGCCGAATACGGCATCGCCGCGAACCTGGAGTTCCTTACCCCCGGCGAGTTCGTCGCGCGCGCACTGAACGAAAACGTGCCCGGCGAGCAGGACGACCTGGGCGCGGCCGGGCTGCACTGGCGGCTGTACGCGGCGCTGACCGACGCGGCGCTGATGCGGCAGCCGGCGATGGCGGGGCTGCGCGCGTATTTGAATGGCAATGGTCCGGACCGCGACGACCCGCTGCGGCCGTGGTCGCTGGCCGCCGAGCTGGGCGGCGTGTTCGAGAAGTACCAGGCCTGGCGCCGCGACTGGCTGCTGCGTTGGGAGGCCGGCGCCGATGCCGACGACCCGCAGGCCATCCTCTGGCGCCGCATCGCCGGCGGCCAGCAGCACCGCGCGCGCCGCATCAACGACTACCTGGCGCGCTTCGAGGGCGCCGGGCAGCCGCTGCCGCGCGGGCTGCCGCCGCGGCTGTTCGCCTTCGCCACGCTCAATGTCTCGCCCGACGTGCTGCGGGTGATCGCCACCCAGGCGCGGGTCGGCACGCTGCATTTCTACCTGCCCACGCCGACGCGCGCGTACTGGGGCGACCTGCAGACCCTGTCCGAACGGCTGCGCGGCGGCATGGACGATCCGTTCGGCAGCGCTGCCGGCGAGAACCCGCTGCTGCAGGCCTGGGGCGCGGCCGGGCGCGACTTCATGGCGGTGCTGGGCAGTTACGAGGTGGTGCACCCGTCCGGCGAGATCGCCGCCTATGCCGACCCGGAACAGCGCGGCGGCAGGACCCTGGACGAAGGCGGCCTGCGCGACAGCCTGCTGCACCGCCTGCAGGCCGACCTGTTCCACCGCCGGGCGCGGCCACCGGCGCCGCTGCGCCCGGCGCTGCGGCTGGACGACCCCAGCGTGCAGATCCACGCCTGCCACACCCGCCTGCGCGAGATGCAGGTGCTGCACGACCAGCTGCGCGCGCTGCTGGACGACCCGCGCTTCGAGCCGCCGCTGCAGCCGCGCGAGATTGCCGTGCTGGCGCCGGACATCGACCCCTACGTGCCCTACCTGGAATCGGTGTTCGGCGGCCGCGGCGCCGGCGAGGGCCATATCCCGTGGGCGCTGGCCGACGCCAGCCCGCTGCAGGGCGAGCCGCTGGCCGAAGTGTTCGTGCAACTGCTGGGCCTGCCGGTGTCGCGCTTCGGCCTCAACGAGATCCTCGACCTGCTGGCCAGCCCGCCGCTGGCCGCGGCCGCCGGGCTGGACGCAGCCGCGTTCGAGCGCCTGCACGGCTGGCTGCAGGCCGCCGGCGCGCGCTGGGGGCTGGATGCCGCGCACCGCGGCCAGCACCAGGCGCCGGCCGACGACGCCTGCACCTGGCAGTTCGCGCTGGACCGGCTGCTGCTCGGCCACGCCAGCGGCAGCGACGACGACCTGGCCGGCGTCGCGCCGTGGCCGGAACTGGAAGGCAGCGCGCTGGCCGCGCTCGATGCGCTGATCCGCCTGCTGCGCGTGCTCGCCCGCCACCAGAAGACGCTGGCCGAAGCGCTCGCTCCCACGCAGTGGCGCGAACGCCTGCTCGGCCTGCTGGACGCGCTGCTGCCGGAAACCCCGGCCGAAGCTTCCACCCAGCGCGCGCTGGACCGGCTGCGCAAGCTCATCAACGAATTCGCCGAGGACGCGGACAATGCCGGTTTCGACGCGCCGGTGCCGGCCGAGGTGGTGCGCGCGCATTTCGCGGCGGTGCTGTCCGAAGCCGACACCCGCGCGCCGCTGCTCACCGGCGGCGTCAGCTTCGGCCGCATGGTGCCGATGCGGCTGCTGCCGTTCCGCGCGATCTGCGTGCTGGGCCTGAACGATGGCGATTTTCCGCGCCGCGACCCGGCCGCCGGGTTGAGCCGGCTCACCGCCGAACTCGGCACCGCGCGCCGCCGCCACGGCGACCGTTCGCTGCGCGAGGACGACCGCTTCCTGTTCCTGCAGCTGCTGGCCTCGGCGCAGGACGTGTTCTACCTGAGCTACCTCGGCGCCGACGCGCGCGACGGCAGCGTGCGCGAACCCTCGGTGCTGGTCAGCGAACTGGTCGACGCGGTGGCCGCCTGCCACGCCGATGCGGCCGCCGCGCGCAGGGCCATCGTGGTGCGGCATCCGCTGCAGCCCTTCGCCCCGGCCGCGTTCGGCGGCGACGGCGAGCCGCGCCGTTTCAGCTACCGCCGCCAGTGGCACCCGGCGGCGGGCGCGGTCGGCGGCCCGCGCCAGCGGCTGGCGCCGTGGTCGGCCGGCGAACTGGCCGTGCCGCTGCCGGAAGCCCTGCAGGAACCGGTGCTGTCGCTGGACGCGCTGCGCCGCTTCTTGGCCGACCCGGCCGGGCAGTTCCTGGAACAGCGGCTGGGCCTGCGCCTGGGCGGCGAGATCGAGGCCAGCGACGACATCGAACCGCTGGTGATTCCCGAACGCGGCCGCGTGCATGCCTCGCTGCAGCAGCAGGTGCTTGCCGCGCTGCTGGAAGGCCGCGAGCAGGGCCTGTACGAACGCCTGCGCGCGCGCGCGCTGCTGCCGTCCGGCGCGCTGGGCCGGCAGCAGTTCGAACAGCTGCTGGGCCGCATCCGCCCCTGCGCGGACAGCTTCGCGCACTGGTACGACGGTGCGCCGCTGCAGTCGCAGCGGCTGGAAGTGGCGATCGACGGCACCACCGTGCACGGGCGCGTCGCGCAGATCCATCCACAGGGGCTGCCGCGCCTGCAGGCCGGCGCGCCGGGCGTGGCCTGGGTGCTGCGCAGCGGGCTGGACTGGCTGCTGGCCAACGCCACCGGCATGCAGCAGCCGCTGCTGCAGTTCATCGACGGCGGTGATGGCGGCTTCGGCCCGCACGTCCTGCCGGCGCTGCCCGCCGCGCAGGCGCAGGCGGCCCTGAAAGCCTTGCTGCAGCTGCGTTCGCAGGGACTGCAGGCGCCATTGCCGTTCGCGCCGTACACCGGCTGGGCGATCTACACCGCCGATCCGGACAAGCGCGAAAAGGCCGCGCGCGAGAAGTGGCATGGCAGCGAACGCAGCTGGGGCGAGCGCGACGGCGAAGCCCTGCAACTGGCCCTGCGCGGCGCCGATCCGTTCGCCGACGCGGCCACTGCCAACAGCTTTATCCACAACAGCCTGTTGATATTCACCGCGCTGCGCGAGGGCCGCGTACTGGCTGAAACGGAGGTGCGGGCATGAACGCCGGCGCGCCCGTGGACGACCCCTACCTCGACCTGCCGCTGCACGGCCTGCGCCTGATCGAGGCCAGCGCCGGCACCGGCAAGACCTTCACCCTGGCCACCCTGTTCACCCGGCTGGTGGTCGAACAGGGCCTGCGCATGGGCCAGATCCTGGCGGTGACCTTCACCGACGCGGCGACCCAGGAACTGCGCAAGCGCATCCGCGAGCGCCTGGACCTGGCCGCGCGGCTGGCGGAGTCCGGACCGGCCGGAGGCGACGGCGCGGAAGCCGCGCTCACCCGCGCCGTCCTGCAGCGCCACCTGCGCGACGGCACCGAAACCGCCGCGCAGCTGGCCCGGCGCCTGCGCATCGCCGCCGAGGAAACCGACCTGGCGGCGATCTTCACCATCCACGGCTTCTGCGCCCGCGTACTGGCCGAGCATGCGCTGGAAAGCGGCCACAGCTTCGCCGCGCCGGAACTGCTGACCAACACCCGCCAGCTGCATGCCGAACTCGCCGCCGACCTGTGGCGCCTGCATGCCGGCCGCGGCGAGTCGCTGCAGGCCCTGCTGGGCCTGTGGAAAAGCCCCGAGGCGCTGGCGGCCGACCTGCCGGTGCTGGTCGCCGACCTGCCGCTGCTGCCGGCGCTGCCGCAGGCGCCGCTGCAGGATGCCCGCCCGCTGCGCGATGCCGCCGCCCTGCGCCTGGCCGAAGGGCTGGCTACGCAGGGCGAGGCCTATCTGCAGCAGCTGCGCGCCGCGCTGGAAGGCGGCGTGCTCAACAAGGCCAGCTACAGGGCCGACTGGATCGAACCGCTGTTCCAGCACCTGCTGCATTGGTCGCGCCACCCCGATCCGGCCGCCGCGCTGGACGGGCGACTGGAGCGGCTCACCCTGGAAGCGCTCACCGCCAGGACCAACAAGGCCAAGGCCGGCAGTACCCCGGTCTCGCCGCTGCAGCCGTTGATCGCCGACTACGTGCAGGCGCTGGCGCGCTTCCATGAATGGCGCCGGCAACAGTCCGTCGCCCTGCTGCACCAGCTGCGCGGCGAAGCCCGCCAGCGCCTGGCCCGGCACCGGCAGCAGTACCGGGTGCAGACCTACGACGACCTGATCGACGGCGTGCACGCCGCGCTGGATGGCGCCGGTGGCGCCATGCTCGCCGGGCGCCTGCGCGCGCAGTACCGCTTCGCCCTCGTCGACGAGTTCCAGGACACCGACCCGCGCCAGTGGGACATTTTCCGCCGCGTGTTCGCCGAACCGGCGGAACACGCGGCACTGTTCCTGATCGGCGACCCCAAGCAGGCCATCTACGGCTTCCGCGGCGGCGACGTGCACACCTACCTGCAGGCCCGCGAGTGCGCCGCGGAGGCGCCGCGGCTGGCGCACAACTTCCGCTCGCGCCCGGCCGTGCTGCGCGCGATCGACGGGCTGTACGCCAACGCCGGCGAACAGGCCTTCCTCGACCCGCGCATCCGCTTCGAGCCGGTGCACCCCGGCAGCAAGCGCAGCGACGCCGACTACCTGCTCGACGGCGCCCCGGCCCCGGCGCTGACCCTGCACCTCATCGACGCCGACGACCAGGGCAGGCCGCTCAAGGCCGACGACTCGCGCCACGCCGCCACCCTGGCCTGCGTGGCCGACATCCACCGCGTGCTGTCCGCCGCGCGCCAGGGCAGGGCGCTGGTCGACGGCCGCCCCGTGCGCCCGGGCGACATCGCCGTGCTGGTGCGTTCGCACCGCGAAGCCACGCGCATCCAGCAGGCGCTGGCGGCGGTCGGCATCCCGGCGGTCGCCGCCGGCAGGCGCAGCCTGTTCTCCACCGCCGAAGCGCATGAACTGCGCCTGCTGCTGCTGGCCCTGCTGCAACCGGCCGACGAAGGCCGCCTGCGCGCGGCGCTGGCCACCGTGCTGCTGGGCGAGAGCGCCGCCGCCATCGCCGCGATGGAACACGAAGGCGAACGCCAGCGCCGGCACCAGGAGCGCCTGCTGCAATGGCGCGAGCGCTGGCAGCGCGGCGGTGTGCTGGCGATGCTGTCGGACCTGTGCGCCGAACAGGCCGAACGCCTGCTGGCGCTGGTCGACGGCGAGCGCCGCCTGACCAACTACCTGCAGCTGGGCGAACTGCTGCAGGAAGCCGGCACCCGCAGCATCGGCCTGCATGGCCTGCTCGACTGGCTGCAGGCGCGCATCGCCCATGCCGACGATGGCGACGAAACCCAGCTGCTGCGCCTGGAATCGGACGCGCACCGGGTGCAGGTCATCACCCTGCACAAGAGCAAGGGCCTGGAATATCCGCTGGTCTACCTGCCCTTCGTCGGCATCGATGGCGGCGCGCCCGCCGCCGACGCGTACCGGATCGTGCACGACGGCGCGCGGCGCGTGCTGCACTGGAAGATCGACAAGGACGCGGAGGACTGGAAGGCCATTGGCCAGCAGGCTGCCGCCGAGGACGCCGCCGAGACCGCACGCCTGCTCTACGTCGGCCTGACCCGCGCCGAACACGCGCTGTGGATCGCCGGCGGCGCGCTGGCCGGGCTGCCCGGTTCGCGGCTGGGGCCGATGCTGGGCGACCTGGAACGCCTGGCCGCACGCCCGGAAATCCGCATCGTCGAAGGCAGCGTGGACGCGCTGCCGGCGCGCCTGCCGTCCGCCGTCGAACAGGCGCTGCCGCCGGTGCGCAACCCGCGCCGCGCGCTTTCGCAGGACTGGTGGGTCTACAGCTTCACCCAGCTTGCCCATGCCGAGGCCGGCCACGACACCTCGGCCGCGGCCACGCAGGACAGCGGTGGCGCCGCCGACGAACCGGTGCAGGGCGAAGACGAAGCCGGGCAGGATCCTGCCGCGCCGCAGGACATCTTCGATCCGCGCTTCGCCGGCAGCCGTTTCGGCAACGTGCTGCATGCCGCGCTGGAAAACACCGACTTCGGCGCCTGGCGCGGCTGGCGGCCCGGCGACGCCGCGCCGCAAGGGCAGGCCGAGGTGATCGCCCGGGCGCTGCGCGCCGAAGGCTATGCCGGGATCGACATGGACGATGGCGTGGCCGTGCTCACCGCGCTGGTCGGCCAGACCCTGACCGTGGCCCTGCCCGAAGGCGGCGCCCTGCACGCGCTGGGCGCCGGCGAGCGCCGCGCCGAGATCGAGTTCCACTTCGCCATGCAGCCCACCGCGGTGCCGGCGCTGCTGCGGGTGCTGCACGCGCACGGCGTGGTGCGCGGCCGCCATGGCTTCGGCGCGCGCGGCCGCCTGGAAGGGCTGATGACCGGCAAGATCGACCTCACCTACCTGCGCGATGGCCGCTGGTACGTACTCGACTACAAATCCAACCGCCTGCCCGGTTACGCCCCGGCACAGCTGGAGGCGGCCATGCGCCACAGCGAATACGACCTGCAGGCGCTGATCTACACCGTGGCGCTGCACCGCTGGCTGCGCTTCCGCCTGGGCGACGGCTACGACTACGCGCGCGACTTCGGTGGCATCCGCTACCTGTTCTGCCGCGGCCTGGACGCGACCCGCACGCCGTCGCCCGGCCTGTACGCGCATCGCTTCGCGCCGGAACTGGTGCATGCGGTGGATGCGCTGTTCGCCGGTGGCGAGCCTTTGAAGCCCCTCTCCCACGGGGAGAGGGGTTGGGGTGAGGGGCAAACGAAGTCCGCGGGAACCGAACCATGAGTTTGCTGAGTGCCCTCGCGAAAACCGGCGCGCTGCGCGCGCTCGACCACGCGCTGGCGCAGAGCCTGCGCCGCCTCGATCCGGAAACGCCCGATGCCGTGCTCGCCGCCGCCGCGCTGGCATCGCTGGCGGTGGCGCAGGGCCATGCCGGTTTCGACCCGGCCCAGCCGGCGCGGTTGATCGAAGCCGCGCTCGCGTGGCCCGAGCCGCAGGCGTGGATCGCCCAGCTGCAGGCCTCGCCCTGGGTCGCCACCCCCGGCGACGACAGCCTCGAAGCCGCGCAGGCGCCGCTGGCCTGGGAACACGGCCTGCTCTACCTGCGGCGCTACCGCGAATACGAGCGGCGGCTGGCGCTGGGCCTGCAGCGCATCGGCCAGGCGCCGCTGGACGCCGGCGACCCGGCGGCGCTGGCGCCGCTGTTCGCGCGGCTGTTTCCGGGCAACGTGGACGCCACGCCACGCACCGCGTCCGTGCAGGGCGAGCTGTTCGCGCAGGCGCCCGCCGTCACGGCCTCAGAACCCGCGGAGGCCTCCATCGCCGTAGACCAGCAGGCCCGCGCCGCGGCGCTGGCCCTGCGCCACCCGCTGCTGCTGGTCACCGGCGGGCCCGGTACTGGCAAGACCACCACCATCGCGCGCCTGCTGGTGCTGCTGGCCGCGCAGGCCCAGGCCGCCGGCCGCGCGCCGCCGCGCGTGGCGCTGGCCGCGCCCACCGGCCGCGCCGCCGAGCGCATGGCCGAAAGCCTGCGCAACGCCGTGCAGCAGCTGCCGCGGCTGGGCGTGGACGCGGCGCTGTGCGCGCAGTTGCCGACCACCGGCACCACCCTGCACCGCCTGCTGGGCGTGATTCCGGATTCGCCGCGCTTCCGCCACCACGCCGACAACCCGCTGCCGTACGACACGATCGTGGTGGACGAGGCCTCGATGATCGACCTGCCGCTGATGGCCAAGCTGGTCGAGGCGGTGGCCGATGGCACCCGGCTGGTGCTGCTCGGCGACCCGGACCAGCTGCCCTCGGTGGAAGCCGGCGACGTGCTCGGCGCCATCCTGCGCGCCGCCGGCGACGGCACGCGCATCGCGCCCGACGACGCGCAGGCATTGCAGGGCCTGCTGGGCGCGCTGCCGGCGGCATCCATCGCGCCGCCGGCGACCGGTTTCGCCGGCACCCGCGTTCAGCTGCAGCGCGGCTACCGGCAGAGCGAGGCGCTGCAGCTGGCGCCGCTGGCCGCGGCGATGCGCGCGGGCGACGCCGCGCGCGCGCTGTCGCTGCTGCGCGACGGACAGCTGCCCGGCGTGCGTTTCCACGAGAACGAGGACGACCCGCTGCAGGCCTGGCGCGAACCGCTGCAACGCTACTGGGAGGCGCTGGCCGCCGCGCCGATGCCGGCGCAGGCGCTGGCCCTGGCCGGGCGCCTGCGCCTGCTCACCGCCGTGCGTGAAGGCCCGCAGGGCGCGCGCGGGCTCAACGCGCGCATCGAGGAACTGCTCGGCGGCACGACCCTGCGCGGCGGCGCCCCCGCCCACTTCCACGGCCGCCTGCTGCTGATCACCGAAAACAGCTACCGCCACCGCCTGTTCAACGGCGATGTCGGCATCTGCCTGCGCGAAGGTGATGGCGGCGCGCGCGGCGTCACCGCCTGGTTCCCGGGCGACGACCCCGACGCTCCGCGCCCGTTCCATCCGGCGGCACTGCCCGCGCACGAAAGCGCTTTCGCCATGACCGTGCACAAGGCGCAGGGTTCGGAGTTCGACGAGGTCTGGCTGCAGCTGCCGCGCCGCGACAACCGCGTGCTCAGCCGCGAACTGCTCTACACCGGCATCACCCGCGCCCGCCATGCCCTGCACTTGGCCGGCGAGGCGGCGGTGATCGACGCCGCGCTGTCGCGCCACGCCAGCCGCTGGTCGGGCCTGGCGCAGCGGCTGGGCCATCCCGGGTAGGAGCGCACTTCAGTGCGCGCGATGGGGCTTCACAGACAAGCCTCCGGCACGGCAGGCCGTGTTCCGCATGACCCGCCGTCCGGTTCCCTGTCGGCAGTAGCACACATGTGCTACTTTGGCCTGGAGCCAGCGATCCACCGGAGCACCCATGAGCACCACCACCATCCGCCTGCCTGACGAGCTGAAGGCCCGTGTCGCCGAGGTGGCGAAAGAAACCGGCATGACGCCGCATGGCTTCATCCTGGAAGCGATAGCCGAGAAAGCGGCGCTGGCCGAACGCCGCGCCGACTTCGAAGCCGAGGCGGAACGACGCCATGCCGGCATCGCCGCGTCGGGAAAAACCATCCCCTGGAACGAGATGCGCAGCTATCTGGAGCGTCGGGTGACGGGCCAGGCCGCCCGGCGCCCCGCCGCCCGCAAGCTGGCGGAATAGCGGTGACGCGGATCGAACTTGCGCCCGAGGTCGGGGAGGATTTCGAACGCATCCTCCTGCATCTCGAGCAGTACGATGCCGGACAACGCATGGCACGGCTTGGCGGCATCATCCAAGCCCTCAACGTGCTGGAAAGCAGCCCCCTGATCGGCCGCCCCTGTGGCGAGGACATGCACGAGCTGGTGATCGGCAGGGGCGCACGCGGATACGTGGCGTTGTACCGGTATGTTGCCGGTATCGACACCGTGTTCGTCCTCGCCATCAGGGCGCAGCGCGAGGCCGGGTACGTACGCTGATCCGCGGCGAGTCCAGAGGGTCTTCGGCCTGCTGGCTCGGCCGCAGGTTAGCGGCTGGCACCGGCGCCCGTCGCCCATGGCGCGCGTTCCAGGCGCGCGGCCAGGTAGTCGATCAGCCGCTGCACGCGCGCCGGCCGGCGCAGGCCGGGCGGGGTGACGATGTGCAGCGCGATCGGCTCCACCTGCCAGTCGTCCATCGCCGTTTCCAGGCGGCCGTCGCGCAGGTCTTCCCAGACCATGAACTCCGGCTGCAGCGCCAGCCCGAGGCCCTCGTGCAGCGCGACGGTGAACATCTCGGCGTTGTCGGCCTGCAACTGGCGCGGCACGGTCTGCGCGAACTCGCCATGGCGGCCGTGGCGGAAGCGCCAGGTGTTGCCGCCGCGGGTATGGCTGTACTGGAAGCCGCGGTGGCGGGCGAGGTCGCGCGGGTGCTTCGGCCTGCCGTGCTCGGCGAAATAGGCCGGCGCCCCCACCAGCAGGATGCGTACCTGGCACAGGCGCCGCGCGCGCAGGCTGGAATCGGCCAGGCTGGAAATGCGCAGCGCCATGTCGAAGCGCTCGGCCACCAGGTCCACCTGCGCGTCGCTGAGCCGGATGTCCAGTTCCACGTCCGGGTGCTCGCGCATGAACGCCGGCAGCAGCGGCGCCAGCTGCGCCACGCCGAACGACATCGGCGCGGCCACCCGCACCAGCCCGCGCAGCGTGGCCGAGCGGTCGGCGACCTCGGCTTCCACCGCCTCGCCCTCGTCGAGGATGCGCGCGGCGCGCTCCAGCGCCGCCTCGCCCGCGCCGGTCAGCGACATGCGCCGCGAGGTGCGGTGGAACAGGGTGGTGCCGATGCGCGTTTCCAGCCGGGTGATGGCCTTGGACACGGTGGCCTGCGACAGGCCCAGCGCCTCGGCGGCGCGGGCGAAGGAACCGGCCTCGGCGACCTTGGCGAAGATGGCCCAGGCTTCCAGATCGGGGAGTTGGCTCATGGTGGTGGCCGCAGGGGTGACCGGGAGATCATTGCACAAATGGAAAGAATGTCTTTTCAATCCTTCCATTCCGGATGCGAAGGTGCGCGCCTAGACTGGCCCCCATCGCAACCACCCATGCAGGAGAACGCCATGATCGAGCGTCGCCCGTTTGCCAGCCTTGGCGGAGCCAACCACGGTTGGCTGGATGCCAAGCACCACTTTTCCTTCGCCGGGTACCACGACCCGGCGCGCGTCCACTGGGGCGCCCTGCGGGTCTGGAACGACGACACCATCCAGGCGGGCACCGGCTTTCCGCCGCACCCGCACGCCGACATGGAAATCGTCACCTACGTGCGCGAAGGCGCCATCAGCCACCAGGACGACCAGGGCAACAAGGGCCGCACCGAGGCCGGCGACGTGCAGGTGATGAGCGCCGGCACCGGCATCCGCCACGCCGAATACAACATGGAGCCGGGCGTGACCCGCATCTTCCAGATCTGGATCATCCCCGACGAGCGCGGCGGCGCGCCGGCGTGGGGCACCAAGCCCTTCCCCAAGGGCGGGCGCTCCGGCCGTTTCATCGCCCTGGCCAGCGGCATCGCGGGCGACGAGGACGCCCTGCCGATTCGTGCCGACGCCCGCGTGCTGGGCGCGACGTTGAAGGCCGGCGAGAGCACCGAGTACCGCTTCAGCGACACCACCCGCCACGGCTACCTGGTGCCCAACACCGGCAGGGTGGAAGTGAACGGCGTGCTGCTCGATGCCCGCGACGGCGCCGCCATCGCCGGCGAGCACAGCATCACCGTCCGCGCGCTGGAAGACGCCGAACTGGTGCTGGTGGATACCGCCGCCTGAGCGGTGGCACCGCGCAGGACGGGATGAAGCGAAGGCGCGGGCAACCGCGCCTTCGCGTTGTGTGGCTCAACCCCGTTCGCGCTGTCCTGGCTCCGTGGAGAGGACGTCGCCCGCCTGCGCGCGGGTGACGTACGGAACATGGGGGTCACCGCCCCGGTCCGCCATCATCCACCGCGGCTCCGGAATCGCCGCCAGGCCACAACCCCGGTGCGGTATCGTGACGGCATGCGCGACCTCCTCTACTACTCGTCCCTGCTTCTTCTCGGATACGCCTGGTACCGGTTCGGGCAGAAGCAGCTCGCGAAAGTGCCATTCGACGAGAACGGCGCGCCGACCCAGGGGCTGGTCGGGCCGGTGGGTTTCCTGATGACCGCGGGCGTGGCGGGTTATGCGCTGTTCGCCGTCATGCGCGCGCTGGTGCGGGGCCAGGTGCCCTGCGTCGGCAAGGGCTGCGCCGGGCAGGTGTATACGCTGGTCGCGCATGCGGGCGCGTACTGGGCCAATGTCCTCTTCCTGGTGTGGCTGGTGCTGGCGCTGGGCTACGGGTTGTATGTGACGCTGAAGATCTGGTTCCGCTGATGATCCATCGCGTGCCGGGCGCTGCCCGTTGCACCCGGTGAGGCTGGCGCGCGTGCCCTGCCGGTAGTGCCGGCACCGCCGGATCGGGGCTCGGACACGAAGGCGCCTGCAATGGCGGCGCCCGCGGTACGTGCCTAGACTGCTTTCCCTGCCAACCAGGAATCCCGTCATGCAGGCCAAGGGCGAGTTCGACATCACGCGCGTTCCGCAGGAATCGCTGGACATCGGCGGCGGCGCGGTCGTCGGCCATGTGCGTTTCGACAAGCGGTTCCATGGCCCGCTGGACGCCACCAGCGTGGTGCACATGCTGGCGATGATGTCGCCGGCCTCCGGTTCCGGCGCCTACGTCGCCCTCGAGCGCATCGAGGGCACGCTCGGCGGCCGCCGCGGCAGCTTCCATGCCCAGCACAACGGCGTCATGGACCGCGGCACGCCCCGCCTCGATCTCAGCGTGGTGCCCGACAGCGGCACCGGGGAGCTGGTTGGCCTGCACGGCCGCATCGCCATCGACATCGTCGACGGCAGGCACCACTACACCTTCGATTACGGCTTCCGCGAGGATTGAGGCGGAAGCCCGCTGCCCGCTGCGGAAGGCGGGACCTTACGACTTCCTGCGCCGCGGGCTGCGCGCGGGCCTGCGGCCGGCCGCGGCGCCATCGTCGTCATTGCCGCCACCGGCCGTTCCGCCGCCCAGCTGCTCCAGCCACGACAGTGCATCGGCATAGGCGACGAAGTGCTGCAGGTAGTCCGGGCAGACCTCGCGCATCAGCGCCATCGCGCGGTAGGTGAGCACGCTGGAATGCAGCGGGCCGGCATCTTCCGGCAGGCCGTCCAGGCACTGGCGCAACAGGCCGTCGATGCGGATGCGGGTCCACAGCTGCTGGAACTCGTCCAGCACCGGCATCGGCGCGGTGATGTCGGCCGCCGGCGCGCGCTCTCCGCTTTCGCCGACCGGCAGCGGCACCGCCGCCGGCACGGGCGCGTCCAGCCGCGGTCCGTTGCCCAGCTGTTCCAGCAGTTGTTTCAGCGGACCGTCGCCGGTGCCACGCGGCGACGCTTCCGCGCGCGCGTGGGCCGGCAGCGCGGCATAGGCGTCGGCCAGTTCCCGCAGGCGCGCGTCCAGGCGTTGCCGCACCGCGCCGTCGTGGCGCGTCGCGCGCTGCGCCAGCGCACTCATCAGCGCGAAGCGCAGCGGATCGATGCGGTCGGCGCCCTGCCGGCGCCAGGCCTCGAGCCGTGCGTGCACGTCGGCGCCGTCAGCGGGCATCGGCCTTGCCATCGGGCGTTTCAGTGGGCCTGTGGCGCGGGATCGGCGCGATCTCCACGCGCCGGTTCTTCGCGCGGCCGGCCTCGTCGTCGTTGGAGCTGACCGGCTGTTCGGCGCCGAACGCGGCGGCGAACACCGACGAGGACGGCACGCCGTCCGCGATCAGGGTGCGGGTGACGGTGAGCGCGCGCGCCGCCGACAGTTCCAGGTTGTCGGCGAAGCGGGCGTTGGCCGCGCGCACCGGCTGGTTGTCGGTGAAGCCGCTGACCATCAGGATCTCGTCGCGCGCGGACAGGTAGTCGCGCAGCGGCCCGGCGATGCTCTGCAGCAGTTCGCGGCCCTCGGGCTGCAGCTGGTCGGAGTTGAGCGCGAACAGCACGCTGCCGCTGATGCCGATGCGGCCGTCGATCACGGTGACGCGGCCGGCGGCCAGCGGCGCGGCCAGCGCCTGTTCCAGCGTCTTCAGCCGCGCGGCCTCGGCCTGGCGCTGCTTCACTTCCTCGTCCAGGCGGTTGTGCAGCAGCAGCTGGATGCCGATGACGCTGGCCAGGATCAGCACGAACGCGCCCAGCAGCACCGACATCAGGTCGCCGAACGCGGCCCAGGTGGTGGCGCTGGATTCGGCGTCGAACTCGATCTCGTCGCTCATGCGCCGGCGGCCCCGTCGCGCGCGCCGGCCAGCTGCTGCAGCTCGCCGATGATCTGCTTCTGCGACAGCATGCTCAGCTCGATCACCTCGCGCGCCTGCGCCACGTAGTAGGCGAGCTGCTCGTCGCTGCGCGCCAGCGATTTCTCCAGCGCCGATTCGATGCCCTGCAAGCGTTCGTTCAAGGTCTCGGTGGACTGGCCGAACGCCTGCACCGCGCCGCCGAACGCCTCGCCCAGGCTCGCCACCTCCAGCGCGCTGCCGGTGACGTGCGCGGCGGCGGCATCGAGTCTGCCGGCCTCGCCTTCGACCTGCGCGGTGAAGCGGCTGCCGACGCGCTCGAGCAGTTCGGCCGAGGTGGAGACCAGCGCGTCGATGGCGCCGCGCTGTTCGGTGGAGGCGTGGTTGACCGCGTCCAGCAGGGTCTGCAGGGTTTCCAGCAGGCGCCCGCGCTCTTCCAGCATCGCGGTGTCGCGCACCATGCTGTCGGACAGTTTCTGGCGCAGCTCGGCGACCACTTCGGCCGCCGCACGCGGCGCCTCCGAGGCGGTGGCGACCAGCCGCGAGATCTCGGCCAGGGTGTCGCGGGCCTGCGCCTGCGCCTGCGCGTGGATCGCCTGGGTGGTCTGCACGAGCGTGTCGCAGACCTGCTGCTGCTGCGCGGCCACCTGCGCGCTGCTCTGTTCCCAGCGCTGGCCGAACTCGCCGGTCAGCTGGGCGAAGGCATCGCGCCACTGCGCCAGGCGCTCGCCGTCGCGTGCCTGCAGGGCGTCCTGCAGTTCGCCGTGCGAGCGCTGCAGGGCCTCGATCATCGTCTCGCTGCGCCGGGCGAAGGCCGCGGCCGCTTCGGTCAACGCCTGCGCGTTGCCGGCAATGCCGTCCAGCGCGCCGCCGGCCGCGGCCTGCAGCTGGGTCGAGACCTCGGCGGCGGTGCGGGCCAGCGCGTCGCACACCTGTTGCTGCTGCTGCGCCACCTGCGCGCCGTTGCGCTGCCAGCTTTCGTCCAGCGTGGCGAGCATGGCCGCCAGCGACTGCGACCATTGCGCCAGCCGCTGCTCGTCGCGCGCGGCCAGCGCCGACTGCAGCTCGCCGTGCGACTGCTGCAGGGTATCGACCAGGGCGCGGGCGTGCTGTTCGAAGCCGGTGGAGGCGGCGGCCAGCGCCTGTTCGTTGCGCCGGGCCAGCGCCTCGTGCGTTTCGTGCTGGCGGGCCAGCGCGCTGTTCCAGGCCTCGGCGGTGCGGGCGCTGCTGTCCTCCAGGCGCGTCGCCACGCCGTCGATCAGCGCCGCCGAGCGCTGCTCAAAGGTGCCGGCGAACTGCTGCAGCGCCTGCTGCAGGCCATCGGCCAGCGCGGTGTTGCCGCGCTGCTGCTCGGCGACCGCGGCGTTCCAGCTGTCGCGCGCGGCACTGGCCGCGCCCTGCACGGCGTTGTCCAGGCCGTCGAGCTGGCGGCGCACGGCCTGTTCGATGGCTGCGTGCAGCTGGCTGGATTTCTCGGCCAGCCCGGCCATGGTGGTGTCCACCACCGGCTGCAGCGCGGCGCCGACGGCGTTGGCCTGCTGCGCGATGCCCTCGCGCAGCGCCTGCTGCAGCGACGCGGCCAGCTGCGTCCACGCCGCTTCGCTGCGCTGGTGGAATTCCTGCTGGCTGGACTGCAGGCGGGCGCCGGCGTCGTGCTGCTGGCGTTCCAGCGTGTCGGCCAGGGCCTGCAGGCGTTCGACCAGCGCCGGCATCAGCGCGTTCTGTTCCTGCAGCAGGCGGAAGGTCTCGCGGCGCTGCGCCGACTGCGACAGATGCCCCAGCTGCGCGGCGATGCCGGCGTCCAGCTGCTGCACGGCCTGTGCGCGCTCGCGGCGCAGCAGCGCCGACAGCAGGCCCAGCGCGGCCGAGGTGGCGACGCCGGCGATCGAGGTGCCGAAGGCGAAGCCCAGGCCCTTGACCGGCGCGGCCAGCGAGCTGCGGATGGCATCCAGGTCGCTGGCGCTTTCCAGCGCCAGGCCGGTGCCGCGCAGGGTGGCCATCATGCCGAGCAGGGTGCCGAGCATGCCCAGCAGCACCAGCAGGCCGACCAGGTAGGGGGTCAGCGCCGGTGCCGGCAGGCCGGCGCGTTCGCCTTCGATGCGCAGGCGAACGCCGCTGCGCAGGCCCGGCTGCAGCCGCGACAGCCAGCCATCGAGGTTGCCGGCGGCCTCGTCCAGCGCCGGCAGCGCCTGCACCAGCGTGGCGGTGGCCTGGCGGTAGCGCAGCAGTTCGAAAGCGCCGACCAGGTAGCAGGCCGCGATCAGGGCAGCGACGGCGGCGGCCAGCGGGTGGCTGCCGAGGTAGCCGATGCCGATCCAGCACACGGCCAGCAGGCCGGTAAGGAATACGACGGGAGCGATGGGGTTTCTGGACATGGAGGGGCGGTTACCGGGTGCGCAGCGCGGCGAGCAGGCCGTCGATGGGGTGGAAGCGGACTTCCAGTTCGGCCAGCAGCGCGGTGCGCATGTCCTGGCGGAACCGTGCCAGCCAAGGGCCGGCAGGGGGAGCCGCGGGAGTATCGTCCGGCGCGTGGGCGCCGGCGGGATCGGGGGTGTCCGGGGCGCCGGCATCGCGCAGGCGCTGGAAGTGCAGGCCGAGCAGGCCGGGGACGATGGCCAGCAGCGCCTGTTCGCGCGGGCTGAGGGTGGCCTCCATCACCGCGTCCACCTCGGCCAGCCGCGCCTTGGCCGGCGACTGCAGCGCCAGCATGTCGCGCAGGCGGCCGCGCAGCAGGCCGGTGGCCGCCTGCATCGCGCGCTGCGCGGCCAGGCAGTGCTGGCGGTAGGGCAGGTAGCCGGGGTCGATGTTGGCGGCGCCGGCATCCTTGCGCCGCGGCGCGGACAGGTCGATGTCGGCGTCGATGGTGTCCAGCAGGGTCTGGCGCAGGCGCGCGCATTCGGCGTCCTGGGCGTCGTCGAACGCGGCGCCCGGCTCGGGCTCGGGCAGGCGGTTGTCGAGCGCGCGCGACAGGGTGATGGCGCGGTTCCAGTCGAACCACTGCGCCAGCCGCTCGGTCAGCACCGGCGGCGTGCGCGGAAGGTCGGCGTCGCCGAAACGGGCCAGCAGGCGGATGAACGCCGGGCCCAGCACGGGCGACCGTGTGGAAGCTTTCGCCATGGTCCTGACCGAAAAATCGGGCATTTTACATGCCCCGGCAGGAGGCGCCCCCGACCCCGCATTCATGCGCGGCGGGCGCCTGCGCAGGTACGGCCCCCTTCATCGGGCGTGGCGCTTGAGCAGTTCCAGCAGCACTTCGGCCTCGCCCGCGCGCCGGTCCGGGTCCGGCTCGGCGACGATGTGGTCGCTGAGATGGCCGGCCATCACCTCCAGCATCAGGCCGTGCATCGCGCCCTTGGCGGCGGCGATCTGCACCAGCACCGCGTCGCAGTCGTCGCCGGTTTCCAGCGCCTGCTCCAGCGCCACCACCTGGCCGGCGATGCGGCGCACGCGGGTGAGCAGCTTCTTCCGGTCGCGCTGGATATGGGCCATGACCGGGATCGTATACCCTATGGGGGTATATGAGAAGGCCGCCCCGATGAACCTTGAAGCCCTTGCCCGCTCCCGCCAGCACAGCCACGCCTTCAGCGAAGGCAACCCGATGGCGGAGAAGAACACCCGCCGTGCCATGGCGCTGACCCTGGTGATGATGGTGGTCGAGATCGCCGGCGGCTGGTGGTTCAACTCCATGGCGGTGCTGGCCGACGGCTGGCACATGAGCTCGCACGCGCTGGCGCTGGGCCTGGCCGCGTTCGCCTACGCCTGCGCGCGGCGCTACCGCGACGACCCGCGTTTCGCCTTCGGCACCTGGAAGATCGAAATCCTGGCCGGCTACACCAGTGCGATCCTGCTGCTGGGCGTGGCCGGGCTGATGGCCTTCGAGTCGATCGTGCGCGTGTTCAAGCCCAGCCCCATCCATTACCCGCAGGCCATCGCCATCGCCGTGGTCGGGCTGGCGGTGAACCTGCTGTGCGCGTGGTGGCTGCGCGACCAGCACGGCCACCACCATGGCCACGCGCACGACCATGGCCATCACCACGATCACGGCCATGGCCACCATCATCATCATCACCACCACGATCTCAACCAGCGCTCGGCCTACCTGCACGTGCTGGCCGATGCCGCCACCTCGGTGCTGGCGATCATCGCCCTGCTCGGCGGCCTGTACTTCAACGCGTCCTGGCTGGACCCGCTGATGGGCATCGTCGGCGCGGTGCTGGTGTCGGTGTGGGCCTGGGGCCTGATCCGGCAGACCGGCCGCGTGCTGCTGGACGCGGAAATGGACGCGCCGGTGGTGGCCGAAATCCGCGAGGCAGTGGAGCAGGGCGAGGTGCCGGCGCGCATCAGCGACCTGCACGTCTGGCAGGTCGGCCGTGGCCGCTTCGCCTGTTCGATGGAAGTGGCCACCGTGCCGGGCGTGGACGCGGCGGTGTTCCACCGCGCGCTGTCGGTCCACGAGGAGATCGTGCACGTTACCGTGGAAGTGCGCAGCACCGGGCCATGACCGCGGCAACGGCGGAAGCGTCCCTGCCCGCGCGAAAATTCTGTTTCCGGCGCCCCTGACAGATTTTCGATGCCGGGATGTATCGGGTACAACCTGTCCCGCAGCAGGTGTACCCCCCGCTCCCGTAAGATCCCGCGTGACCCCTCGCCTTCCTGGAGCGCGAATGAGCACGCCGCCGATCCCGTACAACCGACAGGCCAGCTTCATGGGCTTCTCGACCGAACAGCATCCAGCCATCGGGCAGGATCTCGAAGCCGAGTTCGGCGCGATCAGACAGTGCCTGGAGCAGACGCAGGATCGCCTCGCGCAGATCCTGCGCGATGACGGACTGCTCGCCAGCCTGTCCGTCCACCCGGATGCACCGAGCCAAGCGGTTCGCCCGATGCCCGGCGCCGAAGCCGGCACCCCGAAGGGCAACTGGCGGAGCGGCCTGGTCTACAACCCGAAGGACATCGTGCGGGTTGGCGCCACCCGCTATCTGGCCGTTGTCGAGCACGTGACCGGCGCCGACTTCAACGCCGACCTCGCCGCTGGCAAGTGGCTGCCGCTGTCTGCTTCCGGCGACGACGACACGCTGCGCATTGATCTGGCTGATGCCGGCAAGGGCGCCGCGCTGGTGCAGTACGACGCCGACGAGACGGTGAAGCAGCGCTTGGACGCGCTGGGCAACCTGCGCGCAGATCTCGCCAGCCCGAGCAACGGCGGCATGCTGATCGGCTTCCAGCAGGCAGGCGCCGGCGCCGTTGCGCGCACCGCGCGAGACAAGCTGCGCGAGTTCGTCAGCGTCAAGGACTTCGGCGCGCTGGGAAACGGGGTGGCCGACGACACCAACGCGATCAACGCCGCAATCACCTACGTTGGCACTGCTGGCGGCGGCACTGTGTTTCTTCCGGCCGGCACCTACCTGGTCAAGTTCCAGGGCACTGCGCTGATCGGTGACGACCGCGAGATCGCGATCAACATACAGTACAACAACGTCCACCTGCTCGGTGCCGGCCGTGGCTGCACGCTCATCAAGCAGATGACCGGCGCGATCCGCGCGCACGTCATCAAGATCGGCCGCCGCGTAGACATCCCGAACCCGGTCAGTGATTGTTCTATCCGCAGCATGACCATCGACGGCAACAAGAACACGCTGACTTCACCCAAACCGACGCCTGACGAGCGGAACGGCAACTGCATCGACGTTTCCACGGGCGCCTCGCGCGTGACTTTGGAAGACCTGCACATCAAGAACGCCGGCCACTATGGCATCGGCATGCAGCGCAACACCTTCACCGACTGCCACATCCGAAACTGCCTCATCACGGACACCAACGGCGACGGCATAGATTGGAAGATCGATACAAACTCCAGCAGCCGAAACAATACCGTTGAGAATGTGACGGTGCTGCGCTTCGGTCTGGATCGCGACTACGCCGCGCGCATGGGTTCACAGGCGGGTATCGACGTGCGCAACGGCGTAAGCGTGCTTCACTGCTACTGTGGCGAGTACCAAGATGACAGCACCGGCGTGCGCGTGCAGATCGGCGTCAACGATCTGGCCACCACCGTCCCGGTCCAGCGCAGCGTGGTGGAGGATGTCACCTGCATCGCCTCAGCGATCGGTACCGCCACCATAGGCGTTCAGCTCGGCGTGAACGGCGTCAAGGTCAACGGCGCGCACTGCTCTGGCAACAAGTGGAACTACCGCGTCCGCAGTAGCCTGAACACCGTCGAGAATATCAGCTCAGCCGGCGGCGAGATCGGCATTTGGGTGTTCGGCGACGCCAACGCCAAGCCGGACAACAACGTGTTCAGCAACATGATCGTCCGCAGCGCGACAAGCTACGGCGTCTTGGTTTCCGGTATCGCCGGCTTCGCGCCGGCCAACAACACGTTCGTTAACGTAATCTCTGCCAGCAACGCGAGCGACACGCACAACTTCGAAATCGCAGCGGCTGTCACTGGTACCCGCCTGATCGGTGGCAGCGTGGCGGCCGGCTACGTTGACGCCGGCACCGACACCGTGACCAGTGGCGTGCAGGGCCTGGTGACGTCATTGCGCGCCGGGCGGGAGATAGGCCAGCACGTCCTGATCTCTGGTGACGCGAGCACCAACTCGATCACCGGCATCTCGAAGCCGGGTTTGGCAAAACCAATGGCCGTCATGGCGGATGCCGAATCCGGCGACCTCTGGCTGCGCGCACTCAATGCCACTGCCGGCTCGCGTGTCCGTTTTGGAACGTACACGGCGAACGCAGACGCGCCCATCGTCGGCTATATCTCGATCAAGGACGACAGCGGCACGATCCGCAAGCTGGCGGTGATCTCATAAGCAACTTCAGCGCATTCGAGCTTATGGTCGGGGTTGAGGCCGGCGAGGTACATCCTGTCCCGCAGTAGCTGCGTACGCGCTCCGGTAAAATTCGGCGTGAACCATCGCCATCTGGAGCGTCCGTGAGTTCGCCACCAACTCCATACGGCCGCCAGTCGCACTTGGGCAACTTCGATTGAACCGTTCCTGACCGTTGGTCAGGACCTGGAGGAGGAAGTCAACAGCGTCGGCCGCGATGGCACCACCCAGCAGTGCCTAGTCGAGATCCAGCGCGCCGACGGTCGCTTGAAGAACCTGTCGGTGCATACCGACGCGCCGAGCGACGAAGTGAACGCGCAGCACCATCCCATGACCGCGGCAACGGCATTCAGATGATGCGCAGGGTGATCGCCTTGAGCACCGCGCGGGTGCGGTCGCGGGTATCCAGCTTGTCGAGGATGGCCGAGACGTAGTTCTTCACCGTGCCCTCGGCCAGGAACAGGCTGCCGGCGATCTCGCGGTTGCTGTAGCCGCCGGCCATCAGCCGCAGCACGGCCACTTCCTTCTGGCTGAACAGTTCCCTGGGCGCATCGTCGGCGTGGTAGCGATAGCGCTGCCGCACCGCGTCGGTGCTGACTGGCTGCAGCAGGGTCTGGCCGGCGACGATGCGCACGATGGCCTCGCGCAGGTCTTCCGGCGCGGCGTCCTTGAGCAGGAAGCCCTGCGCGCCGGCCTCGGTGGCGCGCAGCAGCAGGTCGCTCTCGTCGAAGGTGGTCAGGAACAGGCAGGGCGTGGTGTCGCCGCGCGCGCGCAGCGCCTGCAGCGCCTGGATGCCGTCCATGCCCGGCATGCGGATGTCCGAGACGATCAGCTGCACCGGCTGCTGCGGCAGCTGCGCCAGCAGGGTTTCGCCGCTCTCGGCCTCGAACGCGATGTCGATGCCCTGCTGCTGCAGCAGCGCGCGCAGGCCGGCGCGGATCAGGGCCTGGTCGTCGACCAGGGCGATGCGCGGGGCACCGCTCACGCCGCGAACTCCGCCTGGATGTGCAGCGCCCCGGCGGCGTTGCGCTGCAGCCGCAGCCGGCCGCCCTGTTCGGCGACGCGCTCGCGCATGCCGGTGAGGCCGTTGCCTTCGCGCAGCGCGCCGCGCAGCCGGCCGTCGTCGTGCATGTCCAGCCGCAGGCGGCCGTCCTGCTGGCGCAGGGCCACGTGCAGCACCTGCGCATCGCCGTGGCGCGCGCTGTTGGTAAGGGCCTCCTGCACGCAGCGCAGCAGCGCCTCGGCCATGGCGGTGTCGCGCACGTGCACGCCATCGTCCAGCTGCAGCTGCAGGCGTGGCCGCGGCAGCGGTGCGGCCAGCGCGTGCAGTGCGGTGGCGATGTCGAGCTCGCCGCTGCCGCGCAGCGACTGCACCACGGCGCGCAGGTCGCCCAGCAGTTCGGCGGACAGCCGCTCGCACAACGCCAGCCCGGCCGGCGCGTGCGCCTGCGCGGCCAGCGCGCGCAGCTGCAGGCGCAGCGCGGTGAGCTTGTGCCCGGCCACATCGTGCAGCTCGCGCGACAGCCGCAGGCGCTCGGCGTCGCGCGAGCTTTCGGCCAGCAGCGCGCGGGTGGCGAGCAGGTCGGCGTTGACCAGCGCCAGCCGGTCGCGGGCCTGCTCGGCGCTGCGCGCGTAATGCGTGGTGAGCATGGCGAAGGCCTGGAAGCCGGCGAAGATCATCACCACCACGCCGGCGTGTTCGTTGACCCCGCGCAGCACCAGGTACATGCCCACGTCCAGCATGGCGATGGCCAGCAGGGCGATGCGCAGCGGCCAGGTGGCGGCGACCTGCGCGGCCAGCATCACCAGCAGCGCCGGCGCCACGCCGCTGTAGTGCGCCAGCCGCACCAGCGCCAGCGCCGCGACGGCTTCCCCCAGCAGCAGCACCGCCCGTGGCCATGACGCCCTGGGCAGCGCCGTGGCCACCAGGAAGGCGGCCAGGAACAGCAGGGCGCAGCCCCAGCGCCACGGCTGCAGCGCGGCATCGCCGTGGGACAGGGTGGAGGCCACGGCGCACCAGGTGAGCAGGCCGGCCAGGTTGAGGGGATGAAGAAGTCCGCGCCAGCGCGACTGCGAGCCGATGTCCATGCTTGCATGCTGGTGGGCGCGCCCGCGGCCGGCAAGGGGGGCGATGCAGAAAGTGACTTCCGGCAGGGTCCGGGGGTGACCGCCGCGACTGCCGTGGCCGGCGCCGTTCCCCGAACCTGTGTCCGGGCCGCCGCATTCCGCCGGCCGTCACCGGAGGGAAGCGCCATGCCTGGATATTCGTTGTTCGTCGCGTTGCACATACTGGCCGGCGTGGTCGCCCTGGCCGGCTTCTGGTCGGCGGCGCTGATGAAAAAGGGGTCGCCGCGCCACCGCGCGCTGGGCAAGGTGTACCTGGTGGCGATGGCGGCGATCGTGGCCACCGCGCTGCCGATCACCGTGCAGTACGCCCTGTTCCGCCAGCAGCCGCTGTCGGCGCTGTTCCTGGCCTACCTGATGGCCATCACCGGCAATGCCACCTGGCTGGCGTGGCGCGCGGTCACCGACAAGCGCGACTGGAAGCGGCTGGTGGCGCGCATCGGCTGGAAGCTGGCGTTGTGGCCGATGGTGCTGCTGGCGCTGGTCACGCTGGTGGTGGGCATCCGCCAGGGCCAGCTGCTGTTCCTGGGTTTCTCGACGATTGGCCTGTGGGCCGGCTGGCGCATGCGGAAGTTCGCCCGCCGCGGCCCGGCGCGCCCGGACTGGGCGCTGCGCCAGCACTACCAGTCGATGCTGGGCGCGGGCATCGCCACCCACGTCGCCTTCCTCGGCATCGGCATGCGCCCGCTATGGCAGTGGCTGCAGGCGCACGCCACGGTACCGCCACTGCTGGTCGAGCTGTTCCCGTGGACGGCGCCGGTGCTGGTGGCGGTGGTCGTCGGCATCCGCCTGGACCGTAAATATGGTGGCCGGCGGGCCGCGATGGCGCAGGCGCCGAGGTGAGGCTTCAGGGAGGTAGGAGCGGCTTCAGCCGCGAAGAGGCATCCCCGGCAAAGCCCCTTCGCGGCTGAAGCCGCTCCTGCGGATGTGGGGTCAGACGTCGCCGCCGTCGGCCCAGCCTTCGCCGCTGCCGCGCTGGAACACCCGGTCGCCATCCTGCACCTCGCCGGCCGGGTAGTGCGCCTGTTCGGCGAGCCGCGCGTAGATCGGGGTGAAGTCCGGTTCGGTCGCCGCCATCAGCTGCTCGAAGCTGTCGATGACGAAGTAGGTCTTCTGGAAGGTGTCGATGCGGTAGCGGGTACGCATGATCCGCTCCAGATCGAAGCCGATCCGGTTGGGTGCGGCCGATTCCAGCGAGTACAGCGATTCGCCCTTGGACGAGACGATGCCGGCGCCGTAGATGCGCAGGCCTTCGCGCGTATCGATCAGGCCGAACTCCACCGTGTACCAGTACAGGCGGGTGAGGTTCTGCAGCGCCTCCGGGCCGATGGCGTGCGCCTTGACGCCGCCGCGGCCGTAGGCGGCCATGTAGTCGGCGAACACCGGGTTCATCAGCAGCGGCACATGGCCGAACAGGTCGTGGAACAGGTCCGGCTCGGCGATGTAGTCGATCTGGTCGGGGCGGCGGATCCACCACGTCACCGGGAAGCGGCGGTTGGCCAGGTGCTCGAAGAAATCCAGTTCCGGCAGCAGGCCTTCCACGCCCACCAGGGTCCAGCCGGTAGCCGCGCCCAGCACCTCGTTGAGCTGGTCGAAGCGCGGGATCATGTGCTCGCTCATGCCCATCTCGTCCTGGGCATCGAGGAATTCGCGGCAGGCGCGGCCGACCAGCAACTCGCGCTGGCGCCGGTACAGCGTGCTCCAGGTGGCATGGTCGTCGGCGCTGTAGCCGTCCCAGGGCTGCTCCACCACGGCGGTGGTATAGACCGGCACGTACCCCTTGTCGGTCTGTTGGTGTTCTACGCGGCGCGGGGTGGTGTCCATGGCGGTGTTCCGGAAAGTGGATCACCCCGATGGTAGGAAGCCGGCCGCGCAACAGGTGTGCGAAATTGCGCCGGATGCATGACATGGCGCAACATTGTTGCGTCGATTCGATGTTGCGGGGCAACAAATGAATGCCGTCTCCCTCGACCGCACCGATCTGCGCCTGCTGGCGGAAATCCAGCAGCACGGTCGCGCCACCAATGCCGAACTGGCCACCCGGGTGAACCTGTCGCCCTCGGCCTGCCTGCGCCGCGTGCAGCGGCTGGAAGCCGAGGGCGTGATCGCCGGTTACGGCGCGCGCCTGGAGCCGCGCGCCATCGGCCTGGGCCTGCAGGCCTTCGTGCGCGTGCAGCTGTCCAAGCACGGGCAGGCGGCGATCGGCCATTTCGTCGAGGCGGTGCAGCTGTGGGACGAAGTGGTGGCCTGCCACGCGCTCACCGGCGACATGGATTACCTGCTGCACATCTACGTGCGCGACCTGGACCACTTTTCCGCGTTCCTGCTCGACAAGCTGCTCGACGCCACCGGCGTGGCCGACGTCAACTCCAGCTTCGTGCTGCGCACGGTCAAGGAATTCCGCGCGCTGCCGCTGTCGCAGCTGAAGTAGGCGGCGCTCCGCGCAGGAGCGCACTGAAACGCGCTCCGGCGTCGTCCACCGGGAAGTCCAATCAAGGCGCGGAGAAGGACACGCCGGCCGCCGCTTCAGTGCGCCGGCGCGACGCAGTTGCCTTCCCTGCCACGCAGCTTGTCCAGCCGCGAGCGGCCGTCCAGGCAGCGCTGGTAGGCCTCGGCCGCCGCGGCGCTGGCGCGCGCATCGGCGTCGCGCGCGCGGGTCGCGTGCGCCTGCTGCAGGCGGGCGATGCCGGCGCGGATCTGCGGCATCGCCGCCATCGCTGCCTTCTCGCCTTCGAGGATGGCGCGGCCGCGCTGCTCGAAATCGGCCGCGCCGATGTCCAGCACCTGCGGGCGGATCACCACGTCGGCGCGCGCCAGTTCCTGCTCGCCCAGGCGCTGGCCCATGATGGCGATGGACTGGTTCACCGTGCCCAGCAGGCCGCTCGGGCGCTGGCCGCTGGCCTTGCTGGAAATGTCCACGGCGATGACGAACTCGGCGCCGAGCTGGCGCGCGGCGTCCACCGGCACCGGGCTGACCACGCCGCCGTCGACGAAGGTCCTGCCGCCGATGCTGACCGGCTCGAATACGCCCGGCACCGAACTGGAGGCGCGCACCGCCTGGCCGACGTTGCCGCGCACGAACACCGCGCGCTCGCCGGTCTCCAGCTGCGTGGCCACCGCCGCGAACGGCTTCTTCAGCTGCTCGGCCGGCTTGTTGCCGACCTGCGCGTTGACGTAGTCCTGCAGCTTCTGGCCCTGGATCAGGCCGCCGGAGAACAGGCGCACGTCGCGGATGCTGGCCTGGTCCAGCGACACCGCCTTCTGCTGCATGTCGAAGGCGTTCATGCCGCTGGCGTACAGCGCGCCGACCACGCTGCCGGCGCTGGTGCCGGCCACCACCACCGGCTCGAAGCCGTTGGCCTCCAGCATCTTGATCACGCCGATATGGGCGAAGCCCTTGGCCGCGCCGCCGCCCAGGGCCACGCCGATCTTCACCGGCTTGGCCGGCGTGCCCGGCACCGCCGCCTGCGCCGGCGTCGATGGCCGCGTGTTCTCGCCGCCGCAGGCAGCCAGCAGGCCGAACAGCGAAAGGGACAGCAGCAGGCGGGCGTTGCGCGGCTTCATGATGAATGGGTGTGCGGGAAAGGGCGCAAGCATAGCCGCAAGCGGCCAAACCGCGGGCCAACGGCCCGGGTCGTCAGAACCGGTTGTCGCCGTCCAGGATGCGCCCCAGCCCGCCCAGCACCGAGCCCTCGCCGCGGCTCTGGCCGCCGCCCTGCGGCGCGGCCGCATACATGCGCCCGGCCAGGCGCGAGAACGGCAGCGACTGCAGCCACACCTTGCCCGGGCCGGTGAGGGTGGCCAGGAACACGCCCTCGCCGCCGAAGAACATGCTCTTCAGGCCGGCCACGCGGCGCACGTCCATGTCCACGCCGGCGTGGTAGGCGACCACGCAGCCGGTGTCCACGTCGATGCGTTCGCCGGCGGCCAGCTCGCGCTCCACCACGCAGCCGCCGGCGTGCACGAACACCCAGCCGTCGCCCTCGAGCTTCTGCATGATGAAACCCTCGCCGCCGAACAGGCCGGTCATGACCTTGCGCTGGAAATGCACGCCGACCTGCACGCCGCGCGCGCCGGCCAGGAAGCTGTCCTTCTGGCAGATGAGCCGGCCGCCGTGCTCGTCGAGCTTCATCGGCAGCACGGTGCCGGGGTAGGGCGCGGCGAAGGCGACCCTGGCCTTGCCCTGGCCGGTGTGCGTGTAGAGCGTGGCGAACAGGCTTTCGCCGGTGATCACGCGCTTGCCGGCCGCCAGCAGCTTGTCCATCAGCCCGGCGCCCTGGCCTTCGTGGCGGCCGTCGCCGAACACGGTGTCCATCTGCACCGCCGCGTCCTTGTACATCAGCGCGCCGGCCTCGGCGATGGCGCTCTCGCCCGGGTCCAGTTCGATCTCCACGAACTGCATCTCGTGGCCGACGATGCGGAAGTCGATGTCGTCGGCGCGGTTGCGGCGCCCGCCCAGCGGCGGCGGCACCGGCGGTGGCGCGGCCTGGCCGCCGAACTCGGGCAGCGACGCCGCCGGCTGCCAGCCCTGCATGCCTTCGCGCCAGGCCAGGGCGTCGCGGTGCAGCTGCGCATGGCGGCGCGCGGCCTCGTCGTCGAGCGGGCCGACGCGGTCGGGCTGTCCGGGGGTGTGGAAATACCACTGGCTCATGGGCGCACCTGGCGGGGAGAGAGCCGACAGTCTATGCCGGAGCGGCGGCGCGCAGTGCCTGCGGCCGCGGCCGGCGCGCCCGCCGCCAACGGGCGTGGAACGGCCGAGTTCGCATTCATCTTTTTCCCTCGTTCTGCCGCTAAAGCGGCGGCGGCCAAGGCCGATAGCTTTCGCACCGCGCGGAAGGGCTGGACGCCATGCCACGCAGTTCTTGGCAATGCCGCCATGCTCGGTGGTTGCTGAACGGCAGCCATGAAGGCGCCACTCCATCCGCCCTGGGAAAGCGGACCGTGGCGACGGAATGAGTCAGGGCGTCCACTCATTCAAGGGGAACTTCATGTCGATCAAAACGCTGTTCATCAGTCTGTTCGCCGTCACCCTGGTCATCTTGGGCCTGGTGTTCGCCTCCATCTTCGAGGTCAAGGCGACCTCGGCGCGGTTGAAGGCGGCACAGCAGTCGCGCTACGACTCCTACCTGCTGGCCGACGAACTGCGCCAGAGCTCGGACGACCTCACCCGGCTCGCGCGCACCTACGTCGTCACCGGCGACGCGCGCGACGAGCAGGCTTACGCCGACATCGTCGCCGTCCGCAATGGCGGCAAGGCGCGCGCGGACGGCCAGGCCGTTTCCCTGCAGAAGCTGATGGAGAAGGCCGGCTTCACCGCCGCCGAATTCGCCAAGCTCAGGCAGGCCGAGGACCTGTCCAACCAGCTGGCCAAGGTGGAGAGCGCGGCCATGCACATGGTCAAGGGCCAGTACGACGACGGCAACGGCGGCTTCACCCTGGCGGGCGAACCGGACCTGGAACGCGCGCGCGCGCTGATGCACGACCAGGCCTACCAGGACACCAAGGCCGCGATCATGAAGCCGATCGGCGAGTTCTTCGTGCTGCTGGACCAGCGCACCGAAGGCCAGGTGCTGGCGGCGGAGAAGGCCAACGGCCTGTGGACCGGCATCGCCGTGACCTCGATCGTGGCCGCCCTGGTGGTGCTGCTGGGCGCGCTGCTGTTCGCCTTCCGGCGCATCATCGGCCAGCTCGGCGGCGAGCCGCAGGACGTGGTCAGGGCAGTGGGACGCATCGCCAACGGCGACCTGCAGACCCCCATTGCGCTGCGCCCGGGCGACACCTCCAGCCTGGTGCACTCGCTGCGCGCCATGCAGGGCAGCCTGACCTCCATCGTGGCCGACATCCAGTCGATGGCGGAGGCGGCGGTGCGCCGCGGCGACTTCAGCGTCAAGATGGACAGCGCCGGCCGCGCCGGCTTCATGAAGGACATCGCCGGCCTGCTCAACGAGCTGTCCGACGTGACCGAAGCCGGCCTGCAGGACATCAGCCGCGTGTCCGGCGCGCTGTCGGCGGGCGACCTCTCGCAGAAGATCGGGCAGGACTACCCGGGCCTGTTCGGCCACACCGCCGGCGCCGTCAACCACACGGTCGCGGTGCTGGCCGGGCTGGTCGATGAGATACGCGCCCTGGCCGACAGCGCCGGGCAGGGCGATTTCAGCCGCCGCATCGAACTGGACGGCAAGAAGGGCTTCGGCCAGGAGATCGGCCGCCTGCTCAACCAGCTGTCGGTCACCACCGACGCCGGCCTGCGCGACGTGCTGCGGGTCGCGCAGGCGCTGGCCCATGGCGACCTGACCCAGCGCATCGACACCGACTACCCCGGCCTGTTCGGCCAGGTGCGCGCCGGCATGAACGCCACCGTCGCCAACCTGCACCGCCTGGTGCAGCAGATCAAGGACGACGCCGACCAGATCGGGCTGGCCACCACCGAGATCGCCAACGGCAACCAGGACCTGTCCGCGCGTACCGAAACCCTGGCGGCCAACCTGGAAGAGACCGCCGCCAGCATGGAGGAGCTGACCTCCACCGTGCGCGACAACGAACTGCGCGTGGCCCGCGCCGGCGACATCACCCATTCGGCCACCGACGTGGCCGCGCGCGGCGGCGAGATCGTCAAGGCGTCGATCGCCACCATGGACGAGATCGCGCACAGTTCGCGGCAGATCGCCGAGATCATCGGCGTCATCGACGGCATTGCCTTCCAGACCAACATCCTGGCGCTCAACGCCGCGGTGGAAGCGGCGCGCGCCAGCGAACACGGCCGCGGTTTCGCCGTGGTGGCCTCGGAGGTGCGCAGCCTGGCGCAGCGCTCGGCCGAGGCGGCCAAGGACATCAAGAACCTGATCACCGATGCGGTGGCCAAGGCGGAGAACGGCACCGAGCGCGTGCACCGGGTCGGCGACGCGATGGACGAGATCGTCACCGGCATAGGCGGCGTGACCGCGATCATGTCCGAGATCCTGCTGGCCAGCCGCGAGCAGAGCAGCGGCATCAGCCAGGTGGCGCAGTCCACCACGCAGATGGACGAAGTGACCCAGAGCAACGCGGCGCTGGTGGAGGAAGTGGCGGCGGCGGCGACCTCGCTGCGTGACCGCGCGCAGAGCCTGCTGCAGTCGGTAGCGGCGTTCAACCTCGGCGGCAGCCTGCGCCTGGCGGCGTAAGCGACGCACCCCGTAGGAGCGGCTTCAGCCGCGAAAGGCTTTACCGGGAGAGCCTCTTCGCGGCTGAAGCCGCTCCTACGGGCTTTGATGGCCGGTGTCGTGCAGCGCCTTGTGCAGCACGTCCAGCAGCTGGCCGTCGTCCAGCCGGTGTTCCCAGTACATGATGCCGCCGAGCTTGTTGCGCTTGACGTACCCGGCCTTGATCGCCAGCGACTGCGGGTCGTCGTAGGTGATCAGCTGGCGGGTGGCGGGATTCCACAGCCACGGCACCTGCGCCTGCGCGTCCCAGTGGCGCTCCCAGCCCGGCGCGCCGAGCCGGCTGCGCACGATCTCGCTCCAGTCGATGAAGCCGCCTTCGCTGCCGAACGTCTGGTACAGGCCGGCATCGGCCGGCTCCACGTCGCCGAAGCGGCGGCCGTAGAACGGCACGCCGACGTTGATCTTGCCCGCCGGCACGCCGGCCTCCAGAAAGTAGCGCACCGCGCCTTCGGTGGTGCGTTCGTCCGCCGGCGCCAGCGCCGAACGCGCCAGCCCGCTCTGGTGGCCGGTGGTCGGGGTCAGGCTGCCGTGGAAGTCGTAGGTCATCAGGTTGATCCAGTCCAGCGACCGGGCAATGCGCGGCAGTTCCAGGCCCTCGGCGAAGCGACCTTCGGCCGCGGCGATGGTCAGCAGGTAGTGGCGCCGGCCGTCGCCCTCGCGGTCCAGGCGCGCGCGCAGCGCTTCCAGCAGCAGGGTGAAATTGCGGCGGTCGTCAGGGCTGTGGCTGATGTCGGCGTCGCCCAGGGTCGGGTATTCCCAGTCGATGTCCAGGCCGTCCAGGTCGAAGCGCCGCAGCAGGGCGACGCCGCTGTCGATGAAGCGCGTGCGCGCCGCTTCGGTGGCCGCCGCCTCGGAGAAGTTGCCGGCGCCCCAGCCGCCGATGGACAGCACGATCTTCAACGCGGGGTTGTCGGCGCGATGGGCGACGAGCGCGTGCACATGCGCCGGGTCGACCTTGTCGGGCAGGTACACGCTGCCGTCGGGCGCGACCCTGGCGAAGGCGAAGTTGACCACGTCCAGCTGCGCGGCCGGCAGCCGTGGCGGCGCCGGGCCGTCGGTGACGTAGCCGATCAGGCGGAAGGGCTGCGCCTGCGCGGCGGCGGCGAAGGCGAGCAGCGCGGTCGCCAGCAGGGCGCGCAGGCGGCGGTGGGGTGCGGACATGGAAGGCCCCGGCATGGATGAGGGGCCCACTCTAGCCGCTCCGGCCGACGCCGCTGCGCGCGGTAACGCCTGAAACCGGTGGTCACGACGCCTGCAGGAGCGACTTCAGTCGCGAAGGGGCGTTTCCAGTAGAGCCCCTTCGCGACTGAAGTCGCTCCTGCGGGGCGCGGCGGTCAGCGCGCTTCGGACAGGTCGGTTTCCAGCGTGGCGGCTTCGGTGGCGCAGTCGCGCGGCACCGGCAGCGCCTGTGCGCGCGCGGCGGCGATCTCGCGCCGCGCCGCGTCCAGGTCGGCGCGGAACTCGGCGTTGTCGTGCAGGCGCGCGACCGCGGCCGCGCCCATCGCCTGGCCCTGCTGCACGTCGCTGTACCAGTGCACGTTGCACACCAGCCGGCTGTGGCCGTAGTTGCGGCCGCGTTCGAGCAGCGCGGTGGCGCGTTCCGGGGCGATCTCCGACAGGATCAGCGCCCAGGCCCAGCCGATGGCGGTGTGGCCGGACGGATAGGAGCCGCTGCCGCGCAGGTGCGGCTCGTCGTCCGGGGTGCAGGTCGGCTGGCCGTTGACCATGAACGGGCGCGGCCGCCGGTAGTGGTTCTTGGCCGCGCGGGTTGCCGCGCTGGCGTCGATCAGGCTGCGTTGCAGCAGGCGGTACAGGGCCGGCGTGTGCGTGGCGTCCACCGGCACCCCGAGCGCGCAGCTGAACTGCCCGGCGCCGGTGGGGAAACGCAGGTCGGCGTCGGCGTGGGCCTGGCCGAAGCGCGCGCTGCCGCGCAGCGCGACGGCCTGGCGGGCGACCGCTTCGTCCAGTGCCGCCCAGGCCGACCCCGGCGCCGGCGGCGCGGGGCTCAGCGCCAGGCTGTCGGGGATCGCCTCACCCTGCAGGTAACCGGTCGGTGCCGACGCGGGGATTTCGCCGTGGCCGGTGGCGACGGGGGCGGGCGCGCTGGCGCAGGCGCCGAGCGCGGCGGCCAGGACGAAGGCCGCGCCCAGGCGCAGCGGAAACAGGGAACGGACCATCGTGGAAACGGGCATCGGCGGAACAGGCCGGCATCATCGCACCGATGCCGCCGGCCACCTAGACGGCGCGGGCCCAGGCGGTCAGCCGGCCGTCCTCCTCCTGCACGTCGATCGGGCCGCCGAACACCTCCGACAGCGGCCCGGCGCGCAGCAGTTCGCCGCGCGGGCCGTCGGCGAAGATGCGCCCGCCCTTCATCAGCACCACGCGCTGGATTTCCGGAATCACCTCCTCGATGTGGTGGGTGACCAGCACCAGGGTGATGCCCTGCGCGGCGAGGTGGCGCATGGTATCGATCAGGCGCTGGCGCGAGACCAGGTCCAGCCCGGTGGAGGGCTCGTCCAGCAGCAGCGCGCGCGGCTGGTTGACCAGCGCGCGGGCGATCAGCACGCGGCGGGTCTCGCCGGCGGACAGTTCGGCATAGCTGCGGCCCAGCAGCGACGAGGCGCGGGCCAGTGCCAGCGCGTGGCGCGCGCGTTCGCGCATGGCGTCGGTGACGTCGCGGTGCGCCGGCACCACGTAGCTGGCGAAGAAGCCCGAGATCACCGCCTCCTCCACGCCCAGCCCGGGCATGCCGGACAGGTTGCTGGACAGGTCGCCGGTGACGATGCCCAGCTGCGAGCGCAGCCGGTCCACCTGCCAGCGGGTCTGGCCCAGCACCTTGACCGGCACCTGCCCGTCGCCGCGCGCCAGCGGGTACAGCTCGCGCGTGATCAGCTTGATGAAGGAGGACTTGCCGCAGCCGTTGGGGCCGAGGATGGCGGTGTGCTGGCCCTGTTCGATGCGCAGGTCCAGTTCATGCAGGACCCGGACCTGGCCGCGGATGACGCAGGCGTGGTCCAGTTCGATCAGGGGGGCCGCGACGGCGGCGGGGGCGGTGGACGTCATTCAGGCAAGGGTGGCGTTGGCGGGGCAGCTGAAGGATTGGACCAAAGTAAACGCGCGGGGTGATGAAGTTTGCCGCGGCAGGCCCCATCATGTGTATCCACGGTTTCATCCGTCACCGAAACAGCCTGGAGTTCCGCGATGTCCGACACCCTCCTCGACTTCCTCACCGGCGGCGTCGCCGGCCTGGGCTGGTGGGGCATGCTGGCGGTGCTGCTGGTGTTCACCCAGCTCACCATCTTCGCGGTGACCCTGTACCTGCACCGCAGCCAGGCCCACCGCGGCGTGGACTTCCACCCGCTGGTCGCGCACTTCTTCCGCTTCTGGACCTGGCTGACCACCTCGATGATCACCCGCGAGTGGGTGGCCATCCACCGCAAGCACCACGCCAAGGTGGAAACCGACGAGGACCCGCACAGCCCGGTGACCAAGGGCATCGGCCGCGTGTTCTGGCGCGGCGTGGAGCTGTACCGCGAGGCGCGCACGATGCGCGCGGACATCGAGCAGTACGGCCGCGGCGCGCCGGAGGACTGGATCGAGCGCCACCTCTACACCCCGCACGCCAACCTCGGGCCGGTGCTGCTGTTCGCGCTGAACTTCGCGCTGTTCGGCCTGCCCGGCATCGCGCTGTGGGCGATCCAGATGGCGTGGATCCCGTTCTGGGCCGCCGGCGTGGTCAACGGCCTGGGCCACTGGTGGGGCTACCGCAACTTCGAATCGGCCGACACCTCGACCAACCTGACGCCGTGGGCGTTCTGGATCGGCGGCGAGGAACTGCACAACAACCACCATGCCTTCCCCAGCTCGGCGCGCTTCTCGATGCGCCGCTGGGAGTTCGACATCGGCTGGCAGGCGATCCGCCTGCTGCAGGCGCTGGGCCTGGCCAGGGTGCTGCGCGTGGCGCCGACCATGGACATCCGCCCCAACATCGCCGTGCCCGACGCCGACACGCTCAAGGCGCTGCTCTCGCACCGTTTCCAGGCGATGACCGACTACCAGCGCAACGTGTTCGCCCCGGCCCTGCGCGAGGAAGCCGCCGCCGCCGGCGCCAAGCTGCGCAAGCTGCTGCCGCGACGCATGCGCAGGGGCCTGGTCAACGATGGCCGCTGGCTGAAGCCGGCCTGCCGCGAACAGCTGCAGCAGTGGGTGAGCCAGCGCCCGCGCATCCAGCTTCTGGTCGAACACCGCGCGCGCCTGGCCGCGCTGCTGGAAGCGCGCACCCACGACGCCGCCGAACGCCTGCGGCACCTGCAGCAGTGGTGCCACGAGGCCGAGGCCAGCGGCGTGGCCGCCCTGCAGGCCTACGCGGCGCGGCTGAAGGGTTATTCGCTCAGCGCGGCATGACCTGCCGCGCATCCGCTTCCGCCCATGGACGCCGCCTCGTGCGGCGTCTGTCGTTCCTGCTGGCGGCGGCGACGCTGCCGTGGGCCGCGATGGCGCAGGTGCAGGACACCGCCGACTACCTGCGGCGCATGGACCTGGACGGCGACGGCCGGGTAAGCCCGGACGAATACCTGCAGTGGATGCTGTACGCCTTCGACCGCATGGACCGCGACGGCAACGGCGTGCTGGAGCCGGAAGAGCAGCCCGGCGGCCGCGGCAGGCCGATCACCCGCGAACAGCAGAAGCAGGTGATCCTGGAGCGCTTCCACAGGCAGGACGCCAATGGCGATGGCCATCTCAGCGCGCGCGAGCTGATGGCGCCGCCGCGCTGACCGCGGTTCTCCCGCTGTAGAAGCGGAGCACGTCCCGCACCTGCGATGTGCCTGGAGTAAAAAAGCCCCCTCTGAGACAGTGGGCGCGCCGAAGGCGAGGGGTGTGGCAGGCGAGAAACGGGGCCCGCGGTTTGCACCGCAGATCGTGGGGCGACAGCGCGCAGCGCTGGCGTGTCCCCGCACTACAATCGCTCCATGCCAGAACTCCCCGAAGTAGAAACCACCCGCCGCGGTCTGGAACCCCATCTGCAGGGACGCCGCATCCATGGCGTGATCCTGCGCCGGCCGGACCTGCGCTGGCCGATCCCGCCGCAGATCGAAGGCGCGCTGCCCGGCCAGCGCATCGCCGCGATCCGCCGCCGCGCCAAATACCTGCTGCTGGACACCGATGCCGGCAGCGCGCTGCTGCACCTGGGCATGTCCGGCAGCCTGCGCGTGCTGCCCGGCGATACGCCGGTGCGTGCGCACGACCACGTCGACATCAGCCTCGAGGACGGGCGCCTGCTGCGCTTCAACGACCCGCGCCGCTTCGGCTGCCTGCTGTGGCAGGCGCCGGGCGAGACCCACGAACTGCTGCGCGGGCTCGGCCCCGAACCGCTGGACGCGGCGTTCGACGGCGACTACCTGTTCGCGCGCAGCCGCGGCCGCAGCGCGCCGGTCAAGGCCTTCCTGATGGACCAGCGCATCGTCGTCGGCGTCGGCAACATCTATGCCGCCGAAAGCCTGTTCCTGGCCGGCATCAACCCGCTGCGCGAGGCCGGCAAGGTGTCGCGCGAGCGCTACCAGCGCCTGGCCACGGCGGTGAAAGGCATCCTCGGCCACGCCATCACCCGCGGCGGCACCACCCTGCGCGACTTCATCAGCCCCGACGGCGCGCCCGGCTACTTCGAGCAGGAACTGTCGGTATACGGCCGCGAGGGCGAGGCCTGCGTGCGCTGCGGGCGCGCGCTGCGCCATGCCAGCATCGGCCAGCGCGCCACTGTCTGGTGCGGCCACTGCCAGCGGTGAAGAGGCGAGGAACGAGTGGAGAGGAACGAGGAACGAGGGAAGGCAACAGCGGGAGCAGCGGCGGAGGCAGGGGCCGTCATTCCCGCGTAGGCGGGAATCGCGCTGGCTTCGCTCGTTCCTCGCTCCATTCACCCGCGCCTGCCTATCATCCGCACACCCCATTCCGGACGAACGCATGGATCGACGCGACTTCCTCCAGCGCGCCTCGCTGGCCCTGGCCGCCTTCGGCCTGCCGACGCTGCCGGCCTGCGCCGCCGCCGAACGGCAGCAGGGCCTGCGCCGCATCGGCCAGCCGCAGCCGTTCGATTTCGCCGCGCTGAAGGGCCAGGCGCGCGCGCTGGCGCAGGCGCCGTACCGCAGCCACAAGCGCAGCCTGCCGCCGGAAGTGGAAGCGCTGGACTGGGACCAGTACCAGTCCATCCGCTACCGCCAGGACCATGCACTGTGGGCCGACCAGCCCGGGAAATTCCAGGCCAGGTTCTTCCACCTGGGCCTGTACTTCCACACGCCGGTGCGCATGTTCGACGTGGTCGACGGCAAGGCGCAGGAATTGGCCTATGACGGCGCCGCGTTCGACTACGGCAGCAGCGGCCTCCACGGCGGGCGCCTGCCGGCGGACCTGGGCTTCGCCGGCTTCCGCCTCAATACCCGCAGCGATACCGAGCGCGACTTCGCCGCCTTCCTCGGCGCCAGCTACTTCCGCGCGGTGGGCAGGGAAGGCCAGTACGGCCAGTCCGCGCGCGGGCTGGCGATCGACACCGGCATGGGCCGGCCCGAGGAATTCCCCGACTTCATCGCCTATTACCTGGAACAGCCGGCCCGCGACTCGGACACCGTCGTCGTCTACGGCCTGCTCGACTCGCCCAGCGTGGCCGGCGCCTACCGCTTCGCCATCACCAACGGCGACGTGCTGCTGATGGACATCGACAGCGCGCTGTACCCGCGCCGGGAAATCGAGCGGCTGGGCATCGCGCCGTGCACCAGCATGTACCAGGTCGGCGAGAACGACCGCCGCATGGCCTGGGACTGGCGCCCGGAAATCCACGACACCGACGGCCTGTCGATGTGGAACGGCGCCGGCGAGTGGATCTGGCGCCCGCTGTGCAACCCCGCGCAGCTGCGCTTCAACATGTTCGTGGACCACAACCCGCGCGGCTTCGGCCTGCTGCAGCGCGACCGCGACTTCGACCACTACCAGGACGACGGCGTGTTCTACGAGAAGCGCCCGTGCCTGTGGGTGGAGCCGAAGGGGCAGTGGGGCGAGGGCTCGGTACAGCTGGTGGAGATTCCCACGGTCGACGAGACCTTCGACAACATCGTCGCGTTCTGGAACCCGAAGCAGAAGCCGCAGCCCGGGCAGGAACTGCTGGTCGGCTACCGCCTGTACTGGGGCGCGCAGCCGCCGGCGCGGCCGCCGCTGGCGCATTGCGTGGCCAGCCGCACCGGCCTGGGTGGGGTGATCGGCAAGAAGCGCGAGTACTTCTCCTGGCGCTTCGCGGTGGATTTCGAAGGCGGCGAACTGGCCGGCCTGATCGACAAGGCCGAGGTCGAGGCCGTGGTGGAAACCAGCCGCGGCCGCGTGGAAGTCGTCTCCGCCCGCCCGCTGCGCGAGATCAAAGGCTACCGCGCCATGTTCGACCTGGTGCCGCCGGACGACGGCACGCAGCAGATCGACATCCGCCTGTACCTGCGCAGCGGCGGCAGGACCCTCACCGAAACCTGGCTGTACCAGTACAGCCCGCCGCCGGTGGAACAGCGCACGCTGTACTGATCGATGCCCGCCACGACGCGGCGGGCCGTACGGCGCGACGCCGCGTCGTGATGGCCGCCGGTACCGCCGCCGGCGGTCTCCCGGCTGCGCGCTGATCGTGCTGCGTCGCAGCGAAAATTCCCCTTCCGACCCCACAATCGCAAGGCAGCCCGGCCTTGTGGCTATCACGTGCGGATAACGATTGACAGCGTTGTCAGCCGGCGCGTAAAACGACCTGCGCTCGGCCATGCCGCCGTGGCGAACATTCCGACGACCTTGGGGAGAGAGACCAGATGGCCAGCCAATGCCGGCAACATGCGCTTGCGCGCGCGATCTTCGCTGCACTGATCACCACCGCCACCGCATTGCCCGCCGCCGCGCAGTCGGCGCAGGAAGAAGGCAAGACCGAAGCCCGCGACGCGTCCACGCTCGACGCGGTGATCGTCACCGTCGAACGCCGCGAGCAGGATCTGCAGAAGTACGCCGGCACCGCGCAGGCGATCTCCGCCGACGACACGCGCGCGCTGGGCATCAACAACGAACTGCGCAACATCCAGGCGCTGGTGCCGGGCATGAGCATGGCCAACCAGGAAGGCAACCTGGAAATCTTCATCCGCGGCGTGGGCTCGTCCAACAACACCGAACTGGGCGATCCGGGCGCCGCGCCGCACATCAACGGTGCCTACATTCCGCGGCCGCGCGGGCTGGGCGGAATGTTCTATGACGTCGAGCGCGTGGAGATCAACAAGGGGCCGCAGGGCACGCTGCGCGGACGCAACGCGCTGGCCGGCACGCTCAACATCATCACCAAGCGCCCGGACCTGGAATCGTCCGGCGGCTACGTGCAGGCCGAGGCCGGCAACCGCGACCATCGCGGCGGCGAGTTCGCGTTGAACATGCCGCTGGGCGGCTGGGCCGCCATCCGCGTGGCCGGCTACAAGGTCGAGAAGGGCTCGTCGTTCGAGAACGCCGGCAGGATGCAGGAACTCGACCCGGCCGGCATCCAGGACGAGCGCGGCGCGCGCGTATCCTTCCTCTACCAGCCCGACGACAAGCTGTCGGTGTTCGCCATGGCCGACATGGGCAAGGAAGGCGGCACCGGCTACCCCGGCGCCACCGTCTACACCGCCGCCAAGGCCGGCTACATGCCCGACGACCTGGATCTGCGCAAGGTCGTCTACCGCGGCGCGCAGGGCACGCTGGACAGCACCAACTGGGGTGCGCAGACCAACGTCAGCTACGACTTCGGACCGGTGGCGCTGGAGTACAACGCCAGCTACCGCGATGTCGATTACCGCCAGACCAACGCGCAGAGCGAAGGCATCCTCTGGCCGGGCCGCAACATCGACCCGGTCTCGCCCGCCAATCCCGGCGGCATCGACTACGACAACTACTCCACCCAGTACTGGATGACCCAGTCGCAGTCCTACATCCACGAGCTGCGCCTGTCCTCGGCCGACGACGCGCGCCTGCGCTGGACCACCGGCCTGTTCCACTTCAACGAGGACCAGCAGGTCGGCTACCTGTCGCTGGTGGACAAGGGCAGGTGGTATTCGGGCACCGAATTCACCATGCCCAAGGTCAACGGCCGCTCCTCGGCCGCGTTCGCCGACGGCACCTTCGACGTCAATGACCGGCTGCGCCTGAAGGGCGGCCTGCGCTACACGCAGGAAGAAAAGTCGCGCTACGGCATCGGCGGCAACTGGGCGCTGGGCCTGCCGGGCGAAGGCGGCGATTTCGCCACCCGCCTCGGCACGCCGGGTTTCGTGCCGGCCTTCATGAAACGCCCCAACTTCGACGTCAGCAACATCACCTCGCAGGCGGACATGGCCCGCTTCCTGCTGCAGGGCATCCTGGCCCATGGCCGCAACGACACGCTCCTGCAGCAGATCGGCAACGTGCCCAATGGCGGCGCCTTCGGCTGCGTGGACCGCCCGGACATCGGCGGCGACACCATCGACTGCCCGTACAAGGACTGGGTGCAGGTGAGCGGCATCCCGGCGCAGCAGTTCGGCCGGAGCAAGTTCAACTTCACCGACTGGCGCGTGGGCTTCGAATACGACGTGTCCGACGACAGCCTGCTCTACGGGCTGATCTCCAGCGGCCACAAGGCGGGCGGCTTCAACGACACCTTCGACCCACAGGAGATCCCGGAGACGTTCAAGCCCGAGTCCATCGTCGCCTACGAGATCGGCAGCAAGAACACGTTCCAGATGCTGGGCCGCAGCTCCACCTTCAACGCCAGCGGTTTCTACTACGACTACAGCGACCAGGTGTTCCAGGACCTGGCGGTGATCGCCACCAACCCCACCACCGGCGAAGCCACCGGTTACTCGCTGGTCAACCGCAACGTCGGCAAGTCCGCCGTGTACGGCGTGGAGCTGGAGAGCGTACTGCGCTTCCCCGGCAACGTGATGCTGAACCTCAACGCGCTGTGGATGGACAGCGAGATCAAGGAAGGCGTCGTGGCCGACGTGCGCAGCCAGAACTACGACGCCGGCGGCGCCACCTCGTTGATCGACCTGTCCGGCAACGAACTGCCGCTGGCCTCGAAGCTGACTTTCAACGCGCGCCTGCAGCACACCGTGGAACTGCCGTTCGGCACCCTGGACTGGCAGGTGCTGGCCTCGTACCGCTCGGCCTACTACCTGACCCAGTACAACAACCGCGACGTGCAGTTCATCAGGAAGGACGCCGCCTCCGGCGAGATCGTGCCCGACCGCGTCGAAACCGCGCAGCAGGCCGGCTTCCCCGACCGCCAGCGCGCACGCACCACGGTCAATGCCGGCATCGGCCTGACCTCGCTGGACGGCCACTGGCGCGTGGAAGCCTGGGGCAACAACCTGCTGGACAACGACATCTCGCAGAAGGCGCTGGTCGGGTCGGGCATCAACGTGCGTTTCCTCAACGATCCGCGCAGCTACGGCCTGCGTCTGCGCTACCAGTTCTGATGTGACAGGATGGACCGCCCGCGGCGGATGCGCGTGGGCAACGCCACGCATGACGCCAACGTTCCGCCATGACGGAAAAGCCATGAGCCAAAAAACCCGCTGGTCGCAGTTCGGTGTACTCATCACGGTGTTCTTCTTCTGGGGCTTCGTCGCCGCCAGCAACGGCATCCTGATCCCCGTCTTCAAGAAGGCCTTCGACCTGACCCAGGCGCAGAGCATGTACGTGGCGATCGCGTTCTATGTCGCCTATACGGTCGGCTCGCTGATCTACGCGGCGGTTTCCAGGGCGATGGGCGTGGATGTGCTCAACCGCATCGGCTACAAGAACGGCATCTGCATCGGGCTGCTGATATCGGCGCTGGGTGCCGTGCTGTTCTACCCCGCGGCCAACCTGGGGTCGTTCAACCTGATGCTGTCCGGCCTGTTCATCGTCGGCCTGGGGTTCTCCCTGCAGCAGATCGCCGCCAACACCCTGGCCATCATCATGGGCGACCCGGCCACCGGTTCGCAGCGGCTGACCATGGCCGGCGGCGTCAACAACCTGGGCACCACCATCGGGCCGCTGCTGGTGAGCATCGCCATCTTCGGCAGCGTCGCCACCGGCAACACCGAGGCCAGCATCGAGAGCGTCAAGACGCCCTACCTGGTGCTGGGCGCGGCCTTCGTGCTGGTGGCGCTGTTCCTGAAGTTCTCCTCGGTGCCCAACCACATCGACCTGGAAAAACTGTCCGCGACCGAGGCGCAGGACAGCAGCAGGCTGATCCACGGGAAATCGGCGCTGGCCTACCCGCAGCTGGTGCTGGGCATGCTCGGCATCTTCCTCTACGTCGGCGTGGAGGTCTCCACCATCGACAACCTGCCGGCCTATCTGGAACTGCCGGTGGAGAAGGGCGGGCTGGGCCTGGAGACCGCGCTGATCGCGCCGTTCGTGTCGCTGTACTGGGCGAGCCTGATGATCGGCCGCTGGGGCGGTGCCACCGGCGCGTTCGACGTGGGCGCCGGCACGAAGAAGCTGCTGATGCTGGTGCTGCCGTTCGTCGCCTTCGGCGTGTACCTGGCGGTCAACGCGATCTCCGGCCACGACGCCTCGCAGTTCTTCCACTACGCGCCGGTGATCGTGCTGATGATCCTGGCCACGCTGGCCAGCCGGGGCAACCCGGCGCGCATGCTGCTGTACTTCGCCCTGTGCGGCATCGCCGCGCAGCTGGTGGGCATGTTCACCACCGGCATGACCAGCGTGATCGCCTTCATCAGCGTCGGCCTGTTCTGCAGCACGATGTGGCCGTGCATCTTCACCCTGGCCATCACCGGCCTGGGCAATGCCACCAACCAGGGCAGCAGCCTGCTGATCATGATGATCATGGGCGGCGGGCTGGTCAGCTGGGCGCAGGGCGCGCTCGCCGACAAGGTGGGCGTGCATTACAGCTTCATCGTCGGCGTGCTGTGTTTCGCCTACCTGGCCTTCTATGCCATCGCCGCCACGCGCACCCTGCGGCGCCAGGGCATCGACCTGGACAGGCTGGCGGCTCAAGGCGGGCATTGAGCGGCCCCCGGAGCCGGCCTTGCCCGCTCCGGGGGGAGCCCCGGCCTGACAGCGCAGTCACGCCGGGTCCTCCAGGCAGGGGCTGCCCCCCGGCATCCCGCTCACCGCTCTGCCGGGGTCAGCCCGGCGCGGGGCCGGTCGAGCGCCGCACCTGCAGGGTGTAGGCCACGTCGACCACGCCGCCGCTGCCCATCTCGCGGATTTCCTTGAGCAGTTCCTGCGCCGCCACCCGTCCCATGTCGCGGGTGGGCTGCCGCACGGTGGTCATCGCCGGGTAGATCTGGCGGGAGATGGGCGTGTCGTCGAAGCCGCAGACCGAAATATCGCCCGGTACCGACAGCCCGCGCTCGCACACGGCGCAGATGACGCCGGCCGCCATGTCGTCGTTGGCGGCGAAGATCGCGGTGGGCCGTTCGGGCAGGTCGAGCAGCGCGTTGGCGCCGGCGTAGCCCGATTCGTAGGAGAACTCGCCGTCCACCACCAGCGCCGCGTCGTAGCGCAGCCCGGCGCGGCGCAGGCCTTCGCGGTAGCCGGCCAGGCGCCACATGCTGGCGCCGTGCGCGGCATGGCCCTTGATGTGCGCGATGCGGGTATGGCCGAGCGCGGCCAGGTGCGCCATCAGCGCGCAGACCGCGCCGATCTCGTCCACCACCACGCCGACATGCCGGTTCTGTTCCCGGGCGGAGATGCTGGAATAGGGAATGCCCAGGTCGACCAGCCGTTCCAGCAGCGCCGCATCGTCGGTGAGCGGCGGGGTGAGCACGATGCCGTCCAGCTGCGACTGCATGATCAGCGACTCGACCTTGCCCACGATGTCCGCGGCGTCGTACACCAGCGGCGCCAGCATCAGGTTGTAGTGCTGCGCCTGGCAGGCGTCGAGCACGCCCAGTTCGATTTCCATCAGGTAGTTCGACGACGGGTTGTCGAACAGCATGGCGACCAGGTAGGAGCGCCGGCCGGCCAGCACGCGCGCCGACGGCAGCGGACGGTAGCGCAGCTTCTCCACCGCCGCTTCCACCAGCTTGCGGGTGCGCTCGGACACGTTCGGCTCGTTGTTGAGCACCCGCGAGACGGTCTTCATCGACACGCCCGCCGTTTCCGCCACGTCCTCGATGCGAACCCGCCCGGGTCTGCCCGCGGCCGCCTGCGTGGGTCCGGCCGCCGCCCGTTTCTTGCCAGTCATATGGTTCTCGGTTCCCGCCAGGCAGGTGCCATCGCGCTTGGATACAGGTGCAACTTTAGCCGCAATGCGGTGTGCCGCTATGCAGCAAGCCATCATCGTGGACTGGCGCTATTCTGCGCCTGCCTGACAACGCTGTCATGGTGGCGCGCACCATCGCGCGTTTCTCCAGCCTCCCGTCCAGGAAGACCCTCGCCCATGAAGCCCCGCCTTCCGCATCCCCGTTCCTCCGCCGGCCGCCGCCTGCGCCCGCTCCTGCTGGGCGCCGCGCTGGCCCTGGCCTGCGCGCCGGTCGCCGGCGCCGCGCCGGCACCGACAGACGCACCGGTCCGCATCGATCCGGCGCACTGGCCGCAGCCGGCCTGGCCGCTGGCGCTGGACCCGGCGATGGAGAAGCGCATCGACGCGCTCATGGCGGCGATGACGCTGGAGGAAAAGGTCGGCCAGGTGGTACAGGGCGATATCGCCAGCCTCACTCCGGAGGACGTGCGCAGGTACCGGCTCGGCTCGATCCTGGCCGGCGGCGGCTCCGATCCGGGCGGCCGCTACAACGCCAGTCCGGCCGAATGGCTGGCGCTGGCCGATGCCTTCTGGGAAGCGTCGATGGATACCCGCGGCGGCGGCAAGGCGATCCCGATCATCTGGGGCATCGACGCCATGCACGGCCAGAGCAACGTGGTCGGCGCCACCCTGTTCCCGCACAACATCGGCCTCGGTGCCGCGCGCAACCCGGAACTGCTGCGCGAGATCGCCCGCATCACCGCCGCCGAAACCCGTACCACCGGCATGGAATGGACCTTCGCGCCGACCGTGGCGGTACCGCGGGACGACCGCTGGGGCCGTGCCTACGAAGGCTACTCGGAAGATCCGGCGCTGGTGGCCAGCTATGCCGGCGTGTTCGTCGAAGGCCTGCAGGGCAAGGCCGGCGCTCCGGACTTCCTCGACGACCACCACGTGATGACCACGGTCAAGCATTTCCTCGGCGACGGCGGCACCGACAACGGCAAGGACCAGGGCGACACCACGGTGGACGAAGCGCAGCTGCGCGACATCCACGGCGCCGGCTACGCGCCGGCGATCGCCGCCGGCGCGCAGTCGGTGATGGCCTCGTTCAACAGCTTCCACGGCGAGAAGATGCATGGCCACAAGCCGCTGCTGACCGATGTGCTGAAGCAGCGCATGCAGTTCGGCGGCTTCGTCGTCGGCGACTGGAACGGCCACGGCCAGATCAAGGGCTGCAGCAACACCGACTGCGCGCAGACCTACATCGCCGGCCTGGACATGGCGATGGCGCCGGACAGCTGGAAGGGCATGTATGAAAGCACCCTGGCCCACGCCAGGGACGGCAGCCTGCCGATGGCGCGGCTGGACGACGCGGTGCGCCGCATCCTGCGCGTCAAGTTCCGCATGGGCCTGTTCGAGAAGCCGAAACCCTCGGCGCGCGCGCTGGGCGGCAGGTTCGAGCTGCTGGGCGCCCCGCAACACCGCGCGGTGGCGCGCCAGGCGGTGCGCGAATCGCTGGTGCTGCTGAAGAACCAGGGCGGCCTGCTGCCGCTGGCCCCGAAGCAGCGCGTGCTGGTGGCCGGCGACGGCGCCGACAACATGGCCAAGCAGGCCGGCGGCTGGACCCTGACCTGGCAGGGCGACGGCACGAAGCGCGCCGATTTCCCCAACGCCGACACCCTCTGGGACGGCCTGAAGGCGCAGGTGGAAGCGGCTGGCGGCAAGGCCGAGCTGGCCGTGGACGGGCGCTACAAGGCCAGGCCGGACGTGGCGGTGGTGGTGTTCGGCGAGGAGCCCTACGCCGAGTTCCAGGGCGACCTGCCCGACCTGATGTTCAAGGGCGGCAGGTCCGGCGACCTGGAGCTGATCAGGAAGCTGAAGGCCGACGGCATTCCGGTGGTGGCCGTCTTCCTGAGCGGCCGCCCGCTGTGGGTGAACCGCGAGATCAACGCCGCCGACGCCTTCGTCGCCGCCTGGCTGCCGGGCTCGGAGGGCGGCGGCGTCGCCGACGTGCTGCTGCGCCGGCCCGACGGCAGCGTGCAGCATGACTTCCGCGGCAAGCTCAGCTTCTCCTGGCCGCGCCGCGCGGACCAGTTCGCCAACAACGTCGGGCAGAAGGACTACGACCCGCAGTTCGCCTACGGCTACGGCCTGACCTACGCCGACAGCGGCGACCTGCCGGCATTGTCCGAGGAGCCGGGCATCGACCCGGCCGCCTCGCGCACCAGCGCCTGGTTCGACCGTGGCGTGGCGACCACCGGCCTGACCCTGCGCCTGGTCGGCGCCGATGGCGAAGCCTCGGACATCGTGCATCCCAATGCGGCGACCGCCGATGGTTCGGTGGTGATGACCGCGGTCAACACCGATGTGCAGGAGGGCGCGCGCCAGTTCGCGTTCCAGGGCGCCGGCCGTGTCGAGCTGCGCGCGAACACGCCGCTGGACCTGGTGCGGGAAACCAACGGCGACGTGCTGGCGATCGCCAGCGTGCGGGTCGAAGCGCTGCCCGCGGGCGCCAGGGTGGACTACCTCGTCAGCTGCGGCGACGGCTGCCGTGGCGAGGTCGCCATCGGCGACGCACTGGCGAAGCTGCCGCAGGGCCAGTGGGCGCGGCTGGGCGTGCCGCTCAAGTGCCTGCGCGGCGCCGGCGCGGACACCGCCCGGCTGGACATGCCGTTCGCGCTGCGCGGCAGCGCCGGCCTGCGCCTGTCGCTGGCAAAGGTGAGCATCGGGACGGACTACGAACAGAAGGTCGAATGCCCGGCGCCCTGAGTCCATTGCCTGCGAAAGCAGGCCCCGCCGGTGGCGAGGCGCAGGCCTGGCCACCGGCAGGGGAGCGATTCGGCCGGAAGGATCCGCCCGCGCTGCATTGGCCTGCCGGTGAAGGAGCGGAAGGAAGACGGCGGCTCCGATGAACGCAGGCGGATTGCCGCCTGCGCCCGCCTGTCGCGGCGGGGGGAACAACGAGGTCGCCTCCCGCGAGCGCGGGGCGATGGCCGCGCGGCGACGGTAGTCCGGGTGCAGCGGCTCCGGGCCGGACGATCAGGCTTCTTCCGGTGAACCCGGGCTGCGTCGCCGCGTCGCCGACGTCCGCAAGGCCAGCCAGCGCCGCGGCGTCATGCCGGTCAGGTCGCGGAAGCTGCGGCTGAAATGGGCCTGGTCGGCGAAACCCGAATCCAGTGCGATCGCCGCCAGCGGGCTGTGTTCCGCCATGCCGGCAAGCGCCTTCAGCAGCCGGCTGCGCATGCGGAACTCCACCGCGGTGATGCCGAACGCCTGGCGGAATCCGCGGCTGATGGTTTCCGGCCGAAGCCCCGCCTGCCCGGCCCATTCCTTGAGGCCCAGGTTGGGGTCGCGCCGCAGCTCCGCGGCCAGGCGGTCCGGCCAGTCGTCCGCGCTCACCGGTGAGGTCCGCAGTCCGGCCCTGAGCAGCGCCGATGCCCGGTGGATGTCCCGGTCCGCCAGCCGGGCGATGGCGTCGGCATCGTCGACGCTTCCCAGTGGCGATGCGATGGCGCCGCTCCATGGCAGGACGAGGACTTCGGCGCCGCCGCGGGCAACGGTGTTGAGGTGGGATTCGTAGGGACCATGCAGGATGACGTCGCCCGCGGCCACGCGCATGCGGCCGCGGTCGCCGGCCTCGATGTAACTGCCGCTGAGTACCAGCGCAGCGAAACCGCAGTCATGGCGATGACGGCCCAGCGTCTCGCCGGGGCGATGCCGCAGGCGTCCGGCGATCGTGGCGACGGTGCATTCACAGGCCATCCGCGCATGGTGGAAGCCCGCACGGGCCAGGTCAATCGTGTTCAAGCGCGCGCGCGGACGGGCGATTAACGTGCATTGCCCAGGCCATGGACCCTTGTCCGATGTTTTCCCGCACCCGCGCATGCCCCCGTGGATCGACGCCGCGTGCCGCCGTGGCCCGGCCCTGGTTCCTCGCCCCGCTCCTGCTGCTGCCGGTGTCCGTGGCGGGCGCCGCGGGATGGGCGCCGCCGCCGATGAGGCTGGAGGTCGATGCGCGCGAAGTGATGGCCGGTGTGCAACATGCGCAGCTCGTCGTTCCGGTCCGCCCGGGGCCGCTGGCGCTCGCCTATCCCAGGTGGCTGCCGGGGGAGCACCGGGCCAGCGGCCCGATCACCCAGCTGGTCAACCTGCGGATGGAAGCCGGCGGCAGGCCGCTGGCCTGGCGGCGCGATCCGCTCGATCCCTTCGTCTTCCGGGTGGAGGTGCCCGCCGGCAGCGACAGCCTCGATGTCCGCTTCGACTATCTGTCGCCCTCGGCGCCGTTCGGCAACGGCTTCGGCAAGGCCCCCAACATGACGCCGCATCTGCAATGGGTGCTGTTCAACCACCTGCTGCTGTATCCGGCCGATGCCGGCGCCCAGGACCTGCAGGTCCAGGCCAGCGTGAGGCTGCCCCCGGGATGGACGGCCGATGGCGCGCTGCCGGCGCGGATGCAGCGCGACGGCGCGCTGTCGTTGCCGGCCGTGAGCCTGGCCCGGCTTGTCGATTCGCCGATGCTGGCCGGGCAGTTCCTGCACTCCCTGCCGCTGCCGGCCGGGCGCCGCGCGAACGTGCGCATCAGCGTCGCCGCCGACAACCCGGCCGACGCGCGGATCGGGCTGCCGGTGCAGGAGGCGCTGCGGCGCCTGGTCGGCGAAACATTCCACCTGTTCGGCGAGGATGCGCTCCCGGGCGACGGCTACGCCTGGCTGGTTGCGCTCAGCGACCTGTTGACGCACGACGGGCTGGAGCACCTGGAGTCTGCGGATGTCCGCGCCGCGTCCGGCTTCTTCCGCGATGCGCGCCAGCGCGTGCAGTGGAGCGTGCTGTCGCATGAATTCTTCCACGCCTGGAACGGCAAGGCGGTACGCCCGGCGGAGCAGGCAGGCCGCAACTTCCAGCAGCCCATGCGCGACGGACTGCTGTGGTTCTACGAAGGATTGACCCGCTACTACGGCGACGTGGTCCTGCCGGCCCGCAGCGGCCTGGCGACGCCGCAGCAGGTGGGGAACTACCTGGCCTACGTCGCCGCGCAGATCGGCCAGGAGCGGCCTGGCCGCGCCTGGCGCAGCCTGGCCGATACCGCCGTCGCCACGCCCGCCTATGGCGAAGCGCCGCCGGAAGGCACGGCGGTCCGCCGCGGCAGCGACTATTACAACGAAATGCTGCTGGTCTGGCTGGAGGCCGACGTGCTGATCCGCCAGCGCAGCCATGGGCAACGCTCGCTGGACGACTTCTGCCGCCGGTTCTTCGCGCGCGCGCCGGGTGCCGACGGTACGCGGACCTACGCGCGTGAGGACATCGTGCGGTCGCTGCGCGCGGTGGAGGACCTGGACTGGGAGCAGTTCCTGCATGCGCGCATCGATGAGATCCGCCCGGAACCGCCGCTGGGCGGCCTGCTCGCAAGCGGTTGGAGCGTGGCTTACGACGATCGCCCCAACCCCTTCATCGATGATGTCGAGGCGGCGAACGCGTCCTACGATTTCATGACCTCGCTGGGCCTGCGGGTGGATGGCGCGGGCAGGGTGCAGGACGTGCTGCCGGGTTCGCCGGCGGCGGCGCTCCGGATCGGGCCCGGCATGCGCATCACCCGGGTCGGCCCGGCGCCGTGGTCGCTGGCGGCGCTGCGCGATGGCCTGCGCCTGTCGCCGGTGGCGCCGGTGGAACTGCAGGTGGCGTACGGCGACGTGGTGCGTACGTTGCCGGTTCCCTGGCGGGAAGGGCTGCGGGTGCCGCATCTGCGCCGCGATCCTTCGCGCCCGGACCTGCTGTCCGGTGTGCTGGCCCCGCAGGTGCCGCCGTCCGTTCCCCGCTCCGGCCCGAACAAGGAAAGATCTTTCCCATGACAGTCTCGATGAACAGGCGTTCCTTCCTGGCCCAGGCCGCCGCGGCCACGGCCGCAGGTGCCCTGCCCATGGCGGTCGCCTCCACCCCGCCGGCCGCCGGTGGTGGACTTGACGCCTTGATCCGCTACGAGCGCGCGGGAATCGTGGCGGCGATGGCCGCGCACGACATACCGGGCGTGGCGGTCTGCCTGCTCCACGGCGGCCGGCCGGCCTGGATCGAAGGCTTCGGCACGACCGGCGGCAGCGGGCCGGCAGCGGTGGACGAACGGACGATCTTCAGCATCCAGTCCACCTCCAAGAACTTCACCGCCGTGGCCGTGCTGCTCGCCGTCCAGGATGGCCTGCTGGACCTGGATGCGCCGGTTACCCGCTACCTGCCGGGCTTTTCGGTGCGCAGCCGTTTCGAGGCGCGGCCGCAGGAGCGGATGACGCTGCGGATGCTGCTGAGCCACCGCGCCGGCTTCACCCACGAGGCGCCCGTCGGCAACAACTACGAACCGGACTCCCCCGGTTTCCAGGCGCACGTGGACAGCATTTCCGATACCTGGCTGCGCTGCCCGGTCGGCGAGCGCTACCGCTACTCCAACCTGGGCTACGACCTGGCCGCGTCGATCCTGCAGGAGCGGACCGGCGTGGCCTATGCGGAATGGCTGCGCAGCAAGCTGTTCGCCCCGCTGGGGATGGACGACAGCACCGCCGCCGCGGACGTCTACACGACGCGGCGCAACCGCGCGCTGGGCCACGAGGCCGGCCATGACCGCGTGCCCGCGGTGACGCCGCTGCTGGCTTCCGGCGGCGTCTACACCAGCGCCCGCGACATGGCGGCCTACGCGGCATTCCTGCTGGGCCGCGGCAGGCGGGCGGGTACGGCCCTGCTCGATCCGCAGCTCTGGGAGGAAATGCACGGATTCGGCCTCGGCGGCGATTACGGGCTGGGCGTGATCCGCGCCGAGCTGCGCCATGGGCAGACGCCGCTGCGGATGTACAGCCACCAGGGCGGCGGATTCGGGTTCGGCTGCGTATTCGCCTATTGCCCGGACGCCGATCTGGCCTGGACCGCGATGTTCAACCGCCCGGTCTCGGCGCCCTACCGTTTCGGCCGGCGCCTGCTCGACGGCGCGTTGTCGCTGCGCTATGGCGCGCGGCAGCCGCGCCTGCCGGCGCGGGACGTCGCCTCGATCCGCCCGACGGCGGTACTGCACCGTCAACTGGTCGGCAGCTACGTGGGCCGGAACGTGAAGGCGGACATCCGCCTGCAGCCCGGCGGCCTGGTGTTCGAGGGCACCGGCAACGACACCCATGGGCCGCTGCTCGCCGTTTCGCCCGACGATTTCCTCGTGCCCGCCGCCGACGGGGAGCTGGCGGCCTACCGCTTCCATGCCGCCAGCCCCGGCCAGCCCGCGCACCTGGAGTGCTTCGAGGGCGAAGCCAGCCTGGACTTCAATGAAGGGCCGGAGGACCCGGAAGGCCCGGATGCCAGCCACTGGAAGCGTTTCGAAGGCCGCTACCGGGTCTTCCAGTGGGGGCGCCCGGCCTTCGACGTGACGGTCGAGCGGCGGCGCGGCTACCTGTACATCAACGGCATCCGCCTGGTGGTGGAAACCGAGCCGGGGCTGTTCTTCGCCAGCGATGGCGAGGCCGTCGATTTCCGGCCGGAAACACCGACCTGGCGCAGCCTGCGCCTGCAACGGCTGGCGAAGGCAACGACCTGAAGCTTCCTGGCGGCGCCGGCGGCAGGGGGGCCGCCCGGCCCAGGCTGCGGGCGTGGCCGGGGGGCGGCCGTCCGCCGATGGCCGCCGGCGCTACAGCGGCAGCGGCGCCTGCATCGGCTCGATGCGGCCCTCGCCGCGGGTGATCTTCTTGAACTCGGCGCGGCTGACCGACACGTAGCGCTCGTTGCCGCCGATCTCCACCTGCGGGCCGTCCTGCACGGCGAAGCCGTTCTCGTCCACGCGCACGGTCATGGTCGCCTTCTTGCCGCTGTGGCAGATGGTCTTGATCTCCTGCATCTCGTCGGCCCAGGCCAGCAGGTACTGGCTGCCCTCGAACAGCTCGCCGCGGAAATCGGTGCGCAGGCCGTAGCACAGCACCGGGATGCGCAGCTGGTCGACCACCTCGCTCAGCTGCCACACCTGCGCCTTGCTCAGGAACTGCGCCTCGTCCACCAGCACGCAGCCCAGCCGCCCATGCGCGGCCATGTCGCGCTCGACCAGCTGCTGCAGGTCGGTGGCAGGGTCGAAGGCGGTGGCCTCGGCCTGCAGCCCGATCCGCGAGGCGACCACGCCGCTGCCGGCGCGGTGGTCCAGGCGCGGGGTCAGGATCGCCACCCGCATGCCGCGCTCGCGGTAGTTGTGCGCCGACTGCAGCAGGGTGGTGGTCTTCCCGGCGTTCATCGCCGAGTAGTAGAAGTAGAGCTTGGCCATGGCGCATTTTAGCGTGCGCCGACCGCAACGGCCGATGGCTTACACTGCCGCCCTGCGACAGACCCGACCCCATGCTGGACTCCCTCAATCCCCCCCAACGCGCGGCGGTGCTGCACACCGAAGGCCCCCTGCTGGTGCTGGCCGGCGCCGGCAGCGGCAAGACCCGCGTGATCGTGGAGAAGATCGCCCACCTGATCGACTGCGGCCGCTACAGCGCCCGCCGCATCGCCGCGATCACCTTCACCAACAAGTCGGCCAAGGAAATGCGCGAGCGCGTGGCCAAGCGCCTGCGTGGCGGGCAGGCCGAGGAGGTGACCATCTGCACCTTCCACGCGCTGGGGCTGAAGTTCATGCAGATCGAGCACGCCGCGGTGGGCCTGAAGCGCGGTTTCTCGATCTTCGACGCCGACGACGCGGCGGCGCAGGTCAAGGACCTGCTCGGCGGCAGCAACGCCAAGCCCGACGACATCGAGGACATGAAGAACCTGATCTCGCGGGCCAAGAACGCCGGCCTGTCGCCGGAGCAGGCGATGGCGGCCGCGCGCAGCAACCGCGAGAAGGACGCGGCGACGGTCTACGCGCTGTACCAGGCGCGGCTGACCGCCTTCAACGCGGTCGACTTCGACGACCTGATCCGCCTGCCGGTGCAGGTGCTGGAAGAGAACCCGGACATCGCGCTGGCCTGGCGCGAACGCATCGGCTACCTGCTGGTGGACGAATGCCAGGACACCAACGACGCGCAGTACCGCCTGCTCAAGCAGCTGGCCGGCCCGGCCGGCAATTTCACCTGCGTGGGCGACGACGACCAGTCGATCTACGCCTGGCGCGGCGCCAACCCCGAGAACCTGCAGAACATGGCGGTGGAGTATCCATCGCTGCAGATCATCAAGCTGGAGCAGAACTACCGCTGCTCCAACCGCGTGCTGCGCGCAGCCAATGCGCTGATCGCGCACAACCCGCACGAACACCTGAAGACGCTGTGGTCCGACCAGGCCGATGGCGAGCGCATCCGCGTGTGGGAATGCCGCAACAGCGAGCACGAGGCGGAAAAGGTGGCCGCCGAGATCCAGTTCATCGCCACCAGCCGGCGCGTGCCGTGGAGCGATTTCTGCATCCTGTTCCGCGGCAACTTCCAGAGCCGGCCGCTGGAAAAGGCGCTGCAGATGGTCGGCGTGCCGTACCACCTGACCGGCGGCACCGTGTTCCTGGAACGGCAGGAAGTGAAGGACACCCTGGCCTGGCTGCGGCTGCTGGTGAACCCGGACGACGACACCGCCTTCATGCGCGCGGTGCAGGCGCCCAAGCGCGACGTCGGCGCCGGCACCCTGGCCAGGCTGGCCGAACTGGCGTCGGAGAAGGGCATGTCGATGGCGCAGGCCGCCGAGGCGATGGGCGCGCTGGCGCAGCTGCCGCCGCGCGCGGCCAACAGCCTGAGCCGGTTCACCGACATCCTGCGCGCGCTGCGCATGGACATGCGGCAGATGTCCTCCGGCGACCTGGTGCGGCGCGTGTCCAGGGATTCGGGCCTGCTGGCCGAACTGCGCCACCAGGCCAAGGACACCGCCGGCTACGAGCGCCGCGCCGCCAACCTCGAGGAACTGGCTTCGTGGTTCGAGAACGGCCCGCGCGGCGCCAGCGCCGTCGACATGGCCGCGCAGCTGGCGCTGATCTCGCGCAACGACAAGGACGACGGCGGCAACCAGGTGCGGATGATGACCCTGCACGCCTCCAAGGGCCTGGAGTTCCCGTACGTGTTCATCGTCGGCTGCGAGGACGGCGTGCTGCCGCACCAGGTCAGCCTCGACGAGGGCAACCTGCAGGAGGAACGGCGCCTGCTGTACGTGGGCATCACCCGCGCCAAGATCCAGCTGTGGATGAGCTACAGCCGCCTGACCCGCAAGTTCGGCGAACACGTGCGGCTCAAGCCCAGCCGCTTCTTCGACGAACTGCCGGCGGCCGAGATCCAGCGCGACGGCGCCGACCCGGTGGCCGACGCCGCGAACAAGAAGGAACGCGCGCAGGCCGGGCTGGCGGCGATCCAGGCGCTGTTCGACTGAATCCGGATCGGCCCGACGAGCGGCCGATCAGGGTGTGACGGTGGATGGCTGCCCGACTTCCACATCGGGCAGCCCCGTGGTGACCCGCAGGACCTGCTCCTGCCATGCCCAGTACTGCGCGGGCTCCCAGAAACGGGCCTGGTAGTAGCGGTGGGCGCTGATCCGCTCATTGCAGACGAACTGGTGATCCATGGTGATCCAGGATGTGCCGATGCACACGTCCATTTTTCCGGAGCGATGCGCGATGCGGGAGCCCACCGTTGCCAGCTGCGCCTTGCGCATCTCGCGTTCCAGCCGAGGCTGGGCCACGTCATCGGCGTACTCGTCGAAGATGGCCTTGCCGATGGCCAGCGCCCGCTGCCGCTGCGCCGTATCCAGCGCGTTCCAGAAGCGTTCGCGCTCGGCGAGGAAGAGCGGGGTGCGGCGCTCGGCGGCAAGATCCATCCAGACATAGGCGAGCGCGCGATCGGTCTCGCCCCCTTTGCCGTCCCACCACATCTGCGCCAGCATGGCCTGGGAGAGCTTGTCCGCATAACGCGACGCGAGGGTGAAGTGCCGCCTTGCCGCCACCGCGTCGCCCTCATGGAGCGCACCCTGCGCTTTCAGCCGATAGAGCTGGTCGGGATGGGCCGTGAGGAACGATTCGGTGCTGACGATCGTCACGTCTTCGCCGGTCAGTCCCGCGGCATGGGGCGGGACGTCGCTGGCCAGCGCAGTGGCGGCGAAGGGGATGCAGAGCGCAAGTGGCAGCGATCTGGGTGTCGTCATGGGCCTTCTCCTTGTCACCATGATGGGCAGGGTGGAGTATGCCCTTGCAGTGCCATCAGCTGCATGGGGCTCCATGGCCGGGCATGGATCGATAGAGGCGGGAAGACCATGATCGAAACCGAACGACTGCGCCTGCGCCTGCTGCGCGACGACGACGGCGATGCCGCGGCGATGTTGGAGCTGCTCAACGAGCCGGGCTTCCATCGCTACATCGGCGATCGCGGCGTGCGCACGCTGGCGCAGGCGCGCGACTACATCCGCAATGGGCCGCTGGTGAGTTACGGGCAGCACGGCTTTGGCATGTACGCGGTCGAGCGGCGCAGCGACGGCGCCTGGCTGGGCAATGCCGGGCTGGTGCACCGCGCCGCGCTGCCGCACGTGGATGTCGGCTATGCCCTGCTGGAACGCCATGCCGGCCACGGCTATGCGCTGGAGGCCGCGCGGGCGGTGCTGCGCCATGCGCGGGAAACGCTGGGGCTCGGCGCGCTGTGCGCGATCGTGACGCCGGGCAACGAGCGTTCGACGGCGCTGCTGCGCAAGCTGGGCTTCCAGGCCAACGGCAGCGTGCGCCTGCCCGGCAAGGACGAGGAGCTGCTGCTTTTCCTCAACGAGCCCGCAATCGGGTAGTCCGGTTCAAACCTCCGACGCTTGGGCGCCGGAACGCGCATGCCGGCGGCATGACCGCGACATGCACTGCTGCGCAGGCGAGGGGCTTGCTCCTCGCCGGGGCTTCACCGACAACGTGCTGCGGGGCAAGCCCCGCAGCTACGCTGGATCAATCGTCCAGCCGGGACTGCAGCTGCGCCAGCTGCTCCTGCAGCGCCGCCACGCTGGCCTCGAGCTGCTGCACGCGCTCTTCCAGCGCGCCGTTGTCCGCGGCCGCGCCGGCGGGCGCGCGGTATTGCGCGGCCAGGGCGTCCACGTCCACCGGGCCGCCGAGCAGGTGCATGTAGCGGTCCTCGCGCTGGCCGGCGGCGCGCGGCAGCTGCACCGCCAGTCCGCGCTGGATCAGGCGCCCGAGCTGGTGGCGCAGGTCTTCGGCGTCGGCGAACTTCGCCATCCGCTCGCTGCGCGTGGCCAGCTCGCCGGCGGTCTGCGGGCCGCGCAGCAACAGCAGGCCCAGCAGCGCGACCTGCTGCCGCGGCAGGTCCAGCCTGCCGCCGAGCAGGTGCTCGTAGCGCTCGGCGCGCGCGGAGAAGTGCTGGCGTGCCAGGCCCATCGCCTCCAGCTGGCGCAGCGCGTGCTGCACGGTGCCGGCGTCCAGGTTCATCACCGGTTCGCGTGCGGTCTTCTGGTTGGCGGCGGTCTGCGCGGCGTTGACGGTCAGCGGGTAAGTCTCGGGCGTGGTCGCTTCCTTCTCGACCAGGCAGCCGAGCACCCGCATCTGCGCGGCGTCGAGCACGGGAACGGGCGAGGGGGTGGGGGCATCGGTCATCGTCGGCATCCGGTCGCGCGAGGGGGCGCAAGCATAGCCGAGCGGGGAAGGGACCGAAGCCGGCGCAGGATTACGCCGGAACACGGCATCGCCGCAGGCCCCCGCCGGGGCGGGCCGGGCGGGGAGCCGGTAAACTTGCCGGGTTTTCGCTCTATCCGGTAGCCGTGCCCATGTCCCGAATCCCCAACTCCCTCCTGCTCGCCGCGTTGTTGTCGCTGGCCGCGTGCAGCACCTCCCGGCCGCTGGTCCACGGCGAACCCGCCGGCCCGGGTACGGCTGTCGAGGCACCGGTTGCCGTCGAGGCCGTGCCCGCCAACGACAACCTCAATGCGGTGCTGTGGGTGCAGAAGGCGCAGGAGTACCGCGCCCTGACCCTGCAGACCTGGCGCATGGCGGCGGCGACGCTGGATCGCGCCCTGGCCGACCCGCAATGGACCGCGCTGCTGCCCGGCGAAGGCGCCGAACTGCAGAAGCCCGGCCTGAAGCCGGCGGTGATCGTCGATATCGACGAGACCGTGCTCGACAATTCGCCCTTCCAGGCGCGCGGCGTGCTCGACGACACGTCGTACAAGGAAGCGGACTGGGCCGCATGGGTGGCCGAGAAGAAGGCCCGGCCGGTGCCCGGCGCGCTGGAGTTCGCCAGGGCGGCCAGCGCGCGCGGCGTGACGCTCCTCTACATCTCCAACCGCACCGAACAGATGAAGGCGGACACGCTGGAAAACCTGCGCGCGGTGGGCTTCCCGGTCGCCGACGACGGCGTTTACCTCGGCAAGGGCATGGACCTGCCCGGCTGCACCCGCACCGGCGACGACAAGGGCTGCCGCCGGATCAAGGTCGCCAGCCACTACCGCGTGCTGATGCAGGTGGGCGACCAGATCACCGATTTCGGCCAGCCGCGCAGCAATGACGACGCCGATCGCGATGCGCTGCTGTCCGGGCATGACGGCTGGATCGGCGAACGCTGGTTCATGCTGCCCGGCCCGACCTACGGCGGCTATGAATCGGCGGCGGTCGGCAACGCCCATGGCCTGTCCGAGGAGCAGCGCCGGGCCCGCAAGCGCGCGGCGCTGGAGCCGGCGCGATGAGCCGCGGCCCGCTGCCGCTGCGCACCGACGAGCGCCTGATCTTCGCGCTGGACGTGCCGGGGCGCGCCGAAGCCATCGACTGGGTGGAGCGGCTCGGCGACGCCGTGTCGTTCTACAAGATCGGCATGGAACTGCTGGCCTCGGGCGAGTACTTCGCCGTGCTCGACGAACTGGCCCGGCGCGACAAGCGCGTGTTCGTGGACCTGAAGTTCTTCGATATTCCCGCCACCATCGCCGGCGTCATCCGCCGCCTGTCGCAGTGGCCGGTAAGCTACTGCACCATCCACGGCTGGCACCCGGCGATGATGGAAGCCGCCGCCGCGGCCAACGCCTCGGACATGCGCCTGCTGGCGGTCACCGTGCTGACCTCGATGGGCCGCCCGGACCTGGCGCAGATGGGCATCGACCGCGAGCCGGTGGCGGTGGTGGTCGAGCGCGCGCTGGCCGCGCAGCGCGCCGGCATCGACGGGGTGATCGCCTCGGGCCAGGAGGCCGCGCCGATCCGCGCCGCCACCGGCGCCGGTTTCTCCATCGTCTGCCCGGGCATCCGGCCCGGCGGCCCGGTGGGCGACGACCAGCAGCGCACGGTCGGCGTGGCGCAGGCCTTCGCCGACGGCGCCGACGCGATCGTCGTCGGCCGTCCGATCCGGCTGGCACCGGACCCGCGCGCCGCGGCGCAGGCCATGCAGTGCGAAATTGCGGATTTCTTCAGTTGAAAATCAATAACTTACGCATTGATTCATGAAGTATTGCATTAACTGAAGCGGGCGCGTAGGCTGTGCGCGTCCCGGCCATGCCGGCGATGTGTCACATGTCCCCGGCCCCGCCGGTTTGAGGAGGTTCGCCACTGGCAACGGGGCGGCCTCTTTTTTTTATGCGCGGCTTTCTCCGCCCCGTAGGAGCGACTTCAGTCGCGACGGGGCTTTACCGGGAAAGCCTCTTCGCGACTGAAGTCGCTCCTACAGTTCTGCAATCCTCCGGGCACGCTTGCCGCTGTCACCGGACAGACCGCAAGATGCGACGGCCCCGGGGGAGGACCAACGACGCCATGCCACGCCGTTCATCTCGCAGCCGCTCGCATCTCGTGTTCCTGTCCTTGTGCGCCGTGGCAGTGCTTGCCGCCGGCTGCCGCCGGCCGCAGGAACCCCTGCCCGGCGCCGCCACCGAGCCGGCTGCCGCCGTGCGCCAGCTGGTCCAGCACCTGCACGACAACGACCTGGCCGGCTACGCCCGCGCGGCGGTGCCGCCGGCGCAGTACGCCGAACTGGAAGCGGCCTGGGCGCAGGGCCACAGCCGCTGGCCGCTGGACGAACTGCCCCTGCACGACAAGCTGCCGGCGCTGCTGGCCACGCTGTCCGCGCCCGATGCCGAAACCCGGCTGCAGCGCGCGTTCAAGGCGCAGCTCGCCGGGCAGGCGGCCAGCGTGCGCCAGGCCGCGCACTCGCTGGGCCTGTTCGGCGAGCAGTACATCAGCCACCAGGGCGACTACAGCGACGACGAACGCGCCCACTACGTGCAGCTGGTCAAGGCGCTCAGCGCCTGGGCGCAGGCCGCGCCGCTGTCCGATCCCAAACTGGCCGGCTCCGCCATCGCCACCCTGACCACCGCCGCACGTGCCACCGGGCTGGATAGCGACGCCGCCCTGCAGCAGGCGGGCATGACCGGCAGCCTGCAGCGGCTGGCGCCGTTCGTCGCCGCCTCCAAGCAGGTACTGGCCGGCTACGGGTTGTCGCTGGACGACAGCATCGCCCAGCTGCGCACCGGCCTGGCCCGCCAGGACGGCGACCGCGCCGTCGTGCACGTGCAATACCCGCTGGCTGGCCAGGACATCGACCTGCAGGTGGCGCTGGAGCGCCGCCAGGGGCGCTGGTACCTGGCCCGCACCCTGGCCGAGGCGGACGCCGTGCTGGCCGCCGCGCGCGCGGCCGCGGCGGCGCCCGGGGAAGGCCAGGCCGCCCCGGCCGATGCCGGCGATGACGCCGGAACCCGCCCGGCGCCGGCGGCTAAGCCATAATGTCGCCGATGTCGAAACAGAACTCCCGGCCCGAACAGGGCGAACTCCTGCCGTCGGGCGAGGCCAGCGCCCCGGCCGCCGCCCCCCTGCCGCCGGCCCCGTCCGGCCGTCCGCCCGCGCGCCAGGGCCGGCGCCCGCTGTGGGCGCGCCTGCTCGGCCGCCTGATCGAGCCGTGGCTGGGCCTGAAGATCGAGCCCGAGCAGCTGCAGCACGACCCGGCGCAGCCGGTGGTCTACGTGCTCGAGGACTACGGCCTGTCCAACGCGCTGATCCTGGACAAGGCCTGCCGCGACGCCGGCCTGCCGTCGCCGCTGGTGCCGCTGGCCGGCGACCCGACCGGGCGCAAGCGCGCCTACGTCGCGCTGTCGCGGCGTTCCAGCAACAACGCGCTGATCCCCGAGCAGCGCGGCGCCCGCACCCATTCCGATTCGCTGGCCCGGCTGCTGCAGGCGCACCGCGCCAACCCGGCGCTGGACGTGCAGCTGGTGCCGGTGTCGATCTTCGTCGGCCGCGCCCCGGACAAGCAGAGCGGCTGGTTCGCCGTGCTGTTCTCGGAAAACTGGGCGCTGGTCGGCCGCTTCCGCCGCCTGCTGGCGGTGCTGCTCAACGGCCGCGACAGCATCGTGCGTTTCGCCGCGCCGATTTCGCTGCGCGAAACCGTGCAGGAGGGGCTGGAGCCCGAGCGCACCGTGCGCAAGCTGCAGCGCGTGCTGCGCGCGCACTTCCGCCGCATCCGCGAATCGATCATCGGCCCGGACCTGTCCACCCGCCGCCTGCTGGTGGACAAGGTGCTGGAGGCCGAGCCGGTGCGCGAGGCCATCGCCGCCCAGGCCAAGCGCGACAATTCCAGGCCCACCGACGCCTGGAAGAAGGCGCAGGCCTACGCCTGGGAAATCGCCGCCGACTATTCCACCCCGGTGGTGCGCTCGGCCAGCTTCCTGCTCAGCCATGTCTGGAACCGCATCTACGCCGGCGTGCTGGTCCACCACCTGGACAAGTTCAAGGAAGCCGCGCCCGGACACGAAATCGTCTACGTGCCCAGCCACCGCAGCCACATGGACTACCTGCTGCTGAGCTACCTGCTGTACGACCGCGGCATCGTGCCGCCGCATATCTTCGCCGGCATCAACCTCAACCTGCCGGTGGTCGGAACCCTGCTGCGCAAGGGCGGCGCGTTCTTCGCAAGGCGCAGTTTCCGCGGCAATCCGCTGTATTCGGCGGTGTTCTCCGAATACATGGCGCAGCTGGTCTCCGGCGGCTATTCCATCGAGTACTTCGTCGAGGGCGGGCGCTCTCGCACCGGCCGCCTGCTGCAGCCCAAGGGCGGCGTGATCTCGATGACGCTGCGCGCCTTCCTGCGCCAGCCGCGCAAGCCGGTGCTGTTCCAGCCCATCTACATCGGCTACGAGAAGCTGATGGAGGGCAACAGCTACCTGGACGAACTGTCCGGCCGGCCGAAGGAAAAGGAATCGATCTGGGCGCTGCTGTGGGGCATCCCCAAGGTGCTCAAGCAGAACTACGGCCAGGTGGTGGTGAACTTCGGCGAGCCGATCGCGCTGAACGACGTGCTGGCCGAGCATGCGCCCGAGTGGGACGGCCAGCCGGTGCCCGAGGACGAGAAGCCGGCCTGGCTGATGAAGACCGTCGATACGCTGGCGCAGAGCATCAACGTGCACGTCAATGCCGCCGCCGACGTCAACCCGATCAACCTGCTGGCGCTGGCGCTGCTGTCCACGCCCAAGCATGCGATGGGCGAGGCCGACCTGATCGCGCAGATCGAGCTGTGCAAGAAGCTGCTGGTCGAGCTGCCGTATTCGGACCGGGTGACGGTCACCCCGCATTCGCCGGAGCGCATCATCGCCCACGCCGAGGAAATCAACGTCCTTACCCGCGTCAAGCACCCGCTGGGCGACGTGCTCAGCGTCAGCGGCGACACCGCGGTGCTGCTGAGCTATTTCCGCAACAACGTGCTGCACCTGTTCACTGCGTCCTCGTGGGTGGCCTGCTGCTTCCAGAACAACCGCCGCATGAGCCGCGCCGGCCTGCTGCGGCTGGGCCGCGGCCTGTACCCGTTCCTGCAGCAGGAACTGTTCCTGCCGTGGACCGAGGACGAATTCGCCGCGCGCATCGAGCAGACCATCAACGTGTTCGTGCGCGAAGGGCTGCTACAGCAGGTGGGCGAGGACGAGGGCGGCATGCTCGCGCGCAGCACCGGCCAGACCGACGAGGTGTTCCGCCTGCGCGCCATCGGCCATTCGCTGCAGCAGGCGTTCGAGCGCTACTACATCGCCATCTCGGTGCTGGTGAAGAACGGCCCCGGCGTGCTCGGCGCGGCGGAACTGGAGAGCCTGTGCCAGCAGGCCGCGCAGCGCCTGAGCCTGCTCTACGCCCCGGCCGCACCGGAGTTCTTCGACAAGACCCTGTTCCGCGGCTTCATCCAGAAGATGCGCGAACTGCGCCTGGTCTGGCCGGACGAGAACAGCAAGCTGCTGTTCGACGACCGCCTCGACGCCTGGGCCAAGGACGCCAAGTTCATCCTCGGCCGCGAACTGCGCCACACCATCGAGCGGGTGAGCCCGGAAGCGGTGAAGCCGGAGGAGCCGGCGGCGGGCTGACGCGCCCCGGCACCGGGCAACGGAGGGCAAGGCGATGTGGCAGGCAGCGTTCTTCGTGGCAGTGGCGGCCGCCTGCATGCTCGCGGCGGTGCACGCCATGCGCCGGAAGCCGCGCGATGTTTCCGCCTTGCCGGCGCTTTCGGACGAAGCGAAGGCGCTGCTGCGGAGCGGGCGGAAGATCGCCGCGACCCGGGCCTACCGCCGGCAATGCGGCGCGTCGTTGCTGGAAGCCAGCCGGGTCATCGACCGCCACGTGCACTGAGCGGCGGCCGTGCCGGCGCTGGAATTCAGGCCGGCTCGTCCGGAATCAGCATGCTTTCCAGCCTGGCGATGCAGTCCTTGAGCTGCAGCTTGCGCTTCTTCAGGCGCTTGGCTTCCAGCTCGTCGTCCGGGTTGGCCGCCAGCCGGGCGATGCGCTCGTCCAGGCTGCGGTGCTCGGCCCGCAGTTCGGCGGTGCGCTGGCTGATCTCGGCGGGCGTCATGGTTTCCATGGACATCGAGCATACAGGCTGCGACGGCGGCCGCGAGGGGGCGCCGCCAAGCCGGTAGAATGCACGCGATGAGTGCCGTCATTCCCCTTCCCGATCCCGCGCCGCGCGCCCGCGATCCGCGCGTGGCCGAACGCGAACACCACAAGCTCGCCAAGCGCCTGCGCCGCCAGGTCGGCCAGGCCATCGCCGACTTCGGCATGATCGAGGCCGGCGACAAGGTCATGGTCTGCCTGTCCGGCGGCAAGGACAGCTACACCCTGCTGGACATCCTGCTGCAGCTGCAGAAGAAGGCGCCGGTGCCGTTCGAGCTGGTGGCGGTGAACCTGGACCAGAAGCAGCCGGGTTTCCCCGAGCACGTGCTGCCGGAATACCTGGCCGGCATCGGCGTGCCGTACCACATCATCGAGCAGGACACCTATTCGGTGGTCAGCCGGGTGATCCCGGAAGGCAAGACCATGTGTTCGCTGTGCTCGCGCATGCGCCGCGGTTCGCTGTACAGCTACGCCGAGGCCAACGGCTTCACCAAGATCGCGCTGGGCCACCACCGCGACGACATGGTGGCCACGTTCTTCATGAACCTGTTCCACCACGCCAAGATCTCCGGCATGCCGCCCAAGCTGCGCAGCGACGACGGCAGGCACGTGGTGATCCGGCCGCTGGCCTACGTGCGCGAGAGCGACATCGTCGAGTACGCGGCCGCGCGCCGGTTCCCGATCATCCCGTGCAACCTGTGCGGCAGCCAGGAAAACCTGCAGCGCAAGCAGGTCGGGCTGATGATGAAGCAGTGGGAAAAGGAGCACCCCGGCCGCATCGAGCAGATCTCGCGCGCCATGGGCGACATCCGCCCCTCGCAGATGGCCGACCCGAAACTGTTCGACTTCCTGGCGCTCGGCCGCCGCGACGACGCGCCGCTGCCGGACGCGCATGCCTGGCTCGCCGGCGGCGAGAAGCAGGAAGAACCAGAAGCCCCCCTCCCATCGGGAGAGGGGTTGGGGTGAGGACGATGGCGTCCTGATGCCTCCGGCATCCATGGCTTCGTCCGCCCCTCATCCGCCCTTCGGGCACCTTCTCCCGGCGGGAGAAGGGAAAAACCCGCATCCCCCTTCCCAGTTCCCGGATCCCCGATGTTCTTCAAGAATCTCACCCTGTTCCGCTTTCCCACCTCCGTCGACTTCTCCGAGGTCGATACCCTGCTGCCGCACGTCGCGCTCAAGCCGGTCGGCGCGCTGGAAATGAGCTCGCGCGGCTTCATCTCGCCGTTCGGGCGCGAGGAGAAGGAGCAGTTCTCGCACCGCATCGGCGATGCGCTGTGGCTCACCGTCGGCGGCGAGGAGAAGATCCTGCCCGGCGCGGTGGTCAACGACCTGCTGGCGCGCAGGCTGGAGGAAATCGAGGAGAAGGAAGGCCGCAAGCCCGGCGGCCGCGAGCGCAAGCGGCTGAAGGACGACCTGCTGCACGAGCTGCTGCCGCGCGCCTTCGTCAAGAGCTCGCGCACCGACGCCTTCCTCGACCTGCAGCACGGTTACGTCGCGGTGGACAGTTCCAGCCGCAAGACCGGCGAGAACGTGATGAGCGACATCCGCGGCATGCTCGGCAGCTTCCCGGCGATGCCGCTGAATGCCGAAGTGGCGCCGCGCGCGATCCTGACCGCATGGATCGCCGGCGAGCCGCTGCCCGAGGGCCTGAGCCTGGGCGAAGAGTGCGAGATGAAGGACCCGGCCGAGGGCGGCGCGGTGGTCAAGTGCCAGCACCAGGAACTGCGCTGCGACGAGATCGACAAGCACCTGGACGCCGGCAAGCAGGTCACCAAGCTGGCGCTGGTGTTCGAGGACAACCTGTCCTTCGTGCTCGGCGACGACCTGATCGTGCGCAAGCTCAAGTTCCTCGACGGCGCGCTGGACCAGCTCGAGCACATCGACGAGGAAGGCCGCCGCGCCGAACTCGACGCGCGCTTCGCCCTGCAGAGCGGCGAGATCCGACGCCTGTTCCTGCTGCTGGAGCAGGCGTTCAAGCTGAGCAAGGCCGACAGCTGAACAGGCAATCCACCTACCTGCCCGGCGAACGGGCAGGGACTATGCTGGGCACATGGCCAACCTGTTCCGCCGCCTGATCGCCCCCGCCGCGCCCAGCATCCAGCGCGACACCGTGCGGCTGCGCCTGGACGATGCCGAGATCGACGTGCTGCGCGTGCGCGACCCGCGCGCGCGCCGGCTCAAGCTCAGCGTCGACGAACGCGGCGCGCGGCTGACCATGCCGCTGCGCGCCAGCCTGGTGTCCGGCGAGCGCTTCCTGCAGGCCAACCGGCAATGGCTGCAGCAGCAGCTGGCGCGTTTCGATGGCGACGGCCTGCTGGCCCCGGCGCTGGCGTTGCGCGAGCCCGGCGTGCTGCCGCTGCGCGGGGCGCTGCTGCCGGTGCGCTGGCAGGAGGGCCGTTTCACCCGCATCGAGGTGGATGCCGAAGGCGCCTGCATCCAGCTGCCGGCGCGGGCCGGCGAGGCGTCACTGCGCCGCGTGCTGCGCGAGTTCTACGAAGCGCAGATGCGCGCGGACACCGGGCGCTGGCTGCCGGCCTACCTGGCGGGGCTGCCGCGCGCGCCGGCACGGCTGCGCTTGAAGGTGATGTCCTCGCAATGGGGCTCGCTGGCGCCGGACGGGTCGATGGCGCTGGACCTGGCGCTGGCGCTGGCGCGGCCCGCGGCGTTCGAGTATGTGCTGGTCCATGAGCTGTGCCATCTGCTGCAGGCCAACCATTCGCCGGCCTTCTGGGCCGACGTGGAGGCGCGTTTCCCGCACTGGCGGCAGGAGCGCGACTACCTGCGCGAGGAAGGGCGCCGGCTCAAGGCGACCCTGCGGCAACTGCTCGCCAACCCGTAGGAGCGGCTTCAGCCGCGATGAAGCCTTCCCGGGAAAGCCCCTATCGCGGCTGAAGCCGCTCCTGCACACAAGAGTGGCATCGGCGTGGGTGCTTGCCTTGTGCTGCACGGAGAGGGCGGAAGTCGCGGACCACGGCCGCTATCGCGTCGGGCTGGTCCACGTACAGGGCATGGCGCGGCAGCGCCGCGCGCTCGCGGGGATGGCCGGCGGTTCAAGGCGGCCGCGGCAGCTCTTCCGCAAACGGCAGGAGCGGCTTCAGCCGCGATGAAGTCTTCCCAGAAAAGCCCCATCGCGGATGAAGCCGCTCCTGCAAAAGAGTGGCATCGCGCCGATACCTGCCCGGTGCTAAAGGCCGCGGATGAAGTCGCGGACCACCGCCGCCACCGCTTCGGGCTGGTCCATGTGCAGGTGATGATGGCCGGGCAGGGTGTGCAGGCGGCCCCGCGCCAGCAACGCCGCGCGCTGACTGCGTTCCGGCTCCGGAAAATACGCCTGCGCCGGCGTGGCATAGATCACCTGCGCCGGGCACTGGATGGCGGCCAGCACGTCGCGCACCTGGTCCTCGGTCATGCGCACCGCCGTGGGCAGCATCAGTCGCGGATCGCTGCGCCAGCTCCAGCCGCCCTCGACCGGGCGCACGCCGCGTTCGACCAGCAGCCGCGCCGAATCCTCGCCCAGCTGGTTGGCCAGCATGCGCGCGCGTACCGGCGCGGCCAGGTCGGCGAACACGCGCAGCTGCTTGTCGCTGAACGCGGCCAGCGCCGCCAGGTGCGCGCGCAACCGGGCCACGGTTTCCCCGGCCGGGGCGGCGAGCCCGCCCAGTGCCTCGATGGCGACCAGCGCCTGCGCCCGCTGCGGTGCCACGGCCGCCACCAGGCTGGCGATGGCCGCGCCCATCGAGTGGCCCAGCAGCACGCAGCGCTCCCAGCCCAGCGCATCCATGATCGCCAGCACCTGCACGATCGCCTGCGGCGTGGTGTAGGCCGCGTCGGCGGGCAGGGGGGCGCTCAGGCCGTGGCCGGGCAGGTCGACCAGCGCCCAGTCCAGCTCCGGCAACCGGGCCGCCAGCGGGACGAAGCTGGCCGCGTTGTCGAGCCAGCCGTGCAGGGCCAGCACCGGCAGTCCACTGCTGCTGCCGGTGCGCAGCCCGGCGACGCGCAGGCCGCCGGCGTCCAGTTCGAACGGCGTGGTCATGCGGTCTGCGCGGTCGCCAGCGCGGCCAGCGCGCGGGCGTGGGCGGGCGCGTCGTTCAGGCAGGGGATGTAGCGCAGGCGGGCGCCGCGCTCGGCGACGGTGGCGGTGAAGCCCATCGCCACCTCTTCCAGCGTTTCCAGGCAGTCGGTGGCGAAGCCGGGGCAGACCACGTCGAGGGTCTTCGCCCCGCCTTCGGCCAGCGCCCACAGCGTCGGCTCGGCGTAGGGCTGCAGCCAGCGCTCGCGGCCGAAGCGCGACTGGTAGGCCAGCTGCCAGTCGCCGTCGCCCAGTTCCAGCGCCGCGGCGATCGCCCTTGCGCTGGCTTCGCAACGCTGCGGATAGGGATCGCCGGCATCGGCCAGCCGCTGCGGGATGCCGTGGAAGGAGAACACCAGCCGGTCGCCGCGGCCGTGCTGCTGCCAGTAATCGCGGATCGAACCGGCCACCGCCGCCGCCCACCGCGGGTCGTCGGCGTAGTCGCGGACCAGGCGCACGTCCACGTCGCGGTGGCGTGCCTGCCACTGCCGCACCAGGTCCTCGACCGAGGCGGTGGTGGTGGTCGAATACTGCGGGTACAGCGGCAGCACCACGATGCGCGTATTGCCCGCGGCGGCCAGCGCGTCCAGCGCCGGCAGCAGCGCCGGCTGGCCGTAGCGCATGGCCTCGCGCACCTGCCAGTGCGGCAGCTCGCGGGCGATGTTGGCGGCCAGGCGGCGGGTGTATACCGCCAGCGGCGAGCCTTCCGGCAGCCAGACCTGCGCGTACTTGTGCGCCGAGCGTCCGCCGCGCAGCGGCAGGATCAGGCCGTACAGCAGCGGCTTCCACAGCAGCGGCGGGATCGAGACCACGCGCGGGTCGCCGAGGAACTCGGCCAGGTAGCGACGTACCGCCGGGGCGGTGGGTGTCTCGGGCGTGCCTAGGTTTACCGCGAGCAGAGCGGTGGTGGGTGCGTCGGACATGCGTGCATTGTGGCTGAAGTGCGGGAACGAGTGGGGAGGAGCGCGAGGTGGGTTGAACAAAGGGGAGCTGGAAACGGGAGAGGCGACGGCGAAGCCCAGAGCCATGGCTGCCATCTCCGGCAAAAGCGGGGTCGTCATCCCCGCGCAGGCGGGGATCGCCCCTGCTTTTTCCCACGCCCTGCTCTCGTCACTCATTCCCGAAGAGCACGATCTCCGCCTGCGCGGGGATCGCGGCCCAGGGCGCGGCTTTCGCCGTTGCCTCCGCCACGCTTCCGTTCCCCGGTCCTCCGGGCTCGTTCCTCGCCCGTTCATCGCCCCGCTTCCAATCTCGGCACCTTGTCGTATCTTTCCGTGCATCGACCTGTGGAGTCCGCCATGCGCCGCCTGCCGTTCATCGCCCTGCTGCTGTCCGCCAGCCTGTTGTCCTCCAATGCCGTGGCCGGGCCGCAGGAGGACCAGCGCGCCCGCAATGCCGTGCGCGTGCTCGGCGAAATCCAGGAGATTCCCGAGCAGGCCATCCCCGACAAGCTGCTCGACGAGGGCCGCGCGATCATCGTCATTCCCGACACGATCAAGGCCGGCCTGGTGCTCGGCGGCCGCCGCGGCCACGGCCTGATGTCGGTCAAGACGGCCGATGGCAGCTGGTCCAACCCGGTGTTCGTCAAGCTCACCGGCGGCAGCATCGGCTTCCAGGCCGGCGTGCAGTCCTCCGACGTGATCCTGGTGTTCCGCAACGACCGCAGCCTGGACAACATCGTCAACGGCAAGTTCACCCTGGGCGCCGATGCCGGCGTGGCCGCCGGCCCGGTCGGGCGCAGCGCCGCCGCCGCCACCGACGGCCAGCTCAAGGCCGAGATCTGGTCGTGGTCGCGCGCGCGCGGCCTGTTCGCCGGCGTGGCGCTGGATGGCGCGGTGCTGTCCATCGACGATGCCGCCAACCTCGATGCCTACGGCCAGGGCACCACGCCGCGCATGATCCTTGAGGGCCGCCTGAATGCGGCGCCGTCCAGCGACGTGGTCGCCTTCCGCGACCGCCTGGAGGAATCCACCTACGCCGCGCGCGAGAAGCGCGGCACCCAGGGCGCCGCCGCAGCGGTGGCCTCGTCGGCGCCGCGCGCGCAGCCGGTCACCGTGCCCGGCACTCCGCAGCAGGGCGTGGAGGCCACCACCCAGCCGCTGCAGCCGGCCACCGCCGAGCCCGCGCCGCAGCAGGGTTTCCAGCCGGTATCCGAAGGCGAAATCCGCACCGAGTCGCTGGACGGCGGCAACTGACCTTCGGCAGGGGCGTCCGGCGGGGCCGGGTGCGTTATGCTCACCGGCCTCCACACCGAATAACGCGAGCGGATCATGGGCAGTTTCAGCATCTGGCATTGGTTGATCGTGCTGGTCATCGTCGTGCTGGTGTTCGGCACCAAGCGGCTGACGAGCGGCGCCAAGGATCTGGGCAGCGCGGTCAAGGAATTCAAGAAGGGCATGCGCGAGGACGACGCGCCGCCGGCACGCCTGAACGACGAGTCGCGCGAGCGCGAATCCAGCCGCGACACGCAGGCCGAGCGCGACCGCGAGACGCGCTGAACCGAAGGTTCCAGGCGTGTTCGATATCGGCTTCGGCGAACTGCTGCTGATCGCGGTGGTGGCGCTGGTGGTACTGGGCCCGGAGCGGTTGCCCAAGGCGGCGCGCTTCGCCGGGCTGTGGGTGCGCCGTGCCCGCAATCAGTGGGATTCGGTCAGGCAGGAGCTCGAGCGCGAGCTGCAGGCCGAAGAACTGCAGCGCAACCTGCGCAATGTGCGCCAGTCGGTACAGCAGGCCGGACGCGACCTGCAGGAAGGCGCCACCGGGCTGCAGGGTGACGTCGATGCGCTGCGCCGCGAGGTCGATGCGCCCGCCGGGCCCGTGCAGGCGGTGGCCGAAGCCGAAGCGGCGGCGGACGCCCTGCCGGCACCGGCCGCCGGCGCGGACCCGGCACCGGAAGCGGCGCCGCCGGAACCGCAGGAGCGCGCGCCATGAGCGACTTCACCGAAAGCCCGCTGATCGAGCACCTGATCGAACTGCGCGCGCGCCTGGTGCGCGGCCTGCTGGGGCTGGGCGTGGTGCTGCTGGCGCTGCTGCCGTTCGCGCGCACGCTCTACAACCACCTGGCCACGCCCCTGGTCTCGCAGCTGCCCGCGGGGCAGTCGATGATCGCGACCAATCCGGCCGGGGCGTTCTTCGCGCCGCTCAAGCTGACCTTCTTCACCGCCGTGTTCATCGCCGTGCCCTGGCTGCTTTACCAGGCCTGGGCGTTCGTGGCGCCGGGCCTGTACGCGCGCGAGAAGCGCCTGGCCGTGCCGCTGCTCGCCTCGGCCGTGGCGCTGTTCTACATCGGCTGCGCGTTCGCCTATTTCCTGGTGCTGCCGGCGGTGTTCCACTTCCTGACCACCTTCCGCCCGGAGGTGATCGCCATCACCCCGGACGCCAATGCCTACCTGGATTTCGTGCTGGCGATCTTCTTCGCCTTCGGCGCCAGCTTCGAGCTGCCGGTGGCGATGGTGATCCTGGTGCTGCTGGGCTGGGTGACGCCGCAACAGCTGCGCGAGGGCCGCGGCTACGCGATCGTCGGCATCTTCGTGCTGGCGGCGGTGCTGACCCCGCCGGACGTGGTTTCGCAGCTGATGCTGGCCATCCCGATGTGCGTGCTCTACGAGCTGGGCATCCACGCCGCGCGCTGGCTGCAGCCGCGCGACCGTGAAAGAGACGTCACGTCCTGAGCCGCATCATGGACGGGGTTCGCCGGCAGGTCCGGTTGCCGTTGATGATTGAAATCCAAAGCGCCACCCGGGGCGGTGGCCAGGTCGTACCGGGGGGAGCCGCGTGAGCGACAGGAAGGAACGCTGGATCAACAATGTGCCCTTGCTGGGCAAGATGCTGGCGGCATTCGGGCTGGTGTTCCTGTGTTTCCTGGCCACCAGCGTGGTCAGCTACCGCACCTCCGGGCAGGACGATGCCGCGCGCCGGCGCGAGGGCCGGCAGATCGAGGTGATCCGCCACGTCGAGGAGGCCATCCAGGCGGTGCGCCAGCAGCAGCTGGCGATCCGCGACTACCTGCTCGGCGAAGGCGAACAGGCCCTGCAGACCCTGCGCGCGCAGCGCGCGCACCGCGACCAGGCGCTGGCCGCTGCGCTGAAGGTAGGCAACGACATCCAGAGCGAGCGCATCCGCCGCGCCTCGGTGCAGGCCGCCAACTGGGATGCGCAGGTACAGGCCGGGCTGGCGCCGGATGCGGCGCCGCAGGACGGCGCCGGCACCCTGGCAGCCGCGCGGCAGCAGTTCCACCGGGTCAGCACCGGCCAGGGCGATGCGCTGGCGGCCACCCTGGCCGAGATCTACACAACCGAGGTCAACACCCTGCTCGAAGAGCGCGGCGCGATGAGCGAATGGATCGCCCGCGCGCATGCCATCTCGCTGGTGCTGCTGGTGGTCGGGTTGCTGATCATCGTCGGCACGCTGTGGATGCTTTCGCGCCTGGTGGTGTCGCCCATCAACCGCCTCACCGCCAGGATGACGCGGCTGGCCGACGGCGACCTCGACGTGGACATCAACGGCCTGCAGCGCGGCGACGAGATCGGCGCGATCGCCCGCGCGCTGGAGGTCTTCCGACGCAATTCGCTGGCCTCGCGCGACGCCAACTGGGTCAAGCTCAGCGTCGGCGAGGTCGGTGCCGCGCTGCAGCCGGCGCAGAACCCCGGCGATTACGCGCAGGCGCTGGTGTCGGAGATCGCCCCGCGCATCGGCGCCGGCATCGGCGTGCTGTTCCTGTGGGACGAGGATGCCGCCGAGCTGCGCCTGCAGGGCAGCTATGGCTTCCAGCGACGCAAGCACCTGGGCCTGCGCTACGCCCTGGGCGAAGGCCTGATCGGCCAGGCGGCGCTGGAGCGCAAGCGCATCGGCGTGCAGCAGGTGCCGGACGAGTTCTTCGGCATCCACTCGGCGCTGGGCGAGGCGCAGCCGCGGCACCTGGTCGCGGTGCCGCTGCTGCTCAAGGGGCGCCTGCTGGGCGTGTTCGAGTTCGGCACGTTCCAGCATTTCACCCCGACCCAGGAAGCCTTCATCGACGCCGTCCTGCCGACCGTGGCGCTGGGCTTGGACAACATCCGGCGTGCCGAGGAAACCCAGCTGCTGCTGGAGCGCACCCGCGCCCAGGCCGAGGAACTGCAGCGCTCGCAGGTGGCGCTGCAGGCACAGGAAGAAGAACTGCGCGCCACCAACGAGGAACTGCAGGGCAAGACGGTGGAACTGGAGGAGCAGGCGCAGCGCCTGTCCGCCTCGGAAGAGGAACTGCGCGTGCAGGCCGAGGAACTGCAGGCCTCCAACGAGGAACTGCGGCAGAAGACCGAAGTGCTCAACGAGCAGAAGGACGTGCTGCAGGTGCTGCAGCGCGAGACCGAATTCAAGGCGCAGGAACTGGCGCGCGCCAGCCAGTACAAGACCGATTTCCTGGCCAACATGTCGCACGAGCTGCGCACGCCGCTCAACAGCCTGCTGATCCTGTCCAAGGAACTGGCCGAGAACGAGAGCGGCCATCTCGACGCCGAGGAAGTGGAAGCGGCGGCGGTGATCCACGATTCCGGTTCCAACCTGCTGCGCCTGATCAACGACATCCTCGACCTGTCCAAGATCGAGGCCGGAAAGATGGACGTGCACCGCGAGGAGGTGCGCGTGGACGCCATCGCCCGCGAAGTGACGCGCCATTTCCGCCACATGGCGGTGGAGAGCCGGCTCGAGTTCGCCATCGACGTCGACCCGCAGGTGCCCGAAGCGCTGGTGACCGACCGTTCCAAGCTGCAGCAGATCCTCAACAACCTGCTCGGCAATGCCTTCAAGTTCACCCGCGAAGGCAAGGTCACCCTGCGCCTGTCCCTGGCCGACGAGGCGCTGCTGGCGCGCGTCGGCGCGCCTGCCGGCCGCGCGCACGTGGCGCTGGCGGTGCTGGACACCGGCATCGGCATTCCCGCCGAACGCCTGGACTCCATCTTCGAGGCGTTTGAACAGGTCGATTCCAGCACCAGCCGCCACTACGGCGGCAGCGGCCTGGGCCTGGCCATCGCGCGCCGCCTGGCGCAACTGCTGGACGGCCACCTGGTGGTGGACAGCGAGCCGGGCAAGGGCAGCATGTTCGCGCTGGTGCTGCCGCTGCTGCCGCTGCCGGCAAGCGGTGGCGGCCCGGCCGCGCCGCAGGTGGAACGCCCGCTGCAGGCGCCGCCGCCGGCACGCACGGTCACCGCGCCGCTGATCGACTGGATACCCGACGACCGCCACGCCATCGCCGCCGGCGACACGGTCATCCTCACCATCGAGGACGACCCGGCGTTCGCGCGCATCCTGGTCGACCTGATCCGCCGCAAGGGCCACCGCGCGCTGGCCGCGGCCGACGGTGAGAGCGGCCTGGAACTGGCGCGCCGCTACCGTCCCACCGGCATCCTGCTCGACGTGATGCTGCCGGGCATGGATGGCTGGTCGGTGATGCAGCATCTCAAGCACGACCCGGTGACCGCGGCGATCCCGGTGCACTTCATCTCGGCGGTGGACGAGGCCGCCAAGGGCGTGGCGCTGGGTGCGGTCGGCTACCTGACCAAGCCGGTGGACCGCAAGGCGCTGATCGCCGCGTTCGACCACCTGCTGGAAGTCGCCGGCAAGATCGTGCGCAAGCTGCTGCTGGTCGACGACGACGACGATTCGCGCCTGGCCCTGACCCGGCTGCTGCAGGCCGACAACGTCGAGATCGACCAGGTCGCCTCCGGCGAGGAAGCGCTGCAGCGCATCGCCACCCACAGCTACGACTGCATCGTGCTCGACCTGAACCTGGGGGGCATTTCCGGCATCGAGTTCCTCGAGCGCGCGGTCAACCTGGTGGCGGTGCCGCCGGTGGTGATCTATTCGGCGCAGGAGCTCAGCCGCGAGGAAAGCCTGAAGCTGCGCCAGTACACCGACAGCATCGTGATCAAGGGCAAGCGCTCGCCCGAGCGCCTGCTCGACGAGGTCAGCCTGTTCCTGCACAGCATCGGTTCGCGCGGCGCCCACGCCACGCCGTCTGACGACACCCAGCTGGGCGGGCGCAAGCTGCTGCTGGTCGACGACGACATGCGCAACCTGTTCGCGCTGTCCAAGTCGCTGCGCGCGCGCGGCATGAACGTGGTCCTGGCCCAGGACGGCTACAAGGCGCTGCAGCAGCTGCAGGAGAACGGCGACATCGAGCTGGTGCTGATGGACATCATGATGCCCGGCATGGACGGCTACGAAACCACCCGCGAGATCCGCCGCCAGCCGCAGTGGGCGGAACTGCCGATCATCGCGGTGACCGCCAAGGCCATGCACGGCGACCGCGATAAATGCCTGGAAGCCGGCGCCAACGATTACCTGACCAAGCCGGTGGACCTGGACAAGCTGTTGTCGATGATCCGCGTATGGCTGCAGAAATAGGGCCCGGCGCCGGCCGCGAGGACATCGACGACATCGAGGTGGACGCCTTCGTCCAGGCGATGGCGCGGCGCCACGGCTACGATTTCAGCGGCTACGCGCCCTCCTCGCTGAAGCGGCGCGTGCTGCAGCTGGTGCAGGCCATGGGCGTGGCGCACGTCGGCGAGCTGACCGCGCGCGTGCTGCGCGACGATGCGATGGTGCCGCAGGTGATCGCGCGGCTGTCGGTGCCGGTGTCGGAGATGTTCCGCAACCCGGCGGTGTTCCGCAAGCTGCGCGACGAAGTGTTCCCGGTGCTGGCGTCCTACCCGCACATCAACATCTGGCAGGCCGGCTGCGCGCACGGGCAGGAGGTGTACTCGCTGGCGATCCTGCTCAAGGAAGCCGGCCTGTACGAGCGCTGCCAGATCTACGCCACCGACTTCAGCGACGAGGCGCTGGCGCGCGCGCAGGAAGGCATCTTCCCGATCCGCGAGGCGCGCCTGTATTCGGAAAACTACCTGGCCGCCGGCGGCCGCCACACGCTGTCGGACTACTACCACGCCCGCTACGACTTCATGAAGCTCGACGAGCGGCTGAAGGAACGGGTGACCTTCGCCAACCACAACCTGGTCTGCGACGGGGTGTTCTGCGAAGCGCAGCTGATCCTGTGCCGCAACGTGCTGATCTATTTCTCCGACGCGCTGCAGGACCGCGTGCTCGGGCTGTTCCGCGACAGCCTGTCGCGCGGCGGTTTCCTGTGCCTGGGCAACCGCGAATCGATCCGCTTCGCGCCGAGCGCGCGCGGCTTCGTGCCGCTGGACGCCGAGCTGCGCCTTTACCGCAACACCGGGGCGGTGCCGTGAGCGCCCAGCCGCCACCGCTGGCGGTCGTGGTCGGCTGCTCGGCCGGCGGCCTGGCGGCGCTGCACCTGCTGCTCGGCGGGCTGTCGCAGCCGCTGCCGGTGCCGATGGTGCTGGTCTGCCACAGCGGCTCGGAGGACATGCGGCTGTTCTGCGAACTGCTGGCCTCGCGCAGCGGCCTGCCGGTGCGCGAGGCCGAGGAACGGCAGCTGGCGCAGCCGGGGCAGGTGTACGTGGCGCCGTCCGGCTACCACCTGCTGGTCGAGCACGACGGCCGCTTCGCGCTCAGCGTCGATCCGCGCGTGGCGTTCTCGCGGCCCTCGATCGATGTATTGTTCGAGTCGGCGGCCGAAGCCTGGCGCGAGCGCCTGCTCGCGGTGCTGCTCACCGGCGCCAACGCCGACGGCGCGCACGGCTGCCGGCGGGTACGCGGACTGGGCGGCCGCGTGATCGTGGAAGATCCGCGGACCGCGCACGTCGGCACCATGCCCGCGGCCGCGCTCGAACTGGCCGGCGCCGACCATTGCCTGCCGCTGGCCGGCATTCCTCCCTTGCTGGAAACCCTATGCTCATGACCAAGCCGGTTGCCCCGCAGCGCCCGAAGATCCTGGCGGTCGACGACAACCCCGCCAACCTGCTGGTGATCCGCCGCGTGCTGGCCAGGCTCGACGTCGAGGTGGTCGAGGCCGCCTCGGGCAACGACGCGCTCAAGGCCACGCTGGACTCCGAGTTCGCGCTGGTCCTGCTGGACGTGTACATGCCCGACATCAACGGCTTCGAGGTGGCGGAGATCCTGTCGCAGGAGGAAAGCACGCGGCAGACGCCGATCATCTTCGTCACCGCCACCTACGCCGACGACGTGCACCGGCTCAAGGGCTACGGCTTCGGCGCGGTGGACTACATGGCCAAGCCGCTGGACGCGACCATCCTGCTGTCCAAGGTGCAGGTGTTCCTGGAGCTGTACCGGCACCGGGTCGCGCTGCGCGACGCGCTGCGCGAGCTGTCCGAGCGCAACCGCCAGCTGGAGCTGGAGGTCGAGCAGCGCCGGCAGATGGAGCAGGAAATGCGCCACCTGGCCATGCACGACATGCTCACCGGCCTGCCCAACCGCGCGCTGTTCATGGACCGCCTGGAGAGCGCGCACCATCGCGCGGTCCGCAACGGCGGCATGTTCGCCCTGGTCTACGTCGACGTGGACGGGTTCAAGGGCGTGAACGATACCTGGGGCCACGCCGCGGGCGACGCCCTGCTGGTGGAACTGGCGCGCCGGCTGCGCGGCTCGCTGCGCGAGAACGACACCGTCGCGCGGCTGGGCGGCGACGAGTTCGCGCTGGTGCTGGAGGACCTGGAGGACGTGGACGCGGCGCGGCGCCGGCTGGAGGACGTGCGGCTCTGCCTGCAGGTGCCGATGACCCACCTCGGCGACGGCGGCGAGGTGACCCTGGCCATCGCCGCCAGCATCGGCCTGGCGACCTACCCGGCCGACGGCGCGGAAGTGGGGGCGCTGCTGCACGCCGCCGACCAGGCGATGTACCTGGTCAAGCGCGCCCGCGATCGCTGAAGGCGCGCCGACCGCGAGCCGGTCAGGCTTCCAGCACGTGGCCGGCGGCCGGCGGCGGCGCCGCCCCGGCCGGGCCGAGCATCTGCTTCCAGGCCGCGTACACCGCGCCGGCGAACACCGGCATCAGCACCGCCATCAGCAGCAGCTGCGCCACCGCCATGGCCACGGTCTGGCCGGTGACCAGGCCGACGATCACCGCCAGGATCATCACCGCGAAATAGATCGCGAAGATGGCGATGAAGGCCAGCACGAAGAACACCAGCATCGCCGGCAGGTTGCGCAGGCTCGAGCGCAGGCTGCGGCGCAGCGCGTGCCAGCCGCCGATGCGCTGGAACATCACCTGCGGCGGCATCACGAACAGCGCCAGGGTGAGCGCGGCGAAGGCGGCCAGCATCAGCAGCAGCCACAGCAGGATGCGCCCGGCCGGCAGCGTCGCCACCAGCGCTTCGATCTGCGCCGGGTCCGGCTGCACGCCGGACTGGCTCAGTTCGTTGATCCGCAGCATCACCTCCGACAGCCGCTGCAGGCCGTCGGTGCCGACCAGCACCAGCAGCAGCGTGCCCAGCAGCAGTGCGGCCACCAGTTGCGGCAGCAGCGCCACCAGCAGGTGCGGCGCGCGGCCTTCGCGCACGCCTTCGAGCAGGTGCGAGGGGCGCGCCTGGCGGTTCTGGTCGACCTCGCGCACGGCCCACAGCAGGCCGCCCATGAACAGCGGCCCGGCCAGCAGCAGCAACAGCTGCACCAGCGTGCCCAGCGCCGGCACCAGCAGGGACAGCGACAGCACCAGCGAGGTGCCTACGCCCCACAGGATGCCCAGCGAACCCAGCGCCAGCGGCGCGCGCCTGAGCAGGCCGAAACCGGCCAGCAGCCATTCCGCGCCGGCGGAGGCCGGCACCTTGCGAATATCGCCCATTGCAGTTCCGAGAAGGGGGAGCGCCGGCACCGCGCCGGCGTGGGCCGATTATCGCCCGAACCCGGGTTACGGGCGAGTCGCGCCGCGGCAACCTGCATTCCGGCGTCGGGCGCGCTCGACCCCGTTCCGCCGGCGCTACACCGCGCGGGCGTGGCGCACGAAGCGGCGCAGCAGCTGGCGCGCCTGCGGCGCGGCGCTGACCTGGCGCGACACGGTGCGCGCGCAGCCGCCGTGGCGGGCGATGCAGTCGGCGCGGGCGCGCACGTAGCCGCGCATGTGGTGGGTAGCGAACTCGGGGTGGAACTGCAGGCCCCAGGCGTGGTCGCCCCAGCGGAAGGCATGGCAGCCGTCCTGCGCCGAACGCGCCAGCACGGTGGCGCCGTCGGGCGCGCGCAGCACGGTCTGCAGGTGGGTGGCCTGCGCCGGGAAGCTGGCCGGCAGGCCGGCGAACAGCGGGTCGGCGGCGGCGGCCGGGTCCAGCTCCAGGCGGATGGTGCCGGACTCGCGCCCGGCCGGGTTGTAGTCCACCTGCCCGCCCAGCGCATGCGCCAGCAGCTGGTGGCCGTAGCAGATGCCCAGCAGCGGCATGCCGCCGTGCGCGGCCTCGCGCAGCCAGTCGGCGCTGCGTTCGCTCCACTCGGCGCGGTCGGTGACGAAGGCGGCCGAGCCGGTGACGATGGTGGCGGCGAAGCCGTGGCGTCCGGGCAGGCGCTCGCCGTGTTCGACGTTGACCACCACGGTCTCGGCCGCCTCCAGCCCCGCGGCGACGCGGATCCAGTGCGGGAAGCGGCCGTAGCGGCGCAGGGTCGGGAACGGCTGCCCGGTTTCGATGATGAGGAACGGCGGGGACTTCATTCCGCTGGGGGCAGGACCGACAGGACTTCCTCGATTGTAGTCAGCCCCTGCGCCACCTTTTCAAGCCCGGTGCGGCGCAGGGTGCGCAGTCCGTCAGCGCGCGCGGCGCGGCTGAAACCGGCCAGGTCCATGTCCGCGCGGATCAGCGAACGCAGCCGCGGGCCCAGCGGCAGCAGCTCGTACAGGCCGATCCGGCCCAGGTAGCCGGTGCGCCGGCACTCCAGGCAGCCGACCGGCGCACAGGCGTGGATGGCATCAGGTAATGCCTCATCGCCATCACGCAGCGGCGCCCAGTCGGCCTCGTCGAGCACGTCGGCGCGCTTGCAGTGCGGGCACAGGGTGCGCACCAGGCGCTGCGCCAGCACGCCGTTGACGGTGGGGGCGATCAGGTAGTGCGGCACGCCCAGGTCGAGCAGGCGGGTGATGGCCGACGGCGCGTCGTTGGTGTGCAGGGTGGACAGCACCAGGTGGCCGGTCAGCGAGGCCTGCACCGCCATCTGCGCGGTCTCCAGGTCGCGGATCTCGCCGATCATGATGATGTCCGGGTCCTGGCGCAGCAGGGTGCGCACGCCGCTGGCGAAGTCCAGGTCGATGTTGGCCTGCACCTGCATCTGGTTGAACTCCGGCGCGATCATCTCGATCGGGTCCTCCACCGTGCACACGTTCACGTCCGGCGTGGCCAGCCGCTTGAGCGTGGAATACAGGGTGGTGGTCTTGCCCGAACCGGTCGGGCCGGTGACCAGCACGATGCCGTGCGGGCGCGCGACCAGCTCGTTCCAGCCGGCCGCCTCCTCCGGGCTGAAGCCCAGCTGCTCGATGCTCTTGAACGCCGCGTCCGGGTCGAAGATGCGCATCACGCACTTCTCGCCGAAGGCGGTGGGCATGGTGGACAGGCGCATTTCCACCTCGCGGCCGCCCGGCGAGCGGGTCTTGATGCGGCCGTCCTGCGGGCGCCGGCGCTCGGCCAGGTCCATGCGCCCGAGCACCTTGATGCGGCTGACCACGGCGGTCATCACCGCCGGCGGCAGCTCGAACACCTTGTGCAGCACGCCATCGATGCGGAACCGCACCCGGCCCATGTCGCGGCGCGGCTCCAGGTGGATGTCGCTGGCGCGCTGCTCGTAGGCGTACTGCAGCAGCCAGTCGACGATGCTGACCACGTGGTGGTCGTCGGCGTTGACGTCGCCGGCGCGGCCCAGCTCCACCAGCTGCTCGAAGCTGGGCAGGCTGCTGCCGTCGCCGCGCGCGTCGCCGCGGGCGTTGCGCACCGAGCGGGTGACGCCGAAGAACTCCATCGAATAGCGGTGCAGGTCCAGCGGGTTGACCAGCACGATCTCCACCCGGCGCCGGCTCAGGTGCTGCAGGTCGGGTATCCAGTCGCGCGCCATCGGCTCGCTGGTGGCCACCAGCGCCCGCTCGCCCTCCACCGCCAGCGGCAGGATGCGGTGGCGCCGCGCGTAGGCGTGCGAGACCACCGCGGTGGCGTTGGCCACGTCCACCCGGGTCGGATCGATGCGCAGGTAGCGGACCCCGGTGCGCGCGGCCAGCCATTCGGTCAGCCGCTCCAGCCCGAGCTCGCCGGAGGCCGGCGGCGCCGCGGCCAGCTTGAGGTTGGCCAGCAGCACCAGCGGGTGCACCTCGCTGGCGTTGCGCGCGCCCTGCGCCGAAAAACGGATGCGCTCCTGGTCGTGCGCGGCCACCAGGCCGTCGCCGAGCAGGGCCGCGGCGATGTTGGAAAACTGCAGCCGGCCGGGGGCGATGGCCACCGGCGAGGGCGGGGTCGGGGCGCTCTGCGCGGCCTGCTGTTCCACCTGAAACTCCCTTGCTGGCGCGGCCGCCGCGCGGTCGCTCGCTATACTAGCGCACCCACCCGTACGGCCCAGGCAGCATGTCCGCGACTCCCACCGTTCCCATCACTTTCCAGGGCCTGATCCAGACCCTCAACGATTACTGGGCGAAGCAGGGCTGCGTGCTGATCCAGCCGCTGGACCTGGAAGTGGGCGCCGGCACCTTCCACCCGGCCACCTTCCTGCGCTCGATCGGCCCGGAAAGCTGGAACGCGGCCTACGTGCAGCCCAGCCGCCGTCCCACCGACGGCCGCTACGGCGAGAACCCCAACCGCCTGCAGCGCTACTACCAGTACCAGGTGGCGATGAAGCCGAGCCCGGACAACATCCAGCAGCTGTACCTGGATTCGCTCAAGGCGGTGGGCATCGACCCGCTGGTGCACGACCTGCGCTTCGTCGAGGACAACTGGGAATCGCCGACCCTCGGAGCCTGGGGCCTGGGCTGGGAGGTCTGGCTCAACGGCATGGAGGTCACCCAGTTCACCTACTTCCAGCAGGCCGGCGGCCTGGAATGCAGGCCGGTGCTGGGCGAGATCACCTACGGCCTGGAGCGGCTGTGCATGTACCTGCAGAACTGCGACAACGTCTACGACCTGGTGTGGACCTACGGCCCGGACGGCCGGCCGGTCACCTATGGCGACGTCTACCACCAGAACGAGGTGGAGCAGAGCACCTACAATTTCGAGCATGCCGACGTGGCCGAAATGTTCCACCGTTTCGATGCCTGCGAGCAGGAAGCGCAGAAGCTGGTCGAGGCCGGCCTGCCGCTGCCGGCCTATGAGCAGGTGTGCAAGGCCAGCCATTCGTTCAACCTGCTGGACGCGCGCCGCGCCATCTCGGTGACCGAGCGCCAGCGCTACATCCTGCGCGTGCGCGCGCTGGCCCAGGCGGTGGCCAAACTGTACGAGGCCAAGCGCCTGGAAGCGGTGGCAGCGAAGGAGGTGCAGGCATGAGCATGCAGCCGCTGCTGATCGAACTGGGCGTGGAGGAGCTGCCGGTCAAGGCGCTGCCGGGCCTGGCGCAGGCCTTCTTCGACGGCGTGATCGACGGGCTGGCCCGGCGCGGCATCGCCTTCGAGCGCGGCGACGCCAAGCCGCTGTCCACCCCGCGCCGCCTGGCCGTGCTGCTGCCGGGCGTGGAAACCGAACAGCCCGAGCAGCACTCGGAAGTATTCGGCCCGTACCTCAACATCGCGCTGGACGCCAACGGCGAGCCGACCAAGGCGCTGCAGGGTTTCGCCGCCAAGGCCGGCATCGACTGGACCGCGCTGGAGCGCACCACCGACGCCAAGGGCGAGCGCTTCGTGCTGCGTTCGGTGACGCCGGGCGCGAAGACCGCCACGCTGCTGCCGGAGATCCTGCGCGAGGCCATCGCCGCGATGCCGATCCCCAAGCCGATGCGCTGGGGCGCGCACGAGTACGCCTTCGCCCGGCCGGTGCACTGGCTGGTGCTGCTGCACGGCAACGACGTGGTCGACGCCGAGCTGCTCGGCTTGAAGTCCGACCGCTTCAGCCGCGGCCACCGCTTCATGGCCGACAGGCAGGTGTGGCTGAGCACGCCGGCCGATTACGTCGAGTCGCTGAAGGCCGCGCACGTGCTGGTCGATGCCGACGCGCGCCGCGAGCGCATCGTGCACGAGGTCAACGCCGCCGCCGCGCAGGCCGGCGGCGTGGCGCGCATCACCGACGACAACCTGGAACAGGTGGTCAACCTGGTCGAATGGCCGTCGGCGGTGCTGTGCGGTTTCGAGCGCGAGTTCCTGGCGGTACCGCAGGAAGCGCTGATCGAGACGATGGAGATCAACCAGAAGTTCTTCCCGGTGCTCGACGCCGGCGGCAGGCTGACCGAGAAGTTCATCGGCATCGCCAACATCGAGTCGAAGGACGTGGCCGAAGTGGCCAAGGGCTACGAGCGCGTGATCCGCCCGCGTTTCAGTGATGCCAAGTTCTTCTTCGACGAGGACCTCAAGCAGGGCCTGGTGGCGATGGGCGACGGGCTGAAGACCGTCACCTACCAGGCCAGGCTGGGCACGGTGGCCGACAAGGTGCAGCGCGTATCGGCGCTGGCCCAGCACATCGCCGCGCAGGTGGGCGTGGACGTGACGCAGGCGCGCCGCGCCGCCGAGCTGGCCAAGAACGACCTGCAGTCGCGCATGGTGGGCGAGTTCCCGGAACTGCAGGGCATCGCCGGCCGCCATTACGCGCTGGCCGGCGGCGAGTCGCCGGCGGTGGCGCTGGCCATCGACGAGGCCTACCAGCCGCGCTTCGCGGCCGACGACATCGCCCTGTCGCCGCTGGGCAAGGTGCTGGCCATCGCCGAGCGCCTGGACACGCTGGCCGGTGGCTTCGCCGCGGGCCTGAAGCCGACCGGCAACAAGGACCCGTTCGCGCTGCGCCGCAATGCGCTGGGCCTGGCGCGCACGATCATCGAGTCGGGCTTCGATCTGGATTTGAAGATCCTAATTTACGAAGCCTATTCACGTGTCAATGAAGATATCGCTGCCACAGCTGCTGCCCGCAAGACAGAGGCTGCGATGGATGCAGCATTGAAGGGCGCAAAGGTGGAGGTCTCGCAAGAGAGCACCTCTGAGTTCACCAATAAAGAGCTTGCTGAGATATTTGATTTCGTCATCGACCGCCTGAGGGGCTATTACAGCGACAAGGGCGTGCCCGCCACGCACTTCAACGCCGTGGCCGAACTGAGGCCGGCCTCGCTGTACGACTTCGACCGCCGCATCGACGCCATCGGCACCTTCGCCCAGCTGCCCGAGGCCGAGGCGCTGGCCGCGGCCAACAAGCGCATCCGCAACATCCTGCGCAAGGCCCAGGGCGACATTCCCGGCACCCTCGATCCGTCGCTGCTGCGCGAGCCGGCCGAGAGCGAACTGGCCGAAGCGGTGGCCGCGGCCATCGACGACACCGGCGCCGCGCTGGCGCACAAGGACTATGTCAGCGTGCTCGGCCGCCTGGCGCGGCTGCGCCCGCAGGTCGACGCGTTCTTCGATGGGGTCATGGTCAACGCCGAAGACCCGGCCCTGCGCGGCAACCGCCTGGCGCTGCTGCGTACCCTGGGCGAGCGCCTGGGCAGCGTGGCCGCCATCGAGCACCTGTCCGGCTGAGGCATGGACGCCGCCGCCTCCTGGCAGTGCGCGCAGGCCGCCCTGGCCCGGCGCGACATGCCGGAAGCGCGCCGGCACCTGCTGGCGGTGCTGGAACGGCAGCCCGCGCATGCCTATGCGCGGGTGATGCTGGCCGGCACGGTGCTGGCCCAGGGGCGCCTGCGCGAAGCCGTGCAGCAGCTGCAGCTGGCGGCCACGCAGGAATACGACGATCCGGCCCTGCTGCTGCGGGTGGCGCAGGCGCTGCTGCGGGTGGGCGACAGCGAAGGCGTGGCGACGCTGATGCGGCAGGCCTGCGTGGCGCGCTGCGACGATGCGTCCACCCTGGCGGCTTTGGCCCACGTGCTGCAGTCGCTGGGCCTGCATGCCGATGCGTTGCGCTTGATGCGGCGTGCCGCCGCGGCCGGTTTCGACAACCCCGACTTCCACTACTTCCTCGGCGTGCAGCTGCAGTTCAACGGCGAACTGGACGCGGCCGGGCAGGCGCTGGCGCGCTGCCTGCAGTTGCGCCCGGGCCATGGCCGCGCCGCGCTGACGCGCGCGCGCCTGCGCCGCTGGCACGCCGGCGACCACCATGTCGACGCGCTGCGCCGGCAGCTGCAGGCGGTTACCGCCGACAGCGAGGACGCCGCGGCATTGTGGTTCGCGCTGTACAAGGAACTGGAAGACCTTGGCGACCTGGATGGCGCCTGGGACGCGCTGCGCCACGGCAATGCGGTGATGTGGCGGCGGCTGCGCCACGACCGGCTGGCCGACGCCGCCCAGCACGACGCCATGGCGCGGCTGGCGGCCGATGGCGTTTTCGCCGTGGCCGACGGCGTCGAGGACGACGGCGGTGCCCAGCCGATCTTCATCGTCGGCATGCCGCGCTCGGGCACCACGGTGCTGGAGCGCATGCTCGGCAATCATTCGCAGGTGGCGTCGGCCGGCGAACTGGGCGATTTCGCCCAGCAGCTGCGCTGGGCCGCCGACCAGGCCGGGCGCGCGCTGCTGGACCCGCCGCTGCTGCAGGCGCTGGCATCGCTGGACTACCGCGCCATCGGCCGGGGCTATCTGCGGCAGGTGCGCTGGCGGCTGCAGGGCCAGCGCCGCTTCATCGACAAGCTGCCGCCCAACTACCTGCTGGCCGGGCCCATCGCCCGCGCGCTGCCGCAGGCGCTGGTCGTGCATGTCCGGCGCGATCCGATGGCGGTGTGCTTCTCCAACTACCGGGCGATGTTCGGCGACTCCTACGGCTACAGCTACGACCTCGACGCCCTGGCCGCGCACCACCACGCCTACGCCGGGTTGATGCGCGCCTGGCAGCGGCACCTGCCCGGGCGGGTGCTCGAGATCGACTACGAAGCGATGGTGCGCGATCCCGAGGCCGCGCTGGCGCAGGTGCTGGGCCGCTGCGGGCTGGCCCCGGAGCAGGGCGCCAGCGACCTGACCCGCAACGCCGCGGCCACCGCCACGCTGAGCAGCGTGCAGGTGCGCGAGCCGGTGCACGCACGCAATGTCGAGGAATGGCGGCGCTACGCCGGGCCGCTCGCACCGCTGCGCGAGCGCCTGCGGGCGGCCGGATGAAACAGGGGCGGCCATGGCCGCCCCCGTTCCGTCCCCTGACCGCGCGGATTACTGGCTGCGTCCGAACCGCCAGTTCACTTCCAGCATGTACGAGCGGCCGTAGCCGTTGTAGTTGAAGATGTTGTAGTACGGGTAGCTGGTATAGGTGCGGTCGCGCGGCGGCCGTTCGCCGGTCAGGTTGTTGGCGGTCAGGCTCAGCGAAACGTCGTCGGTCACCGCGTAGTCCAGGGTCAGGTTGAAGGTGGTCCATGCCTTGACCTTGCCGGCGTTGTCGGCGGCATAGCCCTCGGTGCTGTCCTGCGCGGCGAAGTTCGGCGTGCGCCCGTAGCGGATGCCGTACAGGGTGGTGGTCCAGTCGCCCATCTGCCAGCCCAGGGTGGCGCTGAAGATGTTCTTGAACTCCGAGGAGTAGTACGGGTCGCGCAGCAGGTCGATCACCGGGTCTTCCGGGTACTGCTGGCTTTCGTGCTTGAGGGTGACGTTGTAGCGCGCGCCCAGCATGAAGCTGCCCCACGCATCGGTGGCCCAGCGGTAGTCCATGTTGGCGGTGATGCCGCTGACGTCCTCCTTGGCCACGTTGATCGGGTTCACCGCCACCGTGTTGATCTGGTTGGGCTGCGGCGCGTTGGCGCCGGCGCGGCCGATGCGCTGCAGGGCATCGACGCAGGTGGGCGAGCTGGCATCCAGCTGGCCCTGGCGGCAGGCCGCCTCGTTGCGCAGCAGCAGGTCCAGGTCCAGGTCGGCGACCTTGTTGTCGATCTTGATGCGGTAGTAGTCGGCGCTGACGGTGAACTGCGCGTTGGGCGACCACACCACGCCGCCGCCCCACGACTTGGCGGTGATCGACTTCAGGTCGGGGTTGCCCGCGCGCGAGCCGCGCACCTGTTCGTCGTTGTAGGAGCACTGGCTGATCGGCACGCCGGGTTCCTCGGTGGCGCAGCGGTAGTAGTCGGGCACGAAGGTGTAGAAACCGCTGTCGCCGGCGAACACGTAGGCCATGTCCGGCGACTTGAACGCGGTGGCGTAGTTGGCGCGGAACAGCAGCGAATCCAGCGGCCGGTACTCCAGCGCCGCCTTCCACGTCGCGCGCGAATCGCTGCCGCCGCCCTTGTTCTTGTAGTCGTCGTAGCGCCCGGACAGGCTGGCGGTGAGCCGGCTGAAGATCGGCACGCGCAGTTCCACCGCGGCGGCCCAGTTGTCGCGCTTGCCCGCGCCCTGGGTGCCGCTCAGGCCCCAGAACTGGTCGTTGACCACGCGCGGGTCGGTGGGGTTGCTCCAGGACTGCTGCCCGGCCTGCAGCACGCCGGCGAAGCCGACGTCGCCGGCCGGCAGCGAGAACAGCGCGGTGTTGGTGAACTGCAGGTTGACGTTCTGCGTCCAGGTCTTGGACTTTGTGCGGATCTCGCCCTGGAAGCTGCGGTACTGCTCGGGCGTCAGCGGCTGGTAGAAGCCGGCGTCGTTGGGCTCGTAGATCGGGTAGCCGTAATAGTCGCCCAGCTGCGGGCCCAGGAAGTGCTCGCGGAAGAAGTCCTCCATCTTGTCCTTCAGCGGCCACCACTGGCGGCTGTCGATGTGGTACTCCGAGCGCGCGTAGTAGGCGTTGTAGTCCCAGTTGGACTGGCCCACCGTGCCCTTGATGCCCAGGGCGACGTTGTAGGAATCGGCGGTCTGGCGCTCGTTGTTGAAGTCGCGGTCGCCGGTTTCCTCCGGCGAGAAGATGCGCTGGTAGCTCTCCAGGTCGCCGGTGAGGTTGTTGAAGATGTAGCCGCTGGTATCGATCGAGGGCTGCCAGAAGCGCGACCCGGAGTTGCTCTCGTTCTTGGTGCGGTTGAGCAGCACGGTGGCGTAGACGTCGGTGCTGTCGTTGAGCGCGTAGTTCAGGTTGGCGTAGCCCGACGCGCTGCGTTCCTTGTTGAGGATGGTCGAATAGCCCGGCTCGTAGCGGCTGCCGCAGTAGTTGCCGCGCCCGGGGCGGGTGTCGTAGATGGTGGTGCCGCCGAACAGCCCGGACAGCGGTGCGCAGGCGGCCTCGCCCGGGTCGATGTAGGCGCCGCTGCTGGCGTTGTGCACGAAGGTGCGGCTGCCATAGCGGGCGGCGACATCGGGGTTGTCGTTGGTGGAATCGAAATCCTTGCGGTTGAAGCCGTAGATCGGGTCCTGGTTGCTCAGCTGCAGGCCGGCGGTCAGGTCCAGCTGGTCCCAGCTGCGGCCGCTGGTCAGCTGGAAGCGCTGGTTGCCGCCGCCGCCGCCATCGTAGGCGCCCATGCGGAAGCTCATCTGGGTGCCGTCCAGCTTCTTCTTCAGGATGATGTTGACCACGCCGGCGATGGCGCTGGAGCCGTAGATCGACGACTGGTTGCCGGGCGCGATGTCGATGCGTTCGACCATCGCGGTGGGGATGCTGGCCAGGTCGACGAAGTTGCTCTGGCCGTTGTAGAGCAGCGGGTAGTCGGCCATCGGGCGGCCGTCGATCAGCACCAGGGTGAAGCCGGGGTCCAGGCCCAGCAGGCTGATCGGCTTGGCGCCGGGGGTGAAGCCGCCGGAGAACTGGCTGTCCTGCACGGCGCCGGTGGCCAGCGGCTGCGAGCGCAGCACCTCGTAGACGTCCTTGAAGCCCTGCTTCTGGATGTCCTGCGCGGTGATCGAGGTGATCGGCGTGGCGGTTTCCACCTGGACCTGCGGGATCAGCGAGCCGGTGACGGTGATGCGGTCGAGCGTCTCCACGTTGTTCCCGCTGGTGGTGTCCTGGGACTGGGCGGAGGACAGCGGGGAATAGGCGGTGATGGCCGCGCAGATGGCGGCGCTCAGCAACTGGCGTTTCATGGGTTTGGATTCCTGGCTCGCGGCGGGTGGACGGCGGGACCCAGTCGGTCCGGACGCTCTTCCAGGAGCGGGTTCGTTCGCGGCGCCGCCGCAACGATGCATGAATGGCCGGAGGGGCTGGTGCGTTTACGATAATTTAACCGTCCGGGTGAAACCGACGTGATGATTCCGGCCTTCACGAGCGACCGGTATGCTGTCGCGATGCTGCCCAAGAACCTCGCATTTCCCCTTTTTCTGGCCATGTTCGCCGCCGTTCCCTTCGCCCATGCCCGCGGCACGATCGACAAGGTGCAGATCAAGGGGCTGGACAAGGGCGACGACGCGGCCATCATCGAGAACATCGAGGTTTCGCTGTCGCTGTACGACACCATCGGCAAGGTGCAGGGCGAATCGCGCCTGGAATACCTGCTGTCGCAGGCCGAGCGGCAGACCCGGCAGGCGCTGGAGCCGTTCGGCTACTACAACCCGACCATCACCGTGGAAGCGCCGCGCGAGGGCGACACGGTGCGGGTGGTGATCCAGGTGGACAAGGGCGAGCCGGTGCGGGTGCGCCATTCGGAGGTGGTCATCACCGGCCCGGCCGCGCGCGACCGCTACCTGCAGCAGGACCTCGAGGATTTCCAGCCGCGCGAGGGCGCGCCGTTCGACCACAGCACCTACGAGGCCAGCAAGGTCGTCATCACCCGGCGCCTGTCCGAGCGCGGCTACTTCGACTCGGACTTCACCCAGCGCAAGGTCGAGATCACCCGCGCCGAGAACGCCGCCGACATCTTCCTGAGCTGGGACAGCGGCCGCCGTTACAACATGGGCCGGATCAGCTTCAACCAGGACTATTTCCGCCCGGGGCTGTTCGACCCGCTGGTGTACTGGGAGGAAGGCAGCTACTGGCACGAGGGCAAGCTCGACCGCCTGCGCGAATCGCTGACCAAGCTGGACTACTTCAGCACCATCGACATCCAGCCGCACCCGGAGGACGCCTATGGCGACGGCGAGGTGCCGGTGGACGTCAGCCTCACCCTGGCCAAGCGCACCATCTATACCGCCGGCCTGAGCTACGGCAGCGAGAGCGGCGCGGGTGTGCGCGGCGGCGTCGAGCGGCGCTACGTCAACCGCCGCGGCCACAAGCTCAATACACAGCTGGACTACGCGCAGAAGCGCAAGAGCCTGATCACCAGCTACCGCGTTCCGGCGTTCCGCTGGCTCGATGGCTGGTACACCTTCGCCGCCAGCGCCTACGACGAGCAGACGCGCTACATCGACATGCGCAACTTCAAGCTCATCGGCAGTCGCAGCGGCGAGATCAACGAGCACTGGACCGCCATCGCCTCCATCAACGCGCTGCGCGAGCGCTGGCGCTACAGTTCCGGCGACCAGTTCACCGACGCGGTCTACCAGTATTCGACGCTGGTATACCCGCAGCTGACCGCCGACTACGTGGACGTGGACGACAAGACCTTCCCGCGCCGCGGCTTCAGCGGCAACGCCACCCTGCGCGGCGGCATCGAGGGCGCCGGTTCGGACACCAGCTTCATCCAGGCCGACGCCACGCTGCGCTGGTACATGCCGCTGGGCGATGCCGACCGCCTGATCCTGCGCGGCCAGGCGGGCACCACCTGGACCAGCGACCTGGTGGCGATGCCGCCCAGCCTGCGCTACTTCGCCGGCGGCGACCGCTCGATCCGCGGCTATGCCTGGCGCGAGGTCGGCCCGCGCACGCCGGCGCCGGACAAGTACGCGCTCGGCGCCAAGCACCTGGTGGTCGGCTCGGCCGAGTACGAGCACTACTTCGGCGGCGGCCCGTGGGGCGCGGCGGTGTTCGTGGACACCGGCAGCGCCTTCGACACCACCATCGACCTGCACACCGGCGTCGGCTTCGGCGTGCGCTGGAAATCGCCGGTCGGGCCGGTGCGCATCGACATCGCCCATGGCCTGAACCACCCCGATTCGCAGTTCCAGCTGTACCTGAACATCGGAGCCGACCTGTGAGCCGCCGCCCCGATCCCGCCGCCTCCGCCGACATCACCCCCGAGGAGCGCGAGGCGCGCATCGCCGAGCTGCGCGCGCGGCGCCGGGCGCGCATGCGCACGCTGGCGATCCGCAGCGGCATCGGCATCGGCGTGGTTTCGGTGCTGGCCCTGGTTGCCCTGTACTGGCTGCTGCAGACCGTGGCCGGGCGCGACGTGCTGCTGGCGCAGGTAGTGGCGCGGCTGCCCGCCAATTCGTCGCTGACCTGGAGCCGGGTCGAGGGTCCGCTGGCCGGGCCGCTGGTGCTGCACGACCTGGATTTCCGCTACGAGGACATCCACTTCAGCGCCGGACAGGCCTACCTGGACCCGGACATCCGCCCGCTGCTGGGGCGCAAGCTGCGCCTGGACCTGCTGCGGATCAGCAATGCGCAGCTGGAGCTGGGGCCGTCGGAAGACAAGCCGTTCGAGCTGCCGCGCTGGCCCGACGTGCTGCCGGCCATCGAACTGCCGCTGGCGCTGCAGGCCGACACCATCGAGATCGACGGCCTGCGCATCGTGCAGCCGGACGCGCCGCCGATCGACATCACCCGCCTCCGCGGCGGCCTGGAGGCGGCCGACGGCGAATTCCGCGCCACCCAGCTGCAGGTCGCCAGCAACCTGGGCGATTTCCGCATCGACGGCCACTACCTGCCGCGCCGCGATTACCGCACCGACCTCACCGTGCGCGCGCTGATGCCGGCGCGGCCGGGCCAGCCGCGCGCGCGGCTGGGGCTGGTGGCGCGCGGCGACCTGGCGCACATGGAGGTGGCGCTGGCCGGCCATGCGCCCAGGCCGCTGCAGGCCAGCCTGGTGCTCGACGGCCGCACCGACCCGGTATGGAACGTGGCCGCGCGCAGCGAGGAACTGGACCTGGGCCAGCTCGTGCCGGCGCAGTACCTGGCACAGGCGCCCGCGCCGCTGGCGCTGGACTTCACCGCGCGTGGCCGCGGCGGCAATGCGCGGCTGCAGGGCCGCGTGCGCCAGGGCGACCAGGAACTGGTACTGGCGCCGTCCAACATCGGCATCGACAACCAGGTGCTGACCGTCTCGCCGCTGGTGGCCGAAGCCTTCGGCGGCAGCGTGCGCCTGCAGGGCAGCGCCGATTTCAGCGATACCCAGAATCCCGGCTTCCGCTTCGCGGTGGTGGCCCACCAGCTGACCTGGACGCCCGCGCCCGATCCGTCGGCGCCGGAGATCGCGCCGGTGCCGATGCACCTGAAGGAAGCGCGCCTGGGCGTGGCCGGCAACCTGAAGAACTGGGCGGCGATCGGCAAGGCCGAGGTCGCGCGCGAGGCGCAGGACGCCAGCCTCGATTTCGACGTGCGCGGCAGCGACCAGCAGGCGCGCATCGAGAAGCTCAAGGCGATCACGCCCGGCGGTTCGCTCGACCTCACCGGCTCGGCGGCGTGGGCGCCGGTGCTGTCGTGGGACGTGGACGCGCGCCTGGCCAGCTTCGATCCCGGTTATTTCCTGCCGGGCTGGGAAGGCAACCTGTCCGGCACGCTCGCCTCCACCGGCAAGCAGCTGCCGCCGCCGGCCGGCACCGATGACCTGCGCGTCGAAGCCACGCTGGACGTGCCGCAGCTGCGCGGTCGCCTGCGCGGACGCAGCGTCGATGCGCGCGCCAAGGTGGCGCTGCGCGGTACGCAGGGCGAGGGCGACCTGCGCCTGGTGCTGGGCGACAGCCATATCGAGGCCAGGGGCAAGGTCGGCGACCGCCTGGACGTGGACGCGAAGCTGCAGCCGCTGCATCTGTCCGACCTGCTGCCGGGCGCCAGCGGCAGCCTGGCCGGCAGCGTGCAGGTGCGCGGCACGCCGGCGCAACCAGACATCAGCGCCGACCTGCGTGGCGATGGCCTGCAGTGGGACGACTGGAAGGCCGGGCAGGTCAGCATCAACGGCCGCCTGCCCTGGCGCGGTGACAATGGCGCGCTGCAGGTGCAGGCCAACGCGGTGCAGGCGGGCATGCTGCTCGACCGGCTGCGCATCGACGCGCGCGGCAGCCTGCAGGACCTGCGCGTGGACGCGGAGGCCGGCAACGACCTGGGCGCGCTGGCGCTGGCCGGCAGCGTGCGCCAGGCCGGGCAGGCGTGGCGCGGCGAACTGGCTTCGCTGCGGGTGGCGCCGGTCAAGGGCGCGCCGTGGCAGCTGCGGCAGCCGGCCGCGTTCGCGGTGCAGGGCAGCGACTTCAGCCTGGGCGATACCTGCCTGGGCTCGGAAACCGGCGGCGCGCTGTGCGCCAGCGCGGAGTGGCCGCGCGAAGGCGTGCGCCTGCGCGGCGACGCGCTGCCGCTGGCGCTGGTGCAGCCGTGGCTGCCGCCCAACGCCGGCCGGCGCATGTACCTGCGCGGCGAACTCACCCTCGACGGCCAACTGCGCCCGCGCGGCAAGGCCTGGGAAGGCAGCTTCAAGGTCGCGTCGCTGGAAGGCGGCATCCGCCTGGGCGACAACGCCCGCGGCGAACTGGTGCGCTACGACCATTTCTCCGTCAACGTCGACATGCAGCCCGGCGGCATCAACGGCTACCTCGGCGTCGGCTTCCAGGGCGACGGCTTCGTCGATGCGAAGGTGCAGACCGGCTGGGAGCCCGACGCCGCGCTCAATGGCGAGCTGTACCTGAACATGTCGCGGCTGTACTGGATGGAGCTGTTCTCGCCCGACCTGGTGCGGCCGAAGGGGCTGGTCGAAGGCCACGTCAGCCTGCGCGGCACGCGCGCGCAGCCCACGCTCGGCGGCGAGGCGAAACTCAGCGATTTCACCGGCGAGTTCCCGGCGCTGGGCCTGACCCTGAGCGAAGGCAAGGGCAGCTTCACCGCCCAGCCCGACGGCTCGGCGCGCATCGCCGCGGAGGTGAAGACCGGCGGCGAAGGCGCGCTGAAGGTGCAGGGCGGGCTGTCCTGGTTCGGCGACGCGCAGCCGCTGCAGCTGCACATCGGCGGCGACAAGGTGCTGGTGTCCAACACCAGCGAGCTGCGCGTGGTCGCCAACCCCGACCTCGACTTCACCCTGGCCGGCACCGCCATGGAACTGCGCGGCAGCGTGCACGTGCCCGAGGCGGCGATCGACCTGGAGCGCCTGGACCGCGGCACCTCGGTGTCCGAGGATGTGGTGGTGCTCGACCCGGTCGATCCGGAGGAATCGCGTTCCTCGCCGCTGGACATGGACCTGGCGGTCAGCCTCGGCGACCAGGTGAAGATGAGCGGCTTCGGCCTGAAGGGCGCGCTGACCGGCAAGCTCCAGGTGCGCGCGCGTCCCGGCCGCGAGATGACCGCCAACGGCGGGCTGGAAGTCAGCGGCCGCTACAAGGCCTACGGCCAGGACCTGACCATCACCCAGGGCCAGCTGCTGTGGAACCACGGCGTGGTTTCCGACCCGCGCATCAACATCCGCGCCCAGCGCGGCATCGGCGAGGTCACCGCCGGCATCGTCGTCACCGGCCGCGCGCAGCAGCCGCGCGTGGACGTGTGGTCCGACCCGGCGATGTCGCAGTCCGAGGCGCTGTCCTACCTGGTGCTCGGCCGCAGCCTGAGCATGGCCAGCAGCGACCAGGCGCAGCAGGTCAACGCCGCCTCGGCGGCGCTGTCGGCCGGCAGCGGCCTGCTCGCCGCGCAGGTCGGCGCCAAGCTCGGCCTCGACGACGCCGGCGTCAGCCAGTCGCGCGCGCTGGGCGGCGCCGTGCTCGGCGTGGGCAAATTCATCACCCCCAGGCTCTACGTCGGCTACGGCGTCTCGTTGATCGGCAGCGGCTCGGTGCTGACCCTGAAGTACCTGCTGCGCCGCGGCTTCGACATCGAAGTGGAATCCAGCACCGTGGAGAACCGGGGGTCGGTGAACTGGCGCAAGGAGAAGTAGCAGGCACCGGGCCCGGGCTGCCCGCGGCGGTTCTGCGGGAGCCCGCCTGCACGCACTTCAGCGCGCGCTGAAGCTAGGCCGATGAAGCCTTCATCGGCCACTGGAATGCGCTCTTGCCAGGTGCGCCCCGGTGGCGCCGGACACCGCACGCGGCCGCGGTGCGCGCGCAACCGGTCGCGGCTTACGGCGCGCCCCCGGCCGGCAGCGCCGAGACGACCGCGCCACGCAGCAGCGGCCGGCCATCGGCCACGTCGGTCCACACCAGGTGCGCGCGGCCACCGGCGGCGAGCAGGCGCGGAAAGCCGGTACCGCGCCCGCGGCCGTGCAGCGTCGCCACCTGCAGGCGGCCGAGTTCGTGTTGCAGCGCGGGGGTGTAGCGGGCGAGCCACAGCGACTGCGCATGGGCGTCCTCGCGCAGCCAGGCCAGCCAGACACCGCCGGCGTCGGCGGCCAGCTGCACCCGGCCCTGCACCTCGATGCCGCGGTCCGGTTCGCGCGGCGCGCCGAAGGTGGCGCCGCCATCGCGGCTGTGGGCGATGCGCAGCCGCGGCTCGCCCTGCGGCGCGGTGTACCACGCCACCCACGCATCGTTGCCGCGTGCGGTCACCGCGGGGCCGTTCACCGGGCAGGCCGGCATGGTCCAGTTGTCGGCGTGCACGCGCCGTGCCGGCTGCCAGCCGCCGGCGGTGTGGCGACGCAGGTGGATGTCGCGGATCTCGCCGGCGTCGCGGCCGCGATACACCAGCAGCGTGGCGTCGGCGGCCACGCTGGCGCCGGTCTGGCAACAGTCGCAGGTCATCGCGTCCAGCTCCCGCTCGTCGTGCCTGCGCAGCCCGGCGTCGAAGCGCGCGCTGCGCAGGGTCATCGCGCCGCCGCCATGGTGGGCGCTGCCAGCGGTATGGCGCCCGTCCAGCCAGGCGATGCCCATGCCGTCGGCCCCTTCCGGCCACAGCGAAACGAAACCGTGCTCGGTGGCGGTGCCGTCGTCGTGCACGGTGACCGGCGCCGACCATTGCCGGCCGTCGGCCGAGCGCGCCAGCTGCACGTCGTAGGCATGCGGGTTGCCGGCGGACCGGCGCAGCCATTGCGCCCACAAGGCGCCATCGGCGCTGGCGGCCAGGTGCGGCGTGTCGGCCCAGTTCACGAACCAGTCGTCGCCGCGCGCGATCGGCAGCGCCGGTTGCCACTGGCCGGCGGAAAAGCGCGCATAGCGCAGCTGGTGGCCCGTGGCGTCGGGCGACAGCCACGACAGCAGCAGGCTGCCGTCGGGCGCGGCCACCAGGTCCGGCTGCGCGGCGACCGTATCGGCGGGCAGGCGCCACGGCTCGGCCTGCAGGCGCAGGGCGGGGCCGGCGGCCGGGTCGGTGGCGCGCTGGTCGCCGGAACAGGCACCGAGCAGCGTGGATGCCAGCACGAGGAAAGTCGGCAGGATGCGCATCGGCGCAGGATAGCGGCATCGTGACCGTTGGCGGTTGCCCGCCTTCCGGGGCGCGGCTACTGTCGGCGGCTGTACCGTAATCCGCTGGAGTTCCAATGAAGCGCACACCGCTTGCCGCCGCCATGGCGCTGGGCATGAGCCTGGCTGCCGCCGCCAACGCCAACGCCAACGAGGGCATGTGGATGCCCACGCAGCTGCCCGAACTGGCGAAGACGCTGAAGGAGGCCGGCTTCGAGGGCGACCCGAAGGAACTGGCCGACGTCACCGCGCCGCCGCTGAGCGCGGTGGTGCGGGTGGGCGGCGGCACCGGCTCGTTCGTTTCCGGCGACGGCCTGCTGCTGACCAACCACCACGTCGCCTATGGGGTGATCCAGTACAACGCCAGCAAGGAGCACAACTACATCGACGACGGTTTCATCGCGCAGGGCCGCGACGACGAGCGCGCCGCCAATCCGGATTACCGCGTGCTGGTGACGGTGGGCTTCGACAAGGTCACCGACGACGTGCTGAAGGACGCGCGCGGCAATACCGGCCGCGCCTACTACGACGCGGTGGAGCGCGCGCGCAAGCGCATCGTCGCCGACTGCGAGGCCGAGGGCGGCGTGCGCTGCTCGGTGGCGAACATGTATTACGGCAGCGATTTCTACCGCATCCGCCAGCTGGAGCTGACCGACATCCGCCTGGTCTACGCGCCGCCGCGCGCGATCGGCAATTACGGCGACGAGATCGACAACTTCATGTGGCCGCGCCACACCGGCGATTTCACCCTGCTGCGCGCCTACGTCGGCAAGGACGGCAAGCCGGCGCCGTACAGCAAGGACAACGTGCCCTACCACCCGCCGGCGCACCTGAAGATGTCGCTGGACGGACCGAAGGAGGGCGATTACGCCATGCTCGCCGGTTACCCGGGCGTCACCTACCGGCTGCGCACCGCCGCCGAGTTCGCCAACCAGATCGACACCGTGCTGCCGCGCCGCGTGGAGGTGTTCCAGCAGCTGATCGACACCATCGAGGCGCAGGGCAGGGGCAATGCCGATGCGCGCACCCGTTACGCCTCGCAGCTGCAGTCGCTGAAGAACAACCGCAAGCGCGCCGCGGGCGAGCTGGAAGGCCTGCTGCGCAGCGACGCCAAGGCCCAGCGCGCGCAGGACGAGCAGGCGATGCTGGCCGCCACCGACGGCAGGTACAAGGCGGACATCGATGCCCTGTTCGCCTCGCTGGCCGCCGACCGCGAGGCGGGCGCCAGCGAGTTCCTGGTGGGGCTGATGTCCAGCCAGACCCAGCTGCTGCGCTCGGCCCTGCTGCTGGAGCGCCTGCGCATCGAATCGGCCAGGCCCGATGCCGAACGCGAGAGCGGCTACCAGCAGCGCGACCAGGCGCTGATCGAGGGCGTGCTCAGGCAGGTGCAGCGACGCTACGACCCGGCGGTGGAGAAGGCTATCCTCACCGCACTGCTCACGCGTTACCAGCAGCTGCCGGATGGCCAGCGCGATGCGCACTACGACAACCTGTTCGGACGCACGCCGGCCGAATTGGCCCGGCGCCTGGATGCGCTGTACGCGGACACGAAGCTGGGCGAAGAAGCGCAGCGCCTGTCGCGCTTCGAGGCCGCGCGCAAGGGCGCTGCCATCGAGGCCGACCCGCTGGTGACGGCCGCCGCCGCGCTGGTGGCGGCGCAGCTGGACGCCGAACGCGGGAGCAAGGAACGCGAAGGCGAACAGCTGCGCCTGCGCCCGTCCTACATGCAGGCGCTGTTCGCCTGGCGCGCGAAGCAGGGCCGCGCGGTGTACCCGGATGCGAACAGCACGCTGCGCATCAGCTACGGCAAGGTCGAGGCGCTGCATCCGCGCGATGCGGTCAGCTACTCGCCGGTTACAACCGTGGCCGGCATCGTCGAGAAGAACACCGACACGGTGCCGTTCGATGCGCCCCGGCCGCTGCTGGCGGCGATCGCCAGGGGCGATTTCGGCAGCACCGCCGATCCGGTGCTGAAGACACAGACGGTCAACTTCCTGACCAACCTGGACACCACCGGCGGCAATTCCGGCTCGCCGGTGCTCAACGCCAAGGGCGAACTGATCGGCCTGAACTTCGATTCCAACTGGGAGTCGGTGAGCGCCAGCTGGTGGTTCGATCCGCGCTACAAGCGCGCCGTGCACGTGGACATGCGCTATCTGCGCTGGCTGCTGGCCAAGGTCTACCCGGCGCCGGCGCTGCTGGCCGAGATGGGCCTGCCGCGGGAGTAAGGGCTGCGGCAACCGGGGATGGCGGCGTGTTCCTGAACACGCCGCCATCCTCCCTTCAACGCATCCGGACGCCCCGCGGCGCCACTGGCTAGAATGTTCCGGCGAACAGGCCGGGCACAGGCCTTGGGGAAGCATTGATGGAGATGGATCGGGAACCCTCGGCGGCCGACGTCGCACGCCGGCTGGATGGCGTCAGGATATGGGTCGTGGAGGACGACCCCGAGTGGCGCGGGATGGTGGTTGACGAGCTCGAACACCACGGCGCCGACGTGCGTGGCATCGACAGCGTCGAAGCGCTCTATCGCGAACTGGCAGTGGACCGCTGCGACATCCTCGTGCTCGATGTCGGCCTCCCGGGCGAGGACGGACTGAGCGCCACTGGCCACCTGCGGCGCATGGACGGCATGGGCATCGTGCTGGTCACCGGTCGCAGCGGCACCGCCGACATGGCCCATGGGCTCTCGCTCGGCGCCGACGTCTACCTGCCCAAGCCGCTGGAACTGCCGGTACTGGTGGCCGCCCTGCACAGCCTGCACCGGCGCATGTCGCTGGCCGCGCCGGTCCGGCCGCCTGCCGCCGCCGGGGATGCCGACGCCGAATGGAACCTGCGCTCGGACGGCTGGGATCTGCATGCACCGAACGGCAGGGCGCTCACCCTGACCGTGGCCGAACGTGGCTTCCTGCGCGAACTGTTCGCCGCGCCCGGCGAGGCGGTGGACCGCGAGCGGCTGATCGCCGCGGTCACCGACCAGCCCTGGGATTTCGATCCGCACCGGCTGGAAGTGCTGGTGCACCGCCTGCGCGCCCGCGTGCGCAACGCCACCGGCGCCACGCTGCCGGTACGCGCGCTGCGCGGCATGGGCTACATGCTGGTATCCGACCAGACCGCCGTCGCCTGACGGGAGAACCGGCGCCGGTTCCCGCCCGTTGCAACGGGTGCGTTGGAAAACGATGTCGATCATCGATGCCGCGCCGTTGCGCGCCTTGCCCGTGAATCATTGAGAGCGACGGAGAGTTTTTGATACTGCCGCTTTTCCGGCGGCTGCCGAGAATCCAGCCCGGACGTCGGGGCCGCGCATCGTGCGGCCGGCGTGCACGGGGGTCGGCATTGGAAACGAAGCAGGAACCGCCGCTGGCGGAAGCGGTGCGCCGGTTGCAGGGGGTACGCGTCTGGGTGGTCGAGGACGATCCCGAGTGGCGCGCCCTGGTGGCCGAGGAACTCGTGCTGCACGGCGCGGTGGTCCGCGGCATCGGCAGCGTCGAAGCCCTGTACCGCGAACTGGCGGTGGATGCCTGCGACATCGTCGTGCTCGACGTCCTGCTGCCCGGCGAGGACGGCCTCAGCGCGGCCCGCCACCTGCGCCGCATCGGCGACATGGGCATCGTGATGGTCACCGGACGTGGCGGCGCCGCCGACATGGCGCAGGGCCTGTCGGCAGGCGCGGACTGCTACCTGGCCAAGCCGCTGGAACTGCCGGTACTGGTGGCGGCCCTGCACAGCCTGCACCGGCGCATGGCCGCGCGTGCCGGCAGCGCGTACCGCGAGACAGCGGAACCGGCGCGCGCCGCGGCACCTGCGCCGGACACCGGCACCGGCTGGAGCCTGCGCGCCGGCGGCTGGGAGCTGTGCTCGCCCAACGGCCGGTCGCTGGCCCTGTCGGCGGCCGAGCGCGCCGTGCTGCAGGAACTGTTCCGCGCACCCGGCAGCCCGGTGAGCCGCGAGCGGCTGATCGCCGCGCTGACGTCCACGCCCCACGATTTCAACCCGCACCGGCTGGAAGTGCTGGTGCACCGCCTGCGCACCCGCGTCCGCGACGCCACCCACCTGGTCCTGCCGCTGCGCGCATTGCGCGGAGCGGGCTACCTGCTGGTGCCTGTGCAGTCCTGATCTTCCGTTCCCGCACGAGGGCCATCGTCCGGATGGTCCGTGAGAAATCGTGAGGAAGCGACAGGAACTGCTACTGCCTTGGCCAAGCCGGCTGTCGAGAATGCCGCCCGGATGCCCGCAAGGGCGTTTCACGCCTGCCGGAACGGCAGGCACCGACAACACGCAGGGCCCGGTCCTCCGCAGGCCGGGTGGGGCGCAACAGCTGCAAGGCAGGGGAAAACCCGTGTACCAATCACACGATCAGGCCGGTCGCGCGACGTCGTCGCGCACGCATGCAAATGGATTCGCAGGCGCGGCGCGCGCAATCGCGCGCAGGCTGCTGACGGCGCTGCTGGTTCTGCCCTTGCCGCTGATGGCGGCGGATCTGCAGGTCACCACCTTCAACGACACGGGGTACGACCCGGTGCCGGCAGGCACCCGCGTGCGCTACCAGGTCAGCGTCACCAACGGCTCCAACGACAACGCCACCGGCACGGTGACGATCTTCGACCTGCCGGCAGGCACCACCCTGGCCGCCCCCATCCAGAATGGCTGCAGCGTGGCCGGCGTCGCAGCGTCGGGCACGACCCGCGTGGTCTGCACCAACCCGACGCTCAACGTGAACAACACGGGCACCACGCCTTACGCGTTCAACCTGTGGGTTTCCACCGCCGGCAGCGAGCCGGCCATCATCACGCTGGATGCCGCCATCGGCTATGCCGCGGCCCAGCCGGGCGTGGACACGCCGATCAGCAGCCTGACCGCCGCCGATCCGTTCTACGGCGCCGACACCAACAAGACCAACAACCGCGCCACCCAGACCACCACGCTGGAGGCGGCCAGCGACCTCGAACTGTCCAAGACCGCTACGCCGGACCCGGTGATCGGGGGCGGTGAAGTCACCTATAAGCTGACGGTCAAGAACAACGGGCCCAGCGCGGCCACCGGTTTCACGGTGACCGATACCCTGCCGGCCAATGTGACGCTGGTGGCGGGCAGCGCCAACGGACCCAACTGGGCGTTCAACGGCGCCAACGCCACCTACAACGGCACCCTGGCCAATGGCGCCACGGCCAGCTACGAGTTCCGCGCCAAGGTGGGCGTCGGCAGCGGCACCATCACCAACGGCGCCAATGTCAGTGGCGGCGGCACCCCGGACCCGCTGCCGGACAACAACACCGCCACCGTCAGTACCCAGGTGACCGCCGGTGCCGACATGCGGATCACCAAGACGGTCAATCCGGCGCCGGCATCGGCCGGGCAGAACGTGACGTTCACCCTGCGCCCGCGCAACGACGGCCCCAGCGCCGCGGCCGGCGTCACCGTCACCGACGACCTGCCGGAAGGCTTCGTGGTCCAGGGCACCCCGACCGCCACGGGCTGGACCTGCACCGTCAGCAACCTGGACGCCACCCACCAGCGCGTGAGCTGCACCCGCAGCGGCAGCATGGCGAGCGGCGTCGAGGAAAGCATCCCGGTGACGGCGGCGATACCGTCCACCGGGCCGAACAGCAGCGGCACGGTCACCAACACCGCGCAGGTGGCGTCGACCACGCCCGATCCGGATACCAGCAACAACACCGGTCCGGTGTCGTTCACCGTGCTGCCCGACGGCGCCGACCTGCAGATGAGCAAGTTGAAGTCGCCCGCGCTGGTACCGACCTATGCCGGCGGCAACCGTCTGGACAGCCTGATGACCTCGACGATGGGGGTGCAGAATCTCGGCCCGCGCACCGTCACCGGCCAGCTGCAGGTGGTCGATACCCTGGCCCTGGGCGAGGAATGGGTGGATACCTCCGGCAACCCGATCGCGCCGGGGACGCCGGTCGTGGTGGGAACCGGGAGCAACGCCTGGAGCTGTACGGTGAACCAGGCATGGAATGGCACCACGGCGCAGCGCGTTACCTGCGACCTGCAGGCCGGCGGCTATCCGGTGCCTGTGACCGGCGGCAACACGCGCAACCTGGTGTTGAACACGCTGGCGCGCGCGGCGGGCGCCACCCTGACCAACACGGCCTGCACCGGCGGCAGCGGCGGCTCGCTGGAGCCGCTGACCGGCGGCGGCATCAATCTCGACCCGGTCACCAGCAACGACTGCACCGGCGGCAGCGCGCGGGCCACCACCCAGCGCGCCGACCTGGGCATCACCAAATCGGCCACCACGCCGCTCGGCGGCGACAAGGTGCTGACCACGGCCGAGAGCTACGTGACCTACACCCTGGTCATCAGCAACAGCGGCGACCCGACCACCGGCGTGGTGGTGAATGATCCGATCCCGGGCTTCATCAACGGCGTCACCACGGTCAGCAATGTCACCGGCCTGCCCACCGGTTGGACGCAAAACCTCACCGGCGGCACCCTGGTCATCCGCTCCAACAGCGCCGCCCTGTCCAGCGGCGCGCCCGCCACCATCAGCTTCCGCGTCAATCGCGGCATGATCGACAGCCTGTCGGGCTCGGCGGGCACCTGTGGCGGCGGCGCCATGCCTGCCGGCAGCTGGTGCAACACCGCAGGCGTCGCCATTGATGCCGGCGTCGCCGGTTCGATCGGCGAAACCAACTTCGCCAACAACCAGGCCTCGGACTGGGTGCAGGTGCATCCAGTGGCGGACATGGCCACCACCGCCAAGAACATCACCTCCGGCACTCCGGGGCGTGCCGGCGTGGAAACCACCTACGTCATCAGCTACCAGAACAAGGGGCCGTCGCAGGTGACCGACGTGGTCTTCCGCGACACCTTCACCCTGCCGGCCGGTGATGCGGGCTTCGTGCTGCTCTCGGCGGTGCGCAGCGGCAGCGGCAGTACCACCTGCAGCGTGCAGCTGCCGCTGGCCGCGGGCATCACCACAACGTCGGCGCCAGGCGGAACGTCCTATGCCAATACCGGCGCCAGCGACGCGCCGCTGGTCATCACCTGCCCGGTGCTGGCCAGCATGGCCAGGAACAACTCGCAGAGCATGACGGTCAAGATCCGTCCGAACGTCAACGCCACCAATACCGGCCGCACCTTCCAGAACACCGGCGACTTCTACTTCGACTTCAACGGCGACGGCACGCCCGATGCCACGTCCGGCACCCTGCCGGGCGGGCAGACCTACGACTACAACAGCGATCCCAGCAACGACAGCAAGAACGCCACGCTGAACTTCGATGCCGGTGCTGTGGACCTGATCATCAACAAGGTCGACCAGGGTTTCACCGGCGCGGTCGATCCGCTGGGCTACGACTCGCGCCCGGGCATGGAGCAGAACAACTACATCTACTACCAGCTCAACGTCCGCAACAACGGCCCGTCGCTGGCGACCGGCACCACCATCACCGACACCCTCACCCCGCCGCGGCCCGACGTGGAGGTGACCTTCATCGGTACCCGCACCGGTACCGCCACCGCGATGACCGGTCCGCTGGTGACCGCCGCCGATCCGGCCAGCCCCTGCGCGCTTGCCGGCGGCAGCAGCAACCCCACCGTCGGCGCGCCGCAGGTGCTGACCTGCACCATGCCCGGCGTGGGCACCGCGCCGCTGCAGCCGGGCGTGATCGCCAACGGCCAGACCAGCTACCTGTACCTGGTCTACGAGTACGGCAACTCGCCGGAAGCCAATGGCGACACGCTGTCCAACGCGGTCACCGTGGCGTCGAGCGAAGCCGAGACCAACGTCGGCAACAACAGCGCCAGCGAAACCACCACCATCCGCATCCGCGCCGACCTGGAGATGAGCAAGACGGCGGTGATCGACCAGCCGCAGCTCGATCCGGCGCAGCCGCTGCCGGCCGACGCAGCGGCGGTGAGCCTGTACCAGCCGTTCTGGTACGTGCTGGAAGTCGACAACCGCGGGCCGGGCCACAGCCTGTCGCGCGACCGCAGCGGCACCAACCCGGTCAACGGCGATGGCGTGGTCGTCACCGACACCCTGCCCGCCGGGCTGGAAGTGCGTGGCGGCGCGGGCGCCATCCTGTGGCAGAAGATCGGCAGCACCACCGACCCGGACGTGGTCACCACCGGCACCGGCAGCTGCGCGCTGAACGGCAGCACCGTGAGCTGCCACATGGGCGACCTGGCGCTGGACGGCCGGACCCGCATCCTGGTCCCGGTGCGCTGGACGGCGATGCCGGCGACCAATCCGACGCTCAACACCGCCGAGGTCAAGAGCGAGCAGTACGACCCGGATCCGAACAACGACAAGAGCACCAAGACGGTCGAGGTGAAGAAGTCCTCGCTGGCCGGCACGGTGTTCGAGGACAGCGACCGCAGCGGCGCCAACGGCGGCATCAAGCAGGCCGCCGAGCCGGGCATTTCCGGGGTCAAGGTGCGCCTGAGCGGCACCGACGCCTATGGCAATGCGCTGGGCGGCGCCACCGGCTACATCGAAACCACCACCGATGCCAGCGGCAACTACCGCTTCGACAATCTGCCCCCGTCCGACGCGGACGGCTACACGCTGACCCAGATCCAGCCGGCGACCCATGTCAACGGCCCGGTGAATCCGCCGACCGCCGGTGGCGACGCGCCCTCCGTGGGCGGCAGCTTCGACGCCGTTACCCCGGTCAAGACCGCGGATTCGACCTACAGCGGCATCCCGCTGCCGGCCGATACCGCCGCCGTGCGCTACAACTTCCCCGAAGTGCGGCGCCCGTCGCTGTCCGGTTTCGTCTACGTGGACAGCAACTACAACAACGTGCGCGACGCGGGCGACGGCGCCATCGCCGGCGCCACCGTGGAACTGCTGGATGCGGCCGACGGCACGGTGGTCGCCAGCGTTACCACCACCGCCTCGGGCCAGTACACCTTCACCGACCTCGATCCGCTGCTGACCTACATCCTGCGCGAAGTGCTGCCGGGCACCGGCGAGTACCGCAACCGCCCGACCGCGGTGAACGTGGGCAGCAATGGCGGCGGCACGGTGGTGGCCGAGGACGCGACCACCGACCGCATCGAGGGCATCGACCTGTCCTCCGGCCTGGACGGCGCCAACTACAACTTCGGCGAGGATGCCGTGGCCGGCATTTCCGGTACGGTCTACCTGGACCGCAACGGCAACGGCGGGTTCGACACGGGCGACGCCAGCGGTCCCGATGGCGCCAACTCGCAGCCCAACGGCGGCCTGCAGGGCGTGACCGTGGCGCTGCAGGGCGCCGGTGCGGATGGCATCTTCGGCACCGCCGACGACCCGGCCCCGGTATCGGTGCAGACCGATGGCAACGGCCATTACCAGTTCGAAAATCTGACCGTCGGCCAGAAGTACCGCATCGTCGAAACCCAGCCGGCGGGCTATGCCAATGCCGCGGAGAACCCCGGCAATACGATCGACATCGCCGCGCTGCCGGCCACCGGCTCGGCCAACAACAACTTCGGCGAGAAGCTGGGCGCGCTGTCGGGCGAGGTCTACGAAGACTTCTCGGCCACCGCGGCGAACAACAACAACGGCGTGCACGACGCTGGCGAGAACCCGATCGCCAACGTGACGCTGACGCTCAGCGGCACCGACGTCAATGGTGCGGCGGTCAACCGCACCACCACCACCGACGCCAACGGCGCGTATCGCTTCGGCGACCTGCTGGAAGGCAGCTACACCATCACCCAGACCCAGCCGGCCGGTTACATCGACGGCAAGCACGCCGTCGGCAACGCGGCCACGCCGGGCAACAACACCACGGCCAACGTGCTGGGCGGCATCGGCCTGGCCGCCGGCGAGGACGCCACCGGCTACCTGTTCGGCGAGCTGAAGAGCGCACCGCTCAGCGGCACCGTGTACCTGGACCGCGACGACAACGGCGACTTCGATCCCGCCACCGACGCCCCGATCGGCGGCGTCACCATCGTGATCGAGGAGGAGACCGCGCCAGGCGTGTGGACACAGGTGCACACCCAGCAGACCGGCAGCGATGGCGGCTACAGCTACCCGGATGCGGCCATCGGCCACACCTACCGCATCACCCAGACCCAGCCGACCGGCCTGGCCGACGGCAAGGAGAATGGAAGCGCCAGCGCCACGACCAATGTGGTGACCATCACCAACCTGCCGGCGGGTGGTTCGACCGGCAACGACTTCGGCGAACTGGCCGCGTCGCTGTCGGGCGTGGTGTACCTGGACAGCAACAACAACGGCATCCAGGACGCCGGCGAACCGGGCCTGCCCGGCGTGCAGGTGGAACTGCCGGCCGGCACGCGCGATGCGCTGGGCAACGTGGTGACCGCGGCGACCACCGACGGCGACGGCCGCTACGTGTTCAACGACCTGCTGGAAGGCACCTATGCGGTGACCGAGCAGGCCGCGCAGCCGGTGTACAACGGCACCACCACCCACAACGGCATCACCACCGCCGGCAGCACCGGCGGCACGGCGACGGCGGTGGACACGCTGCCGAGCGCGATCGGCGGTATCCCGCTGGCCGCCGGCGGCAAGTCGGAGAACAACAACTTCGGCGAGATCCTGGTCTCGGCCATCACCGGCACGGTCTATGTGGACCGCAACGGCAACGGCGGCTTCGATGCCGGCGATGCCGGCGGCGACAACAGCGCGGCCAACGGCGGCCTGGAAGGCGTCGAGGTGATCCTCTACGACGCCGCCAACAACGAGGTGGCGCGTACCCGTACCGACGCGCAGGGCGGCTACGCCTTCGCCGACCTGCTGGTGGGCGCGGACTACCGCGTCGTCGAGGTGCAGCCGGCCGGCTATGCCAATGCCGGCGAGAATCCCGGCAACGAGATCACGGTGACGGCGCTGCCCCTGGCCGGCTCGGCCAACAACAACTTCGGCGAGAAGCTGGGCGCGCTGTCGGGCGAGGTCTACGAGGACTTCTCGGCCACCGCGGCGAACAACAACAACGGCGTGCACGACGCTGGCGAGAACCCGATCGCGAACGTGACGCTGACGCTCAGCGGCACCGACGTCAATGGCGCGGCGGTCAACCGCACGACCACCACCGACGCCAACGGCGCCTATCGCTTCGGCGACCTGCTGGAAGGCAGCTACACCATCACCCAGACCCAGCCGGCCGCCTACATCGACGGCAAGCACGCCGTCGGCAACGCGACCACGCCGGGCAACAACACCACGGCCAACGTGCTGGGCGGCATCGGCCTGGCCGCTGGCGAGGACGCCACCGGCTACCTGTTCGGCGAGCTGGCCAATGCGCCCATCAACGGCACGGTCTACCTGGACCGCAACGACGATGGCGACATGGACGCTGGCGATGCCGGCATCGCCGGCGTGGAAATCGTCATCACCAGCCCGGGCGCGGACGGCATCGCCGGTACTCCCGACGACGTCGAGGTGAGGCTCACCACCGACGCCAACGGCAATTACAGCTACCCCGATGCGGTGGCGGGCGTCGATTACACGATCACCCAGACCCAGCCGACCGGCCTGGCCAACGGCAGGGAGCACACCGGCAACGTCATCCAGATCACCAACCTGCCGGCGGGCGGTTCGACCGGCAACGACTTCGGCGAACTGGCCGCATCGCTGTCGGGCGTGGTGTACCTGGACAGCAACAACAACGGCGTCCAGGACGCCGGCGAACCGGGCCTGCCCGGCGTGCAGGTGCAACTGCCGGCCGGCACGCGCGATGCGCTGGGCAACGCGGTGACCGCGGCGACCACCGATGGCGATGGCCGCTACGTGTTCAACGACCTGCTGGAAGGCACCTATGCGGTGACCGAGCAGGCCGCGCAGCCGGTGTACAACGGCACCACCACCCACAACGGCATCACCACCGCCGGCAACACCGGCGGCACGGCGACGGCGGTGGACACGCTGCCGAGCGCGATCAGCGGCATCCCGCTGGCCGCCGGCGGCAGGTCGGAGAACAACAACTTCGGCGAGGTGCTGCCGGTTTCCGTCTCCGGCACGGTGTTCTTCGATGCCGACAACGACGGCGCCCAGTCCGGTGCCGCCGAGACGGGCATCGAGGGCGTGACCATCGAGCTGACCGGCACCGACGACACCGGCGCCACGGTCCGCCTCAGCACGCAGACCGACGCCCAGGGCCGCTTCAGCTTCGAGGGGCTGCGCCCGGGCCGCTACACGCTGACCGAACCCGAGCAGCCCGCCAATACCAGCAACGGCATCACCACCGCCGGCAGCGGCGGCGGCACCGCCACGCCGGTCAACACCGTGCCGAGCCGGATCAGCGACATCGACCTGTCGGTGCCGGGTACGTCCTCGGTGGACAACCTGTTCGGCGAGATCCCGCTCAACAGCGGCATCAGCGGCAAGGTGTGGATCGACCGCGACAACGACGGCGTGGTCGATCCGGACGAACCGGGCCTGCCGAACGTCACCGTCACCCTGACCGGCACCGACCTGGTCGGCAACCCGGTCACCCGCGAGGTGACCACCGATGCCGATGGCAACTACAGCTTCGACGAACTGCCGCCGGGCACCTACACGGTGACCGAGCCGCAGCAGCCGGCGGGTACCCATGACGGCAGGACCGTGCCGGGCTCGACTGGCGGTACCGGCACGCCCACCGGCACCACCCCGTCGCAGATCAAGGACATCACGCTCGGCGTGAACGAGCGCTCGGTGGACAACAACTTCGGTGAAATCCCGACCGGCACCATTTCCGGTCGGGTCTACAACGACAGCAACGACAACGGCGTGCCGGACGGCGAGGAGACCGGCTATGCCAATGTCACCGTGGTGCTGACCGGCACCGACGACCTGGGCAACCCGGTCGAGGTCACCGTCACCACCGACGCCGAAGGCCGCTACGCCTTCGAGAACCTGCGCCCGGGCACCTACACCGTGACCGAGCCGACCCAGCCGCCGCAGACGCTCAACGGCATCACCACCGCCGGCACCATCGGCGGCGCCACGGTCGGCACGGCCACCGGCAAGGACACCGTGCCGTCGGCGATCAGCGGCATCGTGCTGCCGGTCGGCGGCAAGTCGGTGGACAACAACTTCGGCGAGATCGGCGATTCGCCGGACATGCTGGTGAGCAAGTCCTCGGCCACGCCGAAGTTCACCGTCAACAACGTGGCGACCTACACCATCCGCGTGCGCAACGGCGGGCAGAAGGCCTCGTCCGGCGAGTACCTGGTGAAGGACCGCCTGCCGGTGGGCCTGACCCTGGCCGAAGTGCCGGCCGGCAACGGCTGGACCTGCACCGGCGCGGTAGGCGAAAGCCGCTTCGAATGCCGCAGCAGCGACGTGGTGGCTGCCGGCGCCACCTCGGCATCGGACATCACCGTGCGCGTGAACGTCTCCGAGGCGGCCGCGCAGGCGGGCACCGTCAACAACGCGGTCATGGTCGAAGGCGGCGGCGAGAACGAGTTCCGCACCCCGACCCCGGCCGAACGCGGCGCGTTCGAAGGCGACGTCACCGACCTGCCGGTCTGCGAGGCGGGCATCACCCGCAACGCCTGCCGCGTGCCCAACGAAGTGCAGCTGGCCGCCTCGGTCGGCGGCACCGTGTGGTTCGACGTCGGCAGCGAGGACACGCTGCTGGACGGCGGCGACCAGCGCCTGCAGAACTGGATCGTGGAACTGGTCGACCCGGCCACCGGCACGGTGCTCAAGACCACCACCACCGCCGCCGACGGAACCTACCGCTTCGGCGACGTGATCCCCGGCGTGAAGTGGAACATCCAGTTCCGCGACCCGAGCTCGGGCGTGCTGTGGGCATGGCCGGTCAACCGGGAAAGCGCCGCCGGCACCGGCGTGTCCTGCAACGCCGACGGCGCCATCGCCAACAACGGCGCCAGCGCCTGCCGCACCAGCGAGAACGGCGCCAGCCAGCTGCAGGTGGTGCTCAAGCCGGGCGAACACCTGCCGCAGCAGAGCCTGCCGGTGGATCCGTCGGGCGTGGTCTACGACGCCACCACCCGCGATCCGGTGCCGGGTTCCATCGTGACCCTGGAGCCGGTGGGCGTGTGCAACGGCTACGACCCGCTGAGCGCGATCCTCAACGCCGGCGCCGGTGGCTACACCGTCAACGGCAACGCGATCTCGATGACGGTCGGCAGCAACGGCTACTACCAGTTCGTGTTCGGTCCGGCCGCGCCGGCGCGCTGCGAGTTCCGCCTCACGGTGACGCCGCCGGGCGGCTACCAGTTCGTGTCGTCGATGATCCCGCCGCAGGGCGGCTCGCTGTCCCCGGCCGGCGCCGCGGGCAGCAGCCACCTGGTGCAGCCGCAGGCCACCGCGCCCACCGGCGCGGTCGGCACGCCGACCCAGTACTGGCTGACCCTGTTCGCCGGTTCGGCCACGGCCGGCATCGTCCACAACCACATCCCGCTGGATACCGCCGAGGCCACCGGCCTGGTCATCACCAAGACCGGCGACCGCCAGATCGCCGAGATCGGCGACACCGTGCAGTACACCATCACGGTACGGCAGACGGCCGGCAGCGCGCTGGCGACGGTGAACATCGTCGACACGCTGCCGCGCGGCTTCACCTACATCGAGGGCACCGCGCGCAGCGGCGGCCGCGCCCTGTCCGATCCGCTGGGCAGGCCCGGTCCGCGCCTGGGCTTCGACCTGGGCCCGATCGAGGTGGGCGGCCAGCTGGTGCTCACCTACCGCGTCCGCGTCGGCGTCGGCGCGCTGCAGGGCGACGGCATCAACCGCGCGCAGGCGCACGGCTGTTCGATCGCCGGCGGCTGCATCGATCCGGTGGGGTTGAACCCGCTGCCGGGCTCGATTCCGTCCAACCGCGCGCAGTACCGCGTGCGCGTCACCGGCGGCGTGTTCACCGACGAGGCCTGCGTGCTGGGCAAGGTGTTCGTGGACTGCAACAACAACCACGTGCAGGACGAGGAGGAGCTGGGCATCCCCGGGGTGCGCCTGTACTTCTCCGACGGCACCTGGCTGATCTCCGACTCGGAAGGCAAGTACAGCTACTGCGGCCTGCCGCCGAACAGCCACACGCTGAAGGTCGACCCGTCGACCCTGCCGGTCGGCTCGCGCCTGACCACCAGCAGCAACCGCAACCTGGGCGATGCCGACAGCCTGTTCCTGGACCTGAAGAACGGCGAGCTGCACCGCGCCGACTTCGTCGAGGGCAGCTGCGCCAACCCGGTGCTGGAGCAGGTCAAGGCACGCCGTACCCAGGGCGAGGTGCGCGCGCCGGAGAACGAGTCCGGCCAGTCGCAGCTGCGTTTCGAAAGCAAGCCGGTCCGTGCGCCGCAGCAGGCCACGGACTCGGCCAACCAGAGACCGATCGTGGAACCCAGACCCAACCCGCCCGCCGCATCGGCTTCGCAGGAGGTGCAGCCATGAGCCGCCGCCGCTCCCTGCGCGCGACGCCGCGCCTGAGCCTGCTGGCCTGCGCGCTGGCCACGGCCGCGATGCCGGCCCTTGCCCAGGACGTGGGCAGCAGCACCCGCTTCACCCCGGTGCTGGGCGATGCCAGCACCCTGTACCCGCGTTCGCCGGCAAGCGCCGACGCCGGGCCTGAAACGGTGGCGGCGCGTTCCGGCCAGGTCGACTACGCGCTCAACCGCGGCGTGGACCTGGTCCGCGTCGAGGTCGACCGCGACGGCGTGCCGGCCGACGGCCAGACGCCGGTGCACGTGCGCGTGCAGCTGCTCGATGGCGAGGGCAAACCGCTGTCCGGCACCTCCTACGCCACCATCGAGCACAGCGGCGGCCGCATCCGCCTGCCCGGTTCGCGCACCGACGAGTTCGGCCCCGGCGCCGCCGATGCCGACAGGGTCACCCCCGGCGTGCAGCTGGTGGTGAACGACGGCGTGGCCGAGTTCGACCTGCTGGCGCCGCACGAACCGCAGGACGTGGTGCTGCGCATCACCGCCGGCGGCCGCACCGCCGAGGGCGTGATCGGCTTCCTGCCGGAAATGCGCGAGCTGCTGGCCACCGGCCTGATCGAGGGCGTGGTCAACTTCCGCAACAAGTCCAACGCCGGGCTGATCTCGCCGGTGCAGCACCACGATGCCTTCGACCGCGACATCCGCCGCTGGGAGAAGCAGTTCAACAACGGCAAGGCCAATGCCGCCGCGCGCACCGCGTTCTTCGTCAAGGGCCGGATCAAGGGCGAATACCTGCTCACCGCCGCCTACGACTCGGACAAGGACGTGCGCGGCCGCCTGCTGCGCGACATCCAGCCGGAGGAGTTCTACCCGGTGTACGGCGATTCGTCGCTGCGCGGCTTCGACGCGCGCTCGGCCGAGCGCCTGTACGTGCGCATCGACAACAAGCGCAGCTACCTGCTGTACGGCGATTTCCAGACCGGCGACACCTTGGCCACGGCCACCGGCATCGGCGGCAGCGGGCCGATCCCGCAGCGCAGCCTGAGCACCTACAACCGCACCGCCACCGGCCTGGGCTGGCATTTCGAAAGCGAACGCGCGCGCGGCAACGTCTTCGCCATCGAGGACTCGCTGCGCCAGGTCATCGAGGAGTTCCGCAGCCAGGGCAGCGGCCCGTACGCGCTGCGCAACAACGCGGTGCTGGAAGGCAGCGAGCGCGTGGAAGTGATCGTGCGCGACCGCAACCAGCCCAGCCGCATCGTCTCGGTGCGCCCGCTGGCGCGGCTGGTGGACTACAGCTTCGAACCGTTCTCCGGGCGCATCCTGCTCAACCAGTTCATGCCGTCCTTCGACAGCGACCTCAACCCGGTGTCGCTGCGCATCACCTACGAGCTGGACCAGCAGACCGAGAAGTTCTGGGTGTTCGGCGCCGACGGCCAGTTCAAGCTGACCGACCGCCTGGAAGTGGGCGCCTCGGCGGTTGAAGACCGCAACCCCTATGCCGAGTTCCGCATGGGCAGCGTCAACGCCGGCTACCGTTTCGGCGAGAATACGATGCTGGTGGCCGAGTTCGCGCGCACCCGCAGCGAGGTCAACACCAGCTCGCTCAACCAGGTCACCTCGCAGGGGCTGAAGGACGTGGTCGGCGAGGTCGAGGGCGATGCCTGGCGCGTCGAGTTCGCGCACGACGGCGCCAAGCTCGACGCGCGCCTGTTCGCCGCGCGCACCGACCCGGCGTTCAACAACCCGGCCTCGCCGCTGTACGGCGGCCGCGGCGAATACAACGCGCGGCTGAGCTACGCGGTGGGCCCGCGCCTGGAGCTGTACGTCGAGGGCCTGCGCAGCGAGGACCGCAACCCCGATGGCGGCAAGCGCGATGCCGGCGGCGCCGGCGTGCGCGTGGGCGCCACCCAGCGGCTGACCCTGGACTTCGGCCTGCGCAGCATCCGCGAGACCATCGGCGTGACCTCGCCGTGGTCGATGGGCTCGCCGTTCGGCCAGGCCGGCGGCCTGACCGGCGGCTTCGCCACCGGCATGGGCGGCGGCGCGCTGGGCTACGGCCAGCAGGCGCTGGACCCGGCCACCGGGCTGATGGTCATCAACGGCTCGTCCTCGGGCAGCCCGATCACCAGCGACCTGCCGGTCGGCACGAAGCTGGAATCGGACAGCGCCCGCGTCGGCTTGGGCTACCGCTTCAGCGAGAAGTTCAGCGGCGGCGCCGAATACGAGCAGAGCGTCAGCGGCGAGGACCGCCACCGCGTCGCCGCCGGCGTGGACTACCAGGTGTTCGAGCGCAGCCGCCTGTACGGCCGCTACGAAAAGCAGACCGGCCTGACCAGCGCCTACGGCATCACCACCACCGACCGCGAGGCCGATGCGCTGGTGTTCGGCGTGGACAGCAGCTACCTGCGCGACACCCAGGCGTTCAGCGAATACCGGCTGCGCGATGCGATCAGCGGCCGCGACGTGCAGGCCGCCTCGGGCATCCGCAACAACTGGGACATCCGCGAGGGCCTGCGCCTGAGCAGTTCGGCCGAGCGGGTCAACGTGATCGCCGGCGACACCGGCGACAGCACCGGCCTGGCACTGGCGCTGGACTACAGCGCCAACCCGCTGTGGCGCGGCGCGGTGCGCGTGGAGCACCGCATCTCCGAGGACGTGGCGCACACCGAGGCCAACGAGGCGTTCGACACCACGCTGCTGCAGTTCATGGTGGCGCGCAAGCTCAGCCGCGACTGGACCCTGCTGGGCCGCAACTACCTGCTGGCGACCAACTACGAGGAACGCGGCGACGTCCTGCAGGACCGCTTCCAGCTGGGCCTGGCCTACCGCGACACCGACCGCAACCGGGTCAACGCGCTGATGCGCTACGAGTACAAGCTCGAGCGCGACGAAAGCGGGCTGACCCTGCTCGACGGCCAGGTGGTCAACGGCACCAGCCAGGACGTGCGCACCCGCGCCCACATCGTCTCCTCGCATGCCGACTGGCATCCGTCGCGGCCGTGGTGGCTGACCGGGCGCGTGGCCGGCAAGTGGCAGCGCGACCAGTTCGCCTACGGCGACGGCACGCGGGTCAACAGCAGCTTCCGCGCGATGCTGTTCTCCGGCCGCATCGTCTACGACATCACCGAGAACTGGGACATCGGCGTGCTCGGCTCCACCTTCCGCGGCCAGTCCGGCGCCAACCAGTACGCCTACGGCGTGGAAGTGGGCCGCCTGCTGCGGCAGAACCTGTGGTTGTCGGCCGGCTACAACTGGACCGGCTTCGAGGGCGACCGCGACCTCAACGGCTACGAGTACACCCAGCAGGGCCTGTTCCTGCGCCTGCGCTTCAAGTTCGACGAAGACCTTTTCCGCCGTGACCCGGTGCGCTACCGCGACCCGGCCCGCTGAGGACGACCCGATGAAACCCACGCACACCCGTTCCACCCTGTCCCGCGCGCTGCTGGCGACCGCCCTCCTGTCCGCCCTGGCCGGCACCGCCGGCGCGCAGCAGACCCGGCTCAACCCGCAGGAAAAGCGCATCACCGACGAGGCCATCCACGCCGACCTGCAGGGCTACGAAGCCACGCAGGGCCGCATCCAGGCGCTCAACGACGGCGGCCGCCCGGTACGCGACTACGGCATGGCCAAGGCGCAATGCTGGCTGGACGTGTCCTTCCACGAATACACCCGCAACGACCGCAGCGCGTTCCCGCAGGAAGCGCTGACCGAGTCGGAGAAGCTGATCGTGGACATGGAAAACGCCGTTGCGCCGCTGCCCACCGACACGCCGCTGGTCAACAATGCCAAGTACCTGCGCGACGACCTGTGGCAGCGCCTGAAGGCCATCCACGGCACCCCGGGCTTCAGCTGCGCGCAGCAGGCCGTGGCCTGCGGCGAGGTCGAACTGGTCCACGCCGGCAACGAGTTCAACCAGCAGCAGTGGCGCCACTCCAAGCCGTACATCCAGATCGCCGAGGACCTGGTCAACGACGCCGAGGCGCTGGCGCGCCAGTGCGGCGTGGCGCCGGACGCCGCCCCGGCGCCCACGCCCGGCCCGCTGATCGCCAACGTGCTGTTCGAGTTCGACCGCGACGGCCGCCAGGACATCCGCACCTACTCGCTGGAAAGCATCGACCGCGCCCTGGCCACCATCGACGGCGAGAAGCGCGAGCTGGCCGGCGTCACCCTGGTCGGCCATGCCGACCGCATGCAGGGCAGGGGCTTCGACTACAACCAGGGCCTGTCGCAGCGCCGTGCGCAGACCGTGCGCGAGCTGCTGATCGGCCGCGGCATTCCAGCCGACCGCATCCGCTACGAGTACCGCGGCGATACCCAGCAGGTGCAGCAGTGCGACGGCGTCACGCCGCGCGCGGCGCTGCTGGAGTGCCTGCTGCCGAACCGCCGCGTGGAAGTGCGTTTCGAACTGGCGAAGTGAACATCGCCAGGCGGGGAAAGCCCGGGCTGCGGCCGGGCTTTCCTTGCGCAGGGCGGCGGGCGCCGGCTTCAGGGCAGCTGCGAAGCCCGGTCCTGGCTGCGGGTTTCCTCGCGCGCTGACGGCGCTGGGGCAGCATCGCGCGCGGGCGTCCAGGACATCGGGCGGCCGCCGCCGACGGTGATCCAGCCCTGCGCCAGCGCGTGCTCGGGGTCGCGCAGGATGCTGTAGACGTCCACGTCGCGGCCGTCGGCCAGTCCCCACAGTCCGGCCCAGGTACCCTGGCCGCTGCGCCGCGCCACCTGCAGCGCGCGGCTGGCCACGCGCAGGCTGTCGTCCTGGCGTGCATGCGTGCCGGGAAACAGCGGATGCGGGGCTACGCCGGCCGAGAGACTGGGCGTCAGGCACTGGCCCGGCGCGATGTCCACCTGCAGCCGCTCGATGCAGCGGCACAGGTGCGCGGCCAGCGCGAACGCGGCCGCGCGCGAGGTATTGGCGCGGATCAGCATGAAGGTGGCGCCGCCCCAGCGCGCCACATGGTCGTGCTGGTCGCTGTTGCGCACCAGTTCCGCGGCCACCGCGCGCAGCAGCACGTCGCCGGCGGCGTGGCCGTGCTGGTCGTTGAGCGCCTTGAAGCCGTCGATCTCGAGCAGCAGCACGGCGTCGCGTTCCTCGCCGCCGGCCACGGCCATGGCCGCGCCCAGCAGGCGTTCGGCCTCGCGCCGGTTCGGCAGGCCGGTGAGCGCGTCGGTACTGCCCAGCACGCGCAGTTGCCGCTGCTGGGCGCGCATGCGCAGCAGCAGGCCGCCACCGCACAGCAGCAGCACCGCCGCCACGGCCAGCGCCGCATTGCGCAGCAGGCGGTCGCGGCTGGCCTCCTGGGTGGCGTTGAAGCGGATCGGCTCCAGCGCCTGCTCGGCCCGGGCCTGCAGCCGCGCCAGGCGGTCCAGGTTGTCGCCCTTCATCTTCGCCTGGTCGACCTGCCGCGCCTGGCGCAGGTAGTCGCGCGCCTGCGCCGTGTCGCCCAGCGCCAGGCTCACTTCGGCCAGCAGGTCGAGGCTGTCGCGGATGGCTTCGGGGAAGCGGCCCGGCTCGGCCAGCGCCAGCGCGCGCTCGCCCAGGCGGCGCGCCTCCCCGGGCTGTTCCTGCTCCAGCGCGATCCGCGCCAGCCGCTGCAGGGTGACGATCTGCCCCAGCGGATCGTTGCGTTCCTGCCAGGGCAGGAGCGCGAGGAACTGCGCCCGGGCCGCGTCCAGCCGGCCGGCGGCATGCTGCATTTCGGCGCGATGGCCGCGGATGCGGTGCAGCATCACGTCCTGGTCGGACAGGCGGTTGGCGATGGATTCGGCGCGCGCGAAGGCCCGTTCGGCTTCGTCGTAGCGCTTGAGCCGCAGCAGCGTGTAGCCATGGTTGTAATGCAGCATCACGTCCTGCGGCAGCGGCGGCCGGCGCAGGTGGTCGGACAGCGTGATCGCCTGCTGCTGGTAGTGCAGCGCGCCCTCGGGATCGTCCATCTGCTCTGCGCGGATCAGGGAGAGGCCGGTCAACGCGGTGATCTGCGCGCTGACGTCGCCCTCGGCGATGCCGTGCTCCAGCATCGCTTCGAGCAGCTGCAGGCTTTCGCCGGTGCGGCCATTGCGCTGCAGCAGCGTCGCGGCCATCTGCATCGCGCGGTTGCGTTCGATCACCGGCAGGCCCGGCGTGCGCAGCAGCGCCTGCAGGCGCGCCGCCGACTGCAGGCTGCCATCGCCCTGGCCCAGCAGTTGCCGGGCGAAACCGCGGCAGCCTTCCGCGCCGATCTCGACCACCGGCGGCAGCGCCGGCATGGCCAGCAGTTCTCCGGCCATCGCCAGCGCATCGCGCGGCGCGCCGTGCACCACGGTGTGGCAGCGCATCACCTGGTCCATCAGGCGCGCGTCGGCATCGGTGACCTGGGCGTGGGCGGTGCCGGCCAGCAGCATGGCCGCCAACGCCGCGCAGGGCAGCAGGCATCGGAGTCGAACGACACGAAGCGGAAAAGGCATGGCGTCAGGTGTTTCCTGGCGAAAGAGAGACCGTCCGGAAGGCGGCGCGGAATGCCCGGCGACGGATGCCCGGTAATATAGCGGCACTGCCTTCATGCCGTACCGCGCATCACGGCGACGGCGTTGGCACTTTCGTGACCGCGTGCCACGCATCAGCCGTCGCGGCGCCGGGCAGGGCCGTCGCCCGCCATGAGCCGGCGCAGGCGTCGCCGCTGGCGGTGCATGCACAGGGCCAGGCCGGCCACGCCCAGCAGCAGCAGCGCCACGCTGGCGAATGCGATGTCGCGCAGCAGGCGGTCGCGGTTGGCTTCCTGCAGCGCATTGACGCGGCCCGGTTCCAGCGCCTGCGCGGCCCGGGCCTGCATGCGCGCGAGGATGGCGAGACTTTCGGCCGACATGCGCGACAACTCCGGCTGGCGCGACTGGCGCAGGTAGTCCTGCGCCTTCGCCGCATCGCCCAGGGCCAGGTGGATCTCGGCCAGCAGTTCCAGCCGTTGGCGGCCGCCGGAGGGGAACCTGCCGGCCTGCGCCGTCGCCGCCGCCTGCTCGGCCAGGCGCCGCGCCTGTTCCGGCGCGCCTTCGTCCAGCGCGATCCGCGCCAGGTGCTGCAGGGTGGTGGCCGCGCTCAGCGGATTGTTGCGCTCCTGCCAGCGCAGCACGGCCTGCAGTTCGGCCCTGGCCGCCTGGGTCTGGCCACGCGCGCGCAGTATTTCGGCGCGGTCGCTGCGGATGCGGTGCAGCAGCACCTCCTGGCCGGACAGGCGCCGGGCGAGCGCTTCGGCGCGGTCGTACGCCTCGCTGGCTTCGGCAAGGCGCCCGAGCTGCAGCAAGGTGTAGCCGTGGTTGTAGTTCAGCGTCACGTCCTGCGGCCGCGGCAGGCGCGGCAGGTGGCCGGCCAGGGCCAGCGCCTGCCGCTGGTAGTGCAGCGCGCCTTCCGGGTCGTCCAGCTGTTCGGCGTGGACCAGCGCGATATGGCCCAGGGCGTAGATCTGGCCACCGACGTCGCCCCCGGCGATGCTGCGCTCCTGCAGGGCTTCCAGGATGCGCAGGCCTTCTTCCATGCGGCCATCGCGCAGCAGCAGGAAGGCGGCCCGGCGCTGCGCCGTCGCGTAGTTTTCGAGCGGCAGGCCCGGTGTGCGCAGCAGCGCCAGCAGCTGCGCGACCGCCTGCCGGCTTTCCCCGTTGCGGCCGAGCTGGTGCAGGGCGGAGGTGCGGCAGCTGACCGCCTCGATCTTCACCTCCAGCGGCAGCGCCGGCATGGCCAACAGGCGGTCGGCCAGCGCGAGGGCATCGCGGGGCGCGTCGTAGACCAGCGGCACGCAGCGCGCCACTTCGTCGTTCAGGCGCAGGTCCCCGTCGGCCGGCCCGGCGCAGCCGGCCACGCCCAGCGCCAGCAGCAGGCAGGCGGGCAGGCATCGGAAAACGGGGTACGGGGGCATGACGTTCCAGCGGCGGGGAATGCTCGGGTCCGCACCACCGCGTGGGCGCGTCGACAACCGATGGTCCGTAATATAGCGGCGACCTTTCATGTATCGCGTGGCACGCCGCCGCGCGGGGGATTCCATCGATGCTTTCCCGACCTTCCCTGCCCGGGGATGCGGCCGAGCCGTCGCCGACCGTTGCCGCCCGCGGGTGGATGCCGGCCGCGGTCGACGCCACCGAGGCGCGCGCCGTGGCGATGCTGCTGCGCCTGCTGCTGGCGGTGGCCGGCTACCAGCTGCTGACCCTGCTGTGGGCCCTGCCCTCGGCTGGCCTGCCGCGGCAGGCGCTGACCGTGGGCGGCATGCTGGCCTGCCTGGTGTCGCTGGAACTGCTGCGGCGCCGGCGCCTGCACCTGTCGGTGATGGTCTTCGTCGTCCTCAACCTGGCGCTGACCTCGGTGGCCTACGGCTACTGGGGGCTGCGCGCGCAGATGCCGGGGCAACTGCTGCAGCTGCTGCCGGTGCTGCTGGCCGGCGCGCTGCTGGGCCGGCGCGCGCTGTGGCTGGCGACCGCCTGGCTGGGCGCGCTGCTGGCGCTGGGGGCGTGGCTGGACGCGGCGGCCGGCTTCTACCTGCCGGTGCGCGTGGAACTGGCGGTGCGCGACCTGCTGCTGTCCGCCTTCGGCACGGCGATGGCGGCCTTCGTGCTGGACCAGTCGCTGTCCTCGCTGCGCGACAACCTGCGCATCGCGCAGCGGCGCGGCGCCGACCTGGCGCGCAAGCGCGATGCGCTGCAGCTGGAAATGCACGAGAAGGAACGTTCGCGCGAGCAACTGGTGCACGCGCTGAAGATCGAGAACGTCGGCCGCCTGGCCAGCGGCGTGGCGCACGATTTCAACCACCTGCTGGCGCTGATCATGGGCTACGCCGGCAAGGGCCGCCGCAGCGACGACCCGGCCGAGCTGAAGGCGGCGCTGCAGGGCGTGGAATCGGCGGCGCGGCGCGCCGGCGCGGTCACCCGCCGGCTGCTGGATTTCAGCCGCCAGGACGTGGCGCGGCCACAGCTGCTCGACGCGGCGCCGGTCATCGCGGCGATGGAGCCGATGCTGCGCCAGCTGTTCGACGCGCGCGTGGCGTTCGAGCTGGATACCGGCCAGGTGCGCTGCCAGATCCATTTCGACCCGGCGCAGCTGGAACTGGTGCTGCTGAGCCTGGCCGCCAACGCGCAGCAGGCCATGCCCGAGGGCGGCGTGTTCCGGCTGGCGCTGTCCTGCCCGGAGCCGGGCGGCATGCTGCGGGTGGAGGTGAGCGACAGCGGCCATGGCATGAGCGAGGAGGTGCGGCGGCGCTGCCTGGAACCGTTCTTCACCACCAAGCCCAGCGGCCAGGGCACCGGCCTGGGGCTGGCGGTGGCGGCCAACCTGATCGCCGCCGCCCACGGCCGGATCGAGGTGCGGAGCGCGCCGGGCGAGGGCACCTGTTTCCACCTGTTCCTGCCGGCGCGGCCGCTGCCCGCAGGGTCCGCGCCGCGCCCGGCGGACGGCGGGGCGATGCCCTGCTGAGCGCGCCCCGCGGCGCCGCGCCGGCGCACGCGCGGCAGCGGCTACACTGCGGCACGGCCCGTCCGGAACTTCGTCCTTGGTCTCAAGCTGGATCCTGCTGCTGGTCTCGCTCGGCTATGCCGCGCTGCTGTTCGGCGTGGCGTGGTGGGGCGACCATCGGCCGATGTATCCGGACCGGCCCTGGCTGCGGCCGGTGGTCTACAGCCTGGCGCTGGCGGTGTACTGCTCGTCGTGGACCTTCTACGGCGCGGTCGGCACCGCGGTGCGCTACGGCATCGGCTACCTGCCGATCTACCTGGGGCCGCTGCTGCTGCTGCTGTTCGGCTGGCGCATCATCGAACGGCTGGCGCTGATCGCGCGCAGCGAGAACGTGGTCTCCATCGCCGACTTCATTTCCTCGCGCTACGGCCGCTCGCGGCGGCTGGCCGCGCTGGTGGCGCTGATCGCCCTGATCGGCGTGGTGCCGTACCTGGCGCTGCAGTACAAGGCGGTGGCGATGAGCCTGCAGGTGCTCACCGGCGATGCCGGCGGCGGCGGCGTGCTCACCGACCCGGCGCTGTACGTGGCGTTGCTGATGGCGCTGTTCGCCACCCTGTTCGGCACCCGCCAGGTGGACGCCACCGAGCACCACCACGGCATGATGCTGGCCATCGCGCTGGAATCGATGATCAAGCTGCTGGCGATGGTGGCGGTGGGCGTGTTCGCCTACGTGTGGCTGTCCGGCCGCGGCACCTCGGTGGTGCAGTCGGCGCGCACCCTGTTCGAGGCGACGCCGCCGGTGGGCTTCGTCTCGCAGACCCTGCTCAGCTTCCTGGCGCTGATCTGCCTGCCGCGCCAGTTCCACGTGGCGGTGGTGGAGTGCGGCGACGTCGGCGACGTGCGCCGCGCGCGCTGGCTGTTCGGCGGCTACCTGGTGCTGATCTCGCTGATGATCGTGCCCATCGCGGTGGCCGGCAACGCGCTGCTGGGCAGCGGCGGCGTGGCCGACGACGCGCTGGTGCTGGCGCTGCCGATGAGCGGCGGCAACACCGCGCTGGCGCTGGTTGCCTATGTCGGCGGTTTCTCCGCGGCCACCGGCATGGTGATCGTGTCCTCGATCGCGCTGGCCACGATGATCAGCAACGACCTGGTCATGCCGCTGCTGCTGCGCCGCAGCGGCGACCACCGCGAGGCCGCCGACGTCGCCTCGCGCGTGCTGTGGATCCGCCGCCTGGCGATCCTGCTGCTGGCGCTGGTGGCCTACGGCTACTACCGCGGCAGCAACAACGACACCATGCTCGCCACCTACGGGCTGATGGCCTTCGCCGCGGTGGCGCAGTTCGCGCCGGGCCTGATCGGCGGCCTGTACTGGCGCGGCGCCAGCCGCCGCGGCGTCGGCGCCGGCATGGCGGTGGGCTTCGGCGTGTGGATCTACACGCTGCTGCTGCCGGCGCTCAGCCATGGCGGCTGGCTGGACGTGGCGCTGGTCGCGCACGGCCCGTTCGGCATCGGCTGGCTGCGGCCCGAGCAGCTGTTCGGGCTGAGCGGCTGGGACCCGCTGACCCATGGCACGTTCTGGTCGCTGCTGCTCAACGCCGCGACCATGCTGCTGGTGTCGATGCGCTGGCGTCCGGGCGTGGCCGAGCGGCTGCGCGTGGCGCCGTTCCTGGAGCCGTACGCGCGGCGCCCGGCGGTGGCCGGCGACTGGCCGGCGCACGTCAAGGTGCGCGACCTGCTGGCGCTGGCCACGCGCGTGGTCGGCGACGTGCGCGCGCGGCGCGCCTTCGCCGAGCAGGCGCAGGCGCTGCAGCGCGAGCTGCAGCCCGCCGCCGCCGCCGACCGCGCCTGGGTGCAGTTCACCGAGCGCCTGCTGGCCGCCTCCATCGGCGCCGCCTCGGCGCGCCTGCTGCTGACCAGCCTGCTGCGCGGCTCGGGCATGGACCTGGGCGAAGTGGTGGCGGTGCTGGACGAAGCCGGGCAGGAACTGCGCTTCAACCGCGAGATCCTGTCCACCACGCTGGAGAACATCAGCGCCGGGGTCAGCGTGGTCGACCCGGACATGCGCCTGACCGCCTGGAACCGCCGCTACCAGCAGATGTTCGGCTACCCGGACGGCATGCTCTACGTCGGCCGCCCGGTCGCCGACCTGATCCGCTACAACGCCGAGCGCGGCGAACTGGGCGAGGGCGACATCGAGGTGCAGATCAACCGCCGCATCGGCCACATGCGCGCCGGCACGCCGCACGTGTTCGAGCGCACCGGCGCCGACGGCAAGGTGATCGAGCTGCGCGGCCAGGCCCTGCCCGGCGGCGGCTACGTCACCAGCTACAACGACATCAGCGACTTCAAGCGCGCCGAGCAGGCGCTGCTGGAAGCCAACGAAACCCTGGAGCAGCGCGTGGCCGAGCGCTCGCAGGCGGCCGAGGCGGCGCAGCAGTCCAAGACCCGCTTCCTGGCCGCGATCAGCCACGACGTGCTGCAGCCGCTCAACGCCGCGCGCCTGTTCGCCTCGGCGCTGCGCGACGGCCTGCAGGAGAACGACGAACAGCGCCACTTGGCCGAACGCGTGGACGCCTCGCTGCGCGCGGCCGAGGAACTGCTCGACGGCCTGCTCGACGTATCGCGGCTGGATGCCGGCGGCCTGCGTCCCACCGTCACCGATTTCGACGCCGCGGTGCTGGTGCGCGAACTGGCCGCGCAGTACACGCCGGTGGCGGCCGGGCGCGGCCTGCGCCTGCACGTGTTCGCGCGCCAGGCATGGGTGCGCAGCGACCGCCGCCTGCTGCGCCGCGTGCTGCAGAACTTCATGGCCAACGCGCTGCGCTACACCCGCAGCGGCCGCATCGTGCTGGCGCTGCGCGTGCGTGGCGACCAGGTCGAGCTGCAGGTGTGGGACACCGGCCCGGGCATCCCCGAGCACCACATGCAGCAGATCTTCAACGAGTTCCACCGCTACCAGCAGCCGTTCGACTGGGGCGAGCAGGGCCTGGGCCTGGGCCTGTCGATCTGCCAGCGCATCTCGCGCCTGCTCGGCCACGGCCTGGACGCGCGCAGCCAGCCCGGCCGCGGCAGCATGTTCTCCATCACCCTGCCGCGCGTGCCCACGCCGGCGGTGGCGCCGCCGCCGCGCGCCACGCCCGCGTTCGGCGGCGACGAGGCGCTGGCCGGGCTGCGCGTGCTGTGCGTGGACAACGACCAGGAAATCCTCGACGGCATGCGCGCGCTGCTCGGCCGCTGGAAGGTGGAGGTGATCGCCGCCAGCACCGTGGACATGGCGTTGCAGAAGATCGCCGAACGGCCGGACGTGATGCTGGTGGACTACCACCTGCACGACCGCATGGACGGCCTCGACGCGCTGGTCGCGCTGCGCGGGGCCGCCGGCCGCCCGCTGCCCGGCGCGTTGCTCACCGCCGACGGCCGCGACGAACTGAAGCGGCTGGCGCGCGAACGCGGCTACCGGGTGCTGACCAAGCCGGTGAAACCGGCCTCGCTGCGCGCCTTCCTCACCGCCTGGCGATAGAGCCTGCGGGAAGCCGGCTGCGCCGGCGATTGCCTTCCACGTCGCGTTCCTTAGATGCGGTGCTTGCCCGTGCCGATGAGCCAATGCCTTGCAGGAACGGCACTGTAGGAGCGCACTTCAGTGCGCGATGGGGCTTTCCCGGTAGCGCCTCGTCGCGCACTGAAGTGCGCTCCTACAGGGGGCTCAGGCCGCGCCGTGCAGGTGTTCGTACAGGATGCTGGCGCCGATGACGATCAGGATCGCGCCGCCGACGATCTCGGCGCGCTTGCCGACCAGGGCGCCGAGCACGCGGCCGAGCATGATGCCCAGGGTGACCATGACCAGCGTGCACAGGCCGATGACCAGCGCGACCACGCCGATGTGCACGTCCAGGAAGGCCAGGCTCACGCCGACCGCGGCCGCGTCGATGCTGGTGGCCAGGCCGGTGGCGGCCAGGGTCCAGAAGCGGTGGTGGCGGTTGTCGTCAGCATCGGGCGCTTCATCCTCCGCGTCCGGGCGCAGGCCGGCCACGATCATGTGCACGCCCAGCGCGCCGAGCAGCACGAAGGCGATCCAGTGGTCGAAGGCTTCCACATACTGCGACGCGGCGCGGCCCAGCAGCCAGCCCAGCAGCGGGGTGAGGGCCTCGATCGCGCCGAAGATCAGGCCGGCGCGCAGCGCGTCGGGCAGGCGCGGGCGGCGCATCGCCGCGCCCTTGCCGATCGCGGCGGCGAAGGCGTCGGTGGACATGGCGAAGCCGACGAGAAGGATGGACAGAGGGGACATCGGGTTTTCCTGGTCGGGCGGAGACGGACGGCACGCGGCGCGCCCAACCTGACGTTGCGCACGCATGCCGCTGGTCTCGCCAACCGTGGAACCGGCCGCACGCGCCACGACGCAATGGTCGAGTGTGTTGACGCGTGCGCTTCCAGACGCTGGAAGCAGGCTACTCCCCAAGGGAGCGCGGATTCTAGCACGGCGCCGCCGGCATGCCGGCGGCGCGCTGACATGCCCCTGTCATCGACGGCTGGCCTCATTGCACCGCACGTGGCGGCCAGCGCGCGCCGGCTTGCGCAAGGCCCTAAAGAACGCGCGCACGCGGCCGATCCAGAGGCGTCCCCACGCCCGGAGTCCCGCCATGAAGTTCCCGCTTGGAATCGCCCAGAAGCTGCGGCTGAGCCTGCTGGCCCTGGTCGTCGGCCTGGCCGTCATCGGTTCGGCCTACGCCTGGCTCAGCGCCGGCACCCGTGCCGCCGACCAGCGCCTGCAACGTTACCAGCAGGAAGCGGCGCGGCTGGAGAACCTGGCCCGCGCCTTCGCCGAGACGCGACGCGCGCAGGCCGAATATGCCATGTCGTTTTCGGCCACCGCCGGCCAGGCGTTCGGCAGGGCACGCGCGCAGCTGGGCGAGGCGCTGGCGCCCGCGCCGGACGGCGGACCGTGGCCGGCGGAACTGGTGAAGCCGCTGCAGTCCTACCTCGAATCGGCGCAGCTGCTGGACGAGCGCATCGGCGAACTCGGCCACGATGCCGACAGCGGCATGCAGGGCGAGCTGCGCGCGGCGGTGCACACGGTGGAGAACCTGATCAGCGGTTACCGCGAGCCGGAGCTGCAGGTGTCGATGCTGAGCATGCGCCGCCACGAGAAGGACTTCATCCTGCGCCGCGAGCAGAAGTACGCCGACGAACTGGGCGCCGAGGCGATGCCGTTCGAACTGCTGCTGCAGCGCGCGCGCATGCCCGAGGACGTGCGCGCGCAGGTGCGCGAGGCGATGCAGCGCTACCAGGGCGCGTTCCTGTCCTATGCGGCGGCGCGCTTCGGCGTGGACAGCGAGACCCAGGCACTGGACGACCATGCCGCGCAGGTGGACCCGGTGATCCTGCGCCTGCAGCAGGGCCAGCGCAGCGCGCTGCAGCAACAGCGCGCCGGCCAGGCGTCCGCGCGCAGCTGGATGAACGCCGCCTTCGCCGCCACCGTGCTGCTCGTCGGCCTGCTGCTGGTGAGCCTGCTGGTACTGCTGCTGCGCGCCATCGACCGGCCGCTGGCCGATGCCGCCGCGTTCGCCCGCGCCATCGCCGACGACCACCTCGACGGCACCCTGGTGGTGCGCAACCGCCACGACGAGATTGGCCGCCTCGCCGCCGCGCTGATGCAGATGCAGGCCAGCCTGCGCGAACGCATCGCCGCCGAACGTGTCGCCGCGCTGGCCAACCAGCGCGTGCGCCAGGCGCTGGACGTGGCCCGCGCCGCGGTGCTGGTGACCGATGCCCAAGGCTGCGTGGTCTACGCCAACGATGCCCTGCGCCAGGCCTTCGCGCAGGCCGCGATCGAAACCGACATCGCAGCCGGCGCCGACGCGGCCACGCTCGGCGCCGGGGTGGCCGCGCTGCTGGCCGCGGCGCGCGACGGCGGCCGCACGGTCGATGCCGAGCTGGAACTGGGCAACACCGGCTTCCTGCTGCGCGCCAGCCCGGTGCTGGAACAGGCGCAGGTGCTGGGCCTGGTGCTGGAATGGCAGGACCGCCGCCTGGAGCGGGTGATCGTCCACGAGGTCGCGGCGGTGGTCGCCGCCGCCGCCGCGGGCGACCTGGACGGGCGCATCGAACTGGCCGACAAGCAGGGCTTCGTGCGCGAGCTGGCCGGGCGCATCAACGCGCTGCTGGACGGCGTGCAGTCGCAGGTCGACGACGCCACCCGCGTCATCGGCCACTTCGCCCGCGGCGACCTGAGCGCGCGCATGCGCGGGGACGGCCACGGCATCTACGCGCGGCTGCGGCAGGGCCTGGAAGTGGCGATGCGCCAGGTTGGCGCCATCGTCGCCGGTATCCAGCAGTCGGCCGGCAGCGTGCAGGCGGCGGTGGACGAGATGGCCAGCGGCACCCGCGCGCTGTCCACGCAGGTGCAGCAGCAGGTGGACGACGTGCACGACGCGCTGCAGCGCGTGCGTTCGGTGGCCGGCGAGGCCCGCCAGAACGCCGACAGCGCGCGCCACAGCGCGGACATCTCCGGCGCCGCCAGCGACGCCGCCGAACGCGGCCGCGCGGCCACCGCCGCCGCGGTCACCGGCATGGAACAGCTGCGCGCGTCCTCGCGCCACATCCGCGACATCGTCGCCACGGTGGACAGCCTGTCGTTCCAGACCAACCTGCTGGCGCTGAATGCGGCGGTGGAGGCAGCGCGCGCCGGCAGCCATGGCCGCGGCTTCGCGGTGGTGGCCGGCGAGGTGCGGCAGCTGGCGCAGCGCTCGGCCGAGGCCTCGCAGCAGATCCGCGCGCTGGTGGACGCGTCGCTGCGGCAGGTGGAGGCCGGCGCGCGCCTGGTCGACAGCAGCGGCGAGGCGATGCAGGACATCGACGGCCACGTGCAGCAGGTGGCGGCGGCGCTGGCGCGCATCGACGCGGCCTCGGCGCGCCAGGTCAGCGCGGTGGACGACGTCGAACGGCTGCTGCGGCGCATCGGCGAGGGCACGCGGCAGAGCGGCGCCGTCGCCCAGGCGTCGTCGCAGGCGGCGCTGGCGATGCGCACGCAGGCGCAGGAGCTGGCCGCGGCGGCGGAGAGCTTCGTGCTGGCCGGCGACGACGCGCCACGGCCGTCGCGCGCGGCCTGAGGCCCGTGTGCGTGGAGCGGCCGTGCGCCGCTCCGCCTGCGGGGCGGGGGGTCAGTCCTCTTCCGGCGGCAGCACGATGCTGTCGTCGTCGATGGCCAGCTTGCCGGCCATCAGCACCGCCTGGGTGCGGTTGGTGACGCCGAGCTTGCGCAGGATCGCGGTGACGTGCGCCTTGATGGTGGCCTCGGACACGTTCAGGTCGTAGGCGATCTGCTTGTTGAGGCGGCCGGCGCCGAGCATCTGCAGCACGCGGAACTGCTGCGGGGTGAGTTCGCGCAGGCGCTGGCCGACCTCGCGTTCCTCGTGGTCGGTGGGCGGCACGTTGTGCGCCTCGGCCGGCGCCCAGCGCTCGCCGTCGAGGATGGTGCCCAGCGCGTGGCCGATGGTGTCCGAATCGGCCGACTTGGGGATGAAGCCGAACGCGCCGTGGTCGAGCGCGCGCCGCATCACCGTCGGTTCCTCGCGCGCGGACACCACCACGATGGGCAGCTGCGGATGCAGCGAGCGCAGGTGCACCAGGGCGTTGAAGCCCTGCGCGCCGGGCATGTTCAGGTCCATCAGAACCAGGTCGGCGTCCGGATGCTGCTCGGCCAGCGCGTACAGCGCCTCGACGCTGTCGGCTTCCAGCAGCTGCACCCCGGGAATCACCCGCTGCACCGCGCCGCGCAGCGCTTCGCGGAACAGCGGGTGGTCGTCGGCGATCAGGAGCGTGGGCATGGGCAGGCGAACTGGAGTGGGGAAGTATCAAAGCCCCTCTCCCTCCGGGAGAGGGGTTGGGGTGAGGGTAAGGGGCGAAGCCCTTGCCGTGTTTGGATGCAAGAGGCTTCGCCCGTACCCTCATCCGCCCCTTCGGGGCACCTTCTCCCGAAGGGAGAAGGAAAAGCAGTGCGGCATCATCGTCGTGGCTTCAGCGCACCTTGCGCTCTTCCACCAGCGACGCCACCACCGACGGATCGGCCAGGGTCGAGGTGTCGCCGAGCTGGTCCGGCGCGTTCTCGGCGATCTTGCGCAGGATGCGGCGCATGATCTTGCCCGAGCGGGTCTTGGGCAGGCCCGGCGCCCACTGCAGGTGGTCCGGCGCGGCGATCGGGCCGATCTCCTTGCGCACCCAGGCCACCAGCTCCCTGAGCAGCTCGTCGGTCTGCGCTTCGCCGGCCACCAGGGTGACATAGGCGTAGATGCCCTGGCCCTTGATGTCGTGCGGGAAGCCCACCACCGCGGCCTCGGCCACCTTGGGGTGGCTGACCAGCGCGCTTTCCACCTCGGCGGTGCCGATGCGGTGGCCGGAGACGTTGATCACGTCGTCGACGCGGCCGGTGATCCAGTAATAGCCGTCCTCGTCGCGGCGGCAGCCGTCGCCGGTGAAGTAGCTGCCCGGGTAGGTGCGGAAATAGGTGTCGATGAACCGCTGGTGGTCGCCGTAGACGGTGCGCATCTGGCCCGGCCACGAGTCGCGGATGATCAGGTTGCCCTCGGTGGCGCCTTCCTGGATCTCGCCGTCGGCGTTGACCAGCGCCGGCTGCACGCCGAAGAAGGGCAGGGTGGCCGAGCCGGGCTTGAGGTCCATCGCGCCGGGCAGCGGCGAGATCAGGATGCCGCCGGTCTCGGTCTGCCACCAGGTGTCCACGATCGGGCAGCGCGCATCGCCGACCACCTCGTAATACCAGCGCCAGGCTTCCGGGTTGATCGGCTCGCCGACGCTGCCGAGCAGGCGCAGGCTGCTGCGCGAGGTGCGCTTGACCGGTTCCTCGCCCTCGCGCATCAGCGCGCGGATCGCGGTGGGCGCGGTGTAGAAGATGGTGACCTGGTGCTTGTCGATCACCTCCCAGAAGCGCGAGGTGTTCGGGTAGTTCGGCACGCCCTCGAACATCACCGAGGTGGCGCCGTTGGCCAGCGGGCCGTAGACGATGTAGCTGTGGCCGGTGACCCAGCCCACGTCGGCGGTGCACCAGTAGATGTCGTCCTCGCGCAGGTCGAACACCGCCTCGTGGGTATAGGCGGCGAACAGCAGGTAGCCGGCGCTGGTGTGCAGCACGCCCTTCGGCTTGCCGGTGGAACCGGAGGTGTAGAGGATGAACAGCGGGTCCTCGGCGTTCATGCGCTCCGGTTCGCACTGCGTCGGCTGCGGGTCCACCACGTCGTGGAACCAGCGGTCGCGCGGCGCCTGCATGTCCACCGCCGCGCCGGTATGGCGCACCACCAGCACGGTTTCCACGGTGTTGGTGCCGGGCAGCTTCAGCGCGGCGTCGACGTTGGCCTTCAGCGGCACCTTCTTGCCGCCGCGCAGGCCCTCGTCGGCGGTGATGATCAGCTTGCTGCCGCAGTCGCCGACGCGGTCGGCGATGGAGTTGGCGGCGAAACCGCCGAACACCACCGAGTGGATCGCTCCGATGCGCGCGCAGGCCAGCATCGCCACCGCGGCATCGACGATCATCGGCAGGTAGATGGTGACACGGTCGCCCTTCTTCACGCCGAGGTTGCGCAGCGCGTTGCCGAGCTTGCACACGCGCTCGTGCAGCTGCCGGTAGCTGACCTTCTGCGCCGGCGCGTCGGGGCTGTCCGGCTCGAACAGCAGCGCGGTCTTGTCGCCGCGCGTGGCCAGCTGGCGGTCCAGGCAGTTCACGCTGACGTTGAGCTCGCCGTCCTCGAACCACTTGATGCGGAAATCGTCCAGCTGGTAGCTGACGTTCTTGATACGGGTCGGTTTGGTGAACCAGTCCAGGCGCTCGGCGGCCTTGCCCCAGAACGCGTCGGGGTTGTCCACCGATTCGCGGTACTGCTGCTGGTACGTGGTCTTGTCGATCCGCGCCCGGGCGGCGAACGCGGGATCGACGGGATAGAGATCAGCCATGGCAACACCCTCACCTTTGCACTTGCAACCAATGGAGGGGCCGCGTCCTGCGACGCGGCCGGGACGCCCCAAGTGTGCCGCATCGCACCAGCCGCGCGCTGCCCCCCGGGCTTAGACGATGGTCGAATACCCGCCCGCTTTCGACTAATGGCGAATAGCCGCCCGCGGCGAAGGCCGCGCACCCTGCCGCTGACCGTGCGACCGACGCGGCCGTCAACGCCAGCCGGAGAGAGGCAGACCTGATGAACAGACACGTGTTGAAACGAGCGGGCAGTGCGTTCCCCGCCACGCGGGCGATGGCGCGCCGGCCTCTTGCCGCCGCGCTGTTCGTGGCGCTGCTGGCGCCGGGCATGGCGCTGGCCGGCACCGCGAAGGAAAAGGCGCTGGAAGCCCGCGTCGCCGAACTGGAGCGGCAGGTGCAGCTGCTGCTGTCCACCCAGCAGCAACAGCAGGGCGCCATCGCGCAGGCGCAGGGCGAGGTGCAGCAGGTGCGCGCCGCACAGGCGGCAGCCGCCGCCGCGCCGGCCACGCCGGCGGTGCCGGCCGGCAAGCAGCCGATCCAGGTGACCAGCATCACCCCGGGCGCCACGCCGGGCACCACCTTCAAGTTCGGCGGCTTCATCAAGGCCGACTTCCTGGCCACCCGCACCGGCGACGGCCAGCTCGCCGACGACGCCACCGGCCGCGCGCTGTACCTGCCCGGGCAGACCCCGGTGCACGGCGCCGGCGGCTCGGGCAGGGCCTCGAGCGTGGACTACAACGCGCACGCCAAGTTCTCGCGCTTCAACCTGGGCGTGGACCACGTGGCCGAGAACGGCGACAAGGCCGGCGCGATGGTGGAGATGGACTTCTTCGGCAACGCGCTGGGCAACCAGACCGCGACCAACACCTACGGCGTCACCCTGCGCCACGCCTACATGTACTGGAACAACTGGCTGGCCGGCCAGACCTGGTCCAACTTCATGGACGCGGCCTCCATCCCCGAGGCGGTGGACTTCGTCGGCCCGACCGACGGCGTGATCTTCGTGCGCCAGGCGCAGGTGCGCTACACCAAGGGTGGTTTCAGCGCCTCGCTGGAAAACCCGGAAACCACGCTGATCGGCAAGCCCAGTTCCGACCGCGGCTCGCTGCCCGACCTGACCGTGCGCTACGGCTGGAAGGGCGACTGGGGCACCTTCGGCGTGGCCGGCCTGCTGCGCCAGCTGAGAGTGGACGACCAGGCCACCGTCGGCGCGCGCGACACCGCCACTGGCGGCGGCCTGACCCTGGGCGGCAAGTGGGTGATGGGCGGCAGCGACACGCTGCACTACCAGCTCACCGGCGGCCGGGGCATCGCCCGCTACATCGGCCTGGGCATCACCGGCGACAGCGCCTGGGACGCGGTGCGCCACGAGCTCGACCCGACCGGCGTGATCGCCGGCTACGTCGGCTGGCGCCATGCCTTCAGCCCGAAGCTGCGCACCAACCTGATCTACGCGCGCAGCGACTACGACAACGACGCCTCGGTCACCGGCCCGCTGGTGACCAGGAGCGTGCAGTCGATCCGCGGCAACGTGTTCTACACGCCGATGCCCAAGGTCGATATCGGCGCCGAGCTGATGTACGGCGTGCGCGAGATCGAGGACGGCCGCAAGGGCGACATCAGCCGCGTGCAGTTCACCACCAAGTACAGCTTCTGAGGTCCCGGCACCGGCGCCACGACGGCGCCGGCGCCATCGCGGCAAAGGCAGTACGCAGCATCTCCCTGCCCCCACGGGGAGCACTCATGCCCGCGCCGGCGCGCACCGCACGCCTGCGTCCGTATTCCCGAATCTGGAGAATCCCGATGAATGCTTCCGTCGATCCCCGTGTTGAGCGGATCGCCTCCCACCCGGCGTACCAGCGGCTGCGGCGCATGCGCAACCGCCTGGGCTGGTTCCTGACCGTGCTGATGCTGCTGGGCTACTACGGCTACATCGGCTTGATCGCCTTCGACAAGGCGTTCCTGGCCCAGCCCGTCGCCGAAGGCCGCATCACCACCATCGGCATCCCGATCGCGCTGGGCCTGATGGTGTTCACCATCGCCATCACCGGCATCTACGTGCGCCGCGCCAACAAGGAATTCGACCAGCTCACCCACCAGATCGTGGAGGACGCGCAATGACCCGACCGTTCCTGCGCCCGGCCGCGCTCCTCGCCCTGCTGGCCGCCAGCGGCGCGGCCCTGGCCGCCGGCGGCGACATCGGCCAGACCGTGCGCCAGCCCACCAACTGGACGGCGATCATCATGTTCGCCGCGTTCGTGCTCGCCACCCTGGGCATCACCAAGTGGGCCGCCGCGCGCACCCGCTCGGCGTCGGACTTCTACACCGCTGGCGGCGGCATCACCGGCTTCCAGAACGGCCTGGCGATCGCCGGCGACTACATGTCGGCGGCCTCGTTCCTGGGCATCACCGCGGCGGTGATGGCCAACGGCTACGACGGCCTGATCTACGCCATCGGCTTCCTGGTCGGCTGGCCGATCCTGACCTTCCTGATGGCCGAGCGCCTGCGCAACCTCGGCCGCTTCACCTTCGCCGACGTGGCCGGCTACCGCTTCGCGCAGAAGCCGATCCGCCTGTTCGCCGCCTCCGGCACGCTGGTGGTGGTGCTGTTCTACCTGATCGCGCAGATGGTCGGCGCCGGCGCGCTGATCAAGCTGCTGTTCGGCCTGGACTACTGGATCGCGGTGGTGCTGGTCGGCGTGCTGATGATGGTCTACGTGCTGTTCGGCGGCATGACCGCCACCACCTGGGTGCAGATCATCAAGGCCTGCCTGCTGCTGTTCGGCGTGACCTTCATGGCGCTGATGGTGATGTGGAAGTTCGGCTTCAGCTTCGAGAAGCTGTTCTCCACCGCGGTGCAGGTCAAGACCCAGATCGCGGCCAACGGCGGCAAGGGCGCCGGCGAGGCGGCGGCCGCGGGCCTGTCGATCATGGGGCCAGGCGGTTTCGTCAAGGACCCGATCTCGGCGATCTCCTTCGGCATGGCGCTGATGTTCGGCACCGCCGGCCTGCCGCACATCCTGATGCGCTTCTTCACCGTCCCCGACGCCAAGCAGGCGCGCAAGTCGGTGTTCTGGGCCACCACCTGGATCGGCTACTTCTACATCCTGATCTTCATCATCGGCTTCGGCGCCATCGCCCTGGTGCTGACCAATCCGGAGTACGCCGACCCGGTCACCGGCACCATCCAGGGCGGGCCGAACATGGCCGCGGTGCTGGTCGGCAAGGCGGTGGGCGGCAACATCTTCATGGGCTTCATCTCGGCGGTGGCCTTCGCCACCATCCTGGCGGTGGTCGCCGGCCTGACCCTGTCCGGCGCCTCGGCGGTGTCGCACGACCTGTACGCCACGGTGATCAAGCAGGGCAACCCGCCGCCGGGCTCGGAGCTGCGCGTGTCGCGCGCCACCACCCTGGTGCTGGGCGTGGTCGCGGTGCTGCTGGGCATCACCTTCGAGAAGCAGAACGTGGCCTTCATGGTGTCGCTGGCCTTCGCCATCGCCGCCTCGGCCAACTTCCCGGTGCTGATCCTGTCGCTGCTGTGGAAGAACTGCACCACCCGCGGCGCGGTGATCGGCGGCTTCCTCGGCCTGGCCTCGTCGCTGGTGCTGACCCTGCTGTCGCCGTCGGTATGGGTGGACACGCTGGGCAACCCGGCCGGCAGCGCGCCGTTCCCGTACACCAGCCCGGCGCTGTTCTCGATGACCATCGCCTTCGTCGGCATCTGGCTGTTCTCGGTGCTGGACAACAGCGTGCGCGCCAGGGCCGAACGTGCCGCCTACCCGGCGCAGCAGGTGCGTGCCGAAACCGGCATCGGCGCGAGCAGGGCCAGCGGGCACTGATCGCGAACTGAAAGGAAGAACGCGAAGGCCGCCCGGCGACGGGCGGCCTTCGTCGTTTCCAGGGGTGCCGCGCCGATCGCCGCTGCCGTTACCATGCCGTTCGCGTTCCGCATCCGTTCCGTTGCCAGAGGATCTTCCATGACCGTCCGCGTCCCTCGTTCCCCGCGTCCGCGCCTGCGCGCTTCCGTGCTGGCCTCGGCCCTGCTGCTGGGCAGCCTGTGCGCCACGCCGCTGCTGGCCCAGGCGCGGCCGGCGCCGGCGCCCGCGCAGGTGAGTGCGCTGCAGGCCGAGGCCGAGCGCCTGGCCGCGCAGCTGCCGGGCGACGTCGGCGCGGCGCTGGTGCACCTGGAAAGCGGCCGCGCGGTCTACGTCAACGCCGACCGGCCGCTGCCGATGGCCAGCACCATGAAGGTGCCGGTGGCGGTGCACATCCTCAAGCTGGTGGACGAGGGCAGGCTGGGCCTGCAGCAGCAGGTGCTGCTGGGCCCGGACGACATCTACCCGGACATGGGCGGCCCGATGGACACGCACCTGAGCGCCGGTTCGGCCATCACCCTCCGCGATCTGCTGCACATGATGATCACGGTCAGCGACAACAACGCCACCGACATCCTGATCCGCACCGGCGGCGGCCCCGAGGCGGTGCAGCAGCGCATGCGCGCGCTGGGCGTCGATGGCCTGCGCGTGGACCGCTACATCTGGGAGTTGCTGGCCAACTACTACGGCGACGCCGCCTCGCATGCGCAGCCGCTGGGCCCGGCCGCCTATGGCGCGCTGTCGCGCGGCGAACGCAGCGAGGCGCAGCGGCGCGCCAACATGGACGCCTGGAACGCCGACCCGCGCGACACCAGCAGCGCCCGCGCCATGGCGCAGCTGCTGCAGCGCACCTGGAAGGGCGAAATCCTGTCGCCGGAATCGACCCGCGTGCTGCAGCAGATCATGCTCGACACCCGCACCGGCAGCGCGCGCCTGCGCGGCATGCTGCCCAGCGGCACGCCGGTGGCGCACAAGACCGGCACGGTCGGCGACGTGATCAACGACGTCGGCGTGATCGAACTGCCGAACGGGCGCGGCCATGTCGTGACCGCGGTGTTCATCCGTTCGCGCGCGTCCACCGATGCGCGCGACGCCGCCATCGCCCAGCTGGCGCGCGCCGCGCACGACTACTTCCTGTTCGTGCCCTGAGCAGAATTCCCGTTTTCCGGCGTCAGCCGGGCCGGCGCAGCGGCTCGGCCGCGTCGGCCGTCTCGCCGCCGTCGAATACCTCGTCCAGGTTGCGGTACTCGCTGGGGGTCATGCCGACGGTGGCCTTGAACTGGCGCGCGAACGCGCTCTGGTCGCTGAAGCCGCAGCGCTGGCCGATGCCGGCGATGCTGCCGGGCTCGCGCAGCAGGCGCATGGCCATCTCGATGCGCAGCTTGATCAGGTACTGCTGCGGGGTGAGCTGGAACACGTGGCGGAAATGCCGTTCCAGCTGCGCCAGCGACATGCCGGCCAGTTCGGCCAGCTGCGGCGCGCGCAGGTTGGATTCGAAATGTTCCTGCATGTGCGCCACCACCCGGTCGAGCTGGGCGAAGGCCGAGTGGCGGCTGTTGGGCCGACCCAGGTCGCGCGAGACGCCCATCAGCCCGCAGATCGCGCCGTCGCGGAACAGCGGCCGCTTGACCGTCAGGCACCAGCCGGGGCGGCGGTTCGGGTACAGGTGCACTTCCAGGCGGTCGGCGATGGGGTCGCCGGCCAGTACCTGCCGGTCCTGCAGCAGGTAGCGGTTGCCCAGCGGCGGCGGAAACACTTCCAGCGGCGAGCGGCCGATGACGTCGCCGCGCTTCCTGCGCCCCAGCCGCTGCACCAGGGTGAGGTTGCAGTGCGTATAGCGCCCCTCGCGGTCCTTCACGAAGAACACGGTATCCGGCAGCGCATCGAACAGGTGCTGTACTTCGCTTGAGGAATGCTGTGCGTCCATGGGCGTCGTCTTCGCGTTGGCGGTCGTCGGCGTGGCGTGCGGCCGATGCTAGCGCATGCGTCCGCGCCGTGGCGCGGGGTTTGCGGGGTTGTGCCGAATTCCGCACGAGGGCGCCGAATGCGCTGCTATTCGGCCGCGCGGCGGCGATGGGAGCATGTCCGCATGCACCGTTTGGACATCATCGATTCGCATACCGCCGGCGAACCCACCCGGGTCGTGCTCGGCGGCTTTCCCGACCTTGGCGGCGGCAGCCTGCAGCAGCGGCGCGAGCGCCTGGTGCGCGATTTCGACCACTGGCGCGCGGCGCTGGCCTGCGAGCCGCGTGGTTCGGACACGATGGTGGGCGCGCTGCTGCTGCCGCCGGAAGATCCGTCGGCGTGCGCCGGGGTGATCTTCTTCAACAACGTCGGCTGCCTGGGCATGTGCGGCCACGGCACCATCGGCGTGGTGCGCACGCTGGCCGAGCTGGGCCGGCTCCAGCCGGGCCGGCACCGCATCGAGACGCCGGTGGGCATGGTCGGCGTGGAGCTGTTCGACGACGGCCGGGTGGCGGTGGACAACGTCGAGAGCTGGCGCCATCTGCACGATGTCGCGGTGGACGTGCCCGGCCACGGCGTGGTGCGCGGCGACGTGGCCTGGGGCGGCAACTGGTTCTTCATCACCGAACAGGCGCCGTGCGCGCTGGCCCTGGCCAACCAGCGCGAGCTGACCGCCTACACCGAAGCGATCCGCCTGGCGCTGGAGCGCGACGGCATCACCGGCGCCGACGGCGCCATCGACCATGTCGAGGTCAACGCGGCCGCGCCCGACGGCAGCGGCACCGCGCGCAACTTCGTGCTGTGCCCGGGCCTGGCCTACGACCGTTCGCCCTGCGGCACCGGCACCAGCGCCAAGCTGGCCTGCCTGGCCGCCGACGGCAAGCTGGCCGAGGGCGCGCGCTGGGTGCAGCAGGGCATCCTCGGCAGCGCGTTCGAGGCTTCGTACCGGCGGGGCGCGCGCGGCATCCTGCCGCGCATCGTTGGCCAAGCCTGGATCACCGCGCGCGCGACCCTGCTGATCGACGAGGCCGATCCGTTCGCCTGGGGCATCGGCAGCCAGGCGTCGTGAGCGCACACAGCCGCCACGACCTGATCGTCATCGGCGCCGGCATCGTCGGCGCCGCCTGCGCCGAAGCCGCGGCCGCCGCCGGGCTGCGGGTGGCGGTGGTCGAGAGCGGCGCCATCGGCGGCGGCGCCAGCGCCGCGGCGATGGGCCACCTGGTGGCGATGGATGGCGACCCGCACGAACTGGCGCTGTGCGTGTATTCGCTGCAGTTGTGGCGGCGCTGGGCCGCATGGCCGGAGAGCGAGCACCGGCGCTGCGGCACGCTGTGGGTGGCGCGCGAGGAGGCGGAAATGGACGACGTCGCCACGCGCGTGGAAGCGCTGGCGGCGTTGGGCGTGCGTGCCGAGGCGGTGGATGCGCGCGGCGTGCAGGCGCTGGAACCCGCACTCGCGGCCGGCATGAAAGGCGGCATGCGCGTGGCCGACGACGCGGTGGTGTATCCGCCGCGCGTGGCCTGGCGCCTGATCGAAGCGGCGCGCGCGGGCGGCGCGCAGCTGTTCGCCGGCGCGCGCGCCGAATGCCTGGTCGATGGCGGCGTGCGCCTGGCCGATGGCCGCGTGCTGCACGGGCCGGTGCTGGTGGCCACCGGCGTGGCCGTGCCGGAACTGCTGCCGGAACTGCCGATGCGCGCGCGCAAGGGCCAGCTGGTGATCACCGAACGCCATCCGCCGCTGCTGCGCCACCAGCTGATCGAAATGGGCTACGCCGCCGCCGCGCATGGCGCCGACGCGGCCAGCGTGTCGTTCAACGTGCAGCCGCGGCCCAACGGCCAGCTGCTGATCGGTTCCTCGCGCGAATACGACGCCACCGGCACGGACATCTCGCTGCCGCTGCTGCGGCGCATGCTGCAGCGGGCCATCGCCTTCGTGCCGGCGCTGCGCGAGGTGCGCGCGCTGCGCAGCTGGTGCGGCTTCCGCCCGGCCACCGCCGACGGCCTGCCGTACCTCGGCCCGGTGCCGGGCCGCCGCGACGTGTGGGTGGCCGCCGGCCACGAGGGCCTGGGCATCACCGCGGCGCCGGGCAGCGCGCGGCTGGTGGTCGACGCCCTGCTCGGACGCGCGCCGGCCCTGGCGCTGGCGCCCTACCTGCCGGACCGCGCGATGCGGGGCGGCGCATGAACACCCTCGTGCTGAGCGTCGATGGCGTGCCGGTCGAAGTGCCCGACGGCGCCAGCGTGGCGGCCGCGGTCGCGCATCGCGGGCCGGTGTTCCGGCGTTCGGCCAGCGGCCAGCCACGTGCTCCGCTGTGCGGCATGGGCGTATGTTTCGAATGCCGGGTCCGCATCGACGGCGTGGCCGGCCTGCGCGCCTGCATGCTGCTGGCGCGCGCCGGCATGCGCGTGGAGACGCAGCCATGAAGCAGCGGCGGTTCGAGCTGCTGGTGGTGGGGGCGGGGCCGGCCGGCCTGGCCGCCGCGCATGCCGCGGCCCGGCGCGGGGCCAAGGTCGGGCTGGTGGATGCGCAGCCGCGCGCCGGCGGCCAGGTCTGGCGGCACGACCTGCGCTTCGGCGTGCCTGCGGCGGCGCGCACGCAGATCGACGCACTCGGCGCGGCCGGCATCGAATGGCTGCCCGGTCATGAAGTGGTCCTGGCCGACGACCACACCGTGGTCGCCGACCATGCCGACGGCGCGGTGGCGCTGCACTGGCGCAAACTGGTGATCGCCACCGGCGCGCGCGAACTGATGCTGCCGTTTCCCGGCTGGACCCTGCCCGGCGTGACCGGCGCCGGCGGGCTGCAGGCGCTGGCCAAGCAGGGCTGGCCGCTGGTCGGCAAACGCGTGGTCGTGGCCGGCAGCGGCCCGCTGCTGCTGGCGGCGGCGGCGACGCTGCGCCGCCACGGCGCGCGTGTACTCGGCATCCACGAACAGGCGCGCAGGAGCACACTGCACGCCTTCGCGCGCCGGCTGTGGCGCTGGCCGGCGCGGCTGGCGCAGGCGCTGGAACTGCGCGCGCGCCTGGCCGGCGTGCCGTGGCATGCCGGCAGCGTGGTGCTTGCCGCGCAGGGCGACGAGACGCTACGCGCGGTCGAAGTGGACCGCGGCCACGGCCGCGAATGGATCGAATGCGACCAGCTGGCGGTCGGCTGGGGGCTGGTGCCCAACGTCGAGCTGGCGCGCCTGCTGTGCTGCGCGCTGGACACCACGGCCGTGCACCCGGTGGTGCGCGTGGATGCGCGCCTGCGCAGCAGCCAGGCCGACATCCACGCCGCCGGCGAGGCGCTGGGCATCGGCGGGCGCGACTGCGCGCGCATCGAAGGCGCGATGGCCGCCTGCTTCGCGCTCGGCGACGAGCGCGGCGGCGAAGCGCTGCGCGCGCGCCGCGAGCGCGAGCGCGCCTACGCGGCCCTGCTGCACGCGCACTTCGCGCCCGGTGCCGATGTCCATGCGCTGGCGACCGCCGACACCCTGGTCTGCCGCTGCGAGGACGTGCCGATGTCCGCGGTGCATGCGCACGCCGACCCGCGCCAGCTGCGGCTGGTCACGCGCTGCGGCATGGGCGCCTGCCAGGGCCGTGTCTGCGGCGCCGCGCTGCGCGAACTGCGGCTGGCCTCGCCGTCCCTCTCCCCCACCGCCGTACGGCCGCCGCTGACTCCGGTCGCGCTGGCCGCACTGGCCGATGGTCCTTCCGACGAACCCGAACAAGGTAACGACAGATGAGCAATGCAGGTTTCTGGCGCGGCGTGCTGCCGGCCATCACCACGCCCTTCACCGCCAGCGGCGAGGTCGACCACGCCTTCCTGGTCGAACATGCCAGGCGCATGCTCGCCGCCGGCTGCAGCGGCATCGTGCCGCTGGGCTCGCTGGGCGAGAGCGCCACGCTCGGCTTCGAGGAGAAGATCGCCATCGTGCGCACCCTGGTCGCGGCCGTGGAAGGGCGTGTGCCGGTGGTGGCGGGCATCGCCGCGCTGTCCACCGCCGAGGGCGTGGCCCTGGCGCAGGCGGTCAAGGCCGCCGGCGCCGGCGGGGTGATGGTGCTGCCGCCCTACGTGTATTCCAGCGACGCGCACGAGATGGGCGCCTACATCCGCGCCATCCTCGCCGCCACCGACCTGCCGGCGCTGCTCTACAACAACCCCATCGCCTACCGCACCGACTTCAGCCCGGCGCAGATCGCGCAGTTCGCCGCCGAGTTCCCGCACGTGCAGGCGGTCAAGGAATCCTCCGGCGACGTGCGCCGCCTGGCCGCGATCCGCGAGCTGATCGGTGACCGCCTGGTGCTGCTGGTCGGCGTCGACGACCTGATCGTGGAAGGCATCGCAATGGGCGCCGAAGGCTGGATCGCCGGCACCGTCAACGCCTTTCCGGAAGAGGCGGTGCAGCTGTTCGAGCAGGCGCGCAGCGGCGGCTACGCGGCGGCGCGCGAGCTGTACGAATGGTCGCTGCCGCTGCTGCGCATGGACACGGTCCCCAAGTTCGTGCAGCTGATCAAGCTGATGCAGGAGCGCGTCGGCCTGGGCAGCGAACGCGTGCGCGGGCCGCGGCTGGCGCTGGAGGGCGCCGAGCGCGAACAGGCGCTGGCGCTGATCGACCACGCCATCGCCACCCGGAAGCGCTGAGGTGGATACGCTCGCGCCCGTGCTCGTCGCCGGCCGCTGGCAGCCCGCGCAGGAGTGCACCGGCAGCTTCCGTGCGTTCGACCCGGCCAGCGGGCAGGCCATCGGCCCGGCGTTCCCGCGCAGCGGCGCGGCCGACGTGGAACAGGCGCTGGCCGCGGCCAGCGCCGCCGCGCCGTTGCTGGCCGCCACCGACCCGGAACGCATCGCCGTCTTCCTCGAGGCCTACGCCGATGCGCTGGAAGCCGACGCCGACACGCTGGTGCAGCTGGCGCAGGCGGAAACCGCGCTGCCGGCCGCGCCACGGCTGCGCGGCAACGAACTGCCGCGCACCTGCAGCCAGCTGCGCCAGGCCGCCGCCGCCGCGCGCGGGCGCAGCTGGACGCGGCCGGTGATCGACACCGCCGCCGGCCTGCGCTCGCAGCACGCGCCGCTGGGCAGGCCGGTGCTGGTGTTCGGGCCGAACAACTTCCCGTTCGCCTTCAACGCCGTGTCCGGCGGCGACTTCGCCGCGGCCATCGCCGCGCGCAACCCGGTGATCGCCAAGGCCCATCCGGCGCATCCGGCCACCAGCCAGCGCCTGGCCGGCCATGCGCAGCGCGCCGCCGACGCCGCAGGCCTGCCGCCGGCCACGGTGCAGCTGCTGTACGACGTCGAACCGGCGCTGGGCCTGGCCCTGGCCGGCGATGCGCGGCTGGGCGCGGTCGCCTTCACCGGCAGCCGCGCCGCCGGGCTGGCGCTGAAGCAGGCCGCCGATGGCGCCGGCATTCCCTTCTTCGGCGAACTGTCCAGCCTCAACCCGGTGTTCCTGCTGCCCGGCGCGCTGGCCGAGCGCGGGCCGGCCCTGGCCGAGGAATTCAGCGGCTCGTGCCTGCTCGGCAGCGGCCAGTTCTGCACCAACCCCGGGCTGGTGATCGTGCCGGAGGGCGAGGCCGGCGATGCCTTCGTCGCCGCGGCGCAGGCGCGTTTCGCCGCCACCGCGCCGCTGCTGCTGCTGTCGCGCGGCGTGCTGGCCTCGCTGCGGCATGCGATCGCCGCGCTGCGCGATGCGGGCGCGCGGCTGCTGTGCGGCGGCGAGGCGGGCGATACCGGCTTCCGCCATGCGCCAACGCTGTTGACGGTGCGGGCGGAGCAGTTCCTCGCCGATCCGCCGCGCTTCCAGGCCGAGGCCTTCGGGCCGTGCAGCCTGCTGGTGCGCGTAGCCGATGGCGCGCAGATGCAGGCCATCGCCGCGACCCTGGAAGGCCAGCTCACCGCCGCCCTGTACCGCGCCGCCGATGGCCGCGACGATGCCGCGTGGGCGGCGCTGGCCGCCACGCTGCGGCCGCGCGTGGGCCGGCTGATCGCCGACCGCATGCCCACCGGCGTGCTGGTCAGCCCGGCGCAGCAGCACGGCGGCCCGTTCCCGGCATCGACCCAGCCCGGTTTCACCGCGGTCGGCCTGCCCGCGTCGATCCTGCGTTTCACCGCGCTGCAGGCATACGACAATGTGCCCGATGCGCTGCTGCCGCCGGAACTGCGCGACCGCAATCCGGGCGGCCTGCCGCGCTGGATCGACCAGCACTGCACCACCGCGGATATCGGAGCCACGCCATGAATGCACAGATCGGACACCTCACCCTGGAACAGGCGCGCGCGCAGCTGGCGCCGTGGCCGCACCGCGCCGCGCCCATCAGCGACGCCGAACACGCGCAGCGGCTGGAACGCGCGCGCGGGCTGATGCGCGCGCAGGGCGTGGACGCGCTGCTGGTCACCGCCGGCACCTCGCTGCGCTGGTTCGCCGGCGTGCCGTGGGGCGGCAGCGAGCGGCTGGTGGCGATGCTGCTCACCCTGGAAGGCGAGCCGCTGCTGGTCTGCCCGGCGTTCGAGGAAGGCTCGCTGGACGCGGTGCTGCGCATCCCCGCCGGCAAGCGCCTGTGGGAAGAACACGAGGACCCGCATGCTTTGGTGGCCCAGGCCATGGCCGAACGCGGCGCGCGCACGCTGGCGCTGGACCCGGAAGCGCCGTACCGCGTGCAGGTGGGCCTGGCCGCGCACCTGGGCGCGGCGGCGATCACCTCGGCCGCGGCGATCATCGACGGCTGCCGCATGTGCAAGTCGCCGGCCGAACTGGCGCTGATGCAGCAGGCCTGCGACATGACCCTGCAGGTGCAGCGGCTGGCCGCCGGCATCGCCCGCGAGGGCATCGGCACCGACGAACTGGTGCGCTTCATCGACGAGGCACACCGCGCGCTCGGCGCCGATGGCGGCTCGACCTTCTGCATCGTGCAGTTCGGCCACGCCACCGCTTTCCCGCACGGCATTCCCGGCGTGCAGCACCTGCGCCGCGGCGAACTGGTGCTGATCGACACCGGCTGCAGCGTGCAGGGCTACAACTCCGACGTCACCCGCACCTGGATCTTCGGCGAGGCCGATGCCGAACAGCGGCGCATCTGGGAGCTGGAACGCGCCGCGCAGCAGGCCGCGTTCGACGCGGTCCGCCCCGGCGTGAGCTGCGAGGCGGTGGACCAGGCCGCGCGCGACGTGCTGGAAGCGGCCGGGCTGGGGCCGGACTACCGCCTGCCCGGCCTGCCGCACCGCACCGGCCACGGCTGCGGGCTGGCGATCCACGAGGCGCCGTACCTGGTGCGCGGCAACCGCCTGCCGCTGGCGCCGGGCATGTGCTGCAGCAACGAACCGATGATCGTGGTGCCGGGCCGGTTCGGCGTGCGCCTGGAAGACCACTTCCATGTCACCGCCGACGGCGCGCAGTGGTTCACGCCGCCGTCGGTGGCCATCGACCAGCCGTTCGCCGATTGACGCCAGGGAGAGCCCCTCTCCCCCGGGCGTGCGGTTGCGCGCGCACGGCGCTGGCGTGGGGCAGGGCGAAGCGCCTGCGTGCTGATATCGCGGCGCCTTGCCCTCATCCGCCCTCCGGGCACCTTCTCCCGAAGGGAGAAGGACAGCGCGGGACACCAGAGGAAACCACGCATGCTCCATTCCGCAGACCTTCGCCGCCACGCCTTCGCCTGCCTGCTGGCGCTGTGCTGTGCCGCCATGCCGGCATTGGCCCGATCCTCCACCGCCAATGCGCCTGATGAGCCCGACGAGGCCGCCTGGCGCCGCTCGCTGCAGCTGCGCGAGCAGTGGATGTACCTGACCACCGGCCTGGCCGGCCCGGCCACCTGGATCGACGGCCAGCGCTACCGCTACCGGCGCACCGCGCCGGGCGGTTTCGAGTTCGTGGTGCGCCGGCTGGGGCAGGCGCAGGCCGAGGCCGCGTTCGACCAGGCGCGGCTGGCCACGGCGCTGTCGCCGCTGCTCGGCCGCGCGCTGGACGGCCGGCGCCTGCCGTTCGCCGACTACGAGCTGGACAAGGACGGTGCGGCGCTGCGCGCCTGGGTGGACGACGGCTGGGTGCGCTGCGAACTGGGCGGCGAGTACCGCTGCGCGCGCTGGAACGCCGCCGGCCCGTCGCCGCGGCCGCGCGGCTGGGGCGTGGTGCGCGATCTTTCGGTGGCGGCCGACGACACGCCGCGGCGCTCGCCGGACGGACGCATGGAGGCCTTCGTGCGCGACGGCAGCGTGCTGCTGCGCACGCTGGCCGACGGCACCCATGAAGTGCTGGCGCGCGATGGCACCGACACCGACTTCTACGACCCGGAAAGCATCACCTGGTCGCCCGACTCCAGCCGCTTCATGGTGCTGCGGGTAAGGCCCGGCGACGCGCGCCGGGTGACGCGGGTGGAGACTTCGCCGCGCGACCAGGTGCAGCCGCGCGTGCGTACCCAGCTGTATCCCAAGCCCGGCGACGCGGTCGACATCGACCGTCCGGTGATCTTCGAGGTCGCCAGCGGCCGCCGCATCGACGTGCCGACCACGCTTTTCCCCAACCCCTACGAGATCAGCGCGCCACAGTTCCGTGCCGATGGCCGCACCCTGGCGTTCCGCTACACCGAGCGCGGCTTCCAGCGCGTGCGCCTGATCGAGGTGGACGCGCATACCGGCGCCGCGCGCAGCGTGGTGGAGGAACGCAGCGACACCTTCGTCAACAGCTGGTGGCACCGTGCCGACTTCCACGACGTGGGCGGGCGCGGCGAGCGCATCGTGTGGATGTCCGAGCGCGATGGCTGGAACCACCTGTACATGGTCGATGGCCGCAGCGGCCGCCTGCGCCAGCTCACCCGCGGGCCGTGGGTGGTGCGGCAGATCGTCAAGGTGGACGAGCAGCGCGGCCAGATCTGGTTCGCCGCCAACGGCCGCGAGCCGGGCGACCCCTACCTGCAGCATTTCTACCGCGTGGATTTCGATGGCGGCAACCTGCGCCACATGACCCCGGGCGAGGGCTGGCACGAGCTGAGCCTGTCGCCGGACATGAACCACTACGTCGATACGTATTCGCGGCTGGACCAGCCCAACGTCACCGAGCTGCGCGACGCGCGCGACGGCCGCCTGCTGGACACGCTCGAGCGCGGCGATGCCGGCGCGTTGTTCGCCGCCGGCTACCGACCGCCGGAAACCTTCACCGCGCCCGGCCGCGACGGCAGCACCCCGATCTGGGGCCTGATCGTGCGGCCTACGCACTACGACCCGTCGCGCCGCTACCCGGTGATCGAGAGCATCTACGCCGGTCCGCACGATTCGCACGTGCAGAAGAAGTTCTGGCCGTTCGACAACCAGTCCAGCAACGAGCGCCTGATCGGCGCGCAGGCGCTGGCCGACCTGGGCTTCATCGTCGTGCAGATCGACGGCATGGGCACGATGAACCGCTCCAAGGCCTTCCACGACGTGGCCTGGAAGAACCTGGGCGACGCCGGCTTCGCCGACCGCATCGCCTGGCACCGGGCGATGGCCGCGCGCGATCCCTCCTACGACATCAGCGGCGGCGTGGGCATCTACGGCGCCTCGGCCGGTGGCCAGAACGCGCTCAACGCGCTGGAGTTCCACCCGGAGTTCTACACCGTGGCGGTGGCCTACAACGGCTGCTACGACAACCGCATGGACAAGCTCAGCTGGAACGAGCAGTGGATGGGCTGGCCGGTGGACGACAGCTACGCGCGCGCCTCCGGCGTGGACAACGCGCACCGGCTGCGCGGCCGGCTGCTGCTGATCGTCGGCGAGCAGGACGAGAACGTGGACCCGGCCTCGACCTACCAGGTGGCCGACGCGCTGATCCGCGCCGGCAAGGACTTCGACCTGCTCACCGTGCCCGGCACCGGCCACGGCGTGGGCCGCTCGCAGGAGCCGATCGACTACATCCAGCGCCGCAAGTTCGATTTCTTCGTGCGCCACCTGCTGAAGCGGCCGACGCCGGACTGGAACGCCCGCGACTGAGCGGCGCGGTGGAGTCACCCCGACCCGGTCCCGCTGCCCCGGGAACGCGCGACAGCCCGAAGCCCCTCTCCCGCCGGGAGAGGGGTTGGGGTGAGGGGCCGCCACGTTGCCGCGCCATGCCCTGCCGCCCGGTACCGCGGCGGAAACACGATCCGATCCCGCGTCCCGGCGCAGGGTCCCCCCTGAAAGAAAACAGCCACCGTGACCGGGTCACGGTGGCTGCGATGCCCGGGCGATGCTCAGAGCCGGTATTCGACCGTCACGAAGTACTCGGCGCCGGCCGGGTTGTACTTGCTGATGTCCGCGTACGGCCACCACTTCTCCGAGGCGTGGCGCCAGGGCTTCTTGTCCAGCACGTTGACCACGGCCAGGTTGAAGGAGAGCGCGTCGGTGGCGCGGTAGCCCAGCGACAGGTTCACCGTGGTCCATGGCTTGAAGCGCTCGTAGCCGTCGGCCCAGCGCACCGGCGAGGAGCCGAGCCGGTTGATGTGCACGTAGCTGGACACGCGCCTGTAGTCCCAGCCCAGGGTCATGTTGGAGCGGGTGCGGAACTCGTTGTTCCACTGCCGGTCGCGGATGTTCTCGACCTCGTCCTCCGGCAGGTAGCGGCTGAGCGTCTTGAGGATGTGGGTATAGCCGACGCGCGCCGAGAAGCGGCCCCAGCGCTCGGTCGGCAGGCTCGAGTTCCAGGTCATGTCCACGCCGTCCTGGCGGTACATGCCGGTGTTGAACGGGCTGGTGATGACCGACTGCACGCCGTCGCCGCGGCCGCCGCGCTGCACGCGCGCCAGCATGGTCTGGCACTTGGGCGAGCTGCGGTCCACGTCGCGGCCCTGGATGTCGTAGCCCAGCGTGCATTCGGCGGCGTAGCGCAGCACCGCGTCGGCGCCGATGACGCCGACCTGGTCGTTCAGTTCGACGCTGTACCAGTCCAGGCTGAAGGAGTGGTTGGCGCCGAGCTGGGCGACCAGGCCGATGGTGTCGCTGGAGCCCTTCTCCTCGCGCAGCGCCGGGTCGCCTTCGGAGTACTGGCGGATCGAGCCGGTGCCATACTTCTCGCCGCAGCCCTGCCAGCTCGCACCGCGCGCCAGGCCTTCGCCTTGCACGCAGGCCAGGTAGTCCACGCCGCTGGTATAGGACGAACTGCGCTCGGCGAACATCACGTGCATGTCCGGGGCGCGGAACGAGGTGGCGCGGGAGGCGCGCAGCAGCAGCCAGTCCGACGGCCGCCAGCTCAGGCCCGCCTGCCAGGTGAAGGCGCCACCGACGTCGGAGGCGTCGTCGTAGTAGTCGTAGCGCGCGGCCAGCTTGGCGTCCCACTGGCCGAAGCCGGAGCCGGCGGCCAGCAGCGGCACCGAGAACTCGGTGCCCAGCGCGTAGTGGTTGCGCTTGCCCTGGCCGCGGATGCCGCTCCAGCCGTAGATCTCGCCATCGACGGTGGGCTGGTCGGTGATGAAGCGGTAGCTGTCGCGGTTGGCCTCGGCCACCGCGGCGAAGGCCAGCGGCCCGGCCGGCAGTTCGAACAGCGTGCCGGACAGGTCGGCGGTGAAGGCCTGCGAGGTGGAGCGGCCGTCGCCGACCGAGGTGTACATCGCGTCGCGGAACTGGTCCGGGGTGAGCGTGCCGAAGAAATCCAGCTCGCCGTTGGGCAGCAGGTTGCCGTCGAGCCGGTCCTTGCCGACCCGCACCCAGCGACTGCCCGCCCACGGGAACGACCAGTCGCGGCCCTGCTGCCCGAACAGCAGCGAGAGCATGGCCTGGTCGTTGAAGCGGTCCACGCTGTCGCGGTAGCGGTAGCGGCCGTAGTTGTAGTTAAGGCTGTAGTCCAGCGAACCCACGGTGCCGCGGATGCCGGCGATCACCACGTCGTTGTCTTCCTTGAACGACTGGTTGCTGCCGGTGAACTCGGAATTGCGGAAGGTACGGTAAATGTGCCGCCACGCCGTGGCGTCGGGCACCGGCGCCTGCATGTCCTCGACCACTTCGTAATCCACCGCGAAGCCGTAGCGGTACAGGCCGGCGTCGGCGCGCGAACGGGTGGACAGCGCGGTGGCATACAGCTCGTGGTCGCCGAGGCGGTGGCTGAGGTTGAGGAAGCCAAACAGGCGCTTGCGGCCGTTGCGCACGGTGTAGCTGTCGAAATCGTTGTCGCCGCAGTACTTCTCGCTGCCGTCGCCGGCCCAGCCCGGGCGCACCGCCTCGTAGCCCAGCGCGCCGCAGCGGTTGCCGATGTCCAGCAGGTCCCAGCCGGTGTCGCGGTCCCAGAACGACATCACCTGGGTCGGTTCGCGGTACGCGGGGTCGGGCGAGCGGTTGGGCGAGGCGAACCAGCTGCGCTGGTCGCCGCGGATCGGCCAGCGCTTGTCCCATTCCAGCCCGGCGCTGATGCGCGTGTCGCCGAACTCGAAGCCGGTGGTGAGCGTGGCGCGCTCGGAGCGGCCGCCGCCATGCACGGTGTCGCCGTGGCGCCAGGACACGGTGGTGCCCTCGATCCGGTCCTTGAGGATGACGTTGACCACGCCGGCCACGGCATCCGAACCGTAGATGGCCGACGCGCCGCTGGTCAGGATCTCGACGCGGTCCACCGCCGAGGTCGGGATCATCGCCAGGTTGGTGACGTTGCCGCTCACCCCACCCGACGGCTTGGGTAGCACCGGGATGCGGCGGCCGTTGAGCAGCACCAGCGTGTAGCCGGGGCCGAAGCCGCGCAGGTTCAGCGCCTGCGCATTGGCGTTGAAGTTGTTGGTGCTTTCCTCGCCGACGAAGATGCCGGTGTTCACCGACAGGTTCGACAGCGCGTCGTAGACGTTGGCGAAGCCCTGGTGCTCGAGATCCTGCGCCGTGACCACCTGCACCGGGTCGATGCCCTCGATCTCGGTGCGCTTGATGCGCGAGCCGGTGACTTCCACCTTGTCCAGCGACGTGGTGGTGTCCGCGTCCTTCGTCTCCTGCGCCATGGCCGGCGCCGGCAGCAGCGCGGCGGCGATGGCGCTGGCGATGATGCTGCGTTTCCGTGAAACCCTCATATCCCCTCCCCGAGAAGTGTGTCGGCCGCGCACGCGTCGTGCATGCCACGGCGGCAAAGGACGCAATGGCGCCTCTGCCATGGTCCTGAGGGCGGGGTGCGCGCCGATAGCACGAAACGCGGGCGACCGATGCGGAACTCCGCATAACGGCGCGGCAAAAAAAAGCGACCGGGCCATGGGGCGCGGTCGCTGCGATACCGGAAGGGGGAGAGAGCAACCGGTAACGGAACCTGGGGGAATCAGCGGCCGCCGTGGGCAGCGGCCGGGGTGCCTGCGGGCATCCGGCGGGCCAGTTCGTCGGCGATGCGCTGGCGCAGCGCCTGCAGGTCCCTGGCGAAGGCGTCGATGCCGGTGGCGAGCTTCTCCGTCGCCATCGGGTCGGCGGCCATGTCGGCGTCGAACTTGGCTTCATCGATCGCCGCGATGTCCACCGCTTCGGCCGGCTGCGGGGAGAGCTTGCGTGGCAGCTCGCCCATGTCGGCGTCGAGCTTCTCCAGCAGGTCCGGCGAGATGGTCAGGCGGTCGCAGCCGGCCAGCGCCTCGATCTGCGCGGTCGAGCGGAACGAGGCGCCCATCACCACCGTGGCCGAACCGCGGCGCTTGAACTCGGCGTACACGCCGCGCACGAACTTCACGCCCGGGTCCTCGTCGATGGTGGCCGGCGCCTGGCCGTTGGCCACGTACCAGTCCAGGATGCGGCCGACGAAGGGCGAGATCAGGAACGCGCCGGCTTCCGAGCAGGCCAGCGCCTGGGTCGGGTTGAAGATCAGGGTCAGGTTGCAGTCGATGCCCTCGGCCTGCAGCACGCGCGTGGCTTCCACGCCGGCCCAGGTCGCGGCGATCTTGATCAGCACCTTGTCGCGCGGCACGCCGGCCGCTTCATACATGGCGATGAACTGGCGCGCCTTGGCGATGGTCGCTTCCGTGTCATGCGCCTGGTCGGCATCGACCTCGGTGGAGACGCGGCCCGGCACCCGTTCGGCCAGCATCGTGCCCACGCCGATGGTCAGGCGATCGACCACGGCCTTGGCGACCTCGTTGCGGTCGCCGGGCTGGGCGCGGCCCCATGCCAGCTCGCGCTCGATCAGCCCGGCGTAGACCGGCAGGTCGAGCGCCTTCTTCACCAGCGTCGGGTTGGTGGTGCAGTCGACGGGGCGCAGGCGCTTGATGGCCTCGTAATCGCCGGTGTCGGCGACGACGACGGACAGGTCACGCAGCCGGGCGAGTTTTGAAGGGGTCATGGCACGCTCCGGATCAGGGCGTGGCGCCGTCGTCGGCGACGCGGGCCAGGACCGTGGCGGTGTCCTGGTCGAACACCGGCGCGGCGAACGGCTGCGGGCCGGGGGTGCGGCCGAACACGATGGGGCGGGTGATGCCGCGGTAGCTGCCCAGCACCGGATGCGGCAGCGAGGCGATCATGTCGCCGGCCCGCACCTGCGGGTGCTCGAACATGTCCTCGACCTTGCGCGCGGCCGCGCACGGCACGTCCTCGCCGAACAGCGCTTCCCACTCCAGCGCGCCGCGCGCGGCCAGCGCGGCGTGCAGCCGCGCCAGCAGTTCGTCCGAATGCGCGGCGCGCTTGCGCACGGTGTCGTAGCGCGGGTCGGTGGCCAGTTCCGGCAGCCCGGTCTTCTCGCACAGCGCCTGCCAGAAATGCGGCGTATTGGCCGAAATGTAGAGCCAGCCGTCGGCGGTGGGGTGGATGCCGGTGACGCCGCCCGAGCGCATGTCGCGGCCCACCGCTTCCGGCTCGCCCTCGGCCCAGATCATGCGCGCAGACTGCATGGTCAGCGCGCTGCGCAGCAGCGACACGCCCACGTACTGGCCTTCGCCGCTGCGCTCGCGCTCGTACAGCGCCGAGGACACGCCCGCGGCCACCAGCGCGGCGGCGTAGTAGTCCACCACCGAGCCGTAGAGGATCTCCGGCGCGCCGCCGGGCTTGCCCTGCATCGCGCACATGCCGGTCATGGTCTGCAGCACCTGGTCGTAGCCGGCCTTGTCGCGCAGCGGGCCGGTCTCGCCGTAACCGGTGACCGCGCAGTACACCAGCCGCGGATTGAGCCGCTGCAGGCTGTCGAAATCGATGCCCAGCCGCGCCGGCACGCCGGGGCGGAAGTTGTGCACCAGCACGTCGGCCTCGCGCACCAGCCGCATCAGCACCGCGCGCTGGTCCGGCTGCTTCAGGTCCAGCACCACGCCGCGCTTGGAACGGTTGACACCGAGGAAGGCGCGGCTTTCCGCTTCCAGCGTGGACGGGTACTTGCGCAGGTTGTCGCCGGCCGGCGGCTCCACCTTGATCACCTCCGCGCCCTGGTCGGCCAGCAGCGTGCAGCCGTAGGGGCCGGCGATGTAGGCGCTCAGGTCGAGCACGCGCACGCCGCTGAGCGGGCCGGCGGCGCCGTCGCGGCGGGCGATGTCGAAGGGAGAGGGGCTGTGGCTTCCTGACATGGGGTGCACTCGATTCCTTGATTGCAGTTTCCTCCGCCGTGCCGGGAAGAAACATATCGTGCGGGTATTTTCAGCGAGGACTTAAAGCGGCGAATGGAGCGCGGGCCGGCGCCTCACGGCACCGGCGCCAGCGACAGCCAGGTCAGCCGCCAGGCGCCGTGCACGCGCCCGCCGCAGCGGTAGTAGGGCTCGAACAGCAGCGGCGCGCGGCATTCCAGGCGCATCGTCACCGGCGCGCCTTCGCCCTGGTCCTCGCCCACCTGCAGCCACGTCGAAGGATCGCCGGCCGGCAGCTTCACCGTCTCCCCGGTCTTGTAGCCGTCGATCAGCCCGGTGGCGTAGACCAGCGGGCCACGGGTCAGGCCGACGTACTCCCAGCGCAGTACTTCCTGCGCCACCGGCGAACCGTCCGGCGCGCGCGATTCCTGCACGTTGATGTTGGCCGCGCGCTGCAGCTGCGGCTGCATCGGCAGCGCCACGCTGACGATGTCGCCGGCCTGCCAGCGCCGCTGCAGCTGCACGAAGCCATCCGCGCCGGCCCGCACCGGCACGGCGGTGCCGTTGACCTGGATGCGCGCGTCCTCGGCCCAGGCCGGTATGCGCAGGCCGATGCCGAAGGTGGCGGCGCGTTCGGGCGTCACCCGCAGCGTGATCTGGCCGTCGAACGGATAGCGCGTCTGCTGCTGCAGCGTCACCGCGCCGGCCTCGGCGTGATGCAGGGTCGCCTGGCCGGGCCCGTACAGGTTCACCCGCAGGCTGCCGTCGGCGGCGGTGCCGTAGGCGATCTGCGGCAGTTCCTCCACCGCCATCGCGCCGGAGGACTTGCAGCAGCGCCAGTAGGTGGTGTGCACGCGGCGGCCGTTGGGGAAGGTGTAGTAGCACCAGTCCTCGCCATCGGGCGCCATCGCCGCCAGCAGGTCGTTGTAGGCGCTGCGTTCCAGCTCGTCGGCGTAACGCGCGTGGCCGGTGATCGCCAGCAGCTCGCGGTTGAGCTGCATCCACGCCAGCACCGAGCAGGTTTCCACGTAGGCCTGCGGGAAGAAGGTGCGCGGCGCGTTGAACACCTCGCGCGAGCGGTGCGCCACGCCGCCCCAGGGGCCGCCGCCGAGGGTGAGGTGCTGCTCGCGGATGTTGTGCCACAGCGCATCGACAGCGGCGCGGTAGGCATCGTTGCCGGTGGCCTTGTACAGCTTGGCCAGGCCGACCAGGTTCCAGCACAGCTGGTAGGCCTTGCCGGTGGCGATGAAGGCCGCGTCCTCGCCGGCCAGCGCCTTGTCGAGCAGGGCCAGGCGCGGGTTGGTGTTGGCCTGCTGCAGGATCATCTCGGCCAGGGCGAGGTAGCGCGGCTCGCCGGTGGCCAGGTACAGGTCGGCGGCCGGGTCCAGCAGCACCGTGGCCGACATGCCGTGGTGGTTGCCGAGCGTGGTGATGTCGATGCCCGACTCCAGCGCCTGCCAGCACAGGTCGGCGATGCGGCGCGCGGCCTGCAGGTAGCGTTCGTCTCCCAGGGCGCGCCAGGTTTCAAGGAACCCCAGCACCAGGTAGCTGTGGGTCCAGATGTCCCAGGTGCGCAGCGCCGGCTCGCCGTTCCAGCTCTCCGGCCTGGGCGGCTGCGGCACGGTGAAGCGGCGGTCGGCGGCGTAGGTGCCCAGGTAGCCGTCGTCGTCCTGCTGGCCGATCAGCCAGTCGGCGACGCGGCGCAGGTTGGCTTCCAGCTGCGGCTGCCCGCCCTGCGCGACCGCGCGCGCGGTGGCCGACAGCCACTTGCCGGCATGCTCGCCGTACCAGTCGCCTTCCTGGTTCTGCTGCTTGTGCGCCTGGCCGAAGATGCGGATCGACGGGCTGTCCTCGTCGACGATGAAATGGCTCAGCCGGCCGCCGCGGTTGGCCGCGAGCATCTGCCCGAACAGGCCGTCGAGGCGCACCGCCGCCGGCGCGGCCAGCTGCTGGCCGCCGTGCAGGGCCGCGCTCATGCCGCGTCCACCACGCAGCGGAAGCCGAGCATGCCGCTGCGGTCCTTGGCCGGCGCCATCAGCAGGTACTTGCCGTGCTGGTCCAGGCGCCAGGCCTGCGGGAAGTACCAGTGCGAGGTCTGCGGCTGGTAGCTGGAACCGCCGCGCAGGATCGCCGCGCGGGTGTGTTCGTCGACGAACTCGTCGGTCCACTGCCACACGTTGCCGACCAGGTCTTCCACGCCGAACGGGCTGGCGCCGCGCGGGTGCGCGTCCACGTCGTCCGGCGGCAGGATCCGGCGGCCGCGGTTCACGCGCGGCACGCGGCTCGCGTCCCAGTCGTTGCCCCACGGGTACAGCCGGCCGTCGCCGCCCTGCGCGGCGTACTGCCATTCCCATTCGTGCGGCAGGCGCTTGCCGGCCCACGCGGCGTAGGCGCGGGCGTCTTCCAGCGACACCCAGGTCACCGGCTTGTTGCCCCAGCCGGCGCGCGGCGCGCCGTCCACCCAGTGGGCGAGGAAATTGATGGCGTCGGCCGGGTGGTAGCCGGTGGCGTCGATGAAGGCCTTGAACTGCGCGTTGGTGACCGGGTGGCGGTCGATGTGGAAGGCGGCCATCTGCATGCGCCGGCGATGGTGGCGGCGCGGGCAGTCCTCCCAGGGGTACTGCACGTCCTGGCCGGCCCAGTTGAAGCCCTCGATCTCCACGCCGCCGACGGCGAACACGAACTCGCCCGCAGGAATGGTGACCATGCCTTCCGGCGCGGTGGCCTGCGCGGGCGTCGCCGCGATCGCGCGCAACTGCTGCGGGGCCGCCTTCCAGGCGCCGGAATGGCTGTTGAGCGGCCGTTCGGCGCGGCGCGCAGCTTCGGCCATGAACGCATCGAAGCCCTCCAGCGCCACGCCCGGCCGCACGCTCAGCACCGCGCCGAAGCCGCGCGCTTCCATCGGCAGCTCGATCACCGCCACGCCGTCGCGCACCGCCGGCGCCAGCTCGGCGCCATGCCACACGTCGTAGTAGCGCGTGCCGTCCACGTGCGGCAGGCCGATCTGTTCGCCGTCCACCGCGTACTCGTTGCGGTTGATGAAGGTGTGCAGGCACAGGCCATCGACCGGGAACCTGCTGGCGAAGATGCCGCCCTGGTAGCAGACCTGGTAGGGCTCCCAGTCCATCGACACCACCAGCTGCGGGAACTGGCGGTAGATGGCGGCGATGCGGCGCAGGGTTTCGCCGTCGCGCGGCGTGAACGCGTTCCAGATGCCCCAGATGTTCTCCCAGGCGTTGTAGCCGATGCCGTTGAAGAAGCAGTACTGCAGGTCGTGGTTGCGGTTGCGGCCCCAGCGGTTCTCGTAGTTGACCATGTGGCGCGGCTCGAGCCACTTCCACTTGGATACCGGCGGCACCGGGCCGTCCGGCGCCTTCTTGCCCCAGCTCTGCACGTTCCAGATCAGCTGCTCTTCGGCGCTGATGGTGGACTCGGGCTGCACCACCACCGGGTTGCCGCGGGCGTCGCAGGCGTCGAAGAACGCGCGCGGCACGCCGTTGAAGGTATCGCCGTTGATGCCGTCGGCGCCGGTGGCTTCGATGATCTCCGCCATGCCATCCCAGTGGGTCACGCCCGGGTCGCGGGTGCCGTGGTCCCACGGCTTGGCAGGCAGGAACACGCGCACGCCGCGCTGCTGGAACGCCTGCACCGCGGCCTTCAGGCCGTCGATGCCGCCGGGCAGGGTATGCGCCAGGTCGAACTGGTTGCGGTCGTCGATGCCAATGTTCGGGTAGACATACCAGATCAGCACCGAGTCGATCCCACCGAAGCGCGCGACCAGGTCGTCGAGATAGCGGTCCACCGTGTACTGCGCGGTCTCCACGTCGAAGAAGTAGCGGTCCTCGACCATCATCTGCGCATGCACGAAGTTGCGCTGCGCCCACTGCAGTTCCGGGCGCCGGTAGTTGGCGTCGGTGTAGCCGATGCGCACCAGGTGCTCGCGGCGCCAGTCCTTCAGTTCGGTCAGCCAGTCGGCGGCGCTGGCGTTGGCGTCGATCATCCAGCTGCCAATGTCGGCGAACGGCCAGGCCGGCGCCTTGCCCGGGGTGGGCAGGTAGCGGCCGGTAGTGACGTGCGAGAACTTGTATTCGGTGGTGATCGCCTCACGCCCGTGGTCGGCGGCTTCGTTGTCGTAATCGGGCGTGGTGTACGGCGTGGTCATGGCATTCATCCAACGGAAACTGAAAGGGTCAAAGCGCGCACCACGCCGCCAGCGCGGCATGGGCGTCGGGGCCGGGAACGCGCGCGGCGTCGGCCAGCAGGGCGGCAACCTCCGCATGGCCGGGGATGCTGGACTGCGCGCCCAGCCGGGTGCAGGCCAGCGCGGAGGCGGCGCTGGCGGCGAGCAGCGCCTGCGGCAGCGCCTGCCCGCGCGCCAGCGACGCCACCAGGGTGCCGCAGAACGTATCGCCGGCGGCGGTGGTATCGACCGGCGCGATGGCGAACGCCGGCTGCAGCAGGATGCGGCCTTCGCTGCGCGCCAGGCAGCCGCGCGCGCCGAGGGTGACGATCACGCACGGCACGTCCAGCCGCGCCAGGCCGCTGGCCAGGTCCGGCGGCTGGCCGGCCACCACGTCCAGCTCGCCTTCGTTGACGATCAGCAGGTCCAGCGCGGCCAGCAGGTCGGCCGGCAGCGGCTGCGCCGGCGCGGCATTGAGCGCCACCCGGACCCCGGCCGCGCGCGCGGCCCGGGCGTGGGCCAGCACGGTGGGCAGCGGCGTTTCCAGCTGCAGCAGCAGCCACTGCACGCCGTCCAGCGGCGGCAGGTGCGCGGGCTGCAGCGCCATGTTGGCGCCGGGGGCGACGGTGATGGCGTTCTCGGCGTCGTCGGACAGGCAGATGAAGGCGGTGCCGGTCGGCAGCTGCGTGTCGCGCACGATGTGCGGCCGCACGCCGGCATCCGCCAGCGAGGCTTCGATGGGCCTGGCGAAGTCGTCCGCCCCCAGCGCCAGCAGCATGCGCGTATCGGCGCCGCCGGCGCGCGCGCAGGCCACCGCCTGGTTGGCGCCCTTGCCGCCGGGGAAGGTCTGGAAACCGCGGCCGAGCACGGTCTCGCCCGGCGCCGGCACATGCGCCGCGCGCACCACGAAATCGAGATTGGCCGAGCCGGCGACGAGGACGGTGGAGCTCATGGAAGGGCCTGGTAGACGAGGTTGTAGAAGCGGGTCGACGGCGACGCCAGCGGCCGCTCGCCGCCGGGCAGGTACTGCAGCATCAGGATCGCGACCAGCCGTTCGTGGCGGTCGATGGTGAAGTAGGTCGAGGCGGCGCCGGACCAGCCGAACTGGCCCACGCTGCCCAGCCTGCCGCGCGCGGCCGGATCGGTGACGACATAGCCGCCCAGCCCGAAACCTTCGCCCGGCCCCTGGCTGGGCACCGCCGGCGCGAAACCGCCGAGCTGGTCGGCCATCATCAGCTCGACGGTCTTGCGCGACAGCAGCTGCCGCCCGTTGCCGCGGCCCTCGTCGAGCAGCATGCGCGCGAACCTGAGGTAATCGGCGGCGGTGGAATACAGGCCGCCGGCGCCACTGTCGTAGCCCTTCAGGCGCACGCCCGGACTGCGCGCGCTGGCGGTGTCGGCCACGCGCAGGCTGCCGTCGTCGTTGCCGGTGGGCAGTTCGACCACGCGCCCGCGCTGCGCGGCCGGCACCTCGAAGCCGGTGTCGCGCATCGCCAGCGGATCGAAGATGCGCTGCTGCAGGAACCGCGCGAACGGCTGGCCGCTGGCCACTTCCACCACCCGCGCCAGCAGCTCGGTATTGCTGCCTTCGTAATGGAAATGCGTGCCGGGCGCGTCGGCCAGCGGCACGGCGGCCAGGCGCGCGGCCACGTCTTCCAGCGAGGTGGCGCTGTCGACGTCGGCGGCGGTCAGCAGCCGGGTCGCGGTCGGGTGCGTGTCCGAGGCCGCGGCCAGGCCGCTGGTGTGGGTCAGCAGGTGGCGCAGGGTGATCGCCCTGGGCGACGGCGCCAGCTGCGGATGCGCGGGGTCGCCGCCAATCACCACCTGGCGGTCGGCGAATGCCGGCAGGTAGCGCGCCAGCGGGTCGTCCAGCGAGAGCCTGCCTTCCTCCATCAGCATCAGCACCGCCACCGAGGTCACCGGTTTGGTCATCGAGTAGATGCGGAAGATGGCGTCCTCATCCAGCGGCCGCGTGCCGGCGCTGTCGGCATGGCCCCAGTGGCCATGGAAGACCACGCGGCCCCGGTGCTCGACCATGGCCACCGCGCCGGGGAAGCGGCCGGGCCCGGTACTGGCCTGCAGGAAATCGTCCAGCCGCTGCCAGCGGTCGTCGGCGTGGGCCCCGGCCGGCACGATGCAGCAGGCCGCCAGCAGCACGGACAGCAGCCAGCGCGATGGTGACTGCCCTGCCGGGGAGGCTGCGGTGCCGGTTGTGGGTGCGGTGGGGTGCATGCTGCTGTTCCGTGGGGCCGGTGGTGCGGGCGCGGGAGGGAGCGGGGCGTGCGTCGTCGCCGGATGCGCGTTGCCGGACCAGCCTAGACGCAGGGCGCGCCGGCGCAAAGGGAAGTCCGCTTGCTTCAGGCCACAGCAATGCCGGGGTGATGCCGGCCCGCGCCCCGCCGTGCAAACGAAAGCGGCGTCCCGGTGAACCGGGACGCCGCCGGGCGTGCAGCGATCAGAACTTGATGCTGTGGGTCAGCGAGATCATGCGGCCGCGGCCGGACCAGTAGTTCTGCCAGCCGGGCAGCTGCGACCAGCTGAGGATGTACTGCTTGTCGAACAGGTTCTCGATGCCCAGCGCCAGCTTGCCGTAGCGGCCGGTGTCGTAGTTCACGACCAGGTCGAACAGCACGTAGCCCTGGGTGTGTTCCTCATTGCGGAACACCTCGCCGTCGCTGGCGCGGGTGTGGGTGGCGCGCAGGTCGCGGTCGAGCAGCTTGGTGGCGCCCAGGGTGACATTGGCCTCGGGGACGAAGTTCCAGGTCACCGACGCGCCGATCTTGTCCGGGTTGATGTCCAGCACGCCCATCTTCTTGATCAGGCCCGAGCCGGGGTAGTACTCGGTGGTGCCGCGGATGCGCGAGTAGATCGCCGTCGCCTTCCACGCGTCATTGAAGCGCCACTCGCCGTTGGCCTCGAAGCCCTTGATGCGGGTCGGCGCGCGGCTGAGGATGAAGTCGTTGCTGCGCGGGTCGATGGCCAGCGAGGTGCCGAACTCGGAGCGGCTGTCGTAATAGGACATGCCCAGCGCGCCGCGGTTGCCGCGCCAGTTGAAGCCGTACTCGCGGTTGTCGACGATGATCGCCTGCAGGTCGGCGATGCGGTCCACCGACTGGCCCGGCACGTTGATGTTGCGCAGCGGGATGCCGATGTTGGGCAGGCCGAAGCCCTCGCCGTAGGAGGCGAACACCGACAGTTCGTCGGTCACGCGCCAGATCGCGCCGAGGTTCTTCATGTTCTCGGTGTACTTGAGCCCGCCGCCCTGCACGAACACGCTGTTGCGGTAGGCCGTGGTGGTGTAGCTGTCGACCTTGAGCTCGCCGTCCTCGCGGCGCAGGCCGCCGCTCAGGGTCACCGGGCCGATGTCCCAGGTCAGCTGGGCGTAGGGCGCGGTGCTGGTGTACTTCATCGGCGGCACCCACAGGCGGTCGGTCAGCGCCAGCCGCTGCGCGGCCTCGTCCTTGACCAGGTCCACGCCGGCGCGCAGCTGCAGGCCTTCCACGCCGAACACGTCGCCGCGGGTCCACGAGGTACGCAGGCCCTGCTTCTTCGAGGTGATCTCGGACTGGTCGTAGATGCGCTGGCTCTCGTCGAAACCGGGGCCGACCTTGACCAGCTGCTTGTCGTCGCCGTTCTCCGGCAGGTAGCGCATGGCCTGGTCGGCCCAGTAGTAGTCGGCCACCAGGGTGCCGCCGAACAGGTCGCCGTTGCTGTAGTTGACCGCGAACTGGGTGAAGTCGTTGAACTCGGCCAGCGAGCCGGCGATGGCGCCGCGCTCGGAGGTGTTGGTGGTCGGCACCGGGCACGACACCGGGTCGTAGCGGCAGCCCTCGACCTGGTGGTAGTTGGCCTTGCCTTCGATCTTGAAGCGGCTGTAGCTGGCCTGCAGGCGCTGCGCGCCGGACTCGCCGAAGTTGTAGCCGGCCTTCAGGAACAGGTTGCGCGCTTCCGAATCGGAGGTGGAACCGCTGGTGTTCATGCCGATGCGGCGGCCGTTGCCGTCGTAGGAGATGCCGCGGTCGATGTACGAGGCGCTGAGCAGCGCGTCGAAGTCGTCGCCCTTGTAGGCATGGTTCACGCCCAGCTTCCAGCCGGCGCTGTCGTCGCCGAACTGGGTGGAGTAGCGCGAGATCACTTCCGTCTCGTGGCCTTCGACGGTCGGCACCTTGGAGATGTAGTTGATGATGCCGCCGGCCGCGCCGATGCCTTCGGAGGCGGACGGGCCGTTGATGACCTCGATGCGGCCGACCACGCCCATGTCGGTGAAGGTGCCGTTGCGGTTGCCTTCGCGCAGCGGCGAACCCTGCGGGATGCCGTCGAACAGGCGCAGCGCGATGCGGCCGCGCAGGGTCTCGCCGGTGTTGCTCATGGCCTGCGAGGATTCGGCGTAGCCGGGCACGGTGCGCGCCAGCACCGCGGTCGCGTCCTCGGTCAGGCTCAGCGTGCGCTGCACTTCTTCCCTGGACACCAGGGTGATGGCGCCGGGGATCTTGTCGATGGCGGTGGCGGTGCGGGTACCGGTGACGATCACCTGGTCCAGGTCGACGGCCTTGTCGTCCTTCTTTTCCTGGGCGTCCTGCGCCCAGGCGGCGCCGGTCATGCCGGCGAGCAGGGCCATGCCGATGGCGGCCGGAAGTGGCTTGATCATTGATTCTCTCCCCCCGAAGTGGATTGCGGCGCCGACGACCGGGGAGTCGAACGTGCCGGATATCGCGTCCGGGCTTGCGCCCGCCGGGCCGGGGTGGAGGGCGACCCTCTACGGGGTCTGGCCACGCACCGGCCGGTCATGGCCGAAGACTAGGTGCGGCTTCATGACGATAGAAGCGCGGAATCGTATGTTCATTGCCTAGGATTTGTTGCGGGTCGGGCCGGTCCGCGCGGCGGCCGGCGGCCGGCGGCAGGCGCGCTAGGACCTGCCGGGCAACAGTTCGGCGCGGCTTTCTTCCAGCAGCGCGTTGACCTGGCGGATGCGCACCGACGACCGCGACCAGACCATGCCGATGCGGCGCGGCTCGCACGGCGCGGGCAGGGGCAGCCGCGCCACCGCCAAGCCCTCGGGCCACGGCCGCGCCCAGTCCGGCACCAGCGATACGCCCAGGCCGCGGTCCACCATCACCGCGATGGCGTTGAGCGCGTTGAGCTCGAATCGCTCGCGCGGCACGATGCCGACGCGGCGCAGGTATTCGTCGGCCTGGCGCCCGCCCCACTCGTGGCGGTCGTAACGGATCAGCGGTTCGTCGCGCAGCAGATCGTGCGGGTCGCGCCCGGCCAGCCGCGCCGGCGCCAGCACCACCATCGGTTCCTCGCGCAGCAGCTGCCAGTCGCAGGTCTTGGGCAGCGAGAACGGCGCCTGCAGCACCATCGCCGCGTCCAGGTCGCCGGCTTCCACCGCGCCATACAGGTCGGCCGAATAGCCGGGGCGGATGAACACGTTGATCTCGGGGAACTTGGCCACCATGCGCGCCAGGATGTCCGGCACCAGCCCGGCCAGCGCGGTCGGGCAGGCGCCCAGCCGCAGTTCGCCGGCCATGCCGCTCTCGTTGGCCACGCTGCGCAGGTCGGACACGTCGCGCAGCAGGTCGCGCGCGCGCTGCAGGATGCGCGCGCCCTCGGCGGTGACGCTGACCGTGCGCCCGGCGCGCGCGATCAGCGGCGCGCCGAGCTCGCGCTCCAGGGTGCGGATCTGCTGGGCGACCGCGGCCGGGGTGATGTGCAGCGAGCGCGCCGCCGCGGCCATCGAGCCGCGGTCGACCACGGTGACGAACGTATTGAGGAACTGGGTTTCCACGGCTATGCCCTCCGGGTCCCGGGCAACGCTACAGCAGGGCATGGCGCGCGGCATCCGACCAACGTCACGGTCGCGCGCCCGCCGTTCATGTGGCGTCCTGCCGGTAGATGGTCAGGCCCTTGAGCGAACGCGCCGGCGCCGGGAAGCACAGGCTGGCGAGGTAGCCGATCACGATGCACAGCAGGATCGAGATGCCCAGGTAGAAGTACGGGTGCACCAGGTCGAACGACCACGCCAGCAGGGTCAGCGCGATGCTGCCGGCGATGCCGATGGCTACGCCCGGCGAGTTGGCGCGGCGGGTGAACATGCCCAGCGTGTAGGCGCCGGCGAAGCCGCCGCCGAGCAGGCCGGCCAGTTCGATGGAGACGTCGAACAGCGAGTGGATGTCGTAGCGCGAGAGCACCAGCGCCAGGCCCATGCCGGCCAGGCCGACGACCACGGTCATGATCTCGGCGAAGCGCACGCTGCCGCGCTCGGTCGGGTTCCTGGCCAGCTTGTCGTAGAAGTCCACCGACAGCAGGGTGGCCACGCTGTTGATGATGCTCGACAGCGTGGACATGGCCGCGGCGAAGATGCCGGCGATGATCAACCCGGTCACGCCCGGCGGCAGCTCGGCGGCGATGAACAGCGGGAAGGTGGCGTCGATCGGCAGCAGCGGGTCCAGCCGGCCCGGGTTGTGCTTGTAGTACATCCACAGCGCGGTGCCGATGCTGTAGAAGATGAAGCCGCCGGGGATCATGATCGCGGCGAAGATCCAGATCGAGCGCCCGGCCTCCTTGTCCGACTTGGTCGCCAGCGTGCGCTGCATCAGCACCTGGTCCTTGGGGAAGGTCAGCACCACGTCGAACACGACCAGGAAGATGAAGCCCCACACCGTGGCCTTGGTCAGGTCGAAGCTGAAGTCCAGCAGTTTGGTCTTGTGCTCGGCCATCGCCGCTTCGCGGATGCCGTCGAAGTCGGCGCCCAGCGTCCACACGATGAAGCCGATGGCGAAGATCGCGCCGCCCATCTTCACGAACACCTGCACGAAGTCGGTCCACACCACCGCGCGCATGCCGCCCATCACCGTGTAGATGATGGTGAACACGCCCATGATCAGGATGCTCCAGACCACGTCGATGCCGGTGATGGTGGCGATCGCCAGCGCCGGCAGGAACAGGATCACGCTCAACCGGCTGCCGACCTGCATGGCGATGGCCAGCGCGCTGGCGAGCATGCGGATGGCCGGGTGGAAGCGCGTCTCCAGGTAGGAGAACACGCTCATCAGGTCCAGCCGCCGCAGCAGCGGCACGATCCACACCGCCACGAACATCAGGCCCAGCACCGCGACCAGGTTGTTGGTCAGGTACTGCCAGTTGGTCTCGAAGGCCTTGGCCGGGATGGCGATGAAGCTGATCGAACTGGTGTTGGTGGCGTACAGGCTGATGCCCGCGGCCCAGAACGGGATGCTGCGGCCGCCGACGAAGAACTCCGACTCCGAGGCGGTCTGGTCCTTCAGGTAGAAGTACACGCCGATGCCGATCATGCCGACCAGGTAGATGACGATCACGCTCCAGTCCAGCCAGCCGAGCAGGTGCTTGCCGCCCTGCACCTCGGCGTAGTGCACGGCGCCGTCGGCGCCGGCCCAGGCCAGGCCGTTGCCGCGCGCGACGATGGCCAGCGGTGCCGGCGCGGCCGCCGTGGCCGGCGCATCGAGCGTGGCCCAGGCGCTGGTGATGGTGTGGAAGGTGCGCAGGCGGGTGGCGCCGGCGTCGCGCACCAGCATCAGCAGGTGCGCCTGGCCGAGCGCGCGCAGCGAGCCGGGCAGGATGTGTCCTTCCGGTTCCGGTGCCTGCCGCCAGCCCTGGTCCACGGTCCAGCGCCACAGCGCGTCGCCGGTCGCATCGCCGATGACCGCGTACAGGCCGTTCTTCTGGCCCTGCAGCGCCACCAGCGGACCCGGCGCCGGCCAGGCCGGCTGCGCCTGCCAGCCGCCGGCCTCGGCCGCCAGCGCATGCCGGTAGAGCCGCATCGAACCATCGGCGCCGGTGCCGGCCGCGTACAGCACGTCGCCGAGCGCGGCCACCTGCGCCTGGCGCAGCGCCACCGGCAGGGCGAGCGTGCGCCCCAGCGCCAGGCTGTCGCCCTGCAGGCGCACGCCCTGCAGGCGGTCGCTGCCGTCGGCGGTGCCGCGCAGCAGCCAGGTCTGGCCGCCGGCGTTGACCGCCATGCGGACGTCGGCGGTGGCCCCGGCCGGCGCCAGCGTCAGCGGCTGCCAGGCCTTGCCGTCGCTGGCCAGTGCCCAGGCCTTGCCGGCGGACAGCACGACGTCGCGGCCGTCGACCACCAGCAGCCGTGGCTGGTCGGCGCCGGCCGGCAGCGGCGCCAGGCTTCCGGAAGCCACGGTGCTCAGGTTTTCCGCCGCCGCGGTGCCGCCCAGCGCCAGCAGCGCCGTCGCCGCGAACAGGCGCAGGCCGCGCAGCAGGCGTCGGGGCAGGGAGGGGGCGGGCGCAACTGCGGGTATCGACATCGACGTGGCTCGGCAGGGCAGGGGGTCAGGAAGCGGTGCGCGTACCGCCGGCGGCGGCCAGCAGCGCCTCGGCGCGACGCAGGAAGGGCAGGTCGATCATGCGTCCCTCGAACAGGAACGCGCCACGGCCCTGCGCGGCCGCGGCCGTGGCCGCGGCGACGATGCGGCGCGCCTCGGCGAGCGCCGCGTCGGAGACGCCGAAAACCGCGTTGGCCAGGCCGACCTGGCGCGGGTGGATGCAGCTCTTGCCGATGAAGCCCAGGTCGCGGGCCATCGTCACCTCGGCACGGAAGCCCTCCTCGTCGCCGACATCGGGGAAGGCGCCATCGCAGGCGAACACGCCGGCCTCGGCCGCGGCCAGGCGCAGCGCGAACAGGGTGGCGTGGACGTTGGCGGGGGTGCGGGCGATGCCGTTGGGCGCGAACAGGTCGCCCAGCCCGAGCTGCAGGCCGGCCACGCGCGGATGCGCGGTGGCCAGGTCGGCGGCCAGGCGCAGGCCGCGCGGCGTCTCGATATTGAGCAGCAGGCTGATCGGGCGCGCGACGCCGTTGCCGGCCTCGGCGCGTTCCAGGGCCGCGGCGGCGTCGCGTACCTGCGCCACCGATTCGACCTTGGGCAGGTTGAGCAGCCAGACCGAGGGCAGCGCCACCGCCGCCAGGTCGGCGGCGAAATGGGCGGTATCCGTGCCGTTGCAGCGCACGATCAGCAGGCGGCCGCTGGCGGTGACGTCGTCGCGGCGGAGGAACGCGCCGACCTGCACCCGCGCGGCGGCCTTGCCGGCCTCCGGCACCGAATCCTCCAGGTCGAACGACAGGACATCGGCCGCGCCGGCCATCGCCTTGTCGAACAGTTCCGGGCGTGCGCCGGGCACGAACAGCTTGCTACGCATGGTTTCCCCTCATCCTGCGGGGCAGTCTGCGCGATTCGGAACGCTGAAAAAGTGCGTTCCCGGACATTCATGCGATAGCGTTTGTTTGCAATGCCCCCGTCCCCGCCGGCCCGGCGCGCGACGCCAGGCCGTAGAATCGCGCCATGAAAATCGCCTCGTGGAACGTCAATTCGCTCAATGTCCGCCTGCCGCACCTGGAACAGTGGCTGGCCGCTTTCGCCCCGGACGTGGTCGGCATCCAGGAAACCAAGCTGGAGGACCACAGGTTCCCGGACACGCGCCTGCTGGAGCTGGGCTACCGCAACGTGTTCGCCGGGCAGAAGACCTACAACGGCGTGGCGCTGCTGGCGCGCGACCCGATCGAGGACGTGCGGATCGGCATCCCCGGTTTCGACGACGAGCAGAAGCGGGCGATCGCCGGCACCGTCAACGGCGTGCGCGTGGTCAACCTCTACGTGGTCAACGGCCAGGACGTGGGCACCGAGAAGTACGCCTACAAGCTGCGCTGGCTGGAGGCGGTGCACGGCTGGATCGCCGCCGAACTGCTGAAATACCCGAAGCTGGTGGTGCTGGGCGACTTCAACATCGCCCCGGACGACCGCGACGTGCACGACCCGGCGGTGTGGAACGGCGACCACATCCTCACCTCCACCGCCGAGCGCGGCGCGCTGAACAAGCTGCTGCAGCTGGGGCTGCACGACGGCTTCCGCCTGCACAACGACGCGGGCGGCGTGTTCAGCTGGTGGGATTACCGCGCGGCCGGGTTCCGCCGCGACCTGGGCCTGCGCATCGACCTGACCCTGGTGTCCGAGGCGCTCAGGCCGCAGGCGGTGGCCGCCGGCATCGACCGCGAGCCGCGCACCTGGGACCGCCCCAGCGACCACGCGCCGGCCTGGGTGCAGCTGGCCCGCGACTGAAACGACGGAGCCCGGCCGTTGCCGGCCGGGCTCCGGGCCGCGCTGGCCCGCGGCTCAGCGGATGCTCTTGCGCGTGAACAGATTGACGATGGCCAGCAGGATCACCGCGCCGACCAGCGAGAGCAGGAACGAGCGCAGGGTGATGGCGCCGTTGATGCTGCCGCCGCTGAACAGGAAGCCGGCGATCATCGCGCCGATGATGCCCACCACGATGTTCAGGATGATGCCCTGCTGCGCGTCGCGGCGCATGATGAGGCTGGCCAGCCAGCCGACGACGCCACCCACGATCAACCAGATGATGATGCCCATGCCGATGTCTCCTTTCGTCGATGCACCCGGAGCGGTGCGACCGGTGCAGTCAAGACGATCGGGCGTGAAGCGGTTGTGGACCGGGGCCGCGCGCTGATGGAAGCGGTACGGGCCTGGCGGTTCGGGCAGGTGACGGTGTGGCAGCTGCCGCACGTGCCCGGCACCCGCGGCGAGCCGCAGGCGCGCGAACTGCTGGCGGCTGAACTGGGCGGCACCCCGCAGGCCCTGCCGCTGACCCGCGACGAGCGCGGCCGGCCCTGGCTGATCGGCGAGCTCTCGCACTACGGCACCGGCTGGAGCCACAGCGGCGGGCACCTGCTGGTGGCGCTGGGCGAACGCGCCCGGCTGGGCGTGGACCTGGAGCAGCAGCGCCCGCGCCGGCAGATGCGGCAGGTGATCGCCCGTTTCTTCCACCCCGACGAGATCGCCTGGCTGGACGGGCTGGACGATGCCGCCCGCGAACACTGGTTCTTCCGCGTCTGGTGCGCCAAGGAAGCCCTGCTCAAGGCGCACGGCTACGGCATTTCCTTCGGCCTGCACCGGCTGCGCTTCGCGCCCGGCGACGACGGCGCGCTGTACCTGGCCTGGTGCGACCCCGGGCTGGGCGAGGCCGCGCGCTGGCACCTGCACGAATGGCAGGCCGCGGCGGACTTCCGCGCCGCGCTGGCGTGGTACCCGTTCTGAAGCGCTCTGCGATAATTCCGCCATGACCGACACCTCCCTTCCGCCCGGCGTGGCCGATGAACTGCAGCGCGGCCTGCAGGCCATGGGCCTGGACGCCGCGCTGGCGCCGCCACTGCTGGCCTACCTGGCGCTGCTGGTGCGCTGGAACCGCACCTACAACCTCACCGCCATCCGCGACCCGCACGAGATGGTCACCCGCCACCTGCTCGATTCGCTGGCGATGGTGCCGCACATCGAGTCCGGCACCCTGGCCGACCTCGGCACCGGCCCGGGACTGCCCGGCATCCCGCTGGCCATCGCCCGCCCGCAGCTGCGGGTGACGCTGGTGGAGAGCAACGGCAAGAAGGCGCGCTTCCTGCGCGAGGCCGTGCGCCAGCTCGGCCTGGACAACGCCCGCGTGGCCGAATCCCGCGCCGAGGCGCTGGACGAGCCGGCCGCCTACGACAACCTGACCGCCCGCGCCATGGACACCCTGGCCGGCATCGTCGCGGTCGGCGGCCACCTGCTGCGCCCCGGCGGCCACCTGCTGGCGATGAAGGGCGTGCACCCGCACGATGAGATCGCCGCGCTGCCCGCCGACTGGCGCGTGCTGGACGTCCGCCCGCTGCAGGTGCCGGGCCTGGTGGGCGAACGCCACCTGGTGGTGTGCAGCCGCGGGAACACTGGGCAGGACGGCGCGTAAGCCACCCTCGACGCGCTCAGGTATCGGCGCTTCCGTCCGTCTCGAGCCGCGCCGGGGGCAGCGGTTGCTGGATCGGCAGCTATCGTTCCCGCTGAGAGCCGGCGCCCGGGTTGCCTGCAGCTCAATGTGGCGGAGAACCCGGCCTCCACGAGTGGATAGCCAGGAAGAGGCTCCGTCCGCGCGCCGACAGGTTCCCAGGGTGCCTGTCAGCTAATGGCAGGCCGAGAGCTCCTCATGCAATCCGTTCATGCCCCTGACCTTGGCAAGTTCGGCTGATTTCGAGCGATATCCGATGGCCTGCGTGCAATCGGCATAGCCGTTGGCCAGGAGTACACCGATGACATCAGAGCTGCCTTCAAGAATGGCGGTAGCCATGGCATCGGTGTGGCCCGGGGTGTGATAACCAGGGGGTACGCCAAGTTTCAAAATGGTCTGCGCTGACCTTGGGCTGTTGCACAGGGCCGCAGCGGCCAGGACAGCAAATTTCTGCTCTGTGGAAACATCGAACAGAACTCCGTCAGAGATGCGCTCCACCAGCTCGGCATCGTCGTAAGCGACGGCGATCTTTGAAATGGCCTCGTAATTGTCTCGTACCTGGTCCGCATTGCCTTCCAGGATGGCTGCCCAGGGAGCGCCGTCCGCCCGGGCCCTTTTGCCGACGATCGTCAGGATTGGCGAGGCTTCATAGCTGCCGTCCGTCTCCACGATTTCCCGGCAGGGGTACGCGCCGGCCAGGATGGGTTGGCCACAAAGCCAGAAGAACAAAGAGACCGCCACTGCCCGGGGGATCATTCGCCACCTCCATAACCTTAGCCTGGCCGGATTCCCGGGCAGGTACTCATCGCCCGGGGAGGGCACATCATTCCCGCATCGGCCCCGGCAGGTTGCCCACGTCTGCCAAGGCTTGCGGCCCGCCGCGCCCGGGTTGGGCACGCCTTGACGCTCAAGGAATTCATTGCCTGGGTTTCCCCTGCGCGACCGCTTCAGGCCGTTGCCCGCGCCGGCTCACCGGATCATACCGTTGAAGCGATGGGGTCCACCTGGAGTCCGGCCGCAGGCGCTGCAAAGTTCCCCCCTGCAGGTCTGGTGGGCAGGACCGATACCTCGTCCGCATCGGGGTGACACCATTCGTCCGGCTCGTGAGCACGGGCGGGCCTTGCCAAGGTGCCATGTGTGATTCCCGCGCCACCCACGCGCTGCAGGACCGTACGGTATCCACAAGGACGAAGACGCCGTTGGTCGTCTGGCAATCCTGGAATCCGCCACGGCCCATCGCCCGGCCTGGCGGGTCCGGCCGCAGGGTCCCCGGGGCGCCATAGTCTGTTCGCTGGCCCGGATTTCCCCGATCCGGCCCCCAGCCCGCATAATGCCCAGTCCCAACCTTCCAGCCCATGAGGCCCACCCGCATGGCTCGCATCATCGCCATCGCCAACCAGAAAGGCGGCGTCGGCAAGACCACCACCGCCGTGAACCTGGCCGCCGCCCTTGCCGCAGCGCCCCGGCGCGTGCTGCTGGTCGACCTGGATTCGCAGGGCAACGCGACCATGGGCAGCGGCGTGGACAAGCGCGAGGTCGCGGCCTCCACCTGCGACCTGCTGCTGGGTGAGAGCGGCGCGGCGGACATCCGGGTGAAGGCGCCGGAAGGCTACGACCTGCTGCCGGGCAACATCGACCTGACCGCGGCCGAGATCCAGCTGATGGAGCAGGAAGGCCGCGAGCAGCGGCTCAAGCGCGCGCTGGCGCCGATCCGCGGCGAATACGACTTCATCCTGATCGACTGCCCGCCGGCGCTGTCGCTGCTGACGCTCAACGCGCTGGCCGCCGCCGACTCGGTGCTGGTGCCGATGCAGTGCGAGTACTACGCGCTGGAAGGCCTGAGCGCGCTGGTGGAGACCATCGAGGCGCTGCGCGCCAGCCTGAACCCCAGCCTGGAAATCGAAGGCGTCCTGCGCACCATGTTCGACGTGCGCAACAACCTGGCCAATGCGGTGTCGGCCGAGCTCACCGAGCATTTCGGCGACCGCGTGTTCCGCACCATCGTGCCGCGCAACGTGCGCCTGGCCGAGGCGCCGAGCCATGGCCAGAGCATCGTCGGCTACGACCGCACCTCGCGTGGCGGCGTGGCCTACCTCGGTCTGGCCGGAGAGCTCATCCGCCGCACCGATGAACGCAACAGGGCCGTCAGGGCCATGGAGGCTGTCTGATGAGCGCTGCAAAGAAACGTGGGCTGGGCCGTGGCCTGGACGCGCTGCTGGGTCCCAAGGGCGCGGTGACGCCGGTATCGGTGGCCGCCGTGGCCGAGCCGCAGCCGGGCGAAGTGCTGCGCAAACTGCAGATCGACCTGCTGCAGCCGGGCAAGTACCAGCCGCGCCGCGAGATGGACGAGGCCAAGCTGTCCGAGCTGTCCGAGTCGATCAAGGCGCAGGGCGTGATCCAGCCGATCCTGGTGCGCCAGGTCGAGGGCGGCAAGTACGAAATCGTCGCCGGCGAACGCCGCTGGCGCGCCTCGCGCCTGGCCGGGCTGGACGAAGTGCCGGTGGTGGTGCGCGAGCTGGAAGACCGCACCGTCATCGCGATGGCGCTGATCGAGAACATCCAGCGCGAGGACCTCAACCCGCTTGAAGAAGCCGAGGCGCTGCAGCGGCTGATCTCCGAGTTCTCGCTGACCCATGCCGAGGCCGCGCAGGCGGTGGGCCGCTCGCGCGCCTCGGTGTCCAACCTGCTGCGCCTGATCGACCTGCCCGTCGGCGTGCGCGTGCTGCTGGAAAGCCGCCGCCTGGAAATGGGCCACGCCCGCGCGCTGCTGACGCTGGCGCCGGAGCTGGCGACCAAGCTGGCGCAGGACGCCGCCGACGAGGGCTGGTCGGTGCGCGAGGTCGAACACCGCGCCCAGCAGTTCGCCGCCGGCAAGGTGCCGGGCGCGCGCAACGCCAAACCCGCGCCGGCCGCGCCGCAGGCCGACATCGCTTCGCTCGAGACCGAGCTGTCCGAAACGCTGGGCACCAAGGTCGCGATCAACCACGGCCGCGGCGGCAAGGGCAGGCTGGTCATCCACTACACCGACCTGGACACGCTCGACGGCGTGCTGGAAAGGCTGCGTACCCGTCGGCAAGGCTGACGTCCCCCTCCCCTCCGAGGTGCATGCAAGGCAATGAACCCCACCAAGGTCGACCGCAATCACCTGTTGCGTCTGACCGACCTGCCGAATGTCGGGCCGGCCTGTGAAAAGGATCTCCGTCTGATCGGGATCCGGGTTCCCGCGCACCTGCGCGGGCGCGATCCCTACGACATGTACGCGCAGCTGTGCCTGAAGACGGGGGTGGTGCACGACCCCTGCGTGATCGACGTGTTCCTGTCGATCGTGCGCTTCATGGCCGGGGAGGCGCCGCAGCCGTGGTGGGCCTTCAGCGCCGAGCGCAAGCAGGCGCTGGCCAAGGATCCAATGACGCTGTAGAGCCGTTCCCTTCTCCCAGTGGGAGTAAGGTGCCCCGAGGGGGCGGATGAGGGTGCAAGCGAAGCCCTTTGCAACCGATTGATTGTGAGGCTTCGCTCCGTACCCTCTCCCCCAACCCCTCTCCCGGAGGGAGAGGGGCCTACTTCCAGCAATGTCCGGAAACATATAGATGACCGTCCTCGTCACCGGCGCCGCCGGCTTCATCGGCGCCTACACCTGCCAGGCCCTGGCCGCGCGCGGCGAGCGCGTGGTCGGGCTGGACAACTACAACGATTACTACGACCCGCGGATCAAGCGCGACCGCGTCGCCGCGCTGTGCCCGCAGGTCGACATCCGCGCGCTGGACCTGACCGACCGCGACGGCCTGGCCGCGCTGTTCGACGAGATCCGCCCCACGCGGGTGATCCACCTGGCCGCGCAGGCCGGCGTGCGCTACTCGCTGCAGAACCCGCATGCCTACGTCGACAGCAACCTGGCCGGCTTCGTCAACATGCTGGAGCTGTGCCGCCACCGCGGCGTGCAGCACCTGGTCTATGCCTCGAGCAGTTCGGTCTACGGCGATTCGGCCACCCCGCCGTTCTCCGAGGACCAGCGCGTGGACCAGCCGCGCTCGCTGTACGCGGCGACCAAGGCCGCCAACGAACTGATGGCCCATACCTACGCGCAGCTGTATGGCCTGCGCGCCACCGGCCTGCGCTTCTTCACCGTGTACGGCCCCTGGGGCCGGCCGGACATGGCGCCGCTGCTGTTTTCGCGCGCGGTGCTGGCCGGGCGGCCGATCGAGGTATTCAACCAGGGCCGCATGCGCCGCGACTTCACGCATGTTTCCGACATCGTCGCCGGTATCCTTGGCGCGCTCGACCACCCTTCGGAGGACGCCGTGCCGCACCGGGTATTCAACCTCGGCAACCACACGCCGGTGGAGCTGGAGCGCTTCATCGAGGTGATCGCCACGGCCGCCGGCCGCCCCGCGCAGAAGGTCTACAAGCCGATGCAGCCGGGCGACATGGTGGAGACCATGGCCGACACCGCGCGCGCGCGCGCCGCCTTCGGCTTCGACCCGGTCACGCCGATCGAGGCCGGGCTGCCGCCGGTGGTGGCCTGGTGCCGCGATTACTTCGGCGACGCGGCCTGACTCATCTTCCATCAAGCCGCGCACTGGAAAATGCGCGGTCTTTTTCCCCAGGGCACGAACGGATCCCCCGCGATGAACCAACCCGCACTTTCGGTGGTCGTCCCCGTCTTCAACGAACGCGACAACGTCGCGCCCCTGGTCGGCGAGATCACCGCCGCGCTGCGCGGGCGGGTGGACTTCGAGATCGTCTACGTCGATGACCACTCCAGGGACGACACCCTGCAGGTGCTGCGCTCGCTCAAGGCCGCCAACCCGGAACTGCGCGTGCTGCACCACGTGAACCAGAGCGGGCAGAGCACCGCCGTGCGCACCGGGGTGAAGGCCGCGCGCGCGCCGTGGATCGCCACCCTCGACGGAGACGGCCAGAACGACCCGGCCGACATCCCGAAACTGCTGGCCGCGCGCGATGCCGCCGCGCCCGAGGTGAAGCTGTTCGCCGGCTGGCGCGTCAACCGCCAGGACTCCGGCTCCAAGCGCTGGGCCAGCCGCTGGGCCAACCGCATCCGCGCGCGCATGCTGCGCGACGACACCCCCGACACCGGCTGCGGCATCAAGCTGTTCGAGCGCGCGTCCTTCCTCGACCTGCCGTACTTCGACCACATGCACCGCTACCTGCCGGCGCTGATGCAGCGCGCCGGCTGGAAGACCGTGAGCGTGCCGGTCAACCACCGCCACCGCACCGCCGGCGTGTCCAAGTACAACAACCTCGGCCGTGCCCTGGTCGGCATCCGCGACCTGCGCGGGGTGGCCTGGCTGATCGTGCGCAGCAAACGCACGGCGGTGGAGGAGCTCTGAGCATGGACTTCATGAACCAGCCGCTGCCCTGGCTGGAGTGGACCGGCGTGCACATGTCGCCGTGGAAGCTGATCGGCCTGACCGGCACCCTGATGTTCGGCGGCCGCTGGCTGGTGCAGTTCGTCGCCAGCAAGCGCCAGGGCAGGCCGGTGATCCCGCGCCTGTTCTGGTACATGAGCATCTTCGGCAGCCTGATGACGCTGAGCTACTTCATCTTCGGCAAGAACGACGCGGTGGGCATCCTGGGCAACCTGTTCCCCACCTTCACCGCGCTGTACAGCCTGTACCTGGACATCCGCCACCGCGGCTGGAAGCGGGACAAGGCCGGGCACTGAGCGCGCAGGCGCGCGACGGGGCCCTGCCGGCATCGCCTGAGGGCAGCGGCCTGCGCTGCCACGGGCAGGACTTTTGAACCATGCACCGGCTGCCTGCCGGTGACATGATCCGGGTCTGTTTCCCCGAAGAGTCCGCCGTTCGTGAAGACCGCCCTGTCCGCCGCCCTGCTGCTCGCCCTTGCCCTGCCGGGCGCCGTCGTCCACGCCGCGCCCGCGAAGGCGTCCGCGCCCGCCACGCTGGCCGCGCAGAATGCCGATGCCCGGTTCAAGGCGATCTACGAGAAGGAATGGGCCTGGCGCCAGGCCGGTGGCGGCGAGGCCAGCGAGGACGAGGACGGTCCGGCCAACGCCACCCGCCTGCCGGACGTCGGCCCGCAGGCGCAGCAGGCCCGGCTCAAGGTCTGGGACGAGGTGCTCGGGCAGCTCAGGACCATCGACCCGGCCACGCTCTCGGCCGAGAACCAGGTCAACTACGCCATCTACCGCTACCAGGTGGAGAACCTGGCCGACGCGGTGCGCCTGCGCACCTACGAGATGCCGTTCAATTCGGACTCCTCGTTCTGGTCGAACCTGGGCTTCATGGCCCGGCGCGAGATGAAGACCGCGCAGGACTACCGCAACTACATCGCGCGCCTGAACGACGTGCCGCGCTACTTCGACCAGCAGACGGCCAACATGCGCGCCGGCCTGGAGCGCGGCTTCAGCGTGCCGCGCGCGGTGCTGGAAGGTCGCGACGTGTCGATCTCGACCGTGGCCGAACTCAAGGACCCCACCGAATCGCCACTGTATGCGCCGTTCAGGAAACTGCCGGCCAGCATTTCCGCCGACGAGCAGCAGAAGCTGCGCGAGGAGGCGCGGCAGGCGATCGGCGGCAGCGTGATCCCCGCTTTCGGCAAGCTGCTGGCGTTCTTCCGCCAGGAATACGTGCCGCAGGCGCGTACCACCCTGGCCGCCGAGAAGATGCCCGGTGGCGAGGCGTTCTACCGCCAGCAGATCCGCGAGTACACCACGCTGGACATGAGCCCGCAGCAGATCCACGCGCTGGGCCTGAGCGAGGTCAACCGCATCCAGCAGGAGATGAACGCGATCATCGACAAGGTCGGCTTCAAGGGAAAGAGCGAGCAGACCCGCTTCGCCGATTTCCTCGAATTCCTGCGCACCGACCCGCAGTTCTACGCCAAAACCCCGGAAGAGCTGCTGTGGCGCGCGGCGTGGATCTCCAAGCGTGTGGACGGGGTGATCGGCAAGTTCATGACCCTGCCGCGCGCGCGCTTCACCATCGTGCCGGTGCCGCCGGACATCGCCCCGTTCTGGACCGCCGGCCGCGGCGGCATGGGCACTTACTGGGTCAACACCTACAACCTGCCGGCGCGCCCGCTGTACAACCTGCCGGCGCTGACCCTGCACGAATCCGACCCGGGCCATGCGCTGCAGGGCGCGCTCGCCGCCGAGCAGGGCGAGCAGCCGGACTTCCGCCGCGGCGCCTATATTTCCGCCTACGGCGAGGGCTGGGGGCTGTACAGCGAGAAGCTCGGCATCGAGATGGGCATCTACGAAACCCCGTACGAGGATTTCGGGCGCCTGACCTACGAGATGTGGCGCGCCTGCCGCCTGGTCATCGACACCGGCGTGCACCACTACGGCTGGAGCCGCGAGCGCGCCATCGCCTACCTGCGCGACCACACCGCGCTGAGCGAGCATGAAGTAACCACCGAGGTGGACCGCTACATCTCCTGGCCGGCGCAGGCGCTGAGCTACAAGCTGGGCGAGATCACCATCGTCAGGCTGCGCGCGCAGGCCGAGAAGGAACTGGGCGACAAGTTCGACGTGAAGTCCTTCCACGACGCCGTGCTGCGCCAGGGCTCGGTGCCGCTGCCGGTGCTGGAGCGCCAGATCAAGGCCTACATCGAGGAACGCAAGAAGGCCTGAGGCGGTCGTGCGTGGCGGCCCCAAGGAGCGTCAGCACGCCGTAACCTCGTAGGAGCGACTTCAGTCGCGACCGGCGCTTTCCCGGCGAAGCGCATCGCGGCTCAGGTTTCTCCTGCGATCCGGATGCGGCCAGCGCAGGGAGTCCGCACGTTCCCCGCGCGACCCCTGCGATTGTGTAACGCGACATGCCGCGGCTACCCTGCCGCGCATGATCGCGTTCCTGCGCCGCCGCCCGCCGTCGCTGCTGCTCCGCCTGCTGGTGCTGGCGGTGGTCGCGCTCGGCACCGCCGGCGGCACGCTGGCCTCGGCGCTGGGCGAGCTGCACGCGATGAGCCACACCGATCATCCGGCCACCGTGCACGACCCGGTGCTGGAAGCCGATACCGGCCACGACGAAGCCGACGGCAGCGCCCGCCTGCTGCACGCGCTCGTGCATTGCGGCCACTGCCATGGCCACGGCGGCGTGTTGCCGTTCGCCGCGGTGGCCTGGGACGTGGCGATGCCGCCGGCCGCCACCGGCGCCACCGCGCACGACACCCACTGGCGCCCGGCGCCCACCGAAAGCCTGCTGCGCCCTCCGATTCCGGGCTGATCCCGCGTCCGCCGCGCGGACCTTGATCCCTTCCCGAAAACCGGAGATTCCCCATGTGGAAACGCCTGGCCGCGCTCGCGGCCCTGGCGGTCGCACCGTGCGCCATCGCGCAGGTGCCATCGTCGCCCGCACCCCTGACCCTGGACGAGGCGGTCAGCCGCGTCGCCCGCACCCATCCCGACCTGCGCTTGCCCGAGCTGCGCCGCGCCGCCGCCCAGGCCCGCCATGATGGCGCCGGCCTGAAGCCGCCGCTGGTGTTCGGCGTGGACATCGAGAACGCACTGGGCAGCGGCGACAGCCGCGGCTTCGACGCCGCCGAGGTCGCCGTCTCGCTGGCCGGCGTGCTCGAACGCGGCGGCAAGCTCGATGCGCGCCGCGCGCTGGCGCAGGCCAACATCGACGCGCTGGCCCCGCAGCGCGAAATCACGCGCCTGGACCTGATGGCCGAAGTGGCGCGCCGCTACCTGGCCATCACCGCCGCGCGCGGTCAGCAGCGGATCGCGCTGGACGACATCGAGCAGCGCCGCCGTGCGGTCGCCGCCGCGCGCCTGCGCCTGCAGGCCGGCGCTTCGCCCGCGTCCACGCTGATGACCGCGCAGGCGGCGCTGGCCCAGGCCGAACTGGACCGCGACCGCGCCGGGGAAGCCGAGCGCGCCGCGCGCCTGGCGCTCGCTGCGTTGTGGAACGCGCGCGAAGCGGACTTCGCCGCGGTCAGCGGCGATCCGCTGCGGCTGCCGGCGCTGCAGGATTTCCAGCAGCTGGCGACGCTGCTGTCCGACACGCCGGAACTGGCCGCCATCGCCGGCGAGGCGCGCGTGCGGCAGGCGCAGCTGCAGCTGGCGCGCAGCCAGCTGCGCGGCGATCTGTCCTGGCAGCTGGGCGTACGCAACGACCGCGCGAGCAATGACACCGCGCTGGTCGGCGGCTTCAGCCTGCCGCTGGGCAGCGCCCGCCGCGCCGGGCCGGAGATCCGTGCCGCCGAGGCCGAACTGGCGATGAGCGCGGTGGAACGCGAAGCGCGCGCGCTGCAGCTGTACGCCACGCTGGCCGAAGCGCATGGCCGTTACGGCACCGCGCGGCTGGAAGTGGCGCGCATGGACAGCGACGTGCTGCCGCAGCTGCAGCGTGCCGAGAAGGCCGCCGAAACCGCCTGGCGCGCCGGCGCCATCAGCTACCTGGAATGGGCGCAGCTGCAGGCCATGCGCATCGAGGCGCGGCAACGCCAGCTCGATGCCGCGCTCGCCGCGCAGACCGCCCTGATCGAAATCCAGCGCCTGACCGGGCAGCCCCTGGTCGCCACCGCTTCCGAAGGAAACACGCCATGAAGGCTTCCCTGCATTTTTCCCCGATGTTCCGCTTGGCCGCGCTGGCCGTGCTGCTGGCCGCGCTCGCCGGCTGCGGCGGCGATCCCGCCGCTACCGGCAAGGACGCCGCCCAAGACAGCCACGGCCATGCCGAAGGCGAGGGCGAGGACCACGCGGACAACGCGCCCGAACAGACCACCATCCCCGCCGCGCGCGCCAAGGCCGCCGGCATCGTCAGCGCCGCCGTCGGCCCGGGCACCATCGCCGACGAGCACGACGTGCAGGGCCTGCTGGCGCCGATCGACGGGCGCATGGCGCAGGTCACCGCGCGTTTCCCCGGCCCGATCCGCGCGCTGCGGGCCAACGTCGGCGACCGCGTGCGCGCCGGCCAGCCGCTGGCCAGCATCGACAGCAACCTGAGCCTGACCACCTACGCCATCAGCGCGCCGATCTCCGGCGTGGTGCTGTCGCGCCAGGCGCAGGTGGGCGGGGTCGCCGGCGAGGGCCAGCTGCTGTTCGAGATCGGCGACCTCTCGCAGCTGTGGGTGGACCTGCACATCTTCGGCGCCGATACCCAGCACATCACCGCCGGCGTGCCGGTCACCGTGACCCGCATGACCGATGGCGTCAGCCAGACCACCACGCTCGAACGTGTGCTGCCGGGCACCGCAACCGCCAGCCAGAGCACGGTGGCGCGCGCCACCGTGGACAATGCCGACGGCCTGTGGCGCCCGGGTGCGGCGGTGCGTGCGCGCATCGTCGTGGCCAGCACGCCGGCCGACGTGGTGGTGCCGCTGGGCGCGCTGCAGAGCATGGACGGCCGCGACGTGGTGTTCGTGCGCAACGGCGAGACCTACCAGGCGCGCCCGGTCGCGCTCGGCGCGCGCGATGCGCGGCAGGTGGCGGTAAGCGCCGGCCTGCAGGCCGGCGAAGAGGTGGTCGTCGAACAGAGCTATACGGTGAAGGCCGACATCGGCAAGGCGGGGGCAGGCCATGAGCACTGACCTCGCGCCGCGCGCCGGCCTGCTCGAACGCATCATCGGCGCGGCCATCGCCCACCGCTGGCTGATGCTGCTGCTCACCGCCGCGCTGGTGCTGCTCGGCGCCTGGAGTTTCACCCGCCTGCCGATCGACGCCACGCCCGACATCACCAACGTGCAGGTGCAGATCAACACCGCCGCGCCGGGCTATTCGCCGCTGGAAACCGAACAGCGCATCACCTTCCCGGTGGAGACGGCGCTGGCCGGGTTGCCGAAGATGGAGAACGTGCGCTCGCTGTCGCGCTACGGGCTGTCGCAGGTGACGGTGGTGTTCGCCGACGGCACCGACCTGTACTTCGCCCGCCAGCAGGTGGCCGAACGCCTGCAGCAGGCGCGCTCGCAGATCCCGGACGGCCTGGACCCGCAGCTCGGGCCGATCGCCACCGGCCTGGGCGAGATCTTCATGTACACCATCGACGCCGACCCGGGGGCGCGCAAGGCCGACGGCAGCGCGTATACCGCCACCGACCTGCGCACCCTGCAGGACTGGGTGATCCGCCCGCAGCTGCGCAACGTGCCCGGCGTCACCGAGGTCAACACCATCGGCGGTTTCCAGCGCCAGGTGCACATCACCCCGGACCCGGCAAAGCTGCGCGCGCTGGGCTTCACCCTGGAGGACGTCGCCGCCGCGGTCGAGGCCAACAACCAGAACGTCGGCGCCGGCTACATCGAGCGCAACGGCCAGCAGTTCCTGGTGCGCGTCCCCGGCCAGGTCGCCGACCTGGAGCAGATCGGCAATATCGTGCTCGACCGTCGCGAAGGCGTGCCGATCCACGTGCACGACGTCGCCACGGTGGCCGATGGCCCGGAACTGCGCAGCGGCGCGGCCACCCAGAACGGCCACGAAGTGGTGATGGGCACGGTGGTGATGCTGGTCGGCGCCAACAGCCGCGCCGTGGCGCAGGCCGCGGCGGCGAGGCTGGCGCAGGCGCAGCGCAGCCTGCCCGAGGGCGTGACCGTCACCGCCAGCTACGACCGCACCGCGCTGGTGGACCGCACCATCCAGACCGTGGCCAAGAACCTGCTGGAAGGTGCGCTGCTGGTCATCGTGGTGCTGTTCCTGCTGCTGGGCAATTTCCGCGCGGCGCTGATCACCGCCGCGGTGATCCCGCTGGCGATGCTGTTCACGTTGACCGGCATGGCGCGCGGCGGCGTGTCGGCCAACCTGATGAGCCTGGGCGCGCTGGATTTCGGCCTGATCGTGGACGGCGCGGTGATCATTATCGAGAACTGCCTGCGCCGCTTCGGGCAGTGCACGCATGCGCTGGGCCGGGCGATGACCCGCGCCGAACGCTTCGCCGAAACCGCCGCGGCCACCGCCGAGGTGATCCGCCCCAGCCTGTTCGGCCTGGGCATCATCACCGCCGTGTACCTGCCGATCTTCGCCCTCACCGGCGTGGAAGGGAAAATGTTCCACCCGATGGCGATCACCGTGGTGCTGGCGCTGAGCGGGGCGATGCTGCTGTGCCTGACTTTCGTGCCGGCGGCGATCGCGCTGTTCCTCGGCGGCCGCGTGCAGGAGCAGGAGAACCGGCTGATGGCCTGGCTGCGCCGGCGCTACCAGCCGCTGCTGGACCTGGCCCTGCGCCGTGGGCGCTGGATGGTGGCCGGCGCGCTGGCGCTGGTGGTCGGCTGCGGCCTGCTGGCAACAAGGCTGGGCAGCGAATTCGTGCCCAACCTCGACGAGGGCGACGTGGCGATGCACGCCATGCGCATACCCGGCACCAGCCTGACCCAGTCGGTGCGGATGCAGCAGCAGATCGAGCTGCGCCTGCTGCAGTTCCCGGAAGTGGCCAAGGTGTTCTCCAAGATCGGCACGCCGGAAGTGGCGTCCGACCCGATGCCGCCGTCGGTGGCCGACACCTTCATCATGATGAAACCGCGCGGGCAGTGGCCGGACCCGCGCAAGCCGCGCGCAAGCCTGCTGGCCGAGCTGGAAGAAGCGGTGGAGGAACTGCCGGGCAACAACTACGAGTTCACCCAGCCCATCCAGATGCGCATGAACGAGCTGATCTCCGGCGTGCGCGCCGACGTGGCGGTGATGCTGTACGGCGACGACCTGGACACGCTGATGGATGTCGGCCGCCGCATCGAGAAGGTGGCCGCGGCCGTGCCCGGCGCCGCCGACGTGCGGCTGGAGCAGACCAGCGGCCTGCCGCTGCTCACCGTCACCCCGGACCGGCAGAAACTCGCCGGCTATGGCCTCAACCCGGGCCAGGTGCAGTCCACCGTGGCCACCGCGGTGGGCGGGCAGGTGGCGGGGCAGCTGTTCGAGGGCGACCGCCGCTTCGACATCGTGGTGCGCCTGCCCGAGGAACTGCGCCAGGACCCGGCGGCGCTGGCGGACCTGCCGGTGTCGCTGGAAACCGCGCTGGCCAGCGGCAACGCCGACGAACTGAGCCGCGGCGGCGCCGCCGGCGCGCTCACCGGCAACCCGCGCACGGTGCCGCTGCGCGAACTGGCGCGCATCGAAACCAGCGAAGGCCCGAACCAGATCAACCGCGACAACGGCAAGCGCCGCATCGTGGTCACCGCCAACGTGCGCGACCGCGACCTGGGCGGCTTCGTCGCCGACCTGCAGCAGGCCATCGACGCCCGCGTGCCGCTGCCACCCGGTTACTGGATCGACTATGGCGGCAGCTTCGAGCAGCTGATCTCGGCCAGCCGGCGCCTGGCGGTGGTGGTGCCGGCGACGCTGGCGCTGATCTTCGCGATGCTGTTCTGGGCGTTCGGCTCGGGCAAGGATGCGGCCATCGTGTTCAGCGGCGTGCCGCTGGCGCTGACCGGCGGCGTGCTGGCGCTGGCGCTGCGCGGCATCCCGCTGTCGATCTCGGCCGGCGTCGGCTTCATCGCGCTGTCCGGCGTGGCGGTGCTCAACGGCCTGGTGATGATCAGCTTCGTGCGCAGCCTGCGCGAGCAGGGGCGGCCGCTGTCCGAAGCGGTGCGCGAAGGCGCGCTGGGCCGCCTGCGGCCGGTGCTGATGACCGCGCTGGTGGCCTCGCTCGGCTTCGTGCCGATGGCCTTCAACGTCGGCGCCGGCTCGGAAGTGCAGCGCCCGCTGGCCACGGTGGTGATCGGCGGCATCGTGTCCTCCACGCTGCTGACCCTGCTTGTGCTGCCGGTGCTGTACCGCTGGCTGCATCGCGCGGAGCGGTAAGCCATGGCCTCCCCGCCGGCCGCGCAGCGTCGCGCCGGCGGGGCAGGGCGCGGCGGAAAGGTGCGCGGATGAACTGCCGGCCGTCGGCCGTTGCCGGGGCAGGCTGCAGCGCGCGCTGCAACTTCTCCGCATCGGTGCGAACATCCGCTGCACCCCTTGCCTGGAACCGGAATGAGCGACTGTTGCGGCTGCGGCAGAACCCTGGACGTCGCGCGCATGCAGGCGCGCCAGCGGCGGGCGCTGCTGTGGGTGCTGGCGATCAACCTGCTGAGCTTCGCGATGATGATGGCGGCCGCCTGGCACAGCGGCTCGGCCTCGCTGCTGTCCGGCAGCCTGGACAACCTGGGCGACGCGCTGACCTATGCGCTGAGCCTGGCGGTGGTCGGCGCCAGCCTTGCCGCCAAGGCGCGGGTCGCCCTGCTCAAGGCGGCCTTCATCCTGTGTGCGGCCATCGCGGTGGCGGTGGGCATCGGCTGGAAGCTGGCGCATCCGCACGTGCCGCTGTTCGAAAGCATGGGCATCGCCGCGCTGCTCAACCTCGCCGCCAACCTGCTGTGCCTGCGCCTGCTGTGGCCATACCGGCAGGGCGACATCAACCTGGCGTCGGCCTGGATGTGTTCGCTGAACGACGTTTACGAGGGCGGCGCCGTGATCCTGGCCGCGCTGGCGGTGTGGGCGTTCGGCGCCGGCTGGCCGGACCTGCTGATCGCCGTGGTGCTGCTGCTGTTGTTCCTGCATTCGGCATGGACGGTGGCGCGCGCGGCCTGGCGCGAACTGCGCGCGTCGCGCCCGCCGTACTGACTTGCTGCCGCTGGCTGGAGTCGGGCGCTACGTCCAGGGAGCGGGTCATGCGCCTGCGCCGTGCTGCGGTGGTGGGACTGTTGTCGTTGTGCACGGGTAATGCCGCAGCGGCGGACGACAGCGCCGTCTACATCGAATTGCTGTGGTCGAAACCGCCGGCCGATGCGATCGCCTGGCGCCGCGCCAGCAGCGCCTCGATCGCCGCCACCGCGGTCGCCACGCCATCCTCGGCGGCCATCGACCGCCCCAGGGCGGTGGCACTGGCGCGGGCCTGCGCCGACTCGGCGAATGCGATGGCCTTCGCCAGCGTCGGGCCGTCCAGCCGGTAGGGCGACAGCGCGGGCGGCGCCACGCCCAGGCGCCGCAGGCGGTCGGCCCAGAAGAACTGGTCGCCGGCGAACGGCACCACCAGCGACGGCACGCCGGCGCGGCAGGCCGAATGCGAGGTGCCGCTGCCGCCGTGGTGGATCACCAGCGCGCAGCGCGGGAACAGCGCCTCATGCGGCGCCGGCCCGATCACGAAGACGTTGTCCGGCAGCGGCGCATCCGGCAACCCCGCCCAGCCGGGAAACAGCAGCACGCGGCGCGGCGCCAGCGCGGCCAGCAGGGCCGGCAGCACCTTGTCGCGGTCGAACCCGGCCATGCTGCCGAAACCGAGGTACACCGGCGGCGGACCGGCATCGAGGAAGGCGCGCAGGTCGGCGGGCGGCGCCCAGTCCGCCTCCGGCACGCGCCACTGGCCGCAGACGCGGTGGTCGGCCGGCCAGTCGTCCGGGCGCGGCAGCAGGCTGGGCGAGATGCCGTACAGCATCGGCAGGCCGGTCCACAGCGAACGGCGCAGCGGCAGGCCCAGCACCTGCTGGCGGGCGCGGTTGATCGGGCCGCGGAACTGGCGCCAGATCAGCCCATTGACCAGGCCGTAGCTGGCGCGGCCGAGCCAGCCGGCGATCCGCCCCGGCGGCAGGAACGGCGAGGGAAAGGCGCGGGTCGGGGTCAGCGGGATCATGCCGGTGCCGATCAGCGGCAGGCCGTGGCGCTCGGCCACGCTCATGCCGACGAAAGCCGCCAGGCCCCCGGCCAGGACCGCGTCGCACTCCCGCGCGGCGGCGTCGGCCTGCCGGGTCCAGCTGGCGATATGCCGCCGGGCCAGGCCGGCCAGGCCGCGGGTGGTGGCGGCCACGCCGCTGCCGCCGGCGACCAGGGCGCCGATCTCCTGGCGCATGTCGCCCTCCAGCGCCGCATGCGGCACGCCGAGCGCCCGCGCGCTGTCCAGGGTGCCGCCGTCGGCCAGCAGGGTGGCGGCATGGCCGGCGGCGATCAGGCCGTGGCACAGCGCGGCCAGCGGCCGGGTGTCGCCTTCGGTGCCGTAGGTCAGAGCCAGCAGTCGCATCGCGCCTCCCGGGCGGGTGTCTGTGGACAACTTGCCATTGCGGCGGCCAGCGCGCATAATGCGCGGCTCGCTGTGCCCGGAATCCCGGGCCGGCGGCCGGCAGCACGTCGCCCGGCCGCCCTGCAGCGTACCCCTGACTCCCGTGACGTGTGGCGGACAACCGCCGGGGCCGCCATCTTCCTGGCCAAGGAAGATACAACCGACATTACCGAGGTGCGCAATGTCCCGAGTTTGCCAAGTCTCCGGCAAGAAGGTGCAGACGGGTAACAACGTCTCGCATGCCAACAACAAGACCCGTCGTCGCTTCCAGCCGAACCTGCACGAGCGCCGTTTCTGGGTCGCCAGCGAAAACCGCTGGGTCAAGCTTCGTGTTTCCGCGCATGCACTGCGCACCATCGACAAGAACGGCATCGATTCCGTTCTGGCTGAGCTGCGTGCCCGCGGCGAAAAGGTCTGAGGAGTAAAACATCATGGCAGGCAAGCGCGACAAGGTCCGTATGATTTCCTCGGCCGGTACCGGCCACTTCTACACCACGGACAAGAACAAGAAGAACACCCCCGGGAAGATGGAATTCCTGAAGTACGACCCGGTGGTGCGCAAGCACGTTCTGTACAAGGAAGGCAAGATCAAGTGATGTAGCGGCGCGTTCGCGACGCGGACGCCCTTGCCGCTGCCTCCTCCCCGCGCAGGCGGGGATCGGAAGCTTCCAGCAAAACCCGCCGCAAGGCGGGTTTTGTGTTTCATGGCCGTGAAACGCGCCATCAGCGTGTTCCATCAGCACATGCGGCGGCGGCATCAGGCCCCGGTGGCGGCATCGCCTACAATCGGCGCATGACAGTCTCCGACCAGACGCAGGCCTGCGACATCGCGATCATCGGCGGTGGCGCCGCCGGCGTGCTCACCGCGATCGGCGTGCTGCGTGGCGCCAGGGGCGCGCTGCGCGTGGCGATCGTCGAGCCGCAGCTGCCGCTCGGCCGCGGCGTGGCCTATGCCACGCGCCATCCCGGGCATCTGCTCAACGTGCCCGCCGGCAAGATGAGCGGCTTCCCCGACCGGCCGGACGATTTCCTCGACTACCTCCTCGCGCAGGACGCCTTCCCCGGCGTCGGCCGCGACGCGCTGGCGCAGACCTTCGTCGCGCGCCACCACTACGCTGCCTATCTGCGGCAGCGCCTGCAGGAGGCGGTGGACGCCAGCCCGGCGCAGCTGGACGTACGCGCCGCGCGCGTGGTCTCGCTGGAAACGCAGGTCGACGGCATCGCACTGCAACTGGATTCGGGCCAGGCGCTGCTGGCCGCGTCGGTGGCGCTGTGTACCGGCAATGCGCTGCGGCCGCTGCCCGCGCGCGGCGCCGGCGCGGTGCCGCCGGGCAAGCGCATCGAGGCCTGGGATTTCGACGCGGTGCAGGACATCGCCGCGACCGCCGACGTGGCCATCGTCGGCTCCGGCTTGAGCATGGCCGACAGCGTGGTGTCGCTCGCCGCCGCCGGGCACCGCGGCCAGGTGCACGTGCTCTCGCGCCATGCGCTGCTGCCGCTGCCGCACGCCACGGGCCCGGCCGCCGACTACGATCCCGAACCGCTGCTGGCGATGAACCTGCGCCAGCGCGTGCGCGCGCTGCGCCGCCATGCCGCCGAGGCCGCGCCGCGCGGCATCCCCTGGCAGAGCGTGATGGAGCGCATCCGGCCGCTGGGCCAGGCGCTGTGGCAGTCGCTGTCCTTCGACGACCAGCGCGGCTTCCTGCGCCACGTGGTGCGCTACTGGGACGTGCACCGGCACCGCATCGCCGCGCCGGTGCACACGCAGCTGGTGGAACTGCGGCGGCAGGGCCGCCTGCACCTGCACCGCGGCCGCCTGGAAAGCGCGATCGCCGAGGGCGCCTGCGTGCACCTGGGCGCGCTCGATGCGCGCCGGCGGCCGTTCCAGCTCGATGCGCACTGCGTCGTCAACGCCACCGGCGTGGAGATGCGCGCGCAGGCCATGCGCAACCCGCTGCTGCAGCAGATGCTGGGCAGCGGCGTCGCCCGCCCCGGCCCGCATGGCATCGGCGTCGACAGCGCAGCGGACGGCAGCCTGCTCGACGCTGGTGGCGCTCCCGAACCGCGCATACAGGTCGTCGGCAGCCTGCGCATCGGCCGCCTGTGGGAAAGCCTGGCGATACCGGAGCTGCGCGGCCAGGCGCAGCAGGCGGCGGCTGCGCTGCTTCCGTAGCAAGCGCGCCCGGCGCGCACCAGGGCGCGCGCCGGCGACAGCCAGCTTCGGGTTTGGCTTCGGGCTAAAATGCGCCGATGGATGTTTCCCACCTGCTCGACGGGCTGAATCCGGCCCAGCGCGAGGCCGTTTCCGCCGCGCCCGGCCATTACCTGATCCTCGCCGGCGCCGGTTCAGGCAAGACCCGCGTGCTCACCCACCGCATCGCCTGGCTCAACGAAGTGCACGGCGTGCCGACCCACGGCATTTTCGCGGTGACCTTCACCAACAAGGCCGCCGGCGAGATGCGCCACCGCATCGATCTGCAGCTGCGCAACGGCGCGCGCGGCATGTGGATCGGCACCTTCCACGGCCTGGCCCACCGCCTGCTGCGCCTGCACTGGGCCGACGCGAAGCTGCCCGAGGCCTTCCAGGTGATGGATTCGGACGACCAGCTGCGGCTGGTCAAGCGCGTGGTGCAGGCGCTGGAACTGGACGACGGCAAGTTCCCGCACAAGCAGATCGCGTGGTGGATCAACGCGCAGAAGGACGAGGGCCGGCGCCCGCAGCACATCCAGCCCGAGCCGCACGACGCCTGGCTGGAAACCATGCGCCAGGCCTACATCGAGTACCAGGCGCGCTGCGACCGCGCCGGGCTGGTGGATTTCGCCGAGCTGCTGCTGCGCGCGCATGAACTGCTGCGCGACAACCCGGCGCTGCTCGCCCACTACCGCGCGCGCTTCCGCGAGATCCTGGTCGACGAGTTCCAGGACACCAACGCCATCCAGTACGCCTTCGTGCGCGTGCTGGCCGGCGACTCGGGCAACGTGTTCGTGGTCGGCGACGACGACCAGGCCATCTACGGCTGGCGCGGCGCCAAGGTCGAGAACGTGCAGCGCTTCCTCAAGGATTTCCCGGGCGCGCAGACCATCCGCCTGGAGCAGAACTACCGCTCCAGCGCCAACATCCTCAATGCCGCCAACGCGGTCATCGCGCACAACCCGGACCGCATCGGCAAGCAGCTGTGGACCGACAGCGGCGACGGCGAGCCGATCGACCTGTACGCCGCCTACAACGAGATGGACGAGGCGCGTTACCTGGTCGAGCGCGCGCGGCAGTGGGTGCGCGACGGCGGCAGCTACGGCGACATCGCCGTGCTCTACCGCAGCAACGCGCAGTCGCGTGCCTTCGAAGAGGCGCTGCTGTCCGAGCAGGTGCCGTACCGCGTGTACGGCGGCATGCGCTTCTTCGAGCGCGCCGAGATCAAGGACGCGCTGGCCTACCTGCGGCTGCTGACCAACCGCAACGACGACGCGGCGTTCGAGCGTGCGGTGAACACGCCCACGCGCGGCATCGGCGAGCGCACGCTGGACGAGGTGCGGCGCATCGCCCGCGCGCAGGCGCTGTCGCTGTGGGAGGCGGCGATGCTCGCCACCCAGGGCAGCGACCTCACCTCGCGCGCGAAGAACGCGCTGGCCGGCTTCCTCAACCTGGTCCAGCAGGTCGGCGGCGAAACCGCGCACATGGCCCTGGCCGAGCGCATCGACCACGTGCTGGTGCGTTCGGCGCTGCGTGAGCACTGGAGCAAGGAAAGCCGCAACGCGCTCGACTCGGAATCGCGCAGCGACAACCTCGACGAACTGGTGTCGGTGGCCTCGCGCTTCATCCAGCGCGAGGAGGACGAGGAAGGCGCGGCCGACATGAGCGAGCTGGTCGCATTCCTGTCCTATGCCTCGCTGGAGGCCGGCGAGGGCCAGGCCCAGGCCGGCGAGGACGGCGTGCAGCTGATGACGCTGCACTCGGCCAAGGGCCTGGAATTCCCGCTGGTGTTCCTGGCCGGGCTGGAAGAGGGGCTGTTCCCCGGCGCGCGTTCGCTGGAGGAAAGCGGCCGGCTGGAGGAAGAGCGTCGCCTGGCGTACGTCGGCATCACCCGTGCCCGGCAGAAGCTGGTGCTGGGTTATGCCGAATCGCGCCGCATCCACGGCCAGGACAACTACAGCCTGCCGTCGCGCTTCCTGCGCGAGATCCCGCGCGAACTGCTGCACGAAGTGCGGCCCAAAGTACAGGTCTCGCGCCCGGCCTCGCTCGGCACCAGCCGGGTGATGGGCCATGCCGCCATCGAAGCCCCGCCGGTCAAGCTCGGCGCGCTGGTGGCCCATCCCAAGTTCGGCGAGGGCGTGGTCACCGACTACGAAGGCAGCGGCGCGCACGCGCGCGTGCAGGTGGAGTTCGCCGACGCCGGCAGCAAGTGGCTGGTGATGGCTTACGCCAACCTGACCGTGCTTTGACGGGCGCCGCCAGCGGCGGCCGAGGCCGCCGCCGGGGCGATGCGGGCTACACTGCGCCGGCGAAACGCCGCACAAGGACAGGAAAGATGGGAGCGAACCCGCTCGCAGTCCGCTGAGCCGCAACAACGTTGTGCTGTTGTTGCGGCGATCCGGCTGTCTCCCTCCATCGTGAACCAGCAGGTCGCCGTCGATACCGATCGTACGGAGGCTTCGCCATGCCCGTTCAACCTGCCCGCGACTGGGCCTATCCGCTGCCATCGGCCCTGCTGCTGATGGTTCCCTTCGACCTGCTTGCCTCGCTGGCGATGGACGTGTATCTGCCCGTCATCCCGCAGATGCCGGCGGCGTTGGACACATCGCCCGCGCTCGTCCAGCTCACCCTGAGCGCCTACATGCTGGCCGTCGGCCTGGGGCAGCTGCTCTTCGGCCCGTTGTCCGACCGCATCGGCCGGCGTCCGGTGGTGCTCGGCGGCGCGCTGCTGTTCTCGCTGGCCTCGCTCGCGCTCGCGGCCACCCAGGGCGGCGGCCTGTTCCTTGCCCTGCGCGTGGCGCAGGCGCTGGGGGCGTCGGCCGCGCTGGTCGCCACCTTCGCCACGGTGCGCGATGTCTACGCCGGTACACCGCAGGGCAATACGATCTACGGCCTGTTCGGCGCGATCCTGGCCTTCGTGCCCGCGCTGGGGCCGATCGTCGGCGCGGCGGTCGCGCTGGGCCTGGGCTGGCGTGCGATCTTCATCCTGCTCGGGCTGTCGGGTCTGGTGGCCTGCGCCCGCGCATGGCCACGCTGGCACGAAACCCGCCCCGGCCGATCGCACGGGCATGGAGCGGGATTCGCCCGCATCCTGCGCGATGCGCCATTCAGGGCCTACACGCTGGGCTTCGGCGCGGCGATGGGAACGTTCTTCGTGTTCTTCTCCATCGCACCGCGCGTGCTCATCGGGACGGCAGGGATGCCGCCGATGGCCTTCAGCGCCGCGTTCGCCACCGTCGCGCTGGTGATGATCCTGGCTACGCGCACCGTAGGACGTTTCGTCGTGCGCTGGGGCGTGGCCGGCTGCTGCGCGCGCGGCGCCCTGACGATGGTGGCGGGTGCGGTGCTGCTGGGCATCTGCACCTTCGCCCTGCCGCCGTCGTTCGTCGCTCTGGTGGTGCCGATGTGGGTGATCGCCGTCGGCATCGTGCTGGTGGTGTCGGTCACCGCCAACGGCGCGCTCGCGGCGTTCGGGGACGAGGCTGGCGCGGCCGTCGCGCTGTACTACTGCCTCCAGGGCCTGCTGGCGGTCGGCCCGGGCACGCTGATGGTCCTGCTGCTTGATGGCGATACGGCATGGCCGCTGGTCGCCTACGCGCTGTTCATGCCGGCGCTCAGCCTGGCCGGATTGTGGACGATCCGGCGTGCGTGACAGGGCCGCGACGGTGCCGGGCAGTCGGTTTGATCCGGCTCAATGCACGGCGGCAACATCGGGTATGCAATGGTGGCCTCCCACCCTTCCCAAGGAGAACCGCCATGTACAAGCGCATCCTGATCGCGACCGATGGCTCCGAACTCGCCGGCAAGGGCCTGCAGAAGGGCCTGGAACTGGCGGCGCAGCTCGGCGCCAAGGTCGACATCGTCACCGTCTCCGAGCCCTGGGCCGTGGGCATGTACGACGCCATGGGCTGGAGCGCCGGCTACGAGGCCAGCCCCGAATACCGGCAGGACCGCGAGGCCGCGGCGCAGAAGATCCTGCAGCCGTCGCTGGAGGCGGCGCGCGCGGCCGGCGTGGCCGAGGTGCTCGGCCACCACGTGCTGGACCGCTATGCCGCCGACGGCATCATCGAGACCGCCGACGCCTGCGGCAGCGACCTGCTGGTGATGACCTCGCATGGCCGCCGCGGCGTGACCCGCGTGCTGCTCGGCAGCCAGACCGCCGAGGTGCTGGCGCGCAGCACGGTGCCGGTGCTGGTGATCCGCTGACATCGCGCACTGAAGTGCGCTCCTACGGTGCGCTACTGTGAAGTCGTAGATGCGGGGCTTGCCCTGCTGGGCCTTCCCGGCCAACGCGCATGCGGGGAAGCCCCGCATTCACGAGTGACTGGTTCGCTGCAGATGTTCACCGGATGCATCTGGAGGAAAGCCCCCTGAGTCAGGGGGCGCGCCGAAGGCGCGGGGTATGGCAAGCGTGAGCCGGGGCCCGCGGTTTGCAGTGCAAACCGCGGGGCGGCAGCGCGAAGCGGTGGCGCGGCATCACCAGCTGTACAGCTTCCAGTACACCGGGGAAACACCGTCCTTGTCGTTGTCCAGGCGGCCGTCGCCGTTGCGGTCGTAGAGGTAGAACGGCGCGCCGCGCGCCGGCGTGACCTTGACCATGCGCAGCTGGCTGCCGACCCGGTATTCCTCGATGGTGTCGCCGTTGTCCATGGTGCGGCGGGTGACGTCGGCGCCGGTCACGTCCACCGGCGGCGTGTCGGCGTCCCGGCCCATGCTGGCGCAGCCGGCCAGGGCAAGCAGGGGAATCAGCAGCAGGTGTTTCATGACGGCGGCTCCTCGCATCGGTATCGGCCCGGATTATGCCTGCGCGCGGGTTGCGCGCGCGTCGCCGCCGGCCCGGCCGCGTAGAATCGGCGCATGAGCAGATTAGTCCTGATCGACGGGTCCAGTTACCTGTACCGCGCGTTCCACGCGCTGCCGCCGCTGTCCAACGCCGCGGGCGAGCCCACCGGCGCCCTGTTCGGCGTGGTCAACATGCTGCGCGCCACGCTGAAGGAAAAGCCCGACTACGTGGCCTTCGTGGTCGACGCGCCGGGCAGGACCTTCCGCGACGACCTGTACGCGGAGTACAAGGCCAACCGTCCGCCGATGCCCGACGAACTGCGCGCGCAGGTGCAGCCGATGTGCGACATCGTGCACGCGCTTGGCATCGACATCCTGCGCGTGCCCGGCGTGGAGGCCGACGACGTGATCGGCACCCTGGCGCTGGCCGGCGCCGCCGACGGGCTGGCGGTGACCATCTCCACCGGCGACAAGGATTTCGCCCAGCTGGTGCGCCCGGGGGTGGTGCTGGTCAACACCATGACCGGCAGCCGCACCGATTCGGATGCGGCGGTGATGGACAAGTTCGGCGTGCGCGCCGGGCAGATCGTCGATTACCTGGCGCTGATGGGCGATGCCGTGGACAACGTGCCCGGCGTGGAGAAGTGCGGCCCCAAGACCGCCGCCAAGTGGCTGGCCGAATACAACGACCTGGACGGCGTGATGGCCGCGGCCGCCACCATGAAGGGCAAGATCGGCGAGAACCTGCGCGCCGCGCTGCCGCGGCTGCCGCTCAACCGCGAGCTGGTCACCATCCGCACCGACGTGGAACTGGAGCAGGGGCCGCGCGACCTGCGCCTGCGCGAGCAGCACGTGGACAGCCTGCGCGAGCTGTATGGCCGCTATGGCTTCACCCAGGCGCTGCGCGAGCTGGGTGGCGTCGCGGCGCCGGCCGCGGCCGACGAGGCCAAGGTCAGCCTGCGCGGCACCGCCGCCGGCTTCGCCCGTTCCAGCGAGGGCGTGCCGGCCGTCCAGACCGATCCGGCGATGGCGGGCAAGGGCGAGTACGAAACCGTGTTCACCGCCGAACAACTGCAGGCCTGGGTCGAACGCCTGCAGGCCGCGGCCGAGTTCACCTTCGACACCGAGACCGATGCACTGGACGCGATGCGCGCGCGGCTGGTCGGCGTGAGCCTGGCGGTCGAACCGGGCAAGGGCGCCTACATCCCGGTCGGCCACGACTACCCGGGCGCGCCGGCGCAGCTACCGGCGGCGCAGGTGCTCGACGCGCTGCGCCCGCTGCTCGAGGACGCCGGCAAGCGCAAGCTCGGCCAGCACGGCAAGTACGACATCCACGTGCTGCGCCGCCACGGCGTGGAGGTGGACGGCTATGCCGACGACACCATGCTGGAGAGCTTCGTGCTCAATTCCACCGCCACCCGCCACGACATGGATTCGCTGGCGCAGCGTTACCTCGGCTATACCACCACCAAGTTCGAGGACGTCGCCGGCAAGGGCGCCAAGCAGATCTCCTTCTCGCAGGTGGGCATCGACGAAGCCGGCCATTACGCCGCCGAGGACGCGGACATCACCCTGCGCCTGCACCGCGTGCTGGCGCCGCAGCTGGCGGCCGAACCCGCGCTGGAAAAGGTCTACCGCGAGATCGAGATGCCGCTGGTACCGGTGCTGGCGCGCATCGAGGCCAACGGCGTGTGCATCGACGGCGCCGAACTGCGGCGGCAGAGCGCGGACCTGTCCTCGCGCATGCTGGCCGCGCAGCAGAAGGCCACCGAGCTGGCCGGGCGCAGCTTCAACCTGGACTCGCCCAAGCAGCTGTGCGCGGTGCTGTTCGAGGAACTGGGCCTGCCGGCGCTGGTGAAGACGCCCAAGGGCCAGCCCAGCACCAACGAAGAGGCGCTGGAAGCCATCGCCGACCAGCACGAGCTGCCGCGCGTGATCCTGGAATACCGCGGCCTGGCCAAGCTGCGCAGCACCTATACCGACAAGCTGCCGGAGATGGTCAACCCGGATACCGGCCGCGTGCACACCAGCTACCACCAGTCCGGCGCCGCCACCGGGCGCCTGTCCTCGTCCGATCCGAACCTGCAGAACATCCCGATCCGCACCGACGACGGCCGCCGCATCCGCAGGGCCTTCGTCGCGCCGCCGGGGCGCAGGCTGATGGCCTGCGACTATTCGCAGATCGAGCTGCGCATCATGGCCCACCTGTCCGAGGACCCGGGCCTGATCCGCGCCTTCGAGCAGGGCGTGGACGTGCACCGCGCCACCGCGGCCGAGGTGTTCGGCCGCACGCTGGAGGAGGTCACCGCCAACGAGCGCCGCGCCGCCAAGGCGATCAACTTCGGCCTGATGTACGGCATGAGCGCCTTCGGCCTGGCCAGGAACCTGGGTATCGACCGTGGCCAGGCGCAGGACTACGTGGCGCTGTACTTCAGCCGCTACCCGGCGGTGCGCGATTTCATGGAGCGCATGCGCGTGCAGGCGCGCGAGCAGGGTTACGTGGAAACCCTGTTCGGCCGCCGCCTCTATCTGAACGACATCCACGCCCGCAACCAGGGCCTGCGTGCCGGCGCCGAACGCGCGGCGATCAACGCGCCCATGCAGGGCACCGCCGCGGACATCATCAAGCGCGCGATGGTCAGCGTGGACGGCTGGCTCGCCGCGCACCGGGAGCGCGCGCAGATGATCCTGCAGGTGCACGACGAACTGGTGTTCGAGGCCGACGCCGACTTCATCGACACGCTGCGCGCGGCGGTGGAGTCGCGCATGACCGCGGCGGCGGAACTGCGGGTGCCGCTGGTGGTGGATTCGGGGGTGGGCAGCAACTGGGACGAAGCGCACTGACGATCGCGGCCGTCCGTTTCGCCGCCGCCCGGCGAAACGGCGGAGACCGGCGGATCAGGCATCTGCCGTTCCCCGGGTATTCGCGCAGCGAATGGGGTCCAGTGCGTTTCTCGATGCATGCCGCTCCATCTGCAATGAACAGCACGGATTTCCAATTATTTAACGCTAGTAATGCCATGGCTGGAACGTTGCGTAATGCATTGCGCGGCCAATCATGCGCACCTTCTTTTTCGGATGAATCCCTCCTTAATCGTCCTGAAATAAATAGCCGTTCTTCACGAACCATCAATGTCCGGGGTGGTGATATAGCCCTCGACAGGTGCAACGCCTGTCGCGGATCTCTCCCATCCCCTGGAGCAGATCTCGGAGCGGGGATTCCTCCCCAAATCGCCGCTCCTCCAGCCCCGTCGACCCCCCCCTGGTCGGCGGGGCTTTTTTTTGCGCGCCGGAAGGCCATGCGAAGATCGCGCCGTCCTTTCCCGTGCGGGTGCCAGCCGTGTCCGATCTCTTTGTGTTGTCCGCCCCCTGGTGGCATTTCGTCCTGCGCGGGGTGGCGATGTACCTGCTGGTGACGGTGCTGATGCGCCTGTCGGGCAAACGCGCGGTGGGCCAGTTCACGCCGTTCGACATGATCCTGCTGATCCTGATCGGCAACACGGTGCAGAACGGCATCAACGGCGGCGACAATTCCATCACCGGCGCCTGCGTGATGGCCTGCACGCTGTGCGCGCTGAACTGGGCAGTGGCGTGGCTGTCCTCGCGTTCGCTGCGCTTCCGCTGGCTGGTCGAGGGGCGGCCGACGCTGCTGGCCGAGGACGGCCGGGTGTTCCGCCAGGTGCTGCGCCGGCAACTGGTCAGCGACGCCGATTTCGAGGTGGCGATGCGGCTGGCCGGCTGCGCGCACGTGGGCGACATCAGGCGCGCCATCCTGCAGCCCAACGGTCACATCATGATCGAGACCCGCGACGGCAAGTGGAGCTGAGCCGGGAGCGTGGATCGCCCGCAGGAGCGGCTTCAGCCGCGAACGCTTTCTGCGACGCGACCGCCAGACGCATCGCGGCTGAAGCCGCTCCTGCGGAATCTGGGCGCCGCTGCGGGAACAGGCGCTGCGGGCTTGCCCGCTACAGCCAGGCGCGCGGGACCAGGTACTCGGCCAGCCGCGCCTCGTCGCTGCCGGCGTCGGGCTGGTAGCCGTACTCCCAGCGCACGCGCGGCGGCAGGCTCATCAGGATGCTCTCGCTGCGGCCGCCGCTCTGCAGGCCGAACAGCGTGCCGCGGTCGTAGACCAGGTTGAACTCGACGTAGCGGCCGCGCCGGTACAGCTGGAACTCGCGCTCGCGCTCGCCGTAGGGCGTGTCCTTGCGGCGCGCGACGATGGGCAGGTAGGCATCGAGGAAGCCGTCGCCCACCGCACGCAGGTAGGCGAAGTCGCGCTCGAAATCGCCATGCAGGTCGTCGAAGAACAGGCCACCGACGCCGCGCGTCTCGTTGCGGTGTTTGATGAAGAAGTACTCGTCGCACCAGCGCTTGTGTTCGTCGTAGCGCTCCCCGCCGAACGGTGCGCACAGGTCGCGCGCGACTTCGTGCCAGTGGCGCACGTCCTCGTCGAACGGATAGAACGGGGTCAGGTCGAAACCGCCGCCGAACCAGGCCGCCACCGCCTTGCCGTCGCGTTCGGCCTGGAAGTAGCGCACGTTGGCGTGGGTGGTGGGCAGGTAGGGATTGAGCGGGTGGAACACCAGCGACACGCCGCAGGCGCGCCACGAGGCGCCGGCCAGTTCCGGGCGGTGCGCCGACGCCGAGGGCGGCAGGCGGGTGCCGGCGACGTCGGAGAAACCGATGCCGGCCTGCTCGAACACCGCGCCATCGCGCAGGATGCGGGTACGGCCACCGCCGCCCAGGGATGGGCCAGTGTCACGGGAGGCAGGAGGCCGGGAGTGACCGCCGCCCTCGGCGCGCTGCCAGCGGTCTTCGACGAAACGGGCCCGGCCGTCGGCCGATTCGATGGCCTGGCAGATGCGGTCCTGCAGGCCGGTGAGGTAGTCGCGTACGCGTTCGAAATCGTCCATGCGCGTACTGTAGCGCAGGCATTCAGCGGAACAGCGCGCGTACCTCGTCGCGGCACAGCCGGATCACCAGCCAGCCGTGCAGGCCGGCGAAGGCCAGCGCGGTGGCGCCGGCGCTGAGCAGGGCGGTCCAGCGGCTGGCCTGGATCTGCGCCAGGGCTTCCTGGCCGTCGGGCGAATCCTGGAAGCCGGGCGGCAGGATGGACTGCATCGCCGCGAACATGCCGTCGACCAGCGGCAGCGTGGCGAAGTTGGCCACGGCCACCACGACCAGGAACACGATGAAGCCGATCCGCCCCCATTCGTGGCGCCGCAGCAGCCCCCACGACACCGCGAGCAGGGCCACGGACAGCAGCAGCATCAGCAGGGTCAGCGACAGCGCATGGCGCGCGGCCCACTGCATCGCCGGTGGCACGGGAAGCCCTTGCTGCTGCAGCCAGCCCAGGGGGTCGAGCCGGCCGAACAGGGCGACCAGCAGCAGCTGGAACAGGCTCCAGGCGATGGACAGGCCGGCCATCAGCAGCGACAGCCTGGCGGTGACATCGACGAAGCCGGCGGCCGCGGGGCGCGCCGGGTGGAGCGGAGGAGGTGCGGGCTGGGTCACGCGGGCACGCTGCGGGAAACGGTGGAGCGCACTATCGCCGGCTTCAGCCGGCTTGCCCAGCCCCGGCCACCTGTTGCGCCGCCGCCGGCAATACATGGCGTTCGCTCAAGGGCGCGAGCTTCACGCCATGGGGTGGGCGCAGCGGAATCCAGGCCAGTTCGGCGATTTCCGCCTGCGCGCGCGGCGTGCCGTCCACCTGCACCAGGAACGACTCGCCCTGCACGCGCCGTCCCGGCTCGTTTACCGCGTCGTCCTCGAAGGTGCCCAGGGCAACCGCCTCGCCCGCGCGCAATGCCACATCCAGTTCCTCGCGCAGTTCGCGCGCCAGCGTGCGCAGCGCGTCCTCACCGGATTCGCGCTTGCCGCCCGGCTGGATGAAGGCGGGCGAGCCGTGCTTGCGCACCACCAGCACGCGGCCGGCGTCGTCGAGGATCACCGCGATGACGATGCGGATGGGGGACAAGGCGGGCTCCATTGCAGGTGATGCCTGCGCGACAGGGGCGACCAGTGGCCGCCCCTGCTGCTTACTTCAGCGTTTCCTCGAACAGCTTGAGGATGCGCTTGTACTGGTCCAGCCAGGAATCGGCGCGCGTATAGCCGTGGCGTTCCAGCGGGTAGGGCGCGATGGTCCAGTTGTCCTTGTGCAGCTCGATCAGGCGCTGGGTCATGTTGACCGAGTCCTGGAAGAACACGTTGTCGTCCATCATGCCGTGGGCGATCAGCAGGTGGTCCTGCAGGCCTTCGGCGTACTCGATCGGCGAGGACACGCGGTAGGCCTCGGGGTCGATGTCCGGGGTGTTGAGGATGTTGCTGGTGTAGCCATGGTTGTACTGGTGCCAGTCGCCGACCGGGCGCAGCGCGGCGCCGGCCTTGAACGTGCCCGGCGCGCGGTACAGCGCCATGAAGGTCATGAAGCCGCCGTAGGAGCCGCCGTAGATGCCGGCGCGGTCGCGGTCGCCCTGCTGGGTTTCCACCAGCCAGTCCAGGCCGTCCTGGTAGTCCTCGAGCTCCGAGTGGCCCATGTTGCGGTAGATGGCGGTGCGCCAGTCGCGGCCGTAGCCCTCGCTGCCGCGGTAGTCCATGTCCAGCACGATGTAGCCCTTCTGCACCAGCAGGTTGTGGAACATCTGCTCGCGGAAGTAGGTGGGGTAGCGCTGGTGCACGTTCTGCAGGTAACCGGCGCCGTGCACGAACATCACGATCGGGTACTTCCTGCCCGGCTCCTTCTGCGCGGGGCCGTAGTACTTGGCCCAGACCACGCCGGCGCCATGCTTCGACGGCACCGCCACCAGCTGCGGCTGGATCCACTCGCGCGCCTTGAACTCGGCGCTGCGGGTGTCGGTAAGCACGCGCGCGCTGCCGCCGGCGGCCGGCACCACCGCCAGCTGCGCCGGCAGGTAGGCGCCGGAGTAGCGCACCAGCAGCTGCTGGCCGTCGGGCGAGAGCGAGAAATCCTCCACGCCGTTGAGGTCGGTCAGCTCGCGCACCTGGCCGCTGGCGGCATCGACGCCGCACACCTCGTAGTCGTGTGGCGCCTGCTGGTTGCACAGCACGTAGAAGCCCTTGCCATCGGCCGAGGGCACCGGCGCGGAGGTTTCCCACCTGCCGCTGGTCAGCGCGCGCGGCTTGGCGGTGCCGGCCTGGGTGTACAGGTGCGAGAAGCCCGATTCCTCGGACAGCAGCCACAGCGTGCTGCCGTCGGCCATCCAGCCGAAATCGTTGAAGCCCCAGTTGATCCAGCCCGGGTCGGTGAGGCGGTGGCGGTTCTGCATGCGGCCGTCGGCGCCGACGCTGACGATCCAGCGGTCCTTGTTGTCGTTGGCGCGCAGCATCACCGCCGCCTGCCTGCCGTCGGCGCTCCAGCGGATGCCGCCGCCCATGAAATCGCCCATCACCTGCACGGTGCGGTCGCCCTTGAGCGGTTCCTTGCCGGCGGCCTTGCGCAGCGCGGCCAGCGGATCGGTGCCGATGCCGGGCAGGGCGTCCAGCGCCAGCGGTTGGACCTGGCCGGTGGCTACGTTCACGAACCACAGCGCATGCGGCGCGAAGCCGTTGCGGCCGACACGGGTGCGGGTGTCCTCGGTTTCCTCGTAGCCGGATTCGGTCACGTACAGCGGCATCTTGCCGCCGCGCCCTTCCTCGAAGTTCTTCGGCTTGGTCACCACGATCAGGTGGGTGGCGTCGGGCGAGAGCACGCTGTCCACGATCTCCACGTCCGCGCCCAGGTAGACCGGGCCCGGCGCGCGGGTCGGGTCGGCCTGGCGCCAGCGCTCGCCCTGCTCGCGCAGCGCGTCGCGCTGGGCGCGGTCGCGGCGCAGGGTTTCCAGCGTGCGCATCTGCTGGTCGCGCAGCACATCGGCCTTGGGCGCGTCGGCGGGATTCTTCTCGGCCTTGAGCTGGGCGACCAGTGCGATCGCGCCGCTGCTGGCGTTCCAGTGGTACCAGGTGTTGCCGACGTTCCAGATCACGCCGCCGTCGGTGGCGAAATCCACGCCCGAGGCGCGCTCGTTGCCGCGGGTGAGCTGGGTCAGCGCGCCGCTGCGCAGGTCGCGCACGAACACATCGCCGTTGCGCACGAAGGCCATGCGCTGGCGCTGGCGGTCGTAGACGCGGTTGGCCGCGTCCAGGGTGCCGCGCTGGTCGTCGGCCACCTGCTGCGCCACGCCGCCGGCCACCGGCTGGCGGAAGGTGTCGCGTACCGGGCTGCCCTTGCGCTTGAGCGTGTACTCCACCTGCTGGCTGTTCCACGACCACCAGGCCGATTCCACCGGCGGCCCGATCCAGTCCGGGTCGGCCATCGCCTGTTCGATGGTGATCGGCGTTGGGGCGGCGTGGACGCCGCCGACGGCGGCCAACAGCAGCAGGGACAGGGGCAGGAGTCTGGACATCGCGGGTACCGGTGGAGAAAACCGGCAAAGCCTAGCAGCCCGGTCCGCCGCGGGGCTGGGCCACAGGTCATGGACGAGGCCGGCGAACCGCCGGCCAGGCCGCAGCGGCGGGCGATCCGGTGCCACCGCCGCGTTTGTCCGGTTTCCGCCAGCGGCTATGCTGGGCGCCGGCCGCGCCCTGGTTCCGCGACCGTTCTTCCCGAAGGTTGTCCCGCGTGCCTGCTGCCCATCCGATGTCTTCTTCCCTGCTTCCCCTCGCCGTTGGCGCGCCCGGCCGGCCGCTGGCGGTGGCCGGCGCCTCGCGGATCGACCTGGCCACTTTCCTCGAGCACGTGCGTGGGGTGGCGGCGCTGCTGCCGCCGGGACGCCATGCGGTCAACCTGTGCGAGGACCGCTACCGCTTCCTGGTCGGTTTCTGCGCGGTGGCCCTGCGCGGGCAGGTGAACCTGCTGCCGCCCTCGCGCGCGCCGGCGGTGGTGGCCGAGGTGCAGCAGCGCCATGCGCAGGCCTGGTGCCTGGGCGACACCGCGCCCGATCCCTTGCCGGCCGGCTGGTTCGCGCTGCCGGAGGAACTGCCGCGCCTGCCCGGCGATGTCCCGCAGCTCGATGCGGCGCAGCTGGTCGCCATCGGCTTCACCTCCGGCAGCACCGGCGCGCCGGCGGCCAACCCCAAGACCTGGGGCGCGTTCGTGACCAGCACCGCGCAGAACCTGCAGGCGCTGGGCGACCTGTGGGGCGGGCACGCGCCCGCGGTGGTCGCCACGGTGCCGCCGCAGCACATGTACGGCATGGAGATGTCGGTGCTGCTGCCGCTGCTGGCGCCGGCGGTGCTGCATGCCGGCCGGCCGTTCTTCCCGCAGGACGTGGCGCAGGCGCTGGCCGAGATGCCCGCGCCGCGGCTGCTGGTCACCACGCCGGTGCACCTGAAGGCGCTGGTCGAATCGGGCGTGGAGCTGCCGCCGCTGGCCGGCATCGTCACCGCCACCGCGCCGCTGCCGCCACCGCTGGCCGAAGCCGCCGAAACGCGTTTCGCCACCGAGGTGCGCGAGGTGTTCGGTTCCACCGAGACCTGCATCTTCGCCCGCCGCCGCACCGCGCGCGAGCAGGCGTGGACGCTGCTGCCGGGCGTGCGCCTGGAACCGCAGGAGGACGGCACCCGGGTGCACGCGCCGCACCTGCCGGGGGCGGTGCTGCTGGCCGACCTGGTCGAGCTGCTGCCGGAAGGGCGTTTCCTGTTGCGCGGCCGCCGCGCCGACCTGCTGGAAATCGCCGGCAAGCGCGCGTCGCTGGGCGACCTGACGCGGCGCCTGCTGGCGGTGCCGGGCGTGCGCGACGCGGTGATGGTGCAGCTGGACCCGGAGCCGGGGCAGGCGGTGGGCCGCATCGCGGCGCTGGTGGTGGCGCCGGAGCGCGAGGAGGCGGACATCCTGCGCGAGCTGCGCGCGGGCATGGACCCGGTGTTCCTGCCGCGGCCGTTGCGCAGGGTGGAGTGCCTGCCGCGCAATGAGACGGGGAAGCTGCCGAGGGATGCGGTGCTGGCGTTGCTGCGCGGCGAGGGCTGACCCAGCCGCTACCGTTGTCTGTGCCATTGCCGTGATTTTGCTTTTGCTTTTGCCTGGCTTTTGACTTCCGGGCCCCCTTCCGCAGCGACGGAGCCGGCGGGAAAAACCCGAAGGGCGACGCACATGGATGTGCGTCGTTTTTCGACGAGACAGGGATGTCTCGTCGAAAAATCCCGCCGGCGGAGTGGACCCACGGCACGCAGTGCCGTGGGCGCGGAGGCAGGGGCGTGCTTTCTCTTGGTTACTTCTCTTTGCACGAGCAAAGAGAAGTAACTCGCTCCTGCGAAGCAGGGGCGAAAGCTCTGCTTTCAAGCTTTCGCTTCTCGCTTTGCCTCTGGCTCGATCCACCGACTTTTTGGCCACCGCTTTGGTACGGATGCCCGGATCTTCGCTCTTGGCGATCCAGGGGAAGCCAGAGCAAGGGCAGAAACAGAATCAAGGGCTTTCGCTCCCCTTCGGGGCGCGAGCCACCTTTCTTTGCTCGTGCAAAGAAACGTGGCCCAAAGAAAGCACGCCCTGCCTCCGCGCCCTCCGTGCCTGCGGCACTCCGGGTCCACTCCGCCGACGGGATTTTTCGACACGACATCCCTGTCGTGTCGAAAAACGACGTGCATCCATGCACGTCGCCCCTGCGGGGTCTTGTCCGTCGGCTCCGTCGCTACGGAAGGGGGCCCGGAAGTCAAAAGTCAGGGCAAAAGCAGAAGCAAAATCACCGCAACCGCAGCCGCAACCGCAACGGCAACCGCGGTCAGGCGCCGTGTACTCCGTCGATCTCCACCCGCAGATCGCGCCGGCACACTTCCGCATGCAGCACGATGTACGGCACCTCCGGCGGCAGATGCCGCGCCAGCGCCTGGCGGACGGCCGGGATCTCCGCCTCATCGCGCACGTAGACCTTCAGCCGGCTGCCCGCGCCGAAATGCGCCGGCAACGCCGGCAGCCGCGCGCGCGCCGTGCCCACCAGCGCGTCGAGGTTGGCGAAGGTTTCCTCCAGCTGGCGCAGCGTGTCATCGCCGTGCAGGGTGGCGTGGCCGACCACGCTGGCCGTGCCCGACAGCAGCAGCGGCAGCGCGCTGCCCGGCGCGGCCAGCATGCCGCGGGCGAAGCTGGGCGACTGCGGGCCGTACTGGCGCGGATACCGCCACGCGCTGACCTGGCGCGGGTTCTCCAGCGGCGTGCCGGGCTCGCGCGCGGCCAGCCAGTAGACCTGCAGCACGCGCACGCCATCCAGGCGGCCGATGGCGGTAGCCGCCGGCAGGGTGCCGGCGTCGATGGTGCCGATGCCGCGCGCGCGGCCGACGCAGAACTGGCGGTAGCGCTCGTCGTCGCCTTCGCCCTCGGTGATCGCGTCCAGGTAGTTCCAGATGCGCAGCAGGTGCGGGTAGCCGTGCTGCGGCAGCGCCGACAGCAGCCGCGCATAGGCGTGCGCGCCGGCCTCGAGGATGCCGCCGTGGCGGGATTCGTCGATCTGCAGCGCGCCGAACATCAGCGCGCCGTCGCAGGCCCAGGCCAGGCCGTCGTCCTCGCGGCCGCTGCGCACCGTGCCGATGCCGCGCCAGACCTCCAGCCGCGGCTCGCCCTCGGGCTGCAGGCCGACCTGCAGGTAGCGCGGGTCGGCGCTGGCGGGGGCCGCGTCGCCGGCCTGGAAACCGAACACCGCCAGCACCTGCGGATCGGCCAGCAGGGCCGGCAGCCGCGCCGGATCGGCGTAGTCCACCGCCAGCCCGGCGGCGGGCGCGAAGCCGGAAACCGCGTTCATCGCGCGCTCCCGCGGCCACGGCGGCCGGCAGCGGGGACGGGCGGGGAAACGGAAGCGGGGCAGGGGAACGGAGACGTCATCGTGCGGGCGGATCGGTGCTGCAGAAAGCGGCATGATACCGCGCGCGCCGCGACGGCCATGGTTGCGCCGCGGGCGGCGATACCGGATCGTTGCGCATCATCTCTTCATGGAAGTGGCAATGTCGCAACAAACCGAGGCCGAGCGCGAGCTGGCGCAACTGCTGGTCGAGAGCCTGAACCTGGAAGACGTGGACCCGGCGGCGATCGACCCGGAGGCGGCGCTGTTCAACGACGGGCTGGGCCTGGATTCGATCGACGCGCTGGAACTGGCCCTGGCCATCGGCAAGCGCTACGGCTTCCAGCTGCGTTCGGACAACGACGACAACCGCCGCATCTTCGCCTCGCTGCGCGCGCTGTCGGCGCACGTGCAGGCCAACCGGACCGCCTGAACGCCATGAGCGGCGCCGGCCACGCGCCCGGCCACGGCGCGGCCGCCAGCCTCCTGCGGGTGGCGCTGCTGCTGGCCTATCCGGTGCTCTCGCACGTGGCCAGCCTGCGCAGCGAAGGCGGCTGGGCCGCGCTGGCGCTGTTCGGGCTGGTGCTGCTGTGCCTGCTCGACGCGCTGGGGCGCCGGCGGCCGGGGGCCTGGGCCGCGCTTGTGGCATCGGGCCTGCTGCTGGCCTGGCTGGGGCGCTCGCCATGGGCGTGGATGCTGCTGCTGGCGCCACCGGTGGTGTTCCCGCTGCTGGTGGCCTGGGGCTTCGCGCGCTCGCTGCGGCCGGGCCGGGTGCCGCTGATCACCCGCATCGTGCAGGCCCTGCATGCGCGCGCCGGGGTGCCGGTCGAGGAACGGCTGGAGCGCTATACGCGGCGTCTGACCGCGGCCTGGGCGGCGCTGCTGGCGCTGCTGGCGGCGATCAACCTGGCGCTGGCGATGAGCGCGGTGCCCGATGGCCTGCTGGCCGCGTTCGGCCGCCAGCCGCGCTGGCCGCTGAGCCATGCGCAGTGGTCGTGGTGCGCGAATGTCGCCGACTGGGGCCTGATCGGCGGCTTCTTCGTCGCCGAATACGCGCTGCGCTGCCGGTTGTTCCCGCAGCGCCCGTACCGCAGCGCCGGCCAGTTCGTGCGCCAGATGGGGCAGCTCGGCCCGGCGTTCTGGCGCGACCTGCTGCGTTGAACGCGGTGGGCCGCGGGTATCCTGTGGCCCACGCCGCCGCCCGCCACGCCATGCAGTTCACCATTGCCCACGACCATCCCTGCCTGCCCGGCCATTTCCCGGGCCGGCCGCTGGTGCCGGGCGTGGTGGTGCTGGAACAGGTGCTGCGCGCGGTCGAGGCGCAGGCCGGGGTGCCGTTGGCGGCGCTGCGCCTGCCGCAGGTGAAGTTCATGGCGCCGCTGCTGCCGGGGCAGACCGCGCGGATCGAACTGGACGGGCAGGCGCCGCGCTGGAAGTTCCGGGTGTGGCGCGGCGAGGAACTGCTGGCGCGTGGTGAACTGGCCGCCGCAAACGGGGACGCGGCGGCATGAGCGAGGCCGACTGGAAGCGCCGGCCCGAGGGCGGCGGCCGCGCCGCGATCCGCCTGATCGCCGCCATCGCCCGCCATGGCGGGCGCGGCATCGCCCGGCTCTGCCTGTATCCGATCACCGCCTATTTCCTGCTGGTGCGCGGCGCCGAACGTCGCGCCTCGCGCGCGTACCTCGGCCGCGCGCTGGGTCGCCGCGCCGGCCTGTGGGACGTGGCGCGCCACATCCACACCTTCGCCGCCACCATCCTCGACCGGGTGTTCCTGCTCGGCGGGCGCATGAACCTGTTCGACATCCGTACCGAGGGCACGCGGGAGCTGCTCGCGCAGCTGGACGAAGGCCGCGGCGTGCTGCTGTTCGGCTCGCACCTGGGCAGCTTCGACGCGCTGCGCGCGCTGGGCCGGCAGCGGCCGGACCTGAAGCTGCGGGTGCTGCTGGACCGCGCCCACAACGCCGCCATCACCGAGTTGCTGGCCGAACTCGACCCCGGCCTGGCCGCGGGCATCATCGATGCCGGGCAGGGCGGGCCGGCGGTGGTGCTGGCCATCCAGCAGGCGCTGGAGGAAGGCGCGATGGTGGCGTTGCTGGTGGACCGCGCGCGGCCGGGCGAAACCGCCCTGCACGCCCCCCTGCTCGGCGCGCCGGCGCCGTTCCCCACCGCGCCGTGGCTGATTGCCAGCGTGCTGAAGGCGCCGGTGATGCTGGCCTTCGGCCTGTACCGCGGCGGCAACCGCTACGATCTCCTGTTCGAGCCGTTCGCGCCGGCGCTCGAGGTGCCGCGCGTGCAGCGCGCCGAGGCCCTGTCGGCGCTGGTTCACCGTTATGCCGGCAGGCTGGAACACCACCTGCGCGGCGCCCCCTGGAACTGGTTCAATTTCTATGATTTCTGGCATTCCGAAGCCTCACACCCCGCGCCGCTGGATGCTGGCGGCGTTGCTGGCCGCCTGCGCCAGCGCGCCGGCGATGGCGGCCGACGTTGATGCGGCGTGGATCCTGCGCCAGCTGGCGCAGCCGGCGCCGAGCCAGACCGGCTTCGTCGAGCTGCGCGGTTCGGCGCTGCTGAAAGAACCGCTGCGGGTGGAAGGCCAGTACCGGCGCCCGGATGCCGGCACCCTGGTGCGCGAGGTGCGCGCGCCCTATGCCGAAACCACCACCATCGCCGATGGCAGGGTCAGCATCGCCCGCGCCGGCAAGCCGCCACGCGTGTTCTCGCTGCAGCGCGTGCCCGAGCTGTCGGACCTGCAGGCCAGCTTCGGCGCGCTGCTGTCCGGCGACCTGGCCGCGCTGGAACAGGCCTACCGCCTGCAGGCGTCGGGCACCGCGCAGCGCTGGCAGCTGGTGCTCACGCCGAAGGCGCAGGCACTGGCCGCGCGCGTGCGCGCGGTGACGCTGCGCGGCCGCGATGGCGAGCTGCGCTGCATCGAGACGCAACCGGCACGCGGCGAGCTGCAGCGCACCCTGCTCGGCAGCGCGGCCGGCGCCGCCAGCGGCGTGCGCCAGGCCGATGCCCTGGCCGCGCTGTGCCATGACGGCGCGGGCGCCGCTCCGGCGCCGGCAGGGAGCCGCCGTTGAAGCTCACCCCGCGCCGGCGCATCGGCCTGGCGATCGCCTGGATGCTGCTGCTGGGCCTGCTCAGCGCCTGGGTGAGCGCGCGCATGCAGGTCAGCGGCGACCTGCGCAAATTCATGCCCGATGCGCGCACCCCGGCGCAGAAGCTGCTGCTCGACGAGCTGGGCGAAGGCCCCGGCGCGCGGCTGCTGCTGCTGGCGCTGTCCGGCGCCGCGCCGGAGCAGCTGGCCGCGCAGTCACGGCAGCTGCAGGAGGCACTGGCGGGCGATCCGCAGTTCGAACTGGTCGCCAACGGCGGGCAGGCCGGGCTGGACGCGTTCCCCGAACGCCTGCTGCCCTATCGCTACCTGATCGACGACCTGCCCGGCGATGCGTTCGGCGCCGACCACCTGCACGACGAACTGCAGGCGCGGCTGCAGGACCTGGGCTCGCCCGCCGGCGCGCTGGTCGAGCCGCTGCTGCCGTCCGATCCCACCCTGCAGGTGCTGCGCGTGGCCGAGGCGCTGCAGCCGGCCAATGCGCCGCAGCGCATCGACGAGGTCTGGTTCGACCGCAGCGGCCGGCAGGCGCTGCTGCTGGTGCAGACGCGCGCGGCCGGCTTCGATCCCGGCGCGCAGCAGCAGGCGGTGGACACCATCGAGGGCGCGTTCGCGCGCATCGCCGGCGACAGCGGCAGCCGCCTGGAGATGAGCGGGCCGGGCGCGTTCTCGGTGAAGATCGGCAACCGCACCGCGCGCGAGGCCGGCCTCATCGGCAGCATCGACACGGTCGGCATGATCCTGCTGCTGTGGATCGCTTACCGCAGCTGGAAGATGCCGATCCTGGGTTTCCTGCCGCTGGCCAGCGCCGGCCTGGCCGGGCTGTCGGCGGTGGCGCTGGCCTTCGATGGCGTGCACGGCATCACCATCGCCTTCGGCTTCACCCTGATCGGCGTGGTGCAGGACTATCCCATCCACTTCTTCAGCCACGAACGCCCCGGCCGCTCGCCATGGGACAACGTGCGCGCGCTGTGGCCGACGCTGGGCACCGGCGTGGTCGCCACCTGCATCGCCTACCTCACCTTCCTGTTCTCCGGCGTCGCCGGGCTGAAGCAGCTGTCGGTGTTCACCATCACCGCGCTGGCCACCGCGGCGCTGGCCACGCGCTACCTGCTGCCGGCGCTGGTCGACCCGGCCACCCGCGATTTCGCCGATTCGGCGTGGCTGGCGCGGCTGTGGCGCCACACCCGTCGGCTGCCGCGCCCGCGCTGGTCGCTGGCGGTACTGGCGGTCGCCGCGCTGGTGGTACTGGTGTGGGCGCCGGGGCCGTTCTGGCAGAACGACCTGGGCAGGCTGACGCCGGTGGACCCGGCCGACCTGCAGCGCGACGCGCAGCTGCGCGGCGAACTGGGCGCGCCCGACGTGCGCTACGTGGTCACCGTGCGCGGCAGCGATGCGCAGGCGGCGCTGGCCGCCAGCGAGGCGCTGCGGCCGGTGCTGGACCAGCTCGTCGCCGACGGCGCGCTGGACCGCTACGACATGGCCGCGCGCTACCTGCCCAGCGCCGCGCTGCAGCGCCAGCGCCAGCAGCGCCTGCCGGACGAGGCCACGCTGCGCTGCGCGGTGGCCGCGGCGGTGGCCGGAACGCCGTTCCGCGACGATGCCTTCGAACCCTTCATCGCCGACGTGCAGCGCGCCCGCAACGCGCCCGCGCTGCAGCCGCGGGATCTGCACGGCACGCCGCTGGCCACCGCGGTCGACGGCCTGCTGCTGCAGGGCGATGGCCATGCCACCGCGCTGGTGTCGCTGAGCGGCCTGCGCGACGTGGCCGCGGTGGCGACCAGCGCGCGCCTGCACGGCGCCGAGCTGCTGGACCTGAAGCACGCCTCCGAATCGCTGGTAGCCGAGTACCGCGGCCGCGTGCTGGTGGCGCTGGCGGTGGCGGTGCTGCTGCTGTCGGCCACCGTGTGGGCGGCACTGCGCTCGCCGCGCCGCGTGCTGCGCGTGCTGCTGCCGATGCTGCTGACCACGCTGCTGGTGCTGGCGCTGCTGCGCGCCAGCGGCGTCGAACTGAACCTGTTCCACCTGATCGGGCTGATCCTTGCCGCCGGCCTGGGCCTGGACTACGGCCTGTTCTTCGAACACGCCGGCGACAGCCACGCCGACCAGCTGCGCACCCTGCATGGCCTGCTGGTGTGCAGCGCGATGACGCTGCTGGTGTTCAGCCTGCTCGGCCTGTCGTCGATCCCGGTGCTGCGCGCGATCGGCAGCACGGTGGCGCTGGGCGTGGTGTGCAATTTCGCGCTGGCGCTGCTGATTTCGCGCCAGCCCTGGCAGGAGGGGGCCACCGATGCTGGCGCGTGAGGACATCCTCCAACTGGTGCCACACCAGGGCGGCATGTGCCTGTGGGACGAAGTGGCGGCATGGACCGCATCGGACATCGCGCTGCGCGCGTTCAATCATCGCGATCCGGCGCACCCGCTGCGCAGCGACGGGCAGCTGCGCGCCATCCATCTGTGCGAATACGGCGCGCAGGCGATGGCGGTGCACGGTGGCCTGCGCGCGCGCGGACGCGGCGGCGCGGTGGTGCCCGGCGTGCTGGTGGCGCTGCGTGACGTGCAGCTGCATGTCGCGCGCATCGACGATCTCGACGGCGCCATCGAAGCGACCGCGCAGGTGCTGGCCGAAGCGGAAACCAGCCAGCAGTACAGCTTCCGCATCACCCACGGCACGCGCGTGCTGGCCGAAGGCCGCGCGGCGGTGATGCTGCAGCCGGGACAATGACCGCAAAGACATGCAGGAAGAAACCGCGATGAGTACGAAACGACGCGCGCTGGTGACCGGCGGCAGCGGCGACCTGGGCGGGGCCATCTGCCGGCGCCTGGCCGCCGATGGCGCCCATGTGATCGTGCACGCCAACGGCAACCTGGCGCGCGCGCAGGCGGTGGCGGCGGAGATCGCCGCGGCCGGCGGCAGCGCGCAGGCGGTGGCCTTCGACGTGGCCGACGGCGAGGCGACCGCGGCGGCGCTGGAGCAGCTGCTGGCCGACGGCCCGATCCAGATCGTGGTCAACAACGCCGGCGTGCACGACGACGCGCCGATGGCCGGCATGGACGCGGTGCGGTGGCGGCGGGTGATCGATGTGTCGCTGCACGGCTTCTTCCACGTCACCCAGCCGCTGCTGCTGCCGATGGCGCGCACGCGCTGGGGCCGCATCGTCAGCGTCTCGTCGGTGGCGGCGGTACTCGGCAACCGCGGCCAGACCAACTACGCCGCGGCCAAGGCGGCGCTGCACGGCGCCTCGAAGTCGCTGGCGCGGGAAATGGCCAGCCGCGGCATCAGCGTCAATGTCGTCGCGCCGGGCGTGATCGAAGGCAGGATGGTGGCCGATGCGTTCCCGCCGGAACTGATCAGGCAGACCGTGCCCGCCGCGCGCGCCGGCCGGCCGGAGGAGGTGGCGGCCCTGGTCGCCTTCCTGTGCGGCGACGATGCCGGCTACATCAACGGCCAGGTGATCGGCGTCAACGGCGGCATGGGCTGAGGCACCGGGGAGCGGGAACGGGTTCCTGTTCCCTAGTTGCCGCCTTCATCGATGACCGGCGGATGCGCGCGGATCGTGCGGTGCACCTGCCGCACGTGGCCATGGCGCAGCGCCAGCCGCACGATGTGCACGGTGATGCGGGTCAGGTCGCGCAGCGGGCGGAAATGGCTGGGGCGGAAGCATTCGTCGCTGCCGGCGGCGCGGTAGCGCGATTCGATCGGCACCGACACGCAGCGCGTGCCCAGTTGCCGCGCGGCCGAGATCAGCACCTGCGCCTCGAATACGAAATCCTCGCCGGGCACCTCGCGCAGCGCGATCACCTCGGCGGGGTAGAAGCGCTGCCCGCTCTGGCTGTCGGCGACCTGGTAATGCGTGCCCCAGGCCACGCCCCAGTCGCCGAATTCGTTGGCCAGCCGCCGCAGCAGCGGCTGCGAGGCGCGCTTGCGCAGGCGCGCGCCGATGATGATGCAGCCGGGGTGGCGGTTGGCGCTGGCCAGCAGCCGCGGCAGGTCGGCGGCGGCATGCTGGCCGTCGCCGTCCAGGGTCAGCACGCCGCGCAGGCCGCGCCGCACCGCTTCGGCGAACCCGCTGCGCAGCGCCTGGCCCTTGCCGCTGCGCCGGGCATGGCGCAGCACGGTAACCGGCAGGTCTGCGATGCAGTCGGCGGTACCGTCGTCGGAACCGTCGTCGACCACGATCACGTGCGGGAAGAACGCGAGCGCGCCGCTCGCCACCTCGCGGATGCGCAGCGCTTCGTTGAGCGCCGGGATCACCACCGCCACGTCGTCCGGTCGCAGCATGCGCGGCTCAGCCATGGCCGATGTCGATCCGCAGCCACTGGTCCGCGCCGGCCGGCAGCAGTACCTGCCCGCGTTCCAGCGCGAGCGCTTCCAGCAGCGGCAGCGCCGGTTGCATGGCATTGCCGGCCAGCAGCCGCGATAGCGGCCCGGCAGCGTCGTCGCGGTCCATGCCGGCGTGCTGCGCCAGTTCCATGCGCAGCACCGGCAGGCCGGGGCAGGGCACGCGCGACAGCACCAGGGCGACGCCGAGCAGGCCTTCGCTGGGCGCCATTTCGGCGAGCGGCCCGCAGGCCGGTCCGTCGTAGGCGACCAGCAGCACCGCCTCGCTGCCGGCGGCCAGCTGCGCCATCGCTTCGACCAGGCCCTGCGCGAAGCTGCCGTGGCCGGCGCTGATCGCGGTGGCCGGCACGTGCGCGCCGGTGCCGATGGTCCAGTAGCCGGCGGCGGCGTTGTGCACCGAGTTGTGGAAACGGGTGGGCGACACCGCGCGCGGGTCGCTGGCCAGCGTCGCGCACATGTAGTCGGTGATCGACATCTCGCCGTGGGTGGAGGCGAACACCGACGGCAGCGCGGTGGGCTCGCGTCCGGCCGCCTCGCAGGCGGCCAGCGCGGCTTCCAGCGCCACCGCCACCGTGGCCGGCGCGCGGCGGCGCTCGTTGGCCGCCAGCAGGGCGGGCGCCGGGCGCGCCGGCGCCTGCGCGGGGTGCTGGCCCGCGCGCGCCCAGGCGCAGGCCGCGTCCCAGTCCGGCAGGCCGCTGCCCCAGAAACCGATGCCTTCGACGATCGCTTCGCGCATGCGCTTCATTCCACCTTGCCGAATACCAGCGAGCAGTTGTTGCCGCCGAAGCCGAAGGAGTTGTTCATCGCGTGGCCGATGTCCGCCCGCGCGTTGTCGAACCGGATCTGCGGGCCGCAGGCCGGATCGGGAGCCGTGCTGTTGAGCGTGCCCGGCAGCAGCCCGTCGGACAAGGCCAGCAGCGCGAACACCGATTCGACGATGCCGGCCGCGCCCAGGGTATGGCCGGTCCAGCCCTTGGTCGAACTGGCGTGCAACGACGGCGGGAACAGCGCGGCCACCGCGGCGGCTTCGATGCTGTCGTTGGCCGGGGTGGAGGTGCCGTGCAGGTTGAGGTAGCCCAGCTGCGCCGGCTCGAGCCCGGCGCTGCGCAGCGCCTGCTCCATCGCCAGGCGCGCGCCCAGCCCCTGCGGATGCGGCGCCGACATGTGGTGGGCGTCGCTGGATTCGCCGTATCCGCGCAGCTGCAGCGCGGTGGCGGGGCCGGCACCGGCGCGTTCCAGCACCGCGTAGCCGCCGGCCTCGCCCAGCGACAGGCCGCTGCGGCGCGCGTCGAACGGCTGGCAGGGCGCGCTGGCGACCAGCTGCAGCGAGTGGAAGCCGAACAGCACGCTGCCGCACAGCGTATCGACGCCGCCGACCAGGGCGGCATCGGCGAAACCGGCGTGGATCAGCCGCGCGGCCTGCGCGAATACCTTGGCGCTGGACGAACAGGCGGTGGCCACGGTGACGCAGGGACCCTGCAGGCCGGTGGCGGCCTGGACGAAATCGCCCAGCGCATGCGGGGTGTGGATGCGCGGGTGGCGCAGGTCCGGCGGGAAATGCGCCACGCCTTCGGCATCGGTGGACAGGCGTGCATAGGCCTCCTCGGTGGCGCCGATGGCGGAGGTGGAGGTGCCCATCACCACCGCCACGCGGCGGGCGCCATGGCGGGCGACGACGCCGGCCAGCGCATCGGTCAGGCCGTCCTGCTGCAGCGCCAGCCACGCCAGCGCGTTGTTGCGGCAGGCGAAACCGGCCAGCGCCGGCGGCAGCGCCACGTCCTCCACGCCCTCGACCCGGCCGATCCAGCAGTCCAGCGGGTCGCTGCCGAAATCGTTGCGGCGCAGTCCGCTGCGGCCCTGCGCCAGCGCCTGGCGCTGCGCATCCAGCCCCGCGCCCAGCGCCGTGGTGGCGCTGTACGCGAGCAGGTTCAGCGGGGGCAGGCGCGGTGGCGAGGCTTCAGTCACGCGGTCTTCCGGGGCTTGGACGGGGCGCGAGTATATCGGGGTGCCCTCCGCCGCACGGTGTCCTGCGTGGACCGATGCCGGCGTGTTTCTTGATGAACATGAATGAAGTGCTGGCGAAGAAACCGCCAGCTCTGTAGGGGAATGCCTTTCACCAGCGTCGGGTTTCCGACACAATCTCCTGCATTCCCAAGCAGGGCAAAGCCCGCGGGCATGCAAGCCTACGTTTATAAAAGCCAACGCAAGCAGGACACCTACGTCTACCTTGCCAAGCGCGACGACTTCGACGCGATCCCGGCCACGCTCGGCGCCGCCCTGGCGCCGTTCGCGTTCGTGCTGGAAGTGGCCCTGACCCCGGAACGGCGGCTGGCGCAGGCCGACGCCGCGCTGGTGCGCGCCAACCTGGCCGCGCATGGCTTCCATCTGCAGCTGCCGCCGCAGCCCCTGGCGCCGGTGAAGATCGCCCGCATCGACGGCCGCGATGACTGACGCCCTGCGTAACCGTGCCCTCGGCGCGCTGGCGGCAGGCGCGCTGCTCGCGCTCGTCGCCGGCTTCGGCGGCGTGGCGGCCGCCCTCTGCGGCCTGCTCGCGCAGCCGGCGTTCGCGCTGGGCGTGTCGTGGTGGCGGCGCACGCGCGCGGCCGCGCCGTTGTCCGCGCTGCCGCGGCAGGACCTGCCCGGCCTGCTCGCCATCTGGGCTGGCGGCCCGCTGCTGCTGGCGCTGCTGGTGTCCTGGCCGCTGGCGGCGCTGCACGACAGCGGCAGCCTGCAGGCGGTGCTGGCGTTGTGCGTGGCGGTGAGCATCGCGGTGGCCGCGCTGTGGCGCACCTGGCCGCTGTGGCAGGCGCTGGAACGCGAAGGCGGCGCGCTGCGCGCGCAAGGGCAGGCGCTGTCCGCGCGCGCCATGGATTCCTGGCACGGCGTCGGCGCGGCGCTGGTGCTGTGCCTGCTGTGCGCGGCAGTGGTCGTCCCGGCCTGGCCCGGCCTGCTCGGCGACGGCCTGCGCTGGCCGCTGGCGATCGCCACCGCACTGCTTTCGCCGCTGCTGCATGCCGCGCTGCAGGTCCTGCCCGCGGCGCCGGCCGCGCCGGTCGCGGCGGCGCCGGCCTTCGATCCGTTCGCCGAGGCCCAGGCCGAACCGGCGCCACTGGAGCCGCTGGCACAGCACGAGCTGGTGCCGCAGCTGTACGAGGCCGCGCGCGTGGGGCGCGTCGACCGCGCGCTGCAGCTGCTCGATGCCGGCGCCGATCCGCATGCGCCGCCGCCCGCCGACTGGCGCGACCAGCGCAGCCTGGCGGTGCTGGCCGCGGTCCTGCCCGACCTGCGCCTGCTGCGCGCGCTGATCGCCCGCGGCGTGGACGTGAACCTGGCCCACCGCGGCATGACCCCGCTGCTGGCCGCGACCCGCGACAGCTGGCACGGCCGCCCCGAGGCGGTGATGACCCTGCTGGCCAACGGCGCCGATCCGCGCGCCACCGACGCCGACGGCAACACGCCGCTGCACCATGCCGCGCGCAGTTCCGACCCCGGCGTGGCCGCGCTGCTGCGCGATGCGGCGGCCGAGATCGACGCGCTCAACCAGGAAGGCCACAGCCCGCTGGCGGTGGCCTGCCAGGCCGGCAACTGGCGCCTGGCGCGGTTCCTGCTCGAGCGCGGCGCCAAGGTCGAGCCGGCCGACGGCGTGCCCGTGCTCATTCCCGCCGCCGCCACCGAGGACGACGACGCGGCCGGCGTGCAGCTGCTGCTCAAGCACAAGGCGCGGCTGGACGCGCGCGACCGCCGCCGCCGCAGCGCGCTGCACGAAGCCGCCGCGGCCGGGCATGGCGACATCGTCGAGGCCCTGCTCGCCGCCGGCGCCAACGTCGAACCGCGCGACGCCGCCGGCCGCACGCCGTGGCTGGACGCGGCCGCGCATGGCCATGCCGGCGTGCTCGAACGCCTGCTCGCGCACAAGCCCGACGTCGCCGCGGTCGACGGCGAGGGCTGCAATGCCGTGCTGCTGGCCTGCCGCGCGGAGAACGTGACCGCGGCGCTGGTGCGGCGCCTGCTGGACCTGGGCATCGCCGCCGATGTCGCCGCCGCCGATGGCCGCCGCGCCATCGACCACGCGGCCGCGGCCGGGCGCTGGAGCATCGTCTCGCTGCTCGACCCGGCCTATCCGCTGCCGGCCGCGGTCAGCGACGCGCTGGCCGGCGGCGACGCCGGCGAGGGCGCCGCCGCGCCGCAGCTCAACGACCGCGCGCCGCTGGCGCTGCTGCGCGAGGCGCTGGTCTGCGGCAATACCGAGGGCATGGCGCCGCTGGCGCGGCTGTGCGCGGCGCAGGAGCTGGGCGCGCTGCTGCACGAGGTGGAACTGGCGCTGCAGCCGCGCGTGGTGGACTGGCTGCTGGCGCAGGGCGCCGATGCCGAGGTGGCGGACGCCTGCGGCGATACGCCGATGTTCGCGCTGCTGGCGCGCGGCGTGGATGCCATCCCGACGCTGCAGGTGCTGCTGCGGCACGGCGTGTCGCCGGCCGGCCGCGGCGGGTTGGGGCGCCTGCTGGCCGCCTGCGCGCAGCACGACCAGGGCTCGCGCGGCACCGAACAGTTCGCGCTGGAGCTGCTCGAACGCGGCGCCGACCCGTTCGGCGCCTCGCCGGCCGGCGATCCGCCGCTGGCGCTGGCGGTACGCCTGGGCTGGCTGAAGGTGCAGCACTGGCTGCTGGCGCACGGCGCGGACCGCGAGGCGCGCGACAGCCACGGCATGACCGCGCTGCACCTGGCCACCGCGCTGGCGCGCGAGGCCTCGCTGAAACTACTGGTGATGCAGGGCGCCTCGCCGGATGCGCGCGCCGCTGACGGGCAGACGCCGCTCGGCGTGGCCCTGTCCAGCGGCCGCCGCGACCTGGCCGACTGGCTGGACTGGCGCGGCTGGCCGCTGCCGCTGCGCCCGCTGCGCGAGGCCGACGTGCCCGCCGCGGCGATGGCCGGCGACGCCGACGCGGTGCGCCGCCTGATCGAACTGGGGCTGCCGGTGGACGCGGTCGACGCGCAGGGCTGCACCGGCCTGCTGCGCGCGGCCGGCGGCGGCCATGTCGCCACCGTGGACCTGCTGCTGGCGCGCGGTGCCGACCCGCAGCACGCGGCCGCCAGCGGCGCCACGCCGTTGTCGGCGGCGGTGAGCATGCGCCAGGCCGCCATCGTCACCGCCCTGCTCGACGCCGGCGCGCGCATCGACCACCGCCTGCCCGGCGGCGTCACCGTGCTGATGCTGGCCGCGGCGCTGGGCCTGCCGGACATCGTCGCCAGGCTGCTGACCGCCGGCGCCGACGTGCACGCCGGCGACGACCAGCAGCTGGCGCCGCTGCACTGCGCCGCGCTCTACGGCTTCACCGCGCGCGACCGCCCGCGCCTGCTGGCGCTGCTGGACACCCTGCTGCTGGCCGGTGCCGAAGCCGACCAGCCCTCGGCCGGCACCGTCACCCCGCTGCTGCTGCTGCTGGGCGCGCGCGCCGAACCGGGCACCGCCTGCGACGAGCACGTGGTGCTGGCCGCGGTCGAACGCCTGCTGGACGAGGACGTGGCGCTGGACGTGCGCGACCCGCGCGGCTTCGGCCCGCTGCACCTGGCCGCGCTGCACGGCCTGCCGCTGCTGGTGCAGCGCCTGCTGCGCGCCGGCGCCGACCCCGACCTGCGCGACGCGCTGGGCCGCAGCCCGCGCGAGATCGCGGTCATGCGCGGCTTCATCGACGTGGCCGGCGAGTTCGAACCGGCGGTGCCGGGCGTCTCCTCCATGGCCCGTTTCCTGCGCGACCGCGGCTGAGCGCGCCGTACGCGTGCTGCGGTGGATGGCGCGCGCCACGTAGGAGCGGCTTCAGCCGCGATGGAGCGTTCCCGACAAGGCCCTTCGCGGCTGAGGCCGCTCCTACGGGGTTTGCGGCATGGCTGGGGGTGAATGTTCCTTGCGGTGGATGTTCCCGGCAGCACCGCGCTGCAGCCGAACATCCCCGCCTGCGTAGGAGCGGCTTCAGCCGCGATGGGGCGTTCCCGATAAAGCCCGTTCGCGGCGGACGCCGCTCCCGCGGAAAACGGCGGGTGTGCTACTCGCCGGCCGCCGGTTTTTCGGCGACCGCGTCGGCATCGCCGACATCGGCCTCGAACAGGTGCATCAGGTCGGTGCGGGCGTCGCGCGAGGTCTGCATCACCGCCGCCTCGTCGTCGTAGACCAGGTGCTGGGCCTTGAGCAGCTTTTCGTCGTGCTCGCGGAAACGGCGCACGTGCTCGCGCGCGGTGTGCTCGGCCATGCCCAGCGCGGTGAGCACGCGCTCGCTGATCTCCAGGCTGGAACCGAACACCTCGCGGAACGGCTCGGCCGACATGTCCATCAGCTTCCACGCGTGCTGGCGGTTGCGCGCGCGCGCCAGCACGCGTGCCTGCGGGTACAGGCGCCGCACCAGCCGCACCGCGCGCAGGTTGGTGTCCGGGTCGTCCATGGCCATCACGAACACGCGGATCTGGTCGCCGCCGGCCGCGCGCAGCAGGTCCGGCCGGGTGGGGTCGCCGTAGTAGAGGTGGTTGCCGAAGCGGCGCAGGTCTTCCACCGTGTCCGGGTCGGCTTCCAGCGCCACGAACGGAATGCGCTGCGCGGTCAGCAGGCGCGCGACGATCTGGCCGAAGCGGCCCATGCCGGCGATCAGCACCTGAGGGTGCTGGGCCTGGGCATCGTTCAGGTTGTCCGGCGCGCGTTCCGGGCCCCGGCTTGGGGCGTGCGATCGCAGCAGGTACTTGAGGCCGATCATCAACAGCGGGGTCAGCGCCATCGACAGGCTGACGATGGCCACCAGGCGGTCGTGGTTGATGCGGCCCAGCAGGCCGGCGCGCTCGGCCTCGTTGAACACCACGAAGGCGAACTCGCCGCCCAGCCACAGCACACTGCCGAGCATCAGCGCGCTGCGCAGCGGCATGCGCGCGGCCAGGCCGATCAGCACCAGCAGGCCGAACTTGACCGCGAGCAGCAGGCCGACGCCGATGGCGATCACGGTCGGCTCGGCGGCGATACGCGCCAGGTCGATGCTCATTCCCACCGCGATGAAGAACAGCCCCAGCAGCAGGCCCTTGAACGGCTCGATCTGCGATTCGATTTCGTGGCGGAATTCGGAATCGGCCAGCAGCACGCCGGCCAGGAACGCACCCAGGCTCGGGCTCAGCCCGGCCTTCTGCATCAGCCAGGCGGTGCCCAGCACCACCAGCAGTGCGCTGGCGGTGAACACCTCCGGCATGCGCGTGCGCGCGACCATGCCGAACAGGCAGCGCAGCACCGGCCGCCCGAGCAGGATCACCACGGCCAGCGCGCCGACCGCGGTGGCCACGTTCTGCCAGGTCAGGGTCTCGTTGCGGATGCCGCCCAGCAGCGGGATCGCCGCCAGCAGCGGGATGGCGACCAGGTCCTGGAACAGCAGGATGGCGAAGCCGAAGCGGCCGTAGTCGCTGTTGAGCGCCTTGTGCTCGGACAGCAGCTGCAGGCCGATCGCGGTGGAGGACAGCGCCAGCGCGGTGCCGATCACTAGCGCGCTCTTCCAGTGGAAGTGGTACAGCAGCAACAGCCCGCCGAGCACGCCGGCGGCGAGCAGCACCTGCGTCGTGCCGCCGCCGAACACCGGGCGCCGCATCACCATCAGCCGCGCCGGCGAGAGCTCCAGCCCGATCAGGAACAGCAGCATCACCACGCCGATCTCGGCCGCGTTGAGGATGCGGTCGGCGTCCTGCACGAAGGCCAGCACGTGCGGGCCCAGCACCACGCCGGCGGCGAGATAGCCCAGCACCGCGCCCAGGCCGAAACGCTTGAACACCGGCACGGCGATCACCGCCGCCAGCAGCAGCACCAGGGCCAGTTCCAGACCGCCGCCATGCATCGGGATCACGCTCGAGGAAAGTGAGGGGGAACGACAGCGCGGCGGCCGGGCGGGCGCAGGCGCATGCCTGTGCGGAAGAGTAACGCGCGCCCGCCGGCTTGGAAAATTCCACGGCATGGCGCTTGACCCTGCCGCACGACGGTCGCAGACTCGCGCAGCCGCCGGCCCATGCCGCGCGGCGATCCCTTCGGAGTCCCACCCATGCCCAGCGACAGTAGAAGTCGATCTCGTTCGACGCCGGTGACGGCGAACGCCTGAGGGGTGGTTCGCCGTTGCCGGCGTTGCGCCCGCAACCCGGCAGCCGACCCGGTCGGCAAGGCGAAACACGATGAACCAGAAGCAACTCCTGCGTCCGGCCGCGGACGCCAGCGCCCTGAGCGCGCCCCTGGCGGAATTCAACACCGCCGACGCGGTGGTCTACCTCAACCAGCTCGAACAGGCCGACGCCGGCGCCGTGCTGGCCGCGCTGCAGCTGCCGCGCGCGGTCAAGCTGCTGGAAGCGCCTGAGCTGCAGCGCGCCGGCGAACTGGTCGCGGCGATGCCGCCTGCCCGCGCCGCCGCGCTGCTCGGGCTGATGGCCGACGACCGCGCCACCGACATCGTGCACGAACTGGACGAGGACGAGCGCGCGCGGCTGATCCCGCTGCTCGAGCCGGAGGCGCGCCGCTCGATCCAGCTGCTGCTCGGCTACCCGCCCAACACCGCCGGCGCGCTGATGACCACCGAGTTCGTCAGCGTCCCCGCCGACTGGACCGTCGCCCGGACCCTGCAGCACATCCGCGAGGTCGAGCGCAGCCGCGAGACGGTCTACGCGATCTACGTGCTCGACCCGCAGACCCGGCAGCTGCGCCAGGTGGTGACCATGCGCCGGCTGATCACCGGCGCGCCGGAGGATTCCATCCTCGACGTGGCCCAGGTCAACCCGCCGGTCAGCGTCGGCCCGCAGCTGGACCAGGAAGAGGTGGCGCAGCTGATCCGCCGCCACGACCTGCTGGCGATCCCGGTGGTGGACGCGCAGCAGCGCATGCTCGGCATCGTCACCGTGGACGACATCCTCGACGCGCTGATCGACGAATCCACCGAGGACGTGCACAAGTTCGGCGGCGTCGAGGCGCTGGACCGGCCCTACATGCAGATCGGCTTCCTCGACATGATCCGCAAGCGCGCCGGCTGGCTGAGCGTGCTGTTCCTGGGCGAGATGCTCACCGCCAGCGCCATGCAGCACTACGAGGACGAACTGGCGCGCGCGGTGGTGCTGACCCTGTTCATCCCGCTGATCATGAGTTCGGGCGGCAACTCCGGCTCGCAGGCGACCTCGCTGCTGATCCGCTCGCTCGCCCTGCACGAGCTGCGCCTGCGCGACTGGTGGAAGGTGGCCCTGCGCGAGGTGCCCACCGGCGTGGTGCTGGGCGCCATCCTCGGCCTGCTGGCCGTCGTGCGCATCACCGTCTGGCAGCTGGCCGGCCTGCACGACTACGGCCCGCACTGGAAGCTGCTGGCGGCCACCATCGGCGCGGCGCTGGTGGGCATCGTCACCTTCGGCTCGCTGTCCGGCTCGATGCTGCCGTTCGTGCTCAAGCGGCTGGGCTTCGACCCGGCCAGCGCCTCGGCGCCGTTCGTGGCGACCCTGGTGGACGTGACCGGCCTGGTCATCTACTTCAGCATCGCCGCGATGATCCTGGGCGGGACGCTGTTGTAGCGCGGTGGCGGCCGGTTGGCGGGCCGTTGGCGCAGGCCTGGCGTGGCATGATCGGTGGCGGAACCTACAGTCGGGGCTCCCCATACAGGAGCCACCGCATGGAGCAGGACATGAAGTTGAACCCGACGGTCATCCGCCGCCTGCGCGAGGCCAGGCACTGGTCGCAGGAACAGCTGGCCGCCGCCGCCGGCCTGAGCCTGCGCACCGTGCAGCGGGTGGAGACCGAGGGCGCCGCCTCGCGCGAGACGCGGGTCTGCCTGGCCGCGGCGCTGGATACCGATGTCAGCGCGATCCTGGAAAGCGAACCCGGTCCATCCATGGCGGCGCGCTGGAATCCATGGATGCTGCCGGTCCTCGCCGGCGTACTGGTGTTCGCCATCGGCACCGCGCTGGGCGCGCCGCGGGTCGTGGATTACTGCGCGATCCTCCTGGTGTCCATCGGCGTGCTGGGCCATTCGCTCCGGAAGTGATTCCCGCCGCATGTCGCCACGAAGGTGGCGCGGCCGGTGCCGCTTGATCGCGCTCATGCCACGCCGCCCCCTGCGCGTGTACCTTTGATCGTGTTCCCGTTGTCGGCGTCGCGATGAGCACCTATCACCTGCAGACCGTGTTCCGCCCCCGCTCCGTGGCCGTGGTCGGCGGCAGCCCGCGCGAACGCTCGGCCGGGCGCGCGGTGGTGCGCAACCTGCGCGCCGGCGGTTTCGCCGGGCAGATCGGCTGGGTCAACCCGCGCCATGCGCAGATCGACGGCATGCGCACGGTCAAGCGGCTCAAGGACCTGCCGTGGGTCCCGGACCTGGTGGTGATCACCACGCCGGCGCCGATGGTGCCGCAGGTGGTGGCCGCGGCCGCCGGGCTGGGCGTGGCCGCGGCCATCATCCTCACCGCCGGGCTCGGCCACGGCCCCGGCTCGCTGGCCGCGCAGGTGGAGGCGGCGGCGCGGCCCAGGGGCATGCGCATCCTCGGCCCGCACTGCCTGGGCGTGATCGCGCCGCATGCGCGGCTCAACGCCTCCATCGCCGCGCATACGCCGCAGGCCGGCGACCTGGCGCTGATCTCCGAATCCAGCGCGATAGCGGCCGCTCTGGTGGAGTGGGGCGTGGCGCGCTCGATCGGTTTCTCGGCGGTGGTGTCGCTGGGCGACGCGCTGGACGTGGATTTCGGCGACCTGCTCGACTACTTCGCCGCCGACTACCGCACCCGCGCGATCCTGCTCTATGTCGACCAGGTCAGCGACGCGCGCAAGTTCATGTCCGCCGCGCGCGCGGCCGCGCGCGCCAAGCCGGTGGTGGTGGTCAAGTCCGGGCGCCAGCCGCGCGGCGCCGAGGCGCGCGCGCCCACACATTCGCAGGCGCTGGCCGCTTCCGACGCGGTGTACGGCGCGGCCTTCAACCGTGCCGGCCTGCTGCGGGTGAACGCGCTGGACGAACTGTTCACCGCCGCCGAGACCCTGGGCCGGCTGGGCACGTTTCCCGGCCACCGGCTGGCGATCCTCAGCAACGGCGGCGGCATCGGCCGGCTGGCGGTGGACCAGCTGCAGGCGCTGGGCGGCACGCTGGCGGCGCTGTCGCCGGCCACCGTGGCGCACCTGGACCAGGTGCTGCCGCAGGGCTGGTCGCGCGACAACCCGGTGGACATCGTGGTCGATGCCGGCGGCGAGCGCTACGCCGCCGCGGTGGAAGCGCTGCTGGCCGACGAGGCCAACGACGCGCTGCTGGTGGTCAACGTGCCCACCGCGTTCACTTCTTCGGCCGACGCGGCGCAGGCGCTGACCCGCACGCTCGGCCTGCGCCCGCGCCAGCTGCGCGACAAGCCGGTGTTCGCGGTGTGGCTGGGCAACGACGAACAGGCCACGGCCACGCTCAATACCGCGCGGGTGCCGACCTACCCCAGCGAGGCCGAGGCGGTGCGCGGCTTCCAGCACCTGGTGCGCTACCGCCAGGCGCAGGCGGCGCTGATGGAAACGCCGCCGAGCCTGCCCGCCGATTTCGTGGTGGACGCCGCGGCCGCGCGCGCGCTGGTGACGACGGCGCTGGCGGACGGCCAGCAATGGCTGGACCCGGTGGCCACGCACGCGCTGCTGCAGGCCTACGGCATTCCGTCGCTGGCGGTGATGGTCGCGCGCGACGCGCACGAGGCGATGGACCTGGCGCAGCCGCTGCTGGAGCGGGGCGCCACGGTCGCGGTGAAGGTGTTCTCGCCGGACATCCCGCACAAGTCCGATGTCGACGGCGTGCGCCTGAACCTGGGCACGCTGCCGGCGGTGCAGATGGCGGCCACCTCGATCCTGCAGCGCGCGCGCGAGCTGCGCCCGCAGGCGCGCATCGAAGGCGTGCTGGTGCAGCCGACGCTGGTGCGGCCCAAGGCGCGCGAGCTGATCGCCGGCATCGCCGACGACCCGGTGTTCGGCCCGGTGCTGGTGTTCGGCCGCGGCGGCACCGCGGTGGAAGTGATCGACGACAAGACCCTGGCGCTGCCGCCGCTGGACCTGCGCCTGGCGCACGAGGTGATCGACCGCACCCGCGTCTCGCGCATCCTCAAGGCCTATGGCGACGTGCCGGCCGCCGACGAGCGCGCGGTGGCGCTGGTGCTGGTCAAGCTGGCGCAGCTGGCCGCCGACATCCCCGAGATCCGCAGCCTGGACCTCAATCCGCTGCTGGCCGACCGCGACGGCGTGATCGCGCTGGACGCGCGCATCGCCATCGCCCCGGTGCGGCGCCTGCACAAGGGCCGCGGCCACCCGCGCTTCGCGATCTTCCCGTATCCCACCGAGTGGGAACGCAGCATCGACCTGTCCGACGGCGGCAAGGCCTTCGTGCGCCCGGTGCGGCCGGAGGACGACGCGCTGTTCCGCGCGTTCTTCGCCCGCGTCACCGACGACGACCTGCGCCTGCGTTTTTTCCAGTCGGTCAAGCATTTCAGCCACGAGTTCATCGCGCGCCTGACCCAGCTCGACTATGCGCGCTCGATCGCGCTGGTGGCCATCGACCCGAAGAGCGGCGACATGCTGGGCGCGGTGCGCCTGCACGCCGACGCCGACTACGACCGTGGCGAATACGGCATCCTGATCCGCTCCGACCTCAAGGGCCACGGCATCGGCTGGAAGCTGATGCAGATCATGATCGAATACGCCGGCTGGCAGGGCCTGAACGTGGTCGAGGGCCAGGTGCTGCGCGAGAACAGCACCATGCTGGCGATGTGCCGCACGCTGGGTTTCCAGGTCAGGCCCGATCCGGACGACCCGACCCTCATGAACGTCACCCTGCCGGTGCGTTCCAGCGGTGGCGGTACCGGCTGAGCGCCGACGGCGCGACAATGGCGCCATGCAAACCGACACCGCCGGCAACGCACCGGCAACAAGGATCCCGCTGCTGCTGCTGCCCGGCCTGCTCAACGATGCGGAGCTGTGGCGCGCGCAGATCGCCGACCTGTCCGACATCGCCGACTGCATCGTCGGCGACCAGACCCGCGGGGACACGCTGCAGGCGGTGGCCGAGGACGTGCTGGCGCAGGCGCCGCCGCGGTTCGCGCTGGCGGGGTTCTCGCTGGGCGGCTTCGTCGCCCAGCAGATCCTGCGCATCGCCCCGGAGCGCGTGCGGCGGCTGGCGCTGATCGACACCTCGATCCATGCCGATTCGCCGGAACGCGCCGCCCAGCGCCGCGCGCAGCGGGCCAGCGTGCGCCTGCCCGGCACCTTCCATGGTTTCGGCGACCGGCTGATGTGCAGCTACATCGACGCCTCGCGCCTGGACGACCACGCGCTGGTGCAGCGCGTGCGCGAGATGACCACGCGCCTGGGTGCGGAGGTGTTCCTGCGCCAGAGCGCGCTGGAGCGGCCCGACGGCCATGACGTGCTGGCCGCCTACCGCGGCCCGCTGCTGATCGTCTGCGGCGCCAACGACCGCATCACGCCGCTGGCGGTCAGCGAGGAAATGCACGCGCTGGCGCCGCACTCGCGGCTGCTTGTGCTGCCCGGCTGCGGGCACCTGGCGCCGATGGAGAAGCCCGACGAGGTGAGCGCCGCGCTGCGCGCCTGGCTGCTGGCGCCGGCCTGAGCCGGCGCGCGCCTCAGTGCGTGGACTGCGCCTGCTCGGCGTGGTGCCAGGCATGGCGCACCAGCCAGCGCGCCTCGTCCCACGGCACGGCCAGCGCCGGCGCATGCCGGTGGTAGCTGTCCTGCAGCACGCGGTAGAGCTGTTCCTCGCTGGCGCGCGGCCACGCCATGTATACCTCGAAGCCCATCCGCAGCAGGCGCCGGTACTGGTCGAAGTCGTGGTGGCCGAGCCGGCCGATGGCATGGACGCCGCGCCAGTAGGCCATCTCGGCGTCCAGGTCGAGCGTGCGACGGCTTGCAGTGTGCGGGTTCTGCATGGCGGTCTCCGTTCGCGGTCCGCCCCCTGTAGGCCGGATGCTACGACCGGGCCGGCGCGGGGTTCAACCCGCGCCGCATTCAGGCTTCGGCGCTGGCGGCGTCGAGCTGGGCGATGTCCTGCGCCGACAGCGACAGCCGCGCGGCGGCGAGCACCTCGTGCAGCTGCGCCACGCCGGTGGCACTGACGATGGGCGCGGTGATGCCGGGCCGCGCGATCAGCCAGGCCAGCGCCACCTGCGCGGGCGTGGCGCGGTGCGCGGCGGCGACATCGTCGAGCGCGCCGAGGATGCGCAGCCCGCGCGGGTTCAGGTAGCGCGCGACGACCTTGGCGCCGCGCGCGCCGCTCTTGCCGGCGTCCTCGGCGCTGCGGTACTTGCCGCTGAGGAAGCCGCTGACCAGCGCGTAATAGCCGATCACGCCCAATCCCTGTCCGCGCGCCAGCGGCTCGAGTTCCGCTTCGTAGCCGGCGCGGTCGTAGAGGTTGTACTCGGGCTGCAGGCTTTCGTAGCGCGGCAGGTGGTAGTCGGCCGATACCTTCAACGCGTCGCGCAGGCGCGTGGCGCTGTAGTTGGATGCGCCGATCGCGCGCACCTTGCCCGCCTCGATCAGCCGCGCGAAGGCGCCCAGGGTTTCCTCCAGCGGCACCGACTCATCGTCCTCGTGCGCCTGGTACAGGTCGATGACATCGGTGCCCAGGCGCCGCAGCGAATCGTCGACGGCGGCGTGGATGTTGTCGGCCGACAGCCCCGGGCGCTCGGCCCATTTGCCGACCTTGCTGGCCAGCACCACCTTGTCGCGCCTGCCGCCGCGCGCCAGCCAGCGGCCGATGATGGTTTCCGATTCGCCACCCCTGTTGCCGGGCACCCACGCCGGGTACACGTCGGCGGTATCGACCAGGTTGAAGCCGGCCTCGACGAAGGCGTCGAGCAGGGCGAAGGCGGTCTTCTCGTCCACGCTCCAGCCGAACACGTTGCCGCCGAAGGCGATGGGGCCGACCTGCAGGCCGGAACGGCCGAGTTCGCGGAACCGGGTCATGCGCACCTCCTTGGAATCGGCACACCAGCATAGACGCCACATGGGGCGGTTCCGTTGCGGCATGGTGAAAACAGTGTTCCGTGCGGTGGCCGCGCGCCAACAGGCCGTGAACATCCTGGCCGTGCAGGCGCATCACGCGCGCGTGCTAGGCTCGCTGCACTCCAACCGTGGAACATTCCGATGAAGACCACCGCCCCGCTGGTTGCCGCCTGCCTGCTGTTCGCCACGCTGCCCGCCGTCGCGCAGGAACACGCGCACGCCGGCCACGACCACGCCGCCATGCAGGGCGCGCCGGCCACGTCCACCTCCGCGCAGTTGCAGGCCGCGGTGTCCGGCGACTGGCGCAGCGCCGCCAACACCGCGCGCGATCAATACCGGCATCCGCTGCAGACCCTGCAGTTCTTCGGCGTGCAGCCGCAGCAGACGGTGGTCGAGATCACCCCGGGCGGCGGCTGGTACGCCGAAATCCTCGCGCCCTACCTGCGTGGCCATGGCCATTACGTGGCCGCGGTGGTCGACCCGATGGCCCTGCCGGCCGGCAGCGGCCGTGACTACCAGCAGCGCACCCGCGACGGGCTGGAAAAGAAGTTCGCCGAAGCGCCGGCGCTGTTCGACAAGGCCACCGTCGTGGCCTACGACCCGGCCGCGCCGGTGCTCGGCACGCCGGGTTCGGCCGACGTGGTGCTGACCTTCCGCAACGTGCACAACTGGCGCGCCGCAGGGCAGGCCGAGGGCATGTTCCGTGCGTTCTTCGCGGTGCTCAAGCCGGGCGGCACGCTGGGCGTGGTCGAACACCGCGCCAGGGCCGACGTGCCGGCCGACGACAAGAGCGGTTATGTCGGCCAGGCGCAGGTGATCGCCATGGCCGAGGCGGCCGGCTTCAAGCTGCAGGAAAGCAGCGAGGTCAACGCCAACCCGCGCGACACCAAGGATCACCCCAACGGCGTGTGGACGCTGCCGCCGTCCAACAACCACGACGCCGCCGATGCGGACAAATACAAGGCGATCGGCGAAAGCGACCGCATGACGCTGCGCTTCGTGAAGCCGTGAAAGGCGGGGAAGGGGGAACAGGGAAGGGGGAGGGTTGCGCGATGCGCCGTGTTGGCGAATCGCGTGATTTACCGTTTCTGCTGGACCGAAGCGCAGGTGCATGACGTCCGCGCATACGGCCGTTTCCCGTTTCCCGTTTCCCCGTTCCCATGCTCGTAGCCTTCAACAAGCCCTTCAACGTCCTGTGCCAGTTCACCGACCGCAGCCAGCCGCCGCGGGCGACGCTGGCCGGTTTCGGGCTGCCGAAGAACGTGTACGCGGCCGGGCGCCTGGACTACGACAGCGAAGGCCTGCTGCTGCTCACCGACGACGGCGGCCTGGCGCACCGGCTGACCGACCCGCGCCACAAGCAGGACAAGACCTACTGGGTGCAGGTGGAAGGCGTGCCGGCCGCGGAGAAGCTGCAGGCGCTGCGCGAGGGCGTGCTGCTCAACGACGGGCCGACCCTGCCGGCGCGCGTGCAGCTGCTGGAAACGCCACCGGCGTTGTGGCCGCGCGATCCGCCGGTGCGGTTCCGCAAGACCGTGCCCGATGCCTGGCTGGCCATCACCCTGCGCGAAGGGCGCAACCGCCAGGTGCGGCGCATGACCGCCGCGGTGGGCCTGCCGACGCTGCGGCTGGTGCGGGCCTCGATGGGGCCGCATGCGCTCGACGGCCTGCAGCCCGGGCAGTGGCGGGTGGTGCAGGGCTAGGAGCCAGGAGCGCACCCCGGGTGCGCTCCTGCGTATTGTCAGGTGTCGCTGCCGATGTCGCTGGTCTCGTCCACCGTGGTTTCGGCGCGGCGGCGCTGGGCGATCTGCTGCGATTTCGCTTCCAGCGCGGCGTTGTCGCGCCTGTTCTTGCGGTAGATGGCGTAGCCGATCAGGCCCAGGCCGACCGCGGCCACGGCGATGGTGGCGGTGGGGTTGCGGCGCGCCACCCGGCCCACGGCGCGGCCGCCGGTCTTCATCGCGCCGATCGCGGCGCCGGCCTTGAGCCAGTCGGCGGCGTTGGAACCCCCGCTCTTGAGGCTGTCGCCGGCGTGGCTGGCCAGTTCCATGGCCCGTTCCAGGGCCGATCCGGTGATGTCGCTGAACTTGCTCATGGGGGAATCCTCGATTGCAGGGGCAGGCCCCGCAGTGTCGCGGGACGCGCGTGCAGGAAATGTTAGTCACGGGTGGGTAGGACGCACCGCGCCGCGCCACGCTGGATCTGGGTAGTCCAGTCCTCTTTCACCGTCGCCACGGGAGGCGATCTTTTACGTCCCGCGTGGTTCTGCGCGATGCGTGGCGGTCGCGTTCCGTGAGTCGTCAGGCCGCGCCACGCTGGATCTGGGTAGTCCAGTCTTCTTCACCGTCGCCACGGGAGGCGATCTTTCACGTCCCGCGTGGTTTTGCGCGATGCGTAGCGGTTGCGCTCCAGGGATCGTCTGGCCACGGATGCCTCGGATACCTCCCCTTCATCTCCTTCTTCACCTCCGCATAGGTGTTCTCCCAGAAGTTGCGCAGGTCGCCGGTGACCTGCAGCGGCTTGCCGCCGGGGGAAAGCAGGTGCAGCAGCAGCGGCACGCGACCATCGGCGATGCGCGGGGTGTCGGCCAGGCCGAACAGTTCCTGCAGCTTCACCGCCAGCACCGGCGGGCGCGGGGTGATGCCGTCGTCGTCCATCGCGTAGTCGATGGCGCGGTCCATGCCGGAGGGCACGCTGATGCGCACCGGTGCGTGGCGGTCGACCAGCTGGCGCGTGTTCCAGTCGATGCCCGATTTCAGCGCCTCGCCCAGTTCCTGTTCGGCCAGTGCGTCCAGGCGGGTCTTGCCGGCGAAGGCCGGCAGCAGCCAGGCATCGAGCGTGGCCAGCAGCGCCGCGTCGGACAGGTCCGGCAGGTCCAGCTCCGGCATCCAGTGGCGCAGGCCCTGCACGCGGTGGCGCCACTGCCGCAGGTTGCCGGTCCACGGCAGCGCTTCCAGGCCGAGCTCGCGCACGGCGTCGGTGAGCGCGCGCGCGGCCTGCGCCGGGTCGACCTTTCCGGCGGGGCGGCTGTCCAGCACGATGCGGTCGAAGCCGGATTCGCGGCGCGCCTCCAGTGCGCGGCGCTCGCCGTTCCAGCGCACCACGTCGTGCTGGTGGAAACGCCGCGGGAAGTCGGCGCGCAGGCGCGCCTCGTCCACGGGCGCGGCGCGCAGCACCAGCGCATCGCGCGCTTCGTGGCGCAGTTCGCTGATCACCAGCCAGGGTTCGCCGCGCAGGTCGCTGGTGTCGAACAGGCGCGCGCTGCGGCCGTTGGCGAGCTGGTAGCGCAGCGGATCGGTGGCGTGGCGCGCGGCGATGCGGTCGGGGAAGGCATGGGCGAGCAGGTCGCCGAGCTCATGCGCCTCGATGTCGGCCGGCGGCGCGGCATCGCAACGCAGGCGCCGCCGCCATTGCCTGGCGGCCGTATCGATGGCGGCCAGTGCGCCGCGGCTGGCGTCCTGCGGCGCGCGCCCGTTGCGGAACGCGGACAGGGCGCGCCAGCGTGCGGCCAGCGCATCGCCGCCCTGGCGCAGCGGATCGCGCGCTTCCAGCAGCGCGGCCAGGTCGGCGGCCAGCGCCTGCTCGCGCGGATCGGCCGCGGCGATCAGCATCGCCGCCAGCCGCGGGTGCGTGCCCAGCGCGAGCATGCGCCGGCCGGTGCCGGTGATCGTGCCGCCGTCGAGCGCGCCGAGCCGCTGCAGCAGCTCGCGCGCGGCGGCCAGCGCGCCGGCCGGCGGCGGATCGACGAAGCGCAGCTCGTCGCTGCCCCAGGCGGCCAGCTCCAGCGCCAGCGCGGCCAGTTCCACCTGCGCCATCTCCGGACGTCGCTGCGCTTCCAGCCGCTGCGACTGCGGCCACAGCCGCAGCGCCCAGCCGGCGGCCACGCGCCCGGCGCGGCCGGCGCGCTGGTCGGCCGAGGCCTGCGAGATCGCCACCGCGTCCAGCCGCGAGAAACCGCTGTTGGGGTCGTAGCGCGGCTCGCGCGCCAGGCCCGCATCGATCACCACGCGCACGCCGGGCAGGGTCACCGAGGATTCGGCCACGTTGGTGGCCAGCACCACGCGGCGGCGGCCGTCCGGGTCGGGCTGCAGCACGCGCGACTGCTGTTCGACGGGCAGTTCGCCGTGCAGCGGCAGGACATCGGTATCGGCGGGGAGCACCGGCTCCAGCGCGGCCTGCACGCGCGCGATCTCGCGCTGCCCGGGCAGGAACACCAGCACGTCGCCCGGGTGCGCCGCCAGCGCCTGTTCGACCGCGCGCCGCGCCTGCGCCTCCAGCGCCTCGTCGCGCCGCGCCGGGAAGTGGCTCACGTCCACCGGGAAGCTGCGGCCCTCGCTGGACAGGCGCGGTGCGTCGAGGAAGGCGGCCAGCCGCTCGCCGTCGAGCGTGGCCGACATCACCACGATGCGCAGGTCCTCGCGCAGCCCCGACTGCACGTCCAGCGCCAGTGCCAGGCCGAGGTCGGCGGCCAGGTGGCGCTCGTGGAATTCGTCGAACAGCAGCGCGCCCACGCCTTCGAGCAGGGGATCGTCCTGCAGCATGCGGGTGAGGATGCCCTCGGTGACCACCTCGATGCGGGTGCGCGCGGAGACCTTGTTCTCGAAGCGGATGCGGTAGCCGACGGTCTCGCCGACCGGCTCGCCCAGCTGCCGGGCCATGAACTGCGCGGCGCTGCGCGCGGCGACGCGGCGCGGTTCCAGCATCACGATCCTGGCGCCCTGCAGCCACGGCGCGTCGAGCAGCGCCAGCGGCACCTGGGTGGTCTTGCCGGCACCGGGCGGGGCTTCGAGCACCAGCCGCGGGTGCGCGGCCAGGCTGTCGGCGATGGCCGGCAGCAGCGCGGAAATGGGGAAGGCGGTTTGCATCGCGACATTGTAGGTGCGGGCCGTCCGGCACGGCTGCCAGCGGGCACGTCCGGCCCTGCATTTGGTCGCGGCTCGCGCCACTCCTACAATTCCCGCGTCCCTGTTCCCGGTTCCCCGCTCCATGCAACTGATCGACATCGGCGCCAACCTCACCCACGAATCCTTCGCGCGCGACCTGGACGCGGTGCTGGAGCGCGCCCGCGCCGCCGGCGTGGTGCAGATGGTGGTGACCGGCGCCAGCCGCGAGCACTCGCCGATGGCGCTGGCGCTGGCAAGGCAGCATCCCGGTTTCCTGTACGCCACCGCCGGCGTGCACCCGCACCACGCGGTCGAATACACCGACGAATGCGACGCGGAGATGCGCGCGCTGCACGCGCACGCCGAAGTGGTGGCGGTGGGCGAGTGCGGGCTGGACTACAACCGCGATTTCTCGCCGCGCCCGGCGCAGCGCCGGGCGTTCGAGCGCCAGCTGCAGATCGCTGCGGACCTTGCCGTCGACGGCGTGGGCAAGCCGCTGTTCCTGCACCAGCGCGACGCGCACGAAGACTTCCTGGCGATGATGAAGAATTTCGACGGTAAACTCGGGCCGGCGGTGGTGCACTGCTTCACCGCCGAGCGCCGTGAACTGTTCGATTACCTGGACCGCGACTGGCACATCGGCATCACCGGCTGGCTGTGCGACGAGCGCCGCGGCGCGCACCTGCGCGAGCTGGTGAAGCACATCCCGGCCGGGCGGCTGATGATCGAGACCGACGCGCCCTACCTGCTGCCGCGCACGCTGCGGCCGCTGCCGAAGGACCGCCGCAACGAACCGGCGTTCCTGTCGCACATCGTCGAGGAACTGGCGCGCGACCGCGGCGAGGACGTGGCGCTGACCGCGGCCAACGCCACCGCCGCCACGCGCGCGTTCTTCCGGCTGCCGGACGCCGGCTAGCGGGCGGCGTCGGCGGCGGGTCGCCCGTCGCCGGCTTCCCACGCATCGCGCAGGCCTTCGCGGTAGCTGCGGAAACGCGGCTGCCATTGCAGCGCCTCGCGCGTGCGGCGGCTGTCGATGCGCTTGTTGCTCGCATGGAAGCGGCGCAGCGCCGGCTCGAGTGCGGGGTCGTCCCAGGCCAGCGCCGGCGGCAGCGCGAAACCGCCGAGCCGCGCGGCGTGGGCCAGCACCTCCTGCGGTGGCGCCGGCTCGTCGTCCGCCGGCAGGTACAGCGCGTCGTGGACCGGCCGGCGCATCGCCGCGACCACCGCGTCGGCCAGGTCGTCCACGTGCAGCCGGTTGAATACCAGGCCTGGCCGCACCACGTGGCGCGCCTTGCCCTGCGCCAGCCGCACCAGCGCATTGCGGCCGCGGCCGTACAGGCCGGGCAGGCGGAACACCGCCGAGGCGATGCCGCAACCGGCAGCCAGCGCGCGCCACTGCGCCTCGGCGCGGAGCCGCCGCGTCGCGGTGGCATCGGTGGCGTCGGCGCGCGAGCCTTCGTCGATCCAGCCGCCATCGCGGTCGCCGTATACGGCGGTCGAGGACAGGTAGCCGGCCCAGCGCAGCGTGGGGCTGGCGCGCAGGGCGGGGGCGAGCAGGCGCAGCGCGGGGTCGCCGTCGGCATCGGGCGGTACGCTGCCCAGCACCGCGTCGGCCCGCGCGACGGCGGCGAGCAGCGCCGCGTCGGGAAGGTGATCCGGGTGCAGGCGATGGCGCGTGATGCCGTCTTCGGGCGCGGCTGCGGGCTCGCGCACGCTGCCCTCGACGACCACGCCGAGCGGGCGCAGGCGGTGTGCGAGCGCGCGTCCGGCGTGGCCCAGCCCGAGGATCAGCACCCGCCGCGGCAGGGCGCCGGCGGTCATGCGCCGCGTTGCGCTTCGTAGGCCTGCAGGTGGCAGTACGCGGCCTGCAGCCGCGGCGCGGCGTGTCCTGCGGCCAGCGCGCGGTCGAGCATGTCGCCGACGATGTGCGCCGCCTCCACGCGCTGCCCGGCTTCCAGGTCGCGCAGCATCGAGGCCTTGGTCGGCGAACCGGCCTTGGTCAGCGCGGCCAGGGCGATTTCCCGCGCCTTCGCCGGTATCGGCTGGCTGGCGTGCGCGGCCACGGCCAGGCACTCGTCGTACAGCGCGCGCATGAACGCGCTGCCATGGTCGCTGGCGACGATGTGGCCGATGTCGGCGCGCATCAGGCAGGTGCCGGCCGCCAGCGTGGCCAGGAAGGTGTATTTGATCCACTGCTCGCTGGCGATGTCCTCCGCTGCGAGGTGGTCGATGTCCGCGGCTGCGCAGGCCGCCGCAAGCGCGGCCACGCGCGCGCTGCCGGCGGCGCCATCGCGTTCGCCGAAGGTGAGGCGCGCGGGCTTGTCCAGGTGCACGATGGCGCCATCCTCGGCCTTGGTCGCGCTGATGAAGCACAGCCCGCCGAGCACCGCATCGCGGCCGAAGCGCGCGTCCAGCGCCGCGTAGTGGCGCAGGCCGTTGAGGATCGGCAGCACCGTGGTGCCAGCGCCGACCGCCGGCGCGATGGCCTGGATCGAACTGTCCAGGTCGTAGGCCTTGCAGCTGAGCATCACCAGGTCGAACGACCGCGCCGCGGCCAGCGCCGGCAGCACGTCGGCGGTGACATGCGCCACCGGGAACGCCGCATCGCCCAGCGGGCTGCGGATCACCAGCCCGTCGCGCTGCAGCTGCGCCGCGCGCGCCGGGCGCACCAGGAAGGTCACGTCGACGCCGGCCTGGGCCAGGCGTCCGCCGAAATAGCCGCCGGTACCGCCGGCGCCGAGGATCAGGATGCGCATCTGCTGGAAACCTCCAGGCAGGAGAGTGGGACCGCCAATGATAGTGAGTCCGTCGGCGGAGGCGCCGCCGCCGCGGGTCTCAATCAGCCATGCCCTTGGGCGTGTTCAACGCATCGGGCCTGGCGTAGGCCGCCGCATCCAGCGGTTCGTAGCTCACCCGCGAGGCGCGGAAGCTGCGGCTGTCCTGGCGGTTGCCCCGCGTGCCGCGGTAAGCCAGCAGCAGCCCGGTTTCGCTGTCTATCCACAAGGTGCCGCGGGTGGTGCCGTCGGGACCGCGCCGGGCATGGTCGTAGTTCAGGCCCCTGGCCAGGCGGCCGGCGATGAATTCGCCCGGCGCCGGGGAACAACGGCCCTGCACGCTGTCGCAGGGGCGGCGCACGTCGTACCAGTACGGTCCGCTGGCGTCGTTGGCCGGGATCATGTAACGCCCTCGCGGGCTGATCCACCAGGCCCGCGGTTCGTCGTAGCGCTTGAGCAGGTAGACATCCGAGCTGCCGGAGTCGAAATGGAAATCCGCACGCATGCCATCGGCACCGGTGCGCAGGGTCAGGCGGATCGGCTTGTCGGTGCCACGCGGCGCCAAGTTGCCGTAGCCTTCCACCGTCGCCTCGATGCGCGCCTGCATGCCCCGCGGCTGCGCCTGCACGGCGCCTGCCGCCAGCAGGGCCAGCGCCAACGCCGCCAGCGCGTTGCGGCGATCAGCGTGCAAGGCGGCTGCTGTCATGGATGGGCGTCTGCATGCGGACCACGGCGTAGGATTCGATCGGCAGGCGGCGGTGGCCGCTGACCGGCTCCTCGATCAGCATCGAGGCCGGACGGTAGCTCTCGCCTTCGGTCAACAGCGACGACAGCCCGGCGATCACCCGGTCGGCGAAGGGCACGATCAGCGGCAGCCTGTAGGTCACCTTGATCTTGAGCAGGTTGGCATCCTGCACGCTGACCTGGCTGCCGCCGACACGATTGTCACGGAAGGCGAGGCTGTCGTTGGGCAGGGCGTAACGGCCGTCGTACTGCCGCTCGCGGAATTCGTTGAAAGCCGCGCGGGTGGGAGCGATGACCTCGATATCGGCGAACGCCCGCGTTTCCAGTTCGGCACGGGCGCGGGCACGGGCGACACCGGCCGCGTCCGGGGACGTGGTCAGCAGCGGGGTCAGGCCAAAGGCCAGGGCGCTGCGCATCCTGGCGTGGTCCGCGCCATTCACGGCGCCGGCACGGGCGGCCTGGAAAGCGGCGTAGTCCAAGGTGGTCTTGGCGCGGTAGATCAGCACCAGCTGGAAGGTCACCAGTATCAGGAACAGGAACGCCGGCACGACGATGCAGAACTCGACCAGCGACTGCCCGGATTGGCGCCGGCGCGAAGCGTGGCGTGATTTCATCGCAGGTCTCCATTGGCCGCGCGGACCGGGGAAGGATCAGGGACGGGCCGCCAATGCAGCCGCTCGCCGACGAGCAGCGACAGCGTGGCCAGCGTGCCGGCAGGCAGTTCCAGCGTGCTGCGCGCGCCGCGCTGCGCCGCCGCGCGCCAGGGCGGCACGGCCTCGCGCCAGCCCAGTACCTGGCCCTCGCCCGAAAGGAACAGCAGGTCCAGCGGGTAACGCATGCCCAGCGTATGCACGCTGGCGCAGGGTTCGATCAACAGGCCCTGGCCGTCACGCAGGCGGGGCAGCACCAGCAGCCCGAACAGGCGCCGGTACCAGGCGCGGGCATGCCGTACCTGCGGTACCAGACAGTGCGTGCCACGGTACAGGGCCAGGGTCTTCATCACAGGATTCCCTGCTGCTTCATCTGCAGATAGATGAAGTACGCCAGGACCACGAAGATCAGCGGGAAGAAGAACATCACCAGTGGCAGCATCATCTTCACCGGTGCCTCCAGCGCAAGCTTCTCGGCGCGCAGGAAGCGTTCCTCGCGGCGCTGGTTGGCCTGCGCGCGCAGGGTGTCGCTGAGATTGGCGCCGACCTTGTCGGCCTGGATCAGCGCACTGGTGAAGCTGGTGACCTGCGAGATGTCCATCCGGTCGGCCATGCGCCGCAGCGACTCGGCGCGCGGCAGGCCGGCGCGCATGTCGCGCAGCATGCGCGAGAACTCCTGCGACAGCGGGCCGGATGGACCGCGCTGCACCGACTGCTCGATCGAGCCGGAGATGTTCAGGCCCGCTTCCACGCCCATGGTGATGAAGTCCAGGAACACCGGCAGGTCGCGCACCACATACTTGGCGCGGGCCTTGCGGCGCTCGCCCAGCCACAGCGAGGGATACATCCAGCCCAGCGGCAGGCCGAACAGCAGGCAGAAGAGCAGGATGCCGGGACCGGCCTTGCCCAGCAGTACTACCACCAGCACCAGGAACAGCGCCACCGCGCCGGCCGAGACGATGCGCGTGCCGTACAGCTCCTCGGGCGTCAGCACGAAGTCCTGGCCGGCCGAGGTCAATGCGCGGTGCGCGCGTTCCAGCTGGGCGGCCTTCAGGCGCGGGCCGACCGCATGGGTGGCCGCCACCACCACCGGCCACAGCAGGCGCAGCATGCGCGGCAGCGGATCCTGGTAGTCGCGGTCGCTCTGCGGCACCTGCTGCAGCATGCCGCGCACGGCGAACATCACCAGCATCACCGCGCCGACGGCCATCAACGCAACGAGGATGATCATCCAGCTCATATGTCGATCGTCATGATTTTCCGGCACATGCGATAGCCCAGGTATTCCAGCACGCAGATCAGCGCGATCACGCACCAGCCCTGCCAGGTGTGGAACATCGGGTTCATCGTTTCCGGATAGAACAGCACCAGAAAGCCCACCAGGCCGGCCGGCAGCATCGCCATCACGATGCCCTGCAGTCGGCCCTGCGCGGTGAGCGCCTTGACCTTGCCTTCCATCATCAGCTTGCGGCGCAGGGTTTCGGCCAGCGTGGCCAGCGTTTCGGCCAGGTTGCCGCCCACCTCGCGCGAGATCGTCACCGCGGCGACGAACAGCTTGGCGTCATCGATCGGCACGCGCTCGGCGAAGTGCTCCAGCGCCTCCTCGGTGCGCACGCCCATGTGCTGCTCGCGCAGGATCAGCGAAAGTTCCTGCGCCAAGGGGGGCTGCCCGTCCTGGGCCAGGGTTTCCAGCGCCGGGTTGAAGCCGACGCCGGCGCGCAGGCTGCTGGCCAGCATCAGCAGGCCGTCGGGCAGCTGCGCCTGGATACGGTCCAGCCGGCGCTGCTTGAGCCACAGGTAGATCTTGCGTGGCAGGACGGCCAGCAACAGCAGCGCAACGACGGGCAGCAGCAGGTTGCCGGTGACCAGCCACAGCAGCAGCGGCAGTACGGCCAGCAGCAGCGCATTGCCGACGAACAGCGCCTTCGGGTCTACGAACAAGAACATGTCGGCCAGGTTGAGCCTGGCCTGGTTCATGAAGTTCTCGCGATAGCGCTCCATGAACCCGGCGCTGCTGCTGGCCAGGTACATGCCGGCCAGCGCGACACTGCCGAAGGCCAGCAGCGCGATCAGCCAGACTTCGCTCATCCAGCGCCTCCCGTGCGGAAGATGCCCAGGTCGATGTTGACGCCGCGCTCGGCCAGGGTCTCGTAGAACTCCGGCACCGCGCCGGTGGCGCGGAACTCGCCGACCACCTTGCCGTCGCGGCCGTGGTAGGAACGGGGGACGAACAGGAAGATGTCCTGCAGCTGGATGGTGCCGCTCTCGATGCCGGTGACCTCGGAGATGTGGCTGACCTTGCGCGAGCCGCAGGGATACCGCTTCTGGTGCACGATCAGGTCCACAGCCGAGGCGATCTGCTCGCGCACCACCGCCATCGGCAGTTCCATGCCGGCCATCATCACCATTACTTCCAGGCGCGACAGCGTTTCGCGCGGGTTGTTGGCGTGGGCGGTGGTCAACGAGCCTTCGTGGCCGGTGTTCATGGCCTGCAGCATGTCCAGCGCTTCGCCGCCGCGGCACTCGCCGACCACGATGCGGTCCGGGCGCATGCGCAGCGCGTTCTTGACCAGGTCGCGGATGGTGATCTGGCCCTTGCCTTCCATGTTCGGCGGGCGCGCTTCCAGTGCGACCAGGTTGGGCTGGGCCAGCTTCAGCTCCGCCGCGTCCTCGATGGTGACCACGCGGTCTTCGTCGGGAATGAAGTTGGACAGGATGTTGAGCAGGGTGGTCTTGCCCGAGCCGGTGCCGCCGCTGACCACGATGTTGCGGCGCTCCTTCACCGCCATGATCAGGAACTCCAGCATCTGCGGGCTTAGCGAGCCGAACTTCAACAGGTCCTCGCCGTGCAGCTTGCGCTTGGAGAACTTGCGGATGCTGATGCTGGGGCCGCGCAGCGCCACCGGCGGGATCACCGCGTTGACGCGCGAGCCGTCCTTCAGGCGGGCATCCACCAGCGGCGAGCTCTCGTCGATGCGCCGGCCCAGGGGAGTTACGATGCGCTCGATGGCCGACAGCACCGCGCGGTCGTTGGTGAAGTTGACCGTGGACTGCTCGATCCGGCCGGCACGTTCGATGAAGATCTGGTCGTGCGCGTTGACCATGATCTCGGTGACGCTGTTGTCGTCCAGCAGGTCTTCCAGCGGACCCAGTCCGATGGCCTCGTCCAGCACCTCCTTGGCCAGCCTGCGGCGGTTGATGGTTGCGGGCAGGTCGGCGAACTCCTTCTCCATCACGCTGTCGATCAGGTTGATGGTGGTGGCGCGCAGTACGTCGTCGCTCATGCCGCGCACGTCGACGCGGCGCAGGTCCATCTGCTTGACCAGGGCGGCATGCACGCGCGCGCGCCACACCGTGTTGTCGACCGCGAGTTCGGCGGGCCTGGCCAGGGATTGCGAGGTCGCCGCGGGGGCTTCGCCGGGATCATTGGCCGGCGCCGGGGCCGGCGTCGCCTGCAGCGCCGCCACCGGTTCGTCCGGCCCGGCCGGCGGGTCCTCGTCGATCACCTGCAGGCGATAGTCGCCGATCTCCACGCTGTCGTTGCTGCTCAACGGACCATGCGAGTCCTTCACGTCCCGGCCGTTGACGCGGATGGCCGCGCGCGTGCTCAACGACTGGATGAAGATGCCCGCGTCCTCGCGCTTGAGCGCGGCGTGCTGCTGGGCGATGCTCCAGCCCTGCAGGATGATCAGGTTGCCGTCGCCACGGCCGATGCTGCACTCGCGGTGCATGCAGCGCACGCGCCGTTCCTCGCGATTGGATGTGGTGATCAGTACGTTGAACATGGTGATTCCTACTGCACGAACTCTTTGTTGCGGCGGGACATGGCCTCCTTGCCGCGCTGCTGGATGCTGTTGCCGCGTTCCAGCGCGTCGATGTTCTCCTGCGAGTCCGGGGTGATCACGCGCGGGGTGACGAACATCACCAGCTCGGTGCGGTTGCCGCGGAAGCCGTCGGAGCGGAACAGCTTGCCCAGGATCGGGATCTCGCCGAGGATCGGGAACTTCTCCGCGCTCTTGGCGGCGTTGCTGTCCACCAGTCCGGAAACCACGATGGTTTCGCCGGCGCGCACGTTGATCTCCGAGGAGGTGCGGCGCGTGGTGAAGCCCGGTACGCCCTGCACCATCACCGTCGGGTCGATGCGGCTGACCTCGGCCATGAAGGTGGTGGAGATCTCGTCGTTGGAGTTGACCAGCGGCTCGATGTCCAGCTTGATCCCGTACTCCTTGAAGTCGACGGTTACCTGGCCGAAGCCCTGCGGAATCGGGATGGGAACCTCGCCGCCGACCAGGAACTTGGCCGAGCCGCCGCTGCGTGCGCTCAACTGCGGCGAGGCCAGCATGACCGCCTTGCCCTTGTTCATCAGCAGGTTGATGCTGGAGCCGATGGTGGTGGCGATGCCGAAGAACGCCTGGGTGCCACGCACCGCATTGGGCAGCGGGGGCTGCAGGCCCTGGAACGGCGATCCTTCCGGCAGCACGCGATAGTAGTCGTTGGTGGTGAAGTCCTTAAGCAGGCCGCCCGAGGGGCCGCGGATGACGTTGTCCCACTTGATGCCCAGCTCTTCCAGCGCATTGGAGTCGAACTCCATGATCTTCACGTCCATCAGCACCATCGGGCGCATGCCGACCGGGTCGGAGGAGGTGAAATCCAGCAGCTGCGGGTAGATTTCCTTCAGGCTGGCGATGCGCGCGGCGATGCCGGGGTGCACGTCCTGGCCGGTCACCACGACGCGGTCGGCGATGGTATGCACAGTGATGCCGCTGGCATCGGCGAGCAGGGTGCGCACGGTATCGGCCAGGCCTTCGGCGTCGCTCTCTCCGACGGTGACCGGTACCTCGATCTGGCTGCCGTCCTGCATCCACAGGTGGATGGTGCTGTCACCGGCCTTGTTGCCGATCACCACCAGCTCATTGCGGCCGATGTTGGTGACCTGCAGCATTTCACCATTGCCCACCGCCACACGCTTGAGCGCGTGCGGCAGGCGGTACACCGCCGCCTGCCCGACGTACAGGCGGGCACGCTCGGGCAGCGGTACCGCCTGGCGGCTGCCGGCGGGACGGCTGTAGGCGGCGTTGGCCACCGGAGCCGGGAACTGATGGCCCGGAACCAGCGAGCCGGCGCCTGCATTGGATGCCGGTGCCGCCGGCGTGGCCGCGGCAGGTTGCACCAGGATCGGCATCTGCTGTGGTGCCTGCGGTACGGTGGGGGTGGATCCGGACACCATGTCCACCTGCTGCGCGCCGACGGCGCCGGGCAGGGATATGGCGAATGCGCCCAGCATTGAAAAACGTGAGATGCGAGTACGCATGCTTCAACCCTTGCCTCCGATGATGAAATGAACGCCGCTGCCCTGCGAACCGCTGGACTCTTTGCCTTTCTGCAACAGCTGTTTCTGGGTCAGGCCACCGAGGCCGAATGACTCGGAGTCCTCGTTGTGGCGCAGCATCACCCGCAGGCCACCGGCCTTGCTGGCCACGGTCAGGCGCTCGGCTTCGCGCGGGGCCAGCTCCAGGGTGATGTTGGAATAGCCGGGATTTTCCTCATCGGCGGGTTGTTCGCCGATGCGGGTGCCGGTGGCCAGCACGTTGATGTTCTCCAGCAGCGGCAGCACGCGCGCGCCGCCGCCTTCCTCGTCCACGGTCAACAGGATGTCGACGTGGTCACCGGGGGCGACCATGCCGGAGATGGAATTGGTTTCGTCCACCGACATCGTGTAGGCCACGTTGCCGCTCTTGATGACCGAGGAGAACTGGTCGTACAGCGGCACCAGGGCAGCTCCCGGGACCGGTGCGCCCTTGGCAAGCGGTGCGCGCAGGACACGGCCGACGTACTGGTCATAGTTGTCCGGCGTGATCGCGTCGGCAGGTACCAGGTCGACCGGGACCGGGCGCGCGGCGAGGTCATCGGAAGTGATCTGCATGCCTTGTTCGAGGTTCTGCTTGGGGACGGCGACGACAACCGTCTCGCCATCGTCCCGGGTGCGTTCGGCCACGGTCTTCTGTACGTAGTTCACCGCCAGCATCGCGGCCAGGCCGCCCAGCGCAAGGGCGACGAGGATGAAGACGATGTTGCGGTTCGGCTTGATGTTGATCTTCTTCATACCCATCCAAGCGAGAGTGCGTAGACGAAGCTCGAATAGGCCTTGCGCAGCGCCTGTACCAGTTCGAGGATGATGTTGGGCTCGGCCACCAGGACGATGATCCCGAGCGCGGTGATGGCGGTGTATTCGATGAGCGCCGCGCCGCGCTGCGCGCGCCAGCTTGCCGGTAGATGCGTCATGGCGTGGCTATCTCGATATCTGGTTGACCACCATGTCGGTGGTCTCGCCATTGCGGTTGAAGGTAAGGGTCATCTGTTCCTTGCCGTTGCTGTAATTGGCGATGCAGCTCAATGCCATCATCGGGCAGGGCTTGCTGTCCTGGCTGCGCCAGCCACGTCCGGGCAGGCGCGACCGGTAGAACGCATCGGCCTGGAACGGCGACATGCGCACGTTCATGGCCAGCGTCCGCCCAGGTTCGTCGAGGTAGACGGTATCGGTCACCACCTGGGTGCCGGCCGGCTTGAGGAAATCGGCGCCCGGCTCGGTCCTTGGGGCTTCCTTCAGCACCTCGATGATGCCGATCTGGCCTTCGCTGCCGGTGGCGCCGCCGGTGATTTCGATGGTGAAGAAGTGCTTGTTGGTGCCGTGCGCGACGATCCTCTTGCTGCCAAGGTCGGTGACGGTCACCTGCCCGGGCCACAATTGTTCGTAGTACCGCACCAGCTGCGCCGGGGGCAGCTGGCTCTTGAAGCGCGCCGCGCGCATCGGCACGCCGTTGTGGATCATGTGCCGCGACACCCACTCGCCCTGGCTGTCATCGGGCAGCGGCAGGTCCGGCCAGCTGGCCGCGGCCGGGGACGCGCCGGCGAAGCTCAGTGCCAGCACGCACAGGGCATCAAGGGCGCGGCGCATAACGCTCCAGCTTGTCCATGGGAACCACGTCCGGTTCGATATGGCCGGGCTTCAGGTCGCCCAGCACGCCGAACAGGGGCAGCGACGACACTCCCTGCAGCATCTTCGAGCCCTCCTCGAGGTTGCTGGTCGGCACCAGGTTGCGGAGCTGTGCCTTCACCGAGCGCGGGTGGTTGCCGCTGATGCCGGCGCCGGCGGCATTCCACGGATCGGTCAACAGGGCGCTGGTGGTCCGCATGCGCAGGCCGATGGTGTCGAACGGTTCCAGGTAGGTGGCGGCATGGCCGTCGGTGGTGCGCAGGTCGCGGATCCGCATGTCCATGCTGGCCGTGATCAGGCCGCGCTCGTTCGGCGGAAACGGACCGGGCAGTCTGGAGATCACCCCGGTGAGCTTGCCCATGATTCCCGGCTCGCGGTCATTGCGGTACGTGCCGAGGTCGATGTCGCTACGCTGCAGCAGGGGCTGGTCGGAAAAAGTGTTGAGCAGCGGGTCGTCCAGGCGCTCGGTGCTGCTGGCCGGCACGCTGCTGGTGATCTTGCTGTCGGCGGCGCCGAAGTGGCGCGCGATCAGCTGTGGGCGGACCTGCGCGTTGCCGGGCACGGCATACGAACGCGAGGCGGTTGCCTCCCATGCGGCCGCGCGCGTGGCCTGCTGCGCCTGCTGGCGGATGTGGATGTACTTTCCCAGGACCGGAATCAACAGGAACAGCGGGACCAGTACCAGGCAGAGCACGGTCATCTCCACCATGCTCTGGCCGCGCTGCAGGCGGGGGGCGCTCATCGGGGTTTCTCCGTCGCGGCGGCCGGCGCGGCGAAGGCCTGGCCGACACTGAAGGCCTGGGTGGTCACACGGTAGCCGTTGCCATCGCCGGGCTCGGCTTCCAGCACGATGCCGTTGCGCGACGGCCGGTAGTCGTCGCCGCGGGTGGAACCGAATCCCCACGCGCGACCGCCGGACCAGACGCAGAAACGCGCCTGGTCCGGCGAGGTCCATTCGTCACAGGGCTGGCCGGCCACCTGCCTTGCGGCCGGGCCGCGGAAGCCTTCCGGCGCCTGTTCGTCCTCGGCGGCGATGGCGAAACGCTGCAGCGCGTCGGCGCCTTCCTGCGGTTGCTCCTCGCGTTCGCCGGTGGCCAGATCCTGCTCGACGAACGAAGCGGCGGTGGTGCTGGAGAAAGTGCCGTTCAACTCAAGTTTGAACTGGCAGATGCCATCGGGCGCTTCCTGGCCGGCGTCCCAGCTGCGCGTCTGGAAGGTCTCGCTCTTGCCGTCCAGCCACATTTCGTAGCGGGTAACGCCGACCAGGGCCGCGTCCGCCTCGCTCAGGCGGCGGGTGGGAATGCCACCGGCCTCGCAGGCACGCACGGCTTCCAGGTAGGCCGCACGCCGCCCGTTCTGGCCGTCGATGAGCAGCTCGGCGGTCTGGTCCAGGTGGATGGGCGGCATGTCCCTGACTGCAGCGGGCTCGCTGCTGCCGCTGGCGTCGTTGTTGCAGGCAGCCAGCGCCAGGGCGGTGGAAACGGCAAGAGAGGCACAGCGCAGGCTGCGCAGTGGCGGGGGCATGCAGATCATAGGCGGGTGATTCCGAGCAGCACTTCCACAGAGTCCGGCGTGTCGGTCAGACGCGCCTGCCAGTACGGGCTGAACAGGTTGCCCACTTCCAGCCGGTTGTCCCCGCGCCGGAACAACGCATAGTTCGGCGGGCGATTGAAGTAGACCTGCCCGGAGGCATAGGCCGAGATCTTGCCGCCGGCCGCCTTGTCCTCCATCGCCATCGGCGAGCCGGCTGGGCCACCGATGCCATCGATCGCCGCGCTGGTGCGTGCCTTGGCGACATCGGTCTCCACATGCACGGTGAAGATCGGGCCGGTGTTCTTGGCAGGATCGGCGCGGCTGCCCGGCTCGGTGTACGGACGCAGCGCCTGGCCCGGCTTCACGTCGTCATAGTCGCGCAGCCCGTTGTAGCCGGTGAAATACGCGCCCTTCTTCTTGCCGCCATCCAGGCCCACGTTCGGATCGCCGTCGATGAAGCTGCTGGCGATGCGGTTCTCGCCGCGGATGTTGCCGTAGGGGCGGTAGCGGCGGTTGTTGTTGAACGGCGACACCCAGCCGCTGCCGTTGCCGATGCCGGGCATGAAGCGCTGCTGCTGGTAACGTTCGACCGCCTGCGCGCCGCCCCAGCCCAGCGGAATGTCGAAGTCATCCAGCGGCCAGGGCAGGCTGACTTCCAGTCCCATCGCGTCGGCGGCCACCCAGCGGTCGTAGTCGACCATGTCGGTGCCGCCGGACTGGTTGAACTTGATCAGGAACAGGTTCAGGTCATGATCGCTGCGGCTCCACGAGAACGGGTCGCGCGACTGCATCACCACGTTGCGGAAGCGGTCGGCGCCCTGCCGGTCCCGCGCCGAACCGCCACCGCGCGAGCGCGGGATGCGGTAGCTCTGCAGGAAGTTGTTGTTGGCGCTGAACAGCTGGGAGCCAAGCACGCCGGCGCCTACCGCGCTGAGCGTGGCATCGGGTGAGTTCCGGCGGATCACGTCTCTGGCTACGAGAACGCCATCCGCGCCCGCCACGTAATCGAGGATCGTGCGCGACGCGGTGGCCAGGGCGCCATTGAGCGTATCCAGCGCCGTCACCGCCGCCTGCGCCAGCCCGTGATAGGCGCGTCGTATGCCCTTGAGTGTCTGGCCGATGGCCTTGAAGACGCTTGAAAGCGCCTGGAATATCGGCCCCACGTACGGAATCTTGGCCAGTACGCTCATCACCTTTTCCAGCACGATGGTGGTCGTGTGGAACTGGTTCGTCCACGAGTAGAGGCCGATGACCTGCGCGATCGCGACCTCGTTGGCCACCCGCGCACGGTTGGAATAGGCCGCGAAGTTGAGCGCCCGCGCCTGCTGCACGGCAACGCTGTAGGCGGCAGCGTCGGCGGCGTTGACCAGCTCGACCTTCTTGTTGACGGTCTGCCCGGTATCGAACAGCACGATGACGCCAACGCATAACACCAGCAGCATCACCAGGCCGAGCACCATTGCCTGTCCAGCCATGCCGCGTCGCTGGCGGAACGGCTGGATTCTCTGGGTATGGAACGAATGTGCTCTGGCACGAAGTCTCATGACGTTTCACCGGGCATGGACCAGCCGTTGGCGCCCGGAAACGGGCACCTTGGGCGAGTAAAGGCGACGGAAAACATCACGCGCAGCGGCGACTGCGCGTGATGTCAGGAGAAGGGGGGACTTACTTGTTCGAGTAAGCGTCCATGCCCTTGTCTTTGTCGGCTTCCTGCTGGGCCTTGTTGGAGACGTTCTTGGCCCGGTTGATCGACTGCGATGCGCTCTGGCCGGAAAGTTCCTTGGCCATGCCGGCGACCTGGCTGCGTGCGGTGCCGCCGAAATAGGTGAAGGCGGCGATGGCGGCGATGGCTACCAGTGCGGTGATGATGATGTACTCGGTCATGCCCTGACCGCGTTGCTTGAAACCGAACTTGCGGGGCGTGCTGCGCATGATTTTCTCCATTTCTGCATCGGTGCTGTCACGGATCCATGTGTGGCTGTGGCAGAAATCACCGACATTGTCGTGGGATTGAAGACAACGACATCAGTCGAAAATTACGCCCCCTGAACTGATGTGGCAGCGATATAAGCACGGGCGTGTTGCATGTTCAAGACAAAAGTTATTAACAAAAGTGAGTGCGGCGTTAAGTCATGACTTCACCAGTTCGACGCGACGATTGCGTGCCTTTCCTTCTTCGCTGCTGTTGTCCGCGATCGGCTGGGTATCGCCGAAACCCCTTGATTCAAGCCTTTTTTCGTCGATTCCGGCAGTGATGATGAAATCGCGGACAGCCGCCGCGCGACGTTGCGAAAGCTGCAGGTTGTGTTGCGCATCGCCGGTATTGTCGGTGTGGCCGTTGATGGAGAGATGCAATCCGGTATCTTCGTTGAGGAGTGTGACGACCTGCTCAAGTTGCGGCTTGGATGCCGGCAGTATGTTGGCCTGGTCAGTATCGAACTGGACCTGGATGGCGACCCGTCCCGTCGTCTCGATGGATTTCTTCAGCTCGTCCGCCGGAAGTGCCTTGGCCGTCACATCGAGCGGTTTGGTTTCGGCGATGAGCAGGCCGGCGCTGTTGCCGCTGCCGGCAATGTGGATCCAGATGTTGCGGTCCTGGCGGCGGATCACGTAGACCTCGGCGTCCTCGTTGTAGATGTCGCCCAGTGCGTCGACCCGATCCACCGCGGCTTTCGATGCCTGGATGCCATCGATGCCGGCGGCCGGAATCCTGCCGGAGAAGATCTGCTGGCCGCCCAGGCTTGCGATCAGCGCCTGCATGTTGCGGGCCAGTTCCAGTTGCGAGAACGCGTGCCCGTCGTCGGCGACGACGCGCGCGCCGTGCACGCGCCCCTCCACCCATTCCAGGCGGTCTCCGGTCCAGAACGGCACGCGCTCGAACTGGCTGTCGGCGGCGCCTTCCTGGTGATAGCCCGCGGGCATGCCGAGGTAGGGAAACGCGCCCAGCGTGGCATTGGAGAGCGGTACGCTGGCGATATCGAAACCTGCCTGGCTCGCGTCCTGCGGCGCACGGGCCGAGGCTTGCTCCGCAGGTGGTGGCGATCCGGCTGCGTCCTGCGCCGGTGCCGGCGCGGGGGTACGGTTGCAGGCGCTGGCGCAGAGCAGTGCAAGGAGGGACAGGACGAACGTGGCGCGCTTCGGGAGTGGCTTCATGGTGTTCTCCGTCGATGGAGGATGGTCGATGGGGCGTTGCCCGCAGGGACAGGCACGGCCATTTACCGGCAGGGCGACGATGCCATGCCGGTACAGGGGCGGTTCGGGGGAATGGAAGCGAAGGCGTACGCAGCAGGGCGCGGGAGGCCGGGGATGGGGGCAGGTGCCGCTGCGAACATTCAATGCTCCGCTGGTTGGTGATCCAAGAGCCCCCTGCCGGCGCAGCATAACAACACCATCGGATCATCAAAAGACGGATGATCGGAAGGATTCAGGCGGCGCACGCAACCAGTGCCGTCGTTGCAGGCGGCGATATCGGTGGCTGCGGCGCGCACGGGCGCGCGCGTGCCAGCGGATCATCCGGTGTGGCCGCGAGCCGGCGACCGACGGACCGCGCCATTGCCGGAAGGACGGCTCAGGCGCGCGAAGAACGGCTCAGCTGCGCAGCCCCACGCCGCGCCGCAGCAGCCACAGCGACAGCGCGGTGAGCACGACGACGAAGCTCAGCATCAGCGCGTAGGACACCCACGGCGTCACGTCGCTGCTGCCCAGCAGGCCGTAGCGGAATGCGTTGACCATGTAGAAGATCGGGTTGGCCTTGGTCAGCGCCTGCGCCCATCCCGGCAGCAGGGTGACCGAATAGAACACGCCGCCCAGGTAGGTCAGCGGGGTCAGGATGAAGGTCGGCACGATGGCGACGTCGTCGAACTTCTTGGCGTACACCGCGTTGATGAAGCCGGCCAGCGAGAAGATCGTCGAGCCCAGCAGCACCGTGCTCAGGGTCACCAGCGGGTGCGGCACGTGCAGGTGGGTGAAGAGCATCGCGATCAGCAGCACGATGGCGCCGACCATCAGCCCGCGCAGCACCGCGCCGGCGACGTAGCCGCCCAGGATCACCCAGTTCGGCATCGGGCTGACCAGCAGCTCCTCGATGTGGCGGCCGAACTTGGCGCCGAAGAACGAGGAGCTGATGTTGCCGTAGCTGTTCTGGATCACGCTCATCATCACCAGGCCCGGCACGATGAACTGCATGTAGGTGTAGCCGCCCATGTCGCCGATCTTCGAGCCGATCAGGCCGCCGAAGATCAGGAAGTACAGGGTCATGGTGATGGCCGGCGGCACCAGGGTCTGGCCCCAGATGCGCAGGATGCGGTTGACCTCGCGGCGGACGATGGTGCCCAGCGCCACCCAGTTGCGGGCGCGGTCGGTCATGGGGGCGTTGCTCACGGGCGCGGGCGTGCTCATGCGGCGGTGTTCTCCAGGTTGCCGGTAAGGCGCACGAACAGCTCCTCCAGGCGGTTGCTCTTGGTGCGCATCGAGCGCACGCGGATGCCGGCGGCGCCCAGCGTGTCGAACACGCGGTTCAGGTCCATCGCGCGCGGCATCTCCAGGTCCAGGGTGTGCGCGTCGACCGCGCCCAGCTGCGCGCCTTCGATGTGCGGCAGCTGCGCCGGCAGTTCGCCGTCGATGTCGAGCACGAAGCCTTCCACGTCGAGCTTGGCCAGCAGCGCGCGCATCGGTCCCTGCTCGACGATGCGGCCATGGTTGATGATGGCCAGGTTGCGGCACAGCTGCTCGGCTTCCTCCAGGTAATGCGTGGTGAGGATGATGGTGGTGCCGGCGGCGTTGATCTCCTGCAGCGTCTTCCACATGTCGCGGCGGATCTCGATGTCCACGCCGGCGGTGGGTTCGTCCAGGATCAGCAGGCGCGGGCGGGTCATCATCGCGCGGGCGATCATCAGCCGCCGCTTCATGCCGCCGGACAGCGTGCGGCTCATCATCTGCGCCTTGTTCCACAGGTGCGCGCGCCTGAGTTCCTCCTCGGCGCGGACCTCGGCCTCGGCGCGCGGGATGCCGTAGAAGCCGGCGTAGTTGACCAGGATGTCGAACGGCTTTTCGAACAGGTTGAAGTTGATTTCCTGCGGCACCAGCCCGATCAGGCGCATGGTCGCGCTGCGCTCGGCCACCAGGTCGGTGCCGAACACCTGCACCTGGCCCTCGCTCAGGTTCACCAGCGAGGAGACGATGCCGATCAGGGTGGATTTGCCGGCGCCGTTGGGGCCGAGCAGGGCGAAGAAGTCGCCGGGGGCGACCTCCAGCGAGACGCCCTTGAGCGCCTGCACGCCGTTGTCGTAGGTCTTGCGGAGATCGTGCACGCGCAGCGCGGGCGCGGCGGGGGAGATTCGGGAGTCCAAGCTCGGGGCCTTCGCGCCGGGGTGGCGGCGCTGGATGAGTGCGAGCCGCTATTATAGGTGCCCCCGCGGCCCCGGCCCGGTTACACACTGTTGCTCGTGCCTGCACAATTCCCCCTCCGACTGGCCGGTCGCCGCATGCTGGCGCCCACCGTCGGCCACTACCAGTTCATCCGCGACGACGGCCTGCCGCTGGATTTCCAGCCCGGGCAGTTCATCCAGGTGCATTTCGAGTACGCCGACGGCACCGCCACCAAGCGCAGCTATTCGCTGGCGACCATCCACGACCACGTGCTCGGCCCGGGCGATGCGGTGGAGATCGCGGTCAGCTTCGTGCCCGGCGGTGCCGCCACCGCGCTGTTCGAGGGCCTGGAGATCGGCCAGCACGTCACCGCCAGCGGTCCGTTCGGGCGTTTCTGCCTGCAGCCGGGCGACCGCAACGGCCGTTACCTGCTGATCGCCACCGGCACCGGCGTCACCCCGTACCGCTCGATGCTGCCGCTGCTGGCCAGGGCCATGGAAGAGCGTGGCGTCGAGGTGGTGCTGCTGCAGGGCGCGCGCACGCCGGCCGAACTGCTGTACGCCGACGATTTCCGCGCCTTCGCCGACGCCCACCCGGGCTTCCGCTACATGCCCTGCCTGTCGCGCGAACTGCCGGCCGACCCGCACCCGGACGTGCGCAGCGGCTACGTGCAGCAGCAGCTGGCCGGGCTGGCCCCGGACCCGGCGCGCGACATCGCCTACCTGTGCGGCAACCCGGACATGGTCGATGCCTGTTTCGAGGCGCTGAAGGCCGCCGGCCTGCCGGTGCCGCAGGTGCGCCGCGAGAAGTACGTCAGCAGCAAGTAGCGGACGGCCGCTACGGCGGCGAGGAGTTCGCGCCGTTGCTGCCGGGCCCGGCGCGGAGGGGAACGCGGGTCTTGCTGTCCCCGACGGGGCTGTAAAGTCTGCTTGACAGTTGCCGGTCGCCCGCTGCATCCTCCTGTAAAGCGTGCTTGACAGGAGGGGGAGGGTCATGAGCGAAACGGGCAACAGGAAGCAGGCAGGCGCCGCCTGGCTCGGTATCGGAGCGGCCTTCCTGGCCATCGGCGTCGGCGGCCAGACCCCGTTCATCGGTGTCGGCGCGGCCTTCCTCGCGCTGGGCCTGGCCTCCCTGGTGCGTTCGCGCAAGGGCTCCTGAGCCATGGCGCACGCACTCGACCGCTGGATCATCGGCGCTGTCTTCGCCTGCAGCGCGACCGGACTGGCGCTGCTGCGGCTGGTGCCGGGCGACACCGGCCAGACGCTGAGCGGCATCTGCATCGGCATGGCCGTGAGCCTGTCGTTCGTGGCGCTGCTGCGCCGCCAGCTGTCCAGCGCCTGCGACACCGCGCCGCCGGCGCTGCGCCGGCGCTACAGCCGCGAAATGATGGTCGCCATGGGCACCTATGTGGTGCTGCTGGTGCTGTCGATCGCGCTGCTCAAACGCGTGGAGGGCACCGCGCTGCGCGCCTGCATCGCCCTGCTGCCGGTGCCGTCGATCGCGATGACGCTGCGCGCGATGATCCGCTACATCCGCGACGTCGACGAGCTGCAGCAGCGCATCGAGCTGCAGGCGGTCAGCTTCGCCGCGGCCTTCGTGTCGCTGCTCTATCTCACCGGCGGCCTGCTGCAGGCGGCCAGGGTGCTGGACATACCGGCCAGCGCGGCGATGATCTGGGTGTTCCCGATGGTGTGCCTGGCCTATGGCCTGGCCAAGATCGTCGTCTCGCGCCGCTACCACTGAGCGCGCACGCATGGACAACCGACTGCGCGAACTGCGCGAAGCCAGGGGCTGGTCGCAGGGAGAACTGGCCGAACGGCTGGAGGTCTCCCGGCAGACCATCAACGCGCTGGAGACCGGCAAGTACGATCCCAGCCTGCCGCTGGCGTTCCGCATCGCGCGGCTGTTCGACGCCAGGATCGAGGACATTTTCTTTCCCGCCGTCACATGACGCCGCCAGTCGCGTCATGGGCTGGCAGATCCAAAACCGTTCCATCAACCACAAGGGGCCGTTCCGATGATGTCCCGCAAGACCCGTACCCTCCTGGCGGTGGCCGCGCTCGTCGCCGTGCTCGGCTACCGCGCGTTCAAGCCCGCTCCCGACGAGGCCAGGGCCGACAAGGCGCCGTTGCCCGACGCCGCCGTGCAGGCCAGGCCGACGATGCTCGGCAGCCTGGCGTTCCGCCCGTGCACGCTCGACTCGCCGGTCAGCCGCAACAGCCTGGAAGCGCAGTGCACCACCTTCGAGGTCCCCGAGGATCGCAACAACCCGCAGGGCCGGAAGATCGCGCTGAACATCGCGCTGCTGGCGCCGGCCAAGCCGGACGGCGTGCAGCCTGACCCGGTGTTCTTCCTTGCCGGTGGCCCCGGGCAGTCGGCGGTGGAGAGCTATCCGCAGGTGGATCCCGCCTTCGCCGAGGTGCGCAAGCGCCGCAACGTGATCCTGGTGGACCAGCGCGGCACGGGCAGATCGAACCTGCTGTCCTGCGAGGCGCCGGAGAACGATGACATCAGCGTGGAGGCGATGCAGGCCGGCGCCGCCGCGTGCGCGGCGGCGCTGTCGAAGAAGGCCGACCTGCGCCACTACACCACCACCGACGCGGTGGCCGATCTGGAAGCCGTGCGCCAGGCCATCGGCGCGGCGCAGATCAACCTGGTCGGCGTCAGCTACGGCACCCGCGTGGCGCAGCAGTACGCCATGCGCCACCCGGCCAGCACGCGCAGCATCGTGCTCGACTCGGTGGTGCCCAACACCCTGCAGCTGGGCAGCATTTTCGCCCGCAACCTGGACGACGCGCTGGCGCTGCAGTTCGCCCGGTGCACCGGCAACGCCGCGTGCAGGGCGGCGCTGGGCGACCCACGCGCCGAGCTGGATGCGCTGCTGGCCACGCTGCGCGCCAACCCGGTGACGGTGCGCTACCGCGACGCCAGTACCGGCGAGGAGCGCGAGGACGTGCTGCGCGCCGAGACCGTCGCCGGCCTGGTGCGCATGTACGCCTACATGCCGCAGGCCGCGGCGCTGCTGCCCAAGCTGATCCACGAGGCGCGCAACGGCCGCTACGGCGACCTGATGGCGCTGGCGCAGCTGATGCAGGGCGACATGAAGGATGCCATGGCCATGGGCATGCAGCTGTCGGTGATCTGCAGCGAGGACGGCGAGGGCATGGTGGCGCGCGGCGAAGACGAGGGCACCGTGCTCGGCAACCGCATGGCCGAAGGCCTGGCGGCGATGTGCCGGGCATGGCCGAAGGGCCAGGTGCCGGCCGACTTCCACACCGCGCTGTCCGGCGCGGTGCCGGCGCTGGTGCTGGAAGGCGAGTTCGACCCGGTCACGCCGCCGCGCTACGGCGAGGAAGTGGTCAAGGGCCTGTCCAATGGCCGCCTGTTCGTGCTGCGCGGCCAGGGCCACGCGGTGATCGGCGCCGGCTGCATGCCCAAGCTGTTCGCCCAGTTCGTCGACAAGGCCGCCGCCGCCGCGCTCGACGGCACCTGCCTGGAAAAACTGAACTACGTGCCGCCGTTCACCAGCTTCAATGGCTGGGAACCGTGACCGTCCACGCATCACTCAAGGATCCGCTTCCATGATCGTTGCAGAACGACTCCGCAAGACCTTCCCCGGCAAGGGCAAGGACAAGACGCCGGTGATCGCCGTGGACGAGGTGGGCTTCACCGCCCACGACGGCCAGATCACCGGCCTGCTCGGCCCCAACGGCGCCGGCAAGACCACCACGCTGCGCATGCTCTACACGCTGATGACGCCGGAGACCGGCAAGGTGGTGGTGGACGGCGTGGACGCCGCGCTCGACCCGGACACGGTGCGCCGCAGCCTGGGCGTGCTGCCCGACGCGCGCGGCGTGTACAAGCGCCTGACCGCGCGCGAGAACATCGAGTACTTCGGCCAGCTGCACGGCATGGACGCGGCGGCGATCGCCACGCGCGTCACGCGCCTGGCCGCGGCGCTGCAGATGGAGGATTTCCTCGACCGCCCGACCGAAGGCTTCAGCCAGGGCCAGCGCACCAAGACCGCCATCGCCCGCGCGCTGGTGCACGACCCGAAGAACGTGATCCTCGACGAGCCGACCAACGGCCTGGACGTGATGACCACGCGCGGCCTGCGCGGCTTCCTCAAGGAACTGCGCGCCGAAGGCCGCTGCGTGATCTTCTCCAGCCACATCATGCAGGAGGTGGCGGCGCTGTGCGATCGCATCGTCATCGTCGCGCATGGCCGGGTGGTGGCGCAGGGCACGCCCGACGAGCTGCGCGATCACGCCGGCGAAACCAACCTGGAAGACGCGTTCGTCAAGCTGATCGGCAGCGAGGAGGGCCTGCACGCATGAACAAGACCGGATTCATTGGCAGCATGTTCACGGTGATGCGCAAGGAACTGCGCGACTTCGCCCGCGACCGCCGTACCTTCCTGCTGACCCTGTTCACCGCGCCGCTGCTGTACCCGCTGCTGTTCCTGGGCATCGACAAGCTCAGCAGCCTGCGGGTGGAGAACCAGCTGGAGAAGGACATGGCGCTGTCGGTGGTGGGCATGGAGCGCGCGCCCAACCTGGTGGCGTTCCTGGCCAGCCAGGGCATCACCGCCAGCGAGGCGCCGGACGACTACGAGGCGCGCATCCGCGCCCAGCGCGAGGACGTGGCGCTGGTGATCGCCCCGGACTTCGCCGAGGACTGGCACGCCGGCAAGCCGGCCAAGGTCGAGATCGTCGCCGACACCACGCGCCGCACCAGCGACGTGCAGGTGGCGCGCGTGCGCAAGGTGCTGGAAGCCTATGGCCAGTCGGTGGGCGCGCTGCGGCTGCTGGCGCGCGGCGTCAACCCGATGGTGGCCGCGCCGGTCAACGTGGGCACGCGCGACCTGGCCACCGCCGAGGCCAAGCGCGGCATCGTCCTGTCCGTCATCCTGCCGATACTGCTGATGATGTCCGCCTTCATCGGCGGCTCGCACCTGGTCATGGACACCACCGCCGGCGAGCGCGAGCGGCAGTCGCTGGAACCGCTGCTGGCCACGCCGGCGCCGCGTGGCGCCCTGGTCAGCGGCAAGATGCTGGCTTCGACGCTGGTCGGGCTGGCGGCGATCCTGCTGATCCTGCTGTCGTTCAAGTTCAGCGCCAGCATCGCCCGCGGCATGGGTGGCTCGCTGGACGTGAGCTTCATGGCGATGGGCAAACTGGTGCTGGTGCTGCTGCCGCTGGTGCTGATCGGCACCGCGCTGCTGACCTGCCTGGCCGCTGGCGCCAAGAGCATGAAGGAGGCGCAGAGCCACATCGTCTGGCTGATGATGCTGGCGATGATGCCCGGCTATGCGCTGATGGCCTACCCGCTGAAGGACACCCAGCTGTGGCAGTACGCCGTGCCGTTCCTGTCGCAGAACCAGATGCTGGTGAAGGTGACCCGCGGCGAGATGCCGGGCGCCGGGCAGTGGGGCGTCTACCTGGCCGCGTCGCTGCTGCTGACGGTGCTGCTGTGGGCGATGGCGGTGTGGCGCTACCGGCAGGAGAAGCTGGCGATCTCGGGCTGAGCCCGCATCGCCGCCTGGGAAACGAAAGGCCCGGAGCGATCCGGGCCTTTCTGTTTCTGCAGGTGCGCGGCCTGCCGTGCGTGCTTCACCGGGCGCGCTTTCGCCGGCCGGGCGCATGCGGTGCGAGCCCGCATCCATCCATGGAAAATCCCGTACCTGCAGGAAAACAAAGGCCCGGATCGCTCCGGGCCTTTCGTCTTCGCTGGTGCGCAGCCTCGCTGCGCACGCCTGCCGCCGGCAAGCCCCGCGGCTACTGGTTGGGCTGGAACGCCAGCGTGCGGCGGGTGGTGGTGGGGCTGGAGATCGGCTCGAAGCGCCAGCGCTTGACCGCGTTCAGGGCCTCGCGGTCGAACACGCGCGGCGGGTTGGCGCGCAGCACGCGGGCATCGGTGACCGATCCATCGGTGCCGATGGTCAGCTCCACCAGGACTTCGCCGGACGTGCCCGAACGCAGCGCGTCGGCCGGATAGCGCGGCGCCGGCGTGCTCACCGCGCGCAGGCTGGGCGCGGCCGGCTTCGGCGCGGCGGCGACCTGCTGCGCGGCGGCGCGGGCATCGGCCTCGCGCTTGGCGGCGGCCTGGCGCTCGGCTTCCAGCCGCTCGCTTTCCTGGCGCGCCGCTTCCTGGCGTGCGGCCAGCTGCTGCGCGGCGGTGGCTTCGGCCGCCTGCTGCTGCGCCAGGCGCTGCTGTTCGACCAGCTGCTTGGCGCGGGTCTCGGCGTCCTTCCTGACCTTGTCGGTCTCTTCCTGGGTGCGCTTGACCGCCACTTCCATGCCGCGGGTAACGCCCTGCTTGAGCCGCGGCAGCGCAGGCGCCGCCGGGTCCACCTTCTCGATCAGCGCGATCAGGCGCTGCGCCTCGGGAAAGTCCTCGCGCGCCAGGCTCTGCTCGGCGGCGATCAGGGTGTAGGGCTGCAGGTCGGTCAGCGCGCTCTTGACCGCCGCGTCGTCGGGCAGCTTGTCGCGCAGGGCCAGGTAGTACTCCATGGCGTTGTCGCCGGCCGGCGCGTACATGCGGTTCTCGCGCAGGGCGGTGCTGGCCGAATCGCGCAGCTGGTCGGTGCCCATCGACTGCACCTTGGCCGAAACCGCGGGTTCGGCCGGGGGGGCGGCAGCGGGGCCGGCGGGCGCGCCAGCGGCGGCGGCCGGAGCGGAATCGTCCTTGCCCGAGCAGGCCGCCAGGGCGACGGCCAGCAGGGCGGGCGCCAGCAGGCGCGCTTTGCCGTGGATCGTGACGTACGACATCAATCTTCCCCTTGAATCGACGAACGCGAATGGTTGCTCGCCCGGGCCGTCATGGATGCGCGGCGTTTCCCGACGCCGGCCGGACCCGGGGCGAAGGGTGAATCTAGCATTGCCGCCCGGGGTTGCACGAGGCGGGGGCGGCAGACGCCATGGAAACCGATGGCCGCCCCGGGGCGGCGGCCATCGGCAGGACCGGTATCCGGATCAGTGCGCGTTCTGCTTCGAATGCCCGTTGGACATGAGCTTGTCGGTCCAGGCGATGCCCACCGCCGACAGGATGAACACGCAGTGGATGATGGTCTGCCACATCACGCCGGTGGCGGTGAACTTGGTGCAGGTCGCGCCCGTGGCCAGCGCCGACCCGCACAGCGGCAGTCCCAGCTGGCCGGCCTCGATGAAGGTCTTGAGCAGGTGGATCGAGGAGATGCCGATGATCGCCATCGCCAGTTTCACCTTCAGCACCGACGCATTCACGTGGCTGAGCCACTCCGGCTGGTCGGGATGGCCCTGCAGGCCCAGGCGCGAGACGAAGGTCTCGTAGCCGCCGACGATGACCATCACCAGCAGGTTGGAGATCATCACCACGTCGATCAGGCCGAGCACGATCAGCATGATCTGCTGCTCGCCCAGGGCATTGGCGTCGTGGATCAGGTGCCACAGTTCCTTGCCGAACAGGAACACGTAGACGCATTGGGCGACGATCAGGCCGAGGTAGAGCGGCAGCTGCAGCCAGCGCGAGGCGAAGATCAGGGCCGGGAGGGGGCTCAGCGGTTTGTGTTCGGACATGGCAGGGATGCTGCGTTGCGGAAAGGCGGCAGGTTAACGGTCGTCCGGTAGGCTGCCAAGCGCTACCGTATCGATCCCCGGTGACGGTCCCCCACGGAGACGCATTCATGATCGACCTCTACTACTGGCCCACCCCCAATGGCCACAAGATCACCCTGTTCCTGGAAGAAGCCGGGCTGCCGTACCGCCTGGTGCCGGTCAACATCGGCAAGGGCGACCAGTTCCAGCCCGATTTCCTGGCCATCTCGCCCAACAACAAGATGCCGGCCATCGTCGACCACGCCCCGGCCGACGGCGGCGCGCCGCTGAGCGTGTTCGAATCCGGCGCGATCCTGCTGTACCTGGCCGAGAAGACCGGCCGCTTCCTGCCCACCGACCTGCGCGGCCGCGCCGCCGCGCTGGAATGGCTGTTCTGGCAGATGGGCGGGCTGGGGCCGATGAGTGGGCAGATGGGCCATTTCAACGTCTACGCGCCCGAGCGCATCCCCTACGCCATCGAGCGCTACGACAGCGAGGTGCGGCGCCTGCACCGGGTGATGGACAAGCGCCTGTCGCAGTCGCCCTACCTGGCCGGCGACGAATACGGCATCGCCGACATGGCCAGCTACCCGTGGATCGGCGCCTACAGCAAGCTACCGGCCGATTTCGACGCCTTCCCGCACCTGCACCGCTGGCACCAGGCCATCGCCATGCGCCCGGCCACGCAGCGCGCCTACGCGCTGGGCCCGACCGTCAACCCGGACGCGGGCAAGCCGCTGAGCGAGGAGGAGCGGCAGCACCTGTTCGGCAAGCGCTGAGCGGCGGCCGGCATGGGAGGCGCGTCGCCGTGGCTGCGCGCCCGCGTGCCGGCGGCGCGCTCACCACGCCAGCGGCGCGGCTTCCTGTTTCCAGAACAGCCAGCGGCGCAGCTCGCGGTGCGCGCGCACGCCGACCTGCTCGGGGTTGGCCGTGGTGGAGGCCAGGTCGATCAGGTGCACGGTGCCGGAATGGCTGCCCACGGCCAGCATGCGGCCATCGGCGGAAGCCGCCATCGCGCTGATCGTGCTGCCGACATGCTGCTTCCACAGCAGCGTGCCCCCGGCGTCCACCGCGCGCAGATAGCCGTAGGCGTCGCCCAGCACCAGCCCGCCGGCCACCGGCGCACTGGCGTAGATGCGGCCACCGGGATCGACCACGCGCACCGCCGGGTGCTCTTCGTAGAAATCGGTGTCGATCCGGTCGAAAGCTGCAGTGTCCACGGCGATGGTGGCGCCGTTGTAGAAGTGGCAGGCATTGAGCGCCACGTGGCGGCCGTCGGCGAAGAAGGCGGCATGGTGCGGGTACTCGCCATGCGGTCCGATCCCGCAGACGGGCTGGCCGTGACCGTCGAAGATGCGGTGGCGGCCGTCCTGCTGGCCACAGGCGATCCAGTCGCCATCGGGCGAGACCGCCGCATGCACCATGTCCAGGCGCACCGGGTACGGATCTTCCTGGGCCGCCTGTTCCTGCAGCTCGGCGGCGGTCGGCAGCAGGCGCTGGATGCCAGCGGGTCCGCACAGGAACACGCCATCGCCGCGCACCACCACCGCGCGGTGGCCGTCGTTGAACGGAATCAGCTGCTGGATCGCCGCGTCGTCTTCGGCCAGCGCCGCCAGCAACGCAGGAAGCGCTTCATCACCGCGTGGAAGCGGCAGCCTCGCTACTGGAGCAGGTTCGTCGCCGCGCCGGATCTCGATGTGGCCGCCGATGGCCAGGGCGACCAGCTGCCGGTCCGGGCTGGCGCCGAACATGTCCACCGAAGGCAGGGCCTGCGACTCCAGCCCCCGCACCACCAGCACCCGGCCCGGCTCGTACCACGCACCGGTACGCACCAGCAGTCCGCCGTCCGGCAGCCACGCCAGCGCGCCGATGCCCTGGCTGTTGTCCTCCAGCAACGGCAGCAGGGCTTCGTGCAGCGGCGGCCACTGCGCGCGGAACCGCGCGATCGCATCGGCATCCCGCCCGGCATTGGCTGCGCGCAGCTGCTCCATCAGCGTCGGAAGCAGGGCTGACAGGTCGGGCGCGTCGTCGGGGTCGTCCATGCCCTGCCAGTCGCAGGCATCGCCGCGGGCGATGTAGTCGTTGAGGTGGCGGGCATGGGCGTACACGGCGGCCTGCCAGCGCAGGTGCGGGGAGGGAGCGGTCATTGCGGCGGGGGCGTCCGGGGAAACAGGACGGCGATGGAAGCACAGTGGGTTGCTGCCCGTCACGGGCCGGCGGGCGACCCGGCGCGGCGGGCCGATGCGAGCGAGACTGACGGCAGGGGCGCGCGCGGGCGGGCTCGGCTAGGATGGCGCGATCCGTTCTGTCCACGACAGGAAGCCCATGCGCCCCTTGTTCCTTGCCCTTGCCATGATGCTCGCCACGCCCGCCGTCCACGCCGAAAAACTCACCCTGGAAGCCATCACCGGCAACGCGCCGCTGTCCGGGCCGACGCTGATGAAGCCCAAGGTGGCGCCGGACGGCTCGCGCGTGACCTTCCTGCGCGGCAAGGACAGCGACCGCAACCAGCTGGACCTGTGGGAATACGACATCGCCAGCGGCCAGACCCGGCTGCTGGTCGATTCCAAGGTGGTGCTGCCCGGCGCCGAGACCCTGAGCGACGAGGAAAAGGCGCGGCGCGAGCGCCAGCGCATCGCGGCGATGACCGGCATCGTCGATTACCAGTGGTCGCCCGACGCGAAGACCCTGCTGTTCCCGCTCGGCGGCGAGCTGTACCTGTACGACCTGGGCAGGCAGGGCCGCGAGGCGGTGCGCCAGCTCACCCATGGCGAGGGCTTCGCCACCGACCCGAAGATCTCGCCCAAGGGCGGTTTCGTCAGCTTCGTGCGCGAGCGCAACCTGTGGGTGATCGACCTGGCCAGCGGCAGGTCGCTGCAGCTGACCCATGACGGCAGCGCCACCATCGGCAACGGCGTGGCCGAATTCGTCGCCGACGAGGAAATGGACCGCCATACCGGCTACTGGTGGGCGCCGGACGACTCGGCCATCGCCTTCGCCCGCATCGACGAATCGCCGGTGCCGGTGCAGAAGCGCTACGAGATGTACGCCGACCGCGTGGAGATGATCGAGCAGCGCTACCCGGCGGCCGGCGACCGCAACGTGCTGGTCAGGCTCGGCGTGGTGGCGCCGCGCGCCGGTGCAGCGCCGACCTGGGTGGACCTGGGCAAAGAGCAGGACATCTACCTGGCCCGCGTCACCTGGCGCGATCCGCAGCGCCTGACCTTCCAGCGCCAGAGCCGCGACCAGAAGAAGCTGGAGCTGATCGAAACCACGCTGGCCGATGGCCGCCAGCGCACCCTGGTCACCGAGACCAGCCGGACCTGGGTGCCGCTGCACAACGACCTGCGTTTCCTCAAGGACGGGCGCTTCGTGTGGTCGTCCGAGCGCAGCGGTTTCGAACACCTGTACCTGGCCAGCGAGGACGGCGCCACGCTCACCCCGCTGACCTCGGGCGACTGGCCGGTGGACGAACTGCTGGCCGTGGACGAGGACGCCGGCAAGGTCTACTTCCGCGCCGGCGTCGAATCGCCGCTGCGCAGCGAGATCTACGCCGTGCCGCTGGCCGGCGGCGCGCCGGCCAGGCTGTCGCGCGCGGCGGGCATGCACAGCGCCGCGTTCGCCAACAACGCCAGCGTCTACGTGGACAGCTGGTCCAACAGCAGCACGCCGCCGCAGATCGAGCTGTACCGCGCCAATGGCGAAAAGATCGCCACGCTGCTGGACAACGACCTGGCCGACCCGTCGCACCCGTATGCGAAGTACCGCGACGCGCAGCTGCCGGTGGAGTACGGCACGCTCACCGCCGCCGACGGCAGGACCCCGCTGCACTACAGCCTGATCAAGCCCACCGGCTTCGACCCGGCGAAACAGTACCCGGTGGCGGTGTACGTATACGGCGGCCCGGCGTCGCAGACCGTCACCGACAGCTGGCCCGGCCGCGGCGATCACCTGTTCAACCAGTACCTGGCGCAGCACGGCTACGTGGTGTTCTCGCTGGACAACCGCGGCACGCCGCGCCGCGGCCGCGATTTCGGCGGCGCGCTGTACGGCGTGCAGGGCACGGTGGAAGTGGCCGACCAGCTCAAGGGCGTGGAATGGCTGAAGCAGCAACCGTGGGTGGACGCCGCGCGCATCGGCGTGCAGGGCTGGTCCAACGGCGGCTACATGACCCTGATGCTGCTGGCCAAGGCCTCGGACCAGTACGCCTGCGGCGTGGCCGGCGCGCCGGTCACCGACTGGGGCCTGTACGACACGCACTACACCGAGCGCTACATGAACCTGCCGGCGGCCAACCCCGACGGCTACCGCGAAGGGCGCATCCTCAGCCACATCGACGGGCTCACCTCGCCGCTGCTGCTGATCCACGGCATGGCCGACGACAACGTGCTGTTCACCAATTCGACCAGCCTGATGAGCGCGCTGCAGAAGCGCGGCCAGCCGTTCGAGCTGATGACCTACCCGGGCGCCAAGCACGGCCTGTCCGGCAGCAACGCGCTGCACCGCTACCGCATCGCCGAGAACTTCCTCGCGCGCTGCCTCAAGCCCTGAGCGGGCCGGGAGGACACGGATGTCGTCGCTGCCACCTCCGCTGCCGGGCGCGCGGCCGCCCGGCCAGCGGCCGCCGCGCAACTGGCTGCAGCGGAACCTCAGGTGGGCGCTGCCGCTGTTCGCGCTGCTGATCGTCGGCGGCTGGTCGCTGACCTACTGGATGGGGCTGCGGCAGATGGCCGCGCCGCTGGAAAGCAGCGAGCCCTACCGCGAGGCGCTGGCGCGCGCCGGCCGCGACCCGGAAGTGGCCGCCGCGCTCGGCCAGCCGCTGCGGGCCAGGCCGTTTCCGTTCGGCAGCATCAGCCAGTTCGGCGATGGCGGCAGCGCCGAGCTGATGATCCGCATCCAGGGCCCGCGCGGCAGCGGCAGGCTCGACGTGCGCGCGCAGCGCCGCGAAGGGCGCTGGTCCTATCCGCGCCTGGAGGCGGAGCTGCCGGGCCGGCATGCGCCGGTGGACCTGCGCGACGCGCGCGACCGCGACTGCACGATCTTGCCGGGCTGCCGCTGACTGCGTAGGGTCACGGCTCCGCCTCCTGGAGCCGCGCGCATGAAGCCCATCGTCCTCGCTGTCGCCCTTGCCCTGGTCGCGCCGCTGCCGCTGGCCGCGGCCGCCGCGCCTCCCGCCGGCAGCGCTCCCGCCGCGCCGGCCTGGGTAGCGCACAGCAACGAGCTGGCGCAGATCCTGCTGCGCGCGCAGGCACCGTTCCAGCCGGAAACGGCCAGCTTCTTCGGCGTGCCGGGTTATGACGACAAGGTCGTCGACCTGGGCCCGGACAACGCCGCGCGCTACCGCGCCGCGCTGGAGCAGGCACGCGCGCAGCTGCGCGAAAAGCTCCAGCTCGAACGCGACCCCAATGTGCGCCAGGACCTGGAGATCATGATCGCCGCGGCCGAGCGCAACATCGAGGGCAGCCGGCTCGAGGAGCAGCACCTGATGCCGTGGGTGGACGTGCCGCAGGCCGTGTTCGGCGGGCTCAACGGCCTGCTTTCCGACCAGGTCGCGCCGGAACGCCGCGCCCGCGCACTGGACCGGCTCAAGGCCTATATCGGCCAGGCGCCGGGCACGCAGCCGCTGGCCACGCTGGCGCGGCAGCGCTACGCCGGGAAGAGCGGCGTGCCGGGGCTGCTGCAGCCGACCAAGATCGAGGTCGAGCAGGCGCTGGCCAACGTCGATACCTACATCGCCGGCATCGGCAAGCTGTTCGCGAAATACGACATCAAGGGCGCCGACGCGGCGCTGGCCACGCTGTCCACGCAGATGAAGGACTACATCGCCTGGACGCGGCAGGAGGTGCTGCCGCAGGCGCGCGCCGACACGCGCCTGCCGCCGGAGCTGTATGCGTTCCAGCTCAGGAAGGTGGGCGTGGACGTCGACCCGGCGCTGCTGATGCAGCGCGCCCAGCTGGAGTACATGGAAACCCGCGCGATGATGCGCCAGCTGGCGCCGCTGGTGGTGCAGGCCAAGGGCCTCAGGGTGGAGGACGCGAACGACTACGCGGCCGTCATCCGCGCGCTGAAGCAGGACAAGATCGGCGACGACCGGCTCCAGGCGCACTACCGCGGCGTCATCGATGCCATCGACCCGATCATCCGCCAGCAGCGCATCGTCGACGTGCCGCAGCGGCCGCTGCAGATGCGCCTGGGCAGCGAGGCCGAAAGCGCCGCATCGCCGGCGCCGCACTACCTGCCGCCGCCGCTGGTCGGCAACAGCGGCCAGCAGGGCACCTTCGTGCTGCCGCTGGGCAACCCGGCCTCGGGCGGCAAGGCGCAGTACGACGACTTCAACTTCGGCTCGGCGGCATGGACGCTGAGCGCGCACGAGGGCCGCCCGGGCCACGACCTGCAGTTCGCGGCGATGGTCGAGCGCGGCATCTCGCTGGCGCGCACGCTGTTCGCGTTCAATTCGGTCAACGTCGAAGGCTGGGCGCTGTACGCCGAGGCCGAACTGGTGCCGTTCGAACCGCTGGACGGGCAGATGATCGCCCTGCAGTTCCGCCTGCTGCGCGCCGCCCGCGCCATGCTCGACCCGATGCTCAACCTCGGCCTGACCGACCGCGAACAGGCGCGCAGGGTGCTGGTGGATGGCGTCGGCCTGTCCGAGGCCATGGCCACCCAGGAACTGGACCGCTACACCGTGCGTTCGCCCGGCCAGGCCTGCAGCTACTTCTACGGCTACACCCGGATCATGGAACTGCGCATGCGCACCGAACTGGCGCTGGGCGACCGGTTCGACCGCCTGGCCTTCAACAACTTCCTGCTCGACCAGGGCCTGCTGCCGCCGGACCAGCTGGCCGCCGCGGTCGATGAGGTATTCATCCCGGCCCAGCGCCGATAGGAAGAAAGGGCGCCGCGAGGCGCCCTTCCGGCTCTGGCTGGGCCTGGATTCCTCCCGCAGCGGGGCCCTGTGGATACCGGAACCAAAGCTGATTCTCGTAGGAGCGGCTTCAGCCGCGAAACACGCGGAGGTTGAAGCCCCGACAACGTCCCGTCATTGCGATGCGCGTTTCCGCAGGGGCACCACGACACGCAGCAATGAAACGCATCAGCCGTGGGAATCCAGCGCGCAGTGCCCGCCGCTGGAGCCGCTTCTGCCTTGCCGGCTTCGCTACTTGCCCGCGCCCGGCGGCACCCAGATCGCCACGCCCGCGGCGCGCTTCTGCTCGGTGGGGATGCCCATGCTCAGGCCGCCGCCGGTATGCCGGCCGAAACTGCCGGCGCCCACCGACATGCCCACCGGCGAGCGGCCGGCGCCCACGCCCATCAGGATCACGCCATTGGCGCCGAGCGCCGCCGCCTCGCGCTTGAGCCGGGCAATGGCCGCGTCGGTCTGGCCCTGGGTGCCGAAGCCGACCGCGCTGGAGGCTTCCAGCTGGGCGATCTCCACCGAGCCGGCCGGCGGCGTGGAATAGATCTGCACGCTGGCCGGGTCGACCGGCGCGCGCGCCTGGCCCAGCATGACCCTGGAGGTGCTGGCGCAGCCGCCTGCGGCCAGGGCGATGCCCAACGCGATGGCGAACGGGAATTTCATGGTTTCACTCCCCGGTGGGTGTCGGGTGGATCATCGGCGCCCGTGCGTGAATCGGCCGCGAACCGGGCGAACGCTTGATCGCGGCCGTTTCCGGGCTATCTTGCGCGCACTTACCCGCGGAGGAAAGGACATGGGACTGATCAGCCTGATCTGGGGCATCGTGGCGCTGTTGTGGATGGTATTGGCCTTCATCCCGCTGCTGGGCTGGGGCAACTGGTTCCTGATCCCGTTCGCCGCGGTCGGCGCGATCATCGCCGCCGTCGGCCTGCTGTTCACCCGCGCCGGCAACCGTGGCCGGGCCAAGGCCGGGCTTCTGCTGAACGTGGCCGTGATCGTGGTCGGGGTGATCCGCCTGGGCCTGGGCGGCGGCTTCATCTGACCGGCAGGCGTAGAATGGCGGGCCCTGCCGGCAGACGGGTCCGGCGCACAGGGCCCGCAGCAGGCGCGACCACCCCCCGATGATCATCCGACCCCGCCCCCGCGGCTGGCAGCTGCTGTACATCCTGCGCGGTTCGATCGTGCCGGCCATCGCGCCGCGGGTGCTGGCGATCGGCGTGCTGGCGGTGGCCGTGGCCCTGTTCGCCAAGCTGCATCATCCCTTCGCCGCCGATGGCCTGGCGGTGGCGCCGTTCACCCTGCTGGGGCTGGTGCTGTCGATCTTCCTGAGCTTCCGCAACAACGCCTGCCACGAGCGCTGGTGGGAAGGCCGCAAGCTGTGGGGCCAGCTGCTGATCGAGGCGCGCAGCTTCGTGCGCCAGGCCAATGCGCTGCTGGCCGACGACGCGCCGCTGCGCCGGCGCGTGTCGCGGTTGCTGATCGGGTTCGCCCACGCGCTGGCCGCGCGCCTGCGCGGCCGCGACGAGGCCGCCGCGGCCGCGCCATGGCTGGCGCCGGACCAGCAGGCCGCGCTGCAGCGGCGGAACATTCCCGATGGCCTGCTGGCGCTGGTCGCCGCCGAACTGGCCGTGCCACTGCGCACGGGCCGGCTCGATCCCTATCTGTACGCCCGGTTCGAGGAACGCCTGCACGCCCTGTCCACGGTGCAGGCGGCCTGCGAGCGCATCGCCGGCACGCCGCTGCCGTTCGCCTACACCCTGCTGCTGCACCGCTGCGCGTGGCTGTTCTGCGTGCTGCTGCCGTTCGGCCTGGCCGGCGCGCTGGGCTGGGCCACCCCGGTGGTGTCGATGCTGCTGGCCTACGCGTTCTTCGGCCTGGACCAGCTGGGCGAGGAGCTGGAAGAGCCCTTCGGCCTGGAACCCAACGACCTGCCACTGGACGCGATGGTGCGCACCGTCGAGATCGACGTGCTCGACGCGCTGGGCGAACGCCCGCTGCCCGAACCGCTGCAACCGCAGGGCTACCTGCTGCAATAAGCCATTCCCCCGTATCCGGAGTACCGCCATGTTCCATCCCCGCTACCGCCCGCGCCGCATGCGCCACGACGCCTTCTCGCGCCGGCTGATGCGCGAGAACACCTTCACCGCCGACGACCTGATCTGGCCGGTGTTCGTGCACGAACTGGCCGGGCGCGCGCCGGTGGCGTCGATGCCGGGCGTGGAGCGCTTGTCCATCGACGAGCTGCTGCGCGAGGCCGAGCAGGCGCTGGAACTGGGCGTGCCGGTGATCGACCTGTTCCCGGTGGTCGATCCGTCGTGCAAGTCGCTCGATGCCGCCGAGGCCTGGAACCCGGACGGGCTGGCGCAGCGTGCGGTGCGCGCGCTCAAGCAGCGCTTCCCCGAACTGGGGGTGATGACCGACGTGGCGCTGGACCCGTTCACCGTGCACGGCCAGGACGGCATCATCGACGAGCGCGGCTACGTGCTCAACGACGTCACCGTCGATGCGCTGGTGAAGCAGTCGCTGTCGCATGCCGAGGCCGGCGTGGACATCGTCTCGCCCTCGGACATGATGGACGGGCGCATCGGCGCGATCCGCCAGGCGCTGGACGACGCCGGCCACATCAACACGCGCATCATGGCCTATTCGGCCAAGTACGCCTCGGCGTTCTACGGCCCGTTCCGCGACGCGCTGGGCAGCGCCGGCAACCTCGGCAAGGCCGACAAGCACACCTACCAGATGGACCCGGCCAACAGCGACGAGGCGCTGCGCGAGATCGCGCTGGACCTGGAGGAAGGCGCGGACATGGTGATGGTCAAGCCGGGCATGCCGTACCTGGACGTGGTGTACCGGGTGAAGCAGGAGTTCGGCGTGCCGACCTTCGCCTACCACGTCAGCGGCGAGTACGCGATGCTCAAGGCGGCCGCCGCCAACGGCTGGCTGGACGAGCGCCGCTGCGTGATGGAGGCCATGATCGGCTTCAAGCGCGCCGGCGCCGACGGCGTGCTGACCTACTACGCGCCGCAGATCGCGCGCTGGCTGCGGGAAGGCTGAGATGGACGCACCCGGCATGCAGCCCTGGCAGTGGGGGGTGTGGGTGGTCGGCGTGATCGCGTTCGCGCTGGTGATCGGGCTGGTGATCGCCGCCGTGCTGCGCGCCGCGCGGCGTCCGCCGGAACTGCCGTCGGCCGCGCAGCGCCTGCAGCGGCAGTCGCCGCAGCCGCCGGAGATCGAGGCGCGGCTGCGCGAGCTGGCAGGCCTGCGGGAGGCCGGCCGGATCAGCGAGGTCGACTACGAACGGCGCCGTGCCGAAGTGCTCGCCGGCAAGCCGGCCCCGGGCGACGACAGCCGAGCGTAGATGCGGGGCCCGCCCCGCATGAAACCTTGCTCGACGCGCACCACCGCGCGCCATGCACGTGGCGGTGGGCGCATTCGCCTAGCGGCAATCGCCGCCGCCGTCGCTGGCCGGCGCACGCATCCGGTACAGGTCGAAACCGCCGGCGCGCGGCGCGCGCGCGTGGCCGCTGACCAGCAGTTCGCCCGGCGTGCTGGCGTCGGGCAGCGCGGCGCGGGTGTCGCCGTCGGCGGTGTTGAAGGACAGCGCCAACGGTTCGGCGGCGCTCCATTGGCCGTTGCGGCAATGCGACAGCTGCAGCTGCGCGCCACCGCCGCCATTGCCGCGCGCGAACACCAGCGCGCGTCCACCGGCCAGCCAGGCGCCGTCCAGTTCGTCGCCCGCGCCGTTGATGCCGGTCATCGGCCGCGGCGCGGCGAAACCGTCGCCGTCGCGGCGCGCGCTCCACAGGTCCCAGCCGCCGGCCCCGCCGGCGCGGTTGCTGGCCAGCAGCAGGCTGCCGTCGTCCTCGCGCAGGGCGGGCGAGCGTTCGTCGTCGGCGCCGTTGATCGCCGGGCCCAGGTTCTGCGCCGGACCGAAGCCGCCATCGTCCAGCAGCCCCGCGCGGTACAGGTCGAAGCCGCCGTGGCCGCCGCTGCGGTTGGAGGCGAAGTACAGCCAGCGGCCGTCGGCGCTGAGGAACGGATCGACCTCATCGGCCGCGGTAGCGAGCGGCAGCGGGCGCGGTTCGGTCCAGCGCGGGTCCTGCCACGTGGCCTGCCACAGGTCCCAGCCGCCGGCGCCGCCGTCGCGGTTGCTGGCCCAGACCAGGCGCCGGCCGTCGGCCGAGCGCGTGGCGCGCAGTTCGTCGGCGCGGGTGGAGACCACGCCGATGCCTTCGATGCCGAACTCGGCCAGTGCCGTCACCCGCGGCGCAAAGAGTAGACTCGCAGACAGCGCGAGCAGCAGCGATCGGGTCCGCATGGAGGGTTCCGCAAGCCAGGGATCGCGCCAGTCTAGGTCATGCAGAGGATCATCATGAGCGCCGCCCGCTACGCCGTCTTTGGCCAGCCCATCGCCCACTCGCAGTCGCCGCGCATCCAGGCCGCCTTCGGCAGGGCGCAGGGGATCGAGATCGACTACCGCGCCATCGAGGCTTCGCCGCAGGATTTCGCCGCGGCGCTGGAAGCCTTCGCCGCCGACGGCGGCGTGGGCGCCAACGTGACCCTGCCGCACAAGGAAGCGGCGTTCGCGCTGTGCGCCACCACCACCTCGCGTGCGCAGCGCGCCGGCGCGGTCAACACCCTGCTGCGCAAGGGCGCGCGCTGGCATGGCGACAACACCGACGGCATCGGCCTGGTACGCGACCTCACCGGCCGCCACGGCCTGGACCTGCGCGGCCGCCGTGTGCTGCTGCTCGGTGCTGGCGGCGCCGCGCGCGGCGTGGCACCGGCGCTGCTCGACGCCGGCATCCTGGAACTGGTCGTGGCCAACCGCACGCCCGAACGCGCCGACGCCCTGGTCGATGCGATGAGCGAACCAGGCCGCGCCATCTCGGCGTACTGGGATGCGCTGCGCGAGCAGGGCGATTTCGAGCTGATCATCAATGCCACCTCCGCCGGGCGCAGCGACGGCGCGCCCTTCAGCCTGCCGCTGTCGCTGGTCAACAGCCTGACCACGGCGGTGGACCTGAACTATGGCGAGGCGGCGATCCCGTTCCTGGCGTGGGCGCGCGCGGCCGGCTGCCGCAACTACTTCGACGGCCTCGGCATGCTGGTCGAGCAGGCCGCCGAAAGTTTCCAGCAATGGCATGGCGTGCGGCCCGAAACCGACGCGGTCTACGCCGGGCTGCGCGAACGCGCCGCCACCCTGGTCACCGCGGACTGAGCGGCATGGACCAGGCGCAACTGCTCAGCTCGCTGCTGGTATCGGTCGGTTACCGCCTGCCGGTGATGATCGCGCTGGGCGTGGCGCTGGTGCTGCTGCTGGGCGCGCCGAAGGCGATGGCGCGCAGCGCCGCGCTGTGGGCGCTGGCGATCCTGATGGCGACCACGCTGCTCGGCGCGGTGCTGGCGGTGCTGCCGCTGCTGCTGATCGCCGCCGGCAATTTCGACCGCGTCGTCGGGCTCAATACCTGGCTGGGCATCGGCCATTTCGCGCTGTCGCTGCTGGAAGCGGTCGGTTTCGTGCTGCTGGCCTGGGCGCTGGCCAGGGCGCTGCGTAGTCAGGCGAAAGCCTGAGCCGCGCCCGGGTTGGCGCGGACCGGTGCCGGGCGAGCCCGGCACCGAGGGGCGTGTGTCGCGATGTTTCGTACGGGGGCCATGCCCGCCGAGGATGTGGGACCTGCTCCGCATGAACCGTGCCGGTGAAGCCATCCCGGGCGAGCCCGGCACCTGCAGGATTCCAGGCCGGTTGTGCCGGAGCGCTCCATGCGCAGGCAGCCCATGCCCGCCATGGATGCGGGGCTTGCCCCGCATGGAGCTTCGGCTACGGGTCATCGAGTCCCCCATGGCGCGAGATCCATTGGCATCCCCAGTGCGGGTATTCGCGGACGTCGGTTACCAGCCCGGCCCGTAGCGGGTTGGCGACGATGTAGCGTGCCTGTCCCAGCAGGTCTTCATCATCGCGCAGGCGATGGTCGTGGAAGCCGGACTGCCAGATCGCGCCGCCCTGCCCCCGCACCTGGTTGATGGCCCCCGTGGAGCGTGACTTGAAGCGGCGCAGGCAGGCGGAAAGCCCGCCATGGTCGAGGGTGAACAACCAGTGCAGGTGATCGGGCATCACTACCCAGGCGTGGGTCTGGCTGCAGCCCTCCAGATCGCTGCGCAGCATCTGCTGGCGCACGATCTCGGCCAGCGAGGCGTCCCGGAACAACGCCTGCCGGTGGCGGGTGGCAACCGTGACGGCATGGACCGCGCCCTGCGTGGAGTGGTGGCCTTTCCGGAGTCTTGGGCTGGACATGGAGGCACCCTATCGACCAGCAGTGATGGCGTGTATCAGTGATCTCCGTGATGTGTGTCGGAGCGCCATGCGGAGGCATGTACTCGCCATGGATGCGGGGCTTGCCCCGCATGAAGCCGGGCCGGTGAAGGCCCGCGCCGGGCGAGCCCGGCGCCTGCGGGGATGGACCGGGCATCGATATGTTCGTGCCGGAGCCCATGCCCGCCGGGGTGCGGGGCATGAACCCACGCCGGTGAAGCCCTCGTGCCGGGCAAGCCCGGCACCTGCAGGGCGCGTGTCGCGCCGGTATGGGAAAATGCCGGCCATGAACGTAGCAGGCGGCAGGACGGCGTGACGGAGAAAGTGGAAGCGCCGCGGGCGTTGACCGAGGAAGTGAAGGCGGCCATCCGCGACGCCTACGCGAAGCTGCAGGCCAATACCCCCGGTTTCAGCACGCGCCGCTCGCAGAGCCAGATGATCGGGGTGGTCTCGCGCGCGCTGGCCACCGGCGGCGTGGGCGTGGTCGAGGCGCCGACCGGCGTCGGCAAGAGCCTGGGCTACCTGACCGCCGGCGTGCCCATCGCGCTGGCATCGAAGAAGAAGCTGGTGGTCAGCACCGGCACGGTGGCGCTGCAGTCGCAGCTGGTCGAGCGCGACATTCCCAACTTCCTCAAGGCCACCGGCCTGCAGGCCACGGTGGCGCTGGCCAAGGGCCGCACCCGCTACCTGTGCACGCGCAACGCCGCCGAGGCGCAGGGCGAGGGCGCGCAGGACAGCATGTTCGGCGACGACGCGCCGCTCTACGACCGGCCGCTGGCGCCGATCGAGATGGACGTGGCCGGCAGGCTGATGCGCGCCTTCACCGAAGGGCGCTGGAACGGCGACCTGGACAACGCGCCGGAGGCGGTCACGCCCGGCCTGCGCCTGCGCATCACCACGCCGGCCTCGGGCTGCGCCGGACGCCGCTGCGCCTATTCCACGCAGTGCCCGGTGCTGCGCGCGCGCAACGAGGTGCGCGAGGCGCAGATCGTGGTGACCAACCACGCGCTGCTGCTGTCGGCGCTGTCCATCGGCGAGTCCGACAACGGCCAGCCGCTGATCGCCCCGCCCGGCGACATGCTGCTGGTACTGGACGAAGGCCACCACATCGGCAACGTCGCCATCGACCAGGGCGCGGCCAGCCTGCCGCTGGAGGACATGGCGCGGCGTACCGGGCGCCTGCAGATCGTCATCGCCGGCGCGTACCGCGCGGTGGACAAGGACAAGCTCGGCAACCTGCTGCCGAACGAGGCGATCGAAGCGGCCGCGCGCGTCAGCAGGCTGCTCAAGGCCTTCGCCGACGGCATCGCGCAGGTATGGACGCCGGCGCCGGACGAGCGCGAGCCGCTGTGGCGCGCCGCCAACGGCCGCCTGCCGGAGGCATGGAAGCAGCCGATCGAAGAACTGGCCGACGAGACCCGCACCCTGCTCAACTGGGCCACGGCGGCCGCCGCGCAGGTGGCCAAGGGCAAGCCGGAGGACGCCGGCCACGAGCGTCTGCAGCGCAGCCTGGGCATGGCGCTGGAGATGATCCAGCAGCAGTACGACCTGTGGGCCGGCTGGCGCCGCGAGGACAAGGAAGGCCAGCCGCCGATGGCGCGCTGGATCACCCTGACCCGCGACGGCGAGCACGTGCTGCACTGCTCGCCGGTATCGGCGGCGATGGTGCTGCGCAAGCTGCTGTGGGACGAGGTGGATTCGGTGGTGATGACCTCGGCCACGCTCACCGGCGGCGGCGATTTCCAGGCGCTGGCCATCGACAACGGCATTCCGGAAGAGGCGGAGATGGTATCGCTGGCCTCGCCGTTCGACCTGGCCAACCAGGCGCAGCTGGTGGTGCCGCCGTTCCCGGTGACGCCGGACGACCGCGAACGCCACCCGAAGGAGGTGGCGAAGTACCTCGCCGCGGAGCTGGACTGGGACAAGGGCAGCATCGTGCTGTTCACCTCGCGCTGGAAGATGGAGAAGGTGGCCGAGCTGATGCCCGCCACGCTGCGCAGAAAGGTGCTGGTGCAGGGCGAGGGCGCCAAGCAGAAGATGATCGACGAGCACCTGCGCCGCACCGCCGCGGGCGAGGGCTCGGTGCTGTTCGGGCTCAATTCGTTCGGCGAGGGCCTGGACCTGCCGGGCGAGGCCTGCACCACGGTGGTCATCACCCAGGTGCCGTTCGCGGTGCCGACCGATCCGCAGACCTCGACGCTGAGCGAGTGGTTTGAGAGCCGCGGGCTGAATTCCTTCAACCTGATCGCGATCCCGCACGCGCTGCGCACGCTGACCCAGTTCGCCGGGCGCCTGATCCGCACGTCCACCGACACCGGCCGCGTGGTCATCCTCGATTCGCGGCTGCTCACGCGCCGCTACGGCAAACGCATCATCGACGCGCTGCCGCCGTTCAGGCGGGTGATCGGATAGGCGCCCGATGCGCGCAGCCGGATTCGTCGCACGCGCCCCGTAGGAGCGGCTTCAGCCGCGAAAGGGGCTGTACCGCCAGTCCTCGATTCCAGCGAAGGAGGGGGGATTTCAGTAGCGACTTCCCGGGAATGCCCTTTTCGCGGCTGAAGCCGCTCCTACGGCGGCGGGGTCATTCCTCGCGCTTGTTCAGCGCCGAGGTCACCGCCGCGGCGTCCTCGCGCGACAGGAACAGGTATTCCAGCTCGCAGCCGCCGAACCTGTCCTCCAGCTCCTGCATGCGCACCGGATGGCTGCCGAAGCGGTAGTGCTGGCTGCCGTCGTCGGTGTCCTCGACCAGGTAGACGCCGAAGGACGGGGGATTGGTGAGGGTGCCTTCCAGCTTGACGGATGAAGGGTCGATGGCGCGCTGGATGAGGTCTTCGAGGTCGGTCATGGCGTTGCGTGGGGAGTCGGGTCGTGCTTTCGGGGGCAAGTGGAATCGTTGGCGGGGCCGGCGTCAATGCCTTTCGTGCTTCCAGTGGCGGCGCCTGCCCTGTTCCAGCCATTCGATGGCCTGGGCGATGCGCTGCTGGCGGGTGGTTTCGCGCCTGGCCTCGCCGATCCACTCCAGGTAGTCGCGCTGGGCGCCGGGCGCGAAGCCGTCGAACGTGGCCCTGGCCTGCGGTGCCGCGGCCAGCGCCTGCGCGAAGGCCGGCAGCATGGGTAGCGGCGGCCGCGGCGTGCGCTTGAGTGCCGGCGCGCCATCGTCGAGGCGCTGCATGGCCTGGCGCAGCTGGGCGGCGAATTCGCGTTTGCCGGGCAGGTCGGCGACCGACAGCAGCCGGCCGTACTGGCCCATGCCCTCGCCGGCGCCGCGGTCCCCGCCGTCGCGCGACCACAGGTTCAGCGCGGCATGCGCCTTGAACGCGGCCATGCCGCACAGCAGCCTGCCGCGACGCAGGAAGGCGGGCATGCCCCATTTGATAGCTTCCTCGGCATCGGGGCAGGCGGCGTGCACGCGCTGGCGGATCTCGCGCAGGATCGGCTGCGCGAAGGCGGCGGCGCTGGCGATGTAGGCATCGACGCGGGGATCGGGAGTCGGCATGGCGGGCCTCGGTTGGGCGGAGCCTGCCCTCACCCGCGCGCCAATACAAGCCCGCCGCGGAACGGGCCCGGATTTCCGGGCCCGGCGGCGTGCTCAGCCGCCGCGCAGGCGCCGCGCCAGGCCGCTGACCACGGCGATGGCGGCGGTGAGCGCGGCCATCGACAGGAACTGCAGGCGGGTTTCCGGCGCCGACAGCAGCAGCGCGAAGATCAGCACCAGGATCGCCAGCGCCAGCACCGTCAGGTACGGGAAGCCGGCCATGCGGAACGGCAGCGGCGTGCCCAGGCGCTCGGCGCGGCGGCGCAGGATCAGCTGCGAGACCAGGGTGATGGTCCACACCAGCAGGCAGGTCGAGCCGACCACGTTCAGCAGCACCGGCAGCACGCGGTCCGGGTACAGCAGCTCCAGCACGGTGGCGGCGAAACCGAACAGCACGCTGGCCAGCACCGCCAGCACCGGCACCTGGCTGCGGCTGACGCGCGCCAGCCAGCGCGGTGCTTCGCCGCGCGCGGCCAGCGAGTGGATCATGCGCGAGGCGCCGTAGAGGTTGGCGTTGAGCGCCGACAGCAGGGCGATCACCGCGATCAGGGTGATGGCCGCGGCCGCACCGGGGATGTTGGCGACCTGCAGCACCGCGGCGAACGGCGACTTCAGCGATTCGCTGGTCCACGGCACCACGGCGATGATCACGCCGATCGAACCGATGTAGAACACCAGGATGCGCCAGGCCACGGTGCGGATCGCGCGCGCCAGGCTGCGCTCGGGGTCCTGGGTCTCGGCCGCGGCCACCGCCACGATCTCGGTGCCGCCGAAGGCGAACACCACCACCAGCAGCGCCGCGCCGACGCCGGCCAGGCCCTTGGGCGCGAAGCCGCCGTGGTCGAACACGTTGGACAGGCCCGGCGAGGCCACGCCCGGCAGCAGCCCGCACAGCAGGGCGATGCCGACCAGGATGAAGGCGACGATCGCGGCGACCTTGAGGATGGCGAACCAGAACTCGAACTCGCCGTAGTTGCGCACGCCCATCAGGTTGATGACGGTGAACACCACCATGAACGCCAGCGAGGTCAGCGGCACCGACAGCTGCGGCCACAGCGTCGCCAGCAGGCCGGCCGCGCCCACCGATTCGGCGGCGATCACGATCACCAGCTGCACCCACCACAGCCAGCCGATGGTGGCGCCGGCGGTGGCGCCCAGCGCGTCGGCGGCGTACACCGAGAATGCGCCGCTGGCCGGCCGCGCCGCGGCCATCTCGCCCATGGCGTGCATCATGATGATCACCAGCGTGCCGGCGACCAGGTAGGACAGCAGCACCGCCGGGCCGGCGGCCTGGATGCCCACGCCCGAGCCGAGGAACAGGCCGGCGCCGATCGCGCTGCCCAGGCCCATCATGATCAGCTGGCGCGGTTTGAGCGCGCGTTCCAGTTTCTGCGACGGCGGAGCCGGGTCGGCAACGGACGGATTGGCAGGCATCGGCGGGCTTCGGAGGGCGGAAAGGGCGACACCATACCGCGTCGGCCGCCGACCGTGCCTGTTCCGTTGGTTGGGCTGCGCCGTGGCGGGCAGGGGCGCCAGTCCTCCCGTGGAACCGCCTGGAGCGCCGGCCGGCCTGGCCGCCGGCGTCTGTCAACGTGCGGCCGCAGCAATCTTCCCGGCACGGATGGACTACCTTATCCGTCCAACCTTCCGGCCGTGACGGCATTTTCCGAGACAGCAATGACTTTGAAGACCCTCAATCCGTTCGACCTGTTCGATGTGCGTTCGCTGCTGAGCGAGGAGGAGCGCGCCGTGCAGGACTCCGTGGCCCGCTTCACCGACGAGCGCGTGCTGCCGATCATCGGCGACTGCTTCGACCAGGGCCGCTTCCCCACCGAACTGATCCCCGAGATCGCCGACATGGGCCTGCTGGGCAGCTCGCTGCCGGAGCAGTACGGCGGCGCCGGCCTCAACGGCGTCAGCTACGGCCTGATCTGCCAGGAGCTGGAGCGCGGCGACTCGGGCCTGCGCAGCTTCGTCTCGGTGCAGAGCTCGCTGTGCATGTATCCCATCTACGCCTACGGCTCGGAAGAGCAGCGCATGCGCTGGCTGCCGGACATGGCGCGCGGCAAGGTCATCGGCTGCTTCGGCCTGACCGAGGCGCACGGCGGTTCGGACCCGGCCAGCATGAAGACCCGCGCGGTGAAGGACGGCGGCGACTGGGTGATCAACGGTTCCAAGATGTGGATCACCAACGGCTCGGTGGCCGACATCGCCATTGTCTGGGCCAACACCGACGACGGCGTGCAGGGCTTCGTGATCGAGAAGGGCACGCCGGGCTTCACCGCCCAGGAGATCAAGCACAAGATGAGCCTGCGCGCCTCGGTGACCGGCGCGCTGTTCTTCGACAATGTGCGCGTGCCCGATGCCAACCGCCTGCCCAACGTGAAGGGACTGAAGGGCCCGCTGGGCTGCCTGACCCAGGCCCGCTATGGCATCACCTGGGGCCCGATCGGCGCGGCCATCGCCTGCCTGGACGAAGTGCTGGCCTACACCAAGGAGCGCATCCTGTTCGGCCGCCCGGTCGCGGCGACCCAGAGCGCGCAGATCAAGATGGCCGACATGGCCCGGCGCATCACCGCCGGCCAGCTGCTGGTGCTGCAGCTGGGCCGCCTGAAGGACGCCGGGCAGATGCAGCCGCAGCAGGTATCGCTGGCCAAGTGGAACAACTGCCGCCTGGCCATCGACATCGCCCGCGAATGCCGCGACCTGCTCGGCGGCGCCGGCATCACCACCGAGCACGGCGCCATCCGCCATGCGCTGAACCTGGAATCGGTGATCACCTATGAAGGCACCGAGACCGTGCACCAGCTGGTGATCGGCCGCGAGCTGACCGGCATCAACGCGTTCTGAGCAAAGGGCGGCCTGCATGCGATCATGCCGGCCGCTTTTCCCTTGACTGGACATGAAGATACCCCCGCAGTTGCAGGCGCTCGTCGACGACGGCGTCATCGACGAAGTGCTGCGCCCGCTCAAGAGCGGCAAGGAAGCGGCGGTCTATGTCGTCCGCAGCGGCGATGAGATCCGCTGCGCCAAGGTCTACAAGGACATGGCCCAGCGCAGTTTCCAGCAGCGCGTGCAGTACCAGGAAGGGCGCAAGGTGCGTGGTTCGCGCGAGGCGCGCGCCATCGGCAAGGCCAGCAGGTACGGCCGCAGGCAGCAGGAAGCGGCGTGGAAGAACACCGAGGTGGATGCCCTGTACCAGCTGCGCCAGGCCGGCGTGCGCGTTCCCGAGCCGTTCGGCTACTTCCATGGGGTGCTGGTGATGGAACTGGTCACCGATGCTGAAGGCTTCAGCGCCGCGCGCCTGGGCGAGGTCGACCTCGATGGCGGGCGGGCCCGGCAGTTCCACGCGCTGCTGGTGCAGCAGGTCAAGCTGATGCTGTGCTGCGGGCTGGTCCACGGCGACCTGTCGCCCTATAACGTGCTGATCGGCGCGGACGGTCCGGTGGTCATCGATTTTCCGCAGGTGGTCAGCGCGGGCGGCAACAATGCCGCCCGCGCGATGCTGCTGCGCGACGTCAACAACCTCACCGCCTGGCTCGGGCGTTCGGCGCCGGAGCTGTTCGACACCTGGTACGGCGAGGAAATGTGGGAGCTGTTCCAGACGGGTGACCTGCGGCCGGACAGCGTGTTGACCGGTAGATTCACCCCGGATCTGCGCGCGGTCGACCTGGATGGCGTGCGCGACGCCATCAACAACGCCCGTGAGGAGGCCCTCATCCGCCAACAAGGGCGCGAGGCCGCGGAACAGGATTGCTGAGGGGAGATGGGCCGCGCCGGGCGGAGCCACCGGCCGCGGGCAGGGCATGGCGGTGTCATCGCCGGTGCCTGCATGGCAACCTTCGTGTTCCCGGACTGTGCTGCGTGGTGGTCGGATGATGTTGCTCGAAGGAATCCGCGTACTCGACCTGTCGCGCATCCTGGCCGGGCCGTGGGCCACCCAGGTGCTGGCCGACTTCGGTGCCGACGTCATCAAGGTCGAGCGCCCCGGCGCGGGCGACGACACCCGTGGCTGGGGGCCGCCGTTCCTGAAGGATGCCGACGGCCACGACACCACCGAGTCGGCGTATTACCTGTGCGCCAACCGCGGCAAGCGCTCGGTCGCCATCGACTTCACCCTGCCGGAAGGGCAGGCGTTGATCCGCGCGCTGGCCGCGCAGTGCCAGGTGCTGGTGGAGAACTACAAGGTCGGCGGGCTGGCGAAGTACGGGCTGGACTACGCCAGCCTGCGCGCGCTCAACCCGGCCCTGGTGTACTGCTCGATCACCGGCTACGGGCAGGACGGCCCGTACGCGCAGCGCGCCGGCTACGACGCGGCGATCCAGGCCATTGGCGGCCTGATGAGCGTGACCGGCGAGCCGGACGGCACGCCCGGCGGTGGACCGCAGAAGGTAGGCGTGGCCGCCACCGACCTGATGACGGGCATGTACGCGGCCACCGCGATCCTGGCCGCGCTGCGCCATGCCGAACGCAGCGGCCAGGGCCAGCACATCGACCTGGCGCTGCTGGACACGCAGGTGGCATGGCTGGCCAACCAGGCCTCGAACTGGCTGGTCGGCGGCGTCGTGCCGGACCGGCAGGGCACCGCGCATCCGAACATCGTGCCGTACCAGGTGATGCCCGCGGCCGACGGCTATTTCATGCTGGCGGTCGGCAACGACGCGCAGTTCGTGCGCCTGTGCGGGGTGATCGGCGAGCCGCAGCTGGCGGCCGATCCACGTTATGCCACCAACGCCGCGCGCGTGGCGCACCGCACCGGGCTGGTGCCGCTGCTGCAGCAGCGCCTGCGTACGCGCCCGGCCGCGCACTGGCTGGCCGCGCTGGAACAGGTGGGGGTGCCGGCCAACCCGGTCAACCGCATCGACCAGGTGTTCGAGGATGCGCAGGTGCAGGCGCGCGGGCTGCGCATCGAACTGCCGCACGCCGGTGGCGGCAGCGTGGCGATGGTGCGCAACCCGCTGAAGTTCTCGGCCACGCCGCTGCGCTACGGGCACGCGGCGCCGGTGCTGGGGGAGCACACCGAACAGGTGATGCGGGAAATATTGTCGCTGGACGACATCCGTCTGCAGGAACTGCGACTGCAGGGAGTGCTCGGTCGCCAGCGCTGAGCTGGCGAACCGGGCAGCGACCCGTCAGGGCCGGTTTTCGGGCTGGCTGAAGCCGGTCTTGCGCATCGCCTCCATACTGCGCTCGCGCGCGGCATCGCGTTCGGCCACGGTCATGCAGACGGTCTGGGCGCGGTTGCTGCCGGTCAGCTTCTCGCGGCGGCATACCAGGCGGCTGTCCGCACGTGCCTTGGCGAGCAGGGTGTTGACCAGCTCCTGGTCGTTCACGACTTCCACCTGCGCGGTCGGGTGCAGGCTGGACAGGACGGCGTCGTCGCCGAGCGTGCCGCTGATCCGCGACAGCGCATTGACGACCTGGGCGCGGTCGCCCTGGCTCAGCTCGCTATAGGTCCTGTGGTCGGCGAGGTCGGCATGGATGCGCTGGATCTGCGCGGCTGTCGGCTTGCTGGTATCCAGGGCTGGCGCCGTCGTGGAGGCGTGGGCCGGGCCGGCCAGGGCCACTCCAAACAGGGCTGCAACAACAGTGGCTCGAAACATGGTTCTTCCGTGATTGGCGCAGGGATCCGCGCGGAGTGCGGAGCATACTGCATCAATGCAGCGGCGACCCCTGCACCTGCGGAGCTCAGTTCCCGCCGGGAAACCCATGCTGGCGCCAGGCCTCGAACACGACCACGGCGACCGAGTTGGAGAGGTTGAGGCTGCGGTTGTCCGGCTGCATCGGCAGGCGCAGGCGCTGGCCGGCGGGCAGGCTGTCGAGCAGGTCCTGCGGCAGGCCGCGTGTTTCCGGGCCGAACAGGAAGGCATCGCCGTCGGCGAAGCGCACGGTGTCGTAGCGCACGCTGGCGCGGGTGCTCATGGCGAACAGGCGGTTGGGCGCGATGCGCGCCAGCGCGGTGTCCAGGTCGGGGTGGACCTGCAGGCGCGCGTATTCGTGGTAATCCAGGCCGGCCCGCTTGAGCTGCCTGTCGCTGAGGTCGAAGCCGAGCGGTTCGATCAGGTGGAGCCGGGCGCCGGTGTTGGCGCAGAGCCGGATCACGTTGCCGGTGTTGGGCGGGATCTCGGGCTGGAACAGCAGTACATGGAAAACGGGAGGAACGCTCATCGGCGCAGTTTACGCCGGGGTCGTCTCGCTAGAACCTGTCCGCGCCGCCGTGGCCGTTGACGGACGGGGGAGCGGGGCATGCACCGTGCGGATGCGGCACGGACAGGTCCGGATCGGGACGAGGACTCACTTGGCGACCATCCCGTTGGCGACCTGGCCCAGGGTGTCGGCGGCCAGCTCGCCGGCCAGCGCCTTGACCTGCTGGGCGTCCGGGCGAACGGTGATGGCCGGCAGCGAGACCATCCACTGGCCGATGCTGGCGCCGATCGCCACCGGGGTATGCGCGGCCAGCTGGGCGGCGGCCTGCTCGGCAGCCAGTTCGACGATCTGGCCGGCGGTCGGGCGCACCTGCACCGACGACAGGGTGGGAATGGCGCTGGTGCGCTCGTGTTCGGCCTGGGCCAGCTGGTCGGCGGACGGGCGCACCTGCACGGTTTCCAGGGTGACGATGTTGGAGGCATGCGCGGAGGCGGCGAAGCCGGCGGCGACGATGAGGGCGATGGCGAAGGACTTGGTGTTCATGGCGGGGCCTGTTTGGTGTGTGTGAACGGTGGTGTGGTAGTAAGGTAGTACACCAAATCTCGGGATGCAAGGAATTTTTTGCTTTCCTTTGATTTGTTCAGCTTCCAGTCATGAATTGTTTGATTCACCCCGGGCTGCAGGGGTAGATAAAGCAGGATGCGTGCCAACTTTATCCCGTTGATTTGTATGGATATTTCATCGAGAAAAGTGTCCGCTGTCCGGACACCGCCGCCTGGGGCCCTGTGTCCGCGGACAACGGACGGCTGTGCAGGCGGGTCTCCAGCCCGGCGGCCGATGGCGGCCGATGGCGGCCGGGGAGGCGCGGGACGCGGGAAAGGAGGGCGTCTGCGCGCGTCACACCCCACACACCGCCGCGCCGCGGCATGCGCTCACCCATGACCCATGGCGTATGCCGCCCGCTGCGCGCGCGGTTAGGATCGCCGTTCACATTCATTGCTCAAGGAAAGTGGGATGAACGCAGCAACACCCCGGACCGCCCTTCTCGCCGCCGCGCTCGGCATCGCCCTCGGTGGATTCGCCGGCATGCCGCTGGCCGCCGCGGCGAAAGCCCCGGCCGCCGCGCCGGCGGTGGACATCCCGTTCGAGGAGTTCACCCTGCCCAACGGCCTGCGCGTGGTGGTGCACACCGACCGCAAGGCGCCGATCGTGGCGGTCAACATCTGGTACCACGTCGGCGCCAAGGACGAGCCGTCCGGCCGCACCGGCTTCGCCCACCTGTTCGAGCACCTGATGTTCCAGGGCAGCGAGAACCACCATGGCGAGTTCTTCGAGCCCTTCAAGCAGGTCGGCGCCACCGACCAGAACGGCACCACCAACACCGACCGCACCAACTACTTCCAGAACGTGCCCACCACCGCGCTGGACATGGCGCTGTGGATGGAGTCCGACCGCATGGGCCACCTGCTCGGCGCGATCGACCAGGCCGCGCTCGACGAACAGCGCGGCGTGGTGCAGAACGAGAAGCGCCAGGGCGAGAACCAGCCCTACGGCCAGGTGTGGGACAAGCTGACCCGCGCCCTGTACCCGGCCGGCCACCCGTACCACCACGGCGTGATCGGTTCGATGAACGACCTCAACGCCGCCTCGCTGGACGACGTGAAGACCTGGTTCCGCACCTGGTACGGCCCGAACAACGCGGTGCTGGTGCTGGCCGGCGACATCGACGTGGCCACCGCGAAGGAGAAGGTCGCCCGTTACTTCGGCGACATCCCGGCCGGCCCGAGCATGGCCCAGCCGAAGGTGGACGTGGCCCAGCGCGCCGCCTCCACCCGCGAGGTGATGACCGACAAGGTGCCGCAGGCGCGCATCTACCGCGCCTGGAACGTGGCCCAGGTCGGCACCACCGACATCGACCAGCTGCAGCTGTTCGCGCAGGTGCTGGGCGGCGCAAAGTCCTCGCGCCTGGACCAGCGCCTGCTGCACCAGGACAAGCTGGTGGACAACATCGGCACCATGGTCGGCCCGTCGCAGCTGGGCTCGAACTTCATCATCATGGCCACGGTCAAGCAGGGCGTGGACCCGGCAAAGGTCGAAGCGGTCATCGACGAGGAGCTGAAGAAGCTGGTGGCCGAAGGCCCGAGCGCCGATGAGCTGGCGCGCGCCAAGACCGCGTTCCGCGCCGGCTTCATCCGCGGCATCGAGCGGATAGGCGGCTTCGGCGGCAAGGCCGACGCGCTGGCCGAATGCGCCGTCTACGAAGGCGACCCGGGCTGCTTCCGCACCTCGCTGGCCAACATCCAGAACGCCAGCGCCGCCGACCTGAAGGCAGCCGGTGCGAAGTGGCTGGGCGTGGGCGACCACACCCTGGTGGTCGAGCCGGGCGAGCGCGTGGCGCTGGAGGAACTGCCCTCGGGCAAGCCGGCGCCGTTCAACGTGCCGGCGGTCGATCCGAAGTACCAGGCGCTGCCCTCGCAGGTGGACCGCAGCGCCGGCGTGCCGCAGACCACGACCTTCCCGGAGCTGAAGTTCCCGCAGCTGCAGCGCGCCACGCTGAAGAACGGCACGCAGGTGGTCCTGGCCGAGCGCCATGACATCCCGGTGGTGCAGTTCAGCTACGAGTTCCAGGGCGGCTTCACCGCCGACCAGGGCCGCAAGCCGGGCACCGCCAACTTCACCATGGGCATGCTCGACGAAGGTGCCGGCAAGCTCGGCTCGCTGGCCTTCGCCGACGCCGCCGACGCGCTGGGTGCGCGCATCGGTGCCGGCGCTTCGCTGGACGGCGCCAACGTCTACCTGTCGGCGCTGAAGGAAAACCTGGCGCCGTCGCTTGCCCTGTATGCCGACGCGCTGCGCGCGCCGCGCTTCGACCAGAGCGAGATCGACCGCATCAAGGCCACCTGGATCGCCGGCATCAAGCAAGAGAAGGTCAACCCGAACGCGGTGGCGATGCGCGTGCTGCCGCCGCTGCTGTACGGCAAGGGCCACCCGTACGCGATCCCGTTCACCGGCAGCGGCGACGAGGCCGCGATCCAGGCGCTGGGCCGCGACGACCTGGTGTCCTTCCACAAGGACTGGGTGCGCCCGGAGAACGCGACCCTGATCGTGGTCGGCGACACCACGCTGAAGGAGATCGTGCCGCTGCTGGAGCGCCAGTTCGGCGACTGGAAGGGCGAGGGCGCGGCGCCGGAGGTGGGCGCGCCGTCCGCGGTCGCCCGTCCCGACAAGGCGCGCGTGTACCTGATCGACCAGCCCGGCGCCGTGCAGGCCAACCTGTTCGCCGGCCAGGTCGTGCCGTCGACCATGGACCCGGGCACGACCCGCTTCGACATCGCCAACGGCGTGCTGGGCGGTGACTTCACTTCGCGCCTGAACATGAACCTGCGCGAGGACAAGCACTGGTCCTACGGCGCGCGTTCGAGCGCCAGCGGCGCGCTGGGGCAGCGGCCGTGGATGGCGGTGGCGCCGGTGCAGATCGACAAGACCGGCGAGGCCATGAAGGAAATGCAGGCCGAGATCAGCCAGTTCGCCAGCGGCCAGCGTCCGCCGACGGCCGACGAGGTCGCGCGCATCCGCAACATCCAGACGCTGAGCCTGCCAGGCGCCTACGAGACTGCCTCGGCGGTGATGAACACCATCGGCGGCATCGTGCGTTACCAGCGCCCGGACGATTACGTGTTCAAGCGCAAGGCCGAGATCGAGGCGATGACCCCGGCGCAGGTGGCCGAGGCGGCGAAGACGCTGGACCCGTCGAAGCTGACCTGGGTGGTGGTCGGCGACCTCAAGCAGACCGAGGCGCCGGTGCGCGCGCTGGGCCTGGGCGAGGTGATCGTGGTCGACAGCGACGGCAACCCGGTGCCGGCCGCGAAGTAAGGCATTGCCGCGGCCCGCCCCCCGCAGGGCGGGCCGCGGATCATCATCGATTCATCCCTGCCCGGCACAATCCCCTCTGATCTCCACAAGGACCCGTCCATGCGCGCTCTGATCCTTTCCGCCCTGATTGCCAGCACGGCCGCCTGCACCTGGGTGCCGATCGAAAGCGGCGGCAAGGCGGTGCGCGTGCTGCCGGCCGGCCCGGTGGCACCGGGCTGCGTGGCCAAGGGCGAGATCGTGGTCTCGGTCAAGAGCAAGGTGGGTTTCTACAACCGCAACCCGCTGCGCGTGCAGGAAGAACTGGAAACCCTGGCGCGCAACGAAGCGCCCAGCGCCGGCGCCAACGCGATCCAGGCGGCGGCACCGCCGGCGGACGGCAGCCAGCGTTTCAGCGCCTGGCAGTGCCGCTGACCGCTGCCGGCGCGCGCCGGCGCCTTTGCACCATGCCTTGAATGAGGGCGGTCGAGGAATCAGGCCGCTCGTGGGCGCTGCCGTGGTTGCGGCCGGTGCTCCGGCTTGGGTGACGCTTCCTGCCGCGCACCTTCCAATCGGCGGTTTCCCGGCCCGGAGCGTTCCTGTCGTCGCCCGGTTGTCCCGGCGGAAGGCCTGCGCCGGAGCGCATGCGGCGCAGGCCTTCCGCCGGCCCGCATCCATACGCACGACCCAGAAATCGTTAAAGATGCGTCAAGGACGGCCAGCCGCTAGAATAGCGCCCCCTTCGCCTGAGTCCTGGCGCCTTCCGATGCCTTTCCAGAATGTCTCGATCGCGGGACTGGCGCATGTCGACGCGCCGCATACCCTGACCTCCAAGGAAATCAACGAGCGGCTGCAGCCGACGCTGGACCGTCTGGGCATCCGTGCGGACATGCTGGGCGATGTCGCCGGCATCCACGCGCGCCGCCTGTGGGACCAGGGCACGCAGGCCTCGGACGCGGCCACGATGGCCGGGCGCAAGGCGCTGGAAGACGCAGGCGTGTCGGCCGACCGCATCGGCCTGCTGGTCAACACCTCGGTCAGCCGCGACTACCTGGAGCCGTCCACCGCTTCCATCGTCTCGGGCAACCTGGGCATCGGCGACGACTGCGTCACCTTCGACATCGCCAATGCCTGCCTGGCCTTCATCAACGGCATGGACGTGGCCGCGCGCATGATCGAGCGCGGCGACATCGACTACGCGCTGATCGTCGACGGCGAGAGTTCCAACCTGGTCTATGAAAAGACCCTGGAACGCATGAGCGCCCCGGACGTGACCGCGCAGCAGCTGCGCGACGAGTTCGCCGCGCTGACCACCGGCTCCGGCGCCGCCGCCATGGTGCTGGCGCGCGCCGAGCTGGTGCCCGACGCGCCGCGCTACAAGGGCGGCGTGACCCGCGCGGCCAACCAGTGGAACAAGCTGTGCGTGGGCAACCTGGACCGCATGGTCACCGATACCCGCCTGCTGCTGATCGAAGGCATCAAGCTGGCCACCAAGACCTTCGAGGCCACCCGCCAGGCGCTGGGCTGGGCGGTGGACGAGATCGACCAGTTCGTCATCCACCAGGTCAGCCAGCCGCATACCAATGCCTTCATCAAGGCCTTCGGCATCGACCCGAAGAAGGTGATGACCATCTTCGGCGAGCACGGCAACGTCGGCCCGGCCTCGGTGCCGATCGTGCTGAGCAAGCTGCGCCAGCTGGGCAAGCTCAAGAAGGGCGACCGCGTCGCGCTGATGGGAATTGGTTCGGGCCTGAACTGCACCATGGCCGAAGTGGTCTGGTAAGCCAGGCCACCGCGCCACCCGGCAATACCGCAGACGCCCGCAGGTTTTCCCGCGGGCGTTTTGCATGGGGGTCTAGACGGCCGCCAGTTCGAAACGGAGCGTGCAGCCCACGGCCGCCGCCGCCCGGCTCAGGGTGTCCAGCGTCAGCGCCGTGTCGTTCTCGTCCAGCACCCGGTTCACCGCCGCGCGGCTGGTGCGCATGCGCGCGGCCATCTCGGTCTTGCTGACGCCCGCCTGTTTCATGGCCTCGGCCAGCTGCCAGGCGATCACCCGCTTGGCGGCGATGGCATTGGCTTCTTCCAGCAGGCCTTCCCCGGCGAGGAAGTCGTCGAAGCTGGAGCCGATGTGCTTGTTTGCGTTCATGCGTGGACCTCGTTCCTGCGTTGTTTCGCCCGTTCCAGTTCGTCCCGTGGCGTCCTGTCCGATTTCTTGATGAATCCGTGCAGCAGCACCATGTCCGCCCCCGCCAGCGTGAACAGCACGCGGGCGATGCCCTCGGGGATGTGGCTGCGTATTTCCCACAGCTGCGCATCCAGCTTGCGTACCAGCGGCATGCCGAGCGGCCAGCCTTCCTGCGTGGTCTTGATGTCCGCACCGATGCATTGGCGCGCGCCCAGGGAAAGTTCGTGTTTCAGCCATTCGCGCACCGGCTCGCGGCCGGACCGGGAGCGGTAGAAGCAGACGGAAAGCGTCGATGGAGGCATGGCGATTGTACCAATATAGATACGTTTGGCAAGCAGCCTCCAACCTGCCGGCCCACGGCGCATGGCGGTATCGGCCCTCCGCCCGCCTACGAACAAGGGAATGCCGCGCCCTTCAGTCGCCCAGCGCTTCGGCCACCCGCTTCCGCAATACCGGCAGCAGGTCGCTTTCGAACCAAGGGTTGCGCGCCAGCCACAGCCGGTTGCGCGGGCTGGGGTGGGGCAGCGGCAGCACGCCATGCTGCAGGTGCCGTTGCCAGCCCTGCACGGTCTCGGGTGAGCGTGCGTCCGCGCTGCCCGCCGAGCAGGCCGGCCTGCGCGTACTGGCCGATTGCCAGCGTCAGGCGCAGTCGTTCCAGGCGTGGCAGCAGCTGCGGATGCCAGGCGGGAGCGCATTCGGGGCGGGGCGGCAGGTCGCCGTTGCTGCCGGTGCCGGGGAAGCAGAAGCCCATCGGCACGATGGCGACTTTGCCGGCGTCGTAGAACGTCGGCTTGTCGATGCCCAGCCAGTCGCGCAGGCGCTCGCCGCTGGGATCGTTGAAGGGAATGCCGGTCTCGTGCACCTTGCGCCCCGGCGCCTGGCTGACGATCAGCAGGCGTGCCCGCGGCGAGGCCTGCAGTACCGGGCGGCAACCCAGCGGAAGCCGGCTTTCGCACAGGCGGCAGGCGCGGATGCGCGCCATCAGGGTATCGAACGTTGCGCTCACGGTGGTTCCATCCTCGACCGCCGCCATTGTGCCGCCATCGGCCGCGGCGGGGCCGGCAGCCGCATTGGCCTACAATGCGCGCCCTGTCCGCGATTGCGTGAAGCGCCGATGCAGTTCCCCGGTTACCCCGCCACCACCCGCCGTTTCGAGGTCCGCCCCGGCCTGTCGATGAACTACGTCGACGAAGGTCCGCGCGACGGCGAAGTGGTCGTCATGCTGCACGGCAATCCGTCGTGGAGTTATCTGTGGCGGCACCTGGTCAACGGCTTGAGCGACAGCTACCGCTGCATCGTGCCGGACCACATCGGCATGGGCCTGTCCGACAAGCCCGACGACAGCCGCTACGACTACACGCTGCAGTCGCGGGTGGACGACATCACCGCGCTGCTCGACCACCTGGGCATCACCGGGCCGATCACCCTGGCCGTGCACGACTGGGGCGGCATGATCGGTTTCGGCTGGGCGCTGTCGCACCACGCGCAGGTCAGGCGGCTGGTCATCACCAACACCGCCGCCTTCCCGCTGCCGGCGGAAAAGCCGATGCCGTGGCAGATCGCCATGGGCCGGCACTGGAAGCCGGGCGAGTGGTTCATCCGCACCTTCAACGCGTTTTCGGCGGGCGCCTCGTGGCTGGGCGTTTCGCGCCGCATGCCGGCCGACGTGCGCCGCGCCTACGTGGCGCCCTACGACAGCTGGGACAACCGCATCGCCACCATCCGCTTCATGCAGGACATCCCGCTGTCGCCGGCCGACCGGGCCTGGCCGCTGCTGGAGCGTGCGGCCGCCGCGTTGCCGTCCTTCGCCGACCGGCCGGCGTTCATCGCCTGGGGCCTGCGCGACATCTGCTTCGACCACCACTTCCTCGCCGGCTTCCGCAAGGCGCTGCCGCAGGCCGAGGTGATGGCCTTCGAGGATGCCAACCACTACGTGCTGGAAGACAAGCACGAGGTGATCGTGCCAGCGGTGCGGGCGTTCCTGGAGCGCAATCCGATCGGCTGAACGCCGATGTGCCTCACCCATCCTACGGCGCGATGGCCTGGCGCCATGTGCGACCGACGAAGAGCCTCCCTTGAGTCAAGGGGGCGCGCCGACAGGCGTGGGGGATGCGGGGAACGATGAGCCGGGGCCCGCGGTTTGCAATGCAAACCGTGGGGCGGCGTAGCGCGGACTCGCGCTCAGGCCGCGCGTGGCGAGGACGGGCTGTTGCCGCTGTCGTCGGGATGGTCGTCATCGTTGTCCGCCCCGTCGCGCCAGCGCCAGTCGGCCAGGGTGAGCGGTGCCATGCCGTGGGCGATGCGTGCGCGGTCGCACTGCGAACTGGCCTTGCCGTACTCCCACGAGGCATCGACTTCGCGGCATACGCTGGGCCGGTTGGGGTGGATGCTGCAGCGCGAATACACGCCGATCTCCGAATCCAGCGCCACACAGCGGATCGGGTCCGAATAGGTGCCGCGCATGCACAGGCGGTGCGCGTCCAGGCGCTCGGTCAGTTCGTGCGGCACGCCGCCTTCGGTGACCTCGTCCGATTCCATCCAGTGGAAGGCGACGCGGTACTGGGTGCAGCAGGCGCCGCAGGTGAGGCAGGGATGGAGCATGGCGGCCGGCCTTCGGGCGGCGGGATGGGCAGGGGAGGCGGAAAATTTTCCACGCGCCCGGGCCGCGCGCAAGAATTTTCTTCAGCGGCGACAATAGGAAGATGAACGAACCGTGCAACATCGCCGCGCGCCTGCCGCAACTGGCGCGCGAACGGCCCGACCAGGTCGCCATCCGCTGCCCGGGCCGGCCCGGCGCCGGCGGCATGGCCGCCTACGACGTCACCCTGGACTACCGCAGCCTGGACGCGCGCAGCGACGCCATCGCCGCCGGCCTGGCCGCGCATGGCATCGGCCGCGGCGTGCGTACGGTGGTGATGGTGCGCCCGGGGCCGGAGTTCTTCCTGCTGATGTTCGCCCTGTTCAAGCGCGGCGCGGTGCCGGTGCTGGTCGATCCGGGCATCGACAGGCGCGCGCTGCGCCAGTGCCTGGACGAGGCGCAGCCGCAGGCTTTCATCGGCATCCCGCTCGCGCACGTGGCGCGGCTGCTGCTGGGCTGGGCGAAATCCGCCACGCGGCTGGTCACGGTCGGCACCCGCTGGGGCTGGGGCGGCACCACGCTGGCGAAGATCGAGGCCGCCGGGGCTGGCGCCGGCAGCCAGCTGGCGGACACCGCGCCCGACGACGTGGCCGCGATCCTGTTCACCAGCGGCTCTACCGGCGTGCCCAAGGGCGTGGTCTACCGCCACCGCCATTTCGTCGGCCAGGTCGAACTGCTGCGCAACGCCTTCGGCATGGAGGCCGGCGGCGTGGACCTGCCGACCTTCCCGCCGTTCGCGCTGTTCGACCCGGCGCTGGGCCTGACCTCGGTGATCCCGGACATGGACCCGACCCGGCCCGGCAGCGCCGACCCGCGCAAGCTGCACGACGCCATCGCCCGGTTCGGCGTGACCCAGCTGTTCGGCTCGCCGGCGCTGATGCGGGTGCTGGCCGAATACGGCCAGCCGCTGCCGACGGTGACGCGGGTGACCTCGGCCGGCGCGCCGGTGCCGCCGCAGACCGTGGCGAAGATGCGCCAGCTGCTGCCGGAGAACGCGCAGTTCTGGACGCCCTATGGCGCCACCGAATGCCTGCCGGTGGCGGTGATCGAAGGCCGCGAACTGGAGGACACCCGCGCGGCGACCGAAGCCGGCGCCGGTACCTGCGTCGGCCGCGTGGTGGCGCCCAACGTGGTGCGCATCATCGCCATCGACGACGCGCCCATCGCCGACTGGAGCGGCGTGCGCGAACTGCCCGCAGGCCAGGTCGGCGAAATCACCGTGGCCGGCCCCACCGCCACCGACAGCTACTACAACCGCCCGCAGGCCACCGCCGCGGCCAAGATCCGCGAAACCCTGGCCGATGGCGGCGCGCGCATCGTGCACCGCATGGGCGACATCGGCTGGTTCGACGACCAGGGCCGGCTGTGGTTCTGCGGGCGCAAGACCCAGCGCGTGGAAACCGCCGCCGGGCCGCTGTACACCGAACAGGCCGAGCCGGTGTTCAACACCGTGCCCGGCGTGCGCCGCACCGCGCTGGTCGGCGTGGGCGAACCGGGCCGGCAGTTGCCGGTGCTGTGCTACGAACTGCTGCCCGGCGCCGACGCGGCAGCGGTCGAACCGCAGCTGCGCGCCGTGGCCGCGCGCCATCGGCACCTGGCCGGCATCGCCCACTACCTGCGCCACCCCGCGTTCCCGGTCGACATCCGCCACAACGCGAAGATCGGCCGCGAGAAACTGGCGTCGTGGGCGGCCGGCCTGCTGTGAGACAGGGCATCTCCCTCCCGGCCCCGCCTGCGCCGCGCGCAGGCGAGGGGTAGGAACATTGCGCGGCGGACTGTGGGCGTTCCTCTCTCCCTTCTGCCGAGGGCCACGGGGAGGGGCGGCGAGGCGTTAGCTTCTGCTCCTGCTTCCCGATGGAAAGGCCATCATGGACGAGCGTCGTCATCGCGCCCGGCAACTGCGCAACACCGCTGCCGACGCCGAGCGCCACCTGTGGCGGTATCTGCGCAGTTGCCGCCCCGGTGGCCATCGTTTCCGCCGGCAGATGCCGCTGCCCGGTTACGTGGCGGACTTCGCCTGCCCGGGTCTGAAGCTCGTGATCGAGCTCGATGGCGGGCAGCACCTGCAGAACAGCGGATACGACCGGGTGCGTGCCGCCATGCTGGAGCGCCAGGGCTATCGGGTGCTGCGCTACTGGAACGACGACGTGCTGATGAGGACGGCGGACGTCCTGGAAGATATCCTGCGCGCTGTTTCGCAGAACAACGGCACCGCTCCCCGGCCCTCCCCTGCGCTGCGCGCAACGGAAGGGTAAACGCCACAGCATCGTGCACCCTTCCTTTCGCCGCAGGCGAGGGGAGGACCGGGGAGGGGGAGCCCTCCAACAGGGACATCCGGAAGAATGAAAATCCTCGTCACCGGTGGCGGCGGTTTCCTCGGCCAGGCGCTGTGCCGCGGGCTGGTCGAGCGTGGGCATGACGTGCTCAGTTTCAACCGCGGCCATTACCCGGCCCTGGCCGCGCTGGGCGTGGGCCAGATCCGCGGCGACCTGGCCGATGCCAATGCGGTGCGCCACGCCGCCGCCGGCGTGGACGCGGTGTTCCACAATGCCGCCAAGGCCGGTGCCTGGGGCAGCTACGACAGCTATTTCCAGGCCAACGTGGTGGGCACCCGCAACGTGCTGGACGCCTGCCGCGCGCACGGCATCGGCCGGCTGGTCTACACCTCAACGCCCAGCGTGACCCACCGCGCCACCCATCCGGTGGAAGGGCTGGGCGCGGACGAAGTGCCCTACGGCGAGGATTTCCAGGCGCCGTACGCGGCCACCAAGGCCATCGCCGAGCGCGAGGTACTGGCCGCCAACGGCCCGGAGCTGGCGACCGTGGCGCTGCGCCCGCGGCTGATCTGGGGGCCGGGCGACAACCAGCTGGTGCCACGCCTGGCCGAGCGCGCGCGCGCCGGGCGCCTGCGCTTCGTCGGCGACGGCCTGAACAAGGTGGACACCACCTATATCGACAATGCCGCGCAGGCGCATTTCGACGCCTTCGACCACCTGGTGGCGGGCGCGGCCTGCGCCGGCAAGGCCTATTTCATCTCCAACGGCGAGCCGCTGCCGATGCGCGAACTGCTCAACAGGCTGCTCGCGGCGATGGGCGCGCCGGCGGTGGAGAAGTCGATCTCGTTCAAGGCGGCTTACCGCATCGGCGCGGTCTGCGAAAAACTGTGGCCGCTGCTGCGCCTGCGCGGCGAACCGCCGATGACGCGTTTCCTCGCCGAGCAGCTGTGCACGCCGCACTGGTATTCGATGGAGCCGGCGCGGCGCGATTTCGGCTATGTGCCGCGGGTGTCGATCGAGGAAGGGCTGCGCCGCCTGCGCGACAGCGTGCGGGCGGCGGGCTGAGGCGCGCCGGCACCCATCATCTGGCGATCACGTTCCCGTCACCATGCCGCCACCGCGGTTTGCCGAGGATGGGGCCCGAGTTCTCACACACGGGAGACCCCAATGCTCCACTACGCCATCGTCTTCTTCGTCATCGCCATCATCGCCGCGCTGCTGGGCTTTTCCGGCATCGCCGGCGCGGCCAGCAACATCGCCTGGATCCTGTTCGTGGTGTTCCTGATCCTGGCGGTGATCTCGCTGTTCCGCAGGAAGGGATGACGTATCCCGGCGTCGGAGCCGGCAGGCGCATCGCGCCGTCGGCTCCGGCCGTCCTCCCGCTCAGCCGCCGGTGATCGAACTGCGCAGCGCCTTGTCGGCGGCATGGCGCTCCAGCGCCAGTTCCACCAGGCGGGTGATCAGCGAGGTGTAGTCCAGGCCGCTGGCGCCCCACAGCTTGGGATACATGCTGATGCGGGTGAAGCCGGGCAGGGTGTTGATCTCGTTGATGACGACCTCGCCCGCCGGGGTCAGGAACACGTCCACGCGCGCCATGCCGGCGCAGTCCAGCGCCTGGTAGGCGCGGATGGCGATCTGGCGGATGCGCTCCTGCGCCTCGGCCGGGATGTCGGCCGGGATCACCGTCTCGGCGCCGTTGGCGCTGATGTACTTGGTGTCGTAGGCGTAGAAGTCGTCGTGCACCACCACCTCGCCGCAGACGCTGGCCTCGGGGTGGTCGTTGCCCAGCACCGCGCATTCGATCTCGCGCCCGACGATGGCCGATTCCACCAGTACCTTGTGGTCGAAGGACAGCGCCAGCGCCATCGCCTGGCGGAATTCGTCCACATCGCGCACCTTGCTCACGCCCACCGACGAACCCTGGTTGGCCGGCTTGACGAACAGCGGCGTGCCCAGCTGCGCCACCAGCGCATCGTAGTCGGCCGTGGCCGCGCTGGCGCGGTTGAAGCATACGCACGGCGCCACCGGCAGGCCGGCATCGCGCAGCAGGCGCTTGGCCACGTCCTTGTCCATCGCCACCGCCGAGCCGAGCACGCCGGAGCCGACGAAGGGCAGGTTGGCCATGCGCAGCAGGCCCTGCAGCGAACCGTCCTCGCCCAGCGTGCCGTGCACGATCGGGAACACCACGTCGATCTGCGCCAGCGCCGTGGCCGGATCGCTGGGCACCAGCTGCGCCTGCTCGCGGCCGGGCAGCACCGCCAGCGCGTTGCCGGAGCGGTTCAGCGCGATCTTCGCCGGGTCGCCCGGGTTGAGCAGGAACTGCTGCGGGTCGCTCAGGTGCCAGTGGCCCTGCTTGTCGATGCCGATCAGGCTGACGTCGAAGCGCTCCTTGTCCAGCGCGTCGAGGATGTTCTTCGCCGACTGCAGCGAGACCTCGTGCTCGGCCGAACGACCGCCGAAGATGATGCCGACCCGGGTCTTGCCCATTGCCTGTTGCTCCTGCCGATTGCGCTGATGCGGGTGTGCATAGCATGGGGGAACGGCAGGGAATGGGGAACAGGGAAAGGGGAGGGTGGGGTTGCCGGTGCTGCGCGCGTTCACCTCTCCGCCCGGAAGCACGGCAAGGCCCGGCAAACGGGATTCCGTCATTCCCCGTTCCCGGTTCCCCATTCCCGCATCCCCGCTTCGGTAGAATGCCGCGCATGCCTGCTTCCCCCTTCAAGTTCATCAAGCCGCTGGCCGGCCGCGCGCTGGAAACGGCGCTGAACCGCGCGCTGGCGCTGGACCCCGACACCCGCGCCGCGCTGGCGCCGCTGGATGGCCAGCGCATCGCCCTGACCCTGGAATCGCCGTCGCTGGCGCTGCAGATCGGCGTCGACGGCCAGCGCCTGACGGTCGGCCCGGTGGATGCCGCGCAGGAGCCGGACCTGGCCGTGCGCAGCACGCTGGGCGGGGTGCTGGCGCAGCTGCCGTTCCTGGCCAACGCGCGGCGCAGCCCGGGCGCGGCGCCGGCCGGGCGGGTGAAGGTGTCCGGCGACGCCGAACTGGCGCGGCGCCTGCAGCAGCTGGCCACGCGCTTCGACCCGGACTGGCAGCAGCCGTTCGTGGCGGTGTTCGGCGAGGTGCTGGGCGTGCAGGTCGCGCAGACCCTGCGCGCGGCGCTGGCGCAGGCCCGCCGCAGCGCCACCGACCTGGCGCAGACCGCGGCCGAATACGTGACCGAGGAATCGCGCGACGTGGTGCCGCGCGCCGAGCTGGACGCCTTCCACGACGACGTCGATGCGATCCGCGACGACGTCGAACGCCTGGCCGCGCGGGTGGCGCGCCTGCGCAGCGGAGGCCGCGCATGAAGGCGACCCGCGCGATGTTCCGCGCCAGCCGCATCGGCCGGGTGATGCTGCGCTACCGGCTCGACGACCTGTTCGACGGCACCCCGGCCGAGCGCTGGCTGCGCATCGCCAGGCCGTTCGTGCCGCGCGCCCGTGGCGACATCGCCTCGCTGCCGCGCGGCGCGCGCCTGCGCCTGGCGCTGCAGGAGCTGGGGCCGATCTTCGTCAAGTTCGGGCAGATTCTTTCGACCCGCCGCGACCTGGTGCCGCCGGACGTGGCGGTCGAGCTGACCCTGCTGCAGGACCGGGTCAAGCCGTTCGACGGCGAGCGCGCGCGGCAGATCGTCGAGCAGGCGCTGGGCCTGCCGGTCGCCGAGGCGTTCGCCAGTTTCGACACCGCGCCGCTGGCCTCGGCCTCGATCGCGCAGGTGCACGCGGCCACGCTGCACGACGGCCGCCAGGTGGTGGTCAAGGTGCTGCGCCCGGACATCGAGCGGCAGATCGACGCCGACATCGCCCTGCTCAGGTCGCTGGCCGCGCTGGTCGAGCGCACCCATCCGCGCGCGGACAAGATCCGCCCGCGCGAGGTGGTGGCCGAAATCGAAACCACCCTGGCCGCCGAACTGGACCTGCAGCGCGAGGGCGCCAACGCCAGCGTGCTGCGCCGCTTCTGGCAGGACTCGGACGACCTGTACGTGCCCGAGGTGATCTGGACCCACACCGCCGAGCGCGCGCTGACCCTGGAGCGGGTCTGGGGCATTCCCTCCGACGACATCGCCGCGCTGGACGCGGCCGGCATCGACCGCCGCGCGCTGGCCGCCAAGGGCGTGCGCGTGTTCTACACGCAGGTGTTCCGCGACAACTTCTTCCACGCCGACGCGCACGCCGGCAACATCTGGGTCGATACCGACCCGGCGCGCCGCGACAACCCGCGCTTCATCGCGCTGGATTTCGGCATCATGGGCCAGCTCTCGGAAGAGGACCAGTACTACCTGGCCGAGAACTTCATGGCCATCTTCAACCGCGACTACCGCCGCATCGCCGAGCTGCACGTGCAGGCGCGCTGGATGCCGGCCACGGTGCGCATCGACGACCTGGAGGCGGCGGTGCGCGCGGTGTGCGAGCCGTACTTCACCCGCCCGCTGTCGCAGATCTCGCTGGCCGAGGTGTTGCTCAAGCTGTTCCGCACCGCGCAGCGCTACCAGCTGACCCTGCAGCCGCAGCTGATCCTGCTGCAGAAGACCCTGCTCAACATCGAGGGCGTCGGCCGCCAGCTCGACCCGCAGATCGACATCTGGGCGGTGGCCAGGCCGGTGCTCGAGCGCATCCTGCGCGAACGTTACAGCCCGCGCCGCGCGTTGAAGGAGCTGCGCCGCCGGCTGCCGGAAATCATGACCCGCACCCCGGACATGCCGGTGCTGGTGCATGCCTGGCTGCGCCAGCAGGTCGAAGGCCAGCATGAGCTGTCGATGCGGTCGCAGGACATCGTCAATCTCGACCAGACCCTGCGGCGCATGCAGCGGCGCGTGGTCACCGCGGTGGCCGGCGCCGGCCTGCTGGTGGTGGCGGCGCTGCTGCACGGCCTGCACGCCGGCGGCCCGCAATGGGCCGCGGTGCCGCTGTGGTCGTGGATCAGCGGCGGTGCGGGCGCGCTGGCGCTGGCTTCGGCGTGGCTGCGGCGATGAGCGCCGGAGCCGCCGCGGCGCCGACGGTCATCAGCAACGAACGCATCGACAAGGACCGCTTCACCGGCGCCCGGGTCGCCAACACGCATTTCCGCAACTGCGATTTCTCCTGCGCCGACCTGAGCGGCGCCGAGTTCGTGAACTGCGTCTTCTACGACGCTGACACCCAGGCCGGCTGCCGCTTCAACGGCGCGCAGCTCAAGGAAGCCCGCTTCCGCCAGTGCGACCTGAGCCTGTGCGTGTTTTCCTTCGCCAAGGCGCTGGGCCTGGAGATCATCGAATGCCGGGCGCAGGGCGCGGATTTCTCCAATGCCAGCTTCATGAACCAGATCACGGCGCGCACCGGGTTCTGCAGCGCCATCATCCGGCAGTCCAATCTCAGCTACGCCGATTTCTCCGGAGTGACGCTGGAGAAATGCGAGCTGCCGGACAACCGCTGGGTCGGCGCCAACGTAGCGGGCGCGAGCTTCAGCGGATCGGACCTGTCCGGCGGGGATTTCTCGTCGCTGGACTGGCGTTCGGCCGATTTCACCCACTGCGACCTGACCGGTTCGGAGCTGGGCGAGCTGGACCTGCGCGTGGTCGATCTGGAAGGCGCCAGTCTCGACACCCTGCAGGTTGCGCAGCTGATGCTGCGCATGGGCATCACGGTCGAACCGCTGAAATCCTGATGCCCCACGGGCCCCGCCACTCCATCGCGCGGGGCTTCCACGACACGGGCCGGCGCACGGCAGGCCCGAACAGATAAAGCTGAACCATGGATCACGACACGACGACATCGCTGCCCGACCGGACGTTGCCGGTGCTGTACGCCGACGACTGGCTGGCCGTGGTCGACAAGCCGGCCGGGCTGATGGTCCACGACAGCAAGCTGGCGCGCGGCGAGGACGATTTCCTCGCCGACCGCCTGCGCGAACAGCTGGGCCGGCCGATCTTCCTGATCCACCGTCTGGACCGCGCCACCAGCGGCTGCCTGCTGCTGGCCTTCGACCGCGACACCGCCAGCGCCCTGGGCAAGACCCTGATGGGCGGCGACGTCGGCAAGGACTACCTGGCGATATGCCGCGGCTGGCCCGCGGAGGACGCCTTCACCGTCGACCATGATCTCGACGGCGGCCCCGGCAAGCCGGTGAAGAAGCCGGCCATCACCCATTTCCAGAAACTGCTGACCGGCGAACTGCCGGTGCCGTCCAACGGCTTCCCGACCTCGCGCTACGCGCTGCTGCGCTGCCAGCCGCAGACCGGCCGCTTCCGCCAGATCCGCCGGCACCTGAAGCACGTGTTCCATCACCTGGTCGGCGACACCAGCCACGGCGACGGCCGCCACAACCGCACCTTCCGCATGCACGGCGTGCACCGCATGCTGCTGCACGCGCAGCGGCTGTCGTTCCCGCACCCGCAGGACGGGCGCCGCATCGAAGTGCAGGCGCCGCTGGATGCGGAGTTCCGCAAGGCGTTCGCGCTGCTGGGCTGGGACGCGGACCTGCAGGCCGGCGATGCGCGCACGGCGCAGGTCCGTTCCGCCCGCGACTGAAGCGCGCGGGGCCGCTTCGCTCCGTCACCGGCACTGGAAATCGTCCGCGCCCACCGCCCGGCAGCCGTCGCCCCAGCGGCCGGTCTGCCGCCAGTAGGCGGCCACGCCGGTTTCCACCAGCAGGCGCTTGAAATCCGGGTGCGCGCGCACGCCGGAATAGGGTGAGTTCCACAGCGCCACGTAGGGCTGCTGCGCCATCGTGCCGGTGTCGAAGCCCGGCTGGCCTTCCAGGTCGCGCCGCATCGCCGCCACGGCCAGGTCGGCATCGCCCAGCGCGTCGGCCACGTTGGTCCATACGTACGCGGCGCGGGCGCCGCCGCCATAGCGTTCGTCCGCGAGCGCCCTGCGCACCAGCGCCAGCATCGCCGCGCGATCGTGCAGCGCCGCGCCCAGGTCGCGGAAGAACGGCGTGCCGAAGACCGCGTCCTGCTCCTGCAGCAGCCGGCGGTGCAGGTCGCGCAGTTCGGCCAGGCCGCCGGGCCGCTTGCCGGCCAGCTGGCCGATGAAGGCCACGTAGTCCGGCTCGCGCTGGTTGCCCTGCAGTTCCCGGCCGCGCCGGTATTCGACCTCGGCGTCCGCGGGGCGCCGCGCCGCGGTGTAGTCGTACTGCAGGTCGCGGGAGAGGAACAGCGCGCGCGGTTCCACCGCGCGTATCCGTTCGACCAGCGCCACGGTGTCGTCCAGGTGGCCCATGGCGTAGAGCATGTAGGTGTAGTCCCAGACGCGTTCCTTGACCAGCGGCCCGGACTCGGCGACCTGCCTGGCCAGGGCGATGGCCTCGGCGCGCCGGCCTTCGCGCCACAGTGCGTTGGCGCGGTCGAGCCGGGCCAGCGCGCTGTCCGGCGCGATCGCGGCGATGCGCGCGCGCACCTGCCGCGCTTCGCCGCGCAGCTGCCCGGCCTGCGCGCCGCCGATTTCGTGCGCCACCGCGTCCAGCGAATCGGCCAGCGCCTTCAGGCACAACGCGCAGCGCGGATCCAGCGCCACCATTTCGCGCGCCAGCTGCAGGCGCTCCTGGTCGTGGGCGAAGTCGAACCGTTCCTCCATCGCGATGCCGCGCCAGCGCAGGTAACGCTCGTAGGCCTCCACGCTGGTGGTGCCGCCCTGCCCGCGGTTGAACGCGGCCACGTCCAGTTTCACGCTGAGCGCCCGGGCGACGTCGCGTGCGATGTCCTCCTGGATCGCGAACACGTCGCGCAGTTCGCGCGCGTAGGTCCTGGACCACAGGTGGGCGCCGTCGGCCGCACGGACGAGCTGCGCGGTGACGCGCAGCGCATCGCCCTCGCGGCGCACGCTGCCTTCCAGCAGGTAGGCGACGCCGAGTTTGCGGCCGATGGAACGCAGGTCCTCGTTCCTGCCCTTGAACGAGAAGCTCGATGTGCGCCCCACCACCCGCAGCGCCGGCGACTGCGCCAGCTGGTCGAGGATTTCCTCGGCCAGGCCGTCGGCCAGGTAGTCCTGGTCGCGCGCGCGGGAAAGGTCGGCGAACGGCAGTACCGCCAGTGACGGCCGCGCGGTGGTGTCGGGCGCGGACGCCGCCGGGTCGTTCCCGCGCGGCAGCCAGGCGAGGGCGGCCGCAAGCAGCAGCCCCGCGGCGATGGCGACGCGCCAGGGACGCGCGCGCGATGATTGCGCAGCCGTGGTCGCCGTGCGCGTGGCTGGCGACGCGGCGCCGGTATCGCTCCGCGGTTCCGGCATCGCCGGGGCCGGCGCTCCGGGCGCGGGCAGGTCGAAGCGGTAGCCGATGCCGTACACCGTGTGCAGCAGGCGCGGGTGCAGCGCGTCCTCGCCCAGCGCCTGGCGCAGCAGGCTCATGATCCGGTTCAGCACGCCGGGGGTGACGTGGCGGTGGCCCCACACCGCATCCAGGATCTCGTCGCGGGTGAACACCCGGCCCGGCGCGGCGGCCAGCAGCGCCAGCACGGCGAAGGCCTTGGGTTCCAGCGCCCGTTCGCCGCCGCCACGCCACAGCCGCCGGCCCGCGAAGTCGATGACCAGGTCGTCGAAGGCAAGGTGGTCCGGCGCAGGCTGCGGCATACGGTCCCCGGCGGGTGGCCCCGGTCGCGGCGAGTATAGGGCGCAACCCGGGGCGGCCGGTGGCGGCTTGCCCGCCGTTTCCCGGTCATCCTGAGGCTCGCCCAAGGTTGCCCTAAAGATCGGCTGGCGCAGGGGGATCAGGCTGGTGGCACGCCCTGCGCCATTGCGGGCGTGTCGTTCCGGTCCGCCGCCTTCCATCAGGGAACCGCCATGAACAAGCCTTCGTCCCGCCTCGTCCTCCTGTCCGTCGGGTTGGCCGGCGCCTGCGGCTCGGCCAGCCTGCTGGGATGGCCGGAAGACGCGCCGCTGGTGTACGACCCCGTGCTCGACCCGCGCGGCGCCCTGTGCGCCGCGCCCGTCGCCGGCCGCCCGGCCCTGCTCGATGCGCTGGTGCTGGCGCAGACCACCGAAACCCGGCCGTTCCCGGTGCTGCCCATGAACGCCGCCGCTGGCGCGGTGCCGCTGTACGACAACCTCGGCGGCCTGGGCCTGAAGGTCGGCACGCGCAACGCGCGGGCGCAGGCGTACTTCGACCAGGGCCTGCGCTGGGCGTTCGCGTTCAACCACGCCGAGGCGCTGCGCGCGTTCCAGGCCGCGCAGCGGGAAGACCCGGCGCTGGCGATGGCGTACTGGGGCGAGGCCTTCGTGCTGGGGCCGAACATCAACGCGCCGATGCTGCCCGGCGCGGTGGCGCCGGCGTTCGCCGCGCTGTCGCGCGCGCTGGAACTGGCGCCGGCCGCGCCGGAGAAGGACCGCGCGCTGATCGCGGCGCTGCGGCAGCGCTACTCGGCCGATCCGGCGGCCGACCGCGCGCCGCTGGACGCGGCCTTCGCCGACGCGATGCGGGCGGTGGCCGCGCGCCATGCCGACGACGACACGGTGCAGGCGCTCTATGCCGAAGCGGTCATGGACACGCAGCCGTGGGACTACTGGGAAGCGGCCGGAACCCTGCCCAAGGGCCGCGCCGGCGAGATGCTGGCGGCGCTGGAGACGGTCCTGGCCCGCAACCCCGACCACCCCGGCGCGATCCACCTCTATCTCCACGCGGTCGAGGCATCGGCCACGCCCGAACGCGGCCTGCCGTACGCGCGGCGCCTGGCGGCGCTGATGCCCGGCGCCGGGCACATCGTGCACATGCCCGCGCACATCTACTACCGCGTGGGCCTGTTCAAGGAATCGATGGAGATCAACAAGCGCGCGATGGCGGTGGACGAGGCGTACTTCGCGACCTCGCCGTCCGACCCGCTGTACAAGGCCGCCTACTACCCGCACAACATCCACTTCGTGCTGGTGTCCGCGCAGATGGGCGGCGACGGCGCCACCGCCATCACCGCCGCGGACCGGCTGGACGCGGCGCTGGCCGACGCGGTCGTCGCGCAATACCCGCTGCTCGAACCGATCAAGGCCGCGCCCTACCTCGCGCACGCCGTGTTCAGCCCGCCCGCGGACATCCTCGCGTTGCCGGCGCCGCCGGACAACCAGGTGATCGTGGCGGCACTGGCGCACTACGCGCGGGCGCTGGCGCATGCCGCCCGGCGCGACTTCGACGACGCGCAGCGCGAGATCGAGGCCATCGCCGGCATCGAGCGCAGCGCCGACTTCCAGCCCTACCTGGACTGGTACATGCCCGGGAAGGAGATCGTGCGGACCGCGCGGCTGGTGGCCGGCGCGCGCCTGGCCGACGCGCGCGGCGACCTGGTGGCGGCGGCGGAAGCCTACGAGGCGGCGGTCGCCGTGGAGGATTCGCTGGCCTACATGGAGCCGCCGTACTGGTATTACCCGATCCGCCAGTCGCTGGGTTCGGTGTATCTGCGGCAGGGCCGGCTCGACGCGGCCGAGCGGGTGCTGCGCGAGTCGCTGCTGCGCGCGCGCGGCAATGGCTGGGCGCTGGCGGGGCTGGTGGAGGTCTACCGGCGCAAGGGCGACAGGACGGCCGAGAAGGCCGCACGGCAGGCCTACGACAACGCGTGGTTCGGCGGCGCCGCGCCGGACATTGCGCGGTTGTGAGGCCGTGGCCGCTGCCGCCCGGCTGCGGGCGGCAGCGGGGAATTCAGTGGCTGGCCGCCAGCGCCGCCAGCACCAGCAGCGCCGCCGTGCAGGCGAAGCCGCCCAGCCACGACAGGCTGCGCAGCAGCGGCTGGTCGCCGACGTAGAGCAGGCCGTGCAGGACCCGGAACACCACGAAGGCGATGGCCAGCGGGTTGACCGTCGCCGCGTCCACGCCGGCCAGCTGCGCCAGGATCACGCCGGCGGCGAAGGGCGCGAAGTTCTCGAAGGCGTTCAGGTGCGCCGCATTGGCGCGCTGCACGAGGTAGTTGTCGCTCTTCGCCACCCAGGCACGCGGGTTGCGGTTGTTGTAGCCGGGCCGCGCCTTGGTGACGGCCACCCAGACGTAAGGCAGTACCGCGGCGATCAACACACACCAGTAAGCGGTCGACATGGGCTGCTCCTTCCGTAAAAGGCGCAGCCTAGCCGATGCCGCCGCCGGGCGCCCGCCCTAGCGGGGTGCGCTGGCCGGGGCCTTCACCCGTTCCAGCAGGTCGTTGACCTCGGCGTTGTCCGGCGCGGCGGCGTGCAGCCGTTCCAGCAGGGCCCGCGCCTGTTCGGTCCGGTCCTGCCGGTAGTACACCTGCGCCATGCCCTGCATGGCGTCGCGGTCGTCGGGCGCCAGCTGCAGCGCCTGGCCGAACGCCGCGGCCGAACCGTCCAGGTCGTCCAGGCGCAGCAGCGCGAAGCCCAGGCCGTCCCAGGCATCGGCCCTGGCGCCGGCCATCCCGGTCGCCTGGCGGAAGGCCTCGCGCGCCAGCGCGTGTTCGCCGCGGCGCAGGCGGATCCAGCCATCGAGCACGTGCGCGCCGTAGTCCATGGGCTGCACGCTGGCCAGTTCGCGCAGCGCGCCGTCGTAGTCGTCCTGTTCGAACAGGCCCTGGGCGCGCTCGTTGGCGAGCTGGCGCGGCGTGCGGCCGTGTTCGATCGCACCGTCGAACTGGCGCGTGGCGACGTTGCCGGCGTGCTGTTCCAGGTAATCACGCACGCTGCGCGCGCGGTGCAGGCCGAGGTAGCAGTGGATGTACACCGTGCCCTGGCTGGCGATGGCCGCCTCGGCCGCGGCGCGGGAATTGCGCTCGTAGTCGGCGCCGAAGCGCTGGCCGAGGATGCTGCCCATCGGGAAGTTGAGCACGCGGATGCCCAGCCGGCCGGCGCGTTCCTTCTCGTCGTTCAACAGGGACGCCTCGTAGGGCAGGCGCGGGTTGAGCAGGCTGATGATGGTGGTGATGCCCTCGGCCTTGAGCCGGTGCATGTCCGCATCCACCGGGTACGGGCCGAATACGAACCGCGCGCCGGTGACCGACTGCTGCGCCCGCCAGGGCTGCACCACGAAGCTGGCCGGGTGCAGCAGCACCCAGACGCCGGCCGCGCCGCCAAGCAGGGCCAGGCAGGCGCCGATGGCCAACCATCTGTTTTTTAACAATTTCTTCATTTCCCCGCTCCCGCTGCTGTTCTACAAGGGGGTGCATGTGTAATTATTGTGACACCCATCACAAAAACTTTGTGTGATTTTGCCGGTTATTACCTAGAGACATTTCAACGCGGACAGGGATGTCGTCGCTTTCGTGCCAGGGGAAAGATCATGGAAAGTCTGTTGCACGGTTCACCGATAGTGGTGATTGCGTTCTGGGTGGCGGTCCTGACCATTGCGATGGCCTGCCTGCTGCTCGCCGGGATCGTGGTGCTGAGAATGCGCGCATTGCGGCGGGAAAGGCGAGACTTCCGTGAGCGCGAGTACTGGACGCAGGCGCTGAAGCAGGAGCTGGCCGGCGCATCGCCGCCGCTGCGCACGCTGGACGTGCGCCAGGCGCACGGCTTCATCGAGGCGTGGAACACGGTGCACGAGTCGCTGGGCGAGGCGGATTCGCGCCGGCTGGCGGTGCTGGGCGAGCGGGTTGGCCTGGTGGAGGCCGCGCGTCGGCAGCTGCGCGGGCGCTACCACGAGCGCGCGATGGCGATCGTCGCCCTGGGCCACCTGCGCGACGGGCGGCTGTTCGACGAACTGGCCGGCTACCTGGAAAACGCCAGCCCCATCGTGTCGCTGTGCGCCGCGCGCGCGCTGGCGCAGATCGATCCGCCGCGGGCGATGGCGCTGTTCGTGCCGATGATCGCCTCGCGCGAGGACTGGTTCCCCGGCAGCGTGGCGCGGATCCTGAGCGAGAACCAGGACGGCAGCGCGGCGCGCGAGCTGTCCGGCGTGCTGCTGCGCGCCAACACCGATACGGCCGCGTCGCTGGTGCGCCTGCTCGCGCGCATCGCGCCGGAGCAGGCCGCCGGCGTGGTGCGGCAACTGCTCGACGCGCCGGTGGACGACCACGTCATCTCGGTGTGCCTGCAGCTGCTCAACGATCCGCAGGACCGGGAGCGGGCCAAGCGCTTCCTCGCGTCGCCGCGCTGGCACGTGCGCATGCATGCGGCCGCGGCGCTGGGCCGCATGGGCGAACCGGCCGATCGCGGCCTGCTGGAGCCGCTGCTGTCCGACAGCGTCTGGTGGGTGCGCTACCGCACCGCACAGGCGCTGCTGGCACTGCCCGGCATGGGCGCGCAGGCGCTGCTGCAGCTCAAGGAGCGGCTGGCCGACGCCTATGGCCGCGACATCATCGACCACGTGCTGTCCGAGCACAGCCTGGGGATCAAGGCATGAACGCGTACTGGCAGATGGTCGTGGACTTCTTCTACCAGGTGCCGTGGGTGCACCTGATGATCTCGCTGCAATGGTTCTTCATGGCCTATTTCCTGGCCATCAACCTGGCCTACCTGGCGCTGAACTACATCTCCGCGTACCAGATCGTGCGTTACATGCGCGAGCACCGCGCCAACTACCTGCCGGAAGCGCTGCGCGAGTACCAGCCGCCGGTGAGCGTGCTGCTGCCGGCGCACAACGAGGAAAAATCGGTGGTGTCCTCGGTGCGCTCGCTGCTCAAGACCGGCTACCCGGACTACGAGATCGTCGTGGTCAACGACGGCTCCACCGACGGCACGCGCGAGGCGCTGATCGAGGCCTTCGGGCTGGTGATGGTGCCCGAGGCCTACCGGGCGCGGCTGAAGACCGAGGCGGTGAAGGGCGTCTACGCCTCGGCCACGCACCCGCGCGTGCGCATGGTGGACAAGGCCAACGGCGGCAAGGCCGACGCGATCAACGCCGGCATCAACTGCGCGCGCTACCCGCTGTTCTGCGTGATGGACGCCGACAGCATCCTGCAGCCGGAAAGCCTGTCGCGGGTGGTGCGGCCGTTCCTGGAAGACCGCCGGGTGGTGGCCAGCGGCGGCGTGGTGCGCGTGCTCAACGGCTGCACCGTCACCGACGGGCAGCTGTCGAAAATCGGCCTGCCCAACCGCTGGCTGCCCAGCTTCCAGCTGGTCGAGTACCTGCGCGCGTTCCTGTTCGGGCGCGTGGGCTGGTCGCCGATGAACGCGCTGCTGATCATCTCCGGCGCCTTCGGTGTGTTCTACAAGGAGCGCGTGGTCGCCATCGGCGGCTATCGCGCCGACACGGTGGGCGAGGACATGGACCTGGTGGTGCGCATGCACAGCAGCCTGCGCAAGGAACGCCGCGACTACCGCATCGTCTTCGTGCCCGACCCGGTGTGCTGGACCGAAGTGCCGGCCGACCTGAGGTCGCTGCGCGTCCAGCGCATGCGCTGGCAGTACGGCCTGGCCGAAAGCCTGTGGTCGAACCTGTCGCTGGTGTTCAACCGCCGCGGTGGCGCCGCGGGCTGGGTCGCTTTCCCGTTCATGATGCTGTTCGAGTTCTTCGGGCCGGCGATCGAAGTGACCGGCTACGTGGCGATGATCACGCTGGCGATCCTGGGCCTGGTCCCGCTGGATGTCTTCCTGGTGTTCCTGGTCGCCGCGGTGGGCATGGGTGTGCTGCTGTCGGTCAACGCGATGCTGCTGGAGGAACTTTCCTTCGGCCTGTACGCACGCCCGCGCCAGCAGCTGCGGCTGTTCGTGGTGGCGGTGCTGGAGAACTTCGGCTATCGCCAGATCAACTCGCTGTGGCGCCTGCTCGGCACCGTGAACTGGCTGCTGCGGCCGCGCAAGCGCCATGGCTGGGGCCGCATCCACCGCGACGGCTCCTGGCAGCAGGTACCGGAAGAAGCCATCTCGCCGGCCGGGGTAACGGCCGCCCCCCTCCGCCCGGAAAGCGGCGGGCCCAACCCATGATCAACAGGAATCCTCCCGTGGCCGAGCCATCGCCTTTCCGTCCCACCCCCCGGCTGCTGGCGCAGGGCCTGGCGCTGGCGCTGGCCATCGCGGCCGTGCCGGCGCTGGCGCAGGACAGCGCGCCCGACAGCCTGACCGCGCAGATGCTGCAGATCCGCGAGCTGGCCACCGGCGGCCGGCGCGCCGAGGCGATCGAGCGCTACACCGCGCTGCTGGCCGAGCACCCGGGCAACGGCGACCTGCTGCTGGCGCGCGGCCGCACCTACGCCTGGGACGGCCAGTACGCCGCCGCCGAGGCGGATCTGGATGCCGTGGTGCGCAGCAGCCCGACCTACGCCGATGCCTGGTCGGCGCTGGGCGACGTCTACCGCTGGAGCGACCGCCCGCAGCAGGCCGCCGATGCCTACGCCCGCTGGGTGGAACTGGCGCCGCAGGACCCGCAGGCGCGCATCGCCCGCGGCCGCGCGCTGCGCGATGCCGACCAGACCGCCGCCGCGCGCGCCGACTTCGACGCCGCGCTGGCGATGGGCGCCGATCCGGCGGAGATCGATTCGCTGCGGCAGAGCCTGGTGCCGCGCATGGCCAACCCCGATGCGATGTCCGCCGCCGGCTACACCTGGGGCGCCAGCGCGGGCTGGAGCCACACCGGCTTCAGCGGCGGCCGCCAGAGCTGGAACGATTACGACCTGACCCTGCGCCGTTACTTCGAGCACGGCTCGCTGGGCCTGGAACTGCTGCGCGCCGACCACTTCGGCACCGGCAGCAACGCCTGGGCGCTGGACGGCTACGCGCCGCTGTGGTCGCGCGCCTATGCCAACCTGCGTTACCAGCAGGGACCCTCCAGCGGCGTGCTGCCGAAGCAGGCCTGGCGCGTGGAAGTATTCCAGGGCGTGGGCAACGGCTGGGAACTGTCGGCCAGCGTCGATCACCTGCGTTTCTCCGGCGACACCGAGTTCTACGGCGTGGGCGTGGGCCGCTATGTCGGCAACTGGTACGGCCGCTACAAGCTGCAGCACGTGCCCGGCGTGGGTTCGGGCAGCTGGAGCCACCGCGTGCTGCTGCGCAACTACTACCGCGGCGATGCCGACGACTACTGGGAGGTGAGCGCCGGCAGCGGCCGCAGCACCGACATGGACCGCTTCGGCACCGTGGTGCGCAACAGCAACCTCGCCGTCGGCGTCGCCTGGACGCATTACTTCGCACCGCGCTGGGGCTTCAAGGTCGGTGCGGGCTACGCCGATGACGATGGCGGCTTCGCCGAAAAGCGGGTGTCGCTCTCGGTCTATACGCGCTGGTGACGGGGGCGCGTCGATGAGTGTCGTGCACAGAGGTGGCGCGTATCCGCGTTTTTCTTCCGGCTTCCGTGCGCTGCTGCTGGCGCAGGTGGCGCTCGTGGCCGGCAGCGTGATCGCCGGCAGTGCCGGCATGGCGTGGAGTGGAAACGAGAAGTGGACGGTGGCCGCCACCGCGCTGGCGCAGGCGCTGCTCGTGCTGCTGCGCGCGGTGCCGGTGCTGCTGCTGGTGTCGCTGCCGCTGCTGGCGCTGAAGCGGCCGCTGCTGCGCGCCGTGGCGGTGGCCCTGCCGTGGTCGCTGCTCATCGTCGTGCAGGCCATGCTCGACCAGTACTACCAGGTGGCGCGGGTGCCGCTGGGCGCGGACCTGTTCGGCTACAGCATCGCCGAGATACGCACCGCGCTGGGCGACGGCGCGCCGCTCGCTGCCGGCAGCCTGCTGGCGCTGGGCCTGCCGCTGCTGGTGCTGTGGGCCGGCCTGTGGTGGTGGGTGCGGCGCGATGTGCGCGGCTCGGCGCTGTGGACCACGCTGCTGCTGGTGGTCGGCGTGCTGGCCTGGCTGGTGCCGCTGCCGGCCGCCGCCGGCGCGCTGAAGGACGAATCGGCGCGCGGCCTGGCCAGCAACAAGCTGGCCTGGTTCGGCGCCGATGTCTGGCGCTGGCGCGGCGGCGACGCGCCGGCCGCCGCGGTGGCCGATACCGGTGGGCCGGCTGCGGACGGCGGCGAGCCGCCGCTGGACCCGCACTATCCGTTCCTGCGCGACGAACGCACGCCCGACACGCTCGGCCCGTGGTTCTCGCCCACCGGCGACGGCCGCCCGCCGAACGTGGTGGTCATCGTGGTCGAAGGGCTGGGGCGCTCGTTCTCCGGCCCGCAGGCGTCGCTGGGCAGCTTCACGCCGTTCCTCGACGAGCTCGCCACCCGCAGCCTGTACTTCGACAACTTCCTGGCCAACCAGGGCCGCACCTTCGGCGTGCTGCCGACCCTGTTCGGCTCGGCGCCGTTCGCCGACCAGGGATTCACCGCGCTGGGCGAGCGCATGCCGGCGCACCCTGGGCTGTTCAGCGTGCTCGGCCAGCAGGGCTACCACACCGCGTTCTACAACGGCACCGACACCGGCTTCGACAACGAGAAGGGCTATATGCGCCTGCAGCAGGTGCAGACGCTGGTGGACATGAACAGCTTCGGCCCCGGCTACCAGCGCAACCCGTTCAGCACCTGGGGCTACGCCGACAGGGAACTGGTCTCGCGGGTGCTGGCCGACAGCGGTCGCCTGCAGCCGCCGTTCCTGCTGGCGATGCAGACCATCTCCATGCACACCAGCTACCGCTTCCCCGGGCAGGACGCCTACCGCGCGCAGTTCGCGCAGCGGCTGGACCAGCTGCGCATTGCGCAGGCGCAGCGGCCGTCCTACCAGGCGCAGGCGGACATCTACAGCAGCATCCTCTATACCGACGACCAGCTGCGCCGCTACTTCGAGGAAGCGGCCAGGGCGCCGTGGTACGCCAACACCATCTTCGTCATCACCGGCGACCATCGCCTGCCGGAAATCCCGATGGGCGAGCACGTGGACCGCTACCACGTGCCGCTGATCATCTTCTCGCCGCTGCTCAAGCGCACCGGGCGCATCCGCGCCGTGTCCTCGCAGCTGGATGTCACGCCGTCGCTGCTGGCGCTGCTGTCCAATACCTATGGCCTGAAGCGGCCGGCGCGCACGCCCTGGCTCGGCACCGGCCTGGACATGGCCGACGAGTTCCGCAACATCCACGCGCTGCCGTTGAAGCAGACCAAGACCAGCGCGCCGGAATACCTGGCCGAACGCTGGTGGCTGCACGACGGCAGGCTGTACCAGCTGCAGGACGGCATGCACCTGGCCGAAGTCGACGACCCGGCGCTGCTGGCCTGGTCCCAGGCGCGCCTGCAGCGCTACGCGCAGGCCAACACGATCTTCATGCAGCAGCAGGCGCTGGACCCGGACGCCGCCCGGCCGGCGCTGGTGGCCTACCAGGCCGCGCCGCAGACGCCGGTGCGCCCGCCGCAGGGGCCGGCCATGGCCGGGCTTTCGATGGAGTCGGCGCAGGTGGCGCGCGCTGGCACCGGTCTGCGCCTGTCGATGGTGTTCGGCAATGGCGACGGCGAGCCCAGCCGCACGTTCGTGCCGCTGGCGGTGTTGACCGCCGCCGACGGCCGCGAGCTGCAGGAAGTGTATGGCCGCGCGCTGCAGCTGCCGGCGCGCGGACGCCAGCAGGTGGAGCTGGACCTGCCGCGGCCGGGGGCCTGCGACACGCGCTGCTACGTTTCCGTTTTCCCGTCCGATCCGGACACCGGCAAGGCCATCGGGCAGGGGCGTTACCGCCTGCCGGTGGACGCCGCCCCTGCTGCAGGAACCTCGCCGTGATGCGTCTGCGTACCGCCCTGTGTCTGTTGTTCGTTCTGTATGCCCTGCCGGGGGCGGCGATGGCCAAGGCCAGCCGCGCGGTCTGGACCTGGGAGGCGGAGTCCTACGCGATGGTCGAAGATCCGGCCGTTGCCGAGGAGGCGGTGGCCTACCTGAAATCGCAGCACATCGACACGGTGTACCTGTATGCCGACGCGTACCGCGGCCGCAACCTGATCGTCGAGCAGCCGCAGCTGTACCAGGCCTTCATCGAGCGCCTGCACCGGCAGCGCATGAAGGTGTACGCGCTGCTCGGCTCGGCCTATCTCAATACCGAGAACTACGTGCTGCCCTCGCACCGCACCGAGGCCGAGGCAATGTTCCGGCGGGTGGTCGAGTACAACGCGGCGGTGCCGCAGGCCGCGCGCTTCGACGGCGTCAACCTGGACATCGAGCCGCACATCCTGGACGAGTGGAACGACGACACGCGCGAGCGCCTGCTGGTCGGCTTCCTGGACATGAGCGACGCGCTGATGCGGATCAAGCGCGAGTACAAGGCCACCCTGCTGGTGGGGCCGGCCATCCCGTTCTGGCTGGACGGCATCGAGCTGGAGTGGAAGGGCCGGGTCCGGCCGGTGAGCGAGCATGCCATCGACACCTACGACTACGTCGCGCTGATGGACTACCGCGACAGGGCCGAGGGCCGCGACAGCATCCTCTCGCACGCGGCCGACGAGATCGCCTACGCCAACCGCGTCGACAAGAAGGTGGTGATCGGGCTGGAGGTGTCGTCCAACGACATCGACAAGGTCACCTTCGACGAGGAAGGGCCGAAGGTGTTCGAGCGGGAGGTGCGCAAGGTCGAGAAGGCCCTGCGCGGCGAGCCGTCGTTCGCCGGCTTCGCCATCCACCACTACCGCGCCTACCGGCGCTGGGCCGCGCGCGACTGGCCCGACCTGTAACCCCGGCGGCGACCGCCGCAGCACGCTACGGCCGCCATCGGCCGCTTACAATGCGCCGATGGCAAGCGACGCCCTCCAGGTCTCGGCACGGCTGGCGATTCCGGAAACGGAGATCGTCGAACGCTTCGTGCGCGCCAGCGGCGCCGGCGGGCAGAACGTCAACAAGGTGTCCAGCGCGGTCGAGCTGCGTTTCGACGTGGCCGGCTCGCCGTCGCTGCCCGAGCCGCTGCGCGCGCGCCTGCTGGCGCGGCGCGACCGGCGCCTCACCGACCAGGGCGTGCTGGTGATCGACGCGCAGCGCTTCCGCACCCAGGAGCGCAACCGCGCCGACGCGCGCGAACGCCTGGCCGATTTCATCCGCGCCGGGCTGGCGGTGCCCAAGGCCCGCGTCGCGACCAAGCCCACCCATGGCTCCAGGCTGCGCCGGCTGGAAGAGAAAAAAGGACGGGCGCAGCTCAAGCGCGGCCGTTCGCAACGGAACTGGGAGTAGCGCTTGGACCACACGTCAACGCCGGGCAGGCCGCCGGTCGTCCCCCTCGTTCCCGCCAACGTGCCGCGCGTGGGCGGCCGCGGCTTCGTCCGCTGGCTGGGGCGCACGATCCTGCGCCTGGGCGGCTGGCGCGTGGTCGGGCCGATCCCCGACCTGCGCAGGGCGGTGGTCATCGCCGCGCCGCATTCGTCCAACTGGGACGGCATCTGGGGCCTGGCGGCGAAGATGGCGCTGGGCATCGAGGCGCGCATCCTCGGCAAGGACAAGCTGTTCTGGTGGCCGCTGGGCGCGGTGCTGCGCCGGCTGGGCGTGGTGCCGCTGGACCGCAGCTCGCCGCAGGGCACGGTGGGGCAGGCGGTGGCGATGATCCAGGGCAGCGAACGCATCTGGTTCGCGCTGGCGCCGGAAGGCACGCGCAAGCCGGTGAAGGAGTGGAAGAGCGGCTTCATCCGCATCGCGCGCATGGCGCAGGTGCCGATCGTGCCGGCCTATTTCCACTACCCGGAAAAGATCATCGGCTTCGGCGCGCCGATCCAGACCAGCGGCGACGATGCCGCCGACATGGCCGCGGTGCGCAAGTGGTACCGGCCGTGGATCGGCCGCAACCGCGGCACGGTGTAGGCGATGGGCACCGCGCTGGTCTGGCTGCGCGACGACCTGCGCCTGGACGACCAGCCGGCGCTGCGCGCGGCGCTGGACCGCGGCCTGCGGCCGCTGCCGGTCTACATCCACGCGCCGGAAGAAGAGGGCGCCTGGGCGCCGGGTGCGGCGTCGCTGGCCTGGCGGCGGCGTTCGCTGGCGGCGCTGGCCGACGCGCTGGAGCGGCGCGGTTCGCGCCTGTTGCTGTCGCGCGGGCCCACGCTCACCGCCCTGCAGGCGCTGGCCGCGCGCACCGGCGCCGAAGCGGTGCTGTGGACGCGGCGCTACGAACCGGCCATCGAACAGCGCGACGCGCAGATCAAGCGCAGCCTGCGCCAGGCCGGCCTGCACGCCGAGAGCTTCAATGGCGCGCTGCTGTTCGAGCCGTGGGAACTGGCGACCCGGCAGGGCGACCCGTACCGCGTGTTCACGCCGTTCTGGAAATCGGCGCGCGCGCACTGGCGGACGCCGGCCACCTGGGAGGCGCCGTCGCGCCTGCCGTCGCTGGACGCGGTCGACCTGCCCGCGGGCGAGCGCCTGGACGCGCTGCTGCCTGCACCGCGCCCGGCGTGGGACGCCGGCTTCTGGCAACGCTTCACGCCCGGCGAAAACGGCGCGCGCGCGGCCCTGCAGGGCTTCCTCGACGGCGCCGTGCACGGCTACGCGCAGGGCCGCGATTTCGCCGCGCAGGCGGGCACCTCGCGGCTGTCGCCGCACCTGCACCACGGCGAGCTGTCGGTGCGGCGCATCGCCGCCGCGGTGCTGGACGCCGGCGATGCCATCGCCGAGGCCGACCGCGACCGCTTCCTCGCCGAACTGGGCTGGCGCGAATTCGCCCACCACGTGCTGCATCACTACCCGCGGGTACCCGACCACAACCTCGACCCGCGCTTCGACGATTTCCCGTGGGCGGCGCCCGATGCGGCGCTGCTCGACGCGTGGCGGCGCGGGCGCACCGGCGTGCCCATCGTCGATGCCGGCATGCGCGAGCTGTGGCACACCGGCTGGATGCACAACCGCGTGCGCATGGTGGTGGCCAGCTGGCTGAGCAAGCACCTGCGCCAGCACTGGCGGCATGGCGCGCGCTGGTTCTGGGACACGCTGGTAGATGCCGACCTGGCCAACAACACCCAGGGCTGGCAGTGGACCGCCGGCACCGGTGCCGACGCGGCGCCGTACTTCCGCGTGTTCAACCCGGTCAGCCAGGCGCGGCGGTTCGACCCGGACGGCGCCTACATCGCGCGCTGGGTGCCGGAACTGGCGCAGCTGCCGTTGCCCACGCGGTTCGCGCCGTGGGAACACCCCGAGCTGGCGCGCCGGCTGGCGCCGGGCTACCCGGCGCGGTCGCAGGTGGACCTGGCCGCGGGCCGGGCGGCTGCCCTGGCCGCCTTCGCCACGCTGCGCCGCGGGCGCGCGGGCTGAGCCAACCGACAGGCGCCGCGCGTCCAGACGCCACCATCGGCACATGCCAGCCCGTGGCCGACGGAGTAGGGTTTGCGGTCGCACGCACACCGTCCCACAGGAGCACGTTACATGTCGCGCACCGTCATTCTGGCCGCCGCCATCAGCCTCGCGCTGGCGGCCTGTTCCGGCAAGGAGTCCACCGCCCCCGTGACCACCGACACCCCGACCGCCGGCCAGCCGGCCGATGCCTCGACCAATCCGTTCATGACCGCCAGCGCGCTGCCGTTCCAGGCGCCGGCGTTCGACAGGATCAAGGACGGCGACTACCTGCCGGCCTTCGAGGAAGGCATGCGCCAGCAGCTGGCCGAGATCAAACAGATCACCGACAACGCCGAACCGGCCACCTTCGACAACACCCTGCTGCCGCTGGAGAAGTCCGGCGCCATCCTCGACCGCACCAGCCGCGTGTTCTTCGGCGTGGTGCAGGCCGACACCAATCCCGAGCGGCAGAAGATCCAGGAAGAGGTGATCCCGAAGCTGGCCGCGCACAGCGACGCCATCCACCTGGACGCCAAGCTGTTCGCGCGGGTGAAGGCGGTCTACGACGCGCGCGCCGGCGCCGGCCTCGACCCGGAGCAGCTGCGCGTGGTCGAGGAAACCTACAAGGGCTTCGTCAAGGCCGGCGCCGAGCTCAGCGACGCCGACAAGGAAACGCTGAAGCAGTACAACGCCGAGGAAGCCACCCTCGCCAACGACTTCCACAACAAGCTGGTCGCGGCCACCGCCGCCGGCGCGGTGGTGGTCGATGACAAGGCGAAGCTGGCCGGCCTGTCCGATGGCGACGTCGCCGCCGCCGAGGAAGCGGCCAAGGGTCGCAAGCTCGACGGCAAGTGGGTGCTGGCGCTGCAGAACACCACCCAGCAGCCGGTGCTGATGTCGCTGCAGGACCGCGACCTGCGCGCCAGGGTGCTGGAAGCCTCGGAGACCCGCACCGAACGCGGCGACGCCAACGACACCCGCGCGATCATCCAGCGCCTGGCGCAGCTGCGTGCGGCCAAGGCCAGGCTGCTGGGCTTCCCCAACTACGCCGCCTACAACCTCGGCGACCAGATGGCGCAGACCCCGGCCAACGCGCTCAAGCTGCTGACCGACACGGTGCCGGCCGCGACCGCCAAGGCGCGCGGCGAGCTGGCCGAGATCCAGAAGGTCATCGACGCCCAGAACGGCGGCTTCAAGGCCACGGCCTCGGACTGGGATTTCTACGCCGAGCAGGTGCGCAAGGCCAGGTACGACCTGGACGAAGCGCAGATCAAGCCGTACTTCGAGCTGGACAACGTGCTGCAGAACGGCGTCTTCTTCGCCGCCAACCAGCTCTACGGCCTGACCTTCAAGGAGCGCAAGGACATCCCGGTGTACCACCCGGACGTGCGCGTGTTCGAGGTCAGCGACGCCGACGGCCAGCCGCTGGCGCTGTTCTACGCCGACTACTTCAAGCGCGACAGCAAGTCCGGCGGCGCGTGGATGGACGTGTTCGTCGAACAGGACGGCCTGACCGGCGCCAAGCCGGTGGTCTACAACGTGTGCAACTTCACCAAGCCCGCCGCCGGCCAGCCGGCGCTGCTGAGCTGGGACGACGTGACCACGATGTTCCATGAGTTCGGCCACGCCCTGCACGGCATGTTCTCCAATACGAAGTACCCGAGCGTGGCCGGCACCGGCGTGCCGCGCGACTTCGTCGAGTTCCCGTCGCAGTTCAACGAGCACTGGGCGTCGGACCCGAAGGTGTTCGCCAATTATGCGAAGCACTACCAGAGCAAGGAGGCGATGCCGCAGGCGCTGGTGGACAAGATCGCCAAGGCCAGGACCTTCAACCAGGGCTACGCCACCACCGAGTACCTGGCCGCGGCGCTGCTCGACCTGGCCTGGCACACCCAGGGCGCCGACGCGCCGCAGCAGGACGTGGACACGTTCGAGGCCGAGGCGCTGAAGAAGTACCACGTCGACCTGGCGCAGGTGCCGCCGCGCTACCGCAGCAGCTACTTCGACCACATCTGGGGCGGCGGCTATTCGGCCGGTTACTACGCCTATTTCTGGGCGGAGATGATCGACCACGACGCCTTCGAGTGGTTCAAGGAGCACGGCGGCCTGACCCGCGAGAACGGCCAGGTGTTCCGCGACAGGATCCTGTCCATCGGCAACACCCGCGACCTGGCTACCGCCTATCGCGAGTTCCGCGGCAAGGACCCGAGCGTGGAGCCGCTGCTGAAGAACCGCGGGCTGAAGTAAGCCGCGCGGCACGAAGCGGGAGGGGCGACCCTCCCGCTTTTTTGTTGTCGATCCACATGCCGTGGAGGCGACGCGTTGGAGGATGGCTGCCGCTGCGGGCGTGCCTGCCTGCACGTGGCCAGGAACTTTCCGCGAAGGCCGGCAGTCGATGCTGGACCTGCCCGTGGAGTGCACCACCATGACCCGCGACGACCGCGCCGCTTCCGCCCATCCCGTGCTGGCCTGGCTGCGCCGCGAAGCGCTGCCGCTGGCGGCGATGCTGTTGCTGCTGGGCGCCGCGCGCGACACGCTGGCCAATCATTACCAGGTGCCCAGCGGTTCGATGCAGCCGACGCTGCAGCCCGGCGACCACGTGGTGGTGGACATGCGCGCCTACGGCCTGCGCCTGCCGTTCACCGGCATCCGCCTGCTCGACACCGGCCACCCGCAGCGCGGCGATGTGGCCGTGTTCGATTCGCCGGCCGACGGCACGCGGCTGATCAAGCGGGTGGTGGCGGTGGCCGGCGACCGCGTCGAGCTGCACGACGGCCATCTGCGCATCAATGGCCGGGCGCTGGGCGGGGCGCCGCAACAGGAAACCTTTGGCGCGAAGCAGGTACTGCTGGACCTGGACGCCGGCGGCGGCCCGGACATCGACGGCCTGGTCATTCCCGAGGGCAGGCTGCTGGTGCTGGGCGACCATCGCGGCAACAGCCTGGACGGCCGCTACTTTGGCCTGGTCGATGCCGACACGGTGTACGGCAAGGCGCGTGCGGTGTTCTGGCGCCGCGGCGAGGGCATGCAGTGGCGCGCGCTGTGACACCGCCGGCCTCGGTCGCGCGGCCTTTCTGAAAATTGGTCTGTCCAATATGCAGGAAAAAGCTGTGATCTAATGCGTTCTCCGCGGGCTGCCTGACTGTATCCGCATCCGCCGGGCCGGTCGCCGCTTATTGGTAATACCAATTCGGCGCCGTGGCGCGCCTGCCGCGTGCAGGCGCTGTCCGTCCATTGGGGAATCGACATGCAGCCCTGGGAACAACTGTACGACCCGGCCGGAAACATCTGGCTGTCCAGCCTGATCGCGCTGCTGCCCATCGCCTTCTTCTTCGTCGCGCTGGCCGTGCTGCGCATGAAGGGCTGGCTGGCCGGCACGCTGACCGTCGCCATCGCCTTGGGCGTGGCCCTGCTGTTCTACCGCATGCCGCCGCTGCAGGCGCTGGGCGCGGCGCTGTATGGTTTCGTCTACGGCCTGTGGCCGATCGCCTGGATCATTCTCGGCGCGGTGTTCCTGTACAAGATCTCGGTGCGGACCGGCCAGTTCGACATCATCCGCGCCTCGATCCTGTCGGTGACCGAGGACCAGCGCCTGCAGATGCTGATGGTCGGCTTCGCCTTCGGCGCGTTCCTGGAGGGCGCGGCCGGCTTCGGCGCGCCGGTGGCGATCACCGCCGCGCTGCTGGTCGGGCTGGGCTTCAAGCCGCTGTACGCGGCGGGCCTGTGCCTGATCGCCAACACCGCGCCGGTGGCGTTCGGCGCGATGGGCATCCCGATCATCGTCGCCGGCCAGGTCACCGGGCTGGACGCGTTCGAGATCGGGCAGATGGCCGGCCGCCAGCTGCCGTTCCTGACCCTGGTGGTGCTGTTCTGGATCATGGCGATCATGGACGGCTGGCGCGGCATCCGCGAAACCTGGCCGGCGGTGCTGGTGGCCGGCGGTTCGTTCGCGCTCGCCCAGTACCTGACTTCCAACTTCATCGGCCCGGAGCTGCCGGACATCACCGCCTCGCTGGCCTCGCTGGTGTGCCTGACCCTGTTCCTGCGCCGCTGGAAGCCGCGGCGCATCTTCCGCTTCGAGACCGAGGCCAGCGCCGAGGCCGCCGCACTGGCGCAGGCGGCGCCGCGCCACAGCGCCGGGCAGATCGCACGCGCCTGGTCGCCGTTCCTGATCCTCACCGCCCTGGTCACGCTGTGGAGCATCAAGCCGTTCAAGGCGCTGTTCGCCGCCGGCGGCGCGCTGGAAGGCTGGGTGCTGAAACTGCAGGTGCCGGGCCTGGACAGGCTGGTGCGCAAGATGCCGCCGATCGTCGATGCGCCCAGCGCCTATGAAGCCGTGTACAAGTTCGACTGGTTCTCGGCCACCGGCACCTCGATCCTGCTGGCGGCGCTGGTCGCGATCCTGGTGCTGCGCATGCCGGCGCGGGCCGCGCTGTCCACCTTCGGCGAGACCGTGCGCGAGCTGAAGACGCCGATCTATTCCATCGGCATGGTGCTGGCCTTCGCCTTCATCGCCAACTACTCCGGGCTGTCGGCGACGCTGGCGCTGGCCCTGGCGCACACCGGCGATGCGTTCACCTTCTTCTCGCCGTTCCTGGGCTGGCTGGGCGTGTTCCTGACCGGCTCGGACACCTCGTCCAACGCGCTGTTCTCGGCGCTGCAGGCCACCACCGCGCAGCAGCTCGGCGTGTCCGACGTGCTGCTGGTGGCGGCCAACACCACCGGTGGCGTGACCGGCAAGATGATCTCGCCGCAGTCCATCGCCATCGCCTGCGCGGCGGTGGGCCTGGCCGGGCGCGAAGCCGACCTGTTCCGCTTCACCATCCGCCACAGCCTGGTGTTCGCCGCGCTGGTCGGGCTCATCACCAGCGCGCAGGCGTGGTGGCTGACGTGGATGATCCCGTGACCGCGCCGCGCCGCGAACCGCAGCGGGTATCGGACCGCGTGGCCGCGCAGCTGCGCGCGCTGGTGGAAGACCAGCAGCTGCAGGCCGGCGACCGCCTGCCGGCCGAACGCACGCTGGCGGCGCAGCTGGGCGTGTCGCGCACCGCGCTGCGCGAAGCCATCGCCCAGCTCAGCAGCCAGGGCCTGCTGAGCGCGCGCGTCGGCGGCGGCACCTATGTGGCCGAGCCGGCGGCACGCGCGCGGCAGGCCATCGACGAACCGCTGGCGCCCTACCTGCCGCTGTTCCAGGGCGACCCGGAATACCGCTTCGACGTGCTGGAGATCCGCCACGCGCTGGAAGGCGCAGCGGCCTGGCATGCCGCGCTGCGCGCCACCGCCGAAGACCGCGCGCGCATCGCGCGCGCCTTCGCCACCATGATGGACGCGCACGGCAAGGACGACCCCGCCGGCGAGGCCCGCGCCGACGCCGACTTCCACCTGTCCATCGCCGAGGCCTCGCACAACCTGGTGCTGCTGCAGGTGATGCGCGGCCTGTTCGACCTGCTGCAGACCAACATCTCGCAGAGCCGCGAACGGCTGTACACCTCGCCGCGCACCTTCTCGCCGCTGTCCGACCAGCACCGCGAGATGATGGACGCGGTGCTGGCCGGCGACCCTCCGCGCGCGCGCGCCGCCGCGCTGGCCCATCTGGAGTTCGTGCACACCACGCTGCGCACGCTCGACGAAAACGAGGCCCGGCGCGCGCGGGCCTCGCGCCTGCCTTCCTCCACGGTCGACCCATGATCATCTCCGCTTCCACCGACTACCGCGCGGCCGCGCTGCGCCGCCTGCCGCCGTTCCTGTTCCACTACATCGACGGCGGCGCGTATGCCGAGCAGACGCTGCGCCGCAACGTGTCCGACCTGGCCGACATCGCGCTGCGCCAGCGCGTGCTGCGCGACATGGCCGACCTGTGCCTGGACACCGAGCTGTTCGGCGAGAAACTGGCGATGCCGGTGGCGCTGGCGCCGGTGGGCCTGACCGGCATGTACGCGCGCCGCGGCGAGGTGCAGGCCGCGCGCGCGGCCGACAGCCGCGGCATCCCGTTCACCCTGTCCACCGTGTCGGTCTGCCCGATCGAGGAAGTGGCGCCGGCGATCCGGCGGCCGATGTGGTTCCAGCTGTACGTGCTGCGCGACCGCGGCTTCATGCGCAACGCGCTGGAGCGCGCGCAGGCGGCGGGCGTCACCACCCTGGTGTTCACCGTGGACATGCCGGTGCCGGGCGCGCGCTACCGCGACGCGCATTCGGGCATGAGCGGGCCCAACGCGGCGCTGCGCCGCTACCTGCAGGCGGCGACGCACCCGCGCTGGGCGCTGGACGTGGGCCTGCGCGGACGGCCGCACGACCTGGGCAACATCTCCACCTACCGCGGCCACCCGACCGGGCTGGCCGACTACATCGGCTGGCTGGGCAGCAACTTCGACCCGTCGATCTCGTGGAGGGACCTGGAATGGATCCGCGAGTTCTGGAAGGGGCCGATGCTGATCAAGGGCATCCTCGACCCGGACGACGCGCGCGACGCGGTGAAATTCGGCGCCGACGGCATCGTCGTTTCCAACCATGGCGGCCGCCAGCTCGACGGCGTGCCGTCCACCGCGCGCGCGCTGCCGGCGATCGCCGACGCGGTGCAGGGCGAGCTGAAGATCCTCGCCGACTCGGGCATCCGCAGCGGCCTGGACGTGGTGCGCATGCTCGCGCTCGGCGCCGACGCCGTGCTGCTCGGCCGCGCCTTCGTCTACGCGCTGGCCGCGCAGGGCGAGGCGGGCGTGGCCAACCTGCTGGACCTGGTCGCGCAGGAAATGCGCGTGGCGATGACCCTGACCGGCGCGCGCCGCATCGCCGACATCGGCCGCGATTCGCTGGTGCGGCTGCCGGCGTGAACCGCGGTCGCCCGTGTAGGAGCGGCTTCAGCCGCGATGAGGCTTTACCGGTAAAGCCCCTTCGCGGCTGATGGCCCGAGGCCACCCAGAGCCGCTCCTACGAAAAGCCAAGGCTTCACCAGGAACTCCCATGTCCACGCAACGCTCCCATCCCACGCTGCTGACCACCCTGCGCCAAGCCGTCGGCCGTCGCCACGTGCTGACCGGCGACAGGGCCACGCGCCGCTTCCGCAGGGGCTACCGCTTCGGCGAGGGCCCGGTGCTGGCGGTGGTGCGGCCGGGCACGCTGCTGGAACTGTGGCGCGTGCTGGAGGCGGCGGTGCAGGGCGGCGCGGCGATCATCCTGCAGGCCGCCAATACCGGCCTGACCGGCGGCTCCACGCCAGATGGCGACGACTACGGCCGCCCCATCGTGCTGGTCAGCACGCTGCGCCTGGTCGGCATCCAACTGCTGGACGGCGGCCGCCAGGTCGTCTGCCTGCCCGGCGCCACGCTCGACCGTCTGGAACAGACGCTGGCGCCACTGGGCCGCGAGCCGCATTCGGTGATCGGTTCCTCGTGCATCGGCGCTTCGGTGCTGGGCGGCATCTGCAACAACTCCGGCGGCGCGCTGGTGCGGCGCGGGCCGGCGTATACCGAACTGGCGCTGTTCGCGCAGGTCGATGCCGACGGCCGGCTGCAGCTGGTCAACCACCTCGGCATCGCGCTGGGCGATGAGCCGGAGGAAATCCTGCAGCGCCTGCAGGCCGGCGACTACACCGCGGCCGATGTCGGCAGCGGCGGTGGCCGCGCCGCGTCCGACCCGCGTTACGCCGCGCAGGTGCGTGAGGTGGATGCGCCTACGCCGGCACGCTTCAACGCCGATCCGGCGCGGCACTACGAGGCCGCCGGCTCGGCCGGCAAGCTGGCCGTGTTCGCGGTGCGCCTGGACACGTTCGAAAAGGAAGCGACCGAAGTCTTCTACATCGGCAGCAACCGCACCGACAGTCTCACCGCGATCCGCCGCCAGCTGCTCACCGGCTTCGAGCGCCTGCCGATTTCCGGCGAATACATCCACCGCGACGCCTACGACATCGGCGAGCGCTACGGCAAGGACGTGTTCCTGCTGATCGACAGGCTCGGCACCGCGCGCGTGCCGGCCGCGTTCGCGTGGAAGAGCCGCATCGACGGCGCGCTCGAGCGGCTGGGCCTGCGTGGCGTGACCGATCGCGTGCTGCAGGCGCTGGTCGGCCCGCTGCCCGCGCACCTGCCGCCGCGCATGGGCCAGTTCCGCCAGCGCTACGCGCACCACCTGCTGCTGAAGGTCTCCGCGCAGGACGCGGCGGCCACCGAAGCGTGGCTGCGCGGGTTCTTCGCCGGGCATGAAGGCGGCTTCTTCCATTGCACCGCGGAAGAGGGACGCAAGGCCTTCCTGCACCGCTTCGCCATCGCCAGCGCGGCGGTGCGCTACCGCGAGGCGCACCGCGACACGGTGGAGGACATCGTCGCGCTGGACATCGCGCTGCGCCGCGACGACCGCGACTGGTTCGAGCAGCTGCCCGCCGACCTCGACGCGCGCCTGCTGCACAAGCTGTATTACGGCCACTTCCTGTGCCACGTGTTCCACCAGGATTACATCGCGCGCAAGGGCGAGGACCCGCTGGCGATCGAGCACGCGATGTGGGCGCTGCTGGACGCGCGCGGCGCCGAATACCCGGCCGAGCACAATGTCGGCCACCTGTACCCGGCCAAGCCGGCGCTGGCCGATTTCTACCGCCGGCTCGACCCGCGCAACGTCTTCAACCCGGGCATCGGCCGCACCAGCAAGCAGGCCGGCTGGAAGGGCTGCGACCACGCGCATTGAGCGGCCGCGCGCCGGCGCGGGAAGCGGCCCGGCCGGCTGCGCCGGGCCGCCTGCGTCGTCCCCGCCTCAGCGGCGGATGTCCTGGACGTGGGTACGGATCGCATCGGCCAGGCCGGGCACGCCGTCCGCGCCGGTCGGCACGGTGATGCTGGAGCCCTTGAAGTCGTCGCCGATGGGCTGCGCGCGCCCGCCCAGGCACTGCGCCAGGAAGCCTTCGGCCACCGCGTTGAACGCCTTGTTGTTCTCCGGGCGGGCGAAGCCATGGCCTTCGTCCGGGAACAGCACGTAGGTGACCGGGATGCGCCTTTCGCTCATCGCCTTGACGATCTGGTCGCTCTCGGCCTGGCGCACGCGCGGGTCGTTGGCGCCCTGGCCGATCAGCAGCGGCCTGCTGATGCTGGCGACGCGGGTCAGCGGCGAGCGCTCGGCCAGCAGCTGCTTGCCGGCGGCGGTGCGCGGGTCGCCGACGCGCCGGGCGAACTGTTCGAAGAACGCGGCCCAGTACGGCGGGATGGTGGACAGCAGGGTGTCGAGGTTGGAGGGGCCGACGATGTCCACGCCGCACTTGAACGTGTCCGGGGTGAAGGTCAGCCCGACCAGGGTGGCGTAACCGCCGTAGCTGCCGCCCATGATCGCGACCTGGTCCTTGGTCGTCACCCCGTTCTTCACCGCCCAGTCCACCGCGTCGATCAGGTCGTCGTGCATCCTGCCGGCCCATTCGCCGTCGCCGGCGTTGGTGAAGGCCTTGCCGAAGCCGGTGGAGCCGCGGTAGTTGACCGCCAGCACCGCATAGCCGCGGTTGGCCAGCCACTGGTGGTAGGCGTTGTAGCCATAGTCGTCGCGCGCCCAGGGCCCGCCATGCACCAGCAGCACCATCGGCACCGGCGCGTCGGCCTTGCCGTCGCCATTGGCGTCCGCGGTCCTGGGCAGGGTGAGGTAGCTGACCAGGGTGAGGCCGTCGCGCGAGCGGATTTCCTGCGGCCATTGCGCCGCCAGCGGCTTGCCTTCCAGCGCCGGGCGCACGGAGAACAGCTTTTCCGGCGTGCCGCCGCGCACGTAGCGGTAGTACGCGGCCGGCGCCTCGGCGGCGGAGTAGGCGACGATCCAGGTCCGGTCGTCGAGCGTGCGCGAGGCGACGCTGAAGCTGCCGGGGCCGATGGCCTTGAGCTTTTCCAGGTCGGGTGCGATGGCCGGGTCGATCGCCTTCCACTCGTTCTTCAGGTAGTTGACCGCCACCGCCTGCGCGCGCTGGGTCGCCGGGTCGTCGAGGGCGTCGCTGATGTCGGCGCGGGCGTCCTCGAAGACCAGGGTCTTCGCGCCGGTGCCGGTGTCGATGGCGTACAGCGCGGCGGTGTCGCGGCCGCGCGAATCGAAGAAGTACTGGGTCCTGCCGTCGCTGGTGTAGCCGCCGGGGAAGCTGGTCAGCGAGTCGGCGAACGGGATGTCGCCGCTGACCTTCCAGCCGCCCCTGCCATCGGGTTCGAGCAGGTCGTTGCCGCCGTCGCTGCGCGCGCGGCTGGCCATCCTGACCTTGAAATCCGGGTCGGCGATGTAGCCGGCGATCTGCTGGCTGTTCTTCTCCAGCAGCGTGCGCTGGCCGCTGGCCAGGTCCACGCGGTACAGGTCGTGCCATTTCGGATCGCGGTCGTTCATCGCCACCAGCACCGACTCCGGGTGCAGGTGGCTGACGCCCACGACCTCGGCGCGGGTGTTGGGGAAGTTGCTGAGGTCGCGCGCCTGCCCGGTGGCCAGGTCCACCGAGAACAGGTGGAAGTTCTCGTCGCCACCGGTGTCGCGCAGGTACAGCAGGGTGTCGGGACGATGGCTCCAGAAGTACTGGCGGATGCCGCGCGCGGCGTCCTCGGTGACCGCGCGCGCCTTGCCGAGGTCATCGGCCGGGGCGACCCAGACGTTGAGCACGCCGTCGACCGCGGCGACCCAGCTCAGGTATTTCCCGTCCGGGCTGATCTGTACGTTGGCGCGTTCGGGATTGCCGAACAGCGCGTCGCGCGGGATCAGCTCGGGCGGGGCGGCGGGCGCGCTGGCGGCGGGTGCCTGCTGCGCGTCGTTGCCGGCGGGCGTGCCGTTGCAGGCGGAAAGGCTCAGGGTGAGGGCGAGGCTGACAGCGAACAGCAGCGTGCGATCCATGGCAAAGCTCCGTTAGGCCGCGCTGGCGGGTGCGGCAACGCTAGCGCGGAACCGGGGGCGCTGCGTTAAGCCGCCAGCCGCGGGTGCAGCGCGGGGTTCACCGCTCCGAATGCCCGGTGTCGTCGTACTGGCGTGGCGCGAACAGGTCCGGGCGGATCAGTTCGATGAAGGCGCGCGCCTGCGGCGACAGCACCTTGCCGCGGCGCACCGTCACCCCGTAGCTGCGCTTGGGGAAATAACGCGCCATCGGCCGGATCGCCAGCCGTTCGCGGTCGGCGTCGTTGAGGCACAGCGCGGTGACGATGGAAATGCCCATGCCCATCGCCACGTACTGCTTGATCACCTCCCAGCCGCCGACTTCCAGCGCCACCGTGTAGGGCACGCGGTGGCGCTGGAACACCAGGTCCACCAGCCGCCAGGTGATCTGCCGCTTCGGCGGCAGGATCAGCGGCCAGGCCGAGAGGTCTTCCAGGCCGAGCTCGCGCCTGCCGGCCAGCGGGTGCCCGGGCGGGGTGATCAGCACCTGCTCGAAGTCGTAGACCGGCGCGTAGCTCAGGTCGCCCGGCACATCGAGCATCGAACCGACGGCCAGGTCGGCGGCGTCGCTGCGCAGCAGTTCGGTGCCGTCGGCGCTGATCGCGTCCTGCAGCACCAGCCGCACGTCGGGATGGCGCCGGCGGAAGTCCTCGACGATCTTCGGCAGCAGGTACAGGATCGTCGACGAATTGGCGGCGACGGTCAGCTCGCCCGCGTCCAGGCCACGGACCTTGTCGCGGAAGCCGGCCTCCAGCCCGTCCAGGCTCTCCACCAGCGGCTGCGCCATCTCGTACAGCAGCTGGCCCTCGCGACTAGGCACCAGGCGCCGGCCGCTGCGCTCGAACAGCACCACGCCCAGCTCCCGTTCCAGTGCCTGCAGCTGCAGGCTCACCGCCGGCTGGCTGACGAACAGCGCCTCGGACGCCCGCGAGACCGAGCCCAGGCGGACCGTCTGGCAGAACGCGCGCAGCGGCTTGAGCCGGTCGGACTTGTAGGAAAAACGCGGGCTTGCGGGCTTCTTTCCGGTCATTTGAGCCGATTATTAGCACAACTTATGTGGGGTATTGCAAAAACTGTTTTGATAAATAAGTGACCCCGGCGGCACGGTGGAGGCCCCCGACACCTGCAGGGTTCCGCCATGTCCGCCGTCGCCTCCGCCGTCCCGTCCGCCTCCGCCCGCCCCACGCCGGGCATCACCGTGACCGCCCGCCTGGCCGGCCAGGCGGCGCTGCTGCCGGCCGCGGCGCTGGCGTTGCTGGTGTCGCTGCACCGGGCGGTGGAGCCGGAGCGACAGGCGCGGCTGGCGGCGCGGCGCCAGCGCCAGGCCTTCTTCGACCAAGGCGGCCTGCCGGATTTCCGCGCCGACACCGCGCATATCCGCGCCGGCGACTGGACGGTCGCGCCGATCCCGGCCGCGCTGCAGGACCGGCGCGTGGAGATCACCGGCCCGACCGACCCGAAGATGGTCATCAACGCGCTGAACTCCGGCGCCCGGGTGTTCATGGCCGACTTCGAGGATTCGACCTCGCCGACCTGGCGCAACCTGCTGGCCGGCCAGCAGGCGCTGGCCGGCGCGGTGCGCGGCGACCTCGAGTACACGGCGCCGGCGGCGGGCGGCAGGCCCGGCAAGCACTACGCGCTGCGGCCGTTCGAAGAGCAGGCGGTGCTGATCGTGCGCCCGCGCGGCTGGCACCTGGACGAGAAGCACGTGCTGGTCGACGGCCAGCCGATCGCCGGCGGCCTGTTCGACGCGGCCGTGTTCGCCTTCCACAACGCCCGCGCGCTGATGCGCCGCGACCGTGGCCCGTATTTCTACCTGCCCAAGCTGCAGTCGATGGAGGAGGCGGCGCTGTGGGAGACCGCGCTGTCGCACATCGAGGGCATGCTCGGCCTGCCGCACGGGCAGATCAAGGTCACGGTGCTGATCGAAACGCTGCCGGCGGTGTTCGAGATGGACGAGATCCTGCACGCGCTGCGCGGGCGCATCGTCGGCCTGAACTGCGGGCGCTGGGATTACATCTTTTCCTACCTGAAAACCTTCCGCCGGCACGCCGACAAGGTGCTGCCCGAGCGCGGCCAGGTGACCATGACCCAGCCGTTCCTGAAGGCGTACTCGGACCTGCTGATCCAGACCTGCCACCGCCGCGGCGCGCACGCGATGGGCGGCATGGCCGCGCAGATCCCGATCAACCACGACGCGGCCGCCAACGAGCAGGCGATGGCGCGGGTGCGCGCGGACAAGCTGCGCGAGGTCAGCGCCGGCCACGACGGCACCTGGGTCGCGCACCCGGCGCTGATCCCGGTGGCGCGCGCGATCTTCGACGAGCACATGCCCACGCCCAACCAGCACCACGTGCTGCGCCGCGACGTGCAGGTCGGCCGCGACGAACTGGTCGCGCCGTGTACCGGCACCATCACCCGCGCCGGCTTCGAGAACAGCGTGGAAGTGTGCGTGCGCTACATGGCCGCCTGGCTGGACGGCAACGGCTGCGTGCCGATCCACAACCTGATGGAAGACGCGGCCACCGCCGAGATCAGCCGCAGCCAGATCTGGCAGTGGCTGCATGCCGGCGACCAGCACCTGGACGACGGCACCGCCATCGACTTCGCCCTGCTGCAGAGCACGCTGCGCGCGCTGCCGGCGCGGCTGGGCGACACCGCCGCGCTGCCCGGCGCCGGCCGCATCGCCGAGGCCATCGACCTGCTCGACGGACTCAGCCGCGCCGACGAACTGGCCGAGTTCCTGACCCTGCCGGCGTACCGGCAGATCGACTGACGTTTCCACTGCCCGTCCCCCGTAGGAGCGGCTTCAGCCGCGAAGGGGACTTCCGGGCAATACCCCTCGCGACTGAAGTCGCTCCTACAGGCCACATTCCCCCAAGGAGTCCACCATGAGCACCCATCAGCAACAGATCGACGCCCTGCAGCACGACTGGGACAACAACCCGCGCTGGGCCGGCATCAAGCGCCCCTACGGCGCCGCCGACGTGGTGCGCCTGCGCGGCACCGTGCAGCCGGAACACACCCTGGCCCGGCGCGGCGCCGAGCGCCTGTGGAAGCTGGTCAACGGCGAGGCGAAGAAGGGCTACGTCAACGCCTTCGGCGCGATCAGCGCCGGCCAGGCGATGCAGCAGGCCAAGGCCGGGCTGGAAGCGGTGTACCTGTCCGGCTGGCAGGTGGCCGCTGACGGCAACACTTCCGAGACCATGTACCCGGACCAGTCGCTGTATGCCTACGACTCGGTGCCGACCATGGTCCGCCGCATCAACAACACCTTCCAGCGCGCCGACGAGATCCAGTGGAAGAACATCGTCGACGGCAAGCTGGCCGAAGCCGACGCCATCGATTTCTTCCTGCCCATCGTCGCCGACGGCGAGGCCGGCTTCGGCGGCGTGCTCAACGCCTACGAACTGATGAAGAACATGATCGTCGCCGGCGCCGCGGGCGTGCACTTCGAGGACCAGCTGGCGGCGGTGAAGAAGTGCGGGCACATGGGCGGCAAGGTGCTGGTGCCGACCCAGGAGGCGATCCAGAAACTGGTGGCCGCGCGCCTGGCCGCCGACGTGCTGGGCGTGCCCACCATCGTGCTGGCGCGCACCGACGCCGAGGCCGCCAACCTGCTGACCAGCGACTTCGACCCCAACGACGCGCCCTTCGTCACCGGCGAGCGCACCGCCGAGGGCTTCTACCGGGTGCGCAACGGTTTGGAACAGTCGATCAGCCGCGGCGTGGCCTACGCGCCGTACGCCGACCTGGTGTGGTGCGAAACCGGCACCCCGGACCTGGGCTTCGCCCGCGAGTTCGCCCAGGCCGTGCACGCGGCCAGCCCCGGCAAGCTGCTGTCCTACAACTGCTCGCCCTCGTTCAACTGGAAGAAGAACCTGGACGACCGCACCATCGCCCGCTTCCAGGACGAGCTGGCCGCGCTGGGCTACAAGTACCAGTTCATCACCCTGGCCGGCATCCACATCAACTGGTTCAACACCTTCAGGTTCGCCCGGGACTACGCCCGCGGCGAAGGCATGCGCCACTACGTGGAGCAGGTGCAGGAGCCGGAGTTCGCCGCGCGCGGGCAGGGCTATACCTTCGTCTCCCACCAGCAGGAGGTGGGCGCCGGCTATTTCGACGACGTGACCACGGTGATCCAGGGCGGCGCGTCCAGCGTCACCGCGCTGACCGGTTCCACCGAGGAGGCGCAGTTCCAGCCCGGCAAGGCGGCCTGAGCGGCAGCGTTTCAATACGCTTTTCACTTCCTGGGTATGGATCACGGGCGGCCGCGCGGGCCGCCCGTCCTTTTGGCCCGCCATCAAATTGATGGCGCAGGACTGAGACGTCCCGCACGCTTTGCGCCGGTGCTATCCTTCCGCGCTGGCCCCAGGGGACACGGGGCGGTGGGGCTGAGGGAATGACCAGCGACAGTGCTGCAATCATGGCCGAGGATCGCGAGCTGGGCGTCGCTCGCATGGCGCTGGCCGAAATCGTGCATCCCGTGCTCTCGCCCGACGAATTCGCGCTGTTCTCGCGCTTCGGCCGGCCGCGCCAGGTTGCCGCCGGCGAGGTGCTGTTCCGCCGCGGCGACGCGGGCGATGCCATGTACATCATCGTCAGCGGCGTCGTCGACCTCGATTTCGGCGAGGACCTGGTGGTCAAGTACCTGGGCGCGGGCGAGTTCTTCGGCGAACTGGGCCTGCTGATCGGCGACCACCGCCGCGGCGCCGACGCCCGCGCCTCCACGGAGCTGAGCCTGCTCGAGCTGGGCCACCCCGATTTCCAGAAACTGGTGGACCACGACCCCGGCCGCGTCGCCTATTTCCTGCGCCGCACCATCATGCGCGTGGTGTCCAACGAACAGGTGCTGATCCGGCAGCTGCGGCGCCGCAACCACGACCTGGAAGCGGCGCTGGACAATCTCTACACCACCACCCACCAGCTCAACCACACCGAAGAACTGGTGCGGACCGACGAACTGACCGGCCTGCACAACCGCCGCGGCCTGACCCTCTACCTGCAGGAATGCCGGCAGCCGTCGCGCAGCCCGCCACAGGGCCTGCTGCTGATCGACTGCGACCGCTTCAAGAGCGTCAACGACGAGCATGGCCACCTGGTGGGCGACCGCGTGCTGCAGGCGCTGGCCAACATCCTGCGTTCGGTGGTGCAGCCCGACGGGCTGGCCTGCCGCCTGGGCGGCGACGAGTTCTGCCTGCTGGTGCAGACCGCCGACCGGGAGGCGCTGGAGCATGTGGCCGGCTTCATCCTGCACGCGGTGCACGGCCTGCTGGAACGCTCGCAGCCGGTGCCGCGCATCTGCCCGGTGAGCATCGGCGCCTGCCTGCTCGACCCGGTGCGCGACTGGAACGACTGGTACGCCCACGCCGACAGCGCCCTGTACGAGGCCAAGCGGCACGGCGGAAACCGGCTGCAGTGGCCGGTGGACTGGGTGGGAGGCAGCTGAACATGCAGCATGAATCCGCCAAGCGCGACGGCGAGGAAGCGGCGGGCGCCCCGGCGCCCCGCGTGCACACGCTGCTGATGACCGACCTGTGCGACTCGGTCGCCCTGGTGGAACGGCTGGGCGATACCGCGGCCGCGGAACTGTTCCAGGAGCACGACCGGCTGGTGCTGCGCATCCAGCAGCAGTGGAAGGGGTGGCTGATCGACCGTTCCGATGGCCTGCTGCTGCTGTTCGAGCGGCCGGTCAACGGCCTGGGGTTCGCGCTGGACTACCGGCAGGGGCTGGAGGAACTGGCGCGCTCGCGCGGCATCGACCTGCAGGCGCGCACCGGCATGCATGTCGGCGAAGTGCTGACCTGGCACAACAGCGCCGAGGCGGTGCAGGCCGGCGCCAAGCCGCTGGAAGTGGAAGGCCTGGCCAAGCCGCTGGCCGCGCGCCTGATGACCCTGGCGCGGCCGGGGCAGATCCTGCTGTCGGCCGTGGCCGAATCGCTGGCGCGCCGTTCGTCCCGCGAACTGGGCGGGCGCAGCGAGCACCTGCTGTGGAAATCGCACGGGCGCTGGCACTTCAAGGGCGTGCCGACCACGCAGGAAGTGTTCGAGGTCGGCGAGCCCGGTTTCGCGCCGCTGCGCATGCCGCGCAGCACGGCCAAGGCCTGGCGCGACCTGCCGCTGTGGCGACGTCCGGCGGCGCTGGTGGCGGAACTGGCCCTGTTGGCGGCGCTGGGGACGGTGGGCTGGTTCGTGGTGCGCCCCGAGCCGGCGCTCGCCTTCACCGAGCGCGACTGGGTAGTGGTGGGCGATCTGCGCAATCTCACCGGGCAGACGGTTCTGGATACATCGCTGCAGCAGGCGTTCCGGATCAGCCTGGAACAGTCCAAGTACGTCAACGTACTCAGTGACATGAAAGTGCGCGACACGCTGTCGCGGATGCGCAAGGACCCGGAAAAGGTCCTGATCGACCGTGCCGTCGCCTCGGAAGTGGCGCTGAGGGACGGTGCCCGCGCGGTGATCCTTCCGGTTGTCTCGGAAGTGGGCGGCCGCCTGCGCATCACCGCGGAAGTCGTGGACCCCGCCACGCAGAACACGGTCTACACCGAGTATGCCGACGGGCAGGGAATCGAATCGGCGCTGGGTTCGGTCGACCGGGTGACCACGCGCCTGCGCAATCGTCTTGGCGAGGCGATGGCGGTCATCGGGCGCAACTCGCGGCCGCTGCCTGAAGTCAGTACCCGCGACCTGGACGCCCTGCGCGCCTATGCGCTTGGCCAGAAGGCCTACGGGAAAGGCCAGTTCAAGCAGGCGCTGGGGCTGTACGAGCATGCGGTGTCGCTGGACAAGGATTTCGCGCTGGCGCACCTGGGGATGCTGCGTGCCCTCAACGTGACCGAGCAGCTGCCGAAGGGCCTGCTGAGCCTGCAGAAGGTGCAGGCGATGACCGGTCGCCTGTCGCCGCGGGAGGCGATGTATCTGCAGGCCTGGGAAGTGCAGATCAACAGCCCGGGCGAGGCCTATGAAAAATGGCGGCAGATGTCCGATCTCTATCCGGACTTCTACCCGGCCGCCGCCAATGCGGGCTACGCGCTGGAAATGGAGAACCGGTACGAGGAAGGGCTGCCCTACATCCGCCGTGCCTCCGAGTCCCGCTATGAGTTCGCCCCGCTCTCGCAGGAAGCGCTTGGACGCATGTCGCTGGCGCTGGGCAACTACGCCGATGCCGCGGCGGCGTTCACGCGCGCCTCGGAAAGCGGGTTGGTGACGGCGGCGGTATGGCAGGCCAACCTCCATGCCGTCCAGGGCAATTTCCAGGAAGCCGAGCGCCTGTGGCCGCGCGACGTGAAACTGGCCGTGCCCTATTTCGATCATGTCTCCCACTACCTCGACCAGGGCGATCTGCAGGCGGCTTCGTCGGAGGCGCAGCGACTGCTGCGCACCTTGCCGGTGGACGGCAGCAGGTTCCGGCAGGGGCAGGTACAGGTCGCGGTCATGCAATTGCTGTCCGGCGGGCGCAGGGAGGCGCTGGAGACAAGCCGCAACATCGTCCGCAGTTCCGTGGCCGCGCTTGAGGGCGCAGCGGGCCTTTCGGCGCGTGGGGAGGCCGTCACGGCGGCCTATGGGGCGATTCTCGCCCAGCGTCTTGGGGACCCCGAGCCGGCCAGGCAGCTGATATCCCGCCTGGAGCGGGCGCCGGACATCGTGGCCATGCAGCCGGTGGGCGGCTTCCTGCAGGTGCTGAAAGCGCGGGACCTGATGGCATCAGGCAAGTCCGCGCGGGCGCTGGAGGGGCTGGTTTCCACGCTCGGCCAGCATGAGTCCTTCCAGTTGCGGGTCGCGCTGATGGAGGCCTACATCGCCGAAACGAACCCCGAGGCCGCGCTGCGCCAGGCTAACTGGCTGGTGGCGCACCGTGGCTGGGCATACGCCGAGTACGGCGGATGCGGATGGTGCGGGCAGAGCCTGAACCTCATCGATGCCAACCTGGCCCGGCTCGCGAAGATCGAACTGCTGGCGCAGCTTGGCCGCCGCGAAGAGGCGCGCAAGGAACTGGAGTCGTTCGACGGCTACTGGAAGAACCGGATGCTGCCGGACTATCTGCGGACCCGCCGCGACGCCCTGCTTTCCACATTCAATTGAATGGGGATCATCGCCAGGCCATGCGTCAGCATCCTGCGGATCTCCTCGCGCGCCTTGGCGATGCGTTCCTTGGTGGCCAGGCGCTTCACCATGAGGCTGGCGCGCAGGTAGGCCAGCTCCGCCGCGACGTCCTGCTGCGTCGGCACATGCCCGATCTGCAGCAGCGCGGCGGCCGGATCCTTGCGGAATGCACGGCGGAACGCGTTGTCCGTGCTCAACAGGTCAAGAAGACGGTCGGCGATGGCGGGTTCGAGCGCGATGTGCCCTGTCGGCTTGCCGGATTTCTTCGTCACCACGTCGTGTCCTTCGATGCAGACTTCACGGAAGGGACAACATCTCGGACGTCGTGGACAGCCGGCTGCCTCGTCCCCATTCAAGGCATGCACAACTATACGTTTGGCCAGGGGGGCGTGTGAAGGTAAGACGGTGTTCGATCCTGCATCTGGAGCCCCGGGAGCAGGTCGAATTCGACCTGGCCGCATTGTTGTCGGGCGGGGATGGCCTGGCGCGTGGCTACCGGTGGGTGGCCCTGGCGGCGCACCTGGGCGAGGAGGTGGCCGTCGATGAGGCCGAATGCCTGCTGCTCGGGCGGATCAGTCCGGAATCGTGGACGGACGCGGCTGCGTTCGGGGGCGACGCCGCCAGGCCGCTGCGCTCGCTGCTGCGCAAGGGGCTGGTCATTGGCCGGCATCCGCGCCATTCGGCGCATCGCGTGCGGGACGAAGCGATGCGGCAAGGCCACTGGCACCCACTCGCCGCGACCTTCCATGCATTCACCCGCTGGGTGGATGCCGATGCGGTGCGGGCGATGCAGGAGACGGGAACGTCCACCGCCGCCGAACTGCGGCAGCAGCTTGGCTCGCCTCCCCCCGAAGTCATCAGCCGCGCCGGGGAGGGGGATCGTCTTCATCTCGCCCGGGAAGCGGGCAATGAGTTCGACCAGCTGCTGGAACGGCGCGTCACCTGCCGCAATTTCGATACCCGGCGGCCGCTGCCGGCGGCCATGGTGGCGCGCCTGCTCGGCCGGGTGTTCTCCGCACAATCGGCGGTGCGGGTGACGGACGACACCGTCTTCCTCAAGAAGACCAGTCCATCGGGGGGCGGGCTGCACCCGATCGAGGCTTACCTGCTGGTCCGCAACGTCGAGGGGGTCGCGGACGGGGTGTACCACTACCACCCGCTGGCCCATGCGCTGGAGCCGTTGCCGGCCCCGGCCATCCCGGTCGAACAGCTCATGCTCGATGCATTGGCGCAGCAGCACTGGTTCGCGGACGCGCATGTGCTGGTGGCGCTGTCGCCGCGCTATGCCCGCAACTTCTGGAAGTACCGGTTCCATGCCAAGGCGTATCGCGCGATCGTGCTCGAGGCCGGGCACCTGTCGCAGACGCTCTACCTGGCCGCGACCGAGCTGGGGCTCGGGGCCTACGTCACCTGCGCGATCAACGAGGCATTGCTCGAACAGGCATTCGGCCTGGACCCGGTCGCGGAGGGCGTGCTGGCCGTATGCGGATTCGGGTGGCGGGCGGCGGAAATGGAGACGATGGAGCTCGATCCGGCGGAACGCATCTGGAAGGCTCCGACCGCCGGCGATCCTCCGGCGGTCTGAGGGTCAGGAGGCCGCAGCCACCTCGAAATCCACCAGTACCGCGCCGTCGCCGACCTGTTCGCCGGCGCGCACGCGATAGCCCGTCACCACGCCCCCGGCCGGTGCCTGCAGGGTGTGTTCCATCTTCATCGCCTCCATCACCAGCAGCGGCGTGCCGCGCGCGACCTGGCTGCCGGGTTCGACCAGCAGGGCGATGACGCGGCCGGGCATCGGCGCCAGCAGGCTGCCGCCGTGGTCGCCGGGATTGTCGGCATCGGCGACCGGGTCGTGCACCGTGTAGCGGCGCTGGCCGGTGTCGCCGAAGACGTACAGCGCATTGCCGTCGTGCAGCACGTCGCCGCGGAGCAGGCAGTCGCCGGCCTGCAGGGCGTAGCTGCCCGCGTCCACGTGGCCGTCGATCCGCAACGGCTCGGCTTCACCGTCCCGGACCAGCCAGCCGTCGGCGTCGCGGCGTACCTGCAGTGTGCGTTGCTGCTGCAGGTGCTCCAGCGTGATCGAACGCGCGGCGGGGCCGGTCAGGCGCCAGCCGTCGGCGATGAACCAGGGCGACGCATCGGCCGGCGTGGAGGTGCCTGCCTCGATGGCGAGCACCGCGGCCACGGCCCAGTCGGCGGCACCCGCGGCGTGCTGGCCGATGTCCAGCGCGTCGCGCTCGCGCTCGATCAGGGCGGTGTCCAGATCGGCATGGCGGAAGGACGCGGTCGCCACCAGCCGGTGCAGGAAGGCAGCATTGGTGGTGACGCCGGCCACCTGGCAGCGCGCCAGCGCGCGCTGCATGCGCAGCAGGGCGCGGTCGCGATCCTCGTCCCAGACGATCAGCTTGGCGATCATCGGGTCGTAGTAAGGGGTGATCGCATCGCCCTGCTCGACGCCGGCATCCACGCGCACGTTGGCGCCGGGCGGCGGCAGGCGCAGGTGGCGCAGGGTGCCGGTCGAGGGCAGGAAGCCGCGGTCGGCGTCCTCGGCGTACAGCCGCGCCTCGATGGCGTGGCCGTGGATGCGCAGCTCGTCCTGCGTCCGGGGCAGCGGCTGGCCGGCGGCGACGCGCAGCTGCCACTCCACCAGGTCGGTGCCGGTGATCATCTCGGTCACCGGGTGTTCGACCTGCAGGCGGGTGTTCATTTCCATGAACCAGAATTCGCCCGAAGGCGCGGCGATGAACTCCACCGTGCCGGCGCCGACATAGCCGACCGCGCGCGCGGCATCGGTCGCGGCCTTGCCCATCGCCGCGCGCCGCTCGGGCGTCATGCCGGGCGCGGGCGCTTCTTCCAGCACCTTCTGGTGGCGGCGCTGCACCGAGCAGTCGCGTTCGAACAGGTGGACCACGTTGCTGTGGCTGTCGCCGAACACCTGGATCTCGATGTGGCGCGGCCGCTCGATGTATTTCTCCACCAGCACGTGCGCATTGCCGAACGCCGACTGCGCCTCGCGCTGGCAACTGGCCAGGGCCGCTTCGAAATCCGCACCGGCCTCGACCCTGCGCATGCCCTTGCCGCCGCCGCCGGCGCTGGCCTTGATCAGCACCGGGTAGCCGATGGCGTCGGCCTGCGCGCGCAGGAACGCCGGCTCCTGGTGCTCGCCGTGGTAGCCGGGCGTCAACGGCACGCCGGCCTGCTGCATCAGCGCCTTGGCCGCGCTCTTGTCGCCCATCGCGTCGATGGCGCTGGCCGGCGGGCCGATGAAGACGATGCCGGCTTCGGCGCAGGCGCGCGCGAAACCGGCGTTCTCGGACAGGAAGCCGTAGCCCGGATGGATCGCCTGCGCGCCGGTGCGGCGCGCGGCCTCGAGAATGACGTCGCCGCGCAGGTAACTCTCCGCCGCCGGCGCCGGGCCGATGCGCACGGCTTCATCCGCCAGCCGCACATGCCGCGCGTCGCGGTCGGCGTCCGAATACACCGCCACCGTGGCGATGCCCAGGCGACGGCAGGTGGCGATGACGCGGCAGGCGATTTCGCCGCGGTTGGCGATCAGGATCTTGTCGAACATGGCGTTGTCCATGACGTGCTGCGCATGCGCAGTGGAAAGAGCGAAGAGACGGCGTTCCGGCTCTTGCGGTTGCTTTGGCTTCGGCAGTTGCCGTTGCTTTTGATTTTCAGGGTTCCCTTCCGCAGCGACGGAGCCGACGGACAAGAACCGAAGGGCGACGTGCATGGATGCACGTCGTTTTTCGACACGACAGGGATGTCGTGTCGAAAAATCCCGGCGGCGGAGTGGACCCGGTGCGCGCAGCGCACCGGGCGCGGAGGCAGGGCGTGCTTTCTTTTGGCTAGCTTTTCTTTGCACGAGCAAAGAAAAGTAGCTCGCTCCCCGACAGGGGAGCGAAAGCCTTTGCTTTGGCTGGTCAAGGCTAGGGCGACCATCACATCCGGAACACGCCAAACCGCGTGTCCTGCGCCGGCGCATTGAGCCCCGCCGCCAGCGCCAGGCCGAGGACGCGGCGGGTGTCGGCCGGGTCGATCACCCCGTCGTCCCACAACCGCGCACTGGCGTAATACGGGTGCCCCTGCCGCTCGAACTGCTCGCGGATCGGCGCCTTGAACGCCTCCTCCTCCTCGGCCGGCCACTGTCCACCCTTGCCCTCGATGCCGTCGCGCTTGACCGTGGCCAGCACGCTGGCGGCCTGCTCGCCGCCCATCACGCCGATGCGCGCGTTCGGCCACATCCACAGGAAGTGCGGCGAGTAGGCGCGGCCGCACATGCCGTAGTTGCCGGCGCCGAACGAGCCGCCGATCACCACCGTGTACTTGGGAACGCGCGCGTTGGCCACCGCCATCACCAGCTTGGCGCCGTCCTTGGCGATGCCGCCATGTTCGTACTTGCGGCCGACCATGAAGCCGGTGATGTTCTGCAGGAACAGCAGCGGGATGCCGCGCTGGCAGCACAGTTCGATGAAGTGCGCACCCTTGAGCGCGGACTCGGAGAACAGGATGCCGTTGTTGGCGATGATGCCCACCGGATGCCCGTGCACGTGCGCGAAGCCGGTGACCAGGGTGTTGCCGTAGCGCGGCTTGAACTCGTCGAAACGCGAGCCGTCGACGATGCGCATGATCACCTCGCGCACGTCGTAGGGCTTGCGCGTGTCATTGGGAATCACCCCGTACAGCTCGCGCGGGTCGAACAGCGGTTCCTCGCTGGCCCGCAGCGCCACGGCCGGCGCCGGCCTGCGCCAGTTGAGGTGGGCGACGATGGCGCGCACCCGCGCCAGCGCCTGCAGGTCGTTGTCGGCCATGTGGTCGGCAACGCCGGAAATGCGCGTATGCACGTCGGCACCGCCCAGTTCCTCGGCGCTGACCACCTCGCCGGTGGCCGCCTTCACCAGCGGCGGGCCGCCGAGGAAGATGGTGCCCTGTTCCCTGACGATGACCGTCTCGTCGCTCATCGCCGGCACGTAGGCGCCACCGGCGGTGCAGCTGCCCATCACGCAGGCGATCTGCGGGATGCCCTGCGCCGACAGGTTGGCCTGGTTGTAGAAGATGCGGCCGAAGTGGTCGCGGTCGGGGAACACCTCGTCCTGCAGCGGCAGGAAGGCGCCGCCGGAATCCACCAGGTAGATGCAGGGCAGGCGGTTCTGCTGCGCGATCTCCTGCGCGCGCAGATGCTTCTTCACCGTCACCGGGTAGTAGGTGCCGCCCTTGACCGTGGCGTCGTTGGCGACGATGAGGCATTCGACGCCTTCGATGCGGCCGATGCCGGCGACCATGCCGGCGCCGGGCACCGGATCGTCGTACATGCCGTGCGCGGCCAGCGGCGCGATCTCCAGGAACGGGCTGCCGGGATCGAGCAGGGCGTCGATGCGCTCGCGCACCAGCAGCTTGCCGCGCGCGGTGTGCTTGGCCCGCGCCGCCTCGCTGCCGCCGCGCGCGGTGGCTTCCAGCGTGGCGCGCAGGTCGTCCACCAGCGCCTGCATCGCCGCGCGGTTGGCTTCGAAGGCGTCGCTGCCGGGTTGCAGTCGGGATTTCAGTACGGTCATGCGGTGGCTCCTGTCTTTCCCTTCTCCCTTTGGGAGAAGGTGCCCGAAGGGCGGATGAGGGTATGGGCGAAGCTTCATGCAGCCTGATATCGCATGGGCTTCGCCCTATACCCTCTCCCCAACCCCTCTCCCGATGGGAGAGGGGCCTAGATCACGCAGTACGCTGGAACAGCTCGCGCCCGATCAGCATGCGCCGGATTTCCGAAGTGCCGGCGCCGATCTCGTACAGCTTGGCGTCGCGCCACAGGCGCCCGGCGGGATATTCGTTGATGTAGCCGTTGCCGCCGAGGATCTGGATCGCCTCGCCCGCCGCCCAGGTGGCCTTCTCGGCCGAATACAGGATCGCGCCGGCCGCGTCCTGGCGCGTGGTGCGGCCCTGGTCGCAGGCCCTGGCCACCGCGTACACATAGGCGCGGCAGGCGTTGAGGCCGACGTACATGTCGGCCAGCTTGGCCTGGATCAGCTGGAACGTGCCGATCGCCTCGCCGAACTGGCGGCGTTCGTGCACGTAGGGCAGCACCACGTCCAGCGCCGCGGCCATCAGCCCGAGCGGGCCGCCGGACAGCACCACGCGTTCGTAGTCCAGGCCGGACATCAGCACCTTCACCCCGCCACCGACTTCGCCCAGCACGTTCTCCGCCGGTACCTCGCAGTCCTGGAACACCAGCTCGCAGGTGTTGGAAGAACGCATGCCCAGCTTGTCCAGCTTCTGCGCGGTGGAAAAGCCCTTCATGCCCTTCTCGACGATGAAGGCGGTGATGCCGCGCGAGCCGGCCTCCGGGTCGGTCTTGGCATAGACCACCAGCACGTCGGCGTCGGGGCCGTTGGTGATCCACATCTTGTTGCCGTTGAGCACGTAGTGGTCGCCGCGCCGGTCCGCGCGCAGCTTCATCGACACCACGTCCGAGCCCGCGCCCGGTTCGCTCATCGCCAGCGCGCCGACGTGTTCGCCGCTGCACAGCTTCGGCAGGTACCGCTGCTTCTGCGCCTCGCTGGCGTTCTTGCGCAGCTGGTTGAGGCACAGGTTGGAATGCGCGCCATAGGACAGGCCGATGCCGCCGGAGGCGCGCGAGATTTCCTCCATCGCCACCACATGGGCCAGGTAGCCCATGCCGCTGCCGCCGTATTCTTCCTCCACGGTCATGCCGAGCAGGCCCTGTTCGCCGAGCCGGCGCCAGAGCGCGTTGGGGAAGTGGTTGGTCGCATCGGCTTCGGCCGCCAGCGGGGCGATGTGCGCGGCCGCGAACTGGGCCACGCTTTCGCGCAGCATGTCGATCTCATCGCCGAGATCGAAGGAAAGCGTGGGGACGTGCATGGGGCGGCTCCGGCTGGAAGAGGGGCGCTCCGGGTTGGGGGTGGCGGACCGGCCGCCAGCACGGGCGTTTGCGCGCAGCCTAGCCGGTCTCCGGGAAAAAGTGAATACAAATTCAAAAATTGAACCTAGAATCAATCCATGGCCTACAAACGTTCGGAACTGATGGAAAAACGCCTCGCCGGCAACCGCGAGGCGATCCTGGCCGCGGCCCGCCGGCTGGTCGCCGCCGGTGGTTACCGCAACGCGCCGATCACCGCCGTGGCGGCCGAGGCCGGCGTGTCCACCGGCCTGATCTACCGGCATTTCCCCTCCAAGGCCGAGCTGTTCGTGGAAGTGCTGAGCGCCGCGGTCGAGCATGAGCTGGACATCCTGTCGGCCATCGCCGACCAGCCGCTGCCGGCGGCGCTGCGCCTGCAGCAGGCGGTGGCGTCCTTCGTGCGCCGCGCGCTGGCCGGGCCGGCGCTGGCCTATGCCTTCATCGCCGAACCGGTGGACCCGGAGGTCGAGGCCGAGCGCATCCGCTGCCGCCGCCTGTTCGGCGACGTGTTCAAGCGCATCCTCGACGACGGCGTGCGCGGCGGCGAATTCCCGCCGCAGGACCTGGACGTGGGCGCGGCCTGCATCGTCGGCGCCTTCACCGAAGCGCTGGTCGGCCCGACCGCGCCCAGCCGCGACGGCCTGCGCGGGGGCGAGCCCCTGGTCGAGGCGATCGGCGCGCTGTGCCTGCGCGCGGCCGGCGCCGGAGCGGCCGCCACCGGGCCATGAGGGGGCGTCCGGCGGCCGGCCGCGCCCGTTGCCGGCAGGCGGGTGCGCTGGTCTATACTCCGCCGGTAGCTGTGGTCCACCGACTACTTGCCAGGGGTGTTGATACGTGCGGAATTACGACCTGCAGTTCCTGAAACGCTTCTCCATCGTGATCGCCATCTTGGCCATCGTCACGGTCGGCCTGATCATCTTCGCGTCGTTCCTGCAGCGCGCGATCCCCACCGAAGCATCTCCGCAGGCCGTCGCACGCGTCGAGGGGCGCATCGCACCGGCTGGTGCCGTCTATGCGGGCAGCACCGGCGCCGCAGCGCAGGCCGCCGCGGCCGAAGCCGCGGCAGCCAGGGCCGCGGCCGCGGGCGGCGCCTACGAGGGCACCCTCGACGGCAAGGTGATCTTCGACAAGCTGTGCACCGCCTGCCACCTGACCGGCGTGGGCAACGCCCCGACCCTGGATCATGCGCACTGGGACAAGCGCATCGCCCAGGGCACCGAGACGCTGTACAAGCACGCCATCGAGGGCTACACCGGCCCGGACGGTGGGGTGATGCCGCCCAAGGGCGGCAATGCCGCGCTCAGCGAAGCGCAGATCCACGCCACCGTGGACTGGATGCTCGCAAACCTGAAATAAAACGTCCCCATAGTGGACACACGGCGCCGCCCTCCCGGGCGGCGCTTTGCTTTTCGTCGTTCCGGAGCCCCTTCCATGCGCCATCTTCCTTCGCTGCTCGCCCTTTCGCTGTCCGTCGCCCTCGCACCGCAGGCCGTTGCCAAGGGGCCGGCGGTCATCGCCATCGGCCAGGTGCAGGGCAGCGGCGAGCGCAGTCCGCTGGAAGGGCGGCAGGTGACCATCGAAGGGTTCGTCAGTGCCGATCTGCGCGCCGGGCTCGGCGGCGTGTTCGTGCAGGATGCGGGCGACGGCGATCCGGCCACGTCCGATGCGCTGTTCGTACAGCTGGACCCGGCGCAGAACGCGCCGGCAGGGCAGTGGCTGCGCGTCACCGGCACGGTGCAGGAACTGCCGGCCGGCAAGGGCGGGCAGAGCTTGACCGCGTTGAAGGCGGACACGGTCGTCGCGGTACGCGCGCGTCCCGCGCCGGCCGTCACCGTGCTGGAAGGCGTGCCGGCCAGCTGGGAAGCGCTGGAAGGCATGCAGGTGCGCATCGCCGCGCCGCTGACCCTGTCCGGCCAGGACCAGCTGGCGCGCCATGGCGAGCTGAGCGTCGCGTTCGAAGGCCGGCTGTGGCAGCCCACCGAACTGGCCGCCGCCGGCACCGCCGAGAACGCGGCGCTGGTGGCCGACAACGCCCGCCGCCGCCTGCGCCTGGACGATGGCAGCGGCCAGCGCGATCCGGGCCGCGTGTCCTATCTGGCCGACGACGCGCAGCTGCGCACCGGCATGGTGTTCAGCGGGGTCGAAGGCGTGGTGGACCAGCGCCATGACGGCGGTTATCGGTTGCGGCTGACCCGGCCGTTGCAGGTGCCCGCGCTTGAGCGCCCGCAGCCGCCCACGGTGGCGGGCGGGCTGCGCATCGCCGCGTTCAACCTGGAGAATTATTTCAACGGCGACGGCCAGGGCGGCGGCTTCCCGACCCTGCGCGGCGCCAAAACACTTGCGCAGTTCCAGGCGCAGCAGGCCAAGCTGATCGCCACCATCCGCGGCCTGGACGCGGACGTGGCCGCGCTGATGGAACTGGAGAACGATGGCTACGGCCCGGATTCGGCGATCGCCGGGCTGGTGCGCGCGCTCAACGAGGGGCAGGGCAGGGACCGGCAGTGGACCTTCGTCGATGCCGGCAAGGGCCCGGGCGACAACCCCATCCGCGTCGGCATCATCTACCGCGCCTCGCGGGTGACGCCGGTGGGCCGGCCGGCGGTGCTGGAGCAGGAACCTTTCGGCGAGCGCAGCCGCGTGCCGCTGGCGCAGGCCTTCCGCATGGGCCGCAAGGGCCGGCCGTTCGTGGTCGTGGCCAACCACTTCAAGTCCAAGGGCTGCAACGAGGCGACCGGTGCCGATGCCGACCAGAACGACGGCCAGGGCTGCTGGACGGCGACCCGGGTGGCGTCGGCGCGGCTGCTGAACCAGTGGCTGCAGCGTGACCCGACCGGCAGCGGCAGCCCCGATGCGGTGCTGCTGGGCGACTTCAACGCCTATGCGATGGAAGACCCGATCCGCCAGCTGCACGCCGATGGCTGGACGGATGCGTTCAAGGTGGCCGGCGTGGAGCAGCCCTACAGCTACGTCTACAACGGCCTCACCGGCCGCCTCGACCACGCCCTGCTCAACGCCGGCATGGCGGCGCGGCTGAAGGGCGCGGCCGAATGGCACATCAACGCCGACGAGGCCGACGACGCGGGCTACCAGGGACGCAACGTGCCCGGCCCGTGGCGCAGCTCGGACCACGACCCGCTGCTGCTGGGCTTCGATCCCTGAAACAGGGCGAAAGGGGGCGGGCGCTCCGTCCCCTGGTGCCGGCGACCGTCAGTGCGCGTGCCGCCGCGCCGCGTTCCACAGGTGGGCGCCGGCCAGCGCCAGGCTGCCGGCGACGGTCAGCGGCGTCTCGGCCCGCTCGCCCAGGCCGCCGCACGCACCGGCCAGCAGCAGCGCCAGCCCGCTGCCCGCCAGCAGCCACAGCGCGATGGGCAGCGGGCGGTGGCGATGCGCGCGCCACAGCGCGTAGCTGGTCAGCGGCGCGGCGATCAGCACGAACACCCCATGCACCCATTCGGCCTCGCTCCAGGCCCCGAACAGCGGCAGCAGCGCGGCCAGCAGCGGCAACGCCAGGCAGTGCAGCAGGCACAGGCTGGACAGGGCGACGGCGGAGGCGTCGAACAGGGCGGCGGCGTTTTTCATCGGCGGGCTCCAGTTTTGTTACATAGTAACAATTGATCGACGCGCGGCGCCAGCCCGGGAAAGGCAACCGCCGTGGAGGTTCAGCCCTGCGCGCCGCGTGCGATCAGCGCGATCGCCACCACCGCCAGGCCCAGGCCCACGCGGTTCCAGCGGCTGGTCCGCTCGCCGAAGGCGAGCATGCCGACCAGCGCGCCCAGGCACACCACGCCGATGTTCATGCCGGCGAAGATGGTGGCCGGGCTGTGCGGCAGCGCCTGGTGCGCGCGCACGTAGAACAGGATGTTGCCGAAGTTGATCGCGCCCAGCAGCAGGCCGAACCCGAGGTGGCGTGCCTGCAGCCGGGCGCGGCCGCTGTAGTGGCGCTGCAGCTGCCAGCCCAGCATCAGCACGAAGGCGATGGCGAAGCTGACCAGCAGCGCGGCGGTGGAGGGCGTGCCCGACAGCGCCACCTGCTTGAGCAGGATGTCGATCAGCGCGAAACCGGCCCATACCGCCAGCAGCCAGCGCCAGCTCGAGGCCGTGGCGTTGCCGCGCCCGCCGCTGCGCGCGCTGACGCCGGCGATGGCCAGCAGGCCCAGTCCCAGCCCGGCCAGCTTCCAGCCGTTGGCCTGCTCGCCGAACAGCACGAAGGCCGCGCCCAGCGACAGCAGCAGCGACAGCCGCTGCGCCACGTCGCTGCGCACGATGCCGGCCTCGCGCACGGCGCGCGCCAGTACCAGGAAGATGCCCGGCAACGCCACCGCCAGGCCGAGCAGCGCCGGCCACGGCGCGTGCCCTTCGCGCAGCGACTGCAGCGAGGGCCTGAGCAGCAGCAGCGACAGCGCGCTGGCGGCCAGGTAGTTCCAGGTCACGGCCTGGGCGATGTCGATGCCGCGCCGCGGCGCCAGTTTCAGCAGGACCGAGACCAGCACGCTGCACATCACGCTCAGGATCAGGAAGTGCATCGCGTTCGTTACCGGGCGGGAGCGGCGGTGAAGCCGGTGGATGGGGCCGCTATTATGGCGGCATGAACCATCCTCCCTTTCCCCACGAGTCCGCGGCGCTGATGCTGGAAGGCCCAGGCGGGCCGCTGGAGGTCGCGGTCGATCCGCCCGAGGGCGATGCCACCGCGCACCCGGTCGTCGCCGTCATCTGCCATCCGCTGTCCACCGAGGGCGGCAGCATGCACAACAAGGTGGTGACGATGGTCGCGCGCGCGTTGCGAGAGCTGGGCGTCACCACCGTGCGCTTCAATTTCCGCAGCGTCGGCGCCTCGGCCGGCAGCTACGACAACGGCGTGGGCGAGCAGGACGACCTGCGCGCGGTGGTGGCGTGGGTGCGCGCCCAGCGCCCGGACTGCCAGCTGTGGCTGGCCGGTTTCAGCTTCGGCGCCTATGTCTCGCTGCGCGCCAGCGGCGCGCTGCAGCCCCAGGCGCTGATCTCGATCGCGCCGCCGGTCGGCCGCCGTACCTGGGATTTCGACGGGCTGCAGCCGCCGGCGCAGTGGCTGGTGGTGCAGGGCGATGCCGACGAGATCGTCGACGCGCAGGCCGTTTACGCCTGGCTGGAAACGCTGGCCGATCCGCCGCAGCTGGTGCGCATGCCCGACACCAGCCATTTCTTCCATCGCAAGCTGATCGACCTGCGCGGCGCGATCCAGCACGAAGTGCGGCGCTGGCTGCCCGACGGCAGCTGCTGAGCATGGGCGCGACGACCCCCTCGCAGTGCTACGCCGCCGGCGTGGCCCGTGGCGACTGGCGCGACGATCTGGCCCAGCACGCGGCGCTGGCCGAACTGGACCGCATCCACGACGCCATCGTCGATTCGGCGCAGGATGGCTGGCTCGACCGGCTGTCGGCGTTCTGGAAGAAGCCCGAGCCGGTCAGGGGCCTGTACTTCTGGGGCGGCGTCGGTCGTGGCAAGACCTTCCTGGTCGACCTGTTCTACGACGGCCTGCCGATCGAACAGAAGTACCGCACCCACTTCCACCGCTTCATGCGCGGCATCCACGAGCGGCTGCGCGAACACCAGGGGCAGAGCGACCCGCTGGCGAAGATCGCCCAGGAATGGCGCAACAACCTGCGCGTGCTGGTGCTCGACGAGTTCTTCGTCACCGACATCGGCGACGCCATGCTGCTGGCGCGCCTGCTCGAACGCCTGTTCGCCGAAGGCGTGACCCTGGTGACCACCTCCAACACCGCGGTGGAGAACCTGTACCTCAATGGCCTGCAGCGCGACAGCTTTCTGCCGGCCATCGCCCTGCTGCAGAAGTACTGCGTGGAGCTGCATGCCGAAGGCGCCGAGGATTACCGCATGCGCGCGCTGACCCGTTCGCCGGTGTACCGCGCGCCGCTCGCCGACGACAGCGATGCCTGGCTGGGCGGGCGCTGGAAGGAACTGAGCGGCGGGCAGGACGCGCGCGCCGGCAACATCCAGATCGAGGGCCGCAAGATTCCCGTGCGCGGACGCGGCAAGAGCATCGTCTGGTTCGATTTCCCGGCGCTGTGCGAAGGCCCACGTGGCCCGTCGGACTACATCGAGATCGCGCGCGAGTTCAACACCGTGCTGCTCGGCGGCATCCCGCACTTCGACCGCATGAACGAGGACGCCGCGCGGCGCTTCGTCAACCTGATCGACGAGCTGTACGACCGCCAGGTCAACCTGGTCTGCACCGCGCAGGACCCGCCGCCGCTGCTCTACTCCGGCACGCGCCTGGCCGGCGCCTTCGAGCGTACCGCCAGCCGCCTGATCGAAATGCAGAGCGCCGAGTACCTGGGCACCGCCCACCGCCTGTAGGAGCGCGCCCTGGTGCGCGAAGGAGCTTTGCCCATGAAGCCCATGCGCACCGCCGCCAACCCCATCGGCCCCCGCCATCCGTTCTCCTTCCCGCACGCCGCCCCGGCGGTCCACCCAGCAGGAAAGGGAGCACGCAGATGAAGCACGCAAGCATGGCCCGCCGGCGCCTGCCGGTACGTTCGATGGCGTTCGTATTGACGGTGCTGGCCGGGTTGCCGGCGCTGGCCGGCGAGCCGCTGTGGCCGGAGCCGGCCGCCACCGCCGTCGAGCTCGACCTGAAGGCGCCCCAGCGCAAGCGCCAGCGGCAGACCGCGCCGAACTTCCGCGCGCCGGTGGCCACCGTGTGCAGCGACACGCCGCGCATGCGCGAGGTGCCGGACCCGCAGCCGCCGCAGCGCGTGCGTGACATTCCCGCGCTGGTGGGCAAGGCCGGGCGCGACATGCTGCTGCGGGAAGCCGCGCCGCCCCCTGCTCCGGCTCCGGTCGCCGCGACCGACGCGGCGAGCGTGACGGTATCGGGATCGCGGGCCGAGCGGGCGATGCCGTACGCGCCGGCACCGGCACGGCAGCAGCCAGCCACGCCGGTGACCGCAGGCGTGGTCGACGACAATGCCGACTTCGGCGGCTTCCAGCAGTTCCTGCAGCGCCATGCCGAAGCGGCGCAGCTGGGGCGCGACGTATCGGTGCGCCAGCGCCTGCGCGTGCTCGACGCGCAGGGCCGGCCGGTTCCCGATGCCGAAGTCGCCGTCTCCGCCGCCGGTGGCGCGCGGATGTGGGCGCGCACCGATGCCGGCGGCCAGGCCTGGCTGCACCTGAACGCCTTCGACGACCGCGACTCGGCCAGCTACCGGGTGGATGTGCGTCGTGATGGGCAGCAGGCGCAGGCGCAGCTGCGGCGCGGCCAGAAGGATGCGCTGGAAGTGCGCCTGCCGGCCGCCGCGCCCACGGCACGGGCGCGGCTGGACCTGGTGTTCATGGTCGATGCGACCGGTTCGATGGGCGACGAAATCGACAAGCTGCGCGCCTCGCTGCGCGACATCGTGCGCGGCATCGAACAGCTGCCGTCGCGCCCCGACGTGTGCCTGGGGCTGGTCACCTACCGCGACCGCGGCGACGAGTATTTCGTGCGCAGCTGGGACCTGACCGGCAACGTCGCCGCCTTCCAGCAGGTGCTCGACGGCGTGCGCGCCGGCGGTGGCGGCGACATGCCCGAGGCGATGAACGAAGCCTTCGACCATGCGGTGCAGGCGCTGGCCTGGCGCGGCCCGGCGACCACGCGCCTGCTGGTGTCGCTGGCCGACGCGCCGCCACACATGGACTATCCGCCGCCGCATTACGACCAGACCATGCTCGCGGCGCTGGGCAAGGGCATCAAGGTGTTCAGCGTGGCCGCGTCCGGGCAGGACACCACCGGCGAGATCGTGCAGCGGCAGATCGCCCAGTACACCGGCGGGCGCTTCATCTTCCTCACCTACAAGGACGCGTCCGACCCGGGCAGCGGCCCCGGCCGCGAGACCGTGCACGACGTGGCCGACTACTCGGTGGATACGCTGGACACGCTGGTGGTGCGGCTGGTGCGCGAGGAACTGGCGCAGTTGTCGGAGGGGTGATCCTTCTCCCCGCGGGAGAAGGTGCCCGAAGGGCGGATGAGGGCGGCGCCCACGCCGGTGAACCACCGGCTCCGCCTGCCCTCACCCCACCCCCTCTCCCGCCGGGAGAGGGGCCTATGGCAGCTCGATGCTGTTGTCCGGCGCCTGCTCCTTCGCCACCGGTGCCTCGCCGCGTTCGTCGCTGACGCTCATCATCCGCAGCGGCTGGCCGTCGTAGCGGAACTCCAGCGCCGACTGCACCTGGTCCAGCGCCAGGACCTGGGTGCACAGGGACCGCGCGTGCTGTTCCAGGGCGCGGGCGCGCGCTTCGATCTTCGGCTCCAGCTCCGCTTCCATCTTTTCGGTGCGCTTCTCGATGCGTTCCCCGCCGCCGGTGAGCATGGTCCACAGCAGGCCGCGGGCGATGGAGCCCTTGAGCGATTCGGCCGATGCCTGCACGCGCTGTTCGAAACCCTCGCCGAACAGGTCCTGCTCCCAGCGCCCGCGGCCGATGGTGGAGGCGACGAAGCGCTCGGCGTCGGTGCGCAGCGCGCGCACCTTGCGCGAACCGAAGTTGCCGGTCATCGAGCCGTACACCATGTCCAGCACGTCGAAGCTGATCCCCACCGATTCATTGGCGATGCCGGTGACCGCCGGCATCAGCTGGCGCACCCCGGCCTCGAGCACGCGCAGGCGCTGCGCGTCCTCGGCGCTGACCGCCTGCATGCGCCCGTCGATGCTCAGCTCGCCATCGTGGAACACGATCTCGCGCGGCGTGGCGTCGTGCCGGCGCAGCCAGATGCCGCCGCCATCGACCAGCACGTCGTAATCGGTGCTGACCCCGCACTGGGTGGAGGACAAGGTCGGCGACTTCACCGTGCCGGCCTGCGCGGACAGGGGTGGCAGGACGAGCAGGGCAGCGGCGAGGGCCAGGCGGCGCATGGCGGGGAATCCATTCGAGGGGCCGACAGGATCGCCGGCCGGGCCGGGCGCGGGCCCCGGCCGGAAGTCATGGCGGCGCAATCCGGACAGCGCACCATGAATGCGCGGGGTGTTCCCGGCTCGTGAACCGGCGTCCGGGGGCTTGACTGCGCAATCGCGATGGGCGGGTCGCCACGGCCGCGCCAGGCCGTCGCGGGAGGAACGCTTGCGCGACAAGGGCATGCGGCCATCCACAAGATTTGGCGTTGACCGGGCTGGTTGCCCCCACTATCTTGTGGCTCGTCGGTTCTGGTGGGTTGCTCCCCGCCGGATTGAAAGGGAAGCCGGTGACGCCTTCGATGGCCATTCCGGCACTGCCCCGCAGCGGTAATTGGGAACGAACCCGCCACAAAGCACTGAGGCCCGATGCCTTGGGAAGCGGCGGAAGTAGGAGGAGGCCCCCGCCTCCGCGCCCATGAGTCCGAAGACCTGCCGACAGCCGCGCGAAGCACAGCGCGCGGTGCCGGCTGCGGAGTCTTCGAGGGGAAGACGGCTGGCGACGCGGCAGCGCCGGTGGCGACCTCGGGTCGCGCCCGTCGCGGATGCTGCGACGCCGTCCTTCCATGCTCGTCGCCCGCCACCGGCCCTGGTTCCTGCGAGGGCAGGCGCCGCGTGCACCACGCCATGAGGACGCATTGCCGTGACCGCCACCGATACCGCCGTTGTCCCGACCGAGGCCGGCTTCGAACTGACCCCGCCGCCGACCGCCACCGCCATGAGCGTGACCAAGCGCAATGGCGGCACCGAGCCGGTGGACCTGAACAAGATCGTGCGCGCCATCCAGCGCTGCTGCGAAGGCCTGCACGCCGTCGATCCGATGCGCGTGGCCACGCGCACCATTTCCGGCCTCTACAACGGCGCCACCACCCAGGAACTGGACGAACTGTCGATCCGCACCGCCGCGCTGCTGATCGGCGAGGAGCCGGAGTACGGCCGCCTGGCCGCGCGCCTGCTGGCCAACTTCATCGCCAAGGAAGTGTCCGGCCAGGAGATCCACGCCTTCTCGCAGTCGGTGGGGCGCGGCCACGAAGTGGGCCTGATCAACGACCGCCTGCTCAACTTCGTGCAGGTCAACGCGCGCAAGCTCAACGATGCGATCAACCCCGAGTACGATCTCAACTTCGACTACTTCGGCCTGCGCACGCTGTACGACCGCTACCTGCTGCGCCACCCGCACACGCGCAAGGTCATCGAGACGCCGCAGCAGTTCTTCCTGCGCATCGCCAGCGCGCTGAGCGAGGACGTGCCCGAGGCGCTGGCGCTGTACCAGCGGCTGGGCAACCTGGACTACCTGCCATCCAGCCCGACCCTGTTCAATGCCGGCACCAGCCACGAGCAGCTGTCGTCGTGCTTCCTGCTGGATTCGCCGCAGGACTCGCTGGAATCCATCTACGCCAGGTACGGCGACATCGCCCAGCTGTCCAAGTTCAGCGGCGGCATCGGCGTGAGCTATACCCGCGTGCGTTCGCGCGGCTCGCTGATCAAGTCCACCAACGGCCACTCCAACGGCATCGTGCCGTGGCTGAAGACGCTGGATTCCTCGGTGGCCGCGGTCAACCAGGGCGGAAAGCGCAAAGGCGCGGCCTGCGTCTACCTGGAAACCTGGCACGCCGACATCGAGGATTTCCTGGAGCTGCGCGACAACGCCGGCGACGATTCGCGCCGCACCCACAACCTCAACCTGGCCAACTGGGTGCCGGACCTGTTCATGCAGCGCGTGGAGGCCGACCAGGCGTGGTCGCTGTTCGATCCGCGCGTGGTGCCGGAGTTCACCGACCTGTACGGCGAGGCGTTCGAGCGCGCCTACCTGCAGGCCGAGGCGCAGGGCAAGGCGGTCAAGGCGCTGCCGGCGCGCAAGCTGTACGCGCGCATGATGCGCACCCTGGCCGAGACCGGCAACGGCTGGATGACCTTCAAGGACAAGTGCAACAAGGCCAGCAACCAGACCCTGCGCGCGAACAACGTCATCCACCTGTCCAACCTGTGCACCGAGATCCTGGAGGTCACCTCGGCCGAGGAAACCGCGGTGTGCAACCTGGGCTCGATCAACCTGGGCAACCACCTGGACGCGCACGGCGACTTCGATTTCGACAAGCTCGCCGAGACGGTGCGCCTGGCCGTGCGCCAGCTCGACCGGGTGATCGACCTGAACTTCTACCCGATCGAGACCGCGCGCCGCGGCAACCTGCGCTGGCGCCCGGTGGGCCTGGGCTGCATGGGCCTGCAGGACGTGTTCTTCCGCCGGCGCCTGCCGTTCGATTCCGAGGCCGCGCGCGCGCTGTCGGCGAAGATCGCCGAGACCATCTATTTCCACGCGCTGGAAACCTCGTGCGAGCTGGCGCAGGAGCGCGGCCGGCACCCGTCGTTCGACGACACCCGCGCGGCCAACGGCGAGCTGCAGTTCGACGCCTGGAACGTGACGCCGGCCGACGCCGCGCGCTGGGACGCGCTGCGCGAGCGCATCCGCCAGCATGGCCTGCGCAATTCGCTGATGATCGCCATCGCCCCGACCGCCACCATCGCTTCCATCGCCGGCTGCTACGAGTGCGTTGAGCCGCAGGTGTCCAACCTGTTCAAGCGCGAGACGCTGTCGGGCGACTTCCTGCAGGTCAACCGCTACCTGGTCGGCGAGCTCAAGCAGCTGGGCCTGTGGACGCCGGAGATGCGCGACGCGATCAAGCTGGCCGACGGTTCGATCCAGAACCTGCCGCAGATTCCAGAAGCGCTGCGCGCCGTGTACCGCACCGCGTGGGAACTGCCGATGCGCTCGCTGATCGACATGGCCGCCGACCGCGGCGCCTTCATCGACCAGTCCGCCTCGCTCAACCTGTTCATGGAAAGCCCGAACATCGGTGCGATGTCCTCCATGTACATGTACGCGTGGAAGAAGGGCATCAAGACCACGTACTACCTGCGCTCGCGTCCGGCGACCAAGATCGCCAAGACCACGGTCAGCGCCTATACCCCGACCGAGGCCGTGGCCTGCTCGCTGGAGAACCCGGAGGCGTGCGAGGCCTGCCAGTGATCCGCTGAAACGATCGAGGTCGCGATGAAACGTTATGCCAACCGCTCCGGCAACTCGGGCGTGGAAGCCTTCCGCGTCACCGCGACCTCGATCTTCGTCAAGTTCCGCAACCGCGACGAGCCCTACGAGTACCGCAGCACCGGGCGCGCGGGGCCACGGAAGGTGGCCCGGATGAAGGCCCTGGCCGAATCCGGCGCGGGCCTGAGCACCTATATCAGCCGCTACGCGCACGACGACTACGAACGCTGAGCGCGCCAGCGGAATCCAGAACACCGCCCGCGCCCGCGCGGGCACCACGAGGCAACAGACCATGTCCGCACAACCCCGCCAGATGCTGCTCGATCCGGGCTTCGAACTGACCCTGCGCCCGATGCGCTACCCGGATTTCTACGAGATGTACCGCAATGCGATCAAGAACACCTGGACGGTGGACGAGATCAACTTCCAGATCGACATCACCGACCTGCACCACAAGATGACGGCGGCCGACCGCCACCTGATCCACCGGCTGGTCGCCTTTTTCGCCACCGGCGACTCCATCGTCTCCAACAACCTGGTGCTGAACCTGTACCAGCACCTCAATGCGCCGGAAGCGCGCATGTACCTGTCGCGCCAGCTGTACGAAGAGGCGCTGCACGTGCAGTTCTACCTGACCCTGCTGGACAACTACCTGCCCGACCCGGAGGAGCGCTTCAAGGCCTTCGCCGCGGTGGAGAACATCGCGTCGATCAAGAAGAAGGCCGATTTCTGCTTCAAGTGGATCGACTCGATCCAGGGCCTGGAACGCATCGAGACCCGCGAGCAGCGCCGCCAGTTCCTGCTCAACCAGATCTGCTTCGCCGCCTGCATCGAGGGCCTGTTCTTCTTCGCCGCCTTCGCCTACGTGTATTTCTTCCGCTCGCGCGGCCTGCTGCCGGGCTTGGCGTCGGGCACCAACTGGGTGTTCCGCGACGAGAGCTGCCACATGGAGTTCGCCTTCGAGTGCGTGCGCACCATCCGCGCCGAGGAACCGGACCTGTTCGACGCGACCATGGAGCAGCAGGTCTACGAGATGCTGGCCGAGGCCATCGAGTGCGAGGTGCAGTTCGCCGAGGACGTGCTGTCCGGTGGCGTGGCCGGCATCTCCACGCGCGACATGCGCCAGTACCTGCAGCACTGCGCCGACAACCATTTCGCCAAGCTCGGCATGGCGAAGAAGTACAACGTGCGCAACCCGCTGCCGTTCATGGAGCTGCAGGACGTGCAGGAGCTGACCAACTTCTTCGAGCGCCGCGTCTCGGCCTACCAGGTCGGCGTGCAGGGCGAGGTCGGCTTCGACCACGCGTTCTGACATGGCCCGCGCCGTTGCGCGCGCTGCCGCGAGACGTCAGCGGGAGGGCGCTGGCGCGGGGAAATCCGGCAGTGCGAAGACCGGGAGCGGCAGCGTCACTTCGGCCGGCAGGTCGCCGAAGTCGCCGGTACGCAGGAAGTGGTGCACGGCGGCCTTGGCCGCCGGTTCGTCGCGCAGCTGGTAGAACACGCCGTCGTGGCCGCCACGGTGGATCACGATCGCGCGGCCGTTGCGCAGGTACGGCAGTTGCGCCTGCATGTTCTCCAGTGGCGTGGAGGTGTCCCAGTCGCCATGGACCATCAGCACCGGGATGTCGATGGGCCGCAGGCGGCGGTAGTCATCGCCCATGTCGGGCGTCGGCCACCGCGCGGCCGCCGCAAGGTAGGGCGCGAATCCGCCCTCGCCGACATAGGCGCGTGCCGGGTCGTTGCGCAGCTGGAATCCACGCGCCGCGCTGATGCCCAGGCTGGTATCGATCAACGGTCCGATGAGCGTGAACGGGTGCGACCGCCGTCCGTCCGCCACGTCCTTGGCCCAGGCCGTGTAGTGGCCGTGGTACAGCGACAGCACGAACGCGGGCCAGGTCCCGGGATTGCCTGCCTCGGCCAGCAGCGAGGCCTGCAGGTCGGCCAGCCCGACGGCCACCGGCGCGCCGCCATCGTGCGGATCCACCGTGATCGGCCGTTGCGCGAAGCGCCCGCGCAGCGTATCGATCGCCTCCATCAGGCCGCCCGCGGGCAGATAGGGCGCCAGGCCGGGATCACGGTCGGCTTCGAAGGCGATGCGCTGCATGGTCGCCAGCAGCGGCGAGGGCATGTCGTAGCCGAAATCCAGCGGCTCGATCGACGCCAGCACCGCGCGCTCGACGATGCCGGGGTGCGAACGCATCACCGCCAGGCTCCACTGCGAGCCGAAGCTGCCACCGAACAGGCTGATGCGCCGGTAGCCCAGCGCGCGCCGCAGATCGTCCACGTCGTCGGCGCAGGCGGCGATGGTGTAGCCGGCCAGGTCCCTGTCCGGATGCGCGGCGAGGGCGGCGTCCACCCGCAGGAGCGCGTCGTCGATGTCGTCCTGCGCGGTGAACGCGCGCTCGCGCGGCCACGCGGGCGACATCGCGGTGAGCTTGTCGCCGCGTTCGCTGTAGCCGCGCTGCTCGATCACCACCAGATCGGCCGTGTCGCGATAGCCCAGCCACGACGCGAGCCGGCTGCGCGCCGCGTCGCTGCCGCCGTCGAAGGCATCGAGCACCGCCAGGCCGGGGCCGCCCGGCAACCAGAACACCGGTGGCGTTCCGGCCGGGGCACGTCCGCGGATGCGGGCGAAGCCGACGCCGATCAGGCGGCTGCCGGGTACGCCACGGTGCTCGGGAACGTACAGCGTGCCGATTTCATAGGGCACCTGGCTCCCATCCGCTGCCTGCACGGTTTTCCGGTCGACCACGATGTCGCCGGCAGGGTGCGCGGGTGCCGCCGAAGCCAGCAGCGGGAGCAGCACCAGGATCGACAGCCAAGACACGCGCTTCATGAGCGGAACTCCGGCGGCGGGCGTGCAGCCTCGCCCGGAAACTATCTTCATGTCAAGATAGTTACATGAAGGCCCATGCGAATCCTGATCCCGACCTGATCGACCAGCTGCTGGCGGACTGGCGGCACGAGCGCCCCGACCTGGATGCCGGCGCGATGGCGGTCGTCGGCCGCGTCCTGCACCTGGGGCGGTTGCTGGAGGCGCGCGCGGACCAATGCCTGAAGCCGCTGGGACTGGGCTATACGGAGCTGGATCTGCTGGCGACCCTGCGCCGCTCCGGTGCCCCGTACCGGCTGTCGCCGACCGATCTGCGCCGCTCGGTATTGCTGACGTCAGGCGCGATGACCGCCTGCCTCAACCGCTTGCAGGCGCGCGGCCTGATCCGGCGCGAACCGGACCCGCACGACGGCCGTTCCCTGCTGGCCGTGCTCAGCGCCAAGGGAGCGAAACTGGCGGAGCGGGCCATCGCGCTGCGCTTCGCCCAGGCGCGCGAGGCGCTGGCGGGGCTGGACGCTGCCGAGCAGGCGCAGCTCGCCGCGCTGCTGCGCAAGCTGGGCCAGGGCATGGACGCGGATTGAACGGCGGACGACGGAACCCGCGCATTGGCATGCAGGCATCACGCGGGCGCGTCCGCCGCTGCGTATCATCCGCTCCTGCTCCCAACGCCGCGAACGCCGCCATGAACGCCACGCCCGCCATCGTCCCGCCCACCGAAGTCCGCATGGTGGAGATCGTTTTCCCCAACCACACCAACCACCTGGGCACCCTGTTCGGCGGCCAGGCGATGGCGTGGATGGACAAGGCCGCCTTCCTCGCCGCGGCGCGCTATTCGCGCCGCACCGTGGTCACCGCGCATTCGGACCAGGTGGACTTCAAGCTGCCGATCCGCATCGGCGAGATGGTCGAGACCGTCGGCCGCGTGGTCGAGGTCGGGCGCAGCTCGATGACGGTGCAGGTCGAACTGATCGCCGAGGACCTGCACAGCGGCGAACGCAAGCTGTGTACGCGCGGCCACTTCGTGATGGTGGCGCTGGACGCCGAGGGCCGTCCGGCCCCGGTGCCGGCATTGCCGCCGCAGGCCTGATCCGGGGCGGGGCGATGGCCGTGCTTCCGCAGGACACCGGCACTCCGTCCGCGGCCACGGACACGCGGCTGGCGGAGTTCGTCGCCAGCCACCGCCGCCTGCTGCTGCTCACCGGCGCCGGTTGCAGCACCGACTCGGGCATTCCCGACTACCGCGATGCCGACGGCCAGTGGAAACGCACGCCGCCGGTGGACTACCGCGCCTTCATGGCCGATGCCGCGGTGCGCCGGCGCTACTGGGCGCGCAGCCTGGTCGGCTGGCCGCGCTTCGGCCAGGCATGGCCCAACGCCACCCACCACGCCCTGGCCGCGCTGGAGGCAGCCGGCAGGGTCGAACTGCTGTTGACCCAGAACGTGGACGGCCTGCACCAGCGCGCTGGCAGCCGGCGCGTGATCGACCTGCATGGACGGCTGGACGAGGTGCGCTGCATGGGCTGTGGGGCGCGCTCCCGGCGTGAAACGCTGCAGCAGCGCCTGCTCGACGCCAATCCGGGCTGGGCGGCCGTGCAGGCGGCGCAGGCACCCGACGGCGACGCCGACCTGGAAGGCGACTTCGGCGGTTTCGTGGTGCCGGACTGCATGGCCTGCGGCGGCCTGCTCAAGCCGGACGTGGTGTTCTTCGGCGAGAGCGTGCCGCGCGAGCGCGTGGCCGCGGTGCATGCGCACCTGCAATGCGCCGACGCGGTGCTGGTGGTGGGTTCGTCGCTGATGGTCTATTCCGGCTTCCGCTTCGTCGATGCCGCCGCGAAGGCCGGGTTGCCGGTGGCGGCGGTCAATCTCGGCCGCACCCGCGCCGACGCCCTGCTGTCGCTGAAGGTCGAACAGCCCTGCGCGCAGGCACTGGCCTTCCTGCTCGGCGGTGCGCCGGCAGCGGCCAAGACGCAGTGATCCACCACGCCGGTTGAATCGACCCGGCGCGCGGGAGTGCAATGGGCGCCCCCCGAAACCGGATCACCCCACGTGAGCCACCTGTTCTCGCCGCTGTCGCTCGGCCCGCTGTCGCTTTCCAACCGCATCGTCATCGCGCCGATGTGCCAGTACTCGGCCGATGAAGGCCGCGCCACCAGCTGGCACGCCCAGCACCTGGGCACGCTGTCGCAGTCCGGCGCCGGATTGATGATCCTGGAAGCCACCGCGGTGGAAGCGCGCGGCCGCATCAGCTGGGCCGACCTCGGCCTGTGGGACGACGCCACCGAAGCGGCGCTGGGCGAGGTGCTGGCCTCGGTGCGGCGCTGGTCGAAGATGCCCATCGGCATCCAGCTCGCCCATGCCGGGCGCAAGGCGTCCACCGCGCGGCCCTGGGATGGCGGTGGCGCCATCGCGCCTGGACAGGCGCATGGCTGGCAGGTGGTGGCGCCGTCGGCGCTGCCGTTCAACGACGGCGATCCGGTCCCGCAGGCGCTGGACGCGGCCGGCATCGACGCGGTGGTGGAGGCGTTCGCCGCCGCCGCGCGGCGCGCGGCGCGGCTGGGGCTGGAGCTGATCGAAATCCATGCCGCGCACGGCTACCTGCTGCACCAGTTCCTGTCGCCGCTGAGCAACCGCCGCGACGACGCGTACGGCGGCGCGCTGGAGAACCGCATGCGCCTGCTGCTGCGCGTGTTCGACGCGGTGCGGGCGGCGGTGCCGGCCGGCGTCGCGGTGGGCGTGCGCATCTCCGCCACCGACTGGGTGGACGGCGGCTGGGACGTGGCGCAGAGCATCGCCGTGGCCAGGGCGCTGGAAGCGCGCGGCAGCGATTTCATCCACGTCTCCAGCGGCGGGCTGGACCCGCGCCAGCGCATCCCGGTCGGACCGGGCTACCAGGTGTCGCTGGCCAGCGCGATCAAGGCGCAGGTCGCCACCCCGGTGATCGCGGTGGGCCTGATCACCGAGCCGCGCCAGGCCGAAACCATCCTCGCCGAAGGCCACGCCGATGCCATCGGCATCGCCCGCGGCATCCTCTACGACCCGCGCTGGCCCTGGCACGCGGCCGCCGAACTCGGCGCGCAGGTGCAGGCCGCGCCGCAGTACCTGCGCTGCCAGCCGCACGGCCTGCGCGACCTGTTCCAGTAGCCAACACCTCCGTAGGAGCGGCTTCAGCCGCGAACGCGGCGTTCCCGGGATACGTCCACGCGTCCGGGGTTTCATCGGCAAAGCCCCTTTCGCGGCTGAAGCCGCTCCTACGGTCGCCGTGGCGGCAAAGGTTTCCCCGGAAAATTTCGCGCGTCGCTAGACTCCGCCGATGCGCCCCGACTACATCCTCACGCTTTCCTGCCCGGACCGTACCGGCATCGTCTACCGCGTTTCCGGCCTGCTGTTCGAGGCCGGCTGCAACATCCTCGACGCCCAGCAGTTCGGCGACGAGGAGAGCGGCCGCTTCTTCCTGCGCGTGCACTTCGACATGGCGGTGGCCGCGGAGGAGCCCGCCGTGCGTGAGCGCCTGCAGCGGCTGGGCGCGGAATTCGCGATGGACTGGCAGCTGCACGATGCGCGTCGCCGCGCGCGGCTGCTGGTGCTGGTCAGCAGGCAGGGCCACTGCCTGAACGACCTGCTGTTCCGCGCGCACAGCCGGCAGCTGAAGGTGGACATCGCCGCGGTGGCCTCCAACCACGACGATTTCGCCGCGCTGGCCGGTTCCTACGGGGTTCCTTTCCACCATCTGCCGGTGAACGCGGACAACCGCGCGCAGCAGGAGCGGCAGATCCTCGACCTGGTCGAGCGCGAACGCATCGACCTGGTGGTGCTGGCGCGCTACATGCAGATCCTGTCGCCACAGTTGTGCCAGGCCCTGGCCGGGCGCGCGATCAACATCCACCACAGCTTCCTGCCCAGCTTCAAGGGCGCCCAGCCCTACCACCAGGCGCACGCGCGCGGGGTCAAGATCATCGGCGCCACCGCGCACTACGTCACCTGCGACCTGGACGAAGGCCCGATCATCGAGCAGGACGTCGCCCGCGTGGACCACGCCATGACGCCGCGCGACCTGGTGCGGCTGGGCAGCGACACCGAATCGCTGGTGCTGGCGCGCGCGGTGCGCCGCCACGTCGAACACCGCATCCTGCTCAATGGCCACCGCACGGTGGTGTTCCGCTGAGCGGCGCGCTCACTTCTCGATGGCGATCCCGGCTTCGACCAGCGCGATGCGCGTGGCTTCGTCGTTGTCCGCCGACACCGGCCGCGTCAGCTCCCACAGGAAGCGCACGCGGAAGCCGCTGATGGCCGCGTCCTGCGCGCTCCACAGCACGCAGTAGTCGCGCGCCAGCCCGCATACGTGCACCTCGGCGATGCCGCGCTCGTGCAGCCAGCCGGCCAGGCCGGTGGCCGGGCGGTCGCCCTGCGGGCCGAAGTTCTCGCGGAAGGCGCTGTACGAATCCACCTGGCGGTCGTTGCCCTTGCGCAGGACCAGGTCGGCGCTGTTCCAGTCCACCTGCGGGTGCAGCGCCGCGCCCGCGCTGCCCTGCACGCAGTGGTCCGGCCACAGCGTCTGCGCATGGCCGTGCAGCTCGATCGACTCGAACGGCCGGCGCCCGGCATGCTGGCTGGCGAACGAGGCATGGTCGGCCGGGTGCCAGTCCTGGGTGGCGACCACGGTCGCGTAGCGGCGCTGCGCCAGCAGCGCGGCGATGCCCGGCACGATGGCGTCGCCCTGGTGGCAGGGCAGCGCGCCGCCGGGCATGAAATCGGGTTGCAGGTCGATCACCAGCAGGGCTGTGTCATTGCCGTACATCGCAGGTTCCGGTGCGGGGGAGCCCTGGAGTTTAACGCCGTGCCGGCCGGCGCCGGTCCGCAGCGCTCGCGGCGCGATGCGGCGTGGCGCGCGCATCGGCCTACACTGCGGCAACGGCACGCGATAGGGAGGCGGCAATGATCCAGTGGTGGGAACTCGGCCTGCGGCTGCTGCTGGCGGCCCTGCTCGGCGCGGTGATCGGCATCAACCGCGGGCGCCTGGAATGGGCGGCGGGGCTGCGCACGCACATGCTGGTCTGCGTGGGCTCGGCGCTGGCCATCATCGTGTCCGCGTTCGGCTTCTTCGACGTGCTGGGGCACCCGAACATCCAGCTCGATCCCTCGCGCATCGCCGCGCAGGTGGTCAGCGGGGTCGGCTTCCTCGGCGCCGGCACCATCCTGTTCCTGCAGCGCGAGCAGGTGATCCGCGGCCTGACCACGGCGGCCGGGCTGTGGGCGGTGGCGTCGGTGGGGCTGGCCGCGGGTGCCGGCCTGTACGCGGCGGCGATCATGGCGACGGTGCTGATGTGGGCGATCCTGGCGCTGCTCAAGCCGCTGGAACAGCGCTACCTGCGCCGCCGCGCGCGCAGCGGCCGGCTGCGCCTGCGCGTGGCGGTGGGCACGCCGCTGGCGCGTGTCGAAGCGGCGGCCAGCGACGCCGGCCTGCCGGTGAAGCGCATCACCCTGCGCCCGCGCGAGCAGGACAACGACATCGTCGATATCGACTGCGACCCGCCACTGCCGCGCGGACAGCTGCTGGCCAAGGCCGAACAGCTGGGCCGGGTCGAGGGCGTGGTCTCGGTGGAACTGCCCGGACTGGCCGTCAGCTGACCCTGGAGGCCCGTTGCCGGGCCTCCGGGTGTTCCTCAGGCGGCCGCGAACTCGCCGCGCAGCACCTGCGCCGCTTCCACCATCGCCTCCAGCGCCGCGCGCGTTTCCGGCCAGCCGCGGGTCTTCAGGCCGCAGTCCGGGTTCACCCACAACTTCCCCGCCGGCAGCACCGTGGCGGCCCGGCGCAGCAGCTCCACCATCTCCGCGCGGTCGGGCACGCGCGGGGAGTGGATGTCGTACACGCCGGGGCCGACCTGGTTGGGATAGTCGAAGCGCGCGAACGCATCCAGCAGCTCCATGCGCGAGCGCGAGGTCTCGATCGAGATCACGTCCGCGTCCAGCGCCGCCACCGAATCGATGATGTCGTTGAACTGCGCGTAGCACATGTGGGTATGGATCTGGGTGGCGTCGGCCACGCCGCTGGCGGCGATGCCGAACGCCTCCACCGCCCATGCCAGGTAATGCGGCCGCTGCGCGCGGCGCAGCGGCAGGCCCTCGCGCAGCGCCGGCTCGTCGATCTGGATGGCGCGGATGCCGGCCGCTTCCAGGTCGGCGACCTCGTCGCGCAGCGCCAGCGCGATCTGCCGGCAGGTCTGCGCGCGCTCCTGGTCGTCGCGCACGAACGACCACTGCAGCACCGTCACCGGCCCGGTGAGCATGCCCTTCATCGGCCTGTCGGTCAGCGACTGCGCGTAGCGCGACCAGCGCACCGTCATCGGCGCGGGGCGGCTGACGTCGCCGTAGATCACCGGCGGCTTCACGCAGCGCGAGCCGTAGCTCTGCACCCAGCCGTTGCCGGTGAAGGCGAAGCCATCGAGCTGCTCGCCGAAGTACTCGACCATGTCGTTGCGCTCGAACTCGCCGTGCACCAGCACGTCCAGCCCGATCCGCTCCTGCGCGCGCACGCAGCGTTCGGTCTGCGTGGCGAGGAAGGCCTCGTAGTCGGCGTCGGCGAGCCTGCCCGCGCGGTGGCGTGCGCGGGCTTCGCGCACTTCCGGCGTCTGCGGGAACGAGCCGATGGTGGTGGTGGGGAAGGGCGGCAGTCGCAGCGCCGCGGCCTGCAGCGGCAGGCGGCGCGCATGCGGCGTGGCGCGGCGGGCATCGGCGGCGGTGAGCGCGGCCGTGCGTGCCTTGACCGCGGCATTGTGCACGCGCGGCGAGCGGCGCCGCGATTCGGCCGCCGCGCGCGCCGGCGCCAGCGCCGCCTCGGCGCCTGCATGGCCGTCCAGCGCGTTGGCCAGCAGCCGCAGCTCGCCCAGCTTCTGCCGCGAGAACGCCAGCCAGCCGCGCAGTTCGGCATCGAGCTTTCTTTCCAGCGCCAGGTCGACCGGGCAGTGCAGCAGCGAGCACGACGGCGCCAGCCACAGCCGCTCGCCGCCGCGATGGCCCAGCGCATAGCGCGCCAGGACCAGTGCGCCATCCAGCGGGTTGCGCCAGACGTTGCGGCCATCGACCAGGCCCAGCGACAGCACGCGGCTGGCCGGCAGCGCGCGCAGCACCGCGTCGAGCTGCTCGGGCGCGCGCACGAGGTCCACGTGCAGGCCCTGTACCGGCAGCGCCGTGGCCAGCGCGAGGTTGTCCTCGAGCGCGCCGAAATAGGTGGCCAGCAGGATGTCCGGATGCGGGCCATCGGCCAGGTGGGCATAGGCGCGCTTGAAGGCGGTGCGCGCGGCGTCGTCCAGATCCTGCACCAGCACCGGCTCGTCCAGCTGCACCCACTGCGCGCCTTCCGCCTGCAGGGCGTCGAGCAGCTGCGTGTAGACCGGCAGCAGGGCGTCGAGCAGGGCCAGCGGCTCGCTGCCGTCGGTGGTCTTGGACAGCAGCAGGAAGCTCACCGGCCCCAGCAGCACCGGCCGCGTCTCGATGCCCAGCGCCTTCGCCTCGCGGTACTCGGCCAGCGGCTTGTCGCCGCGCAGGCAGAAGCGCTGGCCGGCCTGCAGTTCCGGCACCAGGTAGTGGTAGTTGGTGTCGAACCACTTGGTCATTTCCAGCGCGGGCACGTCGACGCCGGGTTGCTGCAGGCCGCGCGCCATCGCGAAATACGCGGCCAGCGGGTCGCGCCCGGCGAGGGCGCGATAGCGCTCGGGAATGGCGTCGAACAGGAACGCGGTGTCGAGCACATGGTCGTACAGCGAGAAGTCGTTGCTCGGCGGCACGTCCACGCCGGCCTCGCGCTGCAGCCGCCAGTGGCGGGCGCGCAGCGCCGCGGCGGTGGCCTGCAGCTGCGCGGCATCGCTCTCGCCGCGCCAGTGGCTTTCCAGCGCGCGCTTGAGTTCGCGGCGCGCGCCGATGCGGGGAAACCCCAGGTTGGTAACGGTTGTCATGGCACTTTCCTCATTGCGTGGGCATTGAGGAACGAAGGAACCGCGCGATGCCGCGCCGGCCCTTCCGGCCCGCCCGCCACCCCGCCAGCGACCTTCGCCCCCGCGGGCGAACCGGGCTCCACGGCGAAGGCAGACGGCGCCGCCGCGCGGCCGCGCGGACGGTTCCGGCCGCCTCCCCGCGGAGACGCCAGGTCGAAACAGGAGGCGTCGCGCCTCCCGGCCCAGGCCGGTATTCGGGCTGATGGACAGGGACGCGGCTGCGTCCGCCTAGTGGCCGTCGCTTCCCGGGCCGTGGCCCAGTGCTCGATGACGGCGGTCGTTTCCATTCACCGCTGCGGGGCAGCTCCGGAATGGCGGGCCTTGCGGCCGCGCTTCACCGGATTCCCGTTTAAATCATCCCTTCATGCGCATGAAGCGATGGATACCTTCGGCGCACCCACGATAGGCGGGCGCGCGAAGCCGGTCAAGCGACCGCGCGGATCGGGCAGGCGGGGGCTCAGTGCGCGGTCGAGCGCGAGAACACATTGATCACCACGACCCCGGCGCAGATCAGCGCGATGCCGATCAGCGCCGGCAGGTCGAGCTTCTGCTTGAACACGACCAGGCCGATCAGCGAGATCAGCACGATGCCCACCCCGGACCAGATCGCATAGGCGATGCCGGTCGGCACCGACTTCATCACCATCGACAGCAGCCAGAAGCACAGGCCGTAGCCGATCAGCGAGCCCAGCGTCGGCCACAGCCGGCTCATGCCGTCGGAGGCCTTGAGCAGCGAGGTGGCGGCGACTTCCAGGGCAATGGCGCAGGCGAGCAGGACATAGGCGTTCATGGGCCCATTTTCGCCCAGCAAGGCCGGGGAGCGGTCCCGTTCAGGCGCTTCGTTTACCCTTGGCATCCCCTGCGCCGCCATTCCAGGCCGCAGGCGAAGCCGACTCCACGTCCGGAACCACCCGTTTTGCAGCCGAACCACGACCCGCGCTACGCCGCCTCCCTGCGCCTGTCCGTCGCCCCGATGATGGACTGGACGGACACTCATTGCCGGGTGTTCCACCGCATCCTCGCGCCCGGCGCGCGGCTTTATACCGAGATGGTGCACGCCAATGCGGTGATCCATGGCGACCGCCAGCGGTTGCTCGGCTTCGACGCCAGCGAGCACCCGCTCGCGCTGCAGCTGGGCGGCAGCGATCCGGCGCTGCTGGCGCAGGCCGCGCGCATCGCCGCCGACTGGGGCTATGACGAGGTCAACCTCAACTGCGGCTGCCCGTCCGACCGCGTGCAGGCCGGCCGCTTCGGCGCCTGCCTGATGCGCGAGCCGGAGCTGGTGGGCGAATGCGTGGCGGCGATGGCCGCGGCGGTGGACATCCCGGTCACGGTGAAATGCCGGCTGGGCGTGGACGAGGACAACGACTACGACGCCTTCGCCGCCTTCGTCGACCGCCAGGTGCAGGCCGGCGCGGCGATGATCGTCGTGCACGCGCGCAACGCCTGGCTGCAGGGCCTGTCGCCCAAGGAAAACCGCGAGATCCCGCCGCTGCGCTACGACTGGGCGTGGCGGCTCAAGGCCGAACGTCCGGCCTTGCCGGTGGTGCTCAACGGCGGGCTGGCCACGGTCGAGGCCGCGCAGGCGCAGCTGGCGCATGTGGACGGCGTGATGCTGGGCCGGGCGGCCTACCACGACCCCTATGTCCTGCACCTGCTCGAAGCGGCGCAGACCGGCGCGCCCCTGCGCAGCCGCGAGGACCTGCTGGAACAGATGCGGCCCTACGTCGAGTCCCAACTGCAGGGCGGGCTGGCGCTCAAGCACATCACCCGCCACCTGCTCGGCCTGTACCACGGCCAGCCCGGTGGGCGCGCCTTCCGCAAGGTGCTCAGCGAGGGCGCGCATCGACCCGGGGCCGACTGGGCGCTGGTCAAGCAGGCCGTGCAGGTGACCCGCGAGCAGGCGGCGCGGGCCGCGGCCTGAGCTCCTGCTGCGCATTCATTTTGCTCATCTAGCTGAACGAAGCGGGTGCACGGCCGGGAGAGTTCAGACCGGATTCACCCCTAAAAATCAAGAATTTGCCTCGATTTCGTGAGTCTCGTGAAAATTCCCGTGGAGCCCTGTTTCACGGATTTTGAACGATCCGCCGCAGTCCGATAGGATCAGCCCATGCTTCCGGTTCCGCGTCACATTCTTGTCCTCGCCGCCGCTGCCGCCCTCGCGGCCGGCATGCCGATGGCGAAGGCCTGGGCGCAGGACGGCCGGCCGGAGCAGATGCGCGGCGACGTGCGGGAGATGCCGCGTCCGCGCATGCGCGACAACGCTGGCTCGCTTTCCGATGCAGTGCGCCGCGTCCAGCGCGAGACCGGCGGCCGCATCCTCGGCGCCGAGCGCGTGCCCTACGACGGCCGCGACATCAACCGGGTCAAGTACATGGACGACCGCGGCCGGGTGCGCTACATGGACGACGCGCCGCCGTCGCCACGGGCGCCCCGGGGGCCGCGCCAGGTCGAGCAGCCACCACGCGGCGATAACTCCTGAACAGCGATAGTTGTCCCGCAATCCGCTTACACATGCCGGTGATCGCCGGCCAAGCAACTAGGGAGAGTTCATGCGTATCCTTCTGGTCGAAGACGAAGCCCCGCTGCGCGAGACCCTGGCAGCCCGGCTCAAGCGGGAAGGCTTTGCCGTCGATGCCGCGCAGGACGGCGAGGAAGGTCTGTACATGGGCCGCGAGGTGCCGTTCGACGTCGGCATCATCGATCTGGGCCTGCCCAAGATGTCGGGCATGGAGCTGATCAAGGCGCTGCGTGATGAAGGCAAGAAATTCCCGGTGCTGATCCTGACCGCGCGTTCGAGCTGGCAGGACAAGGTCGAGGGCCTGAAGCAGGGCGCCGACGACTACCTGGTGAAGCCGTTCCACGTCGAAGAGCTGCTGGCCCGCGTCAACGCGCTGCTGCGCCGCGCCGCCGGCTGGTCCAAGCCGACGCTGGAATGCGGCCCGGTCGCGCTGGACCTGGCCGCGCAGACGGTCAGCGTGTCCGGCAGCAACGTCGACCTGACCAGCTACGAGTACAAGGTGCTCGAATACCTGATGATGCATGCCGGCGAACTGGTTTCGAAGGCCGACCTGACCGAGCACATCTACCAGCAGGATTTCGACCGCGATTCGAACGTGCTGGAAGTGTTCATCGGCCGCCTGCGCAAGAAGCTGGACCCGGACGGCGAACTCAAGCCGATCGAGACCGTGCGCGGGCGCGGCTACCGCTTCGCCATCCCGCGCAACGAGGGCTGATCCGCCGCGCGCGGTACGGGCATGATCTACGGCCGTCTGTGGTTTTTCCGGCGCTGGCGGCCGCGTTCATTGCAGGCGCGCCAGCTGCTGGCCGCCTCGGTGGGCCTGGTGGCCTTCCTCGCGCTGGCCGGCTACGCGCTGGACGCGGCCTTCGCCGGTACCGCCCGCGCCAATCTCTCAGAGCGCCTGAAGAACTACGCCACCGCCTACGCGGCCGGCATCGACTTCACCCGCGACCGCTCGCTCTACATCCGCGAACAACCGCCGGACCCGCGCTTCGACGTGCCTGGCAGCGGCCTGTACCTGCAGGTGGTGATGCCGGGCCATTCCGGCAACTCCATGTCCGCCGAGGGGCCGATCCTGCCCGACGTCAGCGCGCGCATGCTCGAGCCGCGCGAGGAAACCTTCGAAGGTCCGCTGCCGATCACCCAGATCGACGGCGCGCCCGGCGAGGTCTACCGCTACGGCATGGGCCTGGTCTGGGGCGGCGACGGCACGCCCGAGAGCGAATTCCCCTACACCATCTACGTGCTCGAGGATTCGCGCGCGCTGGGCAAGCAGCTGCGCGTGTTCCGCAGCGCGGTGTGGTTCTGGCTGGGCGTGACCGGCCTGATCCTGCTGCTGCTGCAGACCCTGGTGCTGCAATGGAGCCTGCGCCCGCTCAAGCGCGTGATCAATGAGCTGACCCGCGTGCAGCGCGGCGAGCGCGAGCGCATGAGCGAGATGCACCCGCGCGAACTGGAGCCGTTGACCGACAGCATCAATGCCTTCATCGAGAGCGAGCGCGAGAACCTGGAGCGCCAGCGCAATACCCTGGCCGACCTCGCGCACAGCCTGAAGACGCCGATCGCGGTGCTGCGCACGCAGCTGGACAGCGGTGCTGGAGACGGCGCGCTGCGCGAAGAACTGGACGTGCAGCTGCAGCGCATGAACAACCTGGTGTCCTACCAGCTGGCCCGCGCCGCCTCGTCCGGTCACAAGCTGTTCTCCGCGCCGGTGCCGATCGAGTCCACCGCCGAGGAGATCGTGCGCGGCCTGGAGAAGGTCTACGCCAGCAAGGGCGTGCTGTGCGAGTTCGAGCTGGAGCCTGGCGTCAACTTCTATGGCGAGCCGGGCGACCTGCAGGAGCTGCTGGGCAACCTGCTGGAAAACGCCTTCAAGTGGGCCCGGCGCCGCGTGCTGCTGACCGTGCGCCCGATTCCCTGCGCGCCCGGTCGGCGTGCCGGGCTGGAACTGGCGGTGGACGACGACGGCCCCGGCATCGCCGAGGAGAACATCGCCAAGGTGCTGCAGCGCGGGGTGCGCGGCGACGAGCGCGTGCAGGGCCATGGCATCGGCCTGTCGATCGTGCAGGACCTGATCAAGGACTATCGCGGCGAGCTGCAGGTCAAGCGCTCGCCGGAGCTGGGCGGCGCGCGGTTCGAAGTGACGCTGCCGCCGGGCCTGTGATCCGCGCGGCAAGCATCCGGCGCCGCCGAAGGAGCGGCCGCATGAGCGAGCGTAGGAGCGACTTCAGTCGCGAATGCTTCACCGCGAAGATCCGTCGCGACTGAAGTCGCTCCTACGGGGTCTCCGGTGGCATCGCGAACGGCGAAGGCCCGTAGAAGCGGCGCAGGTGCGCGGCCACCGCCGGCATTTCCCGCTCCAGCAGCTGCGGGGCCGAGAAGTGGTACTCGGTGGCGACGGCGAAGAACTCTTCCGGCGCCTCGGCCGCGTAGGGGTCGATCGCGGTGTCGCGGCCGGCGTCCACCTGCCTGCAGAAGGCGTCGTAGCTGTGCTGGAAGTCGCGCGCCCATTGCCGCTGCCAGTCGCGCGGCAGCGGCGGCGTGCCGTCGAGCGCGCCGTCCAGCACGTCGATCTTGTGCGCCATCTCGTGCACCGCCACGCAGAAGCCCGACCGCGGGTCGGCGATGTCGGCCTGCACGTCGGCCCACGACAGCAGCAGCGGGCCGCTGTCCCAGGCTTCGCCGATCAGCTCGTCGTCCCACTCATGCAGTACACCGGCCGCGTCCATGTGGCTGCGGCGCACCCGGAACGCTTCCGGATACACCACCAGTTCGGACCAGCCATGCAGGCCTTCCTGCCCGAACTCGAGCAGTGGCAGGCAGCACAGCGCGGCCAGCAGCAGGCGCTGGCCTTCGTCCAGTTGCAGCCCGGCCACCGGGGTGATGGCCTTGCGCTGCAGGAAGTACGCCGCCAGCGCGCGCAGCCGTTGCTGGCGGCCGGCATCCAGCGCATGCAGCCAGGGGCATGCCTGGCAGGTGGCCTGCCACAGCGCTTCATCCACGGAAGGGGGCTTGCGCCGCCAGCGGCGCAGCAACGACTGGATCAGCGGAACATCCCGGGCAGGAGCCGGTGCCACTTCGGCGCGCGCAGCCGCGGAATGATTTCCTCGTCGCTGCCGCCACCTGCCTGCGGCGGTGCCGGCATGGCGTGCTTGGGCTGGGACGGGGGCGCGGCGTTGGCCAGGTTCACCGAGGCGGCTGGCGCCGCCACGCGTTCCACTTCGCCCGGCGCGTAGGTGCAGCCATTGCGGGCCGGGGTGTCGATCGCCTCCGCGGCATGCGCGGCCACGGGGGCCAGCAGCAGGATCAGGCAATGGGCGGTACGGCGCATCGTCGACATCCGGGGGCGGTTGAGTTCCCGATTCTAGCCTGCTTTTCCGGCGGGATTGGAAGGCCCCATGGGCGGCCCGGGCGCCTTCACGCATAATCGGCCGATCTGTTGCGATCAGAAGATCCGTCGTGGACGACCGTGAATTGCTGGCCAAGCTGGGCGAGGGCGCCTTCTCCGGCGACGCCCTGGCGCGTGGGCTTGGCCAGACCCGGGCCGCCATCTGGAAGCGGATCCAGGGGCTGCGGGCGGCTGGCGTGGCCATCGAGGGCCGTGCCGGCGACGGCTACCGGCTGGCCCAGCCGCTGGAGCTGCTGGACCGCGACCGCATCCTGGGGCAGCTGGCGCCCGATGTGGCCGCGTCCGTCGCGGCGCTGGAGATCGGCTGGACGGTGGGCTCGACCAACAGCGAATTGCTGCGGCGCAGCGCGCCTTTGCGCGGCGTCGAGGTGCTGCTGGCCGAACGCCAGACCGGCGGCCGCGGTCGCCGCGGCCGGCCATGGGCCTCGCCGCTGGCCGCCAACATCTACCTGTCGGTGTCGCGGGCCTTTGCCGGCGGCCTGTCGCGCATGGGCGGGCTGAGCCTGACGGCGGGCGTGGCGGTGGGCGAGGCGCTGCATGCGCTGGGGTTTGCCGCGGCCGGCCTGAAATGGCCCAACGACGTGCTGGTCGATGGCCGCAAGCTCGGCGGCCTGCTGGTGGAAGGCGGCGGCGAGTTCGCCGGCCCGGCGCGCGCGGTGATCGGGCTCGGCCTGAACGTGCGCATGCCCGCTGCCATCGCCGCGGACATCACCCAGCCCTGGATCGACCTGGACACGCTGGCCGGCGCGCCGGTATCCCGCAACCAGGTGGTCGCGACGCTGCTGTCGCATCTGCTGCCGGCGCTGGACCAGTTCGAACGGCAGGGGCTGGCGCCGTTCCTGCCGCGCTACGCGGCCATGGACGTGCTGGCCGGCCGCACGGTGCGCGTGGAGGAAGCGGGCACCCTGCATGAAGGCACCGCGCTTGGCCTGGCCGAGGACGGCGCCTTGCGCCTTTCCCTCGACGGCGGCGAACGCCAGTTCCATGCCGGCGAAGTCAGCGTGAGGGCGCAATGAGCGACTGGCTGTTCGACCTGGGCAATTCGCGCTTCAAGTTCGCACCGCTCGACGGCGTCGCTGCCGGCAGCGTGCAGGCGTGGGCGCATGGCGCCGAGGCGATGACCGCGACCGCGCTGGACGCCCTGCCGCGCGGCGACACCGCCTGGGTGGCCAGCGTCGCGTCGCCGGCATTGACCGCGACGGTGATGGAACTGCTGCATGCCCGTTTCGCGCGCGTGGAGGTGGCAAGGACATTGCCGGCCTGCGCCGGCGTCACCATTGCCTATGCGCGTCCGGAGAAGTTCGGTGTCGACCGTTTCCTGGCCCTGCTGGCCGCGGCCGACGCGCAGCGGCCGGTGCTGGTGGTCGGCGTGGGCACGGCGCTGACCATCGACCTGATGGATGCCGATGGCCGCCATCTTGGCGGGCGCATCGGCGCCTCGCCCACGGTCATGCGCGAAGCCCTGCATGCGCGCGCCGCGCAGCTGCCGGCCAGCGGCGGCGACTATGCGGAGTTCGCCAACGACACCGCCGACGCGCTGGCGTCCGGCTGCGACGGCGCGGCGGTGGCGCTGGTCGAACGCAGCCTGCGCCACGGTGCCGACCTGCTGGGCACCGCGCCGGCGCTGGTGATGCATGGCGGGGGCGCGGTCCCGTTGCTGCCGCTGCTGCCGGAGGCGGAACACCGGCCGGCCCTGGTGCTGGACGGGCTGGCCCGCTGGGCCGTGCACCAGCGCGCGCCGGAACGCTAGGATCGCACCATGCTGATTCGTTTCACGATCGTCGCACTGGCCATCCTCAACCTCGGCGTCGCGCTGTGGTGGATGACGCCACGCCAGGCACCTGCGAGGGCGCCCGAAGCCGCCGAAGCCGGCGTGGCGACGCTGGAGCTCGTTCCCATGGAGGCCGTGGAAGCGGCCTCCGCGGTGGTGTCGACGTCACCGTCCGTGGCCCCCCCGACTCCGGCACCGGCGCCGGTCGATGCGCCGGCGGAAGCGCGCAAGGCCGCCGCCGCGACCGCTGCGGCAACGGTCGAACCCGCCGCGGCCCCGTCGCCACGTCCGCAGCAATGTTCCAGCTTCGGGCCGTTCGAGAGCAGGGACCGCGCCCAGGCGGCCGCGACCGCGTTGCGCGCGGACCTGGTGCGTTCGCGTCTGCGCGAAGTGCCGCCGAAGGCGGCAACCAGCTACCGCGTGCTCATCCCGCCGGCGGCCAGCCGCGAGGATGCGCAGGCCATGGTCAAGCGCATCGTGGATGCCGGTTTCAGCGACTACTTCATCATCGCCCAGGGCGAGGACGCCAACGCCGTGGCACTGGGCCAATACCGCAACCGCGAAGGCGCCGAACGGCGCCTTGCCGCACTGACGGCAGCGGGTTTCCCGGCGCGCATCGTCGGCAATGGCGCGGAGGCCGCCGCCCGCTGGTGGCTGGATGCGGCCTACGCCGGTACCGCCAGCATGGAAGACCTGCGCGGGCGCAGCGGCGCCCCGCAGCAGCAATCGCTCGACTGCGCCCGCCTGCGCTAGAATGCCGCGGGCGCATCGCCGATGCCCGTGCGAATCATCGCCGCTTTAGCTCAGTCGGTAGAGCAACTGTCTTGTAAACAGTAGGTCATCCGTTCGATTCGGATAAGCGGCACCATCGCCCGATCCAGCAGCGTCCAGGTAAATCCAGGATGCGCGATGAACCCGCTGGAAGAGCGGTCCGGCTGGGAGCGTGAGCGGCGGCACCCAATCGCTGGGGCCCCGGTTCCCGCTCAGGTCTGGGCGGCCACTTGGAGCGTTGCGCGCCGCGTGGTCCACCAGACCAGCAGCGCCAGAAGGCTGACCGCCGCGCCCAGCAGGCAGACGCCTCGCCAGCCCGCATGCGCATAGGCCATTGTCGTGCCAATGGCGCCCAGCCCACTGCCAGCGGCATAGAACAGCATGTACAGGCCGACCAGCCGGCTGTGCGCTTCGGGTCGGCTGCGGAAGACCAGGCTCTGGTTGGTGACATGCAGCGCCTGCCCGCCCAGGTCGAGCAGAACGATGCCGATCATCAGTGCCCACAACGACTCTTCCATGAGCGACAGCGGCCACCAGGCGAGCAGCAGTACGGTCAGCGCCGCCGCGCTGGTGCGCTGGGCATGCCCCCGGTCTGCCCAGCGCCCGGCGCGTGCGGCGGCCATCGCGCCAACGGCGCCGACCAGGCCGAAGGCACCGATGACCGTGTGGGAGAAGCTGTAGGGCGGTGCGCTCAACGGCAGGACCATCGCACTCCAGAAGATGCTGAAGGCGGCAAACATCAGCAGCGCCAGCACGCCGCGCACCTGCAGCATCCTTTCATGGCGCAGCAGCGTCAGCATGGAAGCGACCAGACGCGGATAGCCCATCGCAGGGCCTGCCGGTGCCAGGGCCGGCAGCCGCCGCCACAGCGGAACCGCAATCGCCAGCATCAGAACGGCGGCGCCGATATACACGCCACGCCAGCCCGCAACATCGCTGACGGCACCGGCGAACACCCGCGCCAGCAGCAGACCGATGAACACCCCGCCCTGGGCCGCGCCTACCACACGGCCCCGTTCATGGGATGCGGCGGCACTGGCCGCATAGGCGATCAACCCCTGCGTCATTGCCGTGCCCAGCAAGCCGACGGCGAGCATGCCGACCAGCAGCGCAGGCGCAGATTGCGCGAGGCCCACGGCGACCAGGGCGGCCACGAGTGCCAGGAGCTGCACTGCCATCAGGCGACGGCGATCCACCCGGTCGCCCAGCGGCACCAGCAACAGCAGGGCCAGCGCGCAACCAATCTGCGTGGCCGTGATGACGCCGCCGACCGCCGCATGGCCGATGCCGAAGTCGCGGGCCAGCGCGTCCAGCAAGGGCTGTGCGTAGTAGACATTCGCCACGCTCAAGCCGCTGGCGATGGCGAACAGCCAGACCAGGCGGCGGGGCATGTCTGCGGGTCGGGCAGTTCCGTGGCCGCCTACCGGCGGCATGGACGATGTGAGAGAAGGCTTCATGACCGTGGTTCCATCGCAATCTGGTTTCAAATAGAAACCGATTGAATGCTGGATCATGTGGTTTTAAAATGCAACCAAATCGACAGCATGTCTCCGGGTGACGCCATGCCCCTCCGCAAGCCCTTGAGCGATGAACCTTGTCCCGTTGCCCGATCCGTCGACCTGATCGGCGATCGCTGGTCGCTGCTCATCGTGCGTGATGCCTTCGATGGCATGCGCCGCTTCGGCGACTTCCAGCGCAGTCTCGGCGCGGCGAAGAACATCCTGGCCGACCGGCTGCGCAAGCTGGTCGACGCCGGCATCCTGGCCCTGCAGGATGCCTCCGATGGCACGGCCTATCAGGAGTACGTGCTCACGCCACAGGGCGAACGCCTTTTTCCTGTCGTTGTGGCCCTGCGTCAATGGGGCGAGCGGCACCTGTTCGCGCCCGGCGAGCGCCATTCGGTGCTGGTCGACAAGCGCACGGGCAAGGCGGTGCCTGCGATGTCGCCAAAAGCGAAGGATGGGGCCCTGCTGCGGCCTGCCGACGCCGAGGTGCGGAAAGTGAGCCAGGGCACACGGTAGTGCAATAGCAGCGGCGCTCGCACCGGGCTTGCATGCATGCCCAGCGCGGCGTCGTACCCCCTTGGTGGCACGGGCAACGATGCTGTTTCTGCAGTTGCCGTCGCCGTCGGGGGAGATCCACTGGACGGAGCGGAAGGTGCCCGGCCGGTACCGGCCGATGCTGCATCGATGCGGCATGGCGCCGGCATGTCATTCAAACAGCCGGCTCCTGCCGGCATCTGGCCCAACCGATATCTGTCATCTGCTGGTGGGATGCGTCGCCGTACATGCCCTCGTAGAGAATGGCCGGCATCGGTCTTTCCCGCCGTTGACGACCGGCGGCTCCAGGTCCAGGGGAACCGGGCTTGCTCCGTCTCCCCTGTTGATCGGTCTTTCATCCGCGGAATGCACGGTCTCGTTGGCGTGGACGGGAGCTCCCGGCCGCACAGGTACGCCACCGGTCGGCAGGGAGCTCCGGGCGGCACGCATTCGGACAACATCCTGAAAGAGAAGATGCTCAACCAGGAACAGAAGGACGAAATCCATATCCTGTGGGACGAATTGGCCGACTTTGGCGCAGTCCACGCCGAGGCGGCATGCAGGCATCTTCAGGGCAGGCTGTGCCAGATGACGGGTGCCTTCAACGCGACCTGGGACGGGGCGACCCGCCTCGGTACGCAACCGGAGTGCCGCGGTCCATTCGAGGGTTGGCGCATACCGGTCACGCAACTGCTTCACCCCATCGATTCTCCCCGGCAGAGCGCTGGATTCAAGGAAATCCAGGGGCTCTGGAGCCGCGGCGTGGACGCCGCTCCCCACCTGATGCTGGCAATGCGGAACGTCGGCAGTTTCCGGGCCTATGGCCTGCGCAGGGACATGCCCGGCGAATGGTTCGACGGCCCGTTCTACCGGAACCATTTCGCATGCTTCGGAATAATGGACTCCATCTGGATCGGCTTTCCGGTCAGCCAGCACGCCGAATCACACTATGGTTTCCACTCCCATGCCACCTTCGGCAAGCGGGACGTCGAACTGCTTTCCTATGCGCTGCGTGGAATCAAATGGTTCCATCGCCAGCTGATGATCATCCAAGGCGTGCTGGCCGCCAGATCGTCGCTGACGCCAACCGAGCGCAAGGTGCTCCGGCTTCTGCTGACCAGTGCTTCGGAGAAGGAGATTTCCGAACAGCTGGGACTGGCCGTCTCGACCACCCACCAGCATGTCGTTTCCCTGTTCCGGAAGTTCTCCGTGCGCAGCCGCGCCGGACTGATGAGCCTGTGGCTCGGCGATCCGGATCATGTAGGAAAAATCTGATTTCCCCTGGACTGTGATCGGATGTGGTGCTTCGCTGGCCCCTGATCCATAGCCTCGGCCGAGCCTGATGACAGGCTCAAAGAGGATGCGGCATGAAACGAATCATCCAGCGTGGGGTGGCGATCGGGTTCCTGTCCCTGGCCGTCTTCGGCGGCACGGCGTCTGCCGCATGGTGCGGAAAACCATGCGAGACCATCTACCGGAACTGCATGTCCACCGGCGGCAATCCCGATATCTGCCAGGCCAAGTACGACCAGTGTCTCGAGTCGTTGTGCGGCATCTGAACCCCGGCATCGGCAGGAGCCCCGCCTTCGGGCGGGGCTTTTCGTTTCCAGTCTGACTGCCGCCTTCTTCACTGCGGGCTGTCACCCTGCACGACGAAGCCGGCAGCGGAGCCGGCCGGCCTGTACAGATGCCGCTGGCCCTGTCCTTGAGCGGGCCCCAAAGCTCGCCGGGTGAGGGGACAGTTGCCCGAAAGAGCCGGGAGTGGTCGGTAACCCCTTGTCCGCCAAGGTTTCCTGGGCAACGGCCGCGCCGCGCGGCCGCCGGATGGCGGAAGCCTGTCGCCCGTGCATCCCATTTGATGAAATGGGCTTCCGGACGGGGAGAGGGGCATGACGGCGACGCAGCGGTGGGACCACGGGCGACCGCGCCAGCGGGGCGGGACATGAACGCGCCGTTCCTGCGCGAGCGCGCCGGCTGGCTGTCGCGCAATGTCCTGCCGCACGAGCCCATCCTGCGTGGCTGGCTGGTGCGCCATGTGCGCAGCCATGCCGACGTCGACGATGTGATCCAGGAGTGTTACGCGCTGCTGATGTCGATGGAGGACGTGGGCCATATCCGCGATGCGCGCAGCTATCTGTTCGTCACCGCCAAGTCGGTGATCCTGCAGGGGCTGCGGCGCGCCAAGGTGGTGGACATCGAGAGCATCGGCGAGATCGGGCGGCTGGAAGTGGCCAGCGATCTGCCGTCGCCGGAATCCCACGCCTCGGGCGTGCAGGAGCTGCGCTACCTGGAGCAGTGCATCGGGCAGCTGCCGGAGCGCTGCCGGCAGGTGTTCACGCTGCGCAAGATGAAGGGGTTGCCGCAGCGCGACATCGCCGAGCGCCTGGGCATCAGCGAGAACACCGTGGAAAAGCACATGGTCAAGGCGCTCAAGTACCTGGGCCAGGCCCTGGCCGTGGACAGATCGACGACAGGTCGCCAGGACAGGCGCGGCGCTGGAGGAAAGGAGGCAGTCCGTGAGAAATGAGATCGATGCGGTCGCCGCCGAATGGGTGGCGCGCGAGGACGCCGGCGCATTGTCGCCGGCCGAGGGCGAACGGCTGGCGGCCTGGCTGGCCGCCGACAGCCGTCACCTGGGCGCGTATGCGCGCATGCAGGCGATCATGTCCAGCTGCGACCGGCTCCATCGGGGCGAGCATGCGCCCGACGCCGCCGATGCGCGGGTCGTGCGCCCGCAGGTACGGGCGTGGGCATGGCGCGTGGCGGCGCTGGCCGCGTCGCTGGCGCTGGTGACGGTGGCCACGCTGCGTTTCCTGGACGGGGGCGCCGATACCTACACCACACGGATCGGCGAGATATCGCGCGTCAGCCTGGACGACGGTTCGGTGGTGACCTTGAATACGGATTCGCGCGTGCGGGTGCGCTTCGACGAGGGCCACCGCAACATTGAACTGCTGCGCGGCGAAGCCATGTTCGACGTGGCCAAGGACCGGCGGCGCCCGTTCGCGGTGGCGGCCGGTGGCACCCGCGTCGTTGCCGTGGGCACCAGTTTCAGCGTCAGGCGGTCGCCGGAGCGGGTGAACGTGCTGGTCCGCGAGGGCGTGGTGAAGGTGGACGAAGCCGAGCAGCCCGTCGCCCGCCTGCAGGCCGGGGACAAGGCCTCCATCGCCGGGCGCGGCGCGCCGGTGGTGGCGCGGGTGGACACGGTGGAAGTGCACCGCGAGCTGGCCTGGCGCGACGGGATGATCGCCTTCAGTGGCGAGACCCTGCAGGAGGTGGCGCGCGAGTTCGCGCGCTACAACACCCTGCGCATCCGCATCGCCGACCCGGAAGTGGCCGGGCTGGAGGTGGTGGGCATGTTCTCGGCCACCGACCCGATCGGCTTCTCGCGCGCCGCCGCGCAGAGCATGCACCTGGACATGGCGCTGGGCGACAACGAGATCGTGCTGCGCGCCCGGGCGAAGAAGAAGGCGGCCGCGGGCAGCGACTGACCGAGGCCGGGCGTCGGCATCCGCCCTTCTTCCCGGCGGCGGAAGGGCGGAGGAAATCCCGTTGGTTTCATCCGCATCCGGTTTCGCAGGCACTCCGCCGCCTCTCCGATGGAAGGAGGAAAACCGGGCGGAGACCAGCGCCGGCTGCGTGCGGCTTCGCCTGTCGATGGAGCGGGCAGGTAGCAGAAAAATATTTCAATCAACAATGGCGGAACGCCATTCCGGTTGCATCCCATTCATTAGCCCCTGTCGCTGCGCCTCCACGCCGAACGCCTGGAGGAAGGGTCGGATCGTCACGCTTCATCCTTCTCCGTACGCCCTGTCCGCGCTGCGCGCGGGCAGCGGCCCTTCTGCAAGGTGAGACATGAACCACCGGAAAAGCACGCTCTTCAACGCCATCTCCTTCGCGCTGGTATCGGGCGCCACGCTGGCCTCGTTCTGCGCCGGCGCGCAGCAGATGGACTTCAACATCCCGGCCGATACCGCGGCCAAGTCGCTGCCCGAGTACGCGCGGCAGGCCAACGTGCAGATCGTGGCGCCGGCGAAGGGGCTGAAGGACGTCCGCACCGCGGCGATCTCCGGCAACCAGGACGTGCGCGTCGCGCTGCAGGCGCTGCTGCAGGGCACCGGCCTGAAGGTGGTGCGCGACGACGGCACGGTGGTCACGCTCAGCCGCGAGGACGACGACCAGGACGAGGAAGGCGAACCGGTAGCGCCGGCGCCGCGCGACGACGTCCACGCCCAGGTCGATCCGGCGGGGGTGGCCGCGCCCGAAGCGGGAAGCGCGCGCACGCTGGACGCGGTGCAGGTCACCGGCTCGCGCATCATGCGCACGGTCGACGTGGAAACCGTCCAACCCATCGAGACCATCTCGCGCGAGGACGTGGACCGCTCCGGCCTGCGTTCGGTCGGCGACCTGCTGCAGTCCTCGCCGGCCGCGGGCGCGCCGGCGGCCAGCCGTACCCGCGTGCAGTCGGACAGCGAGGAAGCCGGCGGCACCTACATCGACCTGCGCAACATCGGTGCGCAGCGCACCCTGATCCTGGTCAACGGCCAGCGCCTGGGCACCACCACCGGCGGCTACGCCGACGTGTCGCTGATCCCGTCGGCGACGGTGGAGCGCGTGGAGATCCTCAAGGACGGCGCTTCGGCCATCTACGGTTCGGATGCGATCGCCGGCGTGGTCAACATCATCACCCGCCGCGGTTTCGACGGCGGCCTGGCCAATGCCTACTTCGGGCAGTATTCCGAAGGCGACGGCGCCACCAGGTCGGCCGACCTGTCCTGGGGCATGAAGCGCGACCGGGGCTGGCTGAGCGGCACCCTGCAGTACACCGACGAGGACCCGGTGTGGGCCTCGGACCGCCCCTACAGCGCTTTCCCGAGCACCGTGCGCCATCCGACCACCGGCCTGTCGGCGATCAACCAGCACGGCACCCTGCTCGATCCGACGCTGGGCTCGCTGACCGTCAATGCCGGCGCCGACCCGCGCAACATCGCCAATTACCACCGCACCGCGGTGTCCGACTACGCCAACGTCACCGAGCAGCAGACGCTGAAGACCGGCATGGAGCGCAAGTCGGCCTTCGTCGACGGCGGCTTCGAGATCAACGACCGCCTGCTGCTGCGCGGCAGCGCGCTGTACAGCGTGCGCGACACCTTCCGCAACATCCCCGGCTATCCGTACCAGTCGCGCGTATGGGGCGCGATGAACGCGCCGCTGTCCATCGACAGCTACTACAACCCGCTGGGCAACCAGAGCGGGGTGGCCGATCCGCGCGCGGTGCACTACCAGCGCCGCACCTGGGAAGTGCCGCGCTCGGGCAACAACAAGGTCACCACGGTGCGCGCCAGCGTGATGCTGGAAGGCAACTTCGACTGGGGCGGGCAGACCATGTACTGGGATGCCGGCTACCTGTTCAACCGCCTGCGCACCGACAAGACCGGCACCGGCGATCTCAACCTGCGCAACGTGCAGCTGGCTTCGGGCCCGTCGTACTACAACACCGCCACCGGCCGCGTGGAGTGCGGCAGCGCGGCCGCGCCCACCGCCTATGGCAGCGGTGCCGGCCAGTGCGTGCCGTGGAATCCGCTTGCGCCCTATGGCGGCGGCTATGGCGGCACGCTGGCCGATCCGGTGCTGCGCGCCTTCCTGGTGCCGGACAACCTGGACCGCGGCGAAACCCGTACCCGCAGCTTCACCGCCAACCTGAGCGGCACGATGTTCGCGCTGCCGGCCGGCGACCTGGCCTTCGCCGTCGGCATGGAAGCGCGCACCGAGAAAGGCACCTTCACTCCCAGCCTGCAGAAGCAGCGCGGCGAGACCACCAACTCGCGCAAGCTGCCGACCCGTGGCGACTACCGCGCCAACGAGGTGTATGCCGAGCTGAACATCCCGCTGCTGCAGGACCTGCCGTTCGCGCGCTCGCTGAGCCTGGACCTGGCCTCGCGTTATTCGGACTACGACGTGTTCGGCAGCACCACCAATTCCAAGGTCGGGCTGGAATGGCGCCCGAGCGACGAGCTGCTGGTGCGCGCCAACTGGGGCCAGGGCTTCCGTGCGCCGACCATCAACGACCTGTTCGGTGGCGAGCAGGACTTTTTCCCGGCCTACACCGACCCGTGCGACAGCCGCTTCGGCGTGGCCCGCACCTCGGCGGCGTGCCTGGCCGCGGTCCCGGCTGGTTACCGCCAGGTCGCCGCCGGCGGCGTGCCGGCCGGCAGCCCCAACGTGCAGTCCAACCTGGCGTTCATCTCCGGCTCCAACCCGGACACCAAGCCGGAAACCTCCACCACCACCACCGTCGGCTTCGTCTACAGCCCGCAGTGGGCCGAAGGCCTGGGCATCACCCTGGACTGGTGGAAGATCGACATCCAGCACGCCATCGTGCAGAACACGCCCACCGACATCCTCAACGACTGCTATGTCAGGAACGTCGCCAGCGCCTGCGGCGCGTTCAAGCGCGATCCGGTCACCGGCGAGATCACCACGCTGAACTACGCCTTCACCAACGCCGGCTGGCTGAAGACCTCCGGCGTCGACCTGGGCATGCGCTACCGCCTGCCGTCGATGGCGATCGGCGACATCAAGCTGGAGTGGAACAGCAGCTACACCCGCTACCGCGACATCAAGAGCAATGACCTGGCCACGACCCCGGTCAACCACACCACCGGTTTCGGCGCCAACTTCCGCCTGCGTTCCAACTTCACCGCCGACTGGTCGCGCGGCATGTTCGGCGCGATGTGGCGGGTGCGCTACTACTCCGGCATCAAGGAAGCCTGCGCGTTCGACCTGGCCGGCGGCCCGGAATGCGACAAGCCGGATTTCGTCTCGCCGTACACCGGCCGGCAGCCGCTGCGCACGGTCGGGCCGACGGTGTTCAACGACCTGCAGCTGCGCATGACCCTGCCGTGGGACGGCATGGTGATGCTGGGCGCCAACAACGTGCTGGGCAAGGTCGGGCCGACGCTGTACTCGCGTCCGAACAGCGACTTCTCCTACTACGGCGGCTTCGACCTGGGACGCCTGGTCTACATGCAGTACCAGCAGAAATTCTGATCGCGCCGGGCGGGGGCCATTGCTCCCGCCCGCTTTTCATCCGCGTTACCTGTACTTGCAGCAAGGGAGCACACAGTGGACAAATCCAGACGTGATTTCTGTACGGTGCTGGGCACCGCGGCGATCCTCTCCTCGGCCGCCGGCGTGCTGGCGCCGGCGCAGGCCGCGGTACGCGCCGCGGACAAGACCATGGCCGGCACCGCCGCGACGGCGGGCGGGCAGCGCCTGAAGGTCAGGCTGCTGATGAACTCGGCCCTGTCCGGCCCGCATGCGTTCTTCTGCCTGGCCCATGAGCGCGGCTACTTCGCCGACGCCGGGCTGGACATCGAGTTCGCCGCCGGCGACGGCGCCGCCTCGGTGGTGCCGCGCATCCCGCAGGAAGGCTTCGATGGTGGTTACGGTGATCTGTGCGCGCTGATCAAGCTGGCCGGGCTGCGCCCGGACAACTGCCCGGTGGCGGTGCACGTGGCCTTCAACCAGACCCCGCTGACCATCGGCGTGCGCAAGGACGGCCCGATCCATTCGCCGAAGGACCTGGAAGGCAAGGTGATCGGCGGGCACCCCATCGACGCCGCGATCGAGGTGTTCCCGGCCTACGCATCGGTCGCGGGCGTGGACCCGTCGCGCGTATCGATCCTGCGTTCGACCACCAGCATGACCACGCTGGGCGAGGACGTGCTGGGCGGCCACACCGACGGCGTGTTCGGCTTCGTGCACACCATCATCGCCGCGCTGGCGGCCAAGAACATCGACGGCCGCGCCGGCCTGCGCTTCCTCGAGTACCGCGACCTGGTGCCGGACATGTACGGCAACGCGCTGATGCTCACGCCGACGTTCCTCAAGGAACATCCGGAGGCGGCGCGCGCGCTGGTGGCCGCGGTCAACCGCGGCATCGTCGAGACCCTGGCCGACCCGCAGGCCGCGCTGGAAGCCACCCGCCGGATGGCGCCGAAGTTCGCCGACCACGTCGACGGTCCGCGCCTGATGGGCACCCTGGAGGTGGAGATGGCGCATCCCGAGGCGCTGAAGATCGGCATCGGCGACATCGACGACGGTCGCCTGCAGCGTTCGATCCAGCTGATGGCCACCTCCTGCCGCCTGCCGCGCACGCCGAGGCCGGAGGAAATCTTCACCCGCGCCTTCCTGCCGCCGCTGGCCGAACGCGCGCGTCCGCGCATCGGCGGAGGGAGCCACGCATGAAGCCGACGATGATCGCCGCCGCGATGGTGGCCGTGCTGGCGCTGGCCGGTTGTGGGCGCAGCGAGACGCCGGCGGAACCGGCCGCCGCCGCGCCCGTGCAACCGGCCAAGCCGCACAGGCTGCGCTTTCTGCTCAACTCCGGCTTTTCCGGCGCCAATGCCTGGTTCCTGGTCGCGCAGCAGCGCGGCTACTTCCGCGACGAGGGCATCGAGGTCGAGTTCACCGACGGGCGCGGTGCCTTCACCGCCGCCGGGCGCATGGTCGAGGAAGGCTTCGACGCCGGCTACGGCGACATCCAGGCCACCTACGAGCAGGCCGCGCACAAGCCCGGGCAGGCGCCGGTGGGCGTGTACATGGTCATGGACGTGTCGCCGTCGGTGATCATCCTGCCGCTGGCCTCGCCGGTGAAGGAACCCACCCAGCTGGCCGGCAGGACCATCACCGGCCATGGCACCGACGTGGCGCTCAACACCTTCGAGCAGTTCGCCTCGAAAGTGGGCCTGGACCCGAAGGCGGTGACCATCGTGCCCAACCCCGGCAACTGGAAGGTGCTGATCGGCCTGCTCGACGAGCACAGGTCCGACGCGCTGTTCGGCTATTCCTCCACCAGCACCGCGGCCATCGCCACGGCCGGCGGCAAGGTCGAGGAACGGCTGCGCTTCTTCCGCTTCCGCGACGCGGTGCCCGAGCTGTACGGCAGCGCGCTGATGGTCTCGCCGAAGCTGCTGCGCGAACAGCCGGAGATCGCACGCGGGCTGGTGCGCGCGGTCAACCGCGGCGTCATGGACACGCTGTGCGAGCCGCAGGCGGCCATCGACATGCTGGTCGCGCACAACCCGGACGAAAGCGCCAAGGTCGAGCTGGGCCGGCTGATGGATACGCTGGACGACATGGGCGGGCGCGAGCGCGTCGCGCGCGACGGCGTCGGCGACATCGACCCGGCGCGCATGCAGGCCGGCCTGGACCTGACCGTCGCCCAGCGCCACCTGCCGCGCAGCCCGGCGCTGGACGAAGTGTTCGACCGCAGCCTGCTGCCGGAACAGGCCGAACGCCGCCCCTGCCTGTAATTCCCGCACGGCGCCTGGACATCGGGCGCGGGCGGACGGCGCAGGACTCTCTCCCCATCGCCCGCCGGGCTTTCCGGCGGGCCTTTTTTGTTTCCGCCACCCCGGCAGCGCCTTCCCGTCCAAAGGCACCTTCGGATCCGCATGCGCGCGGCACGGGCCGACGCCGGCACGAGGGCTGCTGCGTTGCCGCAGGCGGCTGTAACCTGCGCCCGCTAAACTGCTTTCATTTGCAACGGAGGAAGCATGGCCACTCATCGTCCCGTTTCGCTGATCGGTGTGCCCACCGATGTCGGTGCCGGCCACCGTGGCGCGCGCCTGGGACCGGAGGCGCTGCGCATCGCCGGCCTGCCCGAGGCGCTGGCCGCGCGCGGCGTGGCCGTGCGCGACGTGGGCAACCTGCAGGGGCCGCGCAATCCGTGGACCGACCCGGTGGACGGTTACCGCCACCTGGACGAGGTCGTGGCCTGGAACCACGCGCTGATGGAGGCGACCTTGGCCGAGCTGCGCGACGGCCGCCTGCCGATCATGCTCGGCGGCGACCACTGCTTGGGCATCGGCTCGATCACCGCGGTGGCGCGCTGGTGCCGCGAGCAGGGCAGGCAGCTGCGCGTGCTGTGGCTGGACGCGCATTCGGACTTCAACACCTCCGAAGTCACGCCTTCGGGCAACATCCACGGCATGCCGGTGGCCTGCCTGTGCGGGCTGGGTCCGGACGCGCTGACCCGGCTGGGCGGCGACGCGCCGGCGATCTCGCCGCAGCAGGTGCGGCAGATCGGCATCCGCTCGGTGGACCAGGACGAGAAGCGCCTGATCAAGCAGCACCGGGTGGACGTGTACGACATGCGCTACATCGACGAGAGCGGCATGAAGCGCACCATGGAGGCGGCGCTGGAGGGCGTCGACGCCAATACCCACCTGCACGTCAGTTTCGACGTGGATTTCCTCGACCCGAGCATCGCCCCGGGCGTGGGCACCACGGTGCCGGGCGGGGTGAACTACCGCGAGGCGCAGCTGGTGATGGAGATGATCGCCGATACCGGGCTGATGGGCTCGCTGGACATCGTCGAGCTCAATCCGCTGCTCGACCGCCGCAACCGCACCGCCAGGCTGGCGGTGGACCTGGTCGAGAGCCTGTTCGGGAAATCGACCCTGATGCGCGATTGACGGCGGCGCGACGTCGCTGAACCGGCGCCGGTGGCGTTCACGTCGGCTGCACGTGAATGCCGCCAGATTCCTCCCAACGCGCGGCGTCGCCACCTGGCAGCCGCCAGTCGAGCAGAGGAGAAACCTGATGAAGCGAGTACTGATGCTGGCCCTGCTGGGGATGTTTTCGGCGGGAATGCTCAGCGCCTGCAACACCGTCGCCGGCGCCGGCAAGGACATGCAGAAGGCCGGCGAGAAGGTCGAGGACAAGGCCCACGACTGCAGCGACGGCAAGTGTTGATCCCCGCCGTGGCCCGCCCGGGCCGCGCTATCCAGGAACCCCCCAGGAGGAAGACATGAAGCGCTTGGTAGCCCTGATGATGCTGTCGCTGTTCTCGATCGCCATGCTGTCCGGCTGCAACACCGTGGCCGGTGCCGGCAAGGATGTGCAGAAGGCCGGCGAGAAGGTAGAGGACGCAGCCAAGCGCTGATGCCTGGCGATTGGCGGGAACGGAAAGGCCGGCGCAACGCCGGCCTTTTCTTTTGCGTAGGCGGAAGATGAAGCGGCCGTCCGAGAACGTCACCGTCCGCGAACGAATCCTCGATGCGGCGCCTACACCGGTCTGGGCATGCTGTTCACGCGGCGGAGCTGCCGCCATTCCCCCCGAAAGGAGACACGCATGAACAAAGACATCATTTCCGGCAAGTGGAGCCAGCTCAAGGGCAAGGCGCAGGCCAAGTGGGGCGACCTGACCGACGACGATCTGCAGGTGGCCGAAGGCAACGCCGAATACCTCGCCGGCCGCCTGCAGGAACGTTATGGCTGGGCCAAGGACCGGGCCGAGAAGGAAGTGCGCGATTTCCAGGACACGCTGCACAGGGATTACCCGGACTGGCGCTGATACGGCGCACGCTGTCCCTTGCCGCAACCGGCGGGCCGCATCATGCGGCCCGTTCTGCGTTCTGCGTCAGCGCCCGCGCGCCGGCGGGTCGGGCACGAAGCCGCCCGGGAAGGCGCGCGGCGCGGCATCCACGCGCTGGCGCGGCAGGATGCCCATCGCCACCAGCCGCGGGCGCGCGTCGTAGCGCAGCTCGCCGAGCTGGACCGGCATGCGGCTGGCGCGCTCGAAGCGGGTGGCATGGCTGGCCGACCCTTCGCGCTCGCCATGGCCGGTGCCCAGCTGCTGGCGCGCCTCCCCGCGCGCGGCCGACGCCTCCGCGGCCATCGCGCGGTCGGCGCGCGCGTCCTGTGCGATCACCGGCGCGGGCCGCCGCGGCATCGGCGCCGGCGCGACATAGACCGGCCGCGCCTCGCGGAACACGGCGATGCCGACCACGCCGACGTTGTGCGGGCGGCCGGTGCGGCTGGCATAGCTGTCGCCATGGTCGGTGAACACGAACTGTGCCACCTCGGCCGGTGACTTGCGCCAGCCGGTAATTTCGCTGTCCTGCCAGGGCTCGAGCACGTAGCCGGCCTGGTCCGGGGCGGCGGTTTCGCCGCTGATGGCGTTGACCCCGTCCACCGACAGCACCGCCAGCACGCGTTCGCCGGTGAGATTGCGCAGGCGCACGGCGTAGCGGTGGCCGGGCGTGCCGGCCACCCAGCGCTCGCCCCGGTGCGGGTACTGCTCCAGTTCCTCGCCGGTATCGCGGTCGACCAGCGACAGCGCCACCGGTCCGTCCGGAGCGGGCGGCACGGAGCGGAAGCCGCACAGGGCCAGGACGGTCAGCAGGCAGGCGGAAAGGCGGTACATGGCGGGCTCCTTGGCGGGGGACGGAGCCATGAACGGACGGGCGCGGGCGGCGGGGTTGGCGCGCGGCGGTTACACTGGGCCGGTTAATCCGTCCGTCAGCTCTGCGTACATGACTACCCGTGTCCTCACCGGCATCACCCCCTCCGGTACTCCCCACCTCGGCAACTACGTCGGCGCCATCCGCCCCGCGATCGCGGCCAGCCGCGCGCCCGGGATCGAGAGTTTCTTCTTCCTGGCCGACCTGCACAGCCTGATCAAGTCGCAGGAGCCCGAGCGCACCCAGCGTTCGACGCTGGAGATCGCCGCCAGCTGGCTGGCCTGCGGCCTGGACCCGGACAAGGTGTGGTTCTACCGGCAGAGCGACATCCCGGAAACCACCGAGCTGATGTGGTTCCTGACCGTGGTGGCCGGCAAGGGCATCCTCAACCGCGCCCATGCCTACAAGGCGGCGGTGGACAAGAACCGCGAGGAACAGCTGGACGACGATGCCGGCGTCACCGCCGGGCTGTTCATGTACCCGGTGCTGATGGCCGCCGACATCCTCATTTTCAACGCGAACAAGGTGCCGGTGGGCCGCGACCAGATCCAGCACATCGAGATGGCGCGCGATTTCGCCCAGCGCTTCAACCACATCTACGGCAAGGAGTATTTCACCCTGCCGGATGTGGTGATCGACGAGCAGGTGGCGACGCTGGCCGGCCTCGACGGCCGCAAGATGAGCAAGAGCTACCACAACACCATCCCGCTGTTCGCCCCGCGCGAGGAGCTGAAGAAGCTGGTGTTCTCCATCGTCACCGACTCGCGCGCGCCCGGCGAGCCGAAGGACACCGAGGGCTCGGCGCTGTTCCAGATGTACCAGGCCTTCGCCACGCCGGAACAGACCGCCGCGTTCGCGCAGGCGTTTGCCGGCGGCATCGGCTGGGGCGAGGCCAAGCAGCAGCTGTTCGAGCGCATCGACGGCGAACTGGCGCCGCTGCGCGAGCGCTACAACGCGCTGATGGCCGAACCGGAGAAGATCGAGGCGATCCTGCGCCGGCGCGGCCAGCAGCTGCGCGAGCAGTTCGCCATTCCGCTGCTGAAGGAACTGCGCCACGCCGTGGGCCTGCGCGACCTGTCCGCCGCCGGCGACAAGCCGAAGAAGGCAACTGCTGCAAAGGCCGCGCTGCCGCTGTTCAAGCAGTACCGCGAGAAGGACGGCCGCTTCTACTTCAAGCTGCTCGACGGCGAGGGCGCGCTGCTGGTGCAGAGCGAAGGCTTCGACTCGCCGCGCGACGCCGGGCAGCTGGTCGCCGCGCTCAAGCAGGCCGGGGACGCCGCGGCCCTGCAGGGCGGGCGCTTCCAGCTCGAGGCCGGGGTCGATACGGTGCTGGCGGCGTTGCGCCAGCTGCGCGAAGCGGACTGACGCGGCGCTCCCCGCCGCATGCCATGGCGCGTGCCCTGCCGGCGCGCGCCCAACACGGAGCTGACGATGGCCTGGTTGTCGTTGTTGCTGTTCCTGCCCTGGTTCGGGGTGATGGCTGCGCTGTACTGGTGGTTCCCGCGCCAGCCGCGGCACCGCACGCGCGCGGTGTTCGATGCCTGCGTGCTGGTGCTGGCGCTGCTGGTCAGCATCGGCTTCATGCACTGGGGCTACCGCATCGGCGCGGCCGACGTTGATGCGGACGCCCTGTGGAAACAGATCCTGGCGGTGCTCTACGCCTATGGCGGCTTCCTGGCGGTGATGACGCTGGCGCTGCTGCTGCGGCCGCGCGTGCTGCGCCGCTCGTAGGAGCGGCTTCAGCCGCGATGGAGACTTCGCAGGGAAAGCCCGTTCGCGACTGAAGCCGCTCCTGCGCGCGCGCCTGCGGCTCCGACGAAAGCCGTATTGCCGCGCTGCGGCGGCGGTGACAGCATCGGGACGGACCTCCGGAGCCACCGCATGAGCGCCGAGCACGACATCCACGTCATCGACACCGCCTTCCAGCGCGACCATTTCGATGCCGCCTACCTGCTGGTCGGCAATGGCCGCGGCGCCCTCATCGATTGCGGTACCAGCCATTCGCTGCCGAACATGCTGGCCGCGGTGGAACGGGCCGGGCTGGGGATCGAGGCGATCGACTGGCTGATCCTGACCCACGTGCACCTGGACCATGCCGGCGGCGCCGGCGCGCTGATGCAGCGGCTGCCCAACGCACGGTTGCTGGTGCACCCGCGTGGCGCGCCGCACATGATCGACCCGGCGCGGCTGGTCGCCGGCGCCACCGCGGTCTACGGCGCGGAGGAAATGGCGCGCAGCTACGGCCAGATCGTGCCGGTGGCGGCCGAACGCGTGGTGGTGGCCGGGGACGGCCATCGCCTGTCGCTGGGCGGGCGCGAGCTGCTGTGCATCGACACGCCCGGCCATGCCCGCCACCACCTGTGCGTGTGGGACGCGGCCAGCCGCAGCTGGTTCACCGGCGACACCTTCGGCCTGTCCTACCGCGAACTGGACAGCGCGCAGGGCGCCTTCGTCATTCCCACCAGCTCGCCGGTGCAGTTCGAGCCGGACGCGCTGCACGCTTCGATCGACCGGCTGATGGCGCGGGCGCCGGAGGCGATGTTCCTGACCCACTACGGCCGCGTGCGCGACACCGCGCGCCTGGCCGCCGACCTGCATGTGCAGATCGATGCGATGACCGCCATCGCCCGCGCCTGCGACGGCCGCCCCGACCGCCACCGCGCGCTGGTGGCGGCGCTGGGCGAGTTCTACCTGGAACGCGCCCGTGCGCATGGCTGCCGCTTCGATGACGCCGGCGTGCTGCGCGTGCTCGGCATGGACATCGAACTCAACGCGCAGGGCCTGGCGTGCTGGCTGGACCGTGCGAAGCCGTAGCCGCCGGACGCGCCCGGCACGAAGCATCCCCGTGAGGGCGCCATGCGGGGCAAGGCCCGCATCTACGGGTAAAATCCCGCCACCTCCCTGTTGTTTGGTACCGCCGTGAACCCGATGCGCATGCTGTTGTTGTCGTCCTGCCTGTTCGTTGGCGGCATCGCCAGCGCGGCCAACGACCTGCCCGGCGGCGGCATCGACCCGGAGGCGCTGTCGCGGCACGTGCGCGTGCTGGCCTCGGATGAGTTCGAAGGCCGCGCGCCGGCCACCGCCGGCGAACAGCGCACCGTCGATTACCTGGTCGAGCAGTTCCGCAAGGCCGGCGTGCAGCCCGGCGGCAGGGACGGCAGCTGGGTGCAGGAGGTGCCGCTGGTACGCGCGCAGGTGGACGGCGCCATCGAGGCCAGCCTGCAGCTGGCCGGCAGCCGCCAGCCGCTGGTCAACGGCGAGGACGTGACCCTGCAGAGCCTGCGCCCGCTGGACGCGGTGGACCTGCAGGACGTGCCGCTGGTGTTCGTCGGCTACGGCATCGACGCGCCGGAGCGGCGCTGGAACGACTACAAGGACGTGGACCTGCGCGGCAAGGTCGCCGTGGTGCTGATCAACGACGCCGACTTCGAGGCCGACGCGCCGGGCGCCTTCGACGGCAAGGCGGTGACCTACTACGGCCGCTGGACCTACAAGTACGAGGAAGCCGCGCGGCGCGGCGCGGCAGGCGTGCTGATCGTGCACGAGACCGCGCCGGCGGCGTATCCGTGGGCGACGGTGAAGGCCTCGGGCACCTCGCCGCTGTTCGACATCCAGCGCAGCGACGCCGCTGCGCGCGCGCTGCACACGCCGCTGCGCGGCTGGATGCAGCGCGCCCTGGCCGAACGCATCTTCGCCGCGGCTGGTCTGGATTTCGACGCAGAGAAGCGCAAGGCGATGCGCGCCGATTTCCACCCGGTGGAACTGGGCGACGCGCGACTGTCGGCCCGTTTCAAGCTCAAGCGCGAGCCGGTCATCACCCGCAACGTGGTGGCGAAGCTCGAAGGCGCGGCGCATCCGGACGAATCGGTGATCTTCTCCGCGCACTGGGACGCGTTCGGCATCGGCCAGCCGGACGCCAGTGGCGACAGCGTCCGCCACGGCGCCATCGACAACGCCACCGGCGTGGCCTCGGTACTGGAACTGGCGCGCGTGTTCGCCGCCGGCCCGCGCCCGCAGCGCACGCTGTATTTCCTGGCGCTGACCGCCGAGGAAAAGGGCCTGCTCGGCGCCAGCTACTACGCCGAGCATCCGCTGGCGCCGCTGGAGAAGACCGCAGCGGTGCTGAACATGGAGATGTTCAGCCCGGACGGCGAGACCGTCGACATCGCCACCTGGGGCAAGGGCCACGTGTCGCTGGAAGCGGACGTGGACCGCGTCGCCCAGGCGCGCGGCCGCCGCTGGTCGCCCGACCCGAACCTGGAAGCCGGCTTCTTCTACCGCGCCGACCACTTCGCCTTCGCCCGCAAGGGCGTGCCGGCGGTCACCGTCGGCGCCGGCCTGGACAAGCGCGACGGCGGCGTCGCCGCCGGCCGCGCGCTGCGCGATGCCTACTTCGCCCGGTGCTACCACCAGGCCTGCGACGCATGGTCGCCGCAGTGGGACGCACGCGGCCTGGCCGCCGATACGCTGCTGGTCTACGACCTGGGCCTGGAACTGGCCAACAGCCGGCGCTGGCCGGCATGGGACAAGGGCGCGGAGTTCGAGGCCGCGCGCGGCGCCAGCGACGGCGCGCGGCGCTGACCGGCGCGGCGTGCGCGCGCACTACGTCCGCGTGCCGTCCAGCCAGTTCGGGCCCTTGTTCTCCAGGAAGAACAGGTAGACCACCAGCGACACCGCGATCACCGCGGTGACGTAGAGCGCGAACGCGTCGACGTGGCCGGTGCGCAGCGCGGCCTGGTACAGCAGCGGCGCGGTGCCGCCGAACAGCGAGTTGGCCAGCGCGTAGCCGAAGCCCACGCCGAGCGCGCGCACGTGGGTGGGGAACAGCTCGGCCTTCACCACCGCGTTGATCGAGGTGTAGCCGGTGAGGATGACGAAGGCCAGCGCCAGGGTGAGGAAGGCCGGCATGGCGTCGTGCTGCTGCGGCAGCCGGGTCACCATGTACCAGGTGTAGAGCACGCCGCCGACGCCGAAGAACACCAGCAGCGCCTTGCGGCCGACGAGGTCGGAGAGCCAGCCGCCAACCGGCTGCAGCACCATCAGGAAGGCGAGCACGCCGAGGTTGATCAGAGTGCCGGTCATCGGGTCGTCGCCGGCGAAGGCGCCCTGGATCATCTTCGGCCCGTTCACCGAATACGTGTAGAACGCGACGGTGCCGCCGGCGGTGATCAGGAAGCACAGCAGCAGCGGCCGCCACTGGTGCACGAACAGCTCGCGCATCGAGCCGGCGGCGCGGGCCCTGCCTTCGCGCGCGGCGGCGATGGACGACGCTTCCAGCGATTCGTCCATGGACCGGCGCAGCCAGAACACCACGATCGCCGCCACCCCGCCCAGGGCGAAGGCGATGCGCCAGCCCCATTCGGAAATCTGCGGCCGGTCCCAGGCCAGCAGCATGGCCAGCAGGGTCAGCTGCGCCAGCACGTGGCCGCCGACCAGGGTGACGTAGTGGAACGAGGACAGGAAGCCGCGGCGGCCGGGCAGGGCGGCCTCGGACATGTAGGTGGCGCTGGTGCCGTACTCGCCGCCGGTGGCGAAGCCCTGCAGCAGCCGCGCCAGCAGCAGGATCAGCGCCGCCCAGATGCCGATGGCGCCGGCGGTGGGGGTGATGGCGACCACGAACGAGCAGCCGGCCATCAGCGACACCGAGACGGTCAGGGCCAGGCGCCGGCCGTAGCGGTCGGCGAAGCGGCCGAAATACCAGGCTCCCACCGGCCGCATCAGGAAGGTGGCGGCGAAGATCGCCCATACGTACAGCGTGGAGTTGCGGTCGGCGGCGGAGAAGAACTGCGATTCGAAATACGCCGCGAACACGGAGTAGACGTAGACGTCGTACCACTCGACCAGGTTGCCGGCCGAGCCCTTGAGGGTGTTGGCGACGGAGCGCCGCAGCGCGGCGCGGTCCGGGCGTGCGGCGGTGGCGGCGGTGGAAGTGCGCATGCTGGAAAGCTCCTGGCGTGGAAAGCGGCTGCCCGTGCCCGGCAGGCGCGGCCGGGACGGATACAGCATGCCGTTTTTCGGGCTGATCGCCAGCGCCGTGGTGCCCTAGAATCCGCGTTCCCCCGGATGGCGGTACCTGCCCCATGTCTTCGCCCCCCACCGCGTCGGCTGCTCCACGGAGCGGCCTTGTCGTTCTGGCCCTGCTGCTCGTGTACGTGGTCTGGGGCTCGACCTACCTCGGCATCCACCTGGCGCTGGAAGGCGGCATGCCGCCGTTGTCGGTGATTTCCGGCACCCGCTTCGTCATCGCCGGCGGCCTGCTGTACGCGCTGCTGCGCTGGCGCGGCGTGCCGGCGCCGACGCGCGCGCAGTGGCCGACCCTGGCGGTGATGGGCTTCAGCCTGCTGTTCCTGGGCAACGGCATGGTGGTGATGGCCGAGCGCGACGTGTCCTCCGGCCTGGCCGCGGTGGCGGTGGCCTCGGTGCCGCTGTGGATGGCGCTGTTCTCAGCGTTCCGCGGGCAGCGCGTGGCCGGCGGCGAATGGCTGGGCATCGCGGTCGGCTTCGCCGGCGTGCTGTGGCTCAACGCCGGCAGCAGCCTGACCGCGACCCCGGCCGGGCTGGTGTTCCTGCTGGTGGCGCCGCTGGGCTGGGCCGCCGGTTCGATCTGGTCGCGCGGGCGCGACCTGCCGTCGCCGTTCATGACCGCCGCCGGGCAGATGCTGTGCGGCGGCGTGATCCTGGTGGCGGCCGGCCTGCTGCGCGGCGAGCGCATGCCGGCGACGCCATCGCTGCAGGGCATGCTGGCGGTGGCCTACCTGTGCGTGTTCGGCTCCATCATCGCCTTCACCGCCTACGTGTGGCTGCTGCACAACGTGCGCCCGGTGCTGGCCAGCAGCTACGCCTACGTCAACCCGGTGATCGCGGTGGCGCTGGGCGCGTGGATCGCGCACGAGCGCTTCAGCGCCGCCGACATCGGCGCGATGGCGGTGATCCTGGCCGGCGTCGTGGTGATCACCCTGGCCCGGATGCGCCGCGCATGACCGCCGCCGCGCACGACCAGCGCAACGGCCTGCTCGCCGCCACCCTGGCCTTTGTCATCTGGGGCCTGTTCCCGCTGTACTGGCGGCTGCTGATCGAAGTGCCGTCGTTCCTGATCATCGCCCACCGCATCATCTGGAGCGCGGTGCTGCTGATCGGCGGGCTGGGCATCGTGCGCGGCTGGGGCTGGCTGGGCGAGGTGTGGGCCACGCCGCGGCGATTCTGGCTGCTGGGGCTGTCGAGCCTGCTGATCGGCGCCAACTGGAGCCTGTACATCTGGGCGGTGAATGCCGGCCACGTGGTCGAGACCAGCCTGGGCTATTTCATCAATCCGCTGCTGAGCGTGGTGCTGGGCGTGGTGGTGCTGCGCGAGCGGCTGGGCCGGCTGCAGTGGCTGGCGGTGGCGCTGGCGGCGCTGGGCGTGGCCTGGCTGACCTGGCAGAGCGGACGCGCGCCGTGGATCGCGATCGGGCTGTCGATCACCTTCGGCCTGTACGGACTGCTGCGCAAGCTGGTGGTGGTCGAAGCGGTGACCGGGCTCGGCGTGGAAAGCCTGTTCATGGTGGCGCCGGCGCTGGCCTACGCGCTGTGGGCCGAGAACGGCCACGGCGGCGGCTTCATCTCCGGCTGGGGCTGGGGCAACGATGCGCTGCTGGTGCTGGCCGGCGTGGTCAGCGCGGTGCCGCTGATTGCCTTCGCCTACGGCGTGCGCCGCATTCCGCTGTCGGTGGTCGGGCTGCTGCAGTACATCGGCCCGACGCTGCAGTTCCTGATCGGCGTGCTGGTCCTGCGCGAACCGTTCGCGGCCTCGCAGCTGGTCGGTTTCGGCCTGATCTGGGCCGGGCTGGTGGTGTTCGCCACGGCCGGCGTACGCGCCGCGGCCAGGGCGCGCTCGCGATCGCCGGCACCCACGCCGTAGGAGCGACTTCAGTCGCGAGGCGCTTTCCCGATAATGCCCTTCGCGACTGAAGTCGCTCCTACGGCATTGGTGGTTGCTGCTGCGGTCGCCCGCGCAGGCGCGGGCGAAGCGGGCGTCGGGCAGGAGGTGCCATCGTTGCCGGCGCGTGCGAACCAGTCGTCGATCACGCCCGAGAGACGGTCCAGCCGCAGCGGCAGGGTCAGGTGGTCCTCGCCCTGCAGCTCCAGGTAACGCGCGCGCGGCGCGGCGGCGGCCAGGGCGCGGCCCTGCGCGACCGGGATGTGCGCGTCGTCGCGGCCATGCAGCAGCAGGACGCAGGCCGGCACCTGCGCCAGCGCCTGGCCCACGTCCACGCGGTCCAGGTCGATGCCGAGCCGGCGGTCGGCGGCGGCGATGGCCGCGTCCAGCCCGCTGCCGCCGTACTGCCAGCGCGCCAGCGGCAGCGCCAGGTAGTCGCCCAGGCGCTCGGGCGGGCGCGACAGCATGTGCGGCACCATCGCGCGGATCGCCTGGCCGGCGTTGTCGAAGGATTCCATCGCCACCACGCTGCGCAGCCGCGGGCCGAGTTCGCGCGCGGCGAAGATGGCGGTGGCCGCGCCGTAGGACACGCCTAGCAGGTGCACCGGCCCGCTGATTTCGCCGCGGGCCTCGAGCGCGCGCAGCGCGGCGGCGACGTCGTCGCCCTCGCGCGTGCCATAGCCGGAGGGCGCCTGCCCGGAGCGGCCATGGTTGCGCAGGTCCAGGGCGATGGTGCGGTAGCCGTCCTGCGCCAGCTGCAGCGCCCAAGGCAGCAGCGAGCCGCCATCCATCATCCAGCCGTGCAGCAGGATCACCGTGCCGCGCGGCGCGGTGCGGGGCGCGCCCGCCGCCGGCGCGGTGGCCTCCAGCGAAAACTCGGGGAAGCGCTCGCCCTGGCCGAGGTAGCGGTACTGCAGGCGGTAATCGCCGGGGTCGAAGGCCAGCCAGTGCAGCGCCACGCCGCCGCTGCCGGGCACCATGCCCTGGCGGTGCGGCAGGCGCGCGAGCAGGGCATCGATGCGCGCGGTCGGCACCATCGGCGAGGTGCCGCCGGGCGCGGCCAGCCGCGCGCCGAGCGAGAGCGGCGGCATCGGGGAAGACAGGGCGAAACCGGCCAGCATCACGCAGACGCCGGCCAGCGCCAGCGAACGCAGCATGGCGGTGATCCGGAAAGAGGAGGGGCGCCACGGTAGCGCCTGCGCCGCCGCGGCTCTACCGCGCAACGATGACAGGAAGATGACCGTTGTGTGGTGTTCGGCCTGGCGGCCGCGGCCAGCCGGAAAAAGCAAAGGCACCTTGCGGTGCCTTTGCCGGTGGAACGCCTGACGGTCAGGCGATCAGAAGCGCTGCTGGTACTTCATGTAGATGAAACGGCCGATGTCGAAGCCACCGTAGTAGGTGAAGCTGCTGTTCGGCTGGCTGTACATGATCGGGCCTTCGTGCTTGAACACGTTGTTCACGCCCAGCGACACGGTGCCTTCCCACGGCAGGGCATAGCGCACCTGCAGGTCGTGGAAGGTGTTGGAGCCCAGCTTCCGGCTAGGCTGCACGTCGGTGTACGGCGAGCGGAAGTCCGGCAGGTTGCACTCCGGGCCGCCGTCCAGGTCGTAGGAGCACTTCTCCTTCATGCTGGAGTAGTAGCGGGTGCTCCAGGTCAGGCCGAAGTTGCCGCGCTGCCAGTCGGCGCTGAAGTTCGAACGCACGCGGAAGTTGCCGCCCCAGCCGGTGTACTGGTCGACCGGGGTGGTGGCTTCGCTGTCGCTCTTGCGCGCCAGGTAATCGACGTAGGTGGCGTTCAGGCGCAGCGAGATCTGGCCGATGGCCAGTTCCGGCAGGCGGTAGCGCACGCCGACGTCGTAGCCCGCGGTTTCCTGGTAGCCGGCGTTGTTGAGCGAGCGGTTCATGCCGCTGACCTGGCCCTTGTTGCTGCCGGAGGCGTAGCGGGTGAAGCGCGAGCACGCCGAGGCGATGCCCTGCACGTAGCACTGGTTGAGGATGTCGGTGGCCGACTCGCCGACGATGACGTTGTCGATGCGGATCTTCCACCAGTCCAGGCTAAGGTCCAGGCCGGAGACGAACTCGGGGCTGTAGACCAGGCCCACGGTCCAGGTCTTGGCGGTCTCCGGCTTCAGGTCCGGGTTGGAGCCGGAGGTGAAGTCGGTCACCGCCTGCACGCCGGAGGTGCTGGCCAGTTCGCCGTCGCCGGTCTTCTGGCGGAAGTCGCTGCCCAGGCCGGCGGCGCTGCAGCGCGCGGCAACCTCGCTGTTGCGTGCCGCCGCGCCGAAGGAACGGTCGCACGGGTCGGTGATGCGGTCGCGGGTGGTGACGGTGCCGCCGTACAGGTCATCCACGGTCGGCGCGCGGAAGCCGGTGCCGTAGGTGGCGCGCACCAGCAGGGTGTCCACCGGCTTCCACTTCAGGCCGAACTTGCCGTTGGTGGTGCCGCCGAAGTTGTTGTAGTCCGAGTAGCGGCCGGCCACGTCCAGCGACAGCTCGCGCGCGAACGGCAGGTCGGCCAGCAGCGGCACCTGCAGTTCCAGGTAGACCTCGTCCAGCTTGTAGTCGCCGCGGGTCGGCTGGCCGCTGGTGCCGGCGATCTCGCCGTTCTGCACCATCAGGTCCGGGGTGTAGCTGGCTTCCTCGCTGCGGTGCTCCACGCCCATCGCCGCCATCACGTCGCCGGCCGGCAGGCTCAACAGCGAGCCGGAGATATTGGCGCTGAGCACCTTGGTGGTGCTCTGGATGTCATCGACGAAGCTGCGGAACAGGTAGTCGCGCACGGCCGGGTCGCCGCTGAGCGAGCCGGGGCTGTTGCTGCCCATCGGCGCCAGCGGGTTCCACGGCACGCAGTCCTGGATCACGTTGTCCGGGGTGCCGCACCGGGCCACGCCGTTGGCGTCGATGAACGAGGCGCCCACCGCCTTGTTGACGTTGGGCTGGTACATGCTCTGCAGCGTGCGGCGCTCGCCTTCATTGCGGTTGAACATGTAGCCCACGTTCCAGTCCCAGAAACGCGAGCCGGTCTCGAAGCTGCCTTCCAGGCCGAGGCTGGCGCGCTTGGTGGTCAGGCTGTTGTTGGTCGCGCGCGGGAACTCCTCGGTGCGGTGCGAGAACAGCACGTCCTTGCCCCAGTGGTTGAACGCGCTGTCCTTGGACAGCATGGCGCGCGTGCCGCTGGCCGCCTGCGCCGAGGACACCGAATACGGGTAGCCGGCCAGCTGCTTGAGCGATTCGCGCTCGCTGTACAGCACGTCGGCGACCACGCGCAGGTCGTCGGTGATCTGGAAGCCGCCGTTGGCGAAGGCCGAGCGGCGCTCCAGGCCCGACAGCAGGGTCATGTTGGTCTTGGTGTTGGCGTAGGCCGAGCGGTCCAGCGGCTTGAAGTCTTCCACCTTGGACGGATCGCCGCCGGGGCCGACGCTGATCACCTTGCCATCGACGGTGACCGAGCCCCACTCGGTGGTGCCGTTGAGGCCGTCGGTGGGGTGGTACGGGCCGTTCGGGTAGGCGGTGAACTCGCGCGCGCCGCCCAGCACCGGGTCTTCCTTCACCTTTTCCGCGCCGACGGTGACCCAGCCGCGCTCGAAGGTCTTGCCCCAGGTGGCGCTGTAGGAGCGCTTCTGGCCGTCGCCTTCGCTGTACTGGCCGACATAGGCGTTGGCCTGGCCGCCGTCGAAGTTCTTGCGGGTGATGATGTTGACCACGCCGGCGATGGCGTCCGAGCCGTACAGCGCCGAGGCGCCGTCGGTCAGCACTTCCACGCGCTCGACGATCGCCGACGGGATCGAACCCACGTCGGAGTAGCCGCCGGCGCTCACGCCCATGCGGCGGCCGTCGACCAGCACCAGGCTGCGCTCGGGACCGAGGTTGCGCAGGCTGACGAACATGCCGCCGTAGTCGCGCGCCGAGGACAGCGCCGAGGCGCGGCTCAGCGCCGGCGAGCCGGCCGCGGTGACGTCCTGCAGGATGTCGGCGACGTTGACGTAGCCCTTCTTCTCGATCTCGGCGCGGCTCAGCGCGATGACCGGCCTGGCGGTCTCGACATTGGCCTGGCGGATGCGCGAACCGGTGATCTCGACGCGGTCCAGGGTGGTGGTGCCGTCATTGGACTGGGCGAGGGCGGGGGCGCTGCCGGCGGTGGCCAGGGCCAGCGCGATCGCGGAGCGGAGCGGGGTCGACTTCAGGTACATCGTTTTGTATTTCCTTTACTGACTACGAAAAAAAGCGCCCGCGAGGGGCGCCATGAACAGATGCCATCACCGTCGGGGGAGGGACGCAGCATCCGCCGTCATGCAGCTGCGCTGCCCGCCGGGGGCGGCGGGCGCGCATCATGGACCAAACGGATCGATGCGTGAAGGGGAAAATTCCGCCATCCCGCCGGGTGGATCGCCGCAGCCGGCAAAGGCGGCGGCGCGTCGGCCGCGCCGCCGCGATGCCCGTCAGGTCTCGCGCAGGGCCGTGGTGATCGGCAGCCGCGCCGCCCGCAGCGCCGGGAACAGGCCGCCGACCAGGCCGATGCCCAGCGCCCACTTCAGCCCGCTCCACAGCAGCTCGGGCGAGACGTGGAACTTGAACACCACCGCGCTGAAGTTGCTGCCGATGGTGGAGACGCTGTAGCCGTTGAACACCAGCCACGCCACCGCGCAGCCGAGCAGGCCGCCCACCAGCGCCAGCAGCATGGTTTCCAGCATCACCGCGGTGACCACCGGCAGGCCGCGGAAGCCGATCGCGCGCATGGTCGCGATCTCGCGCGCACGCGTGGCCACGGCCGCGTACATGGTGTTGAGCGCGCCGAACACCGCGCCGATGGCCATGATCGCGCCGATCACCGTGCCCAGCACGCTGATCAGCTTGTTGAGCCCGCCGCCCTGCTTGCGGTAGTAGTCGCGCGTGGTTTCCACGTCCAGCTTCAGCCGCGGGTCGGCCGCCACCGCCGCCTTGAACTGCTCGAAGCCGGGCCTGCCCTCGGTGCGCACGCTGATCGACTGGTAGGCGCCGCGCTGGTAGGTGGTGGCCAGGGTCTGCACGTCGGTCCACAGCTCCGAATCGTGCGCGTCGCCGGAAGCGAACACGCCCACCACCGTCCACGCCTGATTGCCGAGGGTGAGGGTCCTGCCCGCCTCCATGTCGCGGAACTGGCCCTGCGCGCCCTCGCCGACCACGATCTCGCGCAGGCCCGGCTTGAACTGCCGGCCCTTCACGATCTTCACCTTGTCGTGCACCGCCCAGGCCATGTCGCCGACGCCGCGGAACTGCGCGTTGACGTCGGTGCCGTCGGCCCTGGATACCAGGTTGACCACCTGCGACAGCTCCGCCGACAACAACGCGCGGCCCTGCGCGTCGCGCGCCACGCCCGGCAGCGTGCCCAGCAGCGGCACCTGGTCGCGGGTGATGACCGAGTTGGTCTCGGCCTGCGAGCCGCCGCGCAGCACGATGGCGGTGGTGTCATCGCCGGTGCTGTCGAGCGTGGCCTGGAAGCCTTCGCCCATCGCCAGCATCGCCACCAGCACGCCGACCACGCCGGCGATGCCGACCACGATCACCGACGAGGCGCCCCAGCGCTGCGGCAGGCTGGCGATGCCGATGCGGGTGGCGGCCAGCGCCAGCCGGCCGGTCCGGGTGAGCGGCAGCCACAATGCGATGGCGACGGCCACGGCCAGCACGCCGACCCACGGCAGCGCGATCCAGGCACCCAGGCCGATGGCGAGCAGGACGATGGTGAGCAGGTTCCATGCCCAGCTCCATGTCTGTCGCCTTGGCTGCGCTGGTCGCGCTGGCTTCGGTCCACGCCACAGCCTCAAGACGCCATAGATGCCACCGGCGATCAGCGCCAGTCCGAACAGCGAGAAAGGACGGGCGGCGAAGCTCAGCGCGATACCCAGCAGCAGTGCCAGGACGATCAGTAGTTTCTTGGTCATGACGTTCTCCTCAGCGCCCGGCCAGCGCGTCGACGATCTTCAGCCGCTTGGCGCGCAGCGCCGGCAGCACGCCCACGACCAGGCCGATCAGCACGATCAGGCCCAGCCCCATCAGCCAGGTCTGCAGCGGTACCTGCGGCGGCAGCATGCCCATGGTTTTGGGTGCCATCGCCGGCAGCGCCAGCGCGGCCAGGCCCAGGCCGATGGCGCCGCCCAGGCCCACCAGCAGCACCGATTCGACCATCACCAGGGCCAGCACCGTGCCGTCCTTGAAGCCCAGCGTCTTGAGCGTGGCCAGCTCGGGGATGCGTTCGCGCACCGCCTGCGCCATGGTGTTGCCGGTCAACAGCAGCAGGGTGAAGAACACCGCGCCCATGATCGAGGTGACGATCATGCCGATGTCGGCGAACTGCTTGATGAAGGCCTGCTGGAACGCCGACTCGGTCTGGCTCTTGGTCTCGTGGTCGGAGTTGGCCGATATGGCATCGATGGCCTGGGCCACGCGCGAGGCGTGGTCGGCGTTGTCCAGCGTCACCGTGTACCAGCTCACCTGGTTCTTGATGTAGTCGTTGGATTCGTCGAAGTACTTCCAGTTCATCATCAGCTGGCGTTCGTCGTTGGCGGCGGTGGCGGCGTTCTTCGAATGGAAGATGCCCACCAGCTGCAGCGGCCAGTCGTTGCTGCCGCCGCGCGGGAAGATCGTGGCCTGCAGCGGGATGGTGTCGCCGATCTTCCAGCCGAACTGCCTGGCCAGGGTCGCGCCGACGATGGCGCCGGTGCGGGTGTTGTGGAAGGCGTCCAGCTGCTCCTTCGGCACCTCGAACTCGCGGTACACGTCGAAATAGTTCGGCGCCACCGAAAAGTTGGGGAAGAAGTTCTTCGGGTCCTGGTAGATGCCGCCGAACCACATGGCATAGGTGACATCGCGCACGCCCTGCACCTGGCGGACCTGCGGTTCCAGGCGGATCGGCAGCGACTGGGTGATGGACAGGCGCGAGGTGACGACCAGGCGGTTGGCGCCGGCCACGCTGCTGCCGCCGGTACTGAAGGCCACGCGCACCGAGTCGAGCATGCCGAACAGCAGGAACGCGGTGACCACCGACAGCAGGGTGAACAGGGTGCGGGTGCGGCTGCGGAACAGCTGCGCCCAGATCAGGGAGAAGTACTTCATGCCGCACCTCCGCGTGCGCCGCCCAGCGGGCGGCTTCGCCGCGGGAAACACCGATCGAATTGTCTGTTCATGGTCGCGCTCCTCAGTGCACCGGGGCGTCGACCAGCTCGCCCTTGTCCAGATGCACGGTGTGGGTGGCGTATTCGGCCGCCTTCGGATCGTGGGTGACCATGATGATGGTCTTGCCGTGCTCGCGGTTGAGCAGCTGCAGCAGGCCCAGCACTTCCTCGGCCGAGTGGCGGTCCAGGTCGCCGGTGGGCTCGTCGCAGATCAGGAAGGTGGGGTCGGAGACGATGGCGCGGGCGATGGCCACGCGCTGCTGCTGGCCGCCGGACAGTTCGTTGGGGCGGTGGTCGCGGCGCTCGGCCAGGCCGACCAGGGCCAGCGCGATCTGCGCGCGGCGCCTGCGTTCGCCGGCCGACAGGTTGGTCAGCAGCAGCGGCAGTTCCACGTTCTTCTGCGCGGTCAGCATCGGCATCAGGTTGTAGAACTGGAATACGAAGCCGACGTGGTGGCTGCGCCAGGTCGAGAGCTGGCCGGCGCCGAGCTGGTCGATGCGCTGGCCTTCGATGGCGATCTCGCCGCCGCTGGGCGTGTCCAGCCCGCCGATGAGGTTGAGCAGGGTGGTCTTGCCGGAGCCGGACGGGCCCATCAGGGCGACGAAGTCGCCGCGGGCGATGTCCAGGTCGATGCCGTGCAGCACCTGTACTTTCTCGGGGCCGCGCTGGTAGGTCTTGGTGATGTTGCGGAGGGTGACTAGGGCGGTCATGGGTGGTCCTCTGCGGTGGTGCGGTGGGTGGCGCTGCCGCGCCGTTCTGCTTTTTCCTCCCGCGTGGGCGGGATGAGTGAGTGGGGTGCGTTGGTGGTTCCGGTCTGCTTTTACGTGCTGTGGCTGTGGGCGGGCGAGCCTCCGCCGGTCCTGCACGGAGCGCGGGACTGGTACAGGAGCAGAAGCAAGAGCAGGAGCTTTCGCTCCCCTGCTGGGAGCGAGCTACTTTTCTTTGCTCGTGCAAAGAAAAGTAGCCAAAAGAAAGCACGCCCCTGCCTCCGCGCCCTCCGTGCCTGCGGCACTCCGGGTCCACTCCGCCGGCGGGATTTTTCGACGAGACATCCCTGTCTCGTCGAAAAACGACGCACATCCATGTGCGTCGCCCTTCGGGTTTTTCCCGCCGGCTCCGTCGCTGCGGAAGGGGGCCCGGAAGATCAAAGGCATGAGCAACAGCAACAGCAAAAATCGGGCTTCAAGCCCCTCTCCCCTCGGGAGAGGGGTTGGGGTGAGGGCGATGGCGTACGGAGGGGTCAGGCATCATCGGCTCCGTTCGCCCTCATCCGCCCTTCGGGCACCTTCTCCAACGGGGAGAAGGGAGCCGGTCACTGCCCCGCGTCGCCCGCCAGTGCCACCTTGTCGCCGTCCTTCAGCGTTGCCGGCGGGTCCAGTACCACGGTCTGTCCCGCCGACAGGCCCGACAGCACCTGCCGGTCCTTGCCCATTTCCATGCCGGTCTTCAGCGGCTGCGCCTGCACCGTGTCGTCGCTGCCGACCACGAAGGCCACCGTGTCCTGGCCGCGCTGCACGATCGCTGCCGCCGGCACGCGCACGCCTTCGGGTTTCTTCTGCCCGGCCTCGGCCGGCTTTTCCAGGAAGCTCACGCGCACGCCCATCTCCGGCACGATGCGCGGGTCCTTGACCTTCAGCGCCACGCGCACCTTCACCGTGGCCTTGCCGCGGTCGGCGGTGGGGATGATCGCGATCACCTCGGCCGGGATCTTCCAGTCCGGGTAGGCGTTGAGCACCGCTTCCACCGGCATCTTCGGCTGCACGCGGCCGATGTAGGCCTCGCCGACCTCGACCTCGATCTCCAGCGAATCCATGTCCACGATGGTGCCGATGCCGGTGCGGGTGAAACCGCCGCCGGCCGACAGCGGCGAGACGATCTCGCCCGGCTGCGCGGCCTTGGCGGTGACCACGCCGGCGAACGGCGCGCGCACCACGTTGTTGTCCACGCCCAGATCGGCGATGGCCAGCGCGTCCCGCGCGACGGTGGCGTTGTGGCGGGCGGTGGCAAGCTGCGCGCGCAGGCTGTCGCGCTGGGCCACGGACTGGTCGTACTGCGCGCGCGACACCAGCTGCCGGCCGACCAGCTGCTGCAGGCGCTGCGCGTCGGCCTCTGCCTGGCGCAGCTGCGCCTGCAGGCCGTCGACCTGGCTGCGCGCGGCGTCGAGCTGGGCGGCGTTGAGCGCGCGCTGCGCGTTGGCATCGATCGGGTCGAGCGTGGCCATGACCTGGCCTTCCTCCACGCGCATGCCTTCCTCGATCATCACCTCGCGCACCTTGCCGGTGATCTTGGCCGAGACCGTGGCCATGCGCCGCGCCACCACGTAGCCGCTGGCGTCCAGCACCGAGGCGCTGGCGCTGTCCTGGCCGATGGCGACCACCGGCGCGGTCTCCACCACCACCGGCTTGGCGCGGCTGAAGAAGATGCCGGCCACGATCGCCAGCACCAGCAGCGCCAGCAGGCCCAGCACCCACCACAGCCAGCGGCGCGGCGACGACGGGCCGGACGGCGGCGGCGCCGAACGGTCGATGCGGAGTTCCTTGAGCAGATCTGCGGAGGTGTTCATCGGCACCAGGACGGAGAAAGCGGGAAGAAGTGACGGAAGGTAACCCAAACCGGTGCGGCGGGCCTGCCGGCGACGGGGACCGATTCTAGGCAGGGCGCGGCCGCCGTGCAGGTGACGGGTGTCACCCGCTTCGCCTGACCGCCCGCACTGAAGGGCGGGCACGTACCTGGCTACCTTTGCGCCATTCCCGACAGGAGGCGAGGCAATGGACGTGAGCGGCGAAGTACTGGCGAGCCTGCGCGGCGTGCACAAGCGCTATGGCGCGCTGCAGGCGCTGGCCGGCGTGGACCTGGACCTGCACGCCGGCCAGGTGCTGGCCCTGCTCGGCCCGAACGGCGCCGGCAAGACCACCACCATCGGCCTGCTGCTGGGCCTGCTGCGCGCCGATGCCGGCCAGGTGCGGCTGTTCGGGCAGGACCCGCAGCAGCTGGCCGCGCGCCGCGGCATCGGCGTGATGCTGCAGGACGCGGCGCTGCCGCCGACCTTGAAGGTGGGCGAACTGCTGCGGCTGACCGCCAGCTACTACCCGGCGCCGCGGCCGCTGGCCGAGAGCGCGGCGCTGGCCGGAGTCGGGGATCTGCTCGAGCGGCCCTACGGCGGGCTGTCCGGCGGCCAGCAGCGGCGCGTGCAGTTCGCCATCGCCCTGTGCGGACGGCCGCGGCTGCTGTTCCTGGACGAGCCCACGGTCGGTCTCGACCTTCCGGCGCGGCAGCGGCTGTGGGCCAGCGTGCGCGCGCTGGCCGGCGAAGGCGTGGCGGTGGTGCTGACCACGCATTACCTGGAGGAGGCCGGGCACCTGGCCGACCGCGTCTGCGTGCTGATGCGCGGGCGCATCGTCAGCGACGGCAGCGTCGATGCGCTGCGCGCGCGGGTGGAAACGCGCCGCATCCGCTGCGTCACCACGCTGGAGGCCGATGCCGTCGCCGCCTGGCCCGGCGTGCGCCAGGCGCAGCGCGACGGCGCGCGGCTGCAGGTGTCCAGCGACCGGGTGGAAGCGGTGGTGCGACGCCTGCTCGACGCCGATCCGGCCCTGTCGGGCCTGGAAGTGCAGGCCGCCGGGCTGGACGAGGCGTTCTGCGACCTGACCCGCGACGACAGCGTCGTTTCCTCCCCCCTGCGCGAGGCCGCCTGATGGATACCCTGCCTGCTTCCTTCGCCGCGCCGCCGCCGATGCCGCGCCGCCGCGTGTTCGCCGCCTACCTGCAGGAGGCGCGCGCCGAATGCCTGCGCTACCTGCGCAGCCCGTCGTTCCTGCTGCCGACGCTGCTGTTCCCGGCGGTGTTCTTCCTGATGTTCGGCGTGGTGCTGGCCGGGCGCGGCACGCCGGAGGCGCCGCGTTTCCTGCTGGCGTCCTATTCCACCTTCGGGGTGATGGCGCCGGGCCTGTTCGGTTTCGGCATGTCGCTGGCGCTGGAGCGCGACAACGGCCTGCTCACCCTCAAGCGCGCGCTGCCGATGCCGCCGGCGGCGTACCTGGCCGGCAAGATGGCGATGGCGATGCTGATGGCCGCGCTGATCACCACCCTGCTGCAGACGCTGGGCCTGGCGCTGGCGCACGTGCAGCTGCAGGCGGCGCAGAGGCTGCAGCTGGCCCTGGTCTGCGTCGCCGGCGCGGTGCCCTTCTGCGCGCTGGGGCTGCTGCTGGGCACGCTGGTCAAGGGGCAGGGGGCGCCGGCCCTGGTCAACCTGCTGTACCTGCCCATGGCCTTCCTGTCCGGGCTGTGGTTCCCGCTGCAGATGCTGCCGCCGCTGCTGCGCGCGCAGGCGCCGCTGTGGCCCAGCTACCACCTCAATGCGCTGGCGCAGTCGGCGGTCGGCTTCGACACCGGCAGCGCCTGGCCGCACCTGCTGTGGCTGGCCGCATTCACCGCGCTCGTCCTGGCCATCGCCGTGCGCCGCCTGCGCCGGCATGGCTGATGGCATCATCGACGCCTGCGCGACAGGAACCGCACCCGTGAACCACCGCCACCTCCCCGCCTGGCTGAAGCCCGCCTCCGATTCGGTGGTGGCCGACAACCTCAAGCTCGGCAAGTGGCCGTGGATCGACGCCGTGCACCTGCTGTGGACGGTCTGGGTGTTCCTCACCCCGGCGTTCGGCGGTGGCTACACCCTGCGCTGGGTGCTGATCACGCTGTGGTCGTACCCGCTGTTCGTCCTGTTGTACGTGATGACCCTGGTGGCGTCGCGGCGCAACGCGCCGATCTTCGCGCTGGCGATGATCGTGCTGTCGATGGCGCTGCTGCGCAGCTATCCCTCGGGCATGAATTACTTCGTGTTCGGCTGCGTCATGCTGCGCACCAACCGCTGCATCGACGTGCGGCGCTACCTGCTGGAACTGCTGCTGCTCAACGCCGGCTTCGTCTCGCTGGCGTGGTGGATCGGCTATCCCTGGCAGGTCGTGGCCTGGATCCCGGCGCTGACGGTGATCATCGGCCTGGTCGTCAACGTCGAGCGCGCCAGCAGCGAGAAGGACGCCGCGCTGCGCCTGTCGCACGAGGAGGTACGGCGGCTGGCCGCCACCGCCGAGCGCGAGCGCATCGGCCGCGACCTGCACGACCTGCTCGGGCACACGCTGTCGCTGATCACGCTGAAGATGGAACTGTCGCGCAAGCTGTTCGAGCGCGACCCGGCGCGCGCGCAGCGCGAACTGGCCGAGGCCGAGCAGATCGCGCGCGACGCGCTGGCGCAGGTGCGCAGCGCCGTCACCGGCTTCCGCGCCGCCGACATGGCCGCGGAAATCGCCTCCGCGCACCTGCTGCTGGAATCCTCGCGCGTGCACCTGCGGCACTCGCCGCCGCCGCCGATGCCCGGCTGGATCGAATGCGGGCTGGCGATGGTGCTGCGCGAGGCGGTCACCAACATCGCCCGCCACGCGCAGGCCAGCGAGGCGATGATCGCCCTGCGCGTGGAGGCCGGCGTGGTGGTGCTGGACGTAGCCGACGATGGCCGCGGCGGCGTGTCCGCCAATGGCAACGGCCTGGCCGGCATGCGCGAACGGGTGGCGGCGCTGGGCGGCACCCTGCAGATCGATTCGCCGCGCGGCGCCGGCACGCGGCTGACGGTGACGGTGCCGCTGGGCGACGCCGGCGATGGCGACGCGGCCGTGGCGGCACCCGTGCCCGGTTCCGGGCTGCCCGCCATGGAGGCGCGCGCATGATCCGCATCCTGCTGGCCGAAGACCAGGCGATGGTGCGTGGCGCGCTGTCGGCGCTGCTGAACCTGGAAAGCGGCATCGAGGTGGTCGGCACCGCCGCCGACGGCGAGGCCGCGTGGCGCGAGCTGCAGCGGCTGGCCCCGGACGTGCTGGTCACCGACATCGAGATGCCTGGCCTGACCGGGCTGGAGCTGGCCCAGCGCGTGCAGCGCCACGGCCTGGCGACGAAGGTGGTGATCGTCACCACCTTCGCCCGCACCGGTTTCCTGCGCCGCGCGCTGGATGCCGGCGTGCAGGGCTACCTGCTCAAGGACGCGCCGGCGGAAAAGCTGGCCCAGGCCCTGCGCCAGGTGCAGCGCGGCGGCCGCGCCATCGATCCGCAGCTGGCGGTGGAAGCCTGGTCCGAGGCCGACCCGCTCAACGACCGCGAGCGCCAGGTGCTGCGCCTGGCCGGCGAGGGCCGCTCGGCCAACGAGATCGCCGAGCAGCTCGGGCTCTCGCACGGCACCGTGCGCAACTACCTGTCCGAATGCATCGGCAAGCTCGGCGTCGCCAACCGCATCGAAGCGCACCGCCTGGCGCGGCAGAAGGGCTGGCTGTAGTGCGCGCTCGCCGTCACCGGCCGACGCAAGGCCTGCGTCGAGCGGGGGAGGGAAGGCTCTCCGGCGCACAGTCCTGCAACCGCGGGTGTCCGGCGGTGGAACGTCAGTCCCGGCCGCGCGCCATCGCCTGGAACACGCCGTCGCGGCGCACCCACAGGTGGAACAGCGCGGCGCCGACATGCGCCAGCACCGTGGCGAACAGGGCATAGGCCAGCACGCCATGGGCGGTGCGCAGCGCCGCGTACAACACCGGCGTGTGCGGCACGATCGGCGGCAGGTGCAGGCCCTGCCACAGCACGATCGGGTAACCGCCGGCCGACAGCATCGCCCAGCCGATCAGCGGCATCGCCAGCATCAGCGCATACAGCAGCCCGTGCGACAGCCTGGCCGCCCCTGCCTGCCATGCCGGCAGATCGGCCGGCAGCGGCGGCGGGCGATGGCGCAGGCGGTTGTACAGGCGCAGCAGCGCCAGCACGCCGATGGCCACGCCCAGCGGGCGGTGCAGGTCGATCAGCAGCGGCCGCAGGTGCAGCGAGGCGACCATGGTCACGCCGATGAACAGCATGGCGAGGATCATTACCGCCATGGACCAGTGCAGCACGCGCGCCAGCAGGTTGAAGTGGCCGTTGCCGGTGTTCATCGCGCGGCCTCCTGCGGCTGTGCCGGGGCGCCGGCGGCGCGTTCGCGCTCGCGGCGGTTGAACGATTGCGAGTAGATCGCCGAGCGTGCCGCCAGCACCGGATCGTCGCTGCCGCGCATGCCGGTGGGCAGGATCAATGGATCGAAGTTCAGTTCGCCGCAGGCGCCCTGTGCCTGCGGCTGCATGCGCTCCAGGCTCAATACGCCGGCCACCACTTCCTGGCGCGACGCCGGCCACGGAATGGACGGGTCGTCGATGGCGTCGCCGGGGCCGGCGATGCTGACCACCAGGTTCCAGCGCACCGGGCCGTCGGCCAGGCGGCGCTGCAGGTCCTGTTCGAGGAAGTCCGCGTCCGCGCGCCTGCGCGCCCCGGCATCGAGTTCGGCCACCGGCGCCAGCGGCTGCCAGCGCCAGCGTACCGCGCGCTCCTGGCCCTGAGCGTTGGTGAACCAGAAGCTGTTGACGCTGTTGAACGTGGTATTGGCCCAGCTGTCGGTCCACGGCGCGGTCCTGGCCCATTGCTGGAACGCCCGTGCGCTGGGGTAGCGGGCCAGCAGCGCCGCCATCTTCTGCGGATCGGGCTTGCCGGTGGCCGGGTCGGGAACCTGCGCCCGGGTCTGTTCGAAGAAGGCTTCCGGCGTCGGCACCGCGAAGAACGGGAAGCTGTTCATCGCCATGCGCCATTGCTGGCCATCGTCGCTGACCAGCTGCAGGGCGATGCTGCGCACCCGTGCGTTGCCGTCGGCGCCATGCGGGTCGCCGCCGCCGATCGACAGGCGGCCGAGCACCGGCACCTTCTGCTGCGAAAACACCCGTGCGCTGGACAGCGCCGGCGCCTGCGCGCTGGGAGCGAACCAGCCGCCCACGCAGACGCCCTTGCTGTGCGCGCGGCGGAAACCGGGATGGGCCGGGCCGGTGGCCTCGATGGCGTCGGTGAAACGCTGCGCGGTCAGCCGGTCACGGCCGATCCAGCCGGCCAGCCACGCGAAGGCGAGCGCGGCGGCGCCCAGGATCAGCGCGATCAGGGCGATCCAGGGCAGCGGCGTGTGCCTGCGCGGAACCGTCGGTTCCTGGCCGGCGCGGGTATGGCGGAAAAGGGGCATCGGCGGACTCCTGCCTGCGCGGAACGCGTCGGACGCGACGTGCAGATCCTCGCAGAACCCGGCCGGGTGCGAAATTCAATTTTTCGTGAAGCCCGCCGCGGCGTGCGCTGCCGGCCGGGGCCGGCACGCGCCGCGCCGCCCGCGTCAGCCGTAGCGGACCTTGAGCATTTCCCAGGCCGAGCGCAGCGCCAGCGCTTCGCCGCCGGCCGGGCGGCCCGGGCGCTCGCCGTCGTTCCAGGCGTAGACGTCCAGGTGCGCCCACTTCTGGCCGTCGGCGATGAAGCGCTCCAGGTACAGCGCGGCGGTGACGCTGCCGGCCATGCGCGAGCCGGCGTTGGCCATGTCGGCGATGCCGCTGTTGAGGTAGCGCAGGTAGGGGCGCCACAACGGCATGCGCCACACCGGGTCGCGGGTGCGGTCGCCGGCGTCCAGCCACTGCTGCGCCAGCGTGTCGTCGTTGGCGAACAGCGCCGGCAGGTCCGGGCCGAGCGCGATGCGCGCCGCGCCGGTGAGGGTGGCGAAATCGACGATGGCGTCCGGCTGCTGTTCGCTGGCATAGGCCAGCGCGTCGCACAGGATCAGGCGGCCTTCGGCGTCGGTGTTGTCGATCTCCACGCTGATGCCCTTGCGCGTGGTGATGACCTCGCCCGGGCGGAACGCCTCCGGGCCGACCGCGTTTTCCACCGCCGGCACGATCAGCGTCAGCCGCACCGGCAGCTGCCGCGCCATGACCAGCCCGGCCAGCGCCAGCGCGTGCGCGGCGCCGCCCATGTCCTTCTTCATGTTGCGCATGCCGTCGGCCGGCTTCAGGTCCAGGCCGCCGGTGTCGAAGCACACGCCCTTGCCGACCAGCGCCAGGTGCGGCGCGGCTTCGTCGCCCCAGCGCAGCACGATCAGGCGCGGCGCGCGGTGCGAGGCGCGGCCCACGGCATGGATGGTGGGGAAGTTGCGCTCCAGCAGCTCGTCGCCGGCGATCACTTCCAGCGCGCCGCCGTGGGCGTCGGCGAGCTCGCGCGCGGCGTCTTCCAGCTGCTGCGGGCCCATGTCCTCGGTCGGGGTGTTGACCCAGTCGCGCACGCGCAGGCAGGCGGCCAGCACGTCCAGCACTTCCGGCGACGGCGTGGCGGCCAGCTGCGCCGGTTGCCGCGCCGGCTTGCGGTAGCGGGCGAAGCGGTAGCTGCCCAGGCCCCAGCCGAGCTGCAGGTTGGCGGTGTCGGCCGCGTCCAGCGCATTGGCCAGCCGCCAGCTGCTGCCGGCCGGCAGCGCGAACGGCGCATGCGCGTAGGCATAGGCATCGGCGCGGTCGCCGACGCCCAGCACCGCGCCGGCCAGCCCGTCCTCGCCCGGCAGCAGGGCAACGCTGCCCGGCGCGGCGGCGAACTGCTGGCTGCCGAGCCAGGCGCGGATCGCGGCCGGCTGGGCGTCCAGCCAGGCGGCGAAGCCCGCCTTGTCCAGCACGTACAACGGGCGCGCGTCGGCGGCGTCGGAGGTGAAACCAGCGGGAGACGATGAAGCGGACATGGAGGTTGTTCCTGAGGGTGGGGGGCGGCGGCCTGCGGTGGCCGGCGGTGTCGTCACGATGCCGTTCCGAGCCATGGAAGCAGCCAGTAAAGGGCGGCGCAATTCACTATCGCGCTGGTCCAGAACCCGAGCTGGAAGCTGATCTTGCGGGTCTTGTGGCGGAATGCCTGCTGCGCCAGCAGGCCGCCCGGCCAGCCGCACAGCAGGTCGAAGGCATGCAGGGTGCTTTCGCGCGTGCGCCATTGGCCGTTGTCCGCGGCCTTCTTGTCGAAGGCATAGGCGAAAAACGACAGCGTGCCCATGGCGGCGTAGGCCAGCGTCACCTTCAGCGGCCAGAACCCCATCACGCTGCCGGCTGCGAGCGCGATGAGCGCACAGGCCAGGATGAAGCGCTGCACGGAATCCACCGGTGCGGCGGCGGTGCGGCGTTCGCGCGCGGCGGTCTTCGCCTCCGCGCGCCGCTGTGCCTGCGCGCGCATCGCCTCGGCGTTGACGAACGTGACGTTCACCGCGTTCAGGCGGCCGCGTGCGTCGCGTTCGCTGTCATAGCGGATGAGATCGCCCTCGGCGGGCCGGCGTCCGGCCCTGGCCACCGCCTTGATGTGGACGAAGGCGCGCGCTGCATCGCCGGCGGTGGCCTGCGACTCGAGCGGGCGCACGAAGCCGTAGCCCTTGCCGTCGTTCCACTGTTCGATGCGGCCGAGCTGCATCGACTCAGTCCTGCGCGTCCAGCCAGTCGGCCAGCCCGGTGAGCGTGTCGAACTGCAGGTCCGGCGGCGGCGCGGCGTGGGTCCAGGCCTGGGCTTCGCGGTTGATCCAGCAGCCGCGCAGGCCGGCGCGCATGGCCCCGGCCACGTCCATCTCGGCGTGGTCGCCGACATGCAGGACCTGGTGGTGCGCCACGCCCAGGCGCGCGCAGGCGGCGTGGAAGATGCCCGGGTCCGGCTTGGCCGCGCCGAACTCGCGCGAGCCCAGCTGGAAGGCGAACAGCTCGCCGATGCCGATGCGCGCCAGGTCGGCGTTGCCGTTGCTGACCGCGGCCACCGGCACGCGCGCGGCGATGCGGCGCAGCGCGTCCAGTGCGTCGGGGTAGAACTCGACCTGGTTGCGCGCGGCGTAGAACGCCTCGTAGGCCGGTTCCAGCAGATCCATGCTGGCGCCGCTCTTCTCCAGCGCTTCGGTCAGGGTCAGGCGCCGCAGCGCGCTCAGGTCGTAGTGCAGGTGCGGGTTGTCGTCGAAGGTGCGCACGCGCAGTTCGCGCATGGCCTCCACCGGGTACATCGCCGCGGTGGCGGGGCTGTGGACGCGCATCCAGTCGTGCAGCACCTGGTCGATGCGGGCGCCGATGGGCGCGAACGGCCAGAGCGTGTCGTCCAGGTCGAGGGTGATGGCGAGGACAGGAAAGTTCACCGGGCCATTTTACGGCAGCGCGGCGGCGCGCGCCTTTGCCTATTCCAGCAACCGCGCCCAGCCCTGCATGCCGTCCAGCCGCGCCAGCACCAGCTTGGCGCAGACCAGTAGCGGCACCGCCAGCAACAGGCCGACGATGCCCCACAGCCAGCCGAACAGCATCAGCGCCAGCACCAGCACCAGCGGCGAGATGGCCATGCGCCGGCCCAGCACGATGGGGGTGACCAGCTGCCCTTCCAGGGTGTGCAGCGCCAGGTAGGCCAGCGCCGGCGCCGCCACCGCCAGCGGTTCGCGGAACTGGGTCAGGCCGACCAGCAGCATCAGCGCGATGCCGATCAGCGGACCCACGTAGGGCGCGAAATTGAGCAGCATCGCCACCGTGCCCCACAGCAGCGCCTCGGGCAGGGCGATGCCCAGCAGCACCAGCACCCCGGCCAGGGCCAGCCCGACCAGGGCGTTGATGATGGTGATGGTCAGCACGTAGCGCGAGATTTCGCGTTCCATCGCGCGCAGGATGTCGGTGGTGAAGCGCTTCTGCTGGCGGTTGGGCAGCAGCGCGATCACGTGCCGCTGCAGGTTCTCGCCGTAGATCATGAAGAACAGCGTCAGCAGCACCACCGCCAGCGCCGAGGCGGCCAGCCGCGGCGTGCGCACCAGTACCTTGTAGGGGTCGTCGAGCCGGGTGCGGATCACTTCCACCTTGCGGTTGTCCTCGCCGCCGGCGGCGCGGGCGAAGCTCTCGGCGGCCTGGTTGGCCTGCTGCACCGGACGCACCAGGTCGCGCACCTTGCGCGAGACCTGGCGCAGCTGCTGTGGCGTCTCGGCGAACCAGTCGGCCGCCGGCCCGGCCAGCTGCACCGCCAGCGCGCCGGCGCTGGCCAAGCCCAGGGCCAGCACCAGCAACGCGGCCAGGAAACGCGGCAGGCGCAGTTTCTGCAGCAGGCGGATGATCGGGTTGCCGACCAGGGCGAAGAACATCGCCAGCAGCACCGGCAGGATCACCTCCTGCGCGGCCCACAGCGTGCAGCCCACCGCCAGCGTGGCCAGCACCAGCACGGCGGCGGAGGCGCGCGGGCGCGGTACCGGCGCGGCCGGTTCGGCGGTGGACGCCGGCGCGTCCGGCGGGGACGGATCGGACGGCAGTGCGGGCATCGCGGCACTCCGGAGCGGGAAGGGCGTGGCCGGCGGCCGCGCGGATCAGGATTCTGACAGTTCGGTGGCTGCTTCGGCGGCCCGTGGCGGCGCGCCGGGTTCGGGCTCCCGCGCGGGCGATGCGGCAGCCTCGTCGGCGGCCGCGGCTGCTTCGTTCGTGGCCACGCCCGCGGCCGCGGCGGCTGCCGCCAGCCCCGCCTCCTGCAGGGTGGCGATCGAGGCCTGCGCCGAGGCCACCAGCCCGGAGACCGAGCCGATCATCTGCAGCCAGCGCGCGCCGCTGAAGGCGCCGCCCGGCTCCAGCCTGCCGGCCAGGAAGCCGCCGGCCAGGCCGGCGATGACGATGCGGCCCGGCGTCCAGCTGCGGCGCCAGGTGGTTTCCAGCGTGTCCCACTGCTGCATGGTCTCGTCCATGCGCACCTGCACGACGGCTTCGGCGCGGCGCACGCGGCGCTGCAGGGCATCGAAGTTCATGGCGCGTCGTCTCCCGGGATCTTCACGTCGGCGTCCGGGTCGTCCTCGGCAGGCTCGTCGAACAGGCCCAGCCGCGACAGCTGCCGGCGCGTGGCGTGCATGCCGGTGTGGTGGAAGAAATAGCTGACCCGCCAGACCGCGTAGCCGGTGACCGCCAGGCTCGCCACCGAGGTGATCAGCAGGGATACGAACCACGAAAGCCCGACGTAGTGCAGGAAGGCGATCAGCGTGGCGGCCAGCAGCAGCCACGCCGAGGCGCCGAACACGATGGCCACGCCGCTCCAGGCCAGCGCGCGGCCGAAGGCGCTGCGCGCCAGGGCGAAGTCGGCCGAGGCCAGGCGCCGCAGCGAGCGCAGCGTGTGCGCGGCCGAATCCAGCGTCTGCCGGCCGGCGCTGCCGACCTGGCGGATGCTCTCCTCCAGGCCGGGCGCGGCATTGGCCTGTTCGTCCGGCCCGCCCGCGGCGGCGCCAGGTGGGGGCGCGTTGTCGCTCACGCCCAGGTCAGTCGTTGCTGCGGGCGAGCTTGGCGATGATCCAGCCGGCGGCGAAGGCCACGCCGAACGAGGCCAGCGGGCGCTCGCGGATCAGGTCGGCGGCGCTGTCGAGCAGGTCCTTGCCCTTGTCCATCAGCGCATCCATCTGCTCCTTCGCGGCGGCGCCGGACAGCTCGGCGGCGGCCAGGCCGGACAGCGCGCTGTCGGACAGTTCCGCCTTCACGTTGGCCTTGCCCAGGCGCAGCTCGTCGCCGGCCAGGCTGGCCGCGTCCTTGACCGCCGAGCCGGCGGCCCTGGCGGCCGATTTCAGGTGCGACCCGGCGTCGCCCAGGTGGTCCTTCATGGTGTCGGTATTGGTGGGGCTCATCACTTCGTCTCCTTGGTTCAGCGGGAGCGCCACCGCGGCGGCGCAGGGGGCAAGCAATAGCAGCGATGGGGTGTAAGGAACGTTACGAGCGCCGGTCGATCAGCGCATCACCAGCTGGCCCTGCGTGTCTCCGCGCACGATGCGCAGCACCAGCTGCTGCGGCCGCGGGCTGAAACTCGCGCGCCAGCTGGCCAGGTCGACGAAGTCGCCGCTGCTGGCGGCCAGCACGATGTCGCCGCCGGCCAGGCCGGACTGCGCGGCGCGGCTGCCGCGCGCCACCTCGCTGACCAGCACGCCGTTGAGGCCGGCCTGGCGCGCCGACTCGGGCAGGTCGACGAAGGTGGCGCCGGCCAGGCGCGGGTCCAGCGTGTCGCCGGTCACCGCGCGCGGCTGCTCCTTGAGCGTGGCCTTGAGCTGCAGCGGCCTGCCGTCGCGGCGCACGTCCAGGTCGACGACGCGGCCCACCGGCTGCAGGCCCTCGAAGTTGTGCAGCGCCTGGGCGCTGTCCACGCGCTGGCCGTTGATCGCGGTGACCACGTCGCCGGCGCGCAGCCCCGCCGCGGCCGCGGCCGAACCGGACAGCACGCGGGTGACCAGCGCGCCGCGCGCTTCGGCCAGGCCCAGCCCCTGCGCGATCTGCGGGCTCAGGTTCTGCGTCTCCACGCCCAGCGTGCCGCGCACCACCACGCCCTTGGTGATCAGCTGTTCGACCACGTCGCGGGCCAGGTTGGAGGGAATGGCCAGGCCCAGGCCGATGTTGCCGGCCATGCTGCCCTGCGGGTTGAAGCTGGCGGTATTGATGCCGACCAGCTGCCCGGCCAGGTTGACCAGGGCGCCGCCGGAATTGCCGGGGTTGATCGAGGCGTCGGTCTGGATGAAGTTCTGGTAGCCCAGCCCGCGGATGCCGCTGCGGCCCACCGCCGAGACGATGCCCGAGGTCACGGTCTGGCTGAAGCCGAACGGGTTGCCGATGGCCACCACGAAATCGCCGGTGCGCAGCTGGTCGCTGTCGCCCAGCGGCAGCGCGGTGAGCCTGTCGGCCGGGATGCGGATCAGCGCGATGTCGGTGTCGCGGTCCGAGCCGAGGAACTCGGCCTTGACCGTGCGCCCGTCGGCCAGCGTCACCTGCACGTCGTCGGCGTTCTCGATCACGTGGTGGTTGGTCAGCACGTAGCCCTTGGCCGCGTCGATGATCACGCCCGAGCCCAGCGACTCGTTGATGCGCTCCTGCGGTACCTGCGGGAACAGGCGGCGGAAGAACGGGTCGTCGAAGAACGGGTTGCGCACCCGCACCACCTGCTTGGTGTTGACGCTGACCACCGCCGGCATCACCCGTTCCAGCATCGGCGCCAGCGACGGCACCGGCTGGCCGGCGACCGCGGCCGGCAGCGCCGCGGTGGCCGGCAGCATGGCGCCGGTGGACGCTTCGGCGCGGTTGTCCAGGTGGGCGTTGATGGCGCTGGCGGTGAAGCCGCCGAAGGCGGCGGCGAGCGCGAGGGTGAGCAGGGTCGGGAGCGGTCGCATAGGGGCCGGGGATTCCATGCTGGGACGCCGCTCGGGGCGTCCGGGTGGGGCGGGAGTGGCTGAACGGGAGTGTGGCGGCAGCGACCTAAATCGACAATGAAATCTTCCGCGCCGCCGCAATCGCAGGGGCGCCAAGCCCTGCGCCGATTGCAAGATCCCCGACACATATTTTTCGTTTGACATCCCCCCGGCGGTGGGTAATCTTGGCGTCGCCATCAGCCACTAGATGTTGGGTTGATGTGAAATGCGTCCCCAAGAAGTAGGGTTGAGGCCCGGGGTGCAGGCACCCCGCAGGAAGGCGTGCAATGACGACGGAAGCGATGCAGACCCCCGGCCCCCGCCGGACCGATCCCCGCCCGCCCGCAGGCGCGTAAGTCACGCGCCCGCAGCGTTGTCGTTGCAGCCCGGCCCGGCCGGGGAAACGGTAAACCGCACCGCAAGGTGCACAAGGAGAGTTCCCACCATCATGAGCACGGTGCGTCTGGAAGTGGTCAGCAACCCAACCCGATCGGACCTTATCCCCCTGCAGCCCGCCTCGCAGGACATCTGGGACAAGAAGTACCGCCTCAAGACCAAGGCCGGCGAAGCGCTGGATGCCGACATCGACGGCACCTACCAGCGCGTGGCCCGTGCCCTGGCCGACGCCGAGGGCAGCGACGAGAAGCGCGCCTACTGGTACGAGCGCTTCGTCTGGGCGTTGCGCCGCGGCGCGATCCCGGCCGGCCGCATCACCTCCAACGCCGGCGCGCAGGAACACAAGCCGGCCACCAGCACCATCAACTGCACCGTGTCGGGCACCATCACCGACTCGATGGACGGCATCCTGGAGAAGGTGCACGAAGCGGGCCTGACCCTGAAGGCCGGCTGCGGCATCGGTTACGAATTCAGCACGCTGCGCCCGCGCGGCGCGTTCGTCGCCGGCGCCGGCGCCTATACCTCCGGGCCGATGTCCTTCATGGATATCTACGACAAGATGTGCTTCACCGTGTCCTCGGCCGGTGGCCGCCGCGGCGCGCAGATGGGCACCTTCGACGTGTCGCACCCGGACGTGAAGGACTTCATCCGCGCCAAGCGCGAGGACGGCCGCCTGCGCCAGTTCAACCTGTCGCTGTTGATCACCGACGGCTTCATGGAGGCGGTGGACAAGGATGCCGACTGGCCGTTGGTGTTCCCGATCAACACCAAGGAACAGGCCGAGCTGGACCCGGCCAGCGGCGAGGAAGTGGTCTGGCGCGAATGGCCGACCCACGAGAACTACATCGTGCGCGACGACGGCCTGGTGGCCTGCAAGGTGTACGGCCACATCCGCGCCCGCCACCTGTGGGACATGATCATGGTCTCGACGTACGACTACGCCGAGCCGGGCTTCATCCTGATCGACCGCGTCAACGAGATGAACAACAACTGGTGGTGCGAGAACATCCGCGCCACCAACCCCTGCGGCGAGCAGCCGCTGCCGCCGTACGGCGCCTGCCTGCTGGGCTCGGTCAACCTGACCAAGTTCGTGCGCGACCCGTTCACCGACAAGGCCTCGTTCGACTGGGACGAGTACAAGGAAGTGGTGCGCGTGTTCACCCGCATGCTCGACAACGTGGTCGAGGTCAACGGCCTGCCGCTGGAACAGCAGCGCAACGAGATCATGCGCAAGCGCCGCCACGGCATGGGCTTCCTCGGCCTGGGCAGCACCATGACCATGCTGCGCATGAAGTACGGCTCGCCGGAATCGTGCGAGTTCACCGAGGCCATCGCCCGCGACATGGCCGTGGCCGGCTGGGAAACCGGCCTGGAACTGGCCCGCGAGAAGGGCCCGGCGCCGATCATGGAGGAGGCCTTCGAGGTCACCGCCGCGATGCTCCGGCAGCGTCCGGAGATGCGCAAGGACGGCTGGAAGGTCGGCCAGAAGATCCAGGGCAAGGTGCTGCACGCGCGCTACAGCCGCTACATGCAGCGCATCGCCACGGTCGCCCCGGAACTGGTGGACGAGCTGGCCGAGACCGGCGCGCGCTTCACCCACCACAGCTCCATCGCGCCCACCGGCACCATCAGCCTGTCGCTGGCCAACAACGCCTCCAACGGCATCGAGCCCTCGTTCGCGCATCACTACAGCCGCAACGTGATCCGCGAGGGCAAGAAGACCAAGGAGAAGGTGGACGTGTTCTCCTTCGAGCTGCTGGCCTACCGCGAGCTGGTCAACGCCAGGGCCATGCCGTTCGCCGAGGACGAGCAGGCGCGGCTGCCGGATTACTTCATCGCCGCCGACGACATCTCGCCGAAGGAACACGTCGACGTGCAGGCCGCCGCGCAGAAGTGGGTGGACAGCTCGATCTCCAAGACCGCCAACGTACCCACCGACTACCCGTACGAGCAGTTCAAGGACATCTACCGCTACGCCCACCAGCAGGGCCTGAAGGGCTGCACCACGTTCCGCTTCAATCCCGCCGCCTTCCAGGGCGTGCTGGTCAAGGAAGCGGACCTGGAGAACACCACCTACCGCTTCGAGCTGGAAGACGGCCAGGTGGTGGAGGTCAAGGGCAACGAGCAGATCGAGTACGACGGCGAGATGCACACCGCCGCCAACCTGTTCGATGCCCTCAAGGAAGGCTATTACGGCAAGTTCTGAGGACGCCTTCGCACGCCGCTCCGCCGCCAGGCGGAACGGCGACGGTGGTTCGGCCACCGGCTTTCCGCGCATGTTCCACGCTTCATCGGCTTCGATCCCGCATCCCGACGTTACGGACCCGATGCCCTTAAGGAGGGCTTTATGAGCAATGGCAATGGTGTGACGGCGACCGTTTCCCAGGTTGCCGACAACGTGAAGGAAGGCGCGGCCCACCTGGGCGACGCGGTGGCCGCTACCGCCAGCGACGCTGTCGCCGCGGTCAGGAGCCGCGCGCGCAAGGTCGAGGCCGGTGCGAAGAAGCAGGTCGCCAAGGCGAAGAAGGCGGTCAGGAAGGTCGAGAAGGCCGTCGCCAAGAAGGCGGCTGCGGCGAAGAAGGAAGTGAAGAAAACCGTCTCGGGCATGCGCCAGAAGCTGGAAGCCGCCAAGGCCAACGCCCGGGCCGAGGCCGCCGACCTGAAGAAGAAGGGCGCCGGCACCCGTGCCGCCGCCAAGAAGGCCGTCGTCGCCGCCGAAAAGAAGGCGGTGAAGAAGGTCGCGGCGGCGAAGAAGACGGTGACGGCCGCCGAGAAGAAGGTGGCCGGGGCCGTCGGCAAGAAGACCGCCGCGGCGAAGAAGGCCGTCGGCAAGGTCGAGAAGAAAGTCGCCGGCAAGACCGCTGCCGCGAAGAAGGCGGTGAAGACGGCCGGGAAGAAGATGGCCGCCAGGGCCGCCCCGGCGAAGAAGGCGGTGGCGAAGAAGGCCGCTGCCGTGAAGAAGGCGGCCAAGAAGGCCGTCCGCAGGTAACAAGCCGCACCCGCGCCCCCGTTCCGCAGCGGACGGGGGCGCCGCAACCCGCATCACAACGCATAACCAGGACCCGCACCATGGCCGTCAAGATCGACAAGAAAATCAAGGGTTATTCCGTCATCACCCCGGACGACAAGGCCCGGGAAGCGACGGCCAAGGCTCCGGTCGCACAGGCGCAGGACGATGCCCAGGAAAGCAACATCGTGCACATGCACGAGCGCATCGAGCGCCCCGACGTGCTGATCGGCAGCACCTACAAGATCAAGTCGCCGCTGGTGGAGCACGCCTTCTACGTGACCATCAACGACATCGTGCTCAACGCCGGCACCGAGCACGAACTGCGCCGCCCGTTCGAGATCTTCATCAACTCCAAGTCGATGGAGCATTTCCAGTGGATCGTGGCGCTGACCCGCATCATGTCCGCGGTGTTCCGCAAGGGCGGCGACGTCACCTTCATCGTCGATGAAATGAAGGCCGTGTTCGACCCCAAGGGCGGCTACTTCAAGGCCGGCGGCGTGTACATGCCCTCGCTGGTCGCTGAACTGGGCTCCATCGTCGAAGACCACATGAAGTCGATCGGCCTGCTGCACGACCCGGAAATGAGCGCCCACCAGCGCGCCCTGATCGCCGAGAAGCGCAAGCAGTTCGAGGAGCGCTCGAAAAAAAACACTGACGCCGTAGTCGTCGCTCCCGCCAGGCGCGAGGAAGACGTCGAAGTCACCGGCGAAGGCACCAGCTTCCCGCCCAGCGCCACCATGTGCCACAAGTGCAGCACCAAGGCGCTGGTGATCATGGACGGCTGCCAGACCTGCCTGAACTGCGGCTACAGCAAGTGCGGCTGAGAACGCCGGCTGCCCGCCCGTGACGGGCGGCCGTGGCTGGAACCGCGCAGCCCGCGGGGACTCCGGAGAAAGGAGGCCCCGTTGCGGGCAGGCCGCATGAAGCACCTGGCGCGAGTGGAATGTCCTTGCACCGGGCAGAGGGGGCGCTGAGCCCCCTTTTTCTTTGCCGGTCGCGGGTGGAAACGCCAGCAGGGCGCATCCGCGGCTGGATCCCCGGGCCGAACAGCCCCGGGCTCATCGTCGTCGGTGACGGAACGGGGCGCTCCCGCCGCGCCTGCTCAAGAATGTGATTGATTTTGTCTGCCTGTTCCCGGACCGTTGCGGGCTGGCGGCGATGCCATGGGCGAAGGGAAACGGATCGGCCTGGACGGCTGTCCCGGAAGGGCTCGCATGGAGAGGGCGATGACGAATCGGCACCCCGTGGCGGACCTGGGCGCGGGATGAGGTTCCACCCGGGACGCGTTTCCCGGGCTTCATTCCTTTTTTGTGCGGCCGATACGGTGTATCGGGGGCGTGCGGCTCGCTGAGCCGTCGTGTAGGGGGCGTACTGCGTGATGCAGGAATCTGGAGCGATGCGGCTGCGCCGCGTTTTCTGTCGTGTGGTGGCCGGCTGGCTTGCCCTGGCCGCCCCCGTTGCGTTCGCGCAGACCGCGAGCAACACCGCCACGGTTTCGGCGCCTGCGGGCGTTTTCGATCCCGTGTGCAATGTGGCCGATCCGGCATGCAACAGCGCGACGGACAGCGACACGGTCCTGTACGGGATCACCCTGGAAAAATCATGGTCCGGCGGCAAGGCCGGCGATACGGTTGCGCTGACCATCGCCCTGGACCCGGCCCACGTGGGCGCCTACCCGGATGTCAGCAACGCCACGCCGGGAAGTTCCACCTCGCCGGGCACCACCACCCGTGCGACCGCCAACGCCGCTGGCGGTACCCCGGTCAGGCTGACGGAAACCTTCTCGGCCGGCAGCGTGGCGGGTTACGTGGTGACGCTTGCCTGCAACGGCGCGTCGGTTCCGGTGGTCATCGATGCGGGTTCCAACTCCGCATCGGCAACGTACTCCACGCCGGCGACGGGCCAGGCCGACTGCCGGTTCACCAACACGGGGTTGAGCCAGACCCTGGACAAGGCGCTGACCGGCAATGCCGACGAGGACGGCAGCGGCACGGTGAGCCTGGGCGACACGCTGACCTATACGGTCACCGTGACCAATACCAGCGCCAGCGGCGACCTGGCGGGCGTGGTGGTCAACGACGCGAAGATCACCCCCGCCACCCAGACCTGCGCCAGCGTGGCGCCTGGCGCGACCTGCGTGCTCACGGGCACCTATGTGGTGACGGCGGCGGACGTGGCGGCGGGCAGCATCCGCAACACCGCCGTGGCCACCAGCCCGGTCTGCCCGACGGGCAGCCCCGATCCGGCCTGCACCACGACGGTCGATACGCCGACGGCGCGGCGGGTCATCGACGCGGTCGACGACGCCTACACCGGCATCAACGGCGCGGAGGGATATCCGGACGCGGGCAACGCCTATACCGGGAACGACACATTGAATGGCCAGCCTGTCGACCCTGCCCGCATCACGGGTACGGTGACGACGCCTGCCGCGCCGATCAACGGCGGTCCGGTGCCGGCGCTGGAGCCGGCCACGGGCGTGGTGGCGGTGCCGGCTGGTACGCCCGCCGGCAACTACACCATCACCTACCAGATCTGCGAGAAGGCGGATCCCGTCAACTGCGACACCGCCACCATCACGGTGACGGTGGTGGCGCCGCAGATCGACGCGGTGGACGACGGCTGGCCGCCGATCAACGGCAGCACAGGCGGCGAAACACCTTCGGTGCTGCTCAACGACACCTTGAACGGCCAGCCGGTGGATGCCGCTGCCGTGACGCTTGCGCCGGGTGCCAGCCCGAACCCCGGCCTGGCCATGAACCCGGACGGCACGATCACCGTGGCACCGGGTACGAAGGCGGGCACCTATGTGTACCCGTACCAGATCTGCGACGTGCTGAACCCCAGCAACTGCGACAGCGCCAATGCCACCGTGGTGGTGAGCGCGGCAGCGATCGTCGCCAATGACAACACGTACACGGGCATCGACAGCGTGGCGGGCAACCCCGCCGTGGGCAACGCTTATGCCGACGACACCCTGAACGGCCAGCCGATCACCGATGTGTCGCTGATCGCCGGCACGGTGACGGCCCCGGCAACGCCGATCAACGGCGGTCCGGTGCCCGCGCTGGATACCGCCACGGGCGTGGTGGCGGTGCCGGCCGGTACCCCCGCCGGCAGCTACACCATCACCTACCAGATCTGTGAAGTCCTGAATCCGGCGAACTGCGACACCGCCACCATCACGGTGACGGTGGTGGCGCCGCAGATCGACGCGGTGGATGACGGCTGGCCGCCGATCAACGGCGGCACGGGCGGCGAAACACCTTCGGTGCTGCTCAACGACACCTTGAACGGCCAGCCGGTGGATGCCACAGCCGTGACGCTTGCACCGGGTACCAGCCCGAATCCCGGCTTGGTCATGAATCTGGACGGCACGATCACCGTGGCACCGGGTACGAAAGCGGGCACGTATGTGTACCCGTACCAGATCTGCGACGTGCTGAACCCCGCCAACTGCGACAGCGCCAATGCCACCGTGGTGGTGAACGCGGCAGCGATTGTCGCCAATGACGACACGTACACGGGCATCGATGGCGCGGCAGGCAACCCCGCCGTGGGCAACGCCTATACCGGGAACGACACATTGAATGGCCAGCCTGTCGACCCGTCCCGTATCACGGGTACGGTGACGACGCCTGCCGCGTCGATCAATGGCGGTCCGGTGCCTGCGCTGGATGCGGCCACGGGCGTGGTGGCGGTGCCGGCCGGTACGCCCGCCGGCAACTACACCATCACCTACGAGATCTGCGAGAAGGCGGATCCGACCAACTGCGACACCGCCACCATCACGGTGACGGTGGTGGCGCCGCAGATCGACGCGGTGGATGACAGCTGGCCAGCGATCAACGGCAGCACAGGCGGCGAAACACCTTCGGTGCTGCTCAACGACACCTTGAACGGCCAGCCGGTGGATGCCGCTGCCGTGACGCTTGCGCCGGGCGCCAGCCCGAACCCCGGCCTGGTCATGAACCCGGACGGCACGATCACCGTGGCGCCCAGTACGCCGGCGGGCACGTATGTGTACCCGTACCAGATCTGCGATGCGCTGAACCCCGACAACTGCGACAGCGCCAATGCCACCGTGGTGGTCAGCGCGGCAGCGATCGTCGCCAATGACGACACGTACACCGGCATCGATGGCGCGGCAGGCAACCCCGCCGTGGGCAACGCCTACGCCGACGACACCTTGAACGGCCAGGCGATCACCGATGTGTCGCTGGTCACCGGCACGGTGACGGCCCCGGCAACGCCGATCAACGGCGGTCCGGTGCCCGCGCTGGATACCGCCACGGGCGTGGTGGCGGTGCCGGCCGGTACGCCCGCCGGCAGCTACACCATCGCCTACCAGATCTGTGAAGTCCTGAATCCGGCGAACTGCGACACCGCCACCATCACGGTGACGGTGGTGGCGCCGCAGATCGACGCGGTGGATGACGGCTGGCCGCCGATCAACGGCGGCACGGGCGGCGGAACGCCTTCGGTGCTGCTCAACGACACCCTGGGCGGTCGGCCGGTGGATGCCGCTGCGGTGACGCTTGCGCCGGGCACCAGCCCCAACCCCGGCCTGTCCATGAATCCGGACGGCACGATCACCGTGGCGCCCGGTACGAAGGCGGGCACGTATGTTTATCCGTACCAGATCTGCGACGTGCTGAACCCCAGCAACTGCGACAGCGCCAATGCCACCGTGGTGGTGAGCGCGGCGCCCATCGTCGCCAATGACAACACGTACACGGGCATCGACAGCGTGGCGGGCAACCCCGACGTGGGCAACGCCTACACCGACGACACCCTGAACGACCAGCCGATCATCGATGTGTCGCTGGTCACCGGCACGGTGACGGCCCCGGCAACGCCGATCAACGGGGGGCCGGTGCCGGTACTGGATACCGTCACGGGCAGGGTGCGGGTGCCGGCAGGAACGCCGGCCGGCACCTATGTGATCGCCTACCGGATCTGCGAGGTCCTGAATCCGACGAACTGCGATCCGGCCACCATCACGGTGGAAGTGAAGTCCGATGTCGAACTCCGTGTGACCAAGACCGCCGGCGTGCGCGAGGCGCGCATCGGCGACCTGGTCCAGTACCGGCTGGTCGTGGAGAACGTCGGCACGACCGACCTGGTCGATGGCAGCATCGTGGACATGCCCGCGGAGGGCTTCAGCTACGTGGAGGGCTCGCTGGTCTCCGGTGATGCCGATGGAATGGCGACCGTGTCGGGTGGCCGCCCGCTGCGCTTCTCCGGCCTGGACGTGCCGGTCGGGCGGAAGGTGACGCTGGCCTACGTGATGCGCGTGGGCGCGGGCGTCCGCCCGGGCACGCACGTCAACCAGGCGCAGGCGTACTCGCCCCAGGGCGAATCCGTGTCCAACCTGGCAACGGCCGACGTGGTGCTGGCCGCCGATCCGCTGCTGGACGACAGCCTGGTCTTCGGCACGGTGTTCAACGACCGCGATGGCGACGGCTGGCAGGACAGCGCCGAGCTCAGTGGCGTGAGCGTGCGCGGCGGGTTTGCGGCGCAGGCCTACGTCGCTGGTTCCACCACGGTGGACCGCGGCACGGGCCCGCAGCCGCAGGCCGATGCCGGCGCGTCGATGCTGCGTGGCATTGACGTGGGCCGGATCAGCGGTCGCCAGTCGGTGGCCGACCCGATCGCGGCGCACCAGGTGGTGATCCGCCAGCGCCTCCGTGAGCTGGCGTTCACCGACGACTTCGTGCTGACCAGTGCGCAGGGAATCACGGTGCGCATGGACCGTGACGGCCGGAGCACGGTCGAGAAGCGCGGCGATGCGGCCAGCGGCCTGAACGCCGCGGCGCCCACGGTGGAGCGCGTGGTGGGCCAGGACGAGGGCGGTTACGTGGTCGACTACGTCATCGGCAATGCCGGAATCGACGAGCGCGGCATCCCCGGCGTGCGCATCGCCTCGGTGGAAGGCCTGCTGATCGAGACCGACCAGTTCGGCCGCTACCACCTGGCCGGCGTCGACGGCGGCGCCTGGGAGCGCGGCCGCAACTTCATCCTGAAGGTCGATCCGTCCACGCTGCCGGCCGGCGCCGTGTTCACCACCGACAACCCGGTGCTGCGCCGTGTCACCCCCGGCGTGCCGGCCCGGTTCGACTGGGGCGTGACGCTGCCGGAGCAGATCATCGAAGGCGGCAGCGGGAAGATCGAGCTGGAGCTGGGCGAGGTGTTCTTCGCGCCCGGCAGCGCGGAAGTCCGCGAGCGGTTCAGGCCGGTGATCGAGGCCATGGCGGCCAGGGTGCGCCAGTACCACGGCGGCGAAGTGGTGATCCAGGCCAATGCCGACGAGCAGGGCCTGGCCTTCGACCGCGCCACTGCGGTCAGGCAGGCCCTGCTCGCGCTGCTGGACCCGGCCGCCGTCCAGGGACTGGAAGTCAGCGTCCGGGCCACGGTGGACGAGCCGGATTCGCTGGTCGTGGGAATCGACGAAGGCGGGGCGCTGCTCGGCACGGTGCTGTTCGACACCGACAGCGCGACGATCCGCCCGCAGTTCGAGCCGCTGCTGGACAGGATGGCCGCGGCGCTGGAGCGCATGGGCGGCGGCAGCATCGCCATCGTCGGGCATACCGACGTGCGCGCCTCGCATGCCTACAACACCGCGCTCGGCCTGCGTCGCGCCCGGGCCGTGCATGACGCATTGACCAGGCGCCTGGGCCCGGAACTGCGCGCCAAGGTCAAGGTGGACATCAGCAACGATCCGACCGCCCCTGCCGGAGCACGCGAATGAGCGGCCGGCCCATGCACAAGCCCATGAAGATGAAACTGCTGGACTACGCCGTGACCGGCGTGCTCGCCGGCATGGCCACGATGGCCATGGCCCAGCCCGCCGGCGCGCAGGCCCGGCAGGACGGTGCGGACGGGATGGCCGCGCCGGTGCAGTGCGGCGATGCGCAGTGCACGGGGGAGGACGGCCTGCTGTTCCGCCTGCGCACGCGCAGCTACGACAGGCCGGTCACGCAGGCGACGGACGCGCGTTCGTCCTCCGAGGCATTGCAGCCCGATCGCCGGGTCACCGTGGCCGTCGAGCCGCCGGGCAGGGCGAATGCGCTTGGCCGGTTCGCCATCGATCTGCCCGATGGCGGCGTCATCTGGGCGACCGAGGATCCCACCCTGGGGCGGCCGGAGCTTTCGGTCTCCGCGCCTTCGATCGTGGCGTTCGATGGCCGGCGCATCCCCAGGCCGGTGCAGTTCTATGTGCGCAGCAACTACCCGGCATTCATCCAGCGCCTGGAAATCACCCTGTACCGCGGCAGCGATGGCGACCTGGTCGATCCGGTCGCGCGGATTCCGATGGACGTGGCCGCCGTATCGCAGGGGGAATGGAACGGCGAACTGCCCGCCGGGTATTCCTTCCGCAAGGGCGACGAACTGGTCTACGTGCTGCGCGCCTACGGGGAGAACGGCGCCTTCGATGAAACCCGTCCACGCACCCTGCAGCTGGTTTCGCCCGAGGACGCCGAACGCGGCGCCGATCTCCTGCGCGACCGCGTCGAGCGCAACAGGGGCGGCGGCCTGACGGCCGACCAGGCGCAGTCGCAGGCGCTGATCGACAGCGTCTTCTCGGGCAATGGCCTGCGCCAGCAGAACATCGCGCTGTACGGTTCGCGCATCCGCATCCAGGGCCGCAACCTGCCGCAGAACGCATCGCTCACGATCAATGGCGAAGCCTACCCGGTGGACCTGGAGCGCAAGTTCGTGGCCGAGTACCTGGTTCCGGTCGGGCGGCACCGGTTCGACATCGGCGTGGGCGGCGCCGACGCGGCGCGGCAGGCGGCCCCCGCTTACGCCCTGGATGTGGACGTGACCGGCCGCTATTTCTTCGGCGTCGGACTGGCCGACGTGACCTTCGCGCGCAACCAGGTCGGCGGCTCGACCGGCCCGACCGCCAACGACGACCGCTACCGGGACGACGTGATCAGCGACGGCAGGCTGGCGTTCTACGGCAAGGCCAAACTGCGCGGAAAGTACCTGCTGACGGCGCAGGCCGACACCACGCAGCGCGACCTGGAGCACCTGTTCAGCGGCTTCACCCGCGCCGACCCCCAGGACATCTTCCGGCGCCTCGATCCGGATCTGTACTACCCGGTCTATGGCGACGATTCGACGACCTACCGGGACGTCGACACGATGGGGCGCCTGTACCTGCGCATGGACTGGGCCAGGAACCAGGCGCTGTGGGGCAACTATGCCACCGGCATCACCGGAACCGAACTCGCCCAGTACCAGCGCTCGCTGTATGGCGCGGCCCTGGACTGGCGTTCCAATGCCACCAACCGCTGGGGCGATGCGGGCACCACGCTGCGGGTGTTCGGTTCCCAGGCGGAGACCGCGCCGGGCCACAGCGAGTTCATCGGCACCGGCGGCAGCCTGTACTACCTGCGCCATACCGACCTGCTGCCCGGTTCGGAGGTGGTCACCCTGGAAGTACGCGACCGCACCACCGGCCGCGTCGAGAACCGCACCGTCATGCAGCGCGGTGCCGATTACGAGATCGACGCGCTGCAGGGACGCATCCTGTTGACCCGCGCGCTGGCGCAGGTCACGCGGGAGAACATTCCCACGCTCACCCGCGACGCGCCGCTGGACGGCTTCGAGCAGCGCCTGCTGGTGGACTACGAATGGGTGCCCTCCGGCTTCGATGCCGACGACATCGCGGCCGGCCTGCGCGCCAGGCACTGGCTCGGAAACCACGTCGGCGTCGGCGCGACGTATGTGGAAGAAAACCGGTCCGGCGAAGACTATGTGCTGGCCGCCGGCGACCTGACCCTGCAGGCCGGCAAGGGAACCTACCTCAAGGCCGAATATGCGCAGACCGAGTCCTACGGCGCGCCCGTGTTCTTCTCCGACAACGGCGGCCTGAGCTTCATCCAGCAGAACGACACCAGCCTGTACCGCGAGGGCGAGGCGAAGTCGCTGGAAGGGCGCGTCAACTTCAAGGAGCTGGGCTGGACCGACCAGGAATGGAGCGCGGGCGCCTGGTGGCGCACTACCAGTGCCGGCTATTCCGTCTCGCGCTACGACACCGGCCTTGCCGTCGTCGAATACGGTGCCGAACTGCAGGGCCGGTTCACCCCGGACCTGGGCCTGTACACGCGTTACACCCGCGCCGAGAGCGGCGCGGACGCGCTGACCCAGGCGCAGGCCACGCTGGAGTGGCGCATCGGCGACGCCGGCACGTTCAGTGCGGAGCTGCGGCACGTGCAACAGGAGGGCGGGGCGCTCGAATCCAGCGGCACCCTGGGCGCGCTGAAGTACCTGCGGCGCGTCGGCAGCACGCTGGAGATGTACGGCGTCGGCCAGTTCACCCTGGACGACGACGGCGGCAGGTACGCCGACAACGACGCCTTCACGCTGGGCAGCAAATACCTGTTCGGCGACAACTCCAGCGCGGGCGCGGAGGTCACCACGGGCGACCGCGGCGACGCCGCGTCGGTGAACGCGGAGTACCGGCTGAGCGCCGAGCACGCGCTGTATGGCGCGTACACCTACTCCACCGATTCGACCGCCTACGATTCGCCCTTCCTGCGCAGCGCGCAGAACGGCTGGACCCTGGGCCAGCGCTGGCGTCTCTCCAACCAGGTCAACCTGTTCAATGAAAGCCAGTTCCTCAAGGAGCCGGACCAGTCCGGCCTCGCGCACACCTACGGCATGGATCTCTACCCGGCGCAGGGCTGGAACCTGGGCTTCACCCTCTCCAGGGCCGAACTGACCACCACGGGCGGCGGCGACGTGGAGCGGCGCGCCATCGGCGTATCCGGCGGGCATACCTCGCCCAGCGCCGATTGGACCAGCAAGCTGGAGTGGCGCCGCGACAGCGGTGCCGAGCAGCGCGAGCAGTGGGTCAGCACGACCCGCCTGGCCTACCGGATCAACGACAGCTGGCGCATCGCGGCGAGGCTGAACTACGCCGACACCGACGACAAGCTGAATCCGGCGGCGGGCGCGAGGTTCATCGAAGGCAACGTGGGCTTTGCCTACCGCCCATGGAACAGCGAACGCTGGGGCCTGTTCGGCCGCTACACCTACCTGTACGACCTGGCCACGCTGGGGCAACTGGGCGGCGCGGACTACGACCAGCGCTCGCAGATCCTCTCGTTTGAGGGCGTGTACAAGTACGACCAGCACTGGGAGTTCGCCGGCAAGCTGGCGCGCCGCGAAGGCGAGGTCCGCATGGGCCGCGGCACGGGCATCTGGCTGGACGCGGCCACCACCTTCTCCGCGGTGCAGGTCCGCTACGAACTGCGTGCCCAGTGGCATGCGCTTGCGGAGTACCGGCGGCTGGACGTCAGCGACGGGGGCACCCGGCAGGGTCTGCTCGCCGGCGTGGATCGCGATCTCAACCGGAACTTCCGCATTGGCGTGGGCTACAACTTCACCGAGTTCAGCGATGATCTCACCGACTTCGACTACGACCATCGCGGCTGGTTCCTCAACCTGACCGGACGTTATTGAGATGCGCTCCGTTGCGTATGGGCGCGGTCGCGGCCGTGGTGCGGTGGTGCCGACGGGCATGACGGTGGTGGTGGCGCGATGAAGAGCAGAGCGTGGACGAGGGTCATTCGATGGAGAGCACTTATGCGGGATTCTGATACTTCCAGGCCGGCTGGGCGGATTGCGCTTCAGCCTGGAGGGCGCGGACCGGCATGCAGGTGGGGGATGCTGGCCGCGCTGCTATGGGCGAACTCCGCCGCGGCCGCCACCTACACCGTCACCACGCTGGACGATGATGTCGGGACCTGTACCGGCGCCAGCCCGAATTTCAGCTGCACGACCCTGCGCGCGGCCATTGAGGAGGCCAACGCCACGATGCTGGTGAGCGACAGCATCGTGTTCGGTGTGTCCGGCACCATTACGCTCCAGTCGATGCTTCCCGACGTGATGGATACGCTGGTGATCGACGGCGGCAATGCCATCACGATCGCAGGCGGAAACTTCGACAGCCTGTCCTTCTACGGCGAGGATGCCAGGAACAGCCGGCTCCTGAACATGCAGTTCAGTGGGACATCGGGGGACGGCAGCACGCTGCGCGTCACCGAAACGCCGGACGTCCTGATCCAGGGAAACACCTTCACGATGGAGCAGACAACGGGCTCGGCCATCCTGGTGCGGAACAGCAGCAACGTCACGACGGACCAGAACACGGTTACCGGCAGCGTATACGGCATCAACTACTTCAACGACGAGTATTCCTCCCATCTCGCCGATCCGGCCTACAGCGGCGCGATCACCAACAACAAGGTCGCCGGCGCCTCTTCCGGCATCGCACTGTTCACGGCCAGCAATGTGCTGGTCGACGGCAACACCATCACCAACAGCACCGGCATTGGAATCCGGCTGGGCATGCAGTTCGACGGCCCGTATGGCGCCGGCAACAACCGCATCACCAACAACCTCATCACCGGCAGCAGCGGGGCGGGGATATCGGTTACCGGATATGGTTTTGGAACGCAGGTCGGCGTGTTCAACGACAACCTGATCCAGGCCAATACCATCACCGGCAACCGGGGTTCCGGTGTGGATTTCTCGAGTACGGCGCTGATCCAGATCAACGGCAACGTCGTTACCGGCAACACCATCACCGGCAACGGCGGGGCGGGCGTCAGGGTCGCCGGCGACAATGCGGCCGACAACGGCATCTACGCCAACAGCAATATTTCAGGCAATGGTGGCCTGGGCATCGACCTGGGCGTGGCCGGCGTCACGGCCAACGACCCGGGCGACACCGACACCGGGCCCAATGGCCTGCAGAACTTCCCGGTCGTCGCCAGCGTGTCCGGGAACGCCGTCGCTTTTTTCCTGGACACCACGGCCAACGCCAACGGCTACCGGATCGACTTCTACAACAACCCCGGCGGCCTTGATCCGACGGGCCATGGCGAGGGCCAGGTCTGGCTGGGTTCGTGCAACGTCGCAAACCCGGACGCCACCGTACCCAGCACCTGCAGCGTTTCGGGGGTGGACCCGGCCACCCTGCGCATGACGGCCACGCGCTGCGCGGACGCGGCATGCACCAGCGGCGCGACGTCGGAGTTCAACGGAGCGTCGGCCGACCTGACCATCACCAAGACCAATACGCCGGGGGCGAACGGCGAGGTGGATCAATCCGATGACACGGTGACCAGCGGCTCGGCCACCACCTACACCCTCGTGGTGGGCAACAAGGGGCCGAGCCCGGCCAACAACGCGGTGGCCAGGGACACGCCGGGCGCAGGGCTGAGCGACTGCGTCGCCACCTGCACCTCGACCACCGGCGGCGCGGTCTGTCCTGCCGCGCCTGCCGATCTCCTGACGGCGGCAGGGGTGAGGATCGCGGTACTTCCTGCCGACAGCAGCGTTACGTTCGCGGTCACCTGCAATGTGCTGTAGGCGGTTCCCGGGTGTCTTCCGCGAACCGGCGGAAGCGCTGGGCCGGGGTGTTGCAGAGCGATGAGCGCCTGCCCGGCAATGGCTGCGTGATCATCTGCCCGCCATCGCCGGGACCACTGCAGAGACGGAGGAAGGAGCCGGCGGCTCTGGATGCCTGCGGCCCGGTCGCGCTCCGGTGCGACGAAAGGGGGAATGACGTTGGGCACGCTTGATCTGCCTGTCGCGCCGATGGAGGCTGTCGGCCAACATCCCACGATGCAAGGCAGGAGATTGCCATGACTAGGAATCGACCCGGATGGCGCGCGCTGGCCAGCCTGTTGCTGGCCCTGCCGCTGGCGGCGACCGCGCAGGACGCCTGCCCGGACCGCTCCGGCTATGCGCCGGCGCGCGGGATCATCGCCGACCTCGGCCGCATCGTCGCGCCCGGTGGCGTGCAGGAGGATTACGCGGCGGAGATCGGTGGCATCCGGCAGTGGGTGAACGTGCGCGGGCAGGACCGCGACAACCCGCTGCTGCTGTTCGTGCATGGCGGGCCGGCGTCGCCGGTGATCCCCACGCTGTGGCAGTTCCAGCGGCCGCTGGAGGAGTACTTCACCGTGGTCAACTACGACCAGCGCGGCGCGGGCAGGACGCTGCTGCTCAATCCGCAGGAGCAGGTGGCCGGCACGCTGCGCATCCAGCGCTACGTGGACGATGCCATCGAGCTGGCCGACTCCCTGCGCAGGCGCTACCACAAGCGCAAGCTGGTGCTGGTGGGCCACAGCTGGGGCACCGTGGTGGCGATGCAGGCCGCCCTGCAGCGGCCGGACCTGTTTCATGCCTACGTCGGCATCGGCCAGGTGATCGACGTGCGCAGCAACGAGAAGATCAGCTTCGACTACGGCCTGCGCACCGCACGCGAGCGCGGCAACGCCGAGGCGGTGCGCGAGATGGAAGCCATCGCGCCCTACCCGGGCGACATGCCGATCACCCGCGAACGCATCGTCGTCGCCCGCAAGTGGCCGCAGTACTACGGCGGCCTGAGCGCCTACCGCAGCGAGTCGAACTACTTTTTCCAGGGGCCGCGGCTGTCGCCGGACTACGACGATGCCGCGCGCTGCGCGATCGACGCCGGCAGTGTGTTCACGCTGGGGCGGCTGCTGGACGAGTTCCTGCAGGTGGACTACCGCGGGGTGAAGGAATTCCCGATCCCGGTGCTGATGTTCATGGGGCGCCACGACTACACCACGCCCTCGGAACCGACCGCCACCTGGCTGGCGCAGGTACGCGCGCCCTACAAGCGCGGCATCTGGTTCGAGCGTTCGGCGCACATGATGCCGTGGGAGGAACCCGGCAAGACCCTGGTCAGCCTGCTGGAACACGTGCGCCCGCTGGCGGTGGAAGGCGAAGCCGGCAGCCGGTGAGCGCGCGGTGCGCGCTTCCACATGGCGGCGCGCGCCGCGGACCGCATGCCCGCCATGCCGGGCTATGATCGGCGTCCACCTCGACGGGAAGGAGCGGCGCATGGCAGGAACACGGCGGCATGGAAGGGTGTTGGCATTGGCGGGCGCGATGGTCGTATTGGTGGCCTGCAGCGCGCCGGACCCTGCGCCCGTGGCCGCGGTACCGCCTGCCACGCCGGAGACGACGGCCGCCGCCGCCGGTCCGTCCACAGCCGTGGCACATGCACCGGCCGGCAGCGGCGCCGGTGCCACGCGCGCCTGCATGATCGCCGGCGAATTCCAGCTCCTCGGCCAGGTCATCCGTTCCCGCGACTGCGTGCAGACGGCCGGTGCGACTACCGAGGCGCAGCTGAAGCGCGCATGCGAGGGCCTGGCGCAGACCTCGGCGCAGATGGGCGGCAAGGCCGGCGAGATCACCTACATGGACGCGTGCCCTTCGCCATCGCAGGGTCGCTGCCGCAAATTGTTCGGCCAGGATTTCGACGGCTATTACTACGAACGCTCGGCCGAGGACCTGGCCGGGCTGCCGGCCAGCTGCGCGCAGGGCGGAGGCAGCTGGAGCGCGCAGTGAGGCAGTGACGGGAAGGCGTCGTCGCCCCGCTCGATGCCGGCGTCAGCGGCCGGCGTTCCAGCCGCGCACGGTCTCGCGCACGAAGTCCGCGTAGCTGCGCGGCGCGTGGCCGAGCAGGTCGGTCAACGCGGCGACATCGGCGGCGCTGGCCGGCGAACCGTGTTCCTGGAAGCCGCGGAACATCAGGCGCAGGTCGTAGGCGAAGCTGGCCGGCGCGTGCTGCGCCATCAGCGCCTCGAACGCATCCAGGTCGTCGCCCGCGTAGGCGATGGTGCGGCCGAGCGCGGCGCTCCAGGTGGCGGTGATGCTTTCGGCGGTCAGGTTGTCCGGGCCCACCACGTCGTGGCAGGCCAGCGGCAGCGGCGCGGCGCTGGCTTCGCGGCGCAGCAGTTCGCTGGCCGCCAGTTCGGCGATGTCGCGCGTATCCACGAAGGCCATGCCACGGTGCCCGACCGGATGGCCGTAGAGGCCCAGGTCCAGCGCCGGCTTCTGCCGCAGGTCGTTCTGCATGAAGAACGCCGGGCGCAGCAGGGTGGCCGGCAGGCCGAGCCTGCGGATCATGCGCTCGGCGACGACCTTGCAGGCGAAGTGCGGCACGTCCGGATGCAGGTCGCACTGGTACACCGACAGATAGACGATGCCGCGCACGCCGGCGTCGCGCGCCAGGTTCAGCGCGGTCATCGTCTGCTGCAGCTCGTCGCCGGTGTTCGGCGCCAGCAGGAACAGGGTCGAAACATCCGCCAGCGCGGCGCGCATGCTGGCGATGTCGGCAAGCTCGCCCTGCACGGCGGTCACGCCGTCGGGAAAGCCGGCCTGCGCCGGTGAACGGGTGAGCGCGCGCACGTCGGCGCCCTGCGCGGCCAGCAGGCGCACGGTCTCGCGTCCGGTGTGCCCGGTGCTGCCGGTGACGAGGATGGTCATGTCGGGTCTCCTGGATTCCGGCGCCATGGCGGGTCAGGCTTGACCGCAGCGCCGCGCGGCAGAATATTGGCCGCGTCGCTCCGCGTGAAGTACGCACCTGCCGGTAAGTGCCATGGACATACAGGAAGAGGACAGGGAAACGCTGACCGCGCGCGTCCGCCGCGGCGATCTGTTCACCGGCCAGGGCAACTGCCGCTCGCGCGACGTGTTCGCGCACGTGACCAGCCTGTGGGGCGTGCTGTGCCTGATCGCGCTGCGCGACGGCAGCCAGCGCTACAGCGAGCTGCGGCGCAAGACCAACGGCGTCAGCGAGAAGATGCTGACCCAGACCCTGCGGCGGCTGGAAGCCGACGGCTTCGTCCACCGCACCGCCCATCCGGTGACGCCGCCGCGGGTGGACTACGCGCTGACCGCGCTGGGCCAGGAAGTCGCCGCGCACGTGGCGGCGCTGGCCGACTGGTTCGAGCTGAACCTGCCCAGGATCGAGCAGGCCTCGACCCGGGCGGGGCCGCCCGGCCCGGCTTGCAAGCCGGGCACGCGCGCCGCAGATTGACGCCATCGCAATCCTGGGAGCGAAGCCATGCGGGGTCTGGATTTCAGTTCATGGCAGGCCGTGCTTTCCACCCTGCTGGGGCTGATGGTCATCACCCTGGTGGGCGTGGGCATCCGCCTGCTGGTGATGCAGACCCTGCAGCAGCGCCGCGAGCGCGAGAACCGGCAGATCAACGAGCGCCTGCGCACGCTGATCGCCGCCTACAAGACGCTGGGCGGCTCGTTCACCGGCGAACTCGGCGTGGATCCGAAGCACCTGCGCGAGCTGCGCGGGCAGGAAGGGGGGCAGGCCCTCGCCGCCACGGCGTCGGACCGGTCCCGGCGCATCCGCGACGCGGTGGAGGCGGCGCTGTCGGACATCCTGCTGCTGGGCACCGACGAGCAGGTGCGGCTGGCCGCGCAGGCCGCCACCGAGCTGGCGCAGGGACGCCCGGTGCATACCGATGCGCTGGTGGTGTCGCTGCGCGACTTCATCCGCCAGGCGCTGGACCTGGCCCCGGTTCCCCGTGACCTGGCGATCCCGCGACAGGGGCCGACGCGCCCGGCGGCCGGTGCGGCCAAGGGACGCAAGGATGAGGCCGGGGGCAAGGGCGGCGGTGGCGGCGGTGGCATGGGCGCGATGGGCGGCGGACTGGGCGCGGGCATGGCGCTGGGCGCGCGCGGCGGCGAGGAACACGACCGCGACGCATGACATGAACGGGCGCGCCACGATTGCGTCGGCCATGCGCTTCGCGCAAGCTCTGGGCTCCCTCAATCCTGGTGGCCGTCCATGCAAGACAACATCATCCAGATCATGCCCGCCGATGGCTGGGTTGCCGTGTTCGACGAAGACGGCGAGGAGAGCGCGCAGGGCGTGGTGTGCTTCGCGCTGGTGGAAAGCGCGATGAAACGCGAGGTGCGGGCGATGGTCGCCGACGGCGCGCAGATCGGCTTCGCCGACGCGCTGCCCAACTTCGTGCGCGTGCAGGAGCTGGATGCGTTCGAGGACGACGAAGACGAGGAAGAGGACGACGAGGACGAGGAAGAAGACGAGGCGTGATCCCCGTTTTCCCCGCTCTTCGGGTTTTCGCGGCGGGCCGCTTTGCCGGCCCGCCGTGCTGATGCCGGCGGCTTCCGTCGCGGGGCAGCGCATGTTCGACGAAGCCTTTGCCTACAGGCGCTGGGCGATGCGGCGCACGCTGGAGGCGATACGCGCGGTGGATGCGCGGGCCTTCCCGGCCAGCGTGGCCTTCGCGCGGCAGCAGCTCAACCACATCGTGATCGTGGAGGAACTGTTCCGCGCGCGCCTGCTCGGTGACGCCGCCCCCCACGCGACTACCAATACCGCCGAAGTGCCGGCGCTCGACGCATTGGCGGCGCGGCTGGAAGCATCGGATGCATGGTATGCGTCGTACGTCGCCGCGCTGGCGCCCGCGCAGTGGGACGACGCGCTGCGGTTCCGCTTCGCCGATGGCCGCGAGGGCTGCATGACGCGGCGCGAGATCCTGTTCCACGTTCTCAACCATTCCACCTGGCACCGCGGCGCCATCGGCCACGCGCTGGACCTGGCACGGGTGCCGCATCCGGCCGACACCTGGACGGTGTTCCTGCATGAAACCCAGCCGCAGCGGCGCGAAGGCGCGCTGCCCGGTGCGGGCCGGGATGCGGGCCCGCAGGCGAAGCGGTAAGGTACGCGCCCGCACGCCGCCGCGCCGGTGGCACGACACACGTACATGCTGACCGATCCATTCGACAGGGAGCACCTCTGGCATCCCTACAGCGCGCTGGGCCATGCGCTGCCGGCGTTGAAGGTGGCGCGCGCCGAGGGCGTGCTGCTGGAACTGGCCGACGGCACCCGGCTGATCGACGGCATGGCGTCGTGGTGGTGCGCGATCCACGGCTACAACCATCCGCGGCTGAACCAGGCCGCCATCGACCAGCTCGGACGCATGTCGCACGTGATGTTCGGCGGGCTCACCCACGAGCCGGCCATCGCCCTGGGCAAGCAGCTGCTGGCGATGGTGCCGCCGCCGCTGGATGCGATCTTCTACGCCGACTCCGGTTCGGTGTCGGTGGAAGTGGCGCTGAAGATGGCGATCCAGTACCAGGCCGCGCGCGGCCGGCCGGGCCGGCACAACATCGCCACCACGCGCTCGGGCTACCACGGCGACACCTGGAACGCGATGTCGGTCTGCGACCCGGTGACCGGCATGCACGGCCTGTTCGGCGCCGCGCTGCCGTCGCGCCGGTTCGTGCCGGCGCCGGCCACGCCGTTCGACGGCACGTGGGACGCGGCCGACAGCGCGCCGCTGGAACGCCTGTTCGCCGAGCATGGCGACGAGCTGGCCGCCTTCATCATCGAACCGGTGGTGCAGGGCGCCGGCGGCATGCGCTTCTACCACCCGCAGTACCTGCGCGAACTGGCGCGGCTGTGCCGCGAACACGACGTGCTGCTGATCTGCGACGAGATCGCCACCGGCTTCGGCCGCAGCGGCCGGTTGTTCGCCTGCGAGCATGCCGGCATCGCGCCGGACATCCTGTGCATCGGCAAGGCGCTGACCGGCGGCTACCTGACCCTGGCCGCGACGATTACCCGCCGCGACATCGCCGACACCATCGCCGCCGGCGAGGCCGGCGTGTTCATGCACGGCCCGACCTTCATGGCCAACCCGCTGGCCTGCGCGGTGGCGCTGGCGTCCACGCAGCTGCTGCTGGCGCAGGACTGGCAGGGCAGGGTACAGCGCATCGAAGGCCTGCTGCGCGAGCGGCTGGCGCCGGCGCGCGCGCTGCCCCGGGTGGCCGACGTGCGCGTGCTCGGCGCCATCGGCGTGATCGAGCTGACCGCGCCGCTGCGGCTGGAGCGCATCCAGCGGCGCATGTTGGAACAGGGTATCTGGATCCGCCCGTTCGGGCGGCTGGTGTACGTGATGCCGCCGTACGTGATCGACGACGCGCAGCTGCGCCAGCTGTGCGACGGCATGGTCGCGCTGGTGGCAGGGCTGCAGGCGGAGGACATGCGCGCATGAGCGGCGAGGTGATTTTCGTCGGTGGCATCGACACCGAAATCGGCAAGACCGTGGCGACCGGCTGGCTGGCGCGGCAGTGGCTCGAACAGGGCCACGAGGTGATCACCCAGAAGCTGGTGCAGACCGGCCGCGCCGGCGCGTCGGACGACATCCTGCTGCACCGGCGGCTGATGGGCTGCGGCCTGTTCGACGAGGACCGCGACGGCAGCACCATGCCGGCGCTGTACGCTTACCCGGCCTCGCCGCACCTGGCGGCGCGGCTGGAAGGCCGCGCGCTGGACCTGGACGCCATCGCCGCGGCCACCGCGCGCCTGCGCGCGCGCTACCGCACGGTGCTGGTGGAAGGCGCCGGCGGGCTGATGGTGCCGCTGACCGAGCAGCTGCTGACTCTCGATTACGTGGCGCGGCAGGGCTGGCCGGTGATCCTGGTCACGTCCGGCCGCCTGGGCAGCATCAACCACACCCTGCTGTCGCTGGAGGCCATCGCCGCGCGCGGCATCGCGCTGCACGGCATCGCCTGGAACCGCCGCGACGACGGCAGCGACGAGGTCATCGCCGCCGAAAGCCGCCGCTACCTGCGCCAATGCATGCAGGCCCGTTTCCCGCAGGCGCGCTGGTACGACGTGCCGGTACTGGCGCTGGACTGAGCGTCTGCCCCCCGCAGGTGCGGGGCCTGCCCCGCACGCTCCCGCCGCCATCCATGCGCAAGCCCATGCCGGGCGGACCCGGCATCCTCGACGGCGCTGTCATGCTGGCCGGCCGGCTTGTCCGCGTCGCGCATCGCACCGCGTGTGCGTCGCCAGGCAGGTTACTCGCCGACCGCGTCGCGCGGCGGGAGCGCGACGGCGCCGCGCCGCCGCCTCACTCGTTCCTGCCTCCGTTCCCGTTCTCCAGCCGGTAGGCGAGCACATGGTCGCCCGCCCGCGTGCCGATCGAGCCGTGGCCGCCGGCCACCAGCAGCACCATCTGCCGGCCCTGGCTGTCCAGGTAGGTCATCGGCGTGGCCTGGCCGCCGGCGGGAATGCGCACATTCCACAGCACCTTGCCGGTGGCCAGGTCGTAGGCGCGGAAGTTGTCGTCCACCGCCGCGGCCAGGAAGGCGACGCCGCCGGCGGTCAGCAGCGGGCCGCCGATGCCGGGCACGCCCAGGCGGATCGGCACCGGCACCGGCGAAAGATCGCGGATGCTGCCGTTGCGGTACTGGTAGGCGATCGTGCCGGTGCGCAGGTCGGCGGCGGCGATGGTGCCCCACGGCGGCACCTGGCAGGGCACGCCCAGCGGCGACAGGAAGGGCTTGAGCTCCACCGCGTAGTCGGCGCCCTGGTTCTCGTTGAGGCCGTGCTCGCCGGTGTTCATGGCCTGCCCCTCCTGCAGCTGTGCCTTGGGCACCAGGGTGGAGACGAAGGCCAGGTAGGTCGGCATGCCGAACATCACCTGCCGCTGCGGGTCCACAGCCACGCCGCCCCAGTTGAAGGTGCCGAAGTTGCCGGGGTAGACCAGCGAGCCGCGCAACGACGGTGGGGTGTAGCGGCCCTCGTAGCGCAGGCGGCGGAACTGGATGCGGCACAGCATCTGGTCGACCAGGCTGGCGCCCCACATGTCGGCCTCGCGCAGCGGCGGCGGCTCGAAGCTCAGCGCCGAATACGGCTGGCGCGCGGCCACGCGCTGGCCGGGGATGTCCGTGCCCTGCGGCGCCGGGCGCTCGGCAACCGGCAGCAGCGGGCGGCCGTCGCGGCGGTCCAGCACGTACACGTCGCCCTGCTTGGTCGGCACCACCAGCGCCGGCGTGCGCCCCTGCGGCAGGTCCAGGTCCAGCAGCGACGGCTGCGCCGGCGTGTCCATGTCCCACAGGTCGTGGTGCACGAACTGGCGCACCCAGCGCAGCTGGCCGCTGGCCAGGTCCAGCGCGACCACCGAGGACGCGTATTTCTCCTCGGCCGGGCTGCGGTACATGCCGAGCTGGTCCGGGGTGCGGTTGCCCATCGCGAAGTAGGCCAGCCCCAGCGCCTCGTCGGCGCTGGCCACCGCCCAGCTGTTCGGCGAGCTGGCGGTATAGACCTGCGACGGATCGGCCGGGTCCAGCGGCGCGGTGCGGGTGGGATTGCCCGAATCCCAGTTCCACAGCAGCCTGCCGCTGCGCGCGTCGTAGGCGCGGATCACGCCGGACGGCGAATCCACCGCGTAGTTGTCGTTGACCGCGCCGGCCACGATCACCTTGCCGGCGGCCACCAGTGGCGGCGAGGTCGAGTAGTAGTAGCCGGCCTGCCGGAACGGCATGTTGTGGGTCAGGTCGATCACCCCGTGCTCGCCGAAGTCCTCGCAGTGGCGGCCGGTGGCCGCGTCCAGCGCGTGCAGCCTGGCGTCGGCGCTGGCCAGGAAGACCCGCGTCGCGCAGGCGCCACCGTTCGTGGTGGCGGCGTCTTCGCTGGCCGGCGTGGCGAACCAGGACAGCCCGCGGCAGGTCTGGTGCTGGCGCTGCGGTTCCATGCCCGCGCCCGGGTCGAAGCGCCAGCGTTCCTTGCCGGTATCCGCGTCCAGCGCCAGCGCCCAGCTGTGCGGCGTGCACAGGTACAGCGTGTCGCCGATCTTCAGCGGCGTGGCCTCGTAGGTGGTCTCGCCCACGTCCTGCGGCAGGCGCACGTCGCCGGTGCGCATCTGCCACGCCAGCTGCAGGCGGCCGACATTGGCCGGGGTGATCTGCGCCAGCGGCGAATAGCGCTGGCCGTAATCGCTGCGGCCATAAGCGCGCCATTCTCCGGGCGGCGGCGCGTCGTCGCCCAGCCGCGGCGCCGCAGCGACGGCGGCCATCGGCAGGGTGCCGTGGATTTCGTGCAGGTGGCGCGGGATGCCGGCCAGCGCCACCGCCGCCAGCAGCAGCGCCGCGCCCAGCACCGGCCAGCCGGCCGGGCCGGTGTAGCCATGCGGCCCGGAGCGGCGCGCCGCCGGCAGGGCCAGCAGCAGGCCGAGCAGCACCGGCACGCCCAGCCGCGTCGCCAGCGGCCACCAGTACAGCCCGGCCTCCCACAGCGACCAGGCCAGCAGCACCAGCAGCCACGCCGCATACAGCCAGCTCGCCCAGCGGCGGTGGCGCCACAGGCCCCAGGCCACCGCCAGCAGCGCCAGTCCGCTGAGCAGGTAGAACGCGCTGCCGCGCAGCGCCAGCAGCCAGCCACCGCCGACGGCCAGCGCCAGGCCGAACAGCAGGAACAGGCACAGTGTGATCACGCGCATGACGCCGCCCCTGGCACGAAGGTGCGCCCATGGTGAGCGCGGCCATGTCTGCGCCGCGTCATGCGCCGTTTTCCTGCAGTGCGTGCCGCCACGGCCTGAAAAAACCGCAGGACAGCCGTCCTCAGGGCGAAGCCGCCCGGAGGGCGGCGCAAGGGATGCGCGTCTTGAAAAAGCGGGTCGCCGCCGCGATATTGCAGGATCGGACAACGATCAAGAGAGGGCTTATGGAAGCCATCACGACTGGAATGGTCCAGTGCATGAAGTGCAATACGGTGTACCAACCCGCGATCAAGGTGCTGGAAAGCGTGTGCCCGATGTGCCTGTCGATCAAGACCGCACCGGTACCGGCCGAACACGCGCGCGACGCCGCGGCCACCCTGCGCTGAACCACCTCCACGCATGCAACCCCGCGGGCCAGGTCATCGACCTGGCCTTTTCATTGCGCGCGGCCGGGCGGCCTATTCGCCCTGGTACTGCTTTTCCTCGACCAGCGCCGAGCCGGCGACGCGGTTGATCTCGTTCTTGACCGCCACGCGCTCGCCGTTGGTGCCGTAGACGCCGCGCGCCAGGGCGATGAAGCCATCGCCGAAATCCTGCGCGGTTTCCTTCGCGCGCAGCTGGTCCTGGATGTCCCACATGCGCTCGTTGATCGCCTTGAGCTGCTGCTTGAGCGCGGCCAGTTCCGGGCGCGCGGCCTGCTGCTGCAGCCACAGCGGCCACAGCCCATCCAGCTCGGTGCGCACGTTGTCCAGCTTGGCCGCATCGGCGATGCGCTCGGCCTTGATTTCGAGGATGGTGATCTTGTCGATCAGTTCGCCGATCGATACCGGGGTAAGGATGGTCTGCACGCGCGTGTCGCCGGGGAAGAGTGGCGGCCATGATACCGTCCCTGCCGCGAGGGCCTCCGGCTCGGGGGAAAGTTGCCGATGAACCGGTGCTGGTGGCGCCGCGCCATGGCCGCGCACAATGCCGCTTCCCGCACACAGGAGAGCTCCATGCCGATGCGCTCGACCCTGCGCCTGCTTGCCGCCACGCTGCTGTGCGCCGGTTCCACCTTTGCCGCCGGCGCCGCCGATCTGGCGCGCCTGCAGGGCGCCTGGCAACTGCAGGCGGGCGAGTCCGTCGATGGCGACGGCGCGCGCGTGGACTACGCCAGCCGCGGCCTGGCCGGCACCAAGGTGCTGGCCGACGGCCGCTTCGCCTTCACCACCACGAGCAACGGCGCATTCTGGGCCGGCGGTTCGGGCACCTACGAGGGCGATGGTTCGCGCTATGTGGAGACGCCGCTGATGGCGTCCTATCCGCTGGAAAACGGCGGCCGCTATGAATTCCGCTACACGCTGGAAGGCGATGTATGGACGCTGGAGCGCTGGGAGGGCGGGCGCCGCGTCGAGCGCGAGGTGTGGAAGCGCCTGCCATAGCCCGGATCGGCCCGGTGCCGGCCGGGTAGAGGCGCGGCTTGCCGCGCTGGGGCCTCACCGGGAACGCTTCATGCGCGGCCGGCCCCGCCGCTACGGGTCCTGCCGCGCCGGGAAGCCGGCTTCGTCCAGTGCCCGGGTGAAGCGCGCGGCCGGCTGCGCCGATTCGATGCGCACGCGCCTGGCGGGCAGGTCGATCTCGACCGTGGCGGCCGGGTCCACGTCCTTGATGGCGGCGGTGACGCTGCGCGCGCAGCCACCGCAGGTCATGGTGTCGATATGCAGGTTCATGGCGGTTTCTCCTTGAGGGGAGGGCAGTCTGGGGCTTGCCATGGTGGCAAGGTCAAGGAGCCGGAGGCCAGGGGCCAGAGGCCAGAGGTCGGAGGTCAGAGGCCAAGGGCCAGGAACATGGAAGGGCATGCCGGGGCCATGCGCTCTCACTAGGTTTCTGGTTCCTGTCGTCTGGTTCCTGGCCTGTTGACCTTCCCATGATGGGAAGCTTCAAGATGCCGCCATCATGGACAACCCAGGTGAGCCGGCGATGCGCCAGAACAGCCAGAATCCCGCCCGCGACGGCGGACAGACGCAGGATCTCGCGGTCGTGGGCATGACCTGCGCCTCGTGCGTGGGCCGGGTGGAACGCGCGCTGGCCGCCGTGCCCGGCGTGGCCAGCGCCGCGGTGAACCTGGCCACCGGCCGCGCCACGGTGCGCGGCGACGGCGTGGACCGGCAGGCGCTGGTGCGGGCGGTGGAGAAGGCCGGTTACGAAGTGCCCGCGCCGGCGCCGCTGGAACTGGCCATCGACGGCATGACCTGCGCCTCGTGCGTGGGCCGCGTCGAGCGCGCGCTGGCCAAGGTGCCCGGCGTGCGCTCGGCCAGCGTCAACCTCGCCACCGGCCGCGCGCACGTGCAGGGCGAAGCCGCGCTGGACACGGCCGCGCTGCTCGCCGCGGTCGCCGGGGCCGGCTACGAGGCGCGCGTGCTGGAAGCGGCCGTGGACGAGGACCGCGAAGCGCAGCGCCGCGAGGAAGAGCTGCGCGGGCTCCGGCGCGACCTGCTGCTGGCCGCGGCGCTGACCCTGCCGGTGTTCGTGCTGGAAATGGGCGCGCACCTGGTGCCGGCCTTCCACCACGCCATCGCCCGCACGCTGGGCACGCACAACAGCTGGCTGCTGCAGTTCGTGCTGACCACGCTGGTGCTGGCGATCCCCGGCCGCCGCTTCTACCGCGCCGGCATTCCCGCGCTGCTGCGCGCCGCGCCGGACATGAACTCGCTGGTGGCGGTCGGCACGCTGGCCGCCTACGGTTTCTCGCTGGTGGCGACCTTCCTGCCGCGGCTGCTGCCGGCCGGCACGGTCAACGTGTACTACGAAGCGGCAGCGGTCATCGTCACCCTGATCCTGCTCGGGCGCATGCTCGAGGCGCGCGCCAAGGGCCGCACTTCCGAAGCGATCAAGCGCCTGCTCAAGCTGCAGGCCAGGACCGCGCGCGTGCGCCGCGACGGCGGCGCGGTGGAAGTGCCGCTGGCGCAGGTGGCGGCCGGCGACGTGATCGACGTGCGCCCCGGCGAGCGCATCGCCGTCGACGGCGAGGTGGTGGACGGCGACAGTTACGTGGACGAATCGATGATCACCGGCGAGCCGGTGCCGGTGGCCAAGGCGGCCGGCGCGCGCGTGGTCGGCGGTACCGTCAACCAGACCGGCACGCTCGGCGTGCGCGCCACCGCCGTCGGCGGCGACACCGTGCTGGCGCAGATCATCCGCCTGGTGGAACAGGCGCAGGGCGCCAAGCTGCCGATCCAGGGGCTGGTGGACCGCATCACGATGTGGTTCGTGCCGGTGGTGATGGGCCTGGCGCTGCTGACCTTCGCCGCGTGGTGGTGGTTCGGCCCGTCGCCGGCGCTGACCTTCGCCCTGGTCAACGCGGTGGCCGTGCTGATCATCGCCTGCCCGTGCGCGATGGGCCTGGCGACGCCGACCTCGATCATGGTCGGCACCGGCCGCGGCGCCGAGCTGGGCGTGCTGTTCCGCAAGGGCGAGGCGCTGCAGCTGCTGAAGGAAGCGGCGGTGGTGGCGGTGGACAAGACCGGCACGCTCACCGAAGGCCGGCCGCTGCTGACCGACCTGCACGTGGCCGACGGCTTCGACCGCGGGCGCGTGCTCGCGCAGGTGGCGGCGGTGGAAGACCGCTCCGAGCATCCGATCGCGCGCGCGATCGTGGGCGCCGCGCAGGCCGAAGGCCTGGCGCTGCCGCCGGTGCAGGGCTTCGAATCGGTTACCGGCCACGGCGTGCGCGCGCAGGTGGACGGCGCGCGCGTGGAGGTGGGCGCGGACCGCTTCATGCACGCGCTCGGCGTGGACGTGGCGCCGTTCGCCGACGTCGCCGCGCGGCTCGGCGGGGACGGCAAGACGCCGCTGTATGCCGCCATCGACGGCCGGCTGGCCGCGGTCATCGCCGTGTCCGATCCGATCAAGGCCGATACCGCCGCGGCCATCGCCCACCTGCACGCGTTGGGGCTGAAGGTGGCGATGATCACCGGCGACAACCGCCGCACCGCCGAGGCCATCGCGCGCCAGCTGGGCATCGACGAGGTCGTGGCCGAAGTGCTGCCGGAGGGCAAGGTCGACGCGGTGAAGCGGCTGAAGGCCGGCTACGGCCGCCTGGCCTATGTGGGCGACGGCATCAACGACGCGCCGGCGCTGGCCGCGGCCGACGTCGGCCTGGCGATCGGCACCGGCACCGACGTGGCGATCGAGGCCGCCGACGTGGTGCTGATGTCCGGCAGCCTGCAGGGCGTGCCCAACGCCATCGCGCTGAGCCAGGCGACGATGCGCAACATCGGCCAGAACCTGTTCTGGGCGTTCGCCTACAACACCGCGCTGATCCCGGTGGCGGCCGGCGTGCTGTATCCGCTGTGGGGCGTGCTGCTGTCGCCGGTGTTCGCCGCCGGGGCGATGGCGCTGTCCTCGGTGTTCGTGCTGGGCAATGCGCTGCGGCTGCGGCGCTTCGCACCGGCCAACCCGTAGCCGCCGGGCCCGCCCGGCGGGACAATCGGGGCGTTCGGCAACGTTCCGGCGGGCAGGCCCCGCCGCTGCGAGGAGAAAGCGATGGAAGACGCCATGAACATCGGTCAGGCGGCCAGGGCCACCGGCATCTCGGCCAAGATGATCCGCTACTACGAGGACAGCGGCCTGATCGGCCCGGTGGCGCGCACCCAGGCCGGATATCGCGTCTACGGCCCGCGCGACATCCACACCCTGGGCTTCATCAAGCGCTCGCGCGACATGGGCTTCAGCGTGGAGCGCATCGGCGAACTGCTGCAGCTGTGGCGCGACCGCTCGCGCCACAGCGCCGACGTCAAGCGCATGGCGCTGGAGCACGTGGCGGTACTGCAGCAGCGCATCGCCGAACTGCAGGACATGGTGAGCACGGTCCGCGCGCTGGCCGACTGCTGCGCCGGCGACGAGCGGCCCGACTGCCCGATCCTCAGCGACATCGCCACCGGCGCGCCGCTGCACCGGCAGGCCGGCGGCAGTGGGCCGGCGAAAGGAAAACCGCGCCGGAACGCGCGCGTGCCAGAAAACGGCTGAATACAAGCCTAAAAACGCCGTCCAGGAAGGGCGGCGACTTCAGGAAGGATTGAGGTGCATAACGGAAAAATTACATCCGGACGCAGGCAGCCGACGAGCCTGCCGCGCCACCAGACAGTAATTCCTGAAGGTGTACCCCCATGAAGACTTCCCTGATTGCCCTGGCCCTGGCGGCCGCCCTCCCGTTCGCCGCTTCCGCTGCCGACAACCTTTCCTACAACTATGTCGAAGGCGACTACGTCAAGACCGACGTGTCCGGTCCCGACGCCGACGGCTGGGCGCTGAAGGGCTCCTGGGCCTTCCACCCGAACTTCCACGTGTTCGGCGACTTCACCCAGCAGAAGGTCGACCACACCGACGCCAAGTTCGACCAGTGGCGCATCGGCGCCGGCTATAACCGCGCCATCGCGACGAGCACCGACCTGGTCGCGCGCGTGGGCTACCAGAAGTTCGACCCGCACCACAGCAACCTGGACTTCGACGGCTACAACGCCGAAGTGGGCCTGCGCAACGCGTTCGGCGAGCACGCCGAGGTGTATGCCTTCGCCGGCTACCAGGACTACACCAAGAAGCACGGCGTCAACCCGGACGGCGCGTTCTACGGCCGCCTGGGCGGCCAGGTGAAGTTGAACCAGAACTGGGGCATCAACGGCGACATCAAGATGGACCGCCACGGCAACAAGGAATGGTCGGTCGGCCCGCGCTTCAGCTGGTAAGCAGCCCGCGCATGGCGTAACAGGAAAAGCCCGGCGATGCCGGGCTTTTTCTTGCATCCGTAGAGGCGGGGCTCGCCCCGCATGAGGTGCTTCGTTGGTCGCGCATGGCGCCAAGCCATCGCGCCGTAGGAGCGACTTCAGTCGCGATGGGGGCCTTGCCGGGAAAGCCCCGATCGCGACTGATGGCCCGAGGCCACCCAGAGTCGTTCCTGCGGAAGGGTGAGGCACATCGGCGTTCAGCCGATCGGATTACGTGGCGATGCGCCGGTTGGTGCGGTTGCTTTACGCGCCGCGCAGGCGCGCGGTCAGGCCCTTGAGGAAGTTGCGCAGCAGCTGGTCGCCGCAGGCGCGGTAGTTCTTGTGGTCCGGCTGGCGGAACAGCGCCGACAGCTCCGGCTTGGACAGCGGGAAGCCGGCCGCGGCGAAGATCGCGTGCATGTCCACGTCCTTGAGCTGGAAGGCCACGCGCAGCTTCTTCAGCACCAGGTTGTTGGTGATGCGCGTTTCCGGCGCCCGCTGCGGCTGCGAATCGTCGCGGCCGCGGAAGTGGTGGATCAGGCCGTCGAGGAAACGCGCCAGCGCGGCGTCCGGGCAGGCCTGGAACAGCGGCTCGTCGTCGCGGCGCAGGAAATCGTGCACCTGCGCCTGGTCCACGTCGAACGCGGGGTCGGCCAGGTGGATCAGGTCCACCACGTGCCTGTCGCCCAGGTCGAGCATGTAGCGGATGCTGCGCAGTACGTCGTTGTTGATCATCACCACTCCGGAACGGCCGCGGCGCGACGGCCCGGCAGGGCGCACAGTGTAACGCCGCCGCCGGAGACGGCCGGTACAATCCGCTGCGATCCATCCCCGGGACATGCCATGCACACCCCCGCCTACGCCGCGCTTTCTGCCGGCGCGCCGCTGCAACCCTTGGCCATCGAGCGCCGTGCGCTGCGCCCGGACGACGTGGCCATCGACATCCTGTACTGCGGCGTCTGCCATTCGGACCTGCACCAGGTCCGCAACGACTGGGGCGGCTCACGCTACCCGATGGTGCCGGGCCACGAGATCATCGGCCGGGTCCGCGCGGTGGGCAGCGCGGTCGCGCGGCTGAAGGTGGGCGACGCGGTCGGCGTGGGCTGCATGGTCGACAGCTGCCGGCAGTGCGACCAGTGCGCGCACGGCGAGGAACAGTTCTGCCGGCAGGGCCCGACCATGACCTACAACGGCCGCGACCGCATCAGCGGCGAGACGACCCAGGGCGGCTACTCGCGCATGATCGTGGTGCGCGAGGAATTCGCCATCGGGCTTTCGCCGCGGCTGGACCTGGCGCGCGCCGCGCCGCTGCTGTGCGCCGGCATCACCACCTGGTCGCCGCTGCGCCATTACGGCGCCGGCCCCGGCACGCGGCTGGGCGTGGTCGGCCTGGGCGGGCTGGGACACATGGCGGTCAAGCTCGGCGTGGCGCTGGGCTGCGAGGTCACCCTGGTGACCGGCAGCGCGGCCAAGGCCGACGACGCGCGCGCGCTCGGCGCGCACCGGGTGCTGCTGTCGCGCGACGCCGAGGCGATGAAGGCGGCGGCCTCGTCGATGGACCTGATCATCGACACGGTGCCGGTGGCGCACGAGCTGGACCCCTACGTGCGCCTGCTCGACGTGGAGGGCCGCATCGTCGTGGTCGGCGCGCTGGAGCAGATGCCGGTCAACGCCGCGGCGCTGATGCGCGGGCGCCGGCAGGTGTCCGGCTCGCTGATCGGCGGCATCGCGCAGACCCGCGAGCTGCTGGAGTTCTGCGCCGCGCACGGCGTCTACCCGGAGTGCGAGTCGATCCCGATCCAGCGCATCGACGAGGCCTTCGCGCGCATGGAGCGTTCGGACGTGAAGTACCGCTTCGTCATCGACATGGCCTCGCTGGCCGACGCCTGAGCGGCATGGGACTGCGCGCGATCGTGCATCTGTGCCTGCACGCGGCGGTGCCGGCGCTGCTTGCGTGGCTGTTCTGGCGGCCGCGGTTCGGCCGCGCCTGGCTGCTGATGCTGCTGGGCTGGGTGATCGACCTGGACCACCTGCTGGCCGATCCAGTCTATGCGCCGGACCGCTGCAGCATCGGCTTCCACCCGCTGCACACCGCGCCGGCGGCCGCGGTCTACGCCGGCCTGCTGCTGCCGCGGCGCACGCGCCTGTTCGGCATCGGCCTGCTGCTGCACCTGGCGCTGGACGCCATCGACTGCGTGTGGATGCGCTGCGGCGGTTGACTCCCGCCGCGCCGGCTCACCAGCCGCCGTACCACGGGCCGGGGCCGTAGCCGAACGGGCCGGCGCCCTTGCCCTGGCTGACGTGGATGTTCAGGTCCACGCGCCGGGTCTTGCCCTCGTCGGTGTTGTAGTTCTTGCCGAGATTGATGTCGGCCGAACTCCAGTGGCTGTTGCCGAAGGCCTTGGAATAGCCGATGCCGGTGCTGAGCGTGCCATGCACCTGCAGCTTGTCGTCGAGCACCGTCGCGGCCGTGGCGTCCTTGCGCGGCGCCGGGCCGCTGTGGTCGCCGTAATAGGTGCCGGGGGCATCGGCCTGGTAGGACGGATCGTTGAGATAGCGCATCGGCGCCTGCGGCACGCTCAGGTCCAGCGAACCCGGCGCGCTGCCGGCCGGCTGCGCCACCGCCAGGGTCGGCGCCAGCAGGCAGGCAAGGATCATGAGGAACCGGTTCATCGCGCTGGCGCTCCTGGCTGGGGCCGTCATCGTGGCAGGTGGGACACGCCGACGCTAGCGCGGCGGCGGTGAACCGGGGCTGTCGTGGCCGGCGCGCTCAGCCCAGGCGCGCGAAACCGAACAGCCGTACCAGCCGGTGCCGCCGCCGTTCGATGGCCGCGCGCAGCAGGCCGGCGCCGATCATCGAATAGGTGATGCCGTTGCCGCCGTAGGCCATGGCGAACAGCACCCGCGGCCCCCACTGCGGATGGGCGCCGAAGAACGGCAGGCCATCGCGGGTTTCGGCGAAGGTGCCGGCCCAGGCGAAGGCCGGCGCCACTGCCAGGTGCGGGAACAGCCGCCGTACCTTGACGACCAGGCCGTGCGCCTTGCGCTCCACGCGCGCGTCGCGGCGCGCCGGTATGTCGACGGCGTCATCCTCGCCGCCCACCAGCAGGCGCAGGTCGGCGGTGCTGCGCAGGTACAGGTAGGGGCGGGCCGATTCCCACAGCATGGTCCGGCGCAACGGCCCAAGCGCCTCGGCCGGCAGCGGGTCGGTGACGAAGGCATAGCTGCTGCGGTTGCGGGCCACGCGCTGGTCGAGCCAGCGTTCGTTCGCGTAGCCGGCGGCCAGCACCACGTGGCCGCAGCGTATCTCCACGCCCTCGGCGGTGGTCGCCACCACGCCGCGCGAGGTCGGGCGCAGGCCGGTGACGGTAGTGCGGTCGAACACCTGCGCGCCGCGCCGCTGCAGCCGCGCCAGCAGGCGGTGCGCCATGCGGTACGGGTCCACGCTGGCGGCCAGGTCGCTGAGGATGGCCGCCGGCGCAAGGAAGCCGTAGGCGGCGTCGATGTCGTCCGGCTCCAGCCAGTGCACGCCGAAACCGTGCTTCCTGCGCAGTGCGTACTCGGCGCGCAGGTCGTCGCGGTGGCGCCCGCGGCTGGCGTAGTAGAGGCTGTCGCCACGGCGGAAGTCGACGCCGCGCAGTTCCGCGGCCAGCGCCTGCAGCTGCGGGATCGCCTCGGCGCAGGCGCGGTAGGCCAGCACCGCGGCGTCCTCGCCGTAGCGCGCGGCCAGCTCGGTCATGTGCGTGTCGATCTCGTACTGCAGCAGGGCGGTGCTGGCCGCGCTGGAGCCCCAGCCGATGTCGCGCTGCTCCACCACCGCCACCTCGTGCCCGTGCGTGGCCAGTTCGTCGGCGATCAGCGCGCCGGTGATGCCGCCGCCGATCACCAGGACGTCGCAGCGCAGCGCCTGCCGCAACGGCGGATAGGCGCGCATCAGGCCGTTCCTGATCGCCCAGAAGGGATAGCCGCTCTTCAGGTCCATGTGACGGCTCCGTGCCTGGTGCCGCTCAGGCGGTCGGGTGGCCGGTGTGCGGGGTGTGGATCAGGCGATCCACGTCGAAGCCCTGCTGGCGCGCGTAGCCGATGTAGTGCTGGCGGGTGGTCTCGTCCATGTGCGGTTCGCGCGACAGCAGCCACAGGTATTTGCGGTCCGGGCTGCCGACCAGCGCGCTGGTATAGCCGCTGTCGACCAGGATCACCCAGTAGTCGCCCTTGGTGAAGGGAATCCAGCGCAGCCCTTCGGGCAGGAAACTCACTTCCAGGCGGCTGTTGGAAGCATCGACCGGCCTGGCCTGGCCGATGGCTTCTTCCAGTTCGCCGTCGCGCAGGCAGCGGTTGCGCACGCGGATGGCGCCGTCGTCCTCGAGCGTGTAGTGCGCGCTGACGTCGGTGGCGTCTTCCGGCTCGTGGCGCATCGGCAGGCGGTCGATCTCGTACCAGGTGCCGAGGTAGCGCGGCAGGTCGAGGGCGGCGACGGTGGGCAGGGGCGGATGGTTCATGGGGACTCCGGCAGGGGAAAGCCCATGGAGCTATAGGCCAGCGGCGGTGAATGCGGCGTGCCCAGGCGCCCCGCGCGCGGCGTCGCGCTGCCCTCGGCAACGCGCCTGCGCTAGGCTTGCGGCACCGAATACGGGAGACGCCGATGTACGCCGTGATCCTTCTCAAGGACCCGGAGCGCTATGCGCGCGAACGCTGGGAGCAGGTGCCGGACCTGGTCGATTACGAGGGCGAAAGCTATTCGCTGCGCGCCGGGCCGCGGCAGCCGCTGCCGACCGACCGGCAATGGGACCCGGTGGCGGTGTACGCACCGGACGAGTTCACCGAGGAAGAGTTCCAGGACCTGTACGAGGCGCACCGGCCGCATGTGGCCGAGCTCGGCCTGAAGTACTGAACGCGGCCGCGGCGCGTGGCGGCGGGCGAGGGCATCGTCCGCGGCGTTGGCGGAGCATGGACGCCGGCTGACTTATAGTCCGCACACGCGCGGTGGTCCGCGCATGTCCGCGGATCCGCTGCCTTGTCCTCCCGCCCTCGTTTCCCGCTGCTGCGCGCCTTGTTGCTGGTGTTCCTGCTGGTCGGCAGCGGCGTACCGCCCATGGCGGCCGCGGCTGCCGACACCGTGGCGGAGGCAGCGTCGCCGCAGGCGCGCATCGGCCAGGCCGAGCGCGCGCTGCAGGCGGTGCGCCGCTCGCTGGACGACGCCGATGCACCCGAGACGCTGAGGACGCTCGCCGAGCAGGCACTGCAGGCCAAACGCGATGCCGACGCGGCGGTGGCCGCGCTGACGCCGCAGCTGGAGCAGATCGACGCGCGCATCGCCCAGCTCGGGCCGCTGGACGACGGCGCCACCGAGGAGCGCAGCATCGGCCGCCAGCGCAGCGCGCTGGACCAGCAGCGCAGCCAGCTCGACGCGGACATCAAGCGCGGCAGGCTGCTGGCCGAGGACGCGCGGCAGCTGAGCGAATCGATCGAGAAAACACGCGCGCAGCAGTTCGGCGAGCAGCTCGGGCGCAAGGTCGGCTCGCCGCTGTCGCCGGCGCTGTGGCGGCAGTTCGCCGCCAGCCTGCCCGACGATCTGGTGCGCCTGCAGGGGCTGTACCGTCAGGCCGCCGGCGGACTGAAGACGGCCGTGGCCGCGCATGGCTGGACCTCGCCGCTGCTGGGCGCGGCGCTGGCGCTGCTGATGGTGTTCCCGCTGCGGCTGTGGCTGCGCCACCTCGGCCGCCGCTACGCCGCGTCCGGGCACGCGCCGGCCGGGCGCCTGCGCCGCTCGGGCCTGGCGGTGTGGCTGCTGCTGGTCGGCACCCTGCTGCCGGGTTTCGCGGCGATGGTCGTGGTCGCCAGCCTGCGCGGGATAGCGGCGATTCCGCCGCGGCTGGAATCGGTGGCCGACATCTTCGTCATGGCCAGCTTCGTCGCCGCCTTCTACGCGGCGCTGGCGGCCAGCCTGCTGGTGCCGCACCGGCCGTCGTGGCGCCTGCTGGGCATCGACGACGTGGCCGCGCTGCACCTGCGCCGGTTCGCCTGGGGCGCGGCCGGCGTCACTTGGCTGGCCGCGCTGCTGCGCGAGATCAACCGCTCGGCGCGCACCTCGGCGGTGAGCACGGTCACGCTCGACGGTCTGGTCGCGCTGGCCTACGTGGCGCTGATCATGGGCGCGCTGGTGACGCTGGCGCGGCTGCACCGGCGCCGCGCCGCCGAGGCCGCGCTGGCCGAACAGCAGGCCGGTGCGGCGGCCGACGGCCAGCCGCCACGCGCGGCGCGCAGCGGCTGGCTGGTGCTGGCGCGCCTGGCGGGCCACCTCACCGTGCTGGCGGCGCTGCTGGCGACCCTGCTGGGCTACCTCAACTTCGCCATGTTCGTCGCCCAGCAGATGGTGTGGGTGACCGTCGTGGGCATGGCCGTCACGCTGTTGACCCGTTTCGCCGACGACCTGTCGCTGTGGCTGTTCGCGCCGGACAGCGTCTTCGGCCGCACCCTGCGCCTGTCCACCGGCGTGCAGCCGGCGCGGCTGGAACAGGCCGGCGTGCTGCTGTCGGCGGTGCTGCGGATCGGCGTGGTGCTGCTGGGCGTGGCCGCGGTGGCGGCGTGGTTCGGCAATGCCGCGGCGCTGTCGGCCTGGGCGGACACCCTGAACGCGGGGCTGAAAATCGGCGGGCAGACGCTGCGCCCGTCGGCGCTGCTGTGGGCGGTGCTGGTGCTGCTGCTCGGCCTGGGGCTGATGAAGCTGCTGCAGCAATGGCTGGTGGATACCTGGCTGCCGCGGACTGGCTTGGACAGCGGTGCGCGCAATTCGATCAGCACCGTCGCCCGCTACCTGGGCATCGCGCTGGCGGTGCTGTGGTCGCTGGCCACGCTGGGCATCGGTTTCGAGAAGCTGGCGCTGCTGGCCAGCGCGCTGTCGGTAGGCATCGGCTTCGGCCTGCAGGCGATCACCCAGAACTTCGTCTCCGGCCTGATCCTGCTCGCCGAGCGCCCGGTGAAGATCGGCGACTGGGTGAAGATCGGCGACGAGGAGGGCGACATCCGCCGCATTTCGGTGCGCTCCACCGAGATCCAGGTGGGCGACAAGTCCACGCTTATCGTGCCCAACTCCGAACTGATCACCAAGACCATCCGCAACATGACGATGGCCAACACGCTGGGGCGCATCCAGATCCAGTTCTCGGTGCCGCTGGGTACCGACGTGGGCCGGGTGCGACAACTGCTGCTGGACATCTTCGCCGGCAACGAGAAGGTGCTGGCCGAACCGGCGCCGTCGGTGTTCATCGATTCGATCGGCGGCGGGCTGGTGGCGCTGAACTGCTTCGCCTACGTGTCCAGTCCGCGCGCCGTGTATGGCGCGCGCTCGGAGCTGCTGTTCGAACTGCTGCGCGCGACCGCCGAGCAGGGCATCGCGCTGGCGACGCCTACCGACGTGCGCCTGGTGCGCGGCGACCCGCAGGCGCCTGGATCGGCGACGTAGGTCCCCGGCACGTCGTCGTCGTAGGAGCGGCTTCAGCCGCGAACGCTCTGTGGCCTGTCCGGAAAGCGTTCGCGGCTGAAGCCGCTCCTACGGGGGTGCGTGCGCGTTGCTGTTTCCTGCTTCCACGTGCCACGCATGGCATGCGCGGAGATCCTGCCGCGCAGAATGATCGCGCTGGTGGTGCCCAGCGATACGCGGCGATCCAGTAATCGCCGGAATCGGAGATGCGGAAACCCCGGCATGTCGTAGGAGCGGCTTCAGCCGCGAACGCTCCTGTGGCCTGCCCGGAAAGCGTTCGCGGCTGAAGCCGCTCCTACGGGGGCGTTCGACAGGGCGGCGGGCTCAGGAGCGCGGCCGGCTGCGGATCGCCGGCACCAGCGCGTAGCTGTCCACCGCCAGCTTCTCGGCGTGGCCCAGCCAGGCGCGGATCTCCAGGTCGTCGATCTCCTCGTCCAGGCCCAGCGGCAGGGTGATGCGGCCGTCGCTGTCCGGCAGCACCCATTGCTGGGCCACCACCACCCTGCGCTGCGAGGACACCGCCTCGACCCAGAACGCGCGTTCCGGGCGCTGGCTGGCATACAGCTCCAGCACGTACCGGCCGGGGCGCGTGTGCTGCGCCTTGCGGCTGATCATGCGCGACTGGCGCACGCTGGGGCGCGGGCCGTGGAAGGGCTCCAGCGGCGCGTCCACGGCGATGCCGCGGCGCAGCTGCGCATCGCGGTACAGGCGCATGCCCTGGTCGCTGTCCACCAGCAGCGCGCACCAGTCGCCGTCGGCCGAAGCGTCCTCGAAGGCGGTGCAGCGGTCCACGTAGGCGAGGCGGTGGCTTGGGTCGGCCTCGTCGAACCGGCGCGAGGTATTTTCCAGGTACACCGATTCCAGCGCCCACTGCGCGTCGTATTCCAGCAGCACCGGCGGCTGCACCTTCTGCACGCCGACCAGCACCTGGTCGTCGTCCAGGCGCAGCATGCGGGTCTGGTCGCCCAGCCACAGCGAGCGGGCGAAGGCGCGGTAGCGCGCATAGCCGGAAGGGTCGGCCTTGAGCGCGGCGACGCTGGCGCTGGCGGGGCGCGGCGAGGCCAGCAGCGAACGGCCGAAGCCGATCGCGTCGATGGCCGGGTCCAGCAGCTGCAGCAGGGTGGCGCCCGAATCCAGGGTGGTGCCCGCGTCGGCGGTGAGCTGGCGCGGGGCGATGTCCTTGCCGAGGAACAGCAGCAGGTTCTCGCGCTGCAGCTTCTCCAGCACGGCGCTGAGGTCGTTGGGCATGGCCAGGTGGTCGGAGGCGACCACCACCAGCGTGTCCTCGCCGAACTCGCTGGCGCGGATGCGGTCCACCAGCCGCGAGATCAGCCGGTCGGTGCACTTGAGCGCTTTGAGCAGGCCGATGTCGCCGTACGGGCTCGGGTAGCGCGTGCCCTTGCAGGCCACCGGCAGATGCCCGGCCGGATGATGCGTGTCCATGGTCAGCGCGGTGAGCATGAACGGCTGGCCGGTGCGCGACAGCTCGATGAAGCGGTCGAAGGCGCGTTCCAGCAGCACGTCGTCGTGGATGCCCCAGTTGGAGAAATGGCTGTTGGCGATGCGCTGCTGCCGGAACCAGGCCAGGTCGCGGATGTCGTCGTAGCCATGGCTGGCGAGGAAGTCGGCCTTGGCCGCGAACTGGCCGTTGGCGCCGCCCATGTAGTGGTTGCTGTAGCCCTGCTGCTTCAGGTAGTCGCCCAGGCAGAACGCCTCGGGCAGGAAGTGGCCCATGCGGCCCATGCTGTTCTCGTCGCCCTGCGCGGTGGTCAGCGGCACGCCGCACATCGACGAGACCAAGCCGGCGATGGTCCAGCCGCTGCCATCGGCCGAGGCGATGCCGCGCACGTCCAGCGCCTCGCCGGCGAGCCGGCGCAGGTTGGGCATCAGCCCGGGAAACGCCTGCTCGTCCAGGTAGGTGCGTTCCAGGCTCTCGCCGTAGATCCACACGATGTTCTTCGGCCGCGCCAGCGCCCGCGTCGGCACCACGTACTCCGGCGCCACCACGCTGTAGTCCACCGGCTTCATCTGCTGGTACATGCGGCGCGCGTCGCCGTACAGCGGGCTGCCCACCACCGCGGCCACCAGCAGCGCGGCGAAGGCCGCCGACAGCGCCGTGCCATGCCGTGGCAGGCGGAAGCGGCGCACGCGCAGCAGCAGCAAAGGGCTCAGCGAGAGCAGGATAAGGATCACGAAAACGACGATGTAACCCTGGAAATCACCGACGCCGGCGCCCTCCATGTCGCTGCGCAGGTGGTAGAGCGTGGCCGAATTGATGCCGTCGCCGCTGAGCCGGTCGATCAGCCACCAGGCGCTGGACGCCAGCAGCAGCAATGTCAGCAGGCCCGCCTTGAGCCGCGCCAGCATGGGCGTGGCCAGCAACAACAGGAACAGCGCGGGCAGATACAGCCAGAAAGTCCAATGCATGCGGTCGCTTGGGTAGTGGAAACGGAAAGCGCCTCTATGCGGGGGAAGAGAGGCGCGATCCACAGGCCTGTGTCAGGCGCATGAAACGTGGATGACCGAATCATGCACAGACAAACCTGACTGAAATGTTTGCTGGAAACGGCACAGTGCGCGGCGCGTTTCGGGCGGTCGCTGCATGCCGCGTATCGATCTTCGAAAGTGCCGAGGCACGGTGCATCGCGCATGCGATGCGGTGCGATCCGCATCGTCGTCGATGATCGAGCGGCAGCCGATGCGTGCCGGATATGGCCGGTTTTCCGTTGTTTTCTGCCCGCGCGGCGCGGGTGGCGCTCAGCGGTGCCCGCGTTCCTCGCGCGCGCGGGCGCGGGTGCGGCGGTCGAACAGCAGCGCGCTGACGATCAGGCCCAGGCCGATGATCACGCCGATCAGGAACAGCAGCATCGCGAACGCAGGGTAGCCGAACAGCGAGAAGCGGCTGGGCACGCGCATCAGCAGCGCCGAGGACAGCAGCAGCGCGGCGGTGATCAGCCCGGCGGCGATGCGGTTGGCGACCTTCTGGATGTTCTCCATCAGCCGCGATTCCTCCAGCCCGGTGACCTTCATCTGCAGGCGGTTCTCGGCCACCAGGCTGAGGATGTCGGACATGCGCCGCGGGCCGGTGCGCAGCAGCTGCTGCAGCTCCATCGCCTCGCTGGCGAGGTTGGCGACCGACAGCGACTTCACCAGGCGCGCGCGCATCACGTGCTGCAGCTGCCGCTCCACCACGCCGCGCATGTCCAGCTCCGGCGCCAGCAGGCGGCACGCGCCTTCCAGGTTGAGCAGCGCCTTGCCCAGCAGGCTCAGCTCCGGCGGCGTGCGCAGGTTGCAGGCGGTGGCGATGCGCACGATTTCCAGCACCACGCGGCCTTCGGACAAGGTGCCGTTGGCGGCGTAGCGCGCGATCATCTGCCCGGTCAGGCGCAGGTAGCGCTCCTCGTCGTAGTCCTCCAGGCGCGTGCTGATGCCGATGATCTCGTCGGCCACTTCCTCGCCGCGCCCGTCCACTGCGGCGAACAGCACCTTGAGCAGGCGCTCGCGCAGGCGCGGCGGCACGTGCGCGACCATGCCCAGGTCGAACACCGCCAGGCGCTGGTCGTCGGTCACGCGCAGGTTGCCGGGGTGCGGATCGGCATGGATCTCGCCATGCACGAAGATCTGGTCCAGGTAGCCGCGCACCAGCGCCGCGGCCAGCGGCTGCATCGACTGCTCGGTGCGCCGCACCGGCGGGATCGCGTCCACGCGCACGCCATGCACCAGTTCCATGGTCAGCACCCGCCGCCGGCACAGGTCCCACAGCGGCTGCGGTACCCACAGTTCCGGGTAGGGCGCCAGGTGCTGGCCGAAACGCGACAGGTTGGTGGCCTCGGCGTCGTAGTCCAGCTCCATGCGCAGGGTGGTGGCGAACTCGTCCAGCCAGTCGGCGAAGCGCACGCGGCGGCCGACGCGGGTCAGGTGGTCGGCGGCGCTGGCGAAACTGCGCAGCACCGCGATGTCCGAGCGCAGCTGCGCGGCGACCTCGGGCTTCTGCACCTTGATCGCCACCTCGCGGCCGTCGTGCAGCACCGCGCGGTGTACCTGGGCGATGGAGGCGCAGCCCAGCGGCTCGGGGTCGAACAGCGCGAACAGCTTGCCGACCGGGGCGCCGAGTTCTTCCTCGATCACCGTGCGGATCTGCTCCACCGGAATCGGCGCGACCTGTTCCTGCATGCGTTCCAGCGCGGCCACGTACTCCAGCGGGATCATGTCCGGGCGCGTGGACAGTACCTGGCCGAGCTTGACGAAGGTGGTGCCCAGCGCTTCCAGGTCGGAGACGAACTGCGCCGGGTCGGCGTCGTCGGGAAGGCGGGCGTTGCGCGGCAGCTCGCCGTCCAGCTGCAGGCCGGAGAACACCCCCGAATTGCGGTAGCGCAGCAGCAGCCGCAGGATCTGCTGGCGCCGGCTCATGCTGCCGACGGTGGTGGGCGCGGCCGGGTCGTGTTTCGCTGCAGTCAAGGCGTTCTCCCGCACGGCATGATCGGGCAGTGTCGCCGCGGGAGGGTGGTCGGGGGGTGAACGCGGCGGCCATGTCGCGCGGGCCCGCGATGCGGGACAATCCGCGCTTCCCCAACGCCCACGGTGCCCCATGGCTGGAGCCGGCCTGTTCGCCCTGCTAGACGATATCGCGACCCTGCTCGACGACGTTTCCATCCTGACCAAGGTCGCGGCCAAGAAGACCGCCGGCGTGCTCGGCGACGACCTGGCGCTGAACGCGCAGCAGGTCACCGGCGTCAGCGCGGCGCGCGAACTGCCGGTGGTGTGGGCGGTGGCCAAGGGCTCGCTGCTCAACAAGGCGATCCTGGTGCCGGCGGCGCTGGCGATCAGCGCGTGGCTGCCCTGGGCGATCACGCCGTTGATGATGCTTGGCGGCGCCTTCCTCTGCTACGAGGGCGTGGAAAAACTGGCGCACAGGTTCCTGCACGGCAAGGAGGACGAGCAGCGGCACGCCGAGCGCGTACAGGCGCTGGCCGATGCCGGGGTGGACATGGTCGCCTGGGAGAAGGACAAGATCCGCGGAGCGATCCGCACCGATTTCATCCTGTCGGCGGAGATCATCGTGCTGTCGCTGGGCGTGGTGGCGCACGAGCCGTTCCTGCAGCGGGTGCTGGTGCTGGCGGCCATCGCGCTGGCGATGACCGTATTCGTCTACGGGCTGGTGGCCGGCATCGTCAAGCTCGACGACATCGGCATGTGGCTGCTGCGCCGCGGCCGCGCCGCCGCGGCGCTGGGCCGCGCGATCCTGCGCGCGATGCCGTGGCTGATGCGCGGGCTGTCGATCGCCGGCACCGCGGCGATGTTCCTGGTCGGCGGCGGCATCCTCGTGCACGCGATACCAGCCCTGCACCACCTGGTGGTGGGCTGGATTCCTTCGCCGGCCTGGGAGATCGCGGCCAATGCGCTGGGCAGCGTGGTGGTGGGCATCCTCGCCGGCGCGCTGGTACTGGCCGCGGTGATGCTGGTGCAGCGCCTGCGCGGCGGCAAGCCGGCGCATTGAGCGGCGCTCAGTCGGCGTTGCCCACCCGGTCGCGGCCGGCCTGCTTGGCCGCGTAGAGGGCGCGGTCGGCGCGTTGCAGCAGGGCGTCGGCGGATTCGCCGGGGCGCCATTGCGCGATGCCGGCGCTGAAGCGCACGTGCACGCGCTGGCCCTCGTGCAGGAACGGGCGATGGGCGAGGGCTTCCTGCAGGCGTCGCAGCTGCGCGTCGGCCTGCGCCTGCGGCATGCCGGGCAGGACCAGCACGAATTCATCGCCGCCCAGGCGCGCGACCTGGCCGTGGCTGCCCAGGCGTGTCTGCGTGGTCGCCACCAGGTGGCGCAGCGCATGGTCGCCACCGGCATGGCCGTAGTCGGCGTTGGTCTGGCTGAAGTGGTCCAGGTCCAGCATGGCGACGCTGAGTCGCGCCTGCGCATCGCCCATCGCCCCGGCGAGCAGTTCCTGCAGGCCACGCCGGTTCAGGGCCCCGGTCAGCGGATCGGTGCGCAGCTGGCTGCCGGCCTCCTCCAGCGCGTGTTCGAGCTGCTGCACGCGCTGTTCGGCGGCCACCGCCTCGGCGCGCGCGCTGGCCAGGCGGTCGCGCGCACGCAGCGCCTGCGCCTGCACACGCGCGGTGTCCTGCAGCACGTTCTGCAGCAGCTGGCCGAGGTCGGCGAGGCTGCGCGCCTGGCGCACGGCGATCGCGTAGCTGGCGATGCGGTCGTGGTACTCGCCGGTTTCCGAGGCCATGCCTTCGACCTGCTCGACGAAGTCGACCATCAGGTCCTTCATCGCCTCCCGGGATTCCTCCAGGCCCTGCCTGAGCACGCCCTGCCGGTAGATCACCTCGCGCAGGTCGTTGCGGGTGCGCTCGAGCGAGGTGCGGTCCAGCGGCCCGGCCAGCACCTGCCGCACGTTGTCGATCTGGCCATGCAGCCAGCTGCCGCCGTCGATCAGCTCGGCGATGTTCTGCAGCAGCAGGTCGAACAGGTTGAGCAGCAGGTCGTGCTGTTCGTGCAGCACGTCGTTGCGCACGCCGACCTGGTGGCAGAGTTCGCGCAGGTGCTGCTCCACCGGCTCCAGCGGTTGCCCTGAGCGCCAGCCGCGCAGTTCCTCGCCCATGCGCCGGGCCTGGGTTTCCAGCTCCGGCGCCTGCTGCAGCAGGCTGGACAGCACCGCGCCCAGGGTGTTGCGCAGCATGTCGCGCAGGCGCTCGGCCTCGCTGTTGCCGGCGGGCGCCGGTTCCAGTTCGATGGTGCGGATGTACTTGTCGATCAGCTGCCGCAGCAGGCGGCCGTAGCGTTCCCACTCCTGGCGGTCGCAGGCGCTGTGCAGCAGCCGGCCGAGATCGCCGAGTTCGCCGGGCAGGCTGGACATGCCCTGGGCGAACGCGTGCAGCAGCGCTTCCGGCGCATGCGCCTGGCTGAAGATCCGTTGCAGCGGTGCCGCGCCGTGGCCGTGCGCGGGCGCTGCCGGTGCCGGCGCCGCGGAGGCGGACGCCGGCGTTTCGGCCACGGCCTGGCGGCGTGACAGGATGCGCCCCAGTCCGGCAGGCTGGGGAGGCGGTGTGTCGGTGCTGTCGGCCATCGCGGGGCGGTTCTGGACGGGAGACGCGGCCGGGCCGCGGGCGGGGATCGATGCCCCATTATCGGCATGGCGGATGCCGGCTTGAACAGCCGGCGAAGGAGGAGCGGGATGCGTGTATTGCTGGCCGGGGCCACCGGCCTGGTCGGATCGCAGGTACTGCGGCGCCTGCTGGCCGACGCGCGCTGCACGGCCGTCGTCGCGCCCGTGCGCAGGCCGCTGGCGCTGCGGCATCCGCGCCTGCTGGCTCCGGTGCTGGACTTCGAACGCCTGCCGGCGGACGCGCCCTGGTGGCAGGTGGACGCGGCGATCTGCGCGCTGGGCTCGACCCTGAAGCAGGCTGGGTCGCGGCAGGCTTTCCAGCGCATCGACCATGGCTATCCGCTGGCCATCGCGCGCGCCGTGCGGGCGCACGGCTGCACGGTGTTCGCCCTGAACTCGGCGATGGGCGCCAATCCGCGCTCGCCGTTTTTCTACAATCGGGTCAAGGGCGGGCTGGAGCGGGACCTGCGCGCACTGGCGTTCGCGTCGCTGGCGCTGGTGCGGCCGGGGCTGATCGGCGGCGAGCGCGCCGAACCGCGACCCGGCGAGCATGCCGCCGCACGGGTGCTGGGGGCACTGGCGCCGGTGCTGCCGCGTGCGTGGCGCATCAACCCGGCCGGTCGCATCGCCGATGCGCTGGTCGAAGCGGCGCTGGCGCCGCGTCCGGGCGTGCGGGTGATCGGGTCGGCGCAGCTGGTGGAACCGGCGTGAAGTGGAAGCGGCGCGGCGCGCTCAGGCCGGCAGCGACTGGCCGCCATCCACCGCCAGCACCTGCCCGGTGATCCAGCGCGCGGCGGGCGAGCACAGGAACACCGCGGCCGCGGCCACGTCGTCGGCATGGCCGAAGCCGCCGAACGGAATGCGTTCGCGGATGCGTTCATAGAGCGCCGGCTCGGACGTGCGGCGCTGGTCCCACAGCCCGCCGGGAAACTCGATGGAACCCGGGGCGATGGCGTTGACGCGGATGCGTTCGCGTGCCAGTTCGGTGGCGAGGGTGACGGTGTAGTAGTCCAGTGCCGCCTTGGCGGTGGAATAGGCGGCCGCGCGCGGCGTCGGCACGCGGCCGTTGATCGAGCTGACGTTGAGGATGGCCGGTGCCTCGCTGCGCCGCAGGTGCGGCAGCGCGAAGCGGTTGGTGCGCACCGCGGCCATCAGGTCGACTTCGAAGCCGGCCCGCCAGCTGGCGTCGTCATCGCCGTTGCCGAACCCGGAGGCGTTGTTGACCACCACGTCGATGCCGCCCAGCGCGGCGGCGGCGGCTTCGACCCAGGCCTCGATCCGTGCCGGATCGGCCAGGTCGCAGGCCTGCACGTGCACGCGCGCGCCGCCGGCTTCCAGCGTTTCCCGCGCGCGCCGCAGGCCATCGGCGCCGCGCGCGCACAGGCTCAACCGCACGCCCTGGCGGGCGAATGCGGTGGCGATGGCCAGGCCGATGCCGCGGCTGCCGCCGGCGATCAGGACGCGGGCACCGCCCAGGTCGGAAAGGGACATCATCGGGCTCCGTTGCGGGGAAGGTGGCCATTGTCGCCGCAATCGCCGTGTTCATTCGCGGGTGCTGGCGGCCGGCCCGGGGTCGGGGGGCATGCGCATCACGCGGAAGCGGTGGCCGGGGTGCCTGCATCATCCACCCGCGCCTGACGATGCCGATACGCACACGTCGAGGGCTTCGCGCCGGGCAGTGGGGCCCCGGCAGGCGCGTTTCATCGCCGGAAACGGGGTTTCGTCGCATGGCGGCTTCCGCCGGCGCGGCGCGCGGCTATGCTCGCCGCAGTTCCACGCACGGCCGCCTTCGATGCCCGGGGCACCGTTCAATCGATCACCGTTTGTTCCGTGCATCGTTGCGTTGCCGGGGGGCTGATGACCGGGCTTGCGTACGCGCGCGCTGCGCGCCGGTATCGCCCCGGCACGCACTGGAGCGTCGGCCATCGGTGACCTTGTTCAACCCATATGACCGGAGGAATGCCATGACCACCAGATTCTCCCTGCCCAGGTTCTTCGTGCTGCTGCCGTTCCTGGCCATGCTGTCCGGCTGTTCGGCGGGCACCACCACCTTCACCAGCGAGGTGGACTCGGATGTGGAAACCCTGAACAGCAGGGTCCGCGTGCAGGACGGCGCGTCCCGCTTCGAATGCCGCGCCAGCAGCAGCGGCCAGTGCCACTACACGCTGTACCCTTCTGCGTGCAACGGCAAGGCCGACTGCGAGCTCGCGCCGCTGCAGCGCTTCGCGGTGGCGCGTGGCGAAAGCCGGCAGGTCGCCGGGCTCGTCGATTTCCGGCCCTGCGTGAGCACCCGGGATGCGAAAGTCGGCGCGGATTGTCAGCCTGCAGCGGGCGTGGCGCGCTGAGGCTGACAATCCGCTGCCGAGGGTCCTGCCCGCAGGCTCCTGCCGCTGCACCGCGATGTCGTCGGGGTGCGTGAGGCGGCAGGTGCAGTCGAACAACGCTGGATGCACCCCGGAAGGTTTCGCCACCCATCGGCGCGAGCCGTGGATTGCGGGTCTCCTGGGCGCATCGTCGACGTTGGACAGGCTGAGGGAAAGGCCGCCCGGTGTCCATTGCCGCGGCAACCGCCGCGTTCATTCCCAGGTGTTGGCGGCCTGCCCCGGGTCGGGATGGCGCATGCGCACCACGCAGAAGCGATGGCCGGTGGGCGCTTCCATCACCCACCAGCGCTTGACGAAGCCGATGCGGCGCGCGCCCAGGGCTTCGAGCCGGCTGGCCTCGGCGTCGATGTCGTCCGCTTCGATGTCCAGGTGCACGCGCGAGGGGTGGGCCACGCGCTGCACTTCGACATGCAGGCCGCCGGGCGCACCGGACAATTCGGCGTACTGCGCGCAGTCCGCGTCGGTCTCGGCCGGTCGGGACGGCAGGCCGAGCGCCGCGCTCCAGAACGTGGCGGCGGTGTCGCTGTCGGTGTCCTGGCAATCGATGATGAAACCGGCCAGGCGGCTGCGGTGGGCCATGGGAGCGCTCCGGTGGTGGGAAACGACGAGCTTGCGCCCGTGCCGTCGAAGCGCGCGTGACGCCGCGGCGCGCGCCGGCTCAGCGCGGCGCGCTGGCGAGGAACAGTTCGACCTTGCCGCAGGACGGGCAGGCATGCAGGTCGAAGGCCTCGCGGTTGACCAGCAGTTCGCCGAGGTTGCCGAGCAGGAACGGCATGGCCTGCGAGCCCTCGTGGAAGCGCTTGCGGCCGACGAACACCATCGGGGTGCCGGGACAGCGCAGGCAGTCGAGCAGGCGCGGCGGCCAGGCCTGCGGATCGGCATTGTCGGGCCGGAACGCCGGATCCGCGCTGCCATCGGCGTGAGTGCCGCATTTCCAGCATTGTTCGAAACCGTCCTCGTTGCTTTCCCTGCAGTGGCTACAGATCCAGTGGCTCATGGCGGCAGCGGATGGAGGTGGACCCGCATCGTAGCGTGGCCGGACTTCGCCGTGATGGCGTTTCACCTGTCCCGTTGCCGGGCGATGCGGGCCGGCGATCACGAAGATCGCCGTGGCGGAGGGCAGCGACAAAAAAAGCCCGCATCGCTGCGGGCTCAAGTCCTGCTGCAGAACATCCGCCGTCGGCGTCAGTCCGGCCTGGCCAGGTCGTCGATCAGCACGCGCAGGAAGCGCGCGGCTTCGCCGCCGGTGCAGGCGCGGTGGTCGAAGGTGACCGACAGCGGGATGACCTTGTGCGTTTCCACACCCCCCATCACCGGGGTGACCTGGAAGCGGGCGCGGCCGGCGGCGACGATGGCCACGCACGGCGGCACCACCACCGGGGTGGCGTAGCGGCCGGCGAACATGCCGAAGTTGGACAGGCTGATGGTGTAGCCGCTCAGCTCCGATGGCGCGATGCTGCGGTCCTCCACCTGCTGGCGCAGGCGGTTGATGCCTTCGCGCACGCCGCGCGCGTCGAGCATGTCGGCGTTGCGCAGCGCCGGCACGAACAGGCCGTCGTCGGTGTCCACGGCGATGCCGATGTCCACCTGCGCGTGCAGGGTGCGGGTGAGGTTGTCGCCGTCGAACCAGGCGTTCATCGCCGGCACCGCCTGGCAGGCGGTCACGATGCCGCGCACCAGGCGCGAGGTCATGTCGTTGCCCGGTGCCCAGGCGTGGATGTCGGCGTCGTCGGTCAGCGTGGTCGGCACGACTTTGCTGTGCGCATCGGCCATCACCCGCGCCATGTTGCGGCGCACGCCCTTGAGCGGCTCCGGCTGGCCCTTGGCGGCCACGCCCGGGGGCGCGGTGCGCATCGGCTTGCCGGCGGCCGACAGCGGCGTGCGCGCGGCTTCAGCGCGTACGGCCGGCGCTGGCGCGGCCGCTGCCTGCGGCGCCGCGGTGGGCGAGGAACCGATGCGTGCGGTGCCCGCGGCGGCGGCCTGCTTGACGTCGTTCATGGTCACCGCGCCGTCGGCGCCGGTGGCGCGCACCCGCGCCAGGTCCACGCCGAGCTTGCGCGCCATCGCACGCACCGCCGGCACCGCCTTGACCCCGCCCACGGCCACGGCCTGTTCGGTGTGCACGGCGTTGGAGCTGACCATGGCGCCGACCACGGTGCCTTCGTCGGCGCGTTCGGCAGCGGCAGCGGCGGGTGCCGCTGCGGGCGCCGGCGCCGGTGCCGGCGTGGCCGGAGCGGGCGCGCCGTGGTGGTGGCCGGTGTCCTGGCCTTCAGCGCGCTGCGGCAGGTTCGGGTCGATCTCGAACTGGGCCAGCATGTGCCCGGTCACCACGATGTCGCCGGCGGCGCCGGCCAGTTTCAGCACCTTGCCGGAGACCGGCGAGGGCACTTCCACCACGGCCTTGGCGGTCTCCATCGACACCAGCGGCTCGTCCAGCTTGATCACGTCGCCTTCCTTGACGAACCACTCCACGATGGTCGCGTCCGGCAGGCCTTCGCCCAGGTCGGGCAGGTTGAAGTTTTTGGTCTGGCTCATTTCAGGGGGTTTCTTCCAGTAGTTCCAGGTCGCGTGCCGGCAGCCAGCCGAGCGCGCCGTTGGCGCGTTCGGCCCACCACCAGCCGCCGTGTTCGTGATGCAGTCGCACCCTCTCGCCGCTGTCCACGTCCAGCTCCTGCGCGCTGTAGTCACGCAGCGCCTCGGCGCGGCCGTCGCCGAGCACGCGCAGCCACGCCACCGGCGCCCAGCCGGCGCGGCCTTCGGCGGTGCGCACCCAGGCGAAGTCCGGCCATTCCTCGTCGCGCACGCCGAGCTGGACGATCTCGCCCGCGCGGAAACGCAACGGCACCGGGTACTGGCTGCGGTAGGCACTGAGCAGTCGCGCGCGCATGTCAGCCCGCCGCCACCGCGCGCCTGGCCGCCGCCACGATCCGCTCCACGCTCGGCAGGTACTTCATCTCCAGGCGGAACAGCGGGATGTGGGTGTCGTAGCCGGTGACGCGCTCGACCGGTGCCAGCAGGTCGTACATCGACTCCTCGGCCAGGCGCGCGGCGATCTCGGCGCCGAAGCCGGCGGTCTTGGGCGCTTCCTGCACGATCACGCAGCGGCCGGTCCTGGCCACCGATTCGGCGATGGTGGCGAAATCCAGCGGGCGCAGCGTGGCCACGTCGATGACTTCGGCGCTGATGCCTTCGCCGGCCAGCCTGTCGGCCGCTTCCAGCGCTTCCTTGACCTGCGCGCCCCAGGCCACCAGGGTCACGTCGGTGCCGTCGCGCAGCACGAAGCACACGTCCAGCGGCAGCGCCTCGCCGTCGTTGGCGACCACTTCCTTGTACTGGCGGTAGATGCGCTTGGGCTCCATGTAGATCACCGGATCCGGCTCGCGGATCGCGGCCAGCAGCAGGCCGTAGGCGCGCTGCGGGCTGGACGGCAGTACCACGCGCAGGCCCGGCACGTTGGTGAAGATGGCTTCGTTGGCCTCGCTGTGGTGTTCCGGCGCGCGGATGCCGCCGCCCCACGGCACGCGCAGCACCATCGGGCAGTGCAGGCGGCCGCGGGTGCGGTTACGCATGCGCGCGGCGTGGCAGATGATGTGGTCGACCATCGGGTAGACGAAGCCGTCGAACTGCGCTTCGGCCACCGGCTTCATGCCCTGCACGGCCAGGCCGACGGTGAGGCCGGCGATGGTGGTCTCGTCCAGCGGGGTGTCGAGCACGCGCTGCGCGCCGAACTGCTGCTGCAGGCCGGCGGTGGCGCGGAACACGCCGCCGTTGACGCCCACGTCCTCGCCCAGCACCAGCACCGACGGGTCGTGTTCCATCTCCCAGGCCAGCGCCTGGGTCACGGCTTCGATCAGGGTGATGGGGGTGGCGGTCATGGGGTTCTCTCCGCTGGCGCCGGCGGCGCCGTGGTCGCTGACGGGGTCGTGGCCGGCGTGCGCGCCGGTGCTGCGCTTCATGTCATCCATGGCGCTGCTCCAGGGCGATGGCCGCGGCGCGCTGGGCCAGCAGGTCCGGCGGCGGGTCGGCGTACAGGTAGTCGAACATGGCTTCCACCGGCTGCACCGGGCAGTTGAGGTAGGCGTTGACCTCCTCGTCCACGCGCGCGCCGCATTCGGCGATCCAGTTCTTCTCTTCTTCCTCGCTCCACACGCCCTGCGCGGTCAGGTACTTGCGCAGGCGGATCAGCGGCTCCTTCAGCCACGCGGCCTTGACCTCGGCGTCGTCGCGGTAGCGGCGCGCGTCGTCGGCGGTGGTGTGGTCGGACAGGCGGTAGGTGAGGAATTCCAGCACCGTGCCGCCCTGGCCGGACAGGGCGCGCTCGCGCGCCTGTTCCATCGCCGCCAGCACCGCGATCAGGTCGTTGCCGTCCACCTGCAGGCAGAACAGGCCGCCGGCCAGGCCCTTCTGGGCCAGGGTTTCGGCGCCGGTCTGCGCCGCGCGCGGCACCGAGATCGCCCAGCCGTTGTTGACCACGCACAGGATCAGCGGCAGCTGGTAGGCGCCGGCCGAGTTCACCGCGGCGTAGAAATCGGTCTTGGAGCTGCCGCCGTCGCCGCACACGGTCACCGCCACCTGCGGCTTGCCCTGCAGCTTGAACGACAGCGCCGAACCGGCCGCGTGCAGGCACTGGGTGGAGATCGGCACGCAGATCGGGAAGTCGCGCGCCGCGTCGCTGGCGCGGTCGTAGTCGCTGCCGCGCTCGTCGCCGCCCCAGTACATCAGCACGTCGCGCGGGCGCACGCCGCGCATGAACATGGCGCCGTACTCGCGGTAGCTGGGGGCGAACACGTCGCCGGGCTTCATGGCCGCGCCGATGCCGACGTGGGCCGCTTCATGGCCCAGGCAGGAGGCGAAGGTGCCGAGCTTGCCGGTGCGCTGCAGCGCCACGGCCTTGGTGTCGAACACCCGGGTGGCCAGCATCTGCCGGAACATCGGCAGCAGCGCGCGCGGGTCGCGCAGCGACGGCGGCAGGTCGTCGCGTACCAGGGTGCCGTCGGCATCCAGGTACTGCAGGTATTCGATTTGGAACTGGGCGGAAACCGTCATTGCAGCAACACCTTGGACAGATGGTTTCAAATGATAGGAATCGCGCATGGTAAGGACTCGGGCCGAAAAAGCCGTCCTGCGCCGCAACACGAAATTCCGCGCGCCGGCCCGTCCGCGGCCGGGACGGCGCATGGATGCAGCGCATTCAGCCGGATGCGGCAGCCTCGCGGACATTGTCGCGCCGGTTGCGGCTGCAAGTGTTGGCATTCCGTTTGCGCGCCGGCAGCGGCCGCCCGCCGCGCTGCGTTACCCTTTGCGCCCCGCGCAGATGGCAAGGCCGATGACCGTAGAACAGAACCAGCGTGAGCTCGAAGCCGGCATCCACACCGACCTGCACGGCAGGCTCACCTATGGCGGCTACCTCTGCCTGGACCAGCTGCTGTCGGCGCAGCAGCCGCTGTCCAGCCCGCCGCACCACGACGAGATGCTGTTCATCATCCAGCACCAGACCTCGGAGCTGTGGCTCAAGCTGCTCGACCACGAACTGCGCGCGGCCATGGGGTTCCTGCAGCGCGACCAGGTCTGGCAGTGCCGCAAGGTGCTGGCGCGCAGCAAGCAGGTGCTGCGCCAGCTGACCGAGCAGTGGTCGGTGCTGGAGACCCTGACCCCGTCCGAATACCTGGGCTTCCGCGACGTGCTCGGGCCGTCCTCGGGCTTCCAGTCGCTGCAGTACCGCTGCATCGAGTTCCTGCTGGGCAACAAGAACGCGGACATGCTGCTGGTGTTCGATCACGACCCGGCCGGGCAGGCGAAGCTGCGCCAGGCGCTGGAGGCGCCGAGCCTGTACGAGGAGTTCCTGCACTACCTGGCGCGTTTCGGCCATGCCGTGCCGCCCACCTATGAAGGCCACGACTGGACCCTGCCGCACGTCAGCGACCCGACGCTGCGGCCGGTGTTCGAGAACATCTACCAGGACACCGACCGCTACTGGCGCGAGTACGCGCTGTGCGAGGACCTGGTGGACCTGGAGACGGCGTTCCAGCTGTGGCGTTTCCGGCACATGCGCACGGTCATGCGGATCATCGGCTTCCGCCGCGGCACCGGCGGTTCCAGCGGCGTGGGCTTCCTCAGGCAGGCGCTGGAGCTGACCTTCTTCCCGGAACTGTTCGAGGTGCGCACCAGCATCCGCGGCGACGCCGCGCCGGCACCGGCCGGTGCCTGAAACGCCAGCGTATTCAGGCACTTGTCCCGCCGTGGTGACCGCGGCCGTCCGCCAAAGGCCGGCCGCTGGCCGGCGCCTGGCCGGGCCGATGTGGATTTGACGTGAAGCCGGCGCTTCGGTGATCCTCGCGCGTCGTGCCGGTTCCGGCCGACTCCACTGTCCCATCCGCCCAACGAATCACCAGGGGGAAACCCAGCATGAGCGCTGCCGCGCCGAATTCCGCAACGACCCCGGCGCCCGTGCCGGAGTTCAAGAACCTCCTCGGTCACCCGCGTCCGCTGTGGATGCTGTTCATGACCGAGTTCTGGGAACGCTTCGCGTTCTATGGCATCCGCTGGGCGCTGGCGCTGTACATCGTCGCCCAGTTCGCCGAAAGCCAGGCCGGGGCCAGCAAGCTCTATGGCGCCTACCTGGCGCTGGTCTACGCGGCGGCCCTGTTCGGCGGCTTCGTCGCCGACCGCATCATCGGCTACCAGCGTTCGATCCTGATCGGCGCGGCGGTGATGTCGCTGGGCCTGTTCCTGATCGCCATCCCCGACGACCGCGTATTCCGCATCGGCCTGGCGACCATCATCGCCGGCAACGGCCTGTTCAAGCCCAACATCTCCAGCATGGTCGGGCAGCTGTACGGGATCAACGACAGCCGCCGCGACTCGGGCTTCACCATCTTCTACATGGGCATCAATGCCGGCGCGCTGGTCGCCCCGGTGCTCACCGGCATCCTGGCCGACAAGCTGTTCGGCACCGAGGCCATGCCGGCCTACAAGTACGTGTTCATCGCCTCGGGCATCGGCATGCTGATCAGCCTGGTGTGGTTCTGGATCGGCCGCCGCCAGCTCGGCAGCGTCGGCGCGGCGCCGGCCGGAGCCGGCATCGGCCGTACCGTCGCGGTGCTGGTCGGCGCGCTGGTCGCGGTGCCGGTGGCCTACGGCCTGCTGTCGATCGACGCCGGCATCCTGGGCTGGATCCTGGGCGCGCTGTTCACCGTGCTGTGCGTGATGATCCTGGTCGAGGGCGTGCGCGAGGGCAAGGTCGCGCGCGACCGCTCCATCGCCATGCTGATCATCTTCGTGTTCAACGTGCTGTTCTTCATGTTCTTCGAACAGGCCGGCAGCTCGTTCAACTTCCTGGCGCAGAACATCGTCAACCGCGACCTGGCCGGCTGGGTGTTCCCGGTGGGCTGGTTCCAGTCGGTGAACTCGGTGGCCATCCTGGCGCTGGGCCCGCTGTTCGTGTGGCTGTGGACCGCGCTGGGTTCGCGCAACCCGTCGATCCCGCGCAAGTTCGGCCTGGGCCTGATTTTCAACGGCCTGGCCTTCCTGCTGCTGATGTACGCGCTGTCCTCGCTGGTCGACGGCGCCGGCAAGATCCCGTTCTGGACCCTGTTCATGGTCTACGTGATCCAGACCGTCGGCGAGCTGTGCCTGTCGCCGATCGGCCTGTCGATGACCACCAAGCTGGCCCCGGTCAAAGTGGTCGGCCTGGCGATGGGCGGCTGGTTCCTGTCCACCGCCATCGGCAACAACCTGTCTGGCATCTTCGCCGCGGTGGTCAGCGGTGAAAGCGGCATGACCGTCGAATCGGCGCTGAAGGGGTATACCTTCGGTTTCTGGTCGCTGCTCGGCGCCGGCGTGCTGCTGTTCGTGATCGCGCCGCTGGTGCAGAAGCTGATGCATGGCGTGAAGTGAGGACGCAACGATGAAGCGGATGTCCGGTGGAATCGCCCTGCTGCTGGCCGCGGCGCTGGGTGGCTGCTCGCAGCCGCCGGCGCAGCCGGCGGAGAAGGTGCAGCCGCTGGACACCTCCGAACAGAAGGCGCCGGTGGCCGATACCAGCCAGCCGGTCGCCTCGGGCAATACCCCGGCCGCGGCGGACATCGCCGCCGTGGCCGCGCTCAACGCGCAGTTCGACCCGGCGCGCGACCCGGTCGCCGACCTGGAGACGGCCAAGGTCGAGGCCCAGCGCGGCGGCAAGCGCATCGTGCTGGACGTGGGCGGCGAATGGTGTTCCTGGTGCCACCTGATGGACGCCTTCATGGAAGGCGACTCGGAGATCCGCCGCTTCCGCGACGCCCACTACGTGTGGATGAAGGTCAATTACAGCGAGGACAACGAGAACGCGGCGTTCCTGTCGCGCTTCCCGACCATCACCGGCTACCCGCACCTGTTCGTGCTCGACGCCGAGGGCCGGCTGCTGCACTCGCAGTTCACCGGCGAGCTGGAGAAGGGCAAGGGCTACGACCGCGGCAAGTTCTTCGCCTTCCTCAAGGAATGGGCGCCACCGGCTGCGCCCTGACCGGGCGATGGCAAGGGAAACGGCGCCCCGCGGCGCCGTTTTCGTTTCCGGGCTTCATTTCCGCCGCGGCCTGCCGCTAACGGGAGCATTCCCCTGCTTGCCGCGGCCGGTTGCCCATGTCGCTTCCCTCCGATGCCACCCCCGAAGCCGCCGTCCCGGCTGCCGCCGACGCGGCGGGCACCGGCCTGCCCACGGTGGAGGCACTGATGGACGAACAGCCGCCGGCAGATGCCGCCGCGCCGCCGCGCTACCGGCTGCCGCAGGCGGCGGTGCCGCCGGACATCATGCTGCAGGCGGCGGTGGCGCGGCTGGTGGAACAGAAGGAACGCATCGACCGGCTGGCCCGCGAAGGCCTGCTCGACGGCCTGTTTCCCGCCGAGTGGAGCGCGGTGCCGGGCAACGAGCTGCGTGCCTTCGTGGCTTCGGTGGTGCCGTTCGCCTCGGACAGCGTGCGTGGCGAGACCATCGCCGCGCGCGTGCCGCTGAAATACCTGCTCGGCCAGTCGCACCGCTGGGGCAGGGACGATGTCGCCGAGCCGCACTCGCTGAGCGCCTTCCTGGCCAGCGACGAGCGCGCCGGCGCGGGCGCGGCCGACGCGGCCGAGGTGATGCTGCTGGGGCCGCTGGGCCTGGGCTGGGCGCAGGTCGGCCGCAGCCGGGTAGGCTTCCTGCGCGCGATGGGGGTCGAATCGCTGGCCGCGCGGGTCACCGCGTTGCCGTATCCGGCGCCGGAGCAGCTGGCGCTGTACTACGTGACCGTGGCCGGGGTGGCGCAGGTGTGGTGCGTGCTGGACAACCGCCGGCTGCGCGCGCTGTCCGCGCCGTCGCTGACGGTGCCGCTGCTGACCGCCTATGGCGTGGCCGCGCCGCAGGCCTGGCCGGCGCAATGGCCCGACCCGGTCGAGGTGGATGCCGAAGTCGGCGTGGCCCGGGCCGGCAAGGGCGCGCACGAAGTCGACCTGGTCAGGCTGGTGGACAAAATCCAGCGCAGCCGGGCCGGCGAGGCCTGGAGCAGCGCCAGCCTGATGCAGCTGCACACCTGGGTGCCGCGCTGGCGCTTCTTCCTGGCCTCGTTCATCGGCCTGCCGGCGGCGCTGCTGCTGATCGCCGCGCTGGCCCTGCCCGGCCGCATCGAGGCGGCGGCGGTGGCCGCGGCGCTGGGCTTCGCAGGTGGCGCCATCGCCGCGCTGGCCGCGCCGTGGATCTACGCGCGCCGCAAGTTCCTGAGCTGAGCAGGGCGGTAGATGCGGGGCTTGCCCCGCATGAGCCGGTCCCGGTGGAGCCCCATGCGGGGCAAGCCCCGCTTCTACGAACCCCCGGGAGTTTCAGTCCAGGGTCATCTGCGCCAGGCCGACGTCGGCCAGCCGGGTGATGAGCCGCTCCAGCACCTGCTCCTCTTCCTCGGTCAGTACCGACATCAGCTTGCGGGTGATCTCCATCACCATAGGCGCCACGGTCTCGTAGACCTCGAAGCCGGCCGCCGACAACGCCAGCACCGAGCGGCGGCGGTCGTCGCCATGGGTCTCGCGGCGGATGAAGCCGCGCTCCAGCAGGCGCGCCACCGCGCGGCTGACCGCCACCTTGTCCATCGCCGTGCGCTCGGAGACCTCGCTCGCCGACGAGCCCGGGTACAGCGCCAGGATGGTGATCACGCGCCATTCCGGGATCGACAGGCCGTAGCGCTCGCCATACAGCCGCGCGATGTTGCTGCTGACCCGGTTGGACAGCACGCTGATGCGGTACGGCAGGAATTGTTCGAGATCGAGCAGCACGTGCGAGGCACGGATGCTGGTGGACTTGCTGTAGTCGGAAGAGCTCATGCTGCAGTGCACCTTGATGGTGGTTTCATGTGAAACTATAACCTTCGGTCCTGACCCGCGTTCGCCGCGTGTCTTCCTGTCCCCCGCCGCCGGCACCGGCGACGGCCCCACTTCCGGAGGCAAGCCATGAATACCCAAGTCCACGCCGCATCCAACGCGCCCAACCTGGGCATGCAGGTGACCACCTTCGAGAACCCGATGGGCATTGACGGCTTCGAGTTCGTCGAATTCGCCGCGCCGGCCGGGCAGGGCGCCCAGCTGCACGACTACTTCAGGAACATGGGATTCACTGCCGTGCTCCGCCACCGGCAGCGTGCTATTACCGTCTACCGTCAAGGCGGCGTCAACTTCCTCGTGAACGAGGAGCCGGACTCCTTCGCCGCCGACTTCGCCGCCAAGCACGGCCCCTGCGCCTGCGGCTTCGCCATCCGCTTCCGGAAGCTGGCCGCCGAGGTCCTGGCCGCCGCGCTGGGCAATGGCGCCGAGGAAGTGACCCTGCTGGCCGATACCCGCGCCGTGCCGGCGCCGGCGATCAAGGGCATCGGCGACTGCATGCTGTACTTGGTGGACCGCTACGGCGCGGCCGGCAGCATCTACGACGCCGACTACGTGCCGGTGGAAGGCGCCGAACAGAACCCCAAGGGCTTCGGCCTGACCTTCATCGACCACCTGACCCACAACCTGTACCTGGGCAACATGCAGCAGTGGTCGGACTACTACGAGCGCCTGTTCAACTTCCGCGAGATCCGCTACTTCGACATCAAGGGCGCCAAGACCGGCCTGGTGTCCAAGGCGATGACCGCGCCGGACGGCATCGTGCGCATCCCGCTCAACGAGTCGTCCGACCCGAAGAGCCAGATCAACGAGTACCTGGACGCGTACAAGGGCGAGGGCATCCAGCACATTGCCTGCTTCACCGACAACATCTACGAGACCGTCGAGGCCATGCGCGAGCGCGGCATCGAGTTCCTGGACACGCCGGACACCTATTTCGACGTGGTCGACCTGCGCATCCCCGACAACGGCGAGGACGTGCCGCGCCTGCGCAGGAACAAGATCCTGATCGACGCCGACCCGGAAACCAAGCAGCGCAAGCTGCTGCAGATCTTCACCCAGAACTGCATCGGCCCGATCTTCTTCGAGATCATCCAGCGCAAGGGCAACGAAGGCTTCGGCGAGGGCAACTTCCAGGCGCTGTTCGAGAGCATCGAGCGCGACCAGATGAAGCGCGGCGTGCTGTAAGGCTTTTGCTCAGAGCCCCTCTCCCTGCGGGAGAGGGGTTGGGGAGAGGGTAGGCTCCACGGGGATAAAACCCGGAGGACGCCAGATGATCAGGACGATCAAGCCCCCACTTCCCGGCACCACGCTCGACATCGCCCGGTCGCTGCGGAGGACGATGACGGACGCGGAGCGTCGTTTGTGGCAGTACCTGCGTGCAGGTCGCCTGTCTGGCTTCAGGTTCAGGCGCCAGCACCCCGTGCCGCCCTACGTCGTGGACTTTTGCTGCATCGCGTCGGCGCTGGTGGTCGAGCTGGATGGCTCCCAGCATGGTACGCATGCGGATGCCGTGCGGACGCGATATCTACAGGCGCGCGGGTGGTGGGTGGCGCGCTTCTGGAACAACGAGGTCCTGTTGCAAACGCAGGCGGTACTGGACGAGATTGAACGCATCGCGCGTTGTCGCACCCTCTCCCCAACCCCTCTCCCGGAGGGAGAGGGGCTCTGAAAACAGCAAACAGGCAGGCAGTTCCATGCTCAGCAACGCTTATCAATCCGGCTTTGGCAACGAATTCGCCACCGAGGCGGTGCCCGGCACCCTGCCGGTGGGGCGCAACTCGCCGCAGCGCGTGGCCCACGGGCTGTACGCCGAACAGCTGACCGGCACCGCGTTCACCGCGCCGCGCGGCAGCAACCGCCGCAGCTGGCTGTACCGCATCCGCCCGGCGGCAATGCACGGCGAGTTCACGCCGTTCGCGCAGCCGCGCCTGCATGGCGACTTCAGCCACGCGGCGGCGTCGCCGAACCAGCTGCGCTGGAATCCGCTGCCGATGCCCGAGGCGCCCACCGATTTCGTCGAGGGCCTGTACACCATGGGCGGCAACGGCTCGCCCGAGGCCCATGCCGGCGCCGGCATCCACCTGTACGCGGCCAACGCCGACATGCGTGGCCGCTATTTCTACGACGCCGACGGCGAGCTGCTGATCGTGCCGCAGCTCGGCCGGCTGCGCCTGCGCACCGAGCTGGGCGTGGTCGAGATCGAACCGCAGCAGATCGCGGTGATCCCGCGCGGCGTGCGCTTCGCGGTGGAACTGCCGGACGGGCAGGCGCGCGGCTATGTCTGCGAGAACTTCGGCGCGCTGCTGAAGCTGCCCGACCTCGGCCCGATCGGCAGCAATGGCCTGGCCAACCCGCGCGACTTCGAAACCCCGGTGGCCGCGTACGAGAACCTCGAGGGCGACTTCGAGCTGGTCGCCAAGTTCCAGGGCCGGCTGTGGCGCGCCGACATCGACCACTCGCCGCTGGACGTGGTGGGCTGGCACGGCAACTACGCGCCGTACCGCTACGACCTGCGCCGCTTCAACACCATCGGCTCGATCAGCCACGACCATCCGGACCCGTCGATTTTCCTGGTGCTGCATTCGGCCAGCGACACGCCCGGCACCAGCAACCTGGACTTCGTGATCTTCCCGCCGCGCTGGCTGGTGGCGCAGGATACGTTCCGCCCGCCGTGGTTTCACCGCAACATCGCCAGCGAGTTCATGGGCCTGATCCACGGCGCCTACGACGCCAAGGCCGAAGGCTTCGTGCCGGGCGGCGCCTCGATCCACAACTGCATGAGCGGCCATGGTCCGGATGCGGCCACTTTCGACAAGGCCTCCCATGCCGACCTGTCGCGGCCGGACGTGATCACCGACACCATGGCCTTCATGTTCGAGACGCGCGGCGTGATCCGCCCGACCGAACAGGCCATCGCCGCCGCGCACCGGCAGCGCGACTACCAGGCCTGCTGGAGCGGGCTGCGCGCCAATTTCGCGCCGCCACGCGGATGATTCAGGCCGGCAGCGGTGTTTCCAGCACCGCTGCCAGGTGCGGTTCGGGCAGCACTTCGCGCAGGCGGTCGCGCACGCGCTGCACGTAGCCGTCGGACGCCATCGCCGGCAGCTGCGCCAGCGCCAGCCGCAGCGCGTGCAGGGTGTCCGCTTCCTCGCGCGTGGCCTGCAGCAGCTGGTGCAGGCGCGCGGCGGCCGGATGGCGCTGCAGCGCCAGCATGTCCAGCAGATAGAGGCGCGCGGCGACCAGCGAGCGGCGCCGTGCCGCCGCGGCCGGCGCAACTTCCGCAGGCGCCGTTGGGGGTGCCGGCGTCTCCACATGCAGGTAGCCGTCGCGTTGCAGCTGCGCCACCAGCGCCGGCGCGTCCTCGCCCAGCAGCGCGCGCAGTTCGCCCAGGCCGCGCTTGCCGTCGCACAGGATCAGGGCACGGCGCTGGCGCAGGTCCAGCGGGGCGCGGTGGGCCTGGAGGGCGGCGTGCGCGAGGTCGGTCTTGCGCGGTTGCATGGGCGGAAAGGGCGATGCGGCGCGGAGCCCGAAGCCTGCCCGGCGCAGGTGAAAGCGTGATGACAGGGCGCGGCCGCGCCCGGCCCTCAGTCGCCGTCGCCGCCTTCCGGCGGCGGCAGCTGTTCCTTGCGCGCGCTGTCGTCGCCCGGCACTTCCGGCCGGCTTTCCATCATCAGCGACAGCGCCGCCTTGGCCATCATGTGCGCGCTGATCGGCGCGGTGATGAACAGGAACACGGTGATCAGCAGCTCGCGCGGCTGCGGGTCCTCGCCGAGGAAGATGTGGTAGGCCACCGAGCACACCAGCACGCAGCCCACGCCCAGCGTGCTGGCCTTGGTCGGCGCGTGCAGGCGCTTGAAGAAGTCGGACAGGCGCACCAGCCCGAGCGCGCCGACCAGGATGAAGAAGCAGCCGAACAGCAGCAGCGCCGACAGCAGGATCTGGAAGAAGGCCATCATTCGACGATGTCCCGGCGCAGCACGAACTTGCTCAGCACCACGGTGCTGCAGAAGCCGAGCATGGCGATCACCAGCGCGGCCTCGAAGTAGACCGCCGAGTTGATGTACATGCCGAACAGCATCAGCTCGGCGATGGCGGTGACCGAGAGCGTGTCCAGGGCGAGGATGCGGTCGGGCACGGTCGGGCCGCGCAGCAGGCGCCACAGCGCCAGCAGCATCGCCACGCCGACCATGTGCATGCACACCACCAGGGTGGTCTGGAAAACCAGGTGTCCGGTCACGGGAAGATCTCCATCAGCGGCGCTTCGTAGCGGGACTTGATCTCGGCGATCAGGGCCTGCGGGTCCTCCAGGTGCAGCACGTGCACCAGCAGGTAGCGGCGGTCGTCGGACAGCGCCGAGGACACCGTGCCCGGGGTGAGGGTGATCAGGCTGGTGAGCGCGGCGATGCCGTGGATGTTGCCGATGTCCAGCGGTACCCAGATGAAGCCGGGCGTCAGCCGGCGCTCCGGCCCCAGCACCTGCGCGGCGACGCGGAAGTTGGACAGCAGGATGTCCCACAGCATCACGCCCACCAGCCGCGGCAGCGGCCGCAGCGTGCCGATGCGGGCGAACTCGCGGTCCAGGCGCGCGGCGAACAGCGGGATCACCACGCCCAGCAGCATGCCCAGCAGCAGCTGGCCGAGGTCGAAGCTGGCCGACATCACCAGCCAGAACGCGACCACGGTGATCGACAGCGCGGGCGACGGGAACAGCCGCCGCAGCAGGGGCCGGCGCGCGCTCATGGCTGCCTCGACTGCGGCGTGGTGCCGCGCACGTCGTGCAGGTACTGCTGCGGCGCCAGCAGCTGCGCGGCGATGGCATCGGTCTGCCGCATCAGCGGCGTGGCGAACACGCTCATCGCCACCGCACAGGCCAGCAGCAGGGAGGTGGCGGCGGTCTCGAACGGCCGCGCCGGTACGTCGGGGTCGGGCGGCGGTGGGGCGTCGTCCTCGCCGGGCACGTGCCAGAACAGGCGGATGCCGCCGCGCACCAGGCCGATGATCACCAGCAGGCCGCCGCCCAGCACCACCGCCCACACCAGGCCGGTATGCGCGGCCGGCACCGCCGACAGCAGCGCCGCCTTGGCCAGGAAACCGGCCAGCGGCGGCAGGCCCGCCACCGCCACCGCGCCGACCAGGAACAGCAGGCCGGGCACGGTCTTGCCCGGCAGCGCCGCGGCCAGTTCGCGCTCGCCGCGTTCGCCGGCGCGGAAGCGGCGACGGCGGATCAGGTCGGCCACCAGGAACAGCGCGGCGGCGGTGAAGGTGCTGTGCGGCAGGTAGTACAGGCCGGCGGAGATCGTGCCGGCGTTGCCCAGCGCGAAGGCGATGAACAGCGTCGCCGCCGAAACCACCACCAGGTAGGCCACCTGCACCCGTAGCCGGGTCGCGGCCAGCGCGCCCAACGCGCCCAGCAGCAGCGTCGCCGCGCCGGCCCACAGCAGCCAGTCGGCGCCGTAGCCGGCCAGCGCGCCGGCGCCTTCGCCGAACCACAGCGTGCCCACGCGCAGCACCGCGTACAGGCCGACCTTGGTCATGATTACGAACAGCGCCGCCACCGCCGCCGGCGCGCGCGCGTAGGACTCGGGCAGCCACAGGTACAGCGGCAGCAGCGCGGCCTTGGCGCAGAACACCACCAGCAGCAGGCCCAGCGCGGCCTTGGCCAGCTTCAGGTGCGAGGGCGGCAGTTCGGCGATGCGCTGGCCGATTTCGGCCATGTTGAGCGAGCCGAGGGTGGCGTAGAGCATGCCCAGCGCCACCAGGAACACGGTCGAGGCCGAGACGTTGAACACCACGTAGTGCAGGCCGATGCGCAGGCGCAGGCCGCGGCCGCCGGACAGCAGCAGGCCGTAGGAGGCGATCAGCAGCACTTCGAAGAATACGAACAGGTTGAAGATGTCGCCGGTCAGGAAGGCGCCGTTGAGGCCGACCAGCTGGAACTGGAACAGCGCATGGAAGTGCGGCGCGCGCCGGTCCCAGCCGGTGCAGGCGTGCAGCAGGCAGGCCACGGCCAGCAGCAGGGTGGTGCCGAGCATCCAGCCGGACAGGCCGTCGGCGACCAGGGCGATGCCCAGCCGCGCCGGCCAGTCGCCGAGCAGGTACACCATCACCTCGCCCTGGCCGGTGGCGGCGATCAGCAGCGCCTCGACCAGCGCCAGCAGCCCCAGGCTGGCCCACGCCACGCCGCGCTGTACCCGGGGCCCGTAGCGCCGGTGCTCGACGAACAGCGACAGCGCCGCGCCCAGCAGCGGCACCAGGATCGGCAGGATCGGCAGGTGGTTCATGCGCCGCCCCCGTGGCCGGCGTCGGGCTCGTGCGCGTCGACGTGGTCGCTGTGGTTGTCGCTGCGGCTGCGCATCGCCAGCACGATGCTGACCGCGGTCATGGCGAAGGCGATGACGATGGCGGTCAGCACCAGCGCCTGCGGCAGCGGGTCGGTGTAATGCGCCAGGTCCGAGGCCACGCCGTCCTTGAGCACCGGCGCCTTGCCGCTGACCAGCCGCCCGGCGCTGAAGATCAGCAGGTTGGTGGCGTAGGACAGGAAGGTCATGCCGAGGATGACGTCGAAGCTGCGCGCGCGCAGCAGCAGGTACACGCCGATCGCGGTGAGCACGCCGATCGCGCTCGCCAGGGCCAGTTCCATCAGTGCATCTCCCCGGTGCGCGCCGAACGGCGGTGGATGTCGATCTCGCCATGGCGCGCGCTGCGCGTGCGCGACGGCTTGATGGTGCCCATCATCGACAGGATCAGCATCACCCCGCCGAACACCACCAGGTACACCCCGGTGTCGAAGCCCATCGCGCTGGCCAGCGGCACCTCGCCGATCAGCGGCAGGTGCAGGTCGAGGTGGCCGCTGGTCAGGAACGGCACGCCGAACAGCATCGAGGCCACGCCGCTGAGCAGGGCGATCAGCAGGCCCAGGCCGATGCAGCGGATGTAGTCGAAGCCGAAGCGCGATTCCACCGACACGGTGCCCTGGATCACGTACTGGATCAGCAGCGGCACCGCCAGCACCAGGCCGGCGATGAAGCCGCCGCCCGGCGCGTTGTGGCCGCGCAGGAACAGGAAGATCGACACCGTCAGGGTCAGCGGGAACATGATCTGCGCCAGGTCGGCCGGCACCGGCAGCTTGATCGGCGGGCCCGGCATGATCTGCTCCGGCGCCATGCGCGAGCGGCGCAGCAGCGCGTGCACCACCAGCGCGGCGATGCCGAACACGGTGATCTCGCCGAAGGTGTCGAAGCCGCGGAAGTCGACCAGGATCACGTTGACCACGTTGTGGCCGTAGGCCTCGGGCAGGGCGCGACGCAGCATCTCGCCGGCCATGGTGTTCGGCGGCAGGGTCATCATGGTGTAGGCCAGCGCGGCCAGGCCGCCACCGGCGAGGATGGCGATCAGCGCGTCGCGGCGCTTGCGCCACGCCGCGCGCTCGGGCGGCGACTGCGCCGGCAGGTAGTTCATGCCCAGCAGCATCAGCGCCAGCGTCACCGTCTCCACCATCAGCTGGGTCAGGGCCAGGTCCGGCGCGGACAGGAACACGAAGGCCAGCGCCACCATCAGCCCGGTGCCGCCCACCACGATCACCGCCAGCAGGCGCTGCCGGTACAGGAACAACCCGCCCAGCGCGCAGGCCAGCATCACCAGCCACAGCGCCCAGCCCAACAGCGGCATCGGCTGCGCCGACGGCCAGTCGGGCAGCGCGGGCGCAGCGGCATAGGGCGCGGCGGCCACGACCACCGCCACCAGCACCAGCGCCAGCAGCATGCGCTGCAGGCTGCCGTTGGCCAGCGCGTGGGTCAGGCGCTGGGCCAGCCCGAACAGCGCGTCCATGCCGCGCTGGAACAACTGCTTGCCGACCGGCCGGTTGCGGGCGGCATACAGGTCGGTGAGGCGGCGCAGGCCGAAATACAGGGCGATGCCGCCGGCCACGCCGGCCGCGCTCATCGCCAGCGGCAGGTTGAAGCCATGCCAGATCGACAGGCTGTAGGCGGGCATGGCCGGGCCGAGGACGGCCTGCGCGCCGGCATGCAGCACCGGCGCCACGGTCAGCGCCGGTGCGATGCCGACCGCCAGGCAGATCAGCACCAGCACTTCCACCGGCACCTTCATCCAGCGCGGCGGCTCGTGCGGCACGACTTCGATATCGAGCGGACCCTTGCCGAAGAACGTGTCGTGCACGAAGCGCAGGCTGTAGGCCACGCCCAGGACGCCGGCCAGCAGCGCCGCGCCGCTCATCGCCGTGCGCATCCACTGCGGGCCGCCGGTGGCCAGCGCCTCGGCGAACAGCATTTCCTTGGACAGGAAGCCGTTGAGCAGCGGGATGCCGGCCATCGCCAGCGAGGCGATGATCGCCAGCGCGCTGGTGATGGGCATCAGCCGGCGCAGGCCGCCGAGCCGGCGCATGTCGCGGGTGCCGGTCTCGTGGTCGATGATGCCGGCGGCCATGAACAGCGAGGCCTTGAACGTGGCGTGGTTGAGGATGTGGAACACGCCGGCCACCACCGCCATCGGCGTGGACAGGCCGAACAGCAGGGTGATCAGGCCCAGGTGCGAGATCGTCGAATACGCCAGCAGGCCCTTGAGGTCGTGCTGGAAGATCGCGTTCCAGGCGCCGACCAGCAGGGTCGTGGCGCCGATGCCGCTGACCACGTAGAAGAACAGCTCGCTGCCGGCCAGCGCCGGGTGCAGCCGCGCCAGCAGGAACACGCCGGCCTTCACCATCGTCGCCGAGTGCAGGTAGGCCGACACCGGCGTCGGCGCGGCCATGGCATGCGGCAGCCAGAAGTGGAACGGGAACTGCGCGCTCTTGGTGAAGATGCCGGCCAGCACCAGCAGCAGCGCCCACGGATACAGCGCGCTGTTGCGGATCAGCTCGCCCGAGGCCAGCACCACGTCCAGGTCGAAGCTGCCGACGATGCGCCCGATCAGCAGCACGCCGCCGAGCAATGCCAGCCCGCCGCCGCCGGTGACGACGAAGGCCATGCGCGCGCCTTCGCGCGCGTCGCGGCGGTGCGACCAGAAGCCGATCAGCAGGAACGAGCTGATGCTGGTCAGTTCCCAGAACACCATCAGCAGCAGCAGGTTGCCGGACAGCACCATGCCCAGCATCGCGCCCATGAACAGCAGCAGGCAACTGTAGAAGCGGCGCGCGCTGTCCTGCGCGGAGAGGTAGTAATGCGCGTACAGCACCACCAGCGCGCCGATGCCCAGCACCAGACCGGCGAACATCCAGGCCAGCCCGTCCAGGCGCAGGGTGGCGTCCAGCCCGATCCGTGGCAGCCAGGGCCAGCTCGCGCGCAGCACCGTGCCATTGAGCACGGCCGGCGTCATCGCTCCCAGCAGCACCAGGCCGAGCAGCGGCGCCGCGCCGGCCAGCCATGCGGCCGCCGTGCGCGAAAGGCGGGCGTGCAGGGCGATGAGCGCGGCCATCAGGAATGGCAGCGCGAGCAGCAGGGGGAGAACGGATGTCATGCAGGGAATGCGGGATTCGCGAGCAGGTTTTGCAGTCTAACAGGCGCTTTTTTGCCACCGGAACCCCATACATGAACGGGCCGTTCGGGTTGGGGGACGCGCCGGTGGCGCCGCGGCGCGCGCCTTCGGCGGACCGGGCGAAGGGTCGCCGCAGGGCGGGGCGGGCGGGGCATCACGCCGGTCCGGCGGGGCGCTGGAAGGTGCGGCGAACGATCCTGTCCGGCGTGTTCCGGGCGGTGCGCCGTGCGATTCAGGGTTCCAGCTGCGGCGGCAGCGAGCGCGGGTCGCGTACCAGCAGCGTGTCCGTTTCCAGGGTGGCGACCAGGCGCCGGGCGATGCTGCCGATCAGCAGTTCGAACAGCGCGCCGCGGCCATGCGTGCCGACCACCGCCAGGTCGATGTCCTCGGCCTGCGCATGCTGGCGCAGCAGTCGCGCCGGGTCGCCGGGCTCGATCACCGCCTGCACCTGGCCCGGCGCCATCGACGCCGGCAGCCCGGCCTGGAAATCGCGCGCCTGCTCGTTCGCGCGCAGCCGCGCCTGCGCCTGCAGCGCGTCGCGGTCGCCGGCCAGCAGCGCGCTGCCCGGCATTTCCAGCGCATGCACCAGCGCCAGCCGCAGCGGCGGGCCGAACAGGGCCAGCGCCTGCCGGGTCGCGTGGTGCGCGCTTTCGGAGAAGTCCGTGGCCACCGCCAGGCTGCGGTAGGGCGCGCGCACGCGCCGGTGCACGACCAGCAGCGGCAGCGGGCAATGCCGGGTCAGCCACAGCACGGTCGAGCCGAGCGCGGGCAGTTCGAATACCGGGTCGCTGGCGATGCCGGTCACCACCAGGCCGCAGCCGGTTTCCGCGGCCAGCTGCAGCACGGCGCGGCCGACATGGCCTTCGCCGACGCGCACGTCCAGTGCGATGCCGTCGGCTTCGGCGCCCAGGTCCTGGCGCAGCCGCCATTCCACCGCCTGGCGGGCGTGGTCGCGCGCCAGCGGATCGGGCGCGTCGAGCAGGCCGGCGATCATCTGCTGCGCCGGTGCCGGCGGCAGCACGGTCGCCACCACCAGCCGTGCGTTCCATTGCCGCGCCAGCTGCAGGGCGCGCGACAGCGCGCGGTCGCAGCGGGCGCCCAGGTCGGTGGCCAGCAGGATGGCGCTCGGCGGCGTGGGACGGGAGTGCGGCATGGCGTCCTCGGCGGATCGGTCGCGCCGAGTCTACCCGCTGGGCGTCGCCGCGTTTCCATCGCCTATGCTTTGCACATGGAAACAGGGCAACACCAAGAAGACACGCCGCGCCGCGCGCTGGTGTTCGGCGGCAGCGGGCAGATCGGCGGGCGCTTGCTGCCCGCGCTGCTGGCCGGCGGCTGGCAGGTCTGCGCGGTCTCGCGCGCGCCGCGCGCTGCGGCGCCGGGGCTGGTGTGGCGGCAGGGCGATCTGTTCGGCGACTGGCGGGGCGAAGGCCCGTTCGATGCGGTGTTCAGCTGCGGCCCGCTGGATCATTTCGCGCGCTGGTACGCGGCCTCGGACATCGCCGCGCCGCGCGTGGTCGCGTTCGGTTCCACCAGCGCCGAGGTCAAGGAGGCGTCGAGCGAACCGGCCGAGCGCGACGTCGCCCGCCGCCTGCGCGAGGCCGAGGCCACCCTGTTCGCGGCCGCACGCGACCGTGGCGTGGCGGCGACGGTGCTGCGCCCCACCCTGGTCTACGGCGCCGGCCGCGACGCCACGCTGACCGCGATCGCGCGGCTGGCGGCGCGCACGGGCGTGTTCGTGTTGCCGGCCTGGGCCGACGGCCTGCGCCAGCCGGTGCACGTGCAGGACCTGGCCGAAGCGGCCCTGCAGGTGCTGCGGCACCCGGCCACGGCCGGGCGCGCCTATGCGCTGGGCGGTGGCGAACGCCTGGGCTATGCGGACATGGTGCGGCGCGTGCTGGCCTCGCTGCAGCCGCGGCCGCGCCTGCTGCGCGTGCCGGCGCCGTTGTTCCGCGCGGCGCTGGCGCTGGCCCACGCGGCCGGCCGCCTGCACGGCATGAACGCCGCCGCGCTGGCGCGCATGCGCGAACCGCTGGTGTTCGACATCGGCCCGGCGCAGCGCGACTTCGGCTACGCGCCGCGCCCGTTCCGCCCGACCCGGGACATGTTCGGCCTGTAGGCGCGGGCTCGCCGCGCACGGGCTTTTACGCGACGTCGCATGCGGGGCGTACTCCAGCATCACGTTTCCCGGCTGCGTGTGTTTCAGTACTTCCAGCCGAACTGGCGGTACAGCTTGGCCAGCACCCAGATCGGGCCGATCAGTAGATAGGTCAGGTCGGTGAGGAAGCTGGGCCGGCGGCCTTCGATGTGGTGGCCGATGAATTGCGCGATCCACGCCACCACGAACACGCCGACGCCGGTGTAGAGCAGGCCGCGCACGCCGATGCGGTCTTCCAGCAGCCGGCACACGCAGCCGGAGACGAAGAACAGGATCAGCATGCCGATGCCCAGCGGCCGCGACAGGCGGTTGTAGTACGCCCATGCGCCGAACATCGCCAGCGCCGCCCAGATGCCGTTCTGGAACCACGGCAGCAGCGGCGGGATGCACCACAGCAGGGCGATCACCGACCAGAGAATGGCCGGTACCGCGACCACGTGGATGGCCTGGTTGGTGGAATTGCGATGGTCGCCGGAATAACTGGCGAACCAGCGGTCGATGGGGCGTGCGGCGCTCATGTCCATGCTGCCTCTTCTCCCGGCGGGGCGTGGTGCGCGCCCGGGTGGGCGCGCCGGTGGTCAGTCGATGTGGATGCCGGCCAGCTTCTGCAGGGCTTCGGCGTACTTGTCGCGGGTGCGCGCGATCACCTCGGCCGGCAGTTCCGGGCCGGGCGCGGTCTTGTTCCAGTCCAGCGTTTCCAGGTAGTCGCGCACGAACTGCTTGTCGTAGCTCGGCGGGCTGGTGCCCACCTCGTACTCGTCGGCCGGCCAGTAGCGCGAGGAATCCGGGGTCAGCATCTCGTCCATGATGTACAGGCGGCCGTCGGCGTCGGTGCCGAACTCGAACTTGGTGTCGGCCAGCAGGATGCCGCGCTCGGCCGCGTACTCGGCGGCGAACTTGTAGATGCGCAGGGTCGCGTCGCGCACCTTCTCGGCCAGTTCCGCGCCCACCGCCTTGACCATCGCGTCGAAGTCGATGTTCTCGTCATGGTCGCCCACCGCCGCCTTGGTGGACGGGGTGAAGATCGGCTCGGGCAGCTGCTGCGCCTGCTGCAGGCCGTCGGGCAGCTTGATGCCGCTGACCTGGCCGGTGCGCTGGTAATCCTTCCAGCCGCTGCCGATCAGGTAGCCGCGGGCGATGGCTTCCACCGGCACCGGCTTCAATTTCTTCGTCACCACCGCGCGCCTGGCATACAGCGCCGGGTCCACCCCGTCGGGCAGCACGCTGGCCACGTCGATGCCGGTCAGGTGGTTGGGCATCAGGTGCTCGGTCTTGCCGAACCAGAAGTTCGACACCTGGCACAGCATTTCGCCCTTGCCGGGAATCGGGTCGGGCAGCACCACGTCGAACGCGGACAGGCGGTCGGTGGCCACGATCAGCAGGTAGTCGCCGGCGGGGGTGCCGGCGGGCAGGCGCTCGCGCGGGATATCGAATACATCGCGCACCTTGCCGCGGTGGCGCAAGGGCAGGCCGGGAAGATCGGATTGCAGCAGCGTGGTCGGCACGGGCACTCCTGGAACTTGGCGATGAAGCCGTCGGCGCAGGACCCGGGGGGCCCGCGGCGGGACGGCGGGCGGCCTAGTGTAAGGCCGTCCGGGGCCGCTGTGGCATAAAATGCGCGTCCGATCCTCGAGGCCACAGCCCCGCCCATGCGCTGGTACGGAAAACTGCTGGGATTCATCGCCGGCGCCCTGCTGTTCAGGCCCAACCCGCTGTTCGGCGCGGTGGTGGGCCTGCTGCTGGGCCATGCCTTCGACAGCGACTGGTTCAGGCTGGGCAAGGACCTGCCCTACCGCGAGCTGGGCGTCACCCGCGAGGCCACCGACGCCGAGATCGACCTGGCCTACCGCCGCCTGATCTCCCAGTACCACCCCGACAAGCTGGCAGGCGCCGCGCCCGAACTGCGCGCCCAGGCCGAGAAGAAGGCGCGGCAGATCAACGCCGCCTACGACCGCATCAAAACCCTGCGCAAGCGCTGAAAGGCTCCGCCATGTCCAACTGCATCATCGCCCCGTCCATCCTCTCGGCCGATTTCGCCCGGCTCGGCGAGGAGGTCGACAATGTCGTCGCCGCCGGCGCCGACTGGGTCCATTTCGACGTGATGGACAACCATTACGTGCCCAACCTGACCATCGGCCCGATGGTCTGCCAGGCGCTGCGCCGGCACGGCGTGACCGCGCCGATCGACGTGCACCTGATGGTCGAGCCGGTGGACCGCATCGTGCCGGACTTCGCCGAGGCCGGCGCCAGCCTGATCAGCTTCCATCCGGAGGCGTCGAAGCACGTCCACCGCACCATCCAGCTGATCAAATCGCACGGCTGCAAGGCCGGCCTGGTGCTGAACCCGGGCACGCCGGTGGAAGTGCTGGACTGGGTGCTGGAGGACCTGGACCTGGTGCTGCTGATGTCGGTCAACCCCGGTTTCGGCGGCCAGGCCTTCATCCCCTCGACCCTGCAGAAGCTGCGCGCGGTGCGGGCGATGATCGACAAGCTCGGCAAGCCGGTGATCCTGGAAGTGGACGGCGGCGTCAAGGCCGACAACATCGGGCAGATCGCCGCCGCCGGTGCCGACGCCTTCGTCGCCGGCTCGGCCATCTTCAACGCCCCGGACTATGCGCAGGTGATCGGGCAGATGCGCGCTAACGTCGCTGCGGCGCGGGGCTGAGCATGGGGGCCGGTCTGCACATCCGCCCGGCCACCGCCGACGATGCGGGCCTGATCCTGCATTTCATCCGCGAGCTGGCGATCTACGAGAAGGCCGAATCCTCGGTGCAGACCGACGAGGCCGGCATCCGCGCCAGCCTGTTCGGCGCCGACGCGAAGGCGCAGGCGCTGGTCTGCGAACGCGACGGCCAGGCCATCGGCTACGCGGTGTATTTCCACAACTACTCCACCTGGCTGGGCCGCAACGGCATTTACCTTGAGGACCTGTACGTCAACCCCGAGCATCGCGGCTGCGGCGCCGGCAAGGCGCTGCTGCAGTACATCGCGCGGCTGGCGGTGGCGCAGGGCTGCGGCCGCTTCGAATGGTCGGTGCTGGACTGGAACACGCCGGCGATCGACTTCTACCGCGCCGCCGGCGCGCTGCCGCAGGACGAGTGGACCGTGTACCGGCTGCAGGGCGAGGCGCTGCGCCGGTTCGCCGAAGGCTGAGGCCGTCCCGTAGGAGCGCACTTCAGTGCGTGAAGGGGCTTCGCCGGGAAAGCTTCATCGCGCACCGAAGTGCGCTCCTACAAGTGCGTTCCTGCGAAAGGGTCGAAAAAAAGGCCGTGGCATCGCTGCCACGGCCGGGGGAATTCGTGGGAGGCTGATCCTGCCTCCATCCATCATCCCTGCTATGGCCTTCCATTCTCCGGGCGCAGGATGACAGGGCCATGACACCGCACCGCCTTTCCCGGTAGGAGCGGCTTCAGCCGCGATGGGGCTTTCCGCATGTCCTTCGGCAACAGCCTGCGATTCTGCCGGAGGTGTTCGCCGGTAAAGCCCCGTCGCGGCTGAAGCCGCTCCTGCGTGATGGCGGGATGGTTGCCCGTGCAAGCAAACTCCCCCTGCGGCGATGCACAACGGCCGCCCGAAGTGCGGTAGAGTGGCGCGGTGTCCACTCTGACGACCAAGCGTTCCCTTTCTTCCGCTCGCCGCTGGTGGCGATGGTGGCCCGTTGCCGTCGTCCGTACCGCCACCACCGATTCCCGGAAGGAATGCCGTCTTGATCACGTTCGAGCAGTTCCAGCAGCAGGCCGCTGAAGGCCACACCCGCATCCCCGTCGTCCGCGAAGTGCTGTCCGACCTGGACACGCCGCTCTCGGTCTACCTGAAGCTCGCAGACGGCCCGCATACCTATCTGTTCGAATCGGTCGAAGGCGGCGAACGCTTCGGCCGCCATTCCATCATCGGCCTGCCGGCGCGGCGCATCTACAGCTTCCGCGGGCATACGCTGGAAGTGAGCGAACTGGGCGAGGTGATCGAACGCCGCGAGGTCGCCGACCCGCTGGCCGAGGTCGAAGTGCTGCGCGCGCAGCACTCGGTGCCGCAGTTCGAGGGCCTGCCGGGCTTCACCGGCGGCCTGGTCGGCTGGTTCGGCTTCGAATGCATCCAGTACATCGAGCCGCACCTGGGCGCCGGCGACAAACCCGACGAGCTCGGCACGCCGGACATCTACCTGATGCTGTCCGAAGAGCTGGCGGTGTTCGACAACCTCAAGGGCCGGCTGTACCTGGTGGTGCACGCCGACCCGGCGCAGCCGCAGGCCTGGGCGCGCGCCAACCGCCGCCTTGACGAACTGGCGCACCGCCTGCGCCAGGCCGGCGCGGGTTACCCGCAGGCGCAGGTGTCCGACGCCATCGACGAGCAGGACTTCAAGTCCTCCTTCACCCGCGAGCAGTACCACGAGGTGGTGCGCAGGGCGCAGGACTACGTGCGCGCCGGCGACATCTTCCAGGTGGTGCCGAGCCAGCGCCTGCGCGTGCCGTTCCGCGCGCGCCCGATCGACGTGTACCGCGCGCTGCGCGCGCTCAATCCGTCGCCTTACATGTATTTCATCGATGTCGGCGGCACCCAGGTGGTGGGCTCGTCGCCGGAAATCCTGGCGCGCCTGCGCGACGGCGTGGTCACCGTGCGCCCCATCGCCGGCACCCGCCCGCGCGGCGCCACGCCCGAGCAGGACAAGGCGCTGGAGGTCGAGCTGCTGGCCGATCCCAAGGAGCGCGCCGAGCACGTGATGCTGATCGACCTGGGCCGCAACGACGTCGGCCGCGTCGCCGAGCCGGGCACGGTCAGGGTGGGCGAGCAGTTCGTGATCGAGCGCTACAGCCACGTCATGCACATCGTCAGCGAGGTCACCGGCACGCTGAAGGCCGGGCTCAGCTACAGCGACGTGCTGCGCGCCACCTTCCCGGCCGGCACCGTCAGCGGCGCGCCCAAGATCCGCGCGCTGGAGATCATCCGCGAACTGGAGCCGGTCAAGCGCAACGTCTACTCCGGCGCGGTCGGCTACATCGGCTGGCACGGCGACGCCGACACCGCCATCGCCATCCGCACCGCGGTCATCCAGGACGGCTACCTGTACGTGCAGGCCGGCGGCGGCGTGGTCTACGACTCGGATCCGGACGCCGAATGGCACGAGACCATGAACAAGGGCCGCGCGCTGTTCCGCGCGGTGGCGCAGGCGGCGAAGGGGTTGTGAGCCCTGCTTTAACACCGTCCTTTCCCGACATAACTGCGGTTCCTCTCGCCATGACAAGGAGTGCCACATGAAATTTTCCCGCATGTTGCTGTGGTTGGCATTGCTGGTTGCCGTGGTCCCGCAGGCGTGGGCGCAGGCCAACTCCATTCCCTCGCAGCCGCATCTGCTGGTGAAGGGCGATGCCAGCCGCAAGGTGATGCCGGATCGCTTCGTGGTGAAGGTCGCGCTGGAGTCGGTGGACATGCAGACCGATGTCGCCCGGCGCAATGTCCAGGCCAATGCGGAGCGGATCATGGCGTTGTTCGCCAGGCATGGCGCCATCGCGGAGACGGTGCGCATGGACAACCTGAGCATCCAGCCGTCCACGCGCTACAAGGACGATGAGGAAGTGTTCCAGGGCACCGCCGTCAGCCGTGATCTGGAGGGCGCGTTCGGGACGCCCGAGCAACTGCAGGCGTTCCTTGCGGAGCTGAAGGCCAGCAAGGAAGTACAGGTACGCACCGCCACTCCGGTCTATTCGGGCGAGGCGCGCCTGCGGGCCGAACTCAAGGCGGAAGCGGCGGCGCAGACGCGTGCGTCGGCCAAGGGGCTTGCGGATGCCTACGGGGCGAAGATCACCGGCCTTTATACGATTTCGGATGTTGCCCCCAATTTTGCCTATGGGGTGCAGGCGGGCAGCTGGCCGAGCGCCAACGGCGCCCAGGGTTTTTACAGTGGCGGCGATTCGCTGGATCGTGTGCAGGTGACCGGCTCCCGCGCCGTGGCGTCCCCCTTGCCTGCGCCCGGGGAACTGCTCACCGCCGCACCGATTACCTATACCGAAAACGTCTACGCCATCTTCCTGATTAGCGACGGAAACTGAACCATGCTGTTGATGATCGACAACTACGACAGCTTCACCTTCAACCTCGTGCAGTACCTGCAGATGCTGGGCGCCGAGGTGAAGGTGGTGCGCAACGACGCGCTGGGCGTGGAGCAGATCGCCGCGCTCCATCCTTCGCACATCGTGGTGTCGCCGGGGCCGAAGACGCCCGACGACGCCGGCGTGTCGCTGGAGGTGATCCGCCGGCTCGGACCGTCCATCCCCATCCTCGGCGTGTGCCTGGGCCACCAGAGCATCGGCCAGGTCTATGGCGGCGACGTGATCCGCGCCGGCAACATCATGCACGGCAAGACCTCGCAGATCCGCCATGAAGGCAAGGGCGTGTTCGCCGGCCTGCCGGACCGCTATGAGGCCACCCGCTACCACTCGCTGGTGGTGGACAAGACCACGCTGCCGGCCGCGCTGGAAATCACCGCCTGGACCGAGAACGCCGACGGTTCCATGGAGGAGATCATGGGCCTGCGCCACCGCGAGTATCCGGTGGAAGGGGTGCAGTTCCATCCCGAGTCGATCCTCACCCAGCACGGCCACGCGCTGATGAAGAACTTCCTGGACCGCACGTGCTGACCGGAAGCGAGCAACTGCGCCTGTTCGTGGTGATGCTCGGCGGCCGCCATGCGCGCGCCAATACCGAGCTGCACGACGTGGTGTTCGCGGTGGCGCCGACCATCGAGCAGAGCCATGCGCAGCTGCGTCAGCAATGGTTCGGCGAGAAGGCCGGGCTGCACATCGATTCGTGGATGACGGTCGATGGCGTCGAGCAATGGCAGGTGCGCCTGTCCGCCGACGCGCCTGCCGCCGGCCTGCCGCGGCTCTACTTCGTCAACCTCGGCGGCTATGTCGCCGGCGAGTTCGGCGAGGCGCACCGTTACCTGCTGGTAGTCGCCGCCGACGCGGTCGAAGCCAAACGCAAGGCCTTGGCGCAGGCCGGCGCGGAGTGGATAAAGCCGCACCGCGACGCCCTGCTCGAGGTGGACGGCTGCCTGCCCGTGGGCCCCATCGGCGGCCTGCACGTGCACCTGGTTCCCGGCGCCCATGCCGGCATCCGCTGCCAGAGCGACTACATCGTCATTTCCTGATCCTGGAGTTGTCATGACCATCACCGCGCAGGAAGCCCTGCAACGCACCATCGAGCACCGCGAGATCTTCTACGACGAGATGGTCGACCTGATGCGGCAGATCATGCGTGGCGAGGTGTCCCCGACCATGACCGCGGCCATCCTCACCGGCCTGCGCGTCAAGAAGGAAACCGTCGGCGAGATCGCCGGCGCGGCCACGGTGATGCGCGAGTTCGCGCTGCCGGTGGCGGTGGCCGACAAGACCCACCTGGTCGATATCGTCGGTACCGGCGGCGACGGCTCGCATACCTTCAACATCTCCACCTGCTCGATGTTCGTGGTCGCCGCGGCCGGCGCCAAGGTGGCCAAGCACGGCAACCGCAGCGTGTCGTCCAGGTCCGGCAGCGCCGACGCACTGGAAGCGCTGGGCGCGGTGATCGAGCTCAGCCCGGAGCAGGTGGCGCGCGCCATCGAACAGACCGGCATCGGCTTCATGTTCGCGCCGATGCACCACCCGGCGATGAAGGTGGTGGCGCCGGTGCGCCGCGAGATGGGCGTGCGCACCATCTTCAACATCCTCGGCCCGCTGACCAATCCGGTCGGCGCGACCAACATCCTGATGGGGGTGTTCCATCCCGACCTGGTCGGCATCCAGGCGCGCGTGCTGCGCGAGCTCGGCGCCGAGCGCGCGCTGGTGGTGTGGGGCCGCGACAACATGGACGAGATCTCGCTGGGCGCCGGCACCCTGGTCGGCGAGCTGCGCGACGGCAAGGTACGCGAGTACGAAATCCATCCGGAGGATTTCGGCATCGCCATGTCGGCCAGCCGCAACCTCAAGGTCGCCGATCCGGCCGAGTCCATCGCCATGCTGCGCGGCGTGCTCGACGACCAGCCGGGCCCGGCCAACGACATCGTCGCGCTCAACGCCGGCGCCGCGCTGTACGTGGCCGGCGTGGCCGACAGCATCGCCGATGGCCTGGTGCGCGCGCGCGCCGCCATCGCCGACGGCAGCGCCCGCGCGCGCATGGAGCAGTACGTCGCCGCCAGCCGCGCGCTGGCCGGCTGATCCTTCCCTGTCCTTCACCCCCGCCGTACCGCCTTCCAGGAAAGCAGAACCATGAGCGACATCCTCAACACCATCCTCGCCCGCAAGACGCAGGAGGTGGCCGAGCGCAGCGCCCGCGTGCCGCTGGCCGAGCTGAAGGCGCGCGTGGCCGAGGCGTCGCCGGTGCGCGGCTTCGCCCACGCGCTGCAGGCGGCCATCGCCAACGGCGACCCGGCGGTGATCGCCGAGGTCAAGAAGGCCAGCCCGTCCAAGGGCGTGATCCGGCCGGACTTCCGTCCCGCCGAGATCGCGGTGAGCTACGAGTTCGGCGGCGCCAGCTGCCTGTCGGTGCTGACCGACGTGGATTTCTTCCAGGGCGCCGATGCCTACCTGCAGGAAGCGCGCGAGGCCTGCACGCTGCCGGTGCTGCGCAAGGATTTCGTCATCGACCCCTACCAGGTGGTGGAGGCGCGCGTGCTCGGCGCCGACTGCGTCCTGCTGATCGTCTCGGCGCTGGACGACCGCCAGCTGGCCGAGCTGTCCGACCTGGCGATGACCCTGGGCATGGACGTGCTGGTGGAAGTGCACGACATCGACGAGCTGGAACGCGCCATCCAGGTGCCGGTGCCGCTGTTGGGCATCAACAACCGCAACCTGCGCACTTTCGAGGTGTCGCTGGACACCACACTGTCGATGCGCGACGCGGTGCCGCGCGACCGCCTGCTGGTCACCGAGAGTGGCATCCTCGGCCCCGCCGACGTGAAGACCATGCGCGAGGCCGGCGTCAACGCCTTCCTGGTCGGCGAGGCCTTCATGCGCGTCGAGGAGCCGGGCGAAGGCCTGCGTCAGCTATTCTTCAACGCATGACCCCGCCCTATCCCGTTCCCCGCGACGACGCGCAACTGGTCGTCTTCGATTTCGACCACACCCTGTACGACGGCGATTCCGGCAGCCACCTGTTCGCCTGGCTGATCCGGCGCAACCCGCTGCGCATGCTGGCGGCGCTGCTGATCACGCCGCTGTTCGGCCCACTGGTGGCGCTGCTGCCGACGCGCCGCTTCGGCATTTCCGGTTACGTGTGGATCGCGACCTTCGGCCTGCACCGGGCGCGGGAGTTCAACGGCATCATCGACCAGTACGTGCGCACCCACGAGGCCGACATCCGCGCCCGGCTGCTGCCGCAGGCGCTGGAGGTATTCGCCGCGCATCGCCGCGCCGGCGACCGGGTGGTGGTGGCCACCGGCGCGCCGCCGGAACTGGCGCGGGCCATCCTGGCCTTCGTCGCGCACCAGGACGTGCCGGTGATCGGCAGCGAGGTGGGGCCGCGCCTCGGCGCGATGGGCGCCACCCGCCACTGCCACAACGAAGAGAAGATGCGCATGCTGCGCGAGCGCGGCTATGGCGACATCGCCATCGCCTATTCGGACAGCACCGCCGACCTGCCGCTGCTCAAGGCGGCGAAGGCGCCGGTGGTGGTCAACCCCAAGCGCTCGCGCGTGGACTATTTCCGCAGGGTGCTTCCGGCCGGCACGCCGGTGTTCAACTGGGGCTGCGTGGATCGCGGCGGCGACAAGGCCTGACGGCTGCGCTTGGGTCGGCTCAGGCCAGCCAGCCGCGGAGCGCGTGGCCGATCTGGAACAGGCTGATCGAAAGCACCAGCACGCCCACCGCGATCAGCACCCAGCGTTCCTTGAGGCGCTTGACCAGCAGCGCCGCCACCGGCGCGGCCATCATGCCGCCGACCAGCAGGCCGGCGACGATGGACAGGTGCTGCAGCCCCATCGACAGCAGGAAGGTGGCCGAGATCGACAGGGTGACCACGAACTCGGCCGCGTTCACCGTGCCGATGGTCGTGCGCGCCTGGCCGCCGCGCGCGAGCAGGGTCGAGGTCGCCACCGGCCCCCAGCCACCGCCGCCGCTGGCGTCGAGCAGGCCGGCGAAGAAGCCGAGCACCGGCACCCGCTGCACTTCGCGCCGGGGCGTGAAGCGGCCGGCCGCGCGCGCCAGGATGAAGACCGCCAGCGCCAGCAGGTACAGGTAGATGAAGGGGCGGATGAGTTCACTGGGCAACTGCGTCAGCACATAGGCGCCGAGCGCGCCGCCGACCGCGCCGGGCAGCGCCAGGCGCAGGAACAGCCGCCGGTCGACATTGCCGGCCACCAGGTGCGACACGCCGGACGCGCCGGTGGTGAACACTTCGGCCGTATGGATGCTGGCGCTCACCGCCGCCGGCGGCAGCCCCATGCTCAGCAGCACCGACGAAGACACCAGCCCGAACGCCATGCCCAGCGCGCCATCGACCAGCTGCGCCCCGATCCCGATCAGGATGAACCAGTAGAACTCGCTTCCAAATTCCATCAGTGGAGACTGCTGGGTAAGGAAGGGAACCGTCAAGGCAGCTGGACTGCCCGCAGCGCCAGACTCCGGGGCTCGCGAAGTCATGGTTCCGCTGAAGCAGCCCCCTTTGGTAAAGGGGGCGCGCCGACAGGCGCGGGGATTTGGAGGCCGGTGAGCTGGGGTCCAAAGTTTGCTGTGCAAACTTTGGGGCTGAAAGCGCGCATGCGCGCTTTCAGCGCGTCCCGTAAAGCACGATGGTCTTGCCGCGCGCGTGCAGGATGCCGTCGGCCTGCAACTTCTTGAGCACGCGGCCGGCCATTTCGCGCGAGCAGCCGACCAGGCGCGCGATCTCCTGCCGCGACACGCGCAGCTGGGTGCCCTGCGGGTGGCTCATCGATTCCGGCTCGCGGGCCAGGTCGTGCAGGGTGCGCACGATGCGGTCGGTCACGTCCAGGAACGCAAGGCGGCTGGCCTTGCGGCTGGTATGCAGCAGGCGCCGGGAAATCTGCGAGCCGATGGCGTACAGCAGCTTGGGCGCGTCGCTGGACAGCGGGCCCAGGAACAGCTGGTGCAGCCGCTCGTAGCTGATCTCGGCCAGTTCGCAGGGGGTGCGGGTGCGGAGGATGACCTCGCGCTTGTCCGATTCGATGAACAGGCCCATTTCGCCCACGAACTCGCCGGCGCCGAAGTAGCCCAGCACCAGCTCGCGGTCCTCGTCCTCCTCGGCGATGATGCTGACCGAGCCGCTGACCACGTAATACATGGTGCCGGCCGGGTCGCCCGGGCGGAACACGTCAGTGCGGGTCGGGTAGCGGCGGCGGTGGCTGTGGGCCAGGAACCGGTCGATGGTGGCGATGTCCAGGGCCAAGGGGCTGGAGGCGAGGCGCACGGTAGGCACGGTATTGGCGATCCCTGGACTCATGATGACGTTCATGTGGGTGTTTTATGAACTTGTCTTAACGGGCAAGCTTAGCGAGGCCGACCATAAGGGGCAAACGGCGGCTGGCCGCGCACGTTTCGCCGGGGGGCGGTTTGCCCCATAATTGCCCCCTTTCCCACCACTCACAGGACCGACCGCCGTGGTCAAGCCGTTGCCTCGCCTGAGGCTGCAGGGTTTCAACAACCTCACCAAGGCGCTGAGCTTCAACATCTATGACGTCTGCTATGCGCGTACCGAAGAGGAGCGCCAGCGTTACATCGAGTACATCGACGAAGAATACAACGCCGATCGACTCACGCAGATCCTCACCGATGTGGCCGAGATCATCGGCGCCAACATCCTGAACATCGCGCGCCAGGACTACGACCCGCAGGGCGCGTCGGTGACCATCCTCATCTCCGAGGAACCGGTGATCGACAAGAAGGCCGCCGGCAAGGAGCTGATCTCCGACGCCGTGGTCGCGCACATGGACAAGAGCCACATCACCGTCCATACCTACCCCGAGACCCACCCGCAGGAAGGCATCGCCACCTTCCGCGCCGACATCGACGTCGCCACGTGCGGCGTGATTTCGCCGCTGAAGGCGCTGAACTACCTGATCGAGAGCCTCGAGTCGGACATCGTGATCATGGACTACCGCGTCCGTGGCTTCACCCGCGACGTGAAGGGCAAGAAGCACTTCATCGACCACAAGATCAACTCGATCCAGAACTTCCTGGCCAAGAACATCAAGTCGCGCTACGAGATGTTCGACGTCAACGTCTACCAGGAAAACATCTTCCACACGAAGATGCACCTGAAGGACTTCGACCTGGACCAGTACCTGTTCGAGGAAAAGGCCAAGAACCTGTCGTTCAAGGAACGCATGAAGATCGAGGCGCTGCTGCGCCGCGAGATCGAGGAGCTGTTCCACGGCCGCAACCTGGCCGAGTGACGGTTACGTGCGGTTCGGGTGCCGGTTGCTAGCCTCGCACCCCTGAAACACACGGCGGGACGGCCCGCCCCATGGCGCGATCCATGGACCACAGCCGACGGCGGCCCGGTGCTCACGCAGCACCGGGCCGCTTCTTTTTTGCCCGAAACCAAGGAGGAAACCCCATGGCCTGGATCTATCTGCTGGTCGCCGGTCTGTTCGAAGTCGTCTGGGCGATCGGCCTGAAGTACACCGAAGGCTGGACCCGGCTGTGGCCCAGCGTGGGCACGCTGGCCGCGATGGCCATCAGTTTCTGGTGCCTGTCGCAGTCGCTGAAATCGATCCCGATCGGCACCGGCTACGCGATCTGGACCGGGATCGGCGCGGTCGGCGCCGCGGCGCTGGGCATCCTGCTGTTCGGCGACAGCGCCTCCTGGCCGCGGCTGCTGTGCATCGGCCTGATCGTGTGCGGCGTGATCGGCTTGAAGGTGGTTGGGTAGTCCTGGCCGCGTCGCGGCCAGGACCCCCAAGGTTTGCTGTGCAGACCTTGGCCCCCACTCCGGGCCGGCCTATCCCCGCAGCTGTCGCCGCGCCCCTTAACAAAGGGGGCTCTGCTCCAGAAGGAACTGAAGGAGGAGCAGAAAGTGGCGTCAGAGCAGCCAGGCGTGGTCCTGTCCGCGGCGCGGTCAGGACCCCCATGGTTTGCTGTGCAAACCTTGGTCCCCATTTCGGGTCCTACCTATTCCCGCGACTGTTGCCGCGCCCCTTGGCAAAAGAGGGGTCTGCTCCAGAGGGATCTGGAGCAGGGAGGGAAGGGTCAGAGCCGGTAGGCGATGGTTTTCATGGCCCTGGAGGCCAGGGCCATCACGGCCGGGATCGGTGGCGGCAGGATGCGCGCGCCGGCGTGTTCGGCATGGTCGGCGTGGCGCGCCTCGTCGATCTTCATGACCTTGAGGATCTCGCGGCTGCGCTGGTCGGCCGGCGGCAGGGTTTCCAGGTGCTCGTCCAGGTGGGCCTCCACCTGGCGTTCGGTTTCGACCACGAAGCCCAGGTTCCAGCCATCGCCGCGCAGCCCGGCGAGCGTGCCGATGGCATAGCTGCCGGTATACCACAGCGGGTTGAACAGGCTGGGGCGGCTGTCCAGCTCGCGCAGCCGGTCCGCGCACCAGCTCAGGTGGTCGGTCTCCTCTTGGGCGGCTTCCAGCAGGTGCGCGCGGGTGGACGGGTCGCGGGCGACGGCCGCCTGGCCGAAATACAGCCCCTGCGCGCAGACCTCGCCGACATGGTTGATGCGCATCAGCCCGGCGGCATGGCGCCTTTCATCGGGTTCCAGCACGACATCCGGCGTGTCGCCGGCCGGGTTGGGGCGGCTGGCGGGCGGATTGCCGAACACCGTGTCCAGGGCGCGCTGGGCCTCGGTCAGCAGGCGGTCCAGGGGCGTGAAGGCGCGGTCGGTGAGCATGACGTCCAGGCAGGGTGGGGTAGCCGGATTCTCGCCGCTGTGCTTCGGGCTGCCAAGGCCGGGCGGGCGGCAACTTGCATGGGGCGGTCGCGGCCAGTACAATCCCGCCTCTTGTGTTTCACCTTCACAACGCGTGGCAGAGTTCCGGCAGTGCAGCGCCGCAATGAGCCCGACCTAACCTGAGTTCTTTCATGAGCACTTTCACCGCAAAGAACGAGACCGTCCAGCGTGACTGGTATCTCGTCGACGCCTCGGGCAAGACCCTGGGCCGTCTGGCCACCGAGCTGGCCCGCCGCCTGCGTGGCAAGCACAAGCCGGTCTACACCCCGCACGTCGATACCGGCGACTACCTGGTTGTCATCAATGCAGAAAAGATTGCCGTCACCGGCAAGAAGCTGCAGGACAAGCAGTACCACCGCTTCACCGGCTACATCGGCAACCTGAAGACCGAGACCCTGGCCCAGGCGCTGGAGCGCCACCCGGAGCGCGTGATCGAAATCGCCGTCAAGGGCATGCTGCCAAAGGGTCCGCTGGGCCGCGCCATGTACCGCAAGCTCAAGGTCTACGCCGGCGCCGAGCACCCGCACGCCGCCCAGCAGCCGCAAGTTCTGGATATCTAATCATGGCTATCACGCAAAACTACGGCACTGGCCGCCGCAAGTCCTCCACCGCCCGCGTGTTCCTGCGCAAGGGTTCGGGCAACATCACCGTCAATGGCCGTCCGCTGGACGAGTTCTTCGGCCGTGAGACCGCGCGCATGATCGTGCGCCAGCCGCTCGAGCTGACCAAGAACACCGAAAGCTTCGACGTCATCGTCACCGCCACCGGCGGCGGCACCACCGGCCAGGCCGGTGCGATCCGCCTGGGCATCGCCCGCGCCCTGGTCGAGTACGACGAAGGCCTGAAGTCCGAGCTGCGCAAGGCCGGCTTCATGACCCGCGACGCCCGCGAGGTCGAGCGCAAGAAGGTCGGTCTGCACAAGGCCCGCCGCGCCACCCAGTTCTCCAAGCGCTGATCCATCGCGCCTGGTCCGGGGCCTTTCGGGGCCCCGCTGGGAATACAAAAGCCCGGCTTCGGCCGGGCTTTTGTCGTTCAGCGAGGACGATGGCTGCTGAGGGCGCGCGCCGTCGCCGGGGCGGTCGCATCGCCGGCAAAAGAAAAGGCCTGATCGCTCGATCAGGCCTTTCGTATGTGGCAGCCCCGGAAGGATTCGAACCTCCGAATGCCTGAGTCAGAGTCAGGTGCCTTACCGCTTGGCGACGGGGCTATGTGGGCGTGGATTATCGCATGGCGGGGCGGTGGAGGCCATATTCCCCGGGAGGCGGGATGCGTTCCATTAAAAAAGGACCAGATCGTTCGATCTGGTCCTTGGTGTCTGGCAGCCCCGGAAGGATTCGAACCTCCGAATGTCTGAGTCAGAGTCAGATGCCTTACCGCTTGGCGACGGGGCTGTGGCTGTCGAGAGCTGGGCTCCCGCTCCCTTGGTGGCTATGGGTGGACTCGAACCACCGACCCCAGCATTATGAGTGCTGTGCTCTAACCGGCTGAGCTACATAGCCTCAGGGAGCCCGCAATTCTGCGTATCGCCGGCTTGCCTGTCAACTCTTTTTTCCGCGCTTGTGGCAATGCGGCGGCCATGGCAGAGTCCAAGCCAGTAGAAATTTTTAGGAGTCCGCATCGTGATCGATCCGGACGGCTATCGACCGAACGTCGGCATCGTGCTGATGCGGGAAGACGGGCAGGTGTTCTGGGCACGACGCGTGCGCCGGGATGGCTGGCAGTTCCCGCAGGGCGGAATGAATTCCGACGAGACGCCGGTCGAGGCCATGTATCGCGAGCTGCAGGAAGAAACCGGCCTGTTGCCGGAACATGTCGAAGTGCTCGGGGCGACCCCGGGCTGGCTTCGCTACCGCTTGCCCAGCCGCGCCATCCGCCGTACCGAGAAGCAGGTCTGCATCGGCCAGAAGCAGGTCTGGTTCCTGCTGCGCCTGACCGGCGACGAGGCCCATGTGCGCCTGGACCATACCGAGGCCCCCGAGTTCGACCATTGGCGCTGGGTGGATTTCTGGTACCCCGTCGAGCATGTGGTCATGTTCAAGCGGGGGGTCTACGCGCGGGCGCTGCGGCACCTGGCGCCGTTGGCACGCGGGATCGCCGGGCAGGGCGTGACGGCGATGCCGAAGAGCGCCCAGGAGGCCTGGATGCCGGGCCATGCGGCGGGCCACGAGCGCCCGCGCAAGCGTCCGCGCAAGCGCGGCTATTGGCCGAAGAAGGTGCAGGGCGAGGGACCGACGGCCTAGCGGGTTGCCGGATCGAGAACGATTCAGCATTTTGATTGACAATCGTTCTCGTTTTCGCTGGAATGGGCACCGGCCACTCCCGGCCGGTCCTGCCGAACGCCTCCCCGTGTACGTCTGCATCTGCAACGGTGTCACCGACCACCAGATCCGCGAAGCCGCCGACAATGGCTGCAGCTCGGTGGCCGAGCTGACGATGCGTACCGGCTGCGGCTCCAACTGCGGTTCCTGCCTGGAGATGGCGGGCGAGCTTCTTGCCCGGGCGCGCGCCGTGCACGACCTGCCGCTGCCCATGCTGGGACTGGCGAAGGTCGCCTGAGCCCCAGCGCCCTGCGCCGCGCGGGCGTGGCGAACGCAGTGGGGTAATTCCGAAGGTTCCGGGCACCTGCCGGCTGTCGCTGCAGTGCACTTTTCCTGCTTGAGCAGGCGGCGTCCAGCGATGGGCCTGCTCTGTGCGCGTGATGACAATGGCTGCAGCCGTCCTTGATGGATGCGGGCGTCGCCCGCAATCGATCACAACGGCCACGGTGTGCTGCCGCGAGGCCGCATGGATCAATGCGTACGATTCGCGTTCCTTCATCACGGTGCGCCTGGCGGTACAGTGCGCGCGTTCAACGCGTGCAGGAGCAACCACATGAAAGGCGACGCCAAGGTCATCGAATTCCTCAACAAGGTGCTCTACAACGAGCTGACCGCGATCAACCAGTACTTCCTGCACGCCAAGATGCTGAAGAACTGGGGCCTGAAGGAGCTGGCCGAGCACGAGTACAAGGAATCCATCGACGAGATGAAGCATGCGGACGCGTTGTCCGACCGCATCCTGTTCCTCGAGGGGCTGCCGAATTTCCAGGCGCTGGGCAAGCTGCGTATCGGCGAGAGTCCGGTGGAGATCCTGCGCTGCGACCTGGCGCTGGAGACCTCGGCGGTGGCGGTGCTGCGCGAGGCGGTGGCCTACGCGGAGAGCATCGGCGATTACGTCAGCCGCGAGCTGTTCGTGAAGATCCTCGATTCCGAGGAAGAACACATCGACTGGCTGGAAACCCAGCTGGACCTGATCGAGCGCATCGGCGAGCCGAACTACCTGCTGACCAAGCTGGACGACTGAGCGCCAGCGGCGGCGCCGTGCATGGCGCTGCTGGATTCATGCCGCGTCGAGCGCGGATTCCGAAGCAGGCCGCCGTTGGGCGGCCTGCTTCGCATGAGCCTTCCCGCGGACATTGCTTCGCGTAAGAAGCCAGGGGTTCAGGCCCGCATCGCTTGTCCGCTGTGCATGCCGATTGATAGCCGATCAGCGCCAGTCGCGCGCGGGCGAAAGCGCAGCCTGCCCCGCGCTGCGGCCCGCATGCGCCTTCCCGCAGACATTGCTTCGCGCAAGAAGCCGGGGGTTCAGGCCCGCATCGCTTGTCCGCTGTGCATGCCGATTGATAGCCGATCAGCGCCAGTCGCGCGCGGGCGAAAGCGCGGCCTGCCCTGCGCTGCGGCCCGCATGCGCCTTCCCGCAGACATTGCTTCGCGCAAGAAGCCGGGGGTTCAGGCCCGCATCGCCTGTCCGCTGCGCATGTCCGATTGATAGCCGATCAGCGCCAGTCGCGCGCGGGCGAACTCGGCGATGATCAGCGCGACCATCACCGCCGGGCGCTCGAGCCGGCCGGCGCGAGCGGCCAGTTCGACGCGGCGCGCCGCGGCCGACAGGGCGAGGGCGCCGACGTTGGCGCTGGCCGATTTGAGGCTGTGCGCCAGTTCGCGCAGCTGGTCCAGGTCGGGCGTGACCGCGGCTTCCTGCAACTGGCGCACGAGCGGCGTGGCGTCGTCGAGGAACACGTCGATGATGGTCGCGGTCTCGGCGCCGGCGATCCCGCGCAGTTCGTCCAGCACCTCGCGGTCGAGCACGGGCAGGGCGGTGGCCTGCGCCGCCGATGCCGGCGCTTCCTCGGGCGCGGCAGGCGTCGCCGGCGGGCTTTCGATGCCGGCATCCTGCATCGGCCTGCACCAGCGCAGCAGGCAGGCCTGCAGGCCCTCGCGCGAGATGGGCTTGGACAGGTAATCGTCCATTCCCGCATCCAGGCAGCGCTGGCGGTCGCCGGCCATGGCGTTGGCGGTCATGGCGATGATGGGCAGGCGCACGGCGCCGGCAGCGGCCTCGTGTTCGCGCCAGCGGCGGGTCGTGGCATAGCCGTCCAGGACCGGCATCTGGCAGTCCATCAGGACCGCCTGGTAGGGCGCGGCATGCAGCCTGTCCAGCGCGAGCTGGCCGTTGATGGCGGTGTCCACCTCGCAGCCGAGGACGGCCAGCAGTTTCTGCGCGACCAGCAGATTGACCGGGTTGTCCTCGACCAGCAGCACCCGCGCGCCGGCCAGCCCGGCGCCGCTCTCCGGTGATGCCGGAGCGGAAGGCATCGGTGCCGCCGCGGCGGACGGGGGCCGGGCGGCGGCAGGCGTCGTGACCGGCTCGGACAGGGCCGCACGCAGCGCCGCATCCGGTGCCTGCCGCGACACCACGCGCGGGCTGTCGTGCAGCTCGGCCGGCAGCGGCGCATCGCCGTGCAGCCAGACCAGTCGGTGGTCGCCGCCGGCGCGCTGCAGCGCCGCCACCCCCAGGCGCAGCGATGGCAGGTCGCCGATGACGGCGTGCCAGTGCTGTGGCGTGCCGGCGCCGCGCAGCAGGTCCAGCGCTTCCTGCACGGTATCCACGCTGCGTATGTCCAGGCCCCAGTTCGGCAGGACCAGTTCCAGGCGCTGGCGCAGGCGCGCATCGGTGGAGACCAGCAGCACGCGCGGCTGGGCGCCGTGCGCCGGCGCGCGCAGGTCGCCGATCACCTTCAGCAGCGGGATCTCGAACCAGAAGGTGGAGCCTTTGCCGGGGACGGAGTCCAGGCCGATCCGGCCGTGCATCAGGTCGATGATGCGCTTGCAGATGGCCAGGCCCAGGCCGGTGCCGCCGTACAGGCGGGTGGTGGAGGCGTCGGCCTGGGTGAAGGCGCTGAACAGGCGTTCCTGCTGGTCGGCGTCGATGCCGATGCCGGTGTCGCGCACTTCGAAGCGCAGCAGGTGCTGGGCATTGGTCTCGCCCATCCGCCGCACGTGCACCTGGATGCCGCCGCGCTCGGTGAACTTGATCGCGTTGACCATCAGGTTGCTGAGGATCTGCCGCAGGCGCACCGGGTCGCCGCGTACCGCCAGGCGCACCGCCGGGTCGAGCACCAGGGCGATGTCCAGGCCCTTGTGTTCGGCCGAGCGCTGCATCAGCTGCAGCAGCGAATCGAGCAGTTCGCGCAGGTTGAAGGTGGTGATCTCCAGCTCCAGCCGCTGCGCTTCGAGCTTGGAGTAATCGAGGATGTCGTCGACGATGCGGAACAGCGCGCGTGCGCTTTCGCTGGCGGTGTTGAGCATTTCGCGCTGCTCCGCGGCCAGCGGCCCCCGCGCGACCATCTCCAGCATGGGGATGATGCCGTTGAGCGGGGTGCGGATCTCGTGGCTCATGGTGGCCAGGAACTCGCCCTTGGCCAGCATCGCCGCCTCGGCGTCCTGCTTGGCCCGCAGCAGCTGCTGCTCCAGCTGGACATGGCGCTGCTGTTCCTGGCGCAGGCGCTGCAGTTCGCGCTCGTTGTCGCGGGAACGCTGCGCGAACACCTCGGAGGTATCGGCCAGCGCGCGTGCGGCGAGCGCCGCCAGCAGCGCGCACAGGCAGGCGAGCGCGGCCAGGGCCGTGGCGACGAGCTGTGCGGGTGCCGGCGCTGGCAGCCACGGCGCCGCGCCAGCGGCCACCGCGAGCATCGCGGCGGCCATGGCCCAGCGGTTCGCCGCGCGCATGTCAGAGCACCGCGTTCTGGAAGTCGAAGTCCAGCTCGCTGCCGACCGACTGCACCACGTTGCCTTGGATGAAATCGATACCGCTCATCCACATCGCGGCGGCGGCCTGCGGATCCTCGATCTGCTGGCCGATGATCTGCAGCCCGGCGCGGTGCGCGGCGTCGATCGCCCCGCGCAGTTCGTCGCGCAGCGCCTGGTTGCCATGGCTGCCGGCAAAACGCCCGGCCATGCGCACGAAGCCCAGCGGCAGCTGGGTCATCAGCGCGTTGGCCTCGTCGCTGGGCTCGAACTGGCTCAGGCACAGCTGCACGCCCGCCGGCATCAGCTTGGCGCAGAACTGCTGCAGGGTCACCGCATGCACCAGCGCGTCGGCCAGGCGCACGTCGATCACCAGCGAACTGCCGGCGATCTGCCGGTCGGCGATGGCCTTGAGCAGCCAGTCGGCGAACGCCTCGCGGGCCAGGGTCCGCAGCGACTGCGAGACGAACAGGCGCATCGGTGGCGTGGCGTGCTGGTAGCGGTGCAGCAGGCCCAGCGCGTGGTCGAGCACCTGCTGGTCGAGATCGCCGATGCGTCCGGCGGCCTCCGCGGCCGGGATCACCTGCCCGGCCGAGAGCAGGGTGCCGTCGTTGCGGCGCAGGCGCAGCAGCACCTGGTACTGCGCGGTGTCGCTGCCGGCGACGGCCACGATCGGCTGGTAGGCCAGTTCGATCTGTCCTTCCAGCAGCGCCAGGTGTTCCTGCGCGGCGGCATCGGCGTCGCCCTGGCTGGCGGCCACGCCGTCGGTGACCAGGCGTGCCTGCAGGGCGGCGCGCTCGACCGCTTCCAGCGCGACGCCGGCGTCCTCGAAACCCTGCGACAGGCGGGCGTGGCCGATGGCGCAGCGCAGGTGCAGGGATTCGTCCTCGCGCACCAGGAAGGGATGCGCCGACAGCGCCTGGCGCACGGAGCGGGCCAGCGCCTCGACCGCGTCCTCGTCCAGGCCGCGGGCCAGCAGCAGGAAGCTGTTGTCGTTCAGCCGCGCCAGCAGGTGCGGGCGCGCGGCTTCGGCCAGGCGCCGGCCGGCCTGCATCATCAGGCGCTCGAAGGCGGCATAGCCATAGCGTTCGCGCAGTCCGAGCGCGCTGGCGATCTCGATGAACATCAGCCCGCCGCGCTCGGCCGCGGCCAGCGCCGTGGCCAGCTGCAGCATCAGGTTGTGCCGCGTGGGCAGGCCGGTCTCGGGGTTGTTCAGCGCCGGGCCGGCGGCCGTGCCCTGCGACTGCTGGCGCGAGCGGCGGATGCGGTTGGCCACCGCGGCGACCAGGTGGCGCGGGCGGATGGGTTTGGTCAGGAAGTCGTCGGCGCCGCTGTCGAGCACCTCGAACTGGCGCTCCGGGTCGGGGTCGCCGGTCAGGAACACGATCGGCAGCAGCTGCTGGTGCGGGTTCTGGCGGATCAGCGCGGTCAGGCGCATGCCGTCCAGCCCGGGCATGTGCAGGTCCATCAGGATCAGGTCGGGGCGGTGCTCGACGATGGCCTGCTGCACGCCTTCGGCCTCCATCTGCACGATGGCCTGCATGCCGGCGCCGTGCAGCACGCTCTGCGCGAACAGCGCCTGCGAGCGGTCGTCCTCGACGATCAGCACACGGTACGGCGTTTCGGCGGCGCTGGGCTGGCCCGGTTCGGACGCGGCGCCGGCCGGCGGCGCGGAGATATGCGCCCGGACCGCTTCGGCCGGCGGCGCGTTCCCCACGCTCCAGCGCTGCCAGTAGTCCGCGGGCGGAACCTCCGCGCGCGACAGGCGGGCGGAGGGGGTGGATGTGTCGTTGCTTGCCATTGGTGCTCCCCGTATGCCGTGGATTATGCGGTCAAGGAGGCGGCGGCAGCGAATGGTCCCTTGCCATGGCCGACGGCTCGGCCGGCCGTGGCGGCGCGGCGAACAGGCGCTTCACCCCGCGCCAGAGCGCGCGCCAGACCAGCCATACGGTCAGCGCGCCGAGCAGGCTGGCGCCCAGTACGAAAACCAGCGCCAGCCAGGGGTGGGCCAGCGCCAGGGCGAGGCCGGCGATGACCACGCCGTCCTCGGCCACCGAGGCCGCCCAGTTGCTGGCCGGTTCCGGGGAGGTGTTCAGCAGCGCGCGGGTACCCGCTTTCAACCCATGGCTGGCCAGCGCCACGCCGGCGCCGGCGGCGAGCGCGCCGGTGCTGAGCTGTCCGTCCGGCGAAAAGGTCGCCGCCGCCAGGAAGGCGCCGGCCGGTACCCGGGCCAGGGTCTGCAGCAGGTCCCAGATCGAATCCACGCCGGGGATCTTGTCGGCGAAGAACTCGGTGGCCGCCAGCGCGGCCGACGTGCCCAGCACCCACCACGACTGCGTGGCCTGCAGTGCCGGCGGCAGGTCGACCCAGCCCAGCAGGCCGGCCAGGCCGACGCCGAATACGGTCAGGTACACGCGGATGCCGGCCAGCCAGGCCAGCAGGATGCCGATGACGAAAACGTGGGCTTCGGTCATGGTCGCGGACTCCCGCGGGAACTGTGAGCAGGATCGCAACTATCGACCAAGCCTTTGGCGATTGCCAGTTCCCGGCGGGCCGTGGCGGGAGTCGTTTACACTGCCCAGCCGTTTCAACCGGAGCGAAGGTGCCGCTTCGCGCAGGATCCGGCACCGGTGTGCATCGCCATGAGCAACCGAACCCCGTCGCGTTTCCAGATCACCCTGCGGGGGACGCCGCAGCGGCCGGCCTGGACCGGGCTGGCCGTCCTCGCCGGCGCCTGGCTGCTGTCGCTGCTGCTGGCCGGCTGGCTGGCCGCCCGTTACGCCTCGCCGGACGCCGGTGGACTGCGCGAGCGCCTGCGCCAGAGCGAGCGCACCGTCGCCGACCAGCGTGCGCAGATCGAGGAACTGCGGCAGAAGCAGGCCACGCTGGAGGCATCGGACAGGATCAGCCGCGCGGCCAACACCGAGGTGCAGGCGTCGCTGGCCGAGCGTGACGAGGAAATCGCCGGGCTGCGCGCCGACGTGGCGTTCTACGAGCGCCTGGTCGGCGCGACCAGCCAGCGCAAGGGGCTGAACGCGCACTCGGTCGAATTCTCCGCCGAAGCCGCCGGCACCTGGCATTACAGCGTGGTGCTGACCCAGAACCTGAACCGGGGCGCGATCAGCCAGGGACAGATGCGCTTCTCGGTGGAAGGGGTGAAGGACGGCAAGCTGGCCACGGTGACCTGGGACGAACTGCACCAGCGCCGCGACGTGCCCGGGCAGGCCTATTCGTTCCGTTATTTCCAGCGCCTGGACGGCAGCGTGATGCTGCCCAAGGATTTTACCCCGCAGCGTGTGCGAGTCTCGCTGGCCGGGCCCGGGGGGAGCGCGACACAGACATTCGATTGGAAACTCGCCGGCAACGGCAGAGGGGAGCAGTGATGTTCAAGAACAAGTCCAGCCGCGACAGCCACCTGGTCGTGGACGCCCTGATCGGGCCGCAGGTGGTGATCCGCGGCGACGTGCTGTTCAGCGGGGGCCTTTACGTGGAAGGGCGCATCGAGGGCCGGGTGATCGCCGAGGAGGGCGCCAAGGCGGTGCTGACCCTGGCCGAGCAGGGGCATATCGACGGCGAGGTGCGCGCGTCGGTGGTGGTGCTCAGCGGGCGCATGGACGGCGATGTGCACGCGGGCGAACGCATCGAGCTGACCCCGACCGCACGGGTCAACGGCAACGTGCACTACCAGGTGGTGGAGATGGGCGCCGGCGCGCAGCTCAACGGCCGCCTGGTCCATGCCGCGGCGATGGCCGCGCTGCCCTCGCCCGAGGCGGTTGCGGTGCAGGAGAAGGCTGAAGCGGCGGAGGCTTGAATCGGCGCGCGGCCGTCCCCATGCTGGGCGCATGAGTACGCTCGTTTCCCTGCCCGGCGCGACGGCCGCCCCCGATTACCAGTCCCTCGATCGCCCGCTGAACTTCACCGCGGCCGCCGCGGCCAAGGTCAGCGAACTGATCCGCGACGAGGGCAATGACGCCCTGGCCCTGCGCGTCTACATCCAGGGTGGCGGCTGCTCGGGCTTCCAGTATGGCTTCGAGTTCGACGAGAACCGCGCCGAGGACGACCTGGCGGTGGTCACCGATGGCGTCACCCTGCTGGTCGATCCGCTGAGCCTGCAGTACCTGATGGGCGCCGAGGTGGATTACAGCGAAAGCCTGACCGGCGCCCAGTTCGTGATCCGCAACCCCAACGCCCGCACCACCTGCGGCTGCGGCAGCAGTTTCGCCGTCTGAGCGGCGCGCAGGGCGCCTGTCCTGCGCGGCTGCGCCGGCGCGCCGACGCCCGCCGGGAACTTCTCGCCACGATGGTTTGCCGGTAGGCTGCCGACGATGCCCGCTTCCGATCCTTTCCTCCACGGACATGCCTTCGCCGGCGCCGCGCTGGATCGCGCCGATGCGCTGCGCGACGACGCGGACGCCCTGGCCCGGCTGTGGGCCGATGCCCGCGTGCTGGTGCTCGATGCCGACGGCACGGCGTTCGCCGATGCGGATGGCCAGCCTTTCCTGACCAGCGGCCGCGAACTGGGCGGTGGGCCGGGCGCGGCCATTTTCCTGGGCATGCAGCAGGAACGCGCCTGGTTCGTGGTCGAGGCGTCGATGGTCTCGGCGCAGGCGCCGGGGCGCATCGACCTGCGCCGCGCCGCGGCCGAGTGGCCGGCCGACGTGTCGGGCGCGTTCTGCTACGCGCGCGGCATGTCGTACTGGCATTCGCGCAACCGGTTCTGCGGCGTCTGCGGCGCCGCGGTGGTTTTCGGGCGCGGCGGTTTCATCGGCCGCTGCGGGCAGTGCGGCACCGAGCACTACCCGCGCGTGGACCCGGCGGTCATCGTCGCGGTCGAGCATGACGGCCGCCTGCTGCTGGGGCGCCAGTCCAACTGGGCGCCGCGCCGCTGGTCGGTGCTGGCTGGTTTCGTCGAGCCGGGCGAGACCTTCGAGCAGACCGTGGTGCGCGAGGTGTTCGAGGAGACCCGGGTACGGGTGATCCAGGCCGAGTACCTCTGCACCCAGCCCTGGCCTTTCCCGGGCGCGCTGATGGTCGGCTTCCGCGCCACCGCGCATGGCGATGCGCCGCAGGTGGACGGCGAGCTGGAGGACGCGCGCTGGTTCGACGCCGAGGAAATCGGCGCGGCGCTGCGCCGCGAGCAGGCCGACGACGGCCAGGGCATCCTGCTGTCGCCCCGCATCTCGATCGCGCGCACGCTGATCGAGGACTGGTACCGGCGCCGGCAGGCATGAGGCCGGCACCTGGCCGTCGCCGGCTTCGGCATGCGCGGCCCCGACGGGGCCTACAATCGTGGCCCGGAGGATTCGCATGTTCACGACCCTGGTAGCGGTGATCGCGGCGCTGGTCCTGGGCCACCTGGCGCCCGGGCCGATGGCGGCCCTGCGCGACTGGCGCTGGTTCGGGCGCTGGCTGGGCTGGCTGCAGGTGCACGAGGGCGGCGGCAATGCCGGCCGTTTCGGCCTGCTGCTGGCGGTGGCGCCCTGCGTGCTGCTGGTGGCGGTCGTGCAATGGCTGCTGGCCGGGCGCCTGTACGGACTGCCGGCGCTGCTGTTCGGCATCGCGGTGCTGGCGCTGTGCTGGGGGCCGCGCGACCTGGACCGCGACGTCGAGGCGGTCATCGACGCCGAGGATGCGGCTAGCCACGACGCGGCCATCGCCCAGCTCCAGTCGGCCGGCGGCAGCCTGCGCGAGGATGCGCCGACGCTGGTCGACGCGACCCTGTACAACGCGCTGCGGCGCTGGTTCGCGCCCCTGTTCTGGTTCCTGCTGCTGGGCCCGCTGGGCGCGGTGCTGTACCGGCTGCTGGCGCAGTCGGTGCACGGCCCGATCGCCGCCACCGTGGCCGTGCAGGCGCGCGACATGGGCGCCGGCGCGCTGGCCCTGCTGGAATGGCCGGTCGCCCAGCTGATGGCGCTGTCGATGGCGCTGGTGGGCAATTTCGACACCGTGTTCTCGGCATGGCGCCGCGCCGGCGGCAACCGCTGGGCGCTGGACCTGGCGTTCCTGGGCGAAGCCGCGCGCGCCGGGGTCGGCATGGAGCTGGCCGAGGATGCGGCCGATGCGCGCGAGGCCGGCCTGGTGCCGCATGCCGAACGCCATCCCGAACTGCGCGATGCGATGAGCATGGTCTGGCGCATGCTGCTGCTGTGGATGGCGCTGCTGGCGCTGTTGATCATCGCCGGCTGGGTGGGATGAGCGCGGCGTAGGCGCCGGCTTGCCCGGCACGGACTTCGCCGGGAGCGCCTCTGGCGCATCCACGAGTGATCGCGCCACGCAGGCAGGGAGGCGCGCATGACGCATGGCGCGCCGCTGCGCGTGGGAACGTTGCCGCCAGGTGTGTTTTTCAGCCCGGCGCGAGCAGGGTAAAGGGATACCACGGGAGGTTGCGTGCGATCCGCGCCACGCAGGCAGGGAGGCGTGATGGCGCATGGCGCGCCGCCGCGCGTGGGAACGTTGCCGCCAGGTGTGTTTTTCAGCCCGGGGCGAGCAGGGTGAAGGGGTGCCGCGGGAGGTTGCGTGCGACCCGCGCCACGCAGGCAGGGAGGCGCGCATGACGCATGGCGCGCCGCTGCGCGTGGGGACGTTGCCGCCAGATGTGTTTTTCAGCCCGGCGCGAGCAGGGTGAAGGGGTACCACGGGAGGTTGCGTGCGATCCGCGCCACGCAGGCAGGGAGGCGTGCATGACGCATGGCGCGCCGCCGCGCGTGGGAACGTTGCCGCCAGATGTGCTTTTCAGCCCGGCGCGAGCAGGGTGAAGGGGTACCACGGGAGGTTGCGTGCAACCCAATAAACCGGCAGCAACACCAGCCACAGCTTCGGCTCCATCACCACCTTCATCAGCGGCTGCAGCCAGCGCGGGTTCCAGCCGGCGGACCAGAGCACCATCAGCGGGACCAGGGCCAGTGTCGTCAGGCCCAGCGGATTCATCGAGAACGCGCGCAGCAGGTCGCCATGGACCAGCGCATGCAGCGCGCGCGTCAGCCCGCAGCCGATGCAGTAGTACCCGGTGAACGCCAGGAACATGCAGGGCGGGAAGGGGTTGCCTTCGACATTCGGGTCGAAGGTCCACAACAGCCAGATGCCGACGGGGACCGCCAGTGCGATCCCCGCCAGCGCGAACCGGTGGCGCGTTCCGAGCTGGAGCGCCACGGCTTACTGGTATTGCTGCAGCATTTCCATGTAGGCCGCGCTGCCGCCCATGGCGAAGTAGATGACGTTGAACAGCAGGCCGACGATGGCCAGCGCGGTGGCCACCCAGCACCAGGTCTTGGCGCTGTTGGAGGCGCGGCGGGCGCCTTCGATGTCGCCCTGGTTCAGCAGGTTGTTCACCTTGCTGGAGAACACGATGGCGACGATGCCCACCAGGCCCAGCGGGCAGCACAGGCAGGTGGCCAGGACCGTGGCGATGATCGACCAGGCCAGGTGGTTGGGGATGCTGCTGGTGGGATTGACGGTATTCATGCGTTCTCCGATGGGGTTGCGGTCAGCGTGACTTGCAGGCGTTCGCCGCGGTCAGCGACGAGAGGATCATGGCCGTGACCCAGCACAGCGGCCAGGTGATGAAGCCGATGAAGACGAAGCACAGCAGGACGTTGACGAAGGTCAGCGCCCAGTAGCCGAACATGATGATCAGGCCGGTGCCGACATTGCCGGCATACATGTGGCCGATGCCGAAGGTCTGCAGGAACAGCCCCGGCAGCACTTCCAGCAGGGCCGCCACGCCGCCGGATTTCTGCGGGTGGTAGTAGTGGTGCACCTGCTGCGGCGGTGGAGCGGGCGGGGGCGGTGGGATGTCCATGGTTCCTCGGTGTCGGCGCTGCCGTGCGTTCCCTGCAGCCGCGTTGGGGGGTTAGCGTAGCGATTTGTCCGGCAGGCGGCAAAGCCGTTCAGGCATGGTCGCCGCGCAGCGCCCTTACCCGGGCCTCCAGCGCCGCCGCGTCGGTCGCCGCGCCATCGAGCGCGGGGCCGGCGACGACCTCGACATGGGCGCGGAAGCGGCGCGGTACCCGCATCCGCCCCAGCCGCGTGTCGCGCCGGCTCCACATGCTGGCCCACATGCCCTTCAGCGCCAGGGGCACCACCGGCACCGGGCGCCGGGTCAGGATCTTCTCCACGCCCGAGCGGAACGGGGCGATGGCGCCGTCGCGGGTCAGCGCGCCTTCGGGAAAGATGCAGACCAGCTCGCCTTCCGCCAGCGCGGCGTCGATCGCGTCGAACGCGCGCTGCATCAGCTCCGCGTCTTCCTTCGGGCTGGCGATGGGGATGGCCTTGGCGGTGCGGAAGATCCAGCGCATCACCGGGATGTTGAAGATGCGGTAGTACATGACGAAGCGCACCGGGCGCGGCACCACCGCCGACAGGATCAGCGCGTCCATGTAGCTGACATGGTTGCAGACCAGCAGCGCCGCGCCTTCGTCGGGCACGTGCTGTTCGATGCCGGCCGGGCGCAGGCGGTACAGCGTGCGCACCATCAGCCAGCTCAGGAAGCGCATCAGGAACTCGGGCACGATGCTGAAGATCCAGGCGGCCACCAGCACGTTGGCGATGGCCAGCGCCAGGAACAGCTGCGGCACGCTCCAGCCGAGCACGGTCTGGGTGAGCAGCCCGGCCAGCGCCGCCAGCACGATGAAGCCGGAGTTCTGGATGTTCAGCGCGGCGAATACGCGCGACATTTCCGACTTAGGCGTGCGGCTCTGGATCAGCGCGAACAGCGGCACCACGAACAGGCCGGTGAACAGGCCGATGCCGAGCAGGTCGACGACGATGCGCACGCTGCCGGGCTGGTGCAGGAAGCCGGCCACGTCCAGCCCGCTCGCCGCCACCGTGCCGGTGCGGGCGAAGTACAGGTCGAACAGGAACGCGCTCATGCCGAACGCGCCCAGCGGCACCAGGCCGATCTCGACGATGCGCCCGGACAGCTTCTCGCACAGCAGCGAGCCGGTGCCGGTGCCCACCGAGAACAGCGCCAGCGCGAAGATGTACAGGGTCGAGCCGCCGCCCAGGTTGACCTCGGCGTAGGCCGGCAGCTGCGAGGTCAGGATGGTGCCGACGAACCAGAACCAGGACACGCCCAGCACCGCGTTGCGCACCGCCTTCTGCTTCCTCGCCATGCGCAGCACGGCCAGCGATTCGGACAGCGGGTTCCAGTTGATCTTCAGTGCCGGTGCGCCTGCGTCCACCTTCGGGATCAGCCGCGCGGCGGTGTTGCCGGCCACCGCCAGCACGATCACAGCCACCGCCGCGACGATCGGCCCCTGGCTGCCGGCCAGGGTGAAGATCAGTCCGCCGGCGATCATGCCGCAAAGGATCGAGAGGGACGTGCCCATCTCGACCAGGCCGTTGCCGCCGGTGAGTTCCTCCGGCTTGAGGATGGACGGCAGCACCGAATACTTCACCGGCCCGAACAGGGTGGACTGCAGCCCGGTGCAGAACAGCGCCACCAGCAGCACCGGCATGCTCTGGGTCAGGAAGCCCAGCGCGGCCAGCGACATGATCACGATTTCCATCGTGGTGGTGATGACGATCAGCCGCTGCTTCTCGAGCTTTTCGGCGAACTGGCCGGCCAGCGCCGAGAACAGGAAGTAGGGCAGGATGAAGATCGCAGGGGCGAGCATGGCGTAGATGCTGCGCTCCTTCGTGCTGACGCCGAGGAAGAACAGCAGGCCGATGATGGCCTGGCGGTACACGTTGTCGTTGAAGGCGCCCAGCGCCTGGACGACGAAGAACGGCAGGAAGCGGCGCTGTCCGAGCAGCGCGAACTGGTTATGGCCGGCCACGTGGGTTCCTTGGTTTGCGGCGCACCTTAGCAGGTTCGATGGATGCCCCGCGCGCGGCCGCGGCGGGCAGCAGCTCGAGCAGGGCGCGTGCGGCGGGCGTGGGATCGGCGCGCCACACGGCGCAGGTGCGGAAGCGGAACGGTTCGGCCAGCGGGCGCACCGCGACACCCTGCATGCGCGTGGCCATGCTGTCCGGCATCGCCGCCACCGCCAGCCCGGCGGCCACCAGCTGGCGCAGCAGTTCGCCGTGGCTGACCTCGTACTGCAGCTGCGGCGCGACGCCGCGCTCGAGCAGGGCGTCGTCCATCATCCGCCGCACGCCGGCGCCGGGCACCAGCGCGGCCAGCGACACGCCGTGCAGCGCCTGCAGCGGCACCCGTTGCCTGGCCGCCAGCGCATGCCCGGGCGGCAGCAGCAGCGACAGGCCTTCCTCGTCCAACAGGCGGTGCTGCGCCGGCAGCGGCACCTGCGGGCCGACACCGACCAGCGCCACGTCGAGCCGGCCCTCGGCCAGTTCCGCCAGCAACTCCTCGCTCATGCCCACGCGCAGGTGCACGTCCACCGCCGGGTGCGCGGCGCGGAACCGGGCCAGCAGGGCGGGCACGTCGACCACGCTGAGCGCGGTGATCTGGCCGATGCGGATGTGGCCGCGCACCGTGCCCAGCGCCAGTGCCATTTCCTCCTGCAGGCGGGCGGCGGCCTGCAGGGTGAGCCGGGCGTTGCGCAGGAACACCTCGCCAGCCGCGGTGGGCCGCACCTGGCGATGGCCGCGCTCGAACAGGCGCGCGCCGAAGGCCTCCTCCAGCCGCGCCACCTGGTGGCTCAGCGCCGACTGCACGGTGTGGCAGCGCGCCGCGGCGGCGGTGAAGCCGCCTTCCTCGGCCACGGCGACGACGAACTCCAGCTGGCGCAGGGTGAACATGCCATCACTAGAACAGATGGAATTGATGATGACAATGCATTTGTGTCATCCATCGCGCGCCCACAGACTTGGCGCCCGTTCCCCCTCACAGGCCTTCGCGATGTCCGCCGACTCCGCCCCCGCCCATACCCTCGGCCAGTCGCGGGTATTTCTGCTGGCCGCCGCCACCGGCCTGATCGTGGCAAGCAACTATTACGCCCAGCCGCTGCTGCAGCTGCTGGGGGAGGCGTTCGCGCTCGGCGCCGGCAAGGTCGGCTGGGTGGTGACCGTGGCCCAGCTGTCCTATGCGGCCGGGCTGCTGCTGATCGTGCCGCTGGGCGACCGCCTGGAGCGGCGCCGGCTGATCGTGACGCTGTTCGTGCTGGCCGCGGCGGGGCTGGCGATCAGCGCCAGCGCCGGCCACTTCGTGCAGCTGCTGGCCGGCACCGCGCTCAGCGGCCTGTGCGCGGTGGCCGCGCAGGTGATCATCCCGCACGCGGCGACGCTGGCCGCGCCGGAGCGGCGCGGGCGGGTGGTGGGCACGATCATGGCCGGGCTGCTGCTGGGCATCCTGCTGGCGCGCACCGCGTCGGGCGTGCTGGCCGGCATCGGCTCCTGGCATACCGTGTACTGGGTCGCGGCCGTGGCGCTGCTGCTCATGGCGGTGGCGCTGGCCCGCGCGCTGCCGGCCTACCGGCCCCACGCGACGCTGCCGTACCCGCGCCTGATCGCCTCGGTGCTGGCGCTGCTGCGCGACGAGCCGGTGTTGCGACGGCGTTCGCTGCTCGGCGCGCTGCTGTTCGCCGGCTTCAGCGTGTTCTGGACGCCGCTGGCCTTCCTGCTGTCCGGCCCGGCCTATGGCTATTCCATCGCCACCATCGGCCTGTTCGGGCTGGTCGGCGCGGCCGGTGCGCTGGCGGCCAGCCGTGCCGGCCGCCTGAGCGACCGCGGCCTCGGCCGGCGGGTGACGGGCGGCGGCCTGCTGCTGTTGCTGCTGTCGTGGCTGGTGCTGCTGCTGGCGCCGGTCTCGCTGGCCGCGCTGGTGGTGGGCGTGCTGGCGCTGGACGTGGCGGTGCAGGCGGTGCACATCGACAACCAGAGCACGATCTACCGGCTGGACGAAGGCGCCCGCAGCCGCATCACCGCCGCCTACATGACCTGTTACTTCATCGGCGGCGCGGCCGGCTCGGCGCTGGGCACGCTGGCCTGGACCCGGTCTGGCTGGACCGGCGTGTGCGGGGTGGGCATCGCCCTGGCGGTGGTGGCGCTGCTGGCGATGCCGCGCGCGCCGGCGTCGCGCTAGGCGGCGGCCGGCGACGGGGCGGGCCGCGTTCCGCCGCCCACCGCCTCGTCGGCCGCGGCGCGCAGGCGCGGCAGCAGGCGCAGGATCAGCGCCAGCTGGGTACGCACCAGCCGCGACTTGTCGTCGCTGTCCTCGGGCAGCTGCTCCAGCGCGTCGGCCAGCGCGCGCTCGTCGTCCCCGGCCGCAGGCGCGGCCTGCCGTTCCGACAGCGCCTTGGACAGGCCGGCCAGCGCCTGCTGCAGGCAGCGCTGCGCGTCGCCGACCAGCGGGTCGTCGCTCACCGCCGCCTGCGCGCGGTGCGCGCCCAGCGCGGACAGGTAACCGAGCAGGGTGTTGGACAGGGCCAGGAAGCGGAAACCCGCATCGAGGTTGCCGCGCGCGTAACCGGGCTCGCGCAGCATGTTGGACAGCGCCACCGACAGCGCGACGTCGGCGTTGTGCATGTCGCGGCGGGCGATGCGGTAGGGCAGGTCGTCGCGCATGCCGCTGCGGTACTGGCCCAGCACCTCGTCCAGGTAGCGCGTGCTGGTGGCGATCACCTGCGCCATCACCTGGTGCAGGCGCCGGCCCTGCCAGTCGGGCAGGATCAGCAGCGAGGCGGTGGCGGCGATGGCGCAGCCGATCAGCGTGTCCAGCAGGCGCGGCCAGATCAGCACGAAGCCATCGCCGAGCAGGTTGAAGCACAGCAGCGCCATGGTCGTGATCGCGGCGGTGGCGATCACGTAGCGGTCGGTGCGGGTGACGAAGAACAGCAGCGCGGCGGCCAGCGCCAGCAGCAGCTGCAGCGTGGTGCCGGGGAACAGCTGCATCAGCGCCCAGGTCACGCCCAGGCCCACCAGGGTGCCGCCGATGCGCTGCACCAGCCGCAGCCGGGTGGCGCCGAAGTTCGGCCGGCACACGAACACGATGGTGAGCAGGATCCAGTAGCCGTTGCTGGGATGCACCAGCTTGAGCACCGCATAGCCGGCGATCAGCGCCAGCGCGATGCGCACGCCGTGGCGGAACAGCAGCGAGCCGGGCGTCAGCGCCTGGCGCAGGCGGGTGGCCATTTCGCGCAGGGTGTGCGGCGAGGAATCGCGCAGGCGCGTATCGATGCCTTCCAGCGGCGTGTCGGCCAGCGACGCCTCGGACAGCTGCCGGGCGATGCTGGACAGGTTGGTCGCCAGCAGCTGCAGCGAGCCGAGCAGGCGTTGCCAGCGCGGGTTGTGCTGGTCGCGCAGGTACTGCAGCGAGTGCTCCAGGTCCTGCCCGGCCTGGCGGTTGCGTTCGCCGTAGTCGAACGGCTGGCGCAGGCGGATGGCCTGGCCCAGCGCCATGCAGGCGCCGCCCTGCAGCGACAGCAGGCGCCGGCAGCGGTACAGCACGTCGCTGTGGAAGAAGGCCTCGGTCAGCGCCTCGTAGGGATAGTGCGAAGAGCTGGCGCGCTCGTGGAAATCCTGCGCCATGTAGTACAGGCGGAAATACAGGCCGGACTGCACGCCGGGCCGCCCGGAACGGCCGAAGCGGCTGAGGATGGCGGTCTTGGCGGCGTTGAGCGCCTGCACCACGCGCACGTTCTGCTCGGCCAGCGCCAGCCGCCGCGCTTCCAGGTCGCCGTGCCGCACCGGTTCGAACAGGTCGGCCTTGAGCTGCAGGTAGCGGCCGAGCTCGCCGAACAGCCGCGCCAGCCGCTCGCGTACCGGCCGGTTGGCGAACATCACCGTCCACAGGATCGACAGCGCGCCGTACCACGCGGCGCCGGCCAGCATCTGCGCCACGTCGCGCCAGGCCGCCGCGGTGCCGGTGCCGGCGCCGCGGTGCTGGTCCATGGCGATCATGGTGTAGATCGCCAGCGTCACCGTGGCCTGGCCGATGGAGGCATAACGCTCGCCCAGCGCGCCGAGCAGGGTCAGGGCGAACGCGGCCAGCGCCAGCGCCGCGACGAAGGGCAGCGGCCAGTCGAACAGCTGGATGACCGCCGCGGCGGCGGCGACGAAGCACAGCAGCGACAGCAGCACCGACTTGCTGCGGCCCCAGCCGTTGTCGTCGGTCTCGGCCACCGCGCTGGCGATGGTGCCCAGGAACAGCGACGGCAGCGGCTGCAGGTCGCCGCGGTACCAGCACACGGCCATCAGGGTGGACAGCGCGATGGATACGCGCAGCCCGTAGCTGGCCTTCTCGTGGGCCCAGAGCCGGTTCAACAGGCGTTCGGTGGGGCGCATGCCGGTGCGGGGTGTCGCGAAGCGTGGGGATGGCCCAGCTTGCAGTGCGGGCGTGAAAGCGGCAAGGCGGCGGGGCAATGCCCGGCGCGAAGCAGCGCACATGCAGGCGCGCGCCTGTAACGCATCGCCGGGGAAATCGCCCGCGGCGCAGGCGCTGCCCTATCGGTGCGGCGCGTTGGCCCCGCGCATGAAGTCGACGAACACCCGCAGCTTGGGCGCGAGCTGCTCGCGCGACGGGTAGTACAGGTGGAAACCCGGGAACGGCGGCTGCCAGGCATCGAGCAGGCGCAGCAGGCGGCCGGCGGCGAGGTCGTCGGCCGCGGCCGCCTCGAACACCTGCGCCAGCCCCAGCCCGGCGATGGCCATGCGCCGGCCCAGCCCGCTGTCGTTGAAGATCGGCCCGCCGCCGACCTCGACGCTGAAGTCGTGGCCGTCGCGGGTGAACTCCCACGGCATCAACCGGCCGTCGCTGCGCCGGTAGCGGATGCAGGCGTGCGCGCCCAGCGCCTCGGGCGTCTGCGGCGGCGGATGCCGGCGCAGGTAGTCCGGTGCGCCCACCACCACCAGGCGCTGCGGCGGCCCCAGCGGCACCGCCACCATGCCGTCGGCCAGCGATTCGCCCAGGCGGATGCCGGCATCGAAGCCCTCGGCCACCAGGTCGACCAGCGCCGCCTGCACCGCCAGCTCCACTTCGACGTGGGGAAAGCGCGCGGAGAACGCCGGCAGGTGCGGCAGCAGCATGCGTTCCACCACGATCCGCGGCGCGGTGATGCGCAGGCGCCCGGCAGGGATGTCGCGGCTTTCCTCCAGCGCCTGCAGCGCGCCGCCGATGCGCGCCAGCGCCGGCGCGGCTTCGCGCAGCAGGCGTTCGCCGGGCTCGGTCAGGCCGACCCGGCGTGTGGTCCGGTGCAGCAGGCGCACGCCCAGCCGCCGTTCCAGGCTGCGCACCGCCTGCGAGGCGGCCGAGGCCGACATGCCCAGTTCGATCGCCGCGCGGCTGAAGCTGGCGTGGCGCGCCACGCAGGCGAAGGCGGCCAGTGCCGGCAGCAGTGACGGCTCGATTGTGAAGTCGGGCTTCATTGAGGTTGCAGATTATCCGGATTTATCGATGGAAGCCCGCCCTCTACAGTGGCCTTCCCCTGAGATGGAGCAACGCCATGAAAACCCGCACCCTCGGCCGCAACGGCCCCACCGTTTCGGCGCTCGGCCTCGGCTGCATGGGCATGAGCGCGTTCTATGGCGGCCGCGGCGACGATGCCGCGGCCATCGCGGTGATCCACCGCGCGCTGGAACGCGGCGTCACCCTGCTCGACACCGCCGACATGTACGGCCCGCATACCAACGAGGTGCTGGTCGGGCGCGCCATCGCCGACCGCCGCGAGCAGGTATTCCTGGCGACCAAGTTCGGCATCCGCCTCGATCCGTCCGACCCGCAGGCGCGCGGCGTCGACGGGCGGCCCGAGTACGTGCAGGCCGCCTGCGAGGCCAGCCTGAAGCGGCTGGGCGTGGACCATATCGACCTGTACTACCAGCACCGCGTGGACCCGGCCGTGCCGATCGAGGACACGGTGGGCGCGATGGCGCGGCTGGTCGAGCAGGGCAAGGTGCGCTGGCTCGGCCTGTCGGAGGCGGCGCCGGAGACGATCCGACGCGCGCATGCGGTGCACCCGATCACCGCGCTGCAGACCGAGTACTCGCTGTGGTCGCGCGAGCCGGAGGAGAACGGCGTGCTCGCGATGGTGCGCGAACTGGGCATCGGCTTCGTGCCGTACTCGCCGCTGGGCCGTGGCTTCCTGACCGGCGCGATCCGCACGCCGGAGGATTTCGACGCGGACGATTACCGCCGCCATTCGCCGCGCTTCCAGGGCGACAACTTCGCCCGCAACCTGGCGCTGGTGGAACAGGTGCGCGCGCTGGCCGCGGCCAGGGGCGTCAGCGCCGGGCAGCTGGCGCTGGCCTGGGTGCTGGCGCAGGGCGAGGACCTAGTGCCGATTCCCGGCACCAAGCGCCTGGCGTATCTGGAAGAAAACCTCGGCGCGCTGGACGTGGCGCTGGATGCCGACGACCTGGCGCGGATCGACGCGGTGTTCCCGGTCGCCGCCGCCGCCGGCGCGCGCTACCCGGCCTCCAGCATCGGCAGCGTGCATCGCTGACACGCACCGGTAGGAGCGGCTTCAGCCGCGAAAGGCGCCTTCCCGGTAAAGCTTCTCGCGGCTGAAGCCGCTCCTACGGGGAGCGGCGAGGGCGCGCCAGTCGATGTCGCTGCGGCGGAGCCGTTGGCCGTTGCCTCGCACCGCTCTGCGTCCTCCGCCCTTGTAGGAGCGGCTTCAGCCGCGAAAGGGGCCTTGCCGGTAAAGCCCTTCGCGGCTGAAGCCGCTCCTACGAGGTAGGGGCGAGCGTGATGGCTTGCGCTTACTGCTGCTCGCGGGCGATGGCGCGCCAGCCGATGTCGTTGCGGTGGAACTCGTTGGCCCAGTGGATCTTCGCCACGCCGGCGTAAGCGCGCTGCTGCGCGTCGGAAACGCTGTCGCCCAGCGCGGCCACGCACAGCACGCGGCCACCGGCGCTGACCACGTTGCCGTCGGCGTCCAGCGCGGTGCCGGCATGGAACACCTTGGCGCTGGCCGGCACTTCCGCCAGGCCGCCGATGACGTCGCCGGTGACCGGCGTTTCCGGGTACGGCCTGGCAGCCATCACCACGCCCAGCGACGGGCGCGGATCCCACTGCGCTTCCACGCCGGCCAGTCCGCCGTCGATGGCGGCTTCCACCAGGTCGACCAGGTCGGACTGCAGGCGCAGCATGACCGGCTGGGTTTCCGGATCGCCGAAGCGCACGTTGAATTCGATCACCCTGGGCGCGCCGCTGGCGTCGATCATCAGGCCCGCATAGAGGAAGCCGGTGAACGGCACGCCGTCGGCGATCATGCCGGCCACGGTCGGTTCCACCACCTCGCGCATCACCCGCGCATGTACCTCGGGCGTCACCACCGGCGCCGGCGAATACGCGCCCATGCCGCCGGTGTTGGGGCCGGTGTCGCCATCGCCCACGCGTTTGTGGTCCTGGCTGGTCGCCATCGGCAGCGCGACGCGGCCATCGACCATGGAGATGAAGCTGGCTTCCTCGCCTTCCAGGAATTCCTCGATCACCACGCGCGCGCCGGCGTCGCCGAAGGCGTTGCCGCTGAGCATGTCGCGCACCGCGGCCTCGGCTTCGGCCAGCGTCATCGCCACGATCACGCCCTTGCCGGCGGCCAGGCCGTCGGCCTTGATGACGATGGGCGCGCCCTTCTCGTGCAGGTAGGCCAGCGCGGCGTCCACCTCGGTATGCACCGCGTAGAACGCGGTGGGAATGCCGTGGCGGGCGAGGAAATCCTTGGCGAAGGCCTTGCTGCCTTCCAGCTGCGCGGCGGCGGCGGTCGGCCCGAAGATGCGCAGCCCGGCGGCGCGGAACGCGTCGACCACGCCGGCCACCAGCGGCACTTCCGGGCCCACCACGGTCAGGCCCACGGCTTCGTCCCGGGCCAGCTGCAGCAGGCCGGCGATGTCGGTGACCTTGACCGCCACGTTGCGGCACTTGCCTTCGCCCGCGGTGCCGGCGTTGCCCGGCGCGACGAGCACTTCGCTCACGCGCGCGGACTGGGCCAGTTTCCAGGCCAGGGCGTGTTCGCGGCCGCCGGAGCCGATGACGAGGATCTTCATGGGGTCAGTTCCTGTGGGGAATTCAAGGAGAAGAACAGTCGGAGGCCTTCAGCGTCGCCTCGAAGAACACCGCGCCATCGGCATCGACGAAACGGCGGCGCATGCCGCCGCCGGCCGCATACACCGGTACCAGCGATGCTTCGCCGCACAGCTCATGCATCGCCGCCTGCTCGTCGGCGCGCAGCGCGTCGAACACCTCCGGCCTGGCCTTGGCCATGGCGCGGGTGATGTCCGGGGAGCGGATCACCAGCACCAGGTCATCGCCATGGCGGTGCACCGATTCGATCACCAGTCCGTCGCGGTAGGGCGTGGGCAGTTGCCTGCCGAGCGCGGCGATGGCCTGCTGCTGCGCATCGCCCAGGCTGTCCCTGCCGCAGGCGGCCAGCAGCGGCAGCAGCAGGGCGACGGGGAGCAGGCGCTTCATCGTCTGCGGCCTCAGTGGCGGAAGTGGCGCACGCCGGTGAACACCATGGCGATGCCGTGCTCGTCGGCCGCGGCGATCACCTCGGCGTCGCGCATCGAGCCGCCCGGCTGGATCACCGCGGTGATGCCGGCCTCGGCGGCGGCGTCCAGGCCGTCGCGGAACGGGAAGAACGCATCCGAGGCCATCACCGAGCCCGGCACCACCAGCCCGGCATCGGCGGCCTTGATGCCGGCGATGCGCGCCGAGTACACGCGGCTCATCTGCCCGGCGCCGACGCCAATCGTGCGCTCGTCCTTCGCATAGACGATGGCGTTGGACTTGACGTACTTGGCCACGCGCCAGGCGAACAGCAGGTCGCGCAGCTCGGCCGCGGTCGGCGCGCGCTGCGTCACCGTCTTCAGCTCATCGGCGGTCATGCCGCGGTTGTCCGCGCTCTGGATCAGCAGGCCCGAACCGATGCGCTTGCTGTCGTAGTTGTTGCGCGCCTCGCCGGCCGGGATGCGCAGTACGCGCACGTTGGCCTTCTTCGTGGCGTATTCCAGCGCGGCCGGCTCATAGTCCGGGGCGATCAGCACTTCGACGAACTGGCGGTCGAGGATGGCCTTGGCGGTGGCCGCGTCCAGCGTGCGGTTGAAGGCGAGGATGCCGCCGAACGCGCTGGTCGGGTCGGTGTTGTAGGCCAGCTCGTAGGCGGCGCCGACATCGGCAGCCATGGCCACGCCACACGGGTTGGCGTGCTTGACGATGACGCAGGCCGGCACCTCGAACTGGCGCACGCATTCCCACGCGGCGTCGGCGTCGGCCAGGTTGTTGTAGCTCAGTTCCTTGCCCTGCAGCTGCACGAAGGTGGCCAGGGTGCCCGGCACCGGGTACAGGTCGCGGTAGAACACGCCGCTCTGGTGCGGGTTCTCGCCGTAGCGCAGGTCCATCACCTTCACGAAGGTGGAGTTCATCTGCGCCGGGTATTCCTCACGCACCGGCACAGCGGCGCTGGTGTCGGTCACGGCCGACAGGTAGTTGCTGATCGCCGCGTCGTACTGGGCGACGCGGTTGAACGCGGCCACCGACAGCTCGAAGCGCCTGGCGGCCGACAGCCGGCCGTCGTTGGCGGCCAGTTCGGCCAGCAGCGCCTCGTACTGGTCCGGGCTGGTGGCCACGGCGACGCGGGCGAAGTTCTTGGCGGCGCTGCGCAGCATGGCCGGGCCGCCGATGTCGATGTTCTCCACCGCGTCGGCGAGCGTGCAGTCTGCCCGGGCGGTGACCGACTCGAACGGGTACAGGTTCAGCACCAGCAGATCGATCGGCGCGATGCCGTGCTCGGCCATCACCGCGTCGTCGGTGCCGGCGCGGCCGAGCAGGCCGCCGTGCACCACCGGGTGCAGGGTCTTGACGCGGCCGTCCATCATTTCCGGGAAGCCGGTGAGGTCGGATACGTCCTTGACCGGCAGGCCGGCCTCGCGGATCGCCTTGGCGGTGCCGCCGGTGGACAGCAGCTCGACGTTGCGCGCGGCCAGCGCGCGGGCCAGGTCGACCAGGCCGGTCTTGTCGGAAACGGACAGCAGGGCCCGGCGCACGGGCAGCAGATCAGCGGACATGGGGGTGGGGAGGGAAGCGGAAGCGGGCCGGTATTGTAGCCGCGCGCAGCGTGCCGGTCTGGTTGCAGCGGTGACGAGCGGTACTGCCGGTTGCCTGTTCGGGACGCTGCGCAGCGCCGGGATGTCGGGCGGGTACCGGAGACAAAGTGCCGGCCAACGGCCGGCAGCCACTGCAGGCATTGGGGATGTATCTGGAGCAGAGACCCTGGGTCAGGGGGCGCGCCGAAGGCGCGGGGCGTGGAGGGCGAAAGACGGGGCCCACGGCCTGCAATGCAAACCGTGGGGCGACAGCGCGCAGCGATGGCGCAACTCAGGCCAGCCCGTATTCCTTGAGTTTCTTGCGCAGGGTGGCGCGGTGGATGCCGAGCAGGGCCGCGGCGCGGCTCTGGTTGCCCTCGCAATGGTTGAGCACTTCCACGAACAGCGGAATTTCCATCTCGCGCAGGACGATCTCGTAGACGTCGTCGGCCTCGCAACCGTCCAGATCGCGCAGGTAGCGCCGGACGGACTGGGCGACGTGTTCGCGCAGCGGCGGCTTCGGAGCGCCACGACTGCTGTCAGGACGGGGTGGGGCAGCGTTCAAGGGGATTCCCGGATTCAGCGGAGCCGGCGCGGCGGCGCCCGGCATGGGGAGGGGAGTCTAGCGCGTGGGCGAGGGGGCTGCCATGCCGTGTGGCACGGTCAACGGAACTCGAAGGTATAAGCCACGGTGGCCGCCGAGGGCTCGCGCAGCAGGAACGCGACCTGCGCGCTCTGCCCCGGCTCCAGCCGCTGCGCCGGATCGTGCGCGGCGCCCAGGTAGTCGCGTGGTTGCAGCAGGCGGCGCCCGATCACGCGGCCGTCGGCATCGGACAGCGACAACGACAGTGCCGGCCAGGCCTGTGCCCAGCGTGCGTCGTTGCGGAAGCTGGCCTGGACCTGCAGCACGCCCTGGCGCCCGGGCAGCGGCCGGACGTCGCGCTGCAGCATGGTGTAGGCCTCCGGCTGGTGCCAGGCCGGCAGGCTGCAGCGCAGGACCGCGCACAGACCGGCCACGACCGGCCGCCAGCCGGCGCGGGCCGCGAGCGTGGCGCGGTCGGCGAGCACCACCTGGATGGCGAGCAGCAGCGCCAGCGCCGCCAGCAGCAGCCATTGCCAGCGCGGGGTGCGGCGCGCGGCGGCCGGGTTTGCCGGTGCGCGGCGCAGGAAGCTCGGCGCGATGTTTCCTTCCGCCCGCGAACCGTCGCCGTCCTGTTCCATGGGCATGTCGGCGTCGACACCCTCCGGTGTTTCTTCTTCCTGCGCAGGCGCGACCGGGGACGCTGCTTCCGGCTGCGGAACGTCCGCATCGGCGGCGCCTTCCGCTGCCGTCGGCTCCGCGGAACGGGGCGCGGGCCCGCGCTGCAGGAGCGTGGCCAGCGAAGGACGGGGCGGCGTGGTGTCTGCGCTCATGGCGGGCGGGTCGGGGACGCTGCCCTCATTCAAGCACGGCGCACGCCGGTGATGCGCATCCAGTCGCCGTCCTGCACGGCTTCCAGCTGCTCGAACCAGGGGGCATAGCGTTCCAGCAGCTCGCCTTCCTGGCCGTGCAGGATGCCGGACAGGGCGATGCGGCCGCCGGGCGCGACGCGTGCGGCCAGCAGCCCGGCCAGCGCGTCCAGCGCCGAGGCCAGGATGTTGGCGACGACGACCGGGTAGGTCGCCGCCGGCTCGTCCTCGGGCAGGTAGGCGGCGATGCGCACGCCGTTGCGCTCGCCGTTGTCGGCGGTGGCGGTCAGCGCCTGCGGGTCGTTGTCCACGCCCACCGCGGCCGCGGCGCCGAGCTTGAGCGCGGCCAGCGCAAGAATGCCCGAGCCGCAGCCGAAGTCGAGCACGCTGCGGCCGGCCAGTTCGCCGTCGGCGGCCAGCTGGTCGAGCCAGCGCAGGCACAGCGCGGTGGTCGGGTGGGTGCCCGAGCCGAAGGCCAGGCCCGGATCCAGCCGCACCACGGCGGCGTCGGCCGCCTGCGCCGCCTCGGGCAGCTCATGGTTCCACGGCACGATCCAGGTGCGCTGGCCGAACTGCATGGGCTGGAACTGGTCCAGCCAGGCGCGCTCCCAGTCCTCGTCCTGGACCGAACGGAAACCGGCGCTGCTCCAGTCCAGCCCGGCGTCGAAGGATTCCAGCGCGGCCAGCAGCGCCAGCGCATTGGTGTCGGCGGGAAACAGCGCGGTCAGCACCAGCGCGTTCCACAGCGGCGTCTGCCCCACGCCCGGCTCCAGGATCGCGCGCTCGTTGCTGGTATCGGCATCGGCGTCGAGCATCGTCACCGCCAGCGCGCCGACGTCCTCCAGGGCGTTCTCGTAACGGGGCTGGGTGGCTTCGGTGCAGCGCAGGGTGAGTTCGAGGAAAGGCATGGGGCGACGGCGACAGCGGAACGGAAGCGGGCATCCTAGACGAGGCGGCGGCCGAATGCGCGCGGAAGTGCTCCGGCGCCTGCCGCTTCTCCGGTCGGTTGACGGCGTTGCCGGCGATCCGTTTTCCCGCGCACGCCTGGAGGACCGGGCGCATTGCGCTGTCGCGACCTCGCCCTGCGCCCCGCCCCAGGCCGTGTGGGCGTTCATTCGTGAGCGCGCCAAAGGCACGCAGGCCAGGCGGCCCCATCGGGGAAGGCGCCGAAAAGGAAGAAGGCAGGTTTCCCTGCCTTCTCCGGTCACCCCGTGGTCGCGCCGCTCAGGTCAGCGCGATCGACTGGTTCTTGCGCTCGGCCAGGCGCTTTTCCAGGTAGTGGATGTTCTGCCCGCCGGCCTGGAAGCCCTTGTCGCGCATGATGCGCTGCTGCAGGGCGACGTTGGTCTTGATGCCGTCCACGACCATCTCGCTCAGCGCCACCCGCATGCGGGCGATGGCGGTGTCGCGGTCCGGGCCGTGCACGATCAGCTTGCCGATCATCGAGTCGTAGTTGGCCGGCACGCGGTAGCCGCCGTAGATGTGCGTGTCCACGCGCACGCCCGGGCCGCCCGGCGGATAGAAACCGGTGATGGTGCCGGGGCAGGGGAAGAACGTCTCCGGGTCCTCGGCGTTGATGCGGCACTCGATGGCGTGGCCGTTGATCTTGATGTCGCTCTGCTTGATCGACAGCTTGTGCCCGGCGGCGATCTTCAGCTGCTCGGCGACCAGGTCGATGCCGGTGATCATCTCGGTCACCGGGTGTTCCACCTGGATGCGGGTGTTCATCTCGATGAAGTAGAAACGGCCGTTCTCGAACAGGAACTCGAAGGTGCCGGCGCCGCGGTAGCCGATGCGGATGCAGGCTTCCACGCAGACCTTGCCGATCTCCTCGCGCAGTTCCGGGGTGATGCCCGGTGCCGGCGCTTCCTCCACCACCTTCTGGTGGCGGCGCTGCATCGAGCAGTCGCGTTCGCCCAGGTGGATGGCGTTGCCCTGGCCGTCGGCCAGCACCTGGATCTCGACGTGGCGCGGGTTCTCCAGGAACTTCTCCATGTAGACCATGTCGTTGCCGAACGCGGCCTTGGCTTCCTGCTTGGTGGTGGCGATGGCGTTGACCAGCGCGCCCTCGGTGTGGACCACGCGCATGCCGCGGCCGCCGCCGCCGCCGGCCGCCTTGACGATGACCGGGTAGCCGATCTCGCGGGCGATCTTGACGTTGGTGGCTGCATCGTCGCCCAGCGGGCCGCCCGAGCCGGGCACGCACGGCACGCCGGCGGCCTTCATCGCGCGGATCGCTTCCACCTTGTCGCCCATCAGGCGGATGGTGTCGGCCTTGGGGCCGATGAAGATGAAGCCGGACTGCTCCACGCGCTCGGCGAAATCGGCGTTCTCGGAGAGGAAGCCGTAGCCGGGGTGGATGGCCTGCGCGTCGGTGACCTCGGCCGCGGCGATCAGCGCCGGGATGTTGAGGTAGCTCTCCGACGACGGTGCCGGGCCGATGCAGACCGACTCGTCGGCCATGGCCACGTGCTTGAGGTTGCGGTCGACGGTGGAATGCACCGCGACCGTGCGGATGCCCAGGGTGTGGCACGCGCGCAGGATGCGCAGCGCGATCTCACCCCGGTTGGCGATTACGACCTTGTCGAGCATGGCCGGCGCCTCAGGCGATCACGAACAGCGGCTGGTCGAACTCCACCGGGTTGCCGCTTTCGCCAAGGATGGCGACCACGGTGCCGGCCACCTCGGCCTCGATCGGGTTGAACATCTTCATCGCCTCGATGATCGCCAGCGTCTCGCCGGCCTTGACCTGCTGGCCGACGCTGACGAACGGCGGCTTGTCCGGCGACGGCGACGCATAGTAGGTGCCCACCATCGGCGCGCGCTGCACGTGGCCGTCCGGCAGGGCGTTGCCCGGCTTGGCGGTGCCGCCGGTGGACGCTTCGGTCGGCGAGCTCATCGGCATGGACGGGGCGGCCGCGGGCGCAGCCGGGGCGGCGGCATAGGCCGGCGCGGCCACCGGCGCCGGCACGTAGCCGCCCACCGGGGTACGCGACAGGCGCACGGATTCCTCGCCTTCCTTGATCTCGATCTCGGCCAGGTTCGACTCTTCCAGCAGGTCGATCAGCTTCTTGATTTTGCGCAGGTCCATAGGATGCCTCTTGGGTGTTGTCGGCGGCGGCGCGCTCGCGCCCACCGCCGGGGAATGGGGATCAGAGCCGCTGCAGCGCGGCGTCCATGGCGTAACGGTAGCTGTCCGCGCCGAAGCCGCAGATGACACCCACCGCCTTGTCGCTGAAATAGCTGTGCTGGCGGAAGGGTTCGCGGGCGTGGGGGTTGGACAGGTGGATCTCGATGAACGGGATGGCCACGGCGGCCAGCGCGTCGCGCAGCGCCACCGAGGTGTGGGTGAAGGCGGCCGGGTTGACCAGGATGAAGGCGGTGCCGTCGCCGCGCGCGGCCTGCACCCGGTCCACCAGCACGTGCTCGGCGTTGGACTGCAGGCTCTCCAGCGCATGCCCGGCCGCCTGCGCCTGGCGCACCAGCGCCGCGTCGATGTCGGCCAGCGTGGTGTGCCCATAGACCTCCGGCTCGCGCGTGCCGAGCAGATTCAGGTTGGGGCCGTGGAGGACCAGCAGTTTCGCCATGGGCCAGCGGTGGGCGGGAAAGGGCGGCAGTGTGAGCGAACCGGGGAATGCTGTCCAGTTCGGCGAAATTGACGATGTTTTAATTGCCTGTTTGAAACCGGGGGTCGCTGCGCCCGGGTTCCGTGCAGCAGGGCTTCACGCTCATGGACGCGGGGCCTGGCCCCGCATGCGCGTCGCCGGAAAGGCGTGCGGTGCAAGCCCCGCCGCTACGGCGTTGCCGCCCATTCCTCGATCTCCCCGGCCTTGAACGGCCCCAGCTTCTGCTTCACCACCCGGCCCTGCGCATCGACCAGCACGCTGTAGGGCAGCAGCCCCTGGCTGTTGCCGAGCTTGACGCTGGCGTCGGCCGGCCCCGGCGTTTCCAGCACGATCGGGTAATACACCGGCACGTTGCCGAGGAAATCGAGCACGGCCTCGTGCGTGTCCAGCGCCAGCCCCACCACCTGCGGGCCGCTGTCGGCATGGCGGGCGGCGAAGCGCGCCAGCTCCGGCATCTCCTCGATGCAGGGCGCGCACCAGCTGGCCCAGACATTGATCAGCAGCGGCCGGCCGAGGAAACGGTCCGGGAACCGCACCGGCATGCCGTCCAGGTCGGGCAGGGTGAAGGCGGGCATCGGATCGCCCGGTGCCAGCGCGGATGCCGGCACCGTAGCGACCGGCGCCGTCGAAGGCTCGGTCATCGCCGGTATCGTCGGGCCGGTGGGGTGGCCCAGCCAGGCGCCGGCGGCCAGTCCGGCCGCCGCGGCGATGCCCGCCACCCACCACAGCGCGCGGCCCATCTCAGCGGGCCGCGCGCAGCAGCGCGTCCTCGACGATGGACTGGGTCAGCACGGTCGGCAGCACCCGCGGTGGCGCGCCGGGCCCGTACACCACGTAGAGCGGTACGCCCACGGCCTTGTGCTGCTCCAGGAAGGCGCTGATCTGCGGGTCGACATTGGTCCAGTCGCCGTGCATGTACACCGCGTCCACCCGCCTGAGGGTGTCGCGGAAGGCGTCGCGGTCGAGCACGTTGCGTTCGTTGGCCTTGCAGGTCACGCACCAGTCGGCGGTCATGTTGACGAAGACCACGCGGTTGTCCGCGCGCAGGCGGTCCAGCATTTCCGGCGAATACGCCACCGTGCCCTCGCTGGCGGCGCGCGCCGGCGCTTCCATCCGGGTCACGCCCCAGACCGGGGCCAGCGCCAGCAGGGCCAGCAGCGCGCCCAGCGCCATGCCGGCGCGGCGGCTGTGCCAGCGGCTGCGTTCGAACCACCACAGCCCCAGAGCCAGCAGCGCGGCGCCAGCCAGCAGCAGCGCCATCGCGTCGATGCCGCGCTGCTTGCCCAGCACCCACAGCAGCCAGATCGCGGTCAGGTACATCGGGAACGCCAGCACCTGCTTGAAGGTCTCCATCCACGCGCCCGGGCGCGGCAGGCGCCGCGCCAGCGCCGGCACGAAGCCGATCAGCAGGAACGGCAGCGCCAGCCCCAGCCCCAGCGCCAGGAACACCAGCATCGCCATTGCCGCCGGCGCGGTGAAGGCATAGCCCAGCGCCGGCCCCATGAAGGGCGCGATGCAGGGGCTGGCGACCACGCAGGCCAGCACGCCGGTGAAGAAATCGCCGGCCGCGCCCTTGCGGCTGGCCAGCGACTGGCCGACGCCGCCCAGGTTGCCGCCCAGCGTGAACACGCCCGACAGGCTCAGGCCGACCACGAACATCAGGTAGACCAGCGCGGCGATGAACCACGGATGCTGCAGCTGGAAGCCCCAGCCAGCGGCCTGGCCGGCCGCGCGCAGCGCCAGCACCAGCGCGCCGATGGCGGTGAAGGCGACCAGCACGCCCAGCGTGTACCACAGCGCATGGCGGCGCGCGTGCTGGCGGCTCTCGCCGCTCTGCGCCAGTCCCAGCACCTTCAGCGACAGCACCGGCAGCACGCACGGCATCAGGTTGAGGACCAGCCCGCCGGCCAGCGCCAGCAGCAGGATCCACGCCAGCGAGTCGCCTTCGCCGGCGTCCGCCGGCGGCCGGCTGCGCCCGGCATTGTCGGCCGATGCGTCGGGCGTGGCCTGGGCGGCGCCCTTGGCGTTGTCGTTGGCGCGCACCACCAGCGGCTGCGGCGCCGGCGGATTGAGCGGGTCAACGACCGGCAGGTCGGCGGGCTTGCGGCCGCTGGGCAGCGGCGGGATCACCAGCGGGGTGACCGCGGCCTCGCCGCTCGGCGACACCTTGCCGGCCGGCAGCGACAGCCGCACCCGCCGCGTCATCGGCGGATAGCAGATGCCGTCGGTCTGGCAGCCCTGGAAGGTGGCCACCAGCGTCGCCGGGCTGGCGTCGGCGCGTTCGCGGTGCAGCGGCAGCGGCACGTCGACCTGGTCGAAATACACCACCACGTTGCCGAAATGCTCGTCGCGGTGCGACGTGCCGGCCGGCCACTCCGGCTTGCCGGTGCGCACGCCGGCCGCGCCTTCCAGCGCCAGCGAGGTGCGGTCGCGGTACAGGTAGTAGCCCGGCGCCGGGGTGAAGCGCAGCAGCAGGCGGTTGCCGTCATCGACGATCGCCTCGAAGCCGAACGCCTGTTCCGAGGGCAGCGGCAGGCTCTGCGTCGCCGCCGCGCCGGGCAGCTTCAGCCCGCCGCCGTCGGTGCGCGCCAGCGGATTGAACATCGGCGCGCCGCCGGCCGGCGCGGCCGCGGCGGTGGCGCCGGGCAACCGGACCTCGACGCTGCGCTTCTGCGGCGGGTAGCACACGCCGGCATCGGCGCAGCCCTGGTAGCGGACTTCCAGGGTTACCGTCCCGGCGCCGGCGTCGGCGCTGCCGGGCAGGGTGGCCTTCAGCTGCCGGTGATAGGTTTCCACGTCGCCGAAGAATTCGTCGTGTTTCTTCTCGCCGTCGGGCATCTGCAGCGCGCCGGCGCTGAACCCGGGGCCGGCCTTGACGCTGGTGCGGTGGCGGTAGAGGTAATAGCCCGGCGCGATGTCCCAGCGCAGCTCGATGCGGTCGCGCGTCGGTGCCTCGACCTGGAGGGCGAAGGCCTGGTCGACCGGCAGCAGGTCCTTTTCGCTGACGGCCAGGGCGGGCAGGGCGCAGAGGGAGAACAGGCACAGGGCGGTGAAACGGCGCAACAGCATCTTCAAGTCAGGTGTCCTCACGGGTCTGGGCCCGGATCCAGTCCAGATAGGCCGGCAGCCCGGCGCTGGGGGAAAGCGCCAGTATCTCCGGCAATTCGTAGGGGTGGTGCTGCAGGAGCGCCGCCGTCAACGCTTCCACGCGGTCGGCGGTGGTCTTGACCAGCAGCTGCACTTCCTCCGCCTGCTCGACCTGTCCCTGCCAGCGATACACAGACTGCATCGGCGGCAACAAGTTCACGCAGGCGGCCAGGCGACGCTCGACCAGCAGCCGGGCCAGCGCCTGGGCCGTGGCGGTATCGGGGCAGGTGCAGAAGACCAGGCGGGCATCCATCGCGGCATTGTGGCATTGCCCCGCCGCTGCCGCCTCCCCGGCGTGCCGGGGAAAACAAGTCCGGAAACAACCCCTTGAAAGCCCTCCGGCGGTCCCCATCTCCCAGCCAAGCCCGTTCGACGGGCGTTTTTACGCGTGGTGCCGCCATTGCCCGAAGCAGGGTGGCAACCGCCGGACTTTCCAGACCAATCAACAACTTAAGAGGTCTCACATGAGCATCAAGCCGCTGCACGACCGCGTCGTGGTCAAGCCCATCGAAGCCGAGGAAGTCTCTGCCGGTGGCATCCTGATCCCCGATTCGGCCAAGGAAAAGTCCACCAAGGGTGAAGTCGTGGCCGTCGGCCCCGGCAAGCCGCTGGACAACGGCAGCGTCCGCGCCCCGGCGCTGAAGGTCGGCGACAAGGTCATCTACGGCCAGTACGCCGGTTCGACCTACAAGGCCGACGGCGTCGAATACAAGGTGCTGCGCGAGGACGACGTGCTGGCCGTCATCGGCTGAGCCGCGCTCCAGAACGCCTCCCAAGACCCCTTACAACCCTGATCCACTGAGGTATAGCAATGGCTGCCAAGGATATCCGTTTCGGTGAAGACGCCCGTTCGCGCATGGTGCGCGGCGTCAACATTCTCGCCAATGCCGTCAAGGCGACCCTGGGCCCGAAGGGCCGCAACGTCGTGCTCGAGAAGAGCTTCGGCGCCCCGACCATCACCAAGGACGGCGTGTCCGTCGCCAAGGAAATCGAACTGGCCGACAAGTTCGAGAACATGGGCGCGCAGATGGTCAAGGAAGTCGCTTCCAAGACCAACGACAACGCCGGTGACGGCACCACCACCGCCACCGTGCTGGCCCAGGCCCTGATCCGCGAAGGCGCCAAGGCCGTGGCCGCCGGCATGAACCCGATGGACCTCAAGCGCGGCATCGACAAGGCCGTCGTGGCCGCCGTCGCCGAGCTGAAGAACATCTCCAAGCCCACCGCCGACGACAAGGCCATCGCCCAGGTCGGCACCATCTCGGCCAACTCGGACGAATCGATCGGCAACATCATCGCCGAGGCGATGAAGAAGGTCGGCAAGGAAGGCGTGATCACCGTCGAGGAAGGCTCGGGCCTGGAGAACGAGCTGGACGTGGTCGAGGGCATGCAGTTCGACCGCGGCTACCTGTCGCCGTACTTCATCAACAACCAGCAGGCGCAGTCGGCCGACCTGGACGACCCGTTCATCCTGCTGCACGACAAGAAGATCTCCAACGTCCGTGACCTGCTGCCGGTGCTGGAAGGCGTCGCCAAGGCCGGCAAGCCGCTGCTGATCGTGGCCGAGGACATCGAAGGCGAAGCGCTGGCGACCCTGGTGGTCAACACCATCCGCGGCATCGTCAAGGTCGTGGCCGTCAAGGCCCCGGGCTTCGGCGACCGCCGCAAGGCGATGCTGGAAGACATGGCCGTGCTGACCGGCGGCACCGTGATCTCCGAGGAAGTGGGCCTGTCGCTGGAGAAGGCCACCATCAAGGACCTGGGCCGCGCCAAGAAGGTGCAGGTCTCCAAGGAGAACACCACCATCATCGACGGCGCCGGCGATGCTGCCGCCATCGAATCGCGCGTCAAGCAGATCAAGGTGCAGATCGAGGACACCACCTCCGATTACGACCGCGAGAAGCTGCAGGAGCGCGTGGCCAAGCTGGCCGGTGGCGTTGCCGTGATCAAGGTCGGCGCTTCGACCGAGATCGAGATGAAGGAGAAGAAGGACCGCGTCGACGACGCCCTGCACGCCACCCGTGCGGCGGTCGAGGAAGGCGTGGTGCCGGGCGGCGGCGTCGCCCTGATCCGTGCGGTCACCGCGCTGGCCGGCCTGAAGGGCGCCAACGAAGACCAGAACCACGGCATCCAGATCGCCCTGCGCGCCATGGAAGCCCCGCTGCGCGAAATCGTCGCCAACGCCGGCGAAGAGCCGTCGGTCATCGTCAACAAGGTCAAGGAAGGCACCGGCAGCTTCGGCTACAACGCCGCCTCGGGCGAGTTCGGCGACATGCTGGAGTTCGGCATCCTGGATCCGACCAAGGTGACCCGTTCGGCGCTGCAGAACGCCGCGTCGATCGCCGGCCTGATGATCACCACCGAAGCGATGGTGGCCGAGGCCCCGAAGAAGGACGAGCCGGCCGCGGCCGGTGGCATGGGCGGCATGGGTGGCATGGGCGGCATGGACTTCTAAGTCCGCTGCGGCTTCACCGCTGCCTGTTGCATGAAGGAACCCCGCCGCGAGGCGGGGTTTCTTTTTTGCGGCGCCCGCTGCTCAGCGCGGCAGCTGCTGGCGCACCCACTGCACGATGGCGCTGGCCGGCATGGCGCCGGACTGGCGCGCCAGCTCGCGGCCGCCGTGCAGCAGCACCATGGTCGGGATGCTGCGGATGCCGAAGCGCGTGGCCAGGGCCGGTTCGGCCTCGGTATCCAGCTTGCCCAGGCGCACCTGTGGCTCCAGCTGCGCGGCCGCCCGCGCGAACTCCGGCGCCATCTGCCGGCAGGGGCCGCACCAGGCCGCCCAGAAGTCGACCAGCAGCGGCAGCTGCGAACGCTGCGCGTGGGCATCGAAGGCGGCGGCATCGAGCGCGACCGGCGCGGCGGCGAACAGCGGCCGATGGCAGCGCCCGCAGGCGGGCGACTGGCCCAGCCGCGCGGCCGGCACCCGGTTGATGGCGTTGCAGTGCGGGCAGGCGATCTGCAGCAGGTCGTCGGTGTTCATTCCGGCCTCGCGGGGTGTCGGTTCTGGCGGCGTCGGCAAGTATCGCGCGGCCGTGGTGAATCCCGGTTGCGTCTGAAACTGTCGCATCGCACAAAAAACCGTGTTATCAATGCAGCCCATGAACGCAGCCCGCGCCCGCTTTTACTTTTGGTACTACTTTCCGAAGCCGCTGGCGGAGGAAGGACTGCGCTCACCCTGAAGAAACTTTCAGACGCATTCCCGAAAAGCCGCCAGCGACCCTGGCGGCTTTTTTGATGCCGCCTTCCGCTGGGGCAACCCCAACACGCTTGAACCGGAGACCCCCGCCATGCCCCCCCATACCGACGACCTTCGCATCCGCAGGCTCGACCCGCTGACCCCGCCGGCCCACCTGATCTCGCTGCTGCCCTGCGACGAGGACGCCTCGCAGACCGTGGCCGACGCGCGCGCCGCGCTGCACCGCATCCTGCACGGCCAGGACGACCGCCTGGCGGTGGTGGTCGGGCCCTGCTCGATCCACGACCCGGTGGCGGCGATGGACTACGCCCAGCGCCTGCGCCCGCTGCGCGACGCGCTGGGCGGGGAACTGGAAATCGTCATGCGCGTGTACTTCGAGAAGCCGCGCACCACGGTGGGCTGGAAGGGCCTGATCAACGACCCGGACCTGGACGGCAGCTTCAACATCAACAAGGGCCTGCGCGTGGCGCGCGGCCTGCTGCGCGACATCAACAAGCTGGGCCTGCCGGCCGGCGTGGAATTCCTCGACGTGATCTCGCCGCAGTACATCGCCGACCTGGTGGCCTGGGGCGCGATCGGCGCGCGCACCACCGAGAGCCAGGTGCACCGCGAACTGGCCTCGGGGCTGTCGTGCCCGGTGGGCTTCAAGAACGGCACCACCGGCGATGTGAAGATCGCCGCCGACGCGGTCGGCGCGGCCTCGCATCCGCATCACTTCCTGTCGGTCACCAAGGAGGGCGGCACCGCCATCGTCGCCACCCGCGGCAACCCGGATTGCCACGTCATCCTGCGCGGCGGCAAGCTGCCCAACTTCGACGCGGCCAGCGTGCAGGCGGCCAGCGAGGTGCTGGGCAAGGCGCAGCTGCCGGCGCGGCTGATGATCGACGCCAGCCACGCCAACAGCAGCAAGAAGCCGGAGAACCAGCCGCAGGTGATCGAGGACATCGCCGGCCAGCTGGAAGCGGGCGAATCGCGCGTGGTCGGGGTGATGGTCGAAAGCCACCTCGTCGCTGGTCGCCAGGACCTGGTCGAAGGCCAGCCGCTGGTCTACGGCCAGAGCATCACCGATGGTTGCATCGGCTGGGACAGCACCGTGCAGGTGCTCGAGCGCCTGGCCGAGGCGGTGCGCGTGCGCCGCCGCGCGCGGCTGGAAGCGGCCGCCTGAGCGGATGTGACGCCTGCACTGGCACGCATCGGCCAGTCCAAGTAGTTTACGCGGCGGGAGGCAGAAGGCCTCCCGCCTGCTATGTGGAGCGGGGCGCGTCCCGCCCGGCAGGAAGCCGATGAATCACCGTACCAGGGAGAAGGAAGTGATGCGTACCCTCAGTTGCACCGTTGCCATGGCATTGATGCTGGTGCCGGCGCTGGCGATGGCCAAAAAGCAGGTCCAGGACTCGGGCAGTGGCTGCCTGCAGAATCTTTCGGTAACCGGCGGCTTCACCAGCGGCAAGCAGTTCCTGGCCTCGACCGACCACGAAGGCGTGAGCTACGCCGAAGCGTTCCGCAAGACCGTCGCGGCGATCGAGGCCGAGGAGATGGTGGCGATTTCGCCGAACGAGCGTACCGGCTACATCGCCGCCGAACAGCCCGTGCGCGGCGGCGGCGGTTCGACCGTCCCGCTGCGCACCACCGTGCGCCGCCAGGACGATGGCAGCATCCGCGTGGAAGTGCGCTTCAGCATCAAGGGCGGGCAGCTGACCTCGAACAAGGCGGTGGGCGAGGGCATGTGCAAGATCGCCGACGCGGCCAGCCTGTAAACCGCGAACGGTCGTAGCGTGGCTGCCGGCGCCTGGTTCCTGTACCTGCTCGAATGCAGTGGCGGCAGCTACTACGCCGGCATCACCACCGACGTGCAGGCCCGCTTCCGGGCGCATGCGGCGGGCAAGGGCGCGCGCTACACGCGCGCGCATCCGCCGCTGCGCATTCTCGGCGTCCGCGAGTACGCCGACCGCGCCGCCGCATCGCGCGCGGAGTGGCAGCTGAAGCGGCAACCGCGCGAGCGCAAGCTGGCCTGGCTGGAACACGGCGGCCAATGAGGTAGATTCCGGGCACGGCCGCCACGTTGCGGCCGCAACGGCCCGGGTTCCGGGCGTCCGGCCGGAGCGGGGCGCAGGGGTATCGCGGCCCCGCATGCCGGCAACCTCAGCAGCGGGGAAACGCGATGAACGGTTGGTTCGAATTGCAGCACAGCAGCGACGGCCAGTTCCATTTCGTGCTCAAGGCGGGCAATGGCGAGGTCATCCTGACCAGCGAGCGCTACACCACGCGGGCGGCCGCGGAGAACGGCATCGCCTCGGTAAGGACGAACAGTCCGGACGATGCGCGTTACGAACGAAAGACGGCCAGCGACGGCCGCCACCATTTCAACCTCAAGGCGGCCAACCACCAGGTGATCGGCAGCAGCCAGATGTACGCCTCGCAGGCCGGGCGCGAGGCAGGCATCGCCAGCGTGCGCGCCAACGGCCCGACCCCGACGGTGAAGGACAGGACCGCGGGCTGAACCCCGCTGTCCCGAGAACGCATGAAGCCCGGGAATCCCCGGGCTTCATGCGTTGTGGCGGCCGAAGGGCTCAGGCCTTCATCGTGCCGGTGTCCAGCCAGCGCTGGTGCCAGGACAGCGCCTCCGGCAGCAGGTGCGGGGTGTGCTTGCCGTAGCTGTCGCGGCAGGCGCGCTCGAAATAGTCGTTGAGCTGGTCGCGGAAATCCGGGTGCACGCAGTGGTCGATCAGCGTGCGGGCGCGGGCGCGCGGCGGCAGGCCGCGCAGGTCGGCCAGGCCCTGTTCGGTGACCACCACCGCCACGTCGTGCTCGGTGTGGTCGACGTGGCTGACCATCGGCACGATCGCCGAAATGCTGCCGTTCTTGGCGGTGGACGGGCTCAGGAAGATCGACAGGAAGCCGTTGCGGGCGAAATCGCCCGAGCCGCCGATGCCGTTCATGATGCTGCTGCCCATGACATGGGTGGAATTGATGTTGCCGTAGATGTCGGCCTCGATCATGCCGTTCATGCCGATGCAGCCCAGCCGCCGCACCAGTTCCGGGTGGTTGGAGACTTCCTGCGAACGCATGATGATGCGCTGCCGGTAGAAGTCGATGTTGCGCATGAACTCCTCGGTGGCGGCCGGGCTCAGCGCGAAACCGGTGCAGGAGGCGTAGCGCAGCACGCCGCTGCGCAGCAGCTCGAGCATGCCGTCCTGGATCACCTCGGTGAAGGCTTCCAGGTCGCGGAAACCGCTGCTGGCCAGCCCGGCCAGCACCGCGTTGGGGATGTTGCCCACGCCCGACTGCAGCGGCAGCAGGTTGGCCGGCAGGCGCCCGCGCGCCACTTCGTGCCTGAGGAACTCGATCAGGTGGCCGGCGATGCGCTGGCTGTCGGCATCGGGCGGGTTGAACGGGCTGTTGCGGTCCGGCGCATTGGTGAGCACCACCGCGGCGATCTTGTCCGGGTCGCAGCGCAGCGTGGTCTGGCCGATGCGGTCGTCGCCGCGCAGCAGCGGGATCGGCTTGCGGTGCGGCGGCAGCGCGGTGCCGTAATAGACGTCGTGCATGCCGTCCATGCCCAGCGGCTGCCACTGGTTGACCTCGATGATCACCTTCTTCGCCAGGTCCAGCCAGGTCTTGTTGTTGCCCACCGAGGTGGACGGCACCAGCGTGCCGTCGGCATGGATGGCCGACACCTCGACCACCGCGGTGTCGATCTCGTTGTAGAAGCCGAACCACACGTGCTGGGCCACGTGCGAGAGGTGGATGTCCAGGTAGTCCAGCTTGCCGGCGTTGATGCGCCGGCGCGCGTCCGGGTCGCTCTGGAACGGCATGCGCATGGCGATGCCGTCGACCTTGGCCAGCGCGCCGTCCAGCTCCGGCGCGGTGGAGGCGCCGGTGAGCAGGTTGATGCGGAATTCCTCGCCGCGTTCGTGCGCCTGTTCGATGCGCCGGGCCAGGCACTGCGGCACCGCCTTGGGGTAGCCCGAACCGGTGAAGCCGCTCATGGCGACGGTCTCGCCGGGCTGGATCAGGGTGGCGGCGTGCTCGGCGGAGACGACCCGTTCGCGCAGGCGCGGGTCCAGGATGCGTTCGACAGACATGCGACGACAGTTGCTCGTGGGGGACGCCAATTATCCCGGATGGCCACTGCCGGCGGGGTTCGACCTTCGTGGGATGGCGTTCGCCGCGCGGGGCACCCCGTGCGCCGGGTGCGGCGGCCGTTTCGGCCGTGGCGGCGCTCGCCCCCGCCTCCGGACCGGTCCGGCGCTTTTTTGCACTGCAGCGTGCAACTTGTGCGCCGACCCCGCAGGATCGCCCTGCATCCCGACGTGGGGGAGGGAGCAAAGCCCGCTGGCAGTTCGCTGCCAGCGGGCTTTTTATTTGGCGCCAGGCTCGGCGATTGCCGGCTCCCTGTCGGCAGGCGCCGTTTCTGCTGGTGATTCCTCCACTGCCCGGGCGTGGAGAGGGGGCCATCCTGCGCCGATCAGCCGCGTGTCCGCGCCGCAGGCTTGCCGTCCGGGCGGTCCCCTTGCCCCCACCCGACACACGACATGACCGCCGACCGCAGCGCGGGGCCGCGCTGATACAAATCGATACAAATCTGCGGGGCGACGGGTATAGACGTATAGATGAACAATGCATTAAGTTTGCATTAACCGACCGTTCATCTTCTGGTAGGGGTGGCAGCAAGGTCTGCGAAGCGACTGGTCGGTTTTCCTCAAGCGGTTTTCTCGAACCTGAAGAAGGGAAGTGCTGAAATGAATCGGAAGTCGAAAGTCATACGGCGCAGTGCCTTGAGCCTCGCCCTGGGGTTGTGCGTCGCCGGCGGCGTACAGGCACAAAGCACCACCGGTACCATCTACGGCAGCGCACCTGCCGGTCACACGATCGTTGTCTCCGGCGAGAACGGCGTTACCCGTACCGTTTCCGTCGACGCCTCGGGCAGGTACAACCTCAGCGCGCTGCCGGGCGGCAACTACACCGTCGTCGTGAAGGACAAGAACGGCCAGACACTGGGGCAGCGCGGCGTAACGGTGCTGATCGGTTCCGGCGCGAACGTATCCTTCGCCAGCGGCGATGCGGCAACGCTGGAGACGGTGAACGTCACCGCCGCCAGCGCCCCGAAGATCGACGTCACGCAGACCGATACCCGCACCGTCATCACGGCCGAACAGCTGGCGCGCCTGCCGATCGCGCGTTCGGTGGAAGCCATTGCCCTGCTGGCGCCCGGTGCCGCTTCCGGCAACGGCCGCTATTTCGGCAACGCGGTGTCTTTCGGTGGTTCGTCGGTCGCTGAGAACGCCTACTACATCAACGGCTTCTACATCGGTAATCCGATGACGAACGTCGGCGGCTACAGCCTGCCGTGGGGCGCCATCGCGCAGCAGCAGACCCTGACCGGCGGCTACGGCGCGCAGTACGGGCGCTCCGCCGGCGGCGTGATCAGCCAGGTCGGCGCAAGCGGCAGCAACGACCTGCATTTCGGTGCGCAGATCTCCATCAGGCCCAAAGGCTGGCGCAGCGACTATCCGGACCGCAACTACTCCGACATGGATTTCTCGGCGGCCAACTCCAACCCGAACCTGCCCAAGGCATGCGGTCCCGATGCCGATGAGCAGTGCCAGTATCGCTGGGCCGATCCGAGCATCGCCGGCACGCTCGCCAGCCGCAAGAACGGCAATTACGAGCGCTCGGATACCGTGTACAGCACCTATGTGAGCGGCCCGCTCATCAAGGACAAGCTCTTCGGCTTCGTGTCCTCCGAATCGACCCTGACCGATACCGGGCAGGGTACCGGCCCGCAGGCTTCCGTCCCGACCTGGGAAAAGGGCCACACCAACGACTGGAAGCTCTACGTCAATCTGGACTGGAACATCACCGACAATCACCTGCTCGAGTACACCTACATGGGTCAACGGACCCGTGATGGCAGGAACATCTACGACTACGATTTCGCTTCCAATTCGGTGGGCGAGCAGCTGCCGTACCTGCAGCAGGCCGTCGCTCCGGAATCCTTGAAATTCAACATGTCGGTGCTCAAGTACACCGGCTACCTGACCGACAACCTGACCTTCGAGGCGACCTACGGCCGCAGCCGCCAGCGCTATCGTTCCATCTCGCCGGCTGCCATGGCGGGAATTCCCTCGATCACGACTTCCCTGACCGGGCAGAATCCGGCGATCACCGGCGGCAGGCCCATCAATGGCCAGGCTGGCTCCTATACCGTCCAGGGCGTGGATGCCGTCGACGACAGTTCCGGCCTGCGCGCCGACCTGCAATGGGTGCTGGGCGACCACACGCTGACCTTCGGTGTGGACAACATGAAGTTCGAGGCCGAGAACGAAGGCCAGAACCAGATGGCGGACGACTGGCGCTACAGCCGCTCCGGCAACACCTATTACGTCAGGAAGATCGTGTATGACAACAACACGAACATGTCGCTGAAGCAGAATGCCTATTACCTTCAGGACAACTGGCAGATCACCGACAACTTCCTGCTCTCGCTCGGCCTGCGCAACGACAAGTTCACCAACTACAACGGCCTGGGGCAGGCCTATGTGGAAAGTGGCGACCAGTGGGCGCCGCGCGTCGGTTTCGCCTGGGACGTCTTCGGCGATTCCAGCCTGAAGGTGTTCGGCAACGCTGGCCGCTACTTCCTGGCTCTGCCCAACGCGGTTGCGGTGCGCGGAGCAGGCTCGTCGACGTACACCATCGACTACTTCCGCTACACCGGCATCGACCCGGTGACGGGCGTGCCGACCGGGCTGACGCAGTACAACCACCTGGTCGCCAACGGCGAGAACGGCGCGCCGGTGGATCCGAAGACGGTGACCGCCACCGATCTGAAGAACATGTACCAGGACGAGTTCGTGTTGGGCTTCGAGAAGAGCCTGGGCGAAAAGTGGACCTATGGTGCCAAGGCCGTCTATCGCGACCTGAAGCAGGCGGTGGACGACATCTGCGACCCGTACCGCCTGGGTGACAAGGCGGGCATGACCTTCACCTCGGATTCGAACTTCGGCTATTTCTACGAGGACGACAACGACGGTTCGCTGTGGGCCAGCCCGTATTGCCACCTGGCCAATCCCAGTGGCAACACCTTCACCTTCGCCGGCATCGTCGCCGATCCCAACTCGCCGTTTGGCTATTCGCAGAACGGCCAGTACAAGCAGGTCAAGATGACGGCGGCCGACTGGGGCTGGCCGTCGGAGATGAAGCGTACCTACAAGGCCATCGAGCTGTACCTGGAGCACCCGTTCGACGGCAAGTGGGAAGGCCGCATCGACTACGTGTACAGCAAGCTGCAGGGCAACACCGAAGGCCCGGCCAACTCGGATACCGGCCAGGGTTCGGATTCCCACGATAACGGTGTGTCGACCTCGCAGAACTGGGACGTCGCCGAGATCATGGCCTACGCCAATGGCTACCTGGCCAACGACCATCGCCATCAGATCAAACTGCATGGCAGCTACGCGTTCAACGACCAGTGGTCGGTCAGCGCCAATGGCCGGATCATGTCGGGCTCGCCGCTGAGCTGCTTCGGCTACTACAACCCCGATGGCAGCATCGACGAAGCCTCGGAAGAGGCCGATCCGGTGAGCTACCGCTCGTCCTACCATACCTGCTTCGGCCAGCCGTACCCGCCGGGTAAAAAGTTCATGCCGTGGACGCACCAGTGGGACTTCGGCGTGACCTGGAAGCCGAGCGCGTTCGACAACAAGCTGGCGCTCAACCTGAGCCTGTTCAATGCGTTCAACTCGCGGACGCCTACGTCCTTCGATACCACGGCCATGGCAGACAACGGTGGCGATCCTGAGATCTCCTACACCGTGAACAATACCTTCGGGTACATCCGTTCCTTCCAGGCGCCACGCTATCTGATGTTCACGCTGTCGTACGACTACTGATCCGAAGGGTTGGTGGTTTGCAGGACGAAAAGCCGGCCCTGAAAGGGGCCGGCCTTTTCTTTGGTGCTTTGCCTTCACCATGGGTGAGTGCGGGGCAGGGGCGCCATGCAGGTGGGGTCTTGATCCTGCCATCGGGCGGGAAGGGCGATGGGCAGGCATTTCGCCGGCGGCTCGACCCGCGCATGTACCGGTTGCAGGATGGCGTTGGCGAAAAGGAGTGCCTTATGAACGAAGCTCAAAAACTGTATGGGGAAGCCGTTGCTGCGATGAACCGCGCGCAATGGCCGCTGGCCCAGGCGCTGAGTGAACGCCTTCTGGGAATGATGCCCATGAACGCCAATGTCTGCTTCATGGCCGGCGTGGTGGCGTCGCGCCTGCGGCAGAACGGCGCGGCCCTGGATCATCTGCGACGCGCCACGGTGCTGGACCCACTGCGCGCCGAACATTGGCTGGAGCTTTCCCGCGCATTGCTTGACGGATGGCTTGTCCGCGAAGCGGTCGATGCCGCGGACCGGGCCTGCGCACTTGGACCGGCCGACGCATCGGTCTGGGCCAAGCTGGGCACGGTGTACGGCCGCGCGCACGTGCAGGAAAAGTCGGCGGCGTCATTCGCCCGTGCCGTCGAACTGGCCCCGGGCTCGGCCGGTTACCGCTTCAATCTGGTGGTCGCCCTGATGGCCGTGGGCGACCTGGAGGGCGCCGAACGCGAATGCCTGGAGTGCCTGCGCCTGAACCCCGGGTTCTGGAGGGCATGGCTGATGCTCGCGCAGCTGTGCCGCCCGACCCCGCAGGACAACCATGTGGCGCTCATGCGCAAGCTGCTGTCCGCGCACCAGGGCGATGACGAGGCGGCGATGTTCCTGCATCTGGCCCTGGCCCGGGAGCTGGAAGGTCTGGCCGACTACCCGCCTGCGTTCGAGCACCTGGCCGAAGGCAAGCGCCGGGGGCGGCGTGGCCGCAACTATTCGTTCGAGCGGGACCGGAAGCTGTTCGAGGCGTTGATGGAAATGCCGCTGCCGCCACCGTATGAAGTGGCCGGCGACCCTTCCTCCGCACCGATCTTCGTCATGGGCATGCCGCGCAGCGGCACCACGCTGGTCGAGCGCATCCTGTCCAGCCATTCCCAGGTGCATTCGGCGGGCGAGCTGGAGAATTTCCCGCTGATGGTCAAGCGCGCCAGTGGCAGCACGACCGCGTCCTTGACCGATACGGACACCCTGCGCCGTTCCTGCGACCTGGACTGGGCGCGGCTGGGCAGGGAGTACATCGAGGGCACGCGTACGCTGACCGGCGGCAAGCCGCGTTTCGTCGACAAGCTGCCGCACAACTTCCTCTACGCCGGCCATATCGCCCGCGCGCTGCCGAACGCGAGCATCGTGTGCCTGCGCCGGGGCGCCATGGACACCTGCCTGGGCAATTTCCGCCAGTTGTTCTCGCTGGCCTCGCCCTATTACGACTATTCGTTCGACCTGCTCGATACCGGGCGCTACTACCTGTTGTTCGACCGGTTGATGCGGCATTGGGAACGCACGATGCCCGGCCGCATCCTGCAGGTCGATTACGAGGACCTGGTGGACAACCAGGAGGCCGTCACCCGCCGCCTGCTGGACCACTGCCGCCTGTCCTGGGACGACGCCTGCCTGCGCTTCCAGGACAATGCCTCGCCGGTCTCCACCGCCAGCGCGGTACAGGTACGGTCGCCGATGTTCCGTTCGTCGCTGCAGCGCTGGAAGCGCTACGAGGCGCAGCTCGGTCCGTTGCGCGCCCTGCTGGAGGCCGGCGGCGTCAGGGTCGATGGCTGAGGCAGCCGCAGGTCCCACACTTGCCGGCTGCGGTGCCAGAATCCGTGGATGACGATTCCGCTCCCCGACCTGCCTGATGCCCTCGCCGCGCTGCTCGACCGCGCCATCGCCCGCCTGAAGCTGGCCGCGCCGGACCCGGCGCACTGGCCGTCGTCGCCCGCGTTCGAAGCCGGCCTGCGGCGGTTGGCGCTGGCCAGCGATTTCGCCATCGACACCCTGTGCCGGCAGCCGGAGCTGCTGGCGCGGCTGGACCAGGGCGATCCGCTGCCGCTGCCGGAACTGGACCCGCTGCAGCCCAGCGCCTGGCCGGTGCAGCTGCGCCGCTACCGCGCCGCCGCGTCCACGCGGCTGGTCTGGCGCGACGTCAACGGCCTGGACGAGGTGGATGCCACCCTGCGCGGCGCCACGCGGCTGGCCGAGGACTGCCTGCAGCTGGCGCTGGCCGCGCTGGAGCAGGAATTCGCCCAGCGCCACGGCGTGGTGCGCGCCGACGACGGCAGCGTGCAGCGGCTGGTGGTGTTCGGGCTGGGCAAGCTGGGCGGCGGCGAGCTGAACTTCTCGTCCGACATCGACCTGGTCTACGCCTACCCGCAGGCCGGCGAGTCCGACGGCGCGCGGCCGCTGGCGGCCGAGGAATACTTCGCCCGGCTCGGCCAGCGCCTGGCGCGGCTGCTGGACGAGACCACCGCCGACGGCTTCTGCCACCGCGTCGACCTGCGCCTGCGCCCGTTCGGCAGCGCCGGGCGGGTGGCGCTGTCCTTCGCCGGCATGGACCAGTATTTCCAGCGCGAGGGCCGCGACTGGGAGCGCTATGCGTGGATCAAGGCGCGCGCGGTGGCCGGCGACATCGACGCCGGCGAGGCCTGGCTGGAAACCCTGCGCCCGTTCGTCTACCGCCGCTACCTGGATTACACCGCGCTGGACGGCCTGCGCGAGATGAAGGCGGCCATCACCGCCGAGGTCGCGCGCAGCGACCGCTTCGACGACATTAAGCGCGGGCCGGGCGGCATCCGCGAGATCGAATTCCTTGCCCAGGCCCTGCAGCTGATCCGCGGCGGCCGCGAGCCGGCGCTGCGCGAACGGCGCCTGCTGCCGGCGCTGCAGGCGCTGGTGGATTCCGGGCAGATGGACGCGGCCGACGGCGCCACCCTGGTGGAGGCCTACCGCTTCCTGCGCCGGCTGGAAAACCGCCTGCAGATGCTGCGCGACGCGCAGACCCATCGCCTGCCGGCCGACCCGGACGACCGCGCGCGCATCGCGCTGGGCCTGGGTCATTCCGGGTGGGACGCGCTGCTGGCCGCACTGGACGAACAGCGCCAGCGCGTGGCCACCGAATTCGCCGCGCTGCTGGCGCCACGCCGTGGCCAGGCCGCACCGGATGCCCTGTCCAGCTACTGGCGCGTGCTGCCCGGTGGCGGCGACGCGGCGGTGCTGGCCGAGGCCGGCTTCGCCGACGCCCACGGCGCCGACCAGTCGCTGCGCGAATTCGCGCAGTCGCTCGGGGTCAAATCGCTGTCCGATGCCGCGCGCGCGCGCCTGGACCGCGTGTTGCCGGCGCTGCTGCACGCCGCCACCCGCTCGCCGCAGCCCGACGCCGCGCTGCGCCGCGTGCTCGGCCTGCTGCAGGCGATCCTGCGCCGCACCAGCTACCTGGCGCTGCTGGACGAACAACCCAGCGCGCTCACCCGGCTGGTCAACGTGCTGGCGCGCAGCGCGCTGCTGTCCGAACGGCTGGTGGCCTTCCCGCTGCTGCTGGACGAACTGCTGGACACGCGCGTGGCCGGCCCGCTGCCGGAGGCGCAGGAGATGCGCCAGGCCTGCGCCGCGGCGCTGGCCATCGACGATCCCGAAGCCGCGCTGCGCGCGCTCAACGAAGTGCGGCTGGCGCTGAGCTTCCGCATGGCGCTGGCCTTCCACGATGGCCGCCAGCGCGCGGTGGACTGCACGCGCCAGCTGGCGCAGCTGGCCGACGCGGTCGTGGACACCGTGCTGGCGATGGCGCACGCCGACCTGGCCGCCGCGCACGGGCAGGTGCCCGGCGGGCGCTTTGCCATCATCGGCTACGGCAGCCTGGGCGGGCTGGAACTGGGCTTCGGTTCGGACCTGGACCTGGTGTTCCTGTACGACCACCCGCGCGATGCCGAGGAAAGCGACGGCGCGCGGCCGCTGGAAAGCAGCCGCTGGTTCGCGCGCCTGGCGCAGAAGGTGATGGCCCTGCTGTCGGCGGTCACCGCCGCCGGCCGCCTGTACGACATCGACGTGCGCCTGCGCCCGGACGGCGGCAAGGGCGCGCTGGTGTCCTCGCTGGCCAGCTATACCGACTACCAGCGCGAGCGCGCCTGGACCTGGGAACACCAGGCGCTGGTGCGCGCCCGCGGCGTCGCCGGCGATGCCGGCCTGCTGGCCGGTTTCGAACAGGTGCGCGCCGCCACGCTGGGCCGCGCGCGCGATGCGGACACCCTGTTCGGCGACGTGCTGAAGATGCGCGCACGCATGCGCGCCGAGCTGGACCGCAGCGATGCGGCGCGGCTGGACCTCAAGCAGGGCGCCGGCGGGCTGGTGGACCTGGAGTTCCTGCTGCAGACCGGCGTGCTGGCCGGCGCGGCGGACGCTCCGGCGCTATGCGGGCCGCGCGAAACCCCGCGCCTGATCGACGCCCTGGCCGCCAGCGGCTGGCTGCCGGCGGCAACCGCAGATGCCCTGCACGCTGCCCATGCCACTCTGCTCGATGCCGGCCTGTCCTGCACCCTGGACCGGCGCCCGCGCATCGCCGTGCCCACCCCGGACATCGAAACCGCCTGCGCGGTGATCACTGCTGCGGCGGTAGCGCAGGGATTGCCGTTCGAGCCGAGAGCCTGAGAGCCCCTCTCCCCACGGGAGAGGGGTTGGGGTGAGGGGACGCGCGAAGCCCGGCGACACCAAGCCGCATGCGGCTTCGCCCTTGCCCTCATCCGGCGCTTCGCGCCACCTTCTCCCGCAGGGAGAAGGGCGCGGCGATAGCGGGGGCCTGCCGTTCGAGCCGGGAACCTGAGAGAGCCCCTCTCCCCACGGGGGAGAGGGGTTGGGGTGAGGGCAGGGGCGAAGCCCGGCGACAACAGGCTGCATGCGGCTTCACCCTTGCCCTCATCCGGCGCTGCGCGCCACCTTCTCCCACAGGGAGAAGGGCGTGGCGATAGCGCAGGGCATGCCATTCGAGCCGGGAACCTAAGAGCCCCTCTCCCGTCGGGAGAGGGGTTGGGGTGAGGGCAGGGGCGAAGCCCTGCAACACCAAGCTGCATGCGGCTTCGCCTCGCCCTCATCCGGCGCTTCGCGCCATCTTCTCCCGCAGGGAGAAGGGATCATCACGCGTGGGCTTATGACCGCGCCGGCGCCATCTTCCACAGCAGCGCGCGGAACGGCACCAGCAGGCACAGGCCGATGCCCAGCTTCACCGCCCAGTCGCCGACCGCCCAGCTCACCCACGGCAGCGACGAGCCGACGAAAGCGATCGACCAGAAGATCGCCGTATCCAGCGTCGCGCTGCAGGTGGTGGCCACCGACGGCGCGCGCCACCAGTTGCCGCTGCGCAGCCGGTCGAACACGGTGATGTCCAGCAGCTGCGCGCAGATGAAGGCCATGCACGAGGCCACCGCGATGCGCGGCGTGGCGATCCACACCGACAGCACCACCGCCACCGCGAAACCGGCCCAGGCCACGCGCCGGGCGGCCTGCGGGCCGAAGCGACGGTTGATCAGGTTGCTGACCAGGAACGCGACCGGGTAGCTGAAGGCGCCCCAGGTCAGCCAGTCGTTGATCGGGTACTGCACCAGCACGTTCGAGCCCAGCACCACCGTGCCCATGGCCAGCACGGCCAGCAGCAGCGACAGCGGAGTGAGCGGGGCGAAGCGGATCGACGGATGCGGGGACATGGCAGCGGGCGGGCGGCAACGCCGGGGGCGCTGCGGGGAGCGGGAAGGGAGGCGGCCAGGCCGGAACCGGCAGGCGCGACGGGCGGCCATTGTAAACGGCAGCCCTGTATGGGGCTTCACCGGCCTGTTGCAGCAGCGGGCGTTGCCCACGAATCTCCCTGCCTGGGCGCGCCGGCAGGATGCGCGCTTCAGTGCGCGACGGAGCATCTGCGCGAGCGTCCCACCGCGCGTGGACAGGCGCTCCTGCAACCGCAGGAACCCGCGGCAACGGCGGGTTACAGCCCCAGCCGCGCCTTCACCTCGGCGGCGATGCGCGGCGTTTCGCGCAGCGGTTCGATGGCCTGCGGCGGGTCGGCCTGCAGCGCGTCCAGCCCGTCCAGCAGGCGCCCGCGCTCGCGCAGCGCGCGCTGGAAATGCAGCATGCGTCCCTGCGCGCGCTGGCCGAGCAGCACGCCCACCGGCACCCGGGTGGCGCAGGCCTCGGACAGCAGGTTCACCGAATCCGGCGTGCACAGCACGCGGTCGGCCCAGCCCAGCAGGCCGGCATAGGGGTTGCTGCCGTCGCCGCCGTCGCTCCAGATCACCCCGGGCACGTCGTCGAAGGCGCGCAGCAGCGCCTGCGTCACCGGTCGCGGCGTGCGCCGCGAGGTGGTGGCCAGCACGCTGCCGCCCTCGGCGCGGATGCGCGCGGCCAGTTCGGCCAGCAGCGGCACGATGTCCTCCTGCCGCCACGGTGCGTGGTCGGTGGGGCCGCCCACCAGCAGCGCGGTACGCGGGCCGGGCAGCTGCTCGAAGCTGGCGAAGGCGGCGCGGCCGCAGGCCAGCCAGTCGTCGGTCACCGGGTTCAGGCTGCCCAGCAGGGTCAGCACGTTGCCGCCGCGCAGGCGGTCGTGCGCCGGCACCACCACCAGGTCCCAGTGGCGCGCGGCGATGCGCGGGTCGAGGATCTGCACCGTGCGCGTGCCCCGCCGGCCGAGCACGCGCAGCGCGCCGGCCGCCTGGCGGCCGCAGCCGATCGCCAGCCCCGGCGCCGGCCCCGTGGCCAGGCGTTCGAAGCCCTCGCCGAAGCCGCGCGCAGCGCCGGGCAGGGTGCGCGGCGCCAGCCAGCGCCACGGCGCGCGCGGCTCCAGCTGCAGCCGCTGCTGCCCGCCCAGGCGCAGCGCCGATGCCAACGCCACGGCCTGGCGCACGTTGCCGGCGCGGCCGTCGGTGATCGTCCAGGGAAGCGTCGATCGTTTCGCGTTTGGCATTGATTCGTTTCAGTGAGGCCGGGTGTTGCAGCAGTCGCGACGCCCTACACTGCGCCCTCTGCTGCGGGGCATTGTCCGGGGCTTTCCCGCGCAAGGCCACGACCGTAGCCAATCCATCACGGAGTTTCCATGTCTGATGTTCTTGCCGATGCCGCGCTCGACCAGCTGTTCCGCACCGCGCGCACCCAGAATGCCTTCCAGGACCGCCCGGTGGAGGACAGCCAGCTGCGCGCGCTGTACGACCTGCTGAAGTGGGGCCCGACCTCGGCCAACAGCTCGCCGGCGCGCTTCGTGTTCGTGAAGTCGGCCGAAGCCAAGCAGAAGCTGGCCCCGGCGCTGTCCGAAGGCAACCTGGCCAAGACGATGGCCGCGCCGGTCACGGTGATCGTCGGCCATGACGAGGACTTCCACGAAAAGCTGCCGTACCTGTTCCCGCACACCGACGCCAAGTCCTGGTTCGACGGCCCGCGTGAAGGCCGCCGCGAGGCCGCATTCCGCAACGGCAGCCTGCAGGGCGCCTACCTGATGATGGCCGCGCGCGCGCTGGGGCTGGATGCCGGCCCCATGTCCGGCTTCGACAACGCCAAGGTCGACGCGGCCTTCTTCGCCGGCACCGCCATCAAGTCCAACTTCCTCGTCAACCTGGGCTATGGCGACCCGGCCGGCGTGTTCCCGCGCCTGCCGCGCCTGTCCTTCGACGAAGCCGCGCGCATCGCCTGACCGTCGTTCCCACCCGGCGTCCGTTCTGCCCCGGGCGCCGGTAAGCTGAAACCGCTCCAGCCCTCTCATCCGCATCCACAGGAGTCACCCATGTCCACCGTCACCAAGCTGCTGCTCCCGCTGGCCCTGGCCGCCGCCATCACCGCCTGCTCCAAGCCGGCCGATACCGCTGCCCCGGCCGCGCCGGCCGACACCACCGCCGCCGCCCCGGCCGAAGCCGCGGCCCCGGCCCCGGCCGCCCCGGAAGTGGCGCCGATCACCGTCGCCTCCGGCACCTACAAGCTCGACCCGAGCCACACCGACGTGCTGGTGCAGTGGAGCCACATGGGCTTCTCCAACCCCACCGCGCACTTCGGCCAGGCCGACGGCACCCTGGTCTACGACGCCGCCGACGTCAGCAAGTCCAGCGTCGAAGTGACCCTGCCGCTGGCCGGCCTGAACAGCTTCACCGACAAGTTCGACGAGCACCTGCGCAGCGCCGATTTCTTCGACGCCGCCAAGTTCCCCACCGCCACCTTCAAGAGCACCAAGGTCGAAGCGGCCGGCACCAACAAGCTCACCGTCACCGGCGACCTGACCGTCAAGGGCACCACCAAGCCGGTCACCCTGGACGTCACCATCAACGGCGCCGGCGAGCACCCGATGCTGAAGGTGCCGTCGGTGGGCTTCGACGCCACCACCACCCTCAAGCGCAGCGATTTCGGCGTGGGCGCCTACGCCCCGGCGGTGAGCGACGAGGTCAAGGTGCGCATCACCACCGAAGCCTCGATCCCGAAGGCCGAGTAATCCGCGCCGGGCACGCGCCCGCACGCAGCACGCAGAAGGCCCGCCATTGGCGGGCCTTCTGCGTTTCGTTGGGACTGCGGCAAAATCGGCCGCGCCATGGTCCCGCCTCAGCGCAGCGCCTGCAGCCACGCCGCCACCGCCTCGCTGGGCGACTGCTTCGCCTTCAACGCCAGCCCGCTGGCCTGCACGAAGGTCTGCGCCACCTGCGCCAGCCGCTGCCGCGCGATCAGCATCACCTGCTTCGCCGCGGCCTGCTGCTTGCGCAGCTGCACGATGTGGATCGACGGCCGCCCGGCCGGCGCGTACTTCTGGTCGCGGCGCAGCACGTCGGCCACCTGCGCCACCTCGTGCTCGACCTGCAGCAGCTGCCACTGCGCCTGCACCAGCGCACGCAGCGGCGCGCGCAGCGCCTGCGGCTGCCCGAAGCCGGCCAGCAGCGCATCGCAGCGGCCATCGTCGGCCACGCGCTCGCGCAGGGTATCCAGTGCCGCCATCGTCAGCTTGCCCACGTTGCCGCCTGTTCCGTCATCACCAAGGGCGCGATTGTCGCACCGCCCGTGCGCGAAAGGCCCGCCATGGGCGGGCCTTTCGTCGTTGCTTCCACTGCGCGCTGGCTTACTCGCAGCGCACCGCGGTGATGGTGTTGCCCGCATCCAGGAACACGCGCAGGCGGTCCTGGCGGATGTCCTGGGTGACGATGGTGGCCGGCCCGATCGGGTTCACCAGCCCGGCGCCGCTCTCGCGCGCCAGCCGGCGCATGTTCGCCTCGTCGCCGGGCTGGCCCACCGCCCACTGCAGCTTCGAGGCATCGCAGCGGCCGTCGCCGGACACCGTGGGGCCGGGCGTGGCCAGGCAGCCGCCCAGGCCGGCGGCGAGCAGCACGGCGGTGGCGGGAACAAGCAGCGGGCGAAGGGCGCGTGGGGTCATGGCAGGCAACCGGATTGACTGCGCGCGAGCATAGCAGCGCGCGCTCATGCCGGCGTCGTGATGCCACGCCGCGCGGTTCACTCGGCCTCGTCCGGGTCCGCCTTCCAGTAACCGGTGGCGCGGATCCAGTCCCTTGGCACCTGCAGGTGGCCTTCGACGAACTTGCGCATCATGCGCGCGCGCCGCGATTCCAGCGCGATCCAGTAATAAGCATCGCCGTCGGGCGTTTCGAAATCCACCAGCGCGTCCTCCAGTAGCGTGCTGCTGGCCGCGTCGAAGCCGTTGCGCTCCAGCCACGACACCCGCACCTGCGCGGCGCTGGGCAGCGGCTGGCGGTCGGCTTCCTCGGGAATCTCGATCAGCACCTCGGCCTGCGCATGTTCCGGCAGCTCGGCCAGGCGCCGCGCAATGGCTGGCAGCGCGGTCTCATCGCCAATCAGCACGTAGGCGTCGTAATCGTCGGCCACCAGGTGCGAGCCGCGCGGCCCGGCCACCACCAGCGCATCGCCCACCTGCGCCCTGGCCGCCCAGCTCGAGGCCACGCCATGGCCGTGCAGCACGAAATCCAGCACCAGCTCGCCGGCGGCGGCATCGTGGTGGCGCGGGGTGTAGTCGCGGGCGGGCGAGGGCGCCAGCCCTTCCGGGTAGCGCGGCCCCTGTTCGGTCAGCACCGGCAGCACAAACGCGCCGTCGGCGTTGGGGAAGAACAGCTTGACGTGGTCGTCCGGCGACGGGCTTTCGAAGCCTTCCAGCTCGGCGCCGCCCACCACGATGCGCTGCATGTGCGGGGTCAGGCGCTCGCTGCGCAGTACCTGCAGCTGGCGGAAACGCGGGGTGAGGCGGAGGGTGCGGTTTTCGTGTGGCATGGGGGATTCCAGGCAGGGGTATCCATCCGTAGGAGCGACTTCAGTCGCGATGTGGCTTTACCGGTGAAGCCCTTTCGCGACTGAAGTCGCTCCTACGCGGCGGGCATGGGAAATACGGGTTACGTCGGCTGCCGGATCTGCGCCGTGGCCTGGTCCAGCAGGGCGGCGATGCGTTCGGCGTCGGCGTCCTCCCAGCGACCGTTGCGCAGCACCAGCGCCTGCTTGAGCCGGTGCATGGCCTCCCGCACCGCCGGCGGCTGGTTGGCGCGGGCGATCACCCGCGCGCTGTGGCGGGCGCGCAGCTGCGCCGCCTCCACATCGGCCTCGCGCAGCTTCAGCTGCGCCTGCCCAATGGCGGTGATGCGGTAGCGCCGGCGGCCGCCGCCTTCCTCGGCCACCACCCAGCGCTGCTTCTCGAAATCGGCCAGCAGCGGGTACACCGAGCCGGCGCTGGGCGTGTACACGCGCAGGAACATGTCGCTGACCAGCTGGATCAGCTCGTAACCGTGGCGCGGCGCCTGCCCCAGCAGCGACAGCAGCAGCAGGCGCAGGTCGCCGCGGCCGAGCGGGCGCGCGGTGGGGCGTTGGCGGGCAGTGGGCGGCGATGCGGGCGGCATGGTTTCGATATATCGAATATGGGCGGAACGATATATCGAAAACCGTGCCGGCGCAAACCGGCCGGCCGAGCGCCGCGCGGTTGTCATCGCGCTGACCTGCCGCCGCGCCAGCATGGGTGCGTGGCCGGCGGTGGCCGGCGGCCTCGCCCGGCGTCCTGGCCGTGCCGGCAAGGCCCATGCGGGGTGAGCCCCGCATCGGGGAACACGGTGTTCCGCGGCTGGGCATCACCGCTGGCGCCTGGCCGGCAATGCCTTCAACGCAAGCGCGCTGCTGTTCCACGGACACCACCCCGCAACAAGGCGGGCAGGGCACAACCCTGTCCGCCGCTGTCCCGCCCGCGGCCATCGGCCTGTCGCGTCCTGTCCGCCAGACACCGCGATCCGCAAGGCCATACGCAGCCGTAGCCAGCTTCGCGGGCGGGCGGGTGCGCTACACTTTGCGGCTCAAAACTACTGAACAAGCGCGCGCGTGCGTGCCGTAACTGGGAGCGCCAATGAACTGGTTGAATGAAGTGCTGAACAACGACCCGAACCCCCTGGAAACCCAGGAGTGGATCGAGTCGTTGAAGGCCGTTATCGATGTCGAGGGCCCCGAGCGCGCGCATCAGTTGCTGGAAGGCATGGTGGAACTGACCCGTCGTTCGGGCGCGTTCCTGCCGTTCTCCCCCACCACCGAATACGTCAACACCATCGAGCCGCAACTGGAGGCCAAGAGCCCCGGCAACGCCGAGCTGGAATGGCGCATCCGTTCCATCATCCGCTGGAACGCCATGGCCACCGTGGTGCGCGCCAACCGCAAGCCGGGCGACCTGGGCGGCCACATCGCCTCCTTCGCCTCCGGCGCCACGCTCTATGACGTGGGCTTCAACCACTTCTGGCGCGCCCCGAGTGAAAACCACCCCGGCGACCTGCTGTTCATCCAGGGCCACAGCGCCCCGGGCATTTACGCCCGCGCCTTCCTGGAAGGCCGCATCAGCGAGCAGCAGCTGGACAAGTTCCGCATGGAAGTGGACGGCGGCGGCCTGTCCTCCTACCCGCACCCGTGGCTGATGCCGGACTTCTGGCAGACCCCCACCGTGTCCATGGGCCTGGGCCCGCTGGCGGCCATCTACCAGGCGCAGTTCATGCGCTACCTGGAAAACCGCGGCCTCATCGAAAAGTCCGACCGCAAGGTGTGGTGCTTCATCGGCGACGGCGAGAGCGACGAGCCGGAAACCCTGGGCGCCATTGCCCTGGCCGGCCGCGAAGGCCTGGACAACCTGATCTTCGTGGTCAACTGCAACCTGCAGCGCCTGGACGGCCCGGTGCGCGGCAACGGCAAGATCATCCAGGAACTGGAAGGCGTGTTCCGCGGCGGCGGCTGGAACGTCATCAAGCTGCTGTGGGGCTCCTACTGGGATCCGCTTCTGGCCAAGGACACCAATGGCGTCCTCAAGAAGCTGATGATGGAAACCGTCGACGGCGAATACCAGAACTGCAAGGCCTTCGGCGGCGCGTACACGCGCGAGCATTTCTTCGGCAAGTACCCGGAAACCGCCGCCATGGTGGCCAGCCTGTCCGACGACGACATCTGGCGCCTGAACCGCGGCGGCCATGACCCGCACAAGGTGTACGCCGCCTACCACCAGGCTGTGAACACCAAGGGCATGCCCACCGTCATCCTGGCCAAGACGGTCAAGGGCTACGGCATGGGCAGCGCCGGCGAGGCGCTCAACCCCACCCACCAGACCAAGAAGCTGGACGACGAAGCGGTGCGCCACTTCCGCGACCGCTTCAACATCCCGGTCACCGACGAACAGCTCAAGGACGGCCAGGTGCCGTTCTACCACCCGGGCCCGGACTCGCCGGAAGTGCAGTACCTGCAGGAGCGCCGCGCCGCGCTGGGCGGCTACCTGCCGCAGCGCCGCCAGAAGGCCGACAAATCCTTCAACGCCCCCAAGCTGGAAACCTACGAGCGCCTGCTCAAGGATTCGGGCGAGCGCACCTATTCCACCACCATGGCCTTCGTGCAGACGCTGAACATCAGCCTGCGCGACAAGGAACTGGGCCCGCGCCTGGTGCCCATCGTCGCCGACGAAGCCCGCACCTTCGGAATGGAAGGCCTGTTCCGCCAGATCGGCATCTACGCCCCCTACGGCCAGAAGTACAAGCCGGTGGACGCCGACCAGCTCATGTACTACCGCGAAGACCAGAGCGGCCAGGTGCTGCAGCAGGGCATCAGCGAGCCGGGCGCCATCGCCTCGTGGATGGCCGCCGGCACCAGCTACTCGGTCAGCAACGTGCCCATGCTGCCGTTCTACATCTACTACTCGATGTTCGGCTTCCAGCGCGTGGGCGACCTGGCCTGGCAGGCCGCGGACATGCGTACCCGCGGCTTCCTGCTCGGCGGCACCGCCGGCCGCACCACGCTCAACGGCGAAGGCCTGCAGCACGAGGACGGCTTCAGCCACCTGGTGGCCGGCGGCATTCCCAACGTGCGCAGCTACGACCCCACCTTCGGCTACGAAGTCACCGTGATCCTCCAGCATGGCACCAAGGCCATGATGGAAGACCAGATCGACGAGTACTACTACATCACCCTGATGAACGAAAACTACACCCACCCGGCCATGCCGGAAGGTGCAGCCGAGGGCATCATCAAGGGCATGTACCTGCTCACCGACGCCGGCAAGCCCAAGAAGGGCGAACTGCGCGTGCAGCTGCTGGGCAGCGGCACCATCCTGCGCGAAGCCATCGCCGCGGCCGAACTGCTGGACAAGGACTTCGGCGTCACCGCCGACATCTGGTCCTGCCCCAGCTTCAACGAACTGCGCCGCGATGGCTTCGACGCCGAACGCTGGAACCGCCTCCACCCGGAAGCCGAACAGCGCAAGCCCTACGTCACCCAGCTGCTGGAAGGCCGCCAGGGCCCGGCCATCGCCGCAACGGACTACGTGCGCGCCTACGCCGACCAGATCCGCGCCTTCGTGCCGATGACCTACTCGGTACTGGGTACCGACGGCTTCGGCCGCTCCGACACCCGCGCCAACCTGCGCCGCTTCTTCGAAGTGGACCGCTACTACATCGCCCACGCCGCCATCGCGGCGCTGGCGAAGGACGGCAAGATGACCGCGAAGGACGTGGCCCGGGCGATCAAGCAGTACAACATTGATCCGGAGAAGGCGAATCCTGTAGGGGTTTGATTATCAAGTTGTTGACGAGAGGCGGCCTATGGGTCGCCTCTTTTTTGAGCGCTTGCGAAGGTCTAACAAGGAGTCGGGATGAAGTACCGGGAAAGTCAGGTTGACAAGGATCTTCGGTCTTGGTTTTCGAATGACCTAACCAAGGCGCTTCTTAGAGGTATTGTTTTGCAGGAAGGCGCTCTCAGGGGAATCAACAATCTTTCGCTAAGTTTTGACTTTCCGATAGTCGCGTTCGCGGGAATAAATGGCGCAGGTAAGTCTACGGTTCTTGCAATGGCTTGCTGCGCGTTTCACAACAAGCGGACAGGATTCAGGTTGCCAAGAAGGAAGGCAACGTACTACACGTTCTCGGACTTCTTCATCCAACACTCTCAGGAAGTGGCTCCCCAAGGTATTGCTATTGACTACAGAATTGCTCATGACAATTGGAAGCCTAGTCCGAGAGTGCCAGATGGAAAGGGCATAGCTGAGCAGGAGAGAAAGAAGGCGAAGGGTGGCAAATGGAATGACTATCAGCTTCGAGTGCATCGAAATGTAGTCTTTCTGGGTATCGAGAGGATTGTTCCACACAGCGAAAGAAGCCAGTCAAGATCCTATTCTCGAGTCTTCAAGGATGTTCCGAAGAAGGGCTGGGAGCCAAAGGTCGCGGCGGCGGTTGGCTATATTCTAGGGAAGACTTATGACGACTTTCGTTACCTTGAGCACTCGCGCTATAGTTTGCCAGTTGTGAGGTGCGGAAACATTACGTACTCCGGATTCAATATGGGGGCGGGCGAGAACGCGCTTTTCGAGATATTCTCGAACATCTATTCTGCAGGCGAAGGGGCGTTATTCGTTCTGGATGAGATTGAGCTTGGGTTGCATTCCCGAGCGCAGAAGATGTTTATGAAAAAGCTGAAGGATGTTTGCAAGGAGGTGTCAACCCAAGTTATTTGTACAACCCACTCTCGGCACATATTTGAGAGCCTTCCGGATGACGCTAGATTCTTCCTGGAAAACGTGGGGGGGAGGACGAGAGTTACTCAAGGGGTTTCGCCGGATTTTGCATTTAGAAAAATGGGCGATGAAGTCAAGACCGAGCTGTACATCATGGTCGAAGATGATGTCGCTAGGTCACTTGTCCTCGAAATGTTACATAGCAGCATTAGGTCTCGCGTCGAGGTTCTAGTAGTTGGGTCCGCGGCCGCCATCGCAAGACAGCTTGCATCCGCTATCGCTAGGAATGATAGGCGGAAGTACGTGGCCATATTTGATGGAGATCAGCGCGGGAAGGAAAAGGATAATCTGGGCGTCGCGAAGAGAGTTCTTGAGAATCCGGTGCAAGCTTTTGATAAATGGTTTGCAGCCCGTGTGGCATATCTTCCCGGAGACTCATGGCCGGAGTCTTGGATGGTACAGAAGGCAAAAGATATTCCTGCTTCGATTGCTGGCGCCTTGTCTGTCGATGAGGGCGAGGTCGCCGACTTGATGGAATATGGCCTTCAGGCTGGGAAGCATAAAGAATTCCATGAGATTTCGAGTCATATTGGTATCACTAGAGATCAGGTTGTAGATAAGGTGTCTTCATCGCTGTGCAGGTCTTTCTCGGCCGAATTTGAGGATTTGCGTAATTTTGTCGTTGGTCACCTGGCTGCGTGATGTTGAAAGATTTGGTTAGGGGGAACAGGGGGGGCAGAGTCGATTTTCTAATTCTCTGGCCCTTGTTTCTTGGGTCGCCCAACTTTTCCGGGTGTTAGCTTGCGACCGAGCTAGGCTTCGATGGTCGCTCGAAATCGGTCGTTTCTCATTGGACGCTGATGTTGCACATGGTTGTTGAGACGGGAGGCATCTTTATCGCAGGCTTGCTGTACCAACTCTCGACAGGCATGTAGTCACTCCACTTCTGAATGTGCCAGGGCGCTGTAGCAGACGTACGGGCGGAGGATGTGTCGGAGCTGCCCAACGCGTTGCGGTGGTAGCTCGACCATCGGTAGTCGGCTAACGGGGTCAGGTTCACTTATCAGCTGGTGAAGATGGGGTGGTGCTCACTTTTTTGGTCTGACTTTCCTGTTAGATCGATGAGTTTGCTTGGATTCGCGAAGAATGGCTGCCTGTCAGATTTCAGGAGATAGTGGAGTAGGAGGTCATTGCGCATTTGCTGAACTGCTCGGATCTCATTGACATTGCTTCAAAGCAGCAGCACTCTCACCCCCTAAGGAGCGTCGAAACTCCTCACACAGCGGTACCCACCTCCGTCAAGCCGGTGGGTTTTTTGTGCCCCAATCTTCCGGGCGCAAGCCGACGCGATGCCTGCGTCGGGAGGGCGGCTAATACAACACCCTTCGGGGAAATACGCCCGCCGTCTGTGTGCGGTTTCGAACCTCCCGACATCCCGTCGCCTTCGGGCGGCGGTACTTGGCGTATTCCAGGAGGGCGTTGCCATGTACACCGCACCATCCCCGCCGGCCGCCGCGCCGGGTTACCTGTTGCCGGAGGGCGCGCACGCCCTGCTGCTTGAAGTGGGCGACGTCATGCAGCGGCTGGCCGCACTGGCGGCCACCGAGCAGGGCAACCACGATCTCACCGCGCACCTGCTCTGCCAGCCCGGCGTGCTGGCGCAGCGCCTGCGCAGCCTGTCCCTGCGCATCAACGTCGCCCTGCGCGAGTGCCGCTGCCCGGCCCAATCCACCTGCGACGCGCAGGAGGCCCCATGAGCCGCCGCCGCGCGTCCGCCGCCCCGGCCGCCAAGCGACCGGCCCGTTGCCAATGGCGCATCGCCAAGAACGCCTTCGATCTGCCGCCGCTGCCACCGCCCGGCCTGCAGCCCGATCCGCTGCCCACCCGCCCGGGCAGCCTGGGCGCACCGCGCCGCGCACGCCGGCCCCGGCAATGCACCGTCAGCTACACGCATTACGCCGGCGCCTACGACCACGGCGGCGACCAGGCCGTGCCGCACCTGCGCCTGAGCGGCCTGTGGCTGGAGCAGTTGGGCTTCGCCATCGGCGCGAAGCTGCGCATCACCGCGCAGGCGGGGCGGCTGGTGATCGAGTTGCCGGCGTAAGCGGGGCGACGCGGCGAGTGCGAGGGCGGGCGTGCTGCACGTCCACCCTTTCGTCCCGAGGCGCAAACCATGACAGCCGAACGCCATTCGGTCTGCCGTCGCCGCGCAACGCCCTGTGCCAGGTACAAGAAGGGCCCCGTCCTCAGGCCGGGGCCTTCGCGTATCAGCGAAACAGAAGCAGCCGAACGCGCAGTTCGTGGGTGCTCAGGGCTTCTTGTTGCACCCCGCCGACTCGGTGGGGTGCTGGGCAAGGTAGGTTTTCTTCGCGGCCTCGCAGGCGCCGCTGCTGGGGTGCTCGCTGATGTCCCGGCACGTGTGGTGCGCCGAGTCCGTGCAGGCGGTGAGCCGGTACACCACGGGCGCAGGCGGCGCGGCCGCGGGTGCAGGGGCCGGCGCGGTCGTGGTGCAGGCAGTGGCGGCCAGCGAGCAGGCGAGCGCGGCGGTAATCAGGCCAATCGTACGCATGGTGTTCTCCTGTTTGACGGTCAGAGCCTGCAGCATTTCAGGCCCTTGCCTATCTGGCCAACCTTGACGCCTTCGATCTTGATACCGCTGGTGCTGACGGTGATATCCGGCGTGGCGGCGTCTATCCATTCCTTCGCATCCCTGCCGGCCTGTTTCAGCGCGGCGTTGCCCTGCGCGATCGCACGGTTGAGCTCATCCCTCACCTGGCGCACCGCCTCGGCCATCTGGTGCGGGTCCATGCTCAGGCGCGCAACCTGCCACGCCTGGAAGGCGACGCTCTTCGCGCCAAGCGCCTTGCGCAGTTCTTCCTCGATACGGTCGTAGGCCTTGGTCAGGGAGTTGTTCTTGCCGAAGCAGCCGTCGTCGCCGCCGATGCCGTCGTTGAGGCACTTGTCCAGTTCGCGGTAAAGCAGCTGCCCGCCCGCGCAGGCCACGAACGGCGCCGGCTGCCCGCGGGTTGCCACCGCGCACTGGATGGCGATGGCCGATTCGGCATTGGGGTTGAAGAAGGCCTGGCCGAACGCGCAGTAGCCCAGCGTCCAGTAGTCGGGCTGCTGGCCCTGCTGCATCTGCTGGCGCGCGCAGTTGATCAGGCGCGCGGCCTGCGGGTCGGCCTGCTTGGTGGCCATGCACAGCGGGTAGTCGCTCCAGTTGGTGCCGTTGGCCTGGTAGCACTCCGCCACGTCCTGGACCGGCTTGCGCTGGCCCTCGGGCAGCTGGTTCCCGAGCAGGCACAGCCCGGCGGCGGTCGTGTCATCGCCGGCCGAACGCACGCACTCCACGGCGGCGCGTTCCCTGCGGCCCATCGCCTGCTCGGCGCCGCACAGGAACAACTCGTCGCGATCGCCGGCGGCACGGGCAACGCACTCCTCCGCCTCGGCCAGCGACATCAGCGCGGGCACGCCCGGGAATACGCCCGGCTGGAAAATGCCCATCGGGATGCGCGCGCCGTTGGCCGCGGCAACCGTCGGCATCGTGGTCAGCACGTCCTGGCCCAGGTCGAACGGCACCGTCTGCGGAATCGGCACATAAACCGGTGGCGGGAACTGCGCCGCCCATGCCAGCTGGTAGGTGCACGAACCCACCACCTGCCAGCCGGCCAGCGTGGTGGCCACCAGGTTGCCGTCGCGGGCGAGCCAGAACGCCACGCCCGCCGCGGCGGACCTGATCTGCGCCAGATGGATGCCGGAAGCATCCGGAATGGAGTCGAAGACTTCCTTGGGGCCCCACATGCCCGGCCGGACAAACTGCGTCACCTTGTCCGATGCCCCGTTGGGAAAGTGGCGGACCGACTCGACGATGTCGAGCTGGCCGTGGCTGTCCGTGCACTTGCCGACGGCATAGGACTGGGCCGCCGCGTGGCCCATGAAGCATGCAAACAGGCCGATGGCGGCCAACCCCCTGTGCAATCCTTTCATGCGTTCCCCCTTCTTCCCGTGTGTCCGCGGCACCAGGCCGCAGTCCCTTGGCGCGGATGGAAGCGGGCCAGGCGCGTGGCGTAGTGCGCGGGGGCGGGCGTGCCGCATCGCGCACGCACGGCCCAGCCGGCGCATCAGAGCCACTGTTGGATCGAGAACGCCCCGCCCCCCACCACGCTGCACCCACCAGGCGCCGCCAGCCGCGCCCACTACGCGGGTGCCCACGACCCCCGCGGCAACCCGGTTTCCGCCTCTGCGCCCAGCCGGCGTGGCCGGAGCCGCCTGGCTCCGCCACCGGCGCAACGCGGCGCATCAGCGCGCAGGATGGGCGCCTGGTGGCCGGGTTGCAAGCGCCAGCCCGCATCCCCGCCACCGGCTCAGGGCAGCACGTACAGCCTCTGCGCGGGGTAGTCGGCCACCAGCCGCAGGCGGCCGAATGCGGAGCCGCCGATGGCGCCTTCCACCGGGGCGTCGGTCATCGACGACATGTATTCGGTGAAGTTGCGGTCCGGCCGGGCGGCGAACCAGGCCGGGCCCGTGTCCCTGCCGGCAATGCGCACGTTGGGCACCTGGATCATCGGCATGCCGTGGTCGCCCTTCAGGGCAACGGACCAGTCCGGATGCGCGTCGCGCCACTTGCGGTACTGGCGGGCGGTGATGAAGCTGCCCGCCACGCGCGTGCCCTCGGCCAGGCCCAGTGCCTTCGCGCCATCGGGGCCCAGGCTCATCTGCGCACCGGTATCGAACAGCATGTCCAGTTGTTCGCCATCGATCTCGATCTGCACGCGCGGCCAGAACATGTTGCGCTCCGGCAGCAGGGTCATCGGCGTGCTGGGGGTGCCCTCCGGCGCCGACCAGCCCTGCAGCACGTGCAGCGAACGCGCGGGGTAATCGAACTCCCACACCCGCCAGGCAAACCAGCGGCTGCCAAGGAAGCCTTCATCCAGCATGGGGCCTTCGCCGAAGCCCTCCGCCGGCACCACCGCCAGCTGGCCCTGCATGAACGCATCCCGCTCGGGAGCGGGAATGGAGGCCTCGGGCACGAACGCCGGCCACCGCGCAGTCTTGATGGGCGGCTGCCCGGGCTCTTCCACCTCCGCTCCGGCGGCCAGGCCATGGCGCTGCACCACGTCCTCGCGGATGGCGTTCAGCCCGCCGCCGCTGTCGGTATAGAAAAGCACCGTGGCGCCACCGGCGAGCCGCGGCGCGACGAAGATGCGGTTGTTCTCGAACCGCGTGGGCAGCAGCGTGCGCACCGGCGCCTGCTGCGCGGCGGCCCGTGGGGCGCCGAACGCCGGGCTCAACGGTGCGGTGGCAATCAGTACTGCGGCGGCAAGCGCAATGGAGCGCAGTGGCGGCGTCATGCGATCAGCCTCCCGGTCAGCGTCGGTTGCCCGATCGTGGCAAACCCCGTTGTGCGCTGTCCAAGGCCGAATGTCATAAGGCCGATGGGCACAGCGCGGCACCGGGTTGCGCGGTTGTCAGGCTTTGAATCGTTCCCGGCGGTGCCACTGGAGGTAGATGGGGTGTGGGCGCCATGCGGGTCGCGGCAGGCGCGCGATGCGCTCCCAGCAGTTGCATCGGGCACTATACGTCGGCCTGGCCAATGCACCGTCAGCTGCATCCGCCGGCGTCCATGCTTGCCTCCAAACTGCAGGTTTCATAGCTACTATCTTGATGGATAGAAGCGATTTCGACTTCTAGATACCGCTATAGATTAAGCTGAATCATAGGCTCTACTGCAGATAATCTGCCAAGAGGAACTATGGGGAAGGATATCTTCCATTTGAAGCCCAGCGTGTATGGTTTTGGTATAGATCTGCGGGAGCTATACCGACGTCTCGTCCAACGCACAGACGTCGTCGGTGATCTTGCGGTACAGGCGAGGAGGTTCATTGAGGTCTTTCGTGCACATGGCTTGCACGTTGCGCACATTCCTCGTTTAACACCGCTTAAGTACATCGATCTCAAAGATGAAGACGCTCTGCTGTCCGCGATGACGCCATCACTAATTGATACAACTGCGGCTCTCTTTGGTGTCCGATCTGAATGGCTAGCCGGCATTGACGATGAAATCTATCAAGGCAATTACTGCTACAAGAGTCCTGATCGATTGTTCGAATGTATAGATTCACTGAAGGAACGTGCTACGTCCACCTTAAGGGCGGTGACATCCGCAGGGGTGCTGGACATGAATGCACGGCGATCCCAGCGCTTGGAGCTAGTGGTCGTGGAGCATGTGCAATACCTAGGGGAGTTCGAGGTGCTTCGCTATCATCCATTTGCAGATGGGTGGGATTGGTCCGAGCTTGCCTGTCGCTTGCAGCTCAAGGCAATGGTTCGAGCGTTAGGTGGTGCCGTACCGCTGCATCAAACGCGTCACGCCCAAATTGATGCGTGGTATCGACATCAATGCTTCCCTGGGCCATTAGTCTGTGGTCCGCTGATCACGACCCCTTCACTGGAGGATTATTCGCTTTCCCCAATGGAAAGCCGGGTGTCAAAAGAGTCCTCGGAACTGCAGCTCGTTGAACGGTACATCGCTGAAAAGCTCACATGGAGCGAGGCATCAGGTACTAGAGACAAGTAGCTCTCTTAGCTCAATCTTGAAAGAGTATGTGCGACGTGGACTTTTCTCTGGAAGGTTGGTGCTCCCAAAAAATTTCAATAGAGAGTAGTTGGGCTACCTTCTCCCTTGTTTAGATGCTTCTCAAAAACGGTGTCGCGATGGAAGTCGAGATATTCCCTTTGCTTCGCTGAGAAAATTCCGTAGCGGCGCCCTCTTTTGAGGTTGAGCTTAAGTGATTCCTCTACGTTGGGAGGAAGGTCGCCTGCGACAAGTAAACGTCCTTCGTTGGAGAAGCTGATCCAGCCACGATCGAACAGATGGTCTGCGTGGGGCGCAAGCAACAGGCCATTTTGTCCATCCACTCGCTCGCTAGCTGTACTCTTTGACCATGGCTTGATGTGGCTGGCTCGTAAGAAGCGGAGGTCCTCAATGCCCGTAATGCGGCAACCCTTCTCGCATCCAATTAGGCGTTCCCGGAACAACTGCTGCTTTGTTCGCACTTCAGCAAGAGTCCTCTTCGCAGTGTCTTCAAGAACGAGGCCAGTCTCCACTTGGGTATGGCCGAAATCCTCTTCAGTCGTAGTAAAGCCCAGAGATCCATCAAGCGGCTTAAGCCGGAAAACAATGGCGTTACGCAGGTTGCCGAGGGTGTCGGGTGTGTTGGGCCGAATGTAGGAAGAAAGCGTAATGAACTCACCTAGGTAGCGGTACGGGCGGCCCTTCCCCATCATCTGAAAAACGACGAGCTTCTTGCCTTCTTTAACGTGATCTTCAATCGCTCGATTGCCCGCGACGTAACGCATGTCGCCAACTTGGCCTTCGCCGAAGTAGTGAAATATTCCCTCATCGTCCCAAAAGTCATGATAGCCATGCGACACGCCGGCTTCACCAGTGAACGCGATGACAAGCGGATGCTCCTTCGGACTAGAGATGCCGCCCCGGCGCTGGCCACCGTATACGTCGTGAACTTGGCTCTGTCGGATGTATAGTGCGCCGACTTCAAAGGGTAGATCCACATTAGGCCCAACAAGACAACTGGGTGTCTAGCTTAATGCCGGAATGTCGGTTGAGGCCATAGCGTGTAGCACCGGCCAATTCATGGCTCCGCCCGAGGATCAATACTGTTTGGGCGGAAAACTATGGTGGCATTAGTGCTAGTGCATCCATCTTCGCGTCATTATCGTCAATGACGGCTGTGGAGAGCATATGTAAGTCGACTCTCTCATCGACTATACGGAAGGTGCGTGGCGGGATCGTGCGGCGAGGATTGCATCATCTGTCAGGTGACTTGCTAGGTGACAGAAGCTTCACCGAGTGAATAGGTCGATCGTGGGCAACCAGCGGTCGTTGTGCAGGTGACATCCAGTCAACATCTACCCGTTGCAGGTCATAGTCTTCCCCATACTGCAGAGCGGCCTCGTATGGACGGAGGTCTGCATAGCGGGCTAGCTCCACCTGACCCATGCCCGCTTCTGCATGGTCCATCAGGAAGTGCCGCTTCATCGCGGCATCAAAGTCTCGCAGCCAGCTCGGATCAATGTGGCATTGCATGTCTGTTTTCTCTGACGGCGATGCAAGGATTGTGTCCTTCATGATCTCGGTGGCTGCGACGCAGCGCGGGCGAGTGAGGCGATGCCGAGCTGCGGGTTGCCTTGCAGGAAGAGCACTTGGTGATGGAATTGCCGGTTAGCTAAGGCGGGGCAGGGGCGCACAAGAGCTGCTGCTTTGCGACGTGGCAACTCAAGAGCGCTTGTAAGAAGGCAGGGTGAATTCGCTATAGAGAAAGGAGGCAAGCAGTAAGGCGACGCCTACGGCGATGGGCAATGGGGCGGTCGCGGTGATGGGGGCGCTGATCGCCAATGCGCCAAGTGCGAGGCCCAGCACCATGAAGAACGAGGCAAAAAGGCGGTCCAGAAGCCCCGGGCCCAAGGAGCCGAACATCCGCCCAAGCGCGGCGCGCGGATGCTTGATCGTTTCAGCAATGAGGTGCAGGAACATTGCCGACCAGAACCCGACGCCATAGGCCACGAGCGCGCGAGTGCAGGAACACCACTCTGCCTCGGTTGCGGCCAGGAAGTAACCCAGCAAGGTAGTGAGTACGGCCGCGGCAGCTGCAAGAACGCCGATGAGGTCCGTTGCATCCAAGCTGAGCAGGGTCCTGATTATTTTTTTCATGGGCTCCATCTTCTTATCGTGGGCGGAAAGAACGAGGCAGGGCAGTCAGTACGCCGCAAGCTTTGCAGTTGCGCTCAATTGCAACGTGCCCCATACGCCGGCCGGTTACCGCTGGCGACGGCTTCGGCCTCGCTGGCGTAGCGGCCTTTCTTGGTGGCGCCGTAGTAGCGCGTGCCCGGGCAGTGGTAGACATGCGAGCCGGTGTTGATCCAGACGCGTGTGACGGCGGCGGGCGCGGTGCGGGTGGCCGATTGCGTGAGCTGTTGAATGGCCTGCTGCCGGCCGGCGGCGGCCTCGCCGGGCGTGCAGGTGCGGCCGTAGGCGGCGCGGTACCCGTGCTGCGCTGCTTCGCGCTCGGTCATGAAGCGGCCGCGTTTGGTGGCGCCGTAGTACTGCCCGCCGGGGCAGTGGTAGACGCCGGTGCTGGTGTTCACCCAGACGTCGGCGGCGGCCGCCGGCAACGCCCAGGCCAGCAGGAGCAGCAGGGCCAGCAATGGGGCAAGCCGTGTTGTGGGGCGGTTCGTGGTGTCGGGCATGTCCTTGCCTGTCATCGCGAAGGGGGCAGCTCAACAGCGGTGGTTGAAGTGCGGCTTGCGGCTATTCGCCATCCTGTGCGTTGGCTTCGGCCAGCAGCAGTTCGTAGGCCTGCACGCGGACGCGAAGGTGGATCATGTACCAGGAAAGCGCATAGGCGACGAGGATCCAGAGTGCGAGCGCGCCCTGCACCAAGGTGATGTTGGCAAACGCATTCCAGTTACCCCACTGCCAGTCCTTGAACTGAAGGTACAGGGCCACGAGCAGGGGCAGTACGCCCAGCCGCTCCATTCCACCGGTGAACAAGCCCAGGCGCTCGTGCATCGTGGCGCGCCGGTCGCGGATGTAGCGCAGGCGCAGGCGGCGGTGTTCCAGCGGAAAGGCGCGCACCTGCTGGACCAGTTGCTGGTACCAGGTATACCCCTCTTCGATATGCCGCGCATGTTCCCGGCGAGCGTCCCAGAACTGGCGCCAATCCCGACGTATCTGCAGGCACATGGAGGTGCCAAGCCCCAGAATTTCCACAGCAAGGCCAGACAGGGCGACGACAACCCCGGTTTTCCCGGGCAGAACGCTGCCAAGCAACATGCCCAGCCCGGCGCCGGCGATGCCGACGATAAGCGACCAGCGCTCCCAGGGACCGGCTTTGGTGCCATCCGTTCGCGCCAGGTAGTCGTCCAGCGCGGCATTGAGCGCGGGGAAGCTGAGTTCGTGCAGGGCGGCTCCCGCATCGGCGGGAGAGTCGGCGGTTGTGGGGGGCGCATTGCCTGCTGTAGGCGCGGGAACGGTATCCATACGATTCCTGGGGCATGGGCTGCCCTTACACCATGCCCGATTGCCGCAGGTGGGTCGAGGTCCGCGCCCGCCTGGCCTGCCGGCGGTTGCGTGCGTGGCCACCCGCGCCGGGGCCGTTGGCTCGGGCGCGGACCTGTTTTCCTGCGGTTCCGCTACGAAGAACCACGCGGCGCCACGCACTCACGGGTGCGCGGCGCCGTGCCTTCCTTCCTGCCGCGCCGCCTTCTTCCACGTGCGCAGGCCCGCGACCGCCAGTGCCACGAACACCAGGTACAGCGCCGCGGTGGCGTGCAGTGCCTTCACCGCGTACATGCCCACGTAGACCACGTCCACCCCGATCCACAGCCACCACGCGGCGGCGTGGCGGCGCGCCTGCCACCACTGCGCCACCAGGCTGAGCGCGGCGAGCATGGCGTCCAGCCAGGGCAGGGCGGCGTTGGTCCAGGTGTGCATGGCCGCGCCCAGGGCCAGGCCGAAGGCCACGCCCAGGCCCAGGTCGCGCGCGCAGGCCTCCATTGCCAGCGGGGCGATGGCGACGCGGCCGTCGGGTTTGTCCTGCCGGTGCCAGGTGGCCCAGCCGTAGGCCAGGAACGCGGCGAAGGCGCCCTGCAGCAGCATGTCCGAGTACAGCCGTGCCTCGAAGAACACCAGCGCGTACAGGCCCACGGACAGCAGCCCCACCGGCCAGGCGAGCATGCGCCGCTGCGCCATCAGCCAGACGCCCAGGGCGCTGAGCGCAACCGCCGACCATTCCAGCAGCGCGGGGTTCATAGCGCGAGGGTCACCGTCAGCCGCGCCTGGCGCGGGGCGCCGGGGAACAGGTAGTAGTCGCCGGAGCTGCTGCCGGTGTCGCGCCAGTAGAAGCGGTTGAACACGTTGTCCACCGACAGGTTCCAGTCCAGCGCGTGGCCGCGCAGTTCATGCCGGAAGCGCAGGCCGGCATCCACCACGCTGTAGCCCGGCGCGCGCACGCGGCCGTCGGCGGTGGCGACGTTGGAGGAGGCGTAACGCCAGCCGCCGGTGAGGCCCAGCCCGGGCACGAACGGCAGCGCGTAGTCGGCATGCACGCTGGCGCGGGTGGTGGGCACGTTGATCAGCGGGTGGCCTTCGTAGGCCGGTGTGCCGGTGTGGCGCGCGCGCGCCTGCAGCACGCTGGCGCTGGCGGTGAGCTGCAGGTTGTCGCTTGCGCGGCCACGCGCGCTCAGCTCCAGGCCGGTGTGCACCTGCTGGCCTTCCTGCACGAAGGTGTAGCCGTAGTCGCTGTCGTCCGGTTTGGCGTACTGGAACGGCCGGCTGATGCGGAACAGCGCCGCGCCCAGGGTCAGCGCATCGCTGGGCATGTACTTGGCGCCCACTTCCACCTGGCGCGACAGCACCGACGGCAGGAAGTCGCCTTCGTTGCTGGTCCAGAACGGCGCCTCCTGGCCCAGCGCGATGCCGCGCACGTAGCTGGCGTACAGGTTGAGCTGCGTGTTGGCGCTCCAGATCAGCGCGGTCTGCGGCAGGAAATGCGACACGCGGCTCTCGCGCTCGGGGTTGCCGCGCTTGTCCCAGGCGCGCTCGTCCAGGCGCACGAAGCGGCCGCCGGCCAGCCACTGCCAGTCGTCGGCGAAACGCACGCGGTCCAGCACGAACAGTGCCTTCTGGCGGCTGTCCAGGCGTCGCACCGACGGGCCGGGCTGCAGCGGCGAGGGCTCGAACTGCGGCACCTCGCGGTCGTGGATGTTGCCGCTGCCGACGTATTCGTTGACGTTGCGGCGCTTGTCCACGCTGCGGCGGAAGTAGTCCGCGCCCAGCACGAGCTGGTGTTCCACCGCGCCGGTGGCGAAGCGGCCGCGCAGTTCGGCGCGCAGCTGCTGGTTGCGGCGGGTATCGTCCGGGCTGCGGTAGTCGTAGATGTCGTAGTCGCCATTGGGCGCGAAGTAGTTGCCCGGCACGCTGCCGTCGGCGCAGCCGGCGGTGTAGTAGCAGCCGTAGGCGAAGGCGACGTTGTCGTCGATGACCGAGCGGCTGTGGCTGGCCGACACGCGCGACTGCCACGCCGGGCCGAAATCGTAGGTGTGCAGCGCGGTGAGGTTGGTGCTGTCGATGCCCACCGGCCGCTGCCAGCGCTGGTAGCCCAGCATCTGCTTGCGGTCGACGTTGCGCGGCAGCGCGCTGGCGCCCAGCAGCTGGTAGCCCGAGGCCGAGCGCTGCGCGCTGGTCTGGTAGTTGGCGTCCACTTCCAGCTTGCCGCGCTCGCCGATCAGCCAGTCGGTGGCCAGCGCGTAGAAGTTGCGGCGGCCGTCGGCATGGTCGATGTAGGAGCGGCTGCTGTCCCACGCGGCGTTGAAGCGCACGCCGAAGCGCGGCGTCAGCCAGTGGCCCACGTCCACGGCGGCGTAGCGCGAGCCTTCCGCGTCGGTGCCGAGGGTGACGGTGCGCACTTCGGCCGGGCGCTTGCCCACGTAGTTGATGACGCCGCCCGGCGCGATCACGCCAGCGGCCAGGCCGGCCTCGCCCTTGAGGATTTCCACCTGCTGTACGTTCTCCAGCGCCAGCCGCTGCTCGCCGGCCACGGTGAGGCCGTTGAAGCGGTAGCCGGTGGCGGTGTCCAGCGCGAAGCCGCGGATGGCGATGTTCTGGTAGTAGCCCACCGGCGCGTAGCTGTCGCCCAGCGAGGCATCGTTCGTGGCCAGTTCGGACAGCGTGCGCACCACGCGCTGGTCGAGCAGGCCGCGGTCCAGCACGCTGATCGAGGCCGGCGTGTTCTTCCAGTCGCCGCTGCCGAAGCTGTTGGACTGGGTGTCCTTGGTTTCGGGCTGTTTGGCCTGCACGCGCACGGCGGCCAGCTCGGTGGGCGAGCGGTCGGCGGCGGTGTCAAGAGCACTGGCGTGCAGCGGCAGGGCCGCGCCCAGCGCGGCGGTCAACAGCGAAATTCGGTAGCAGCGGTTCATTCGTTTCGTCATCAGCCGTGGGGAGAGACGAAGCGAAGGCGCGCACGCGCGACCGGCCACGAAGGCGGTGTGCCTGCTGCTCAAAGCTCCCTACGCCGGTGCAAACCGGATCAGGTTCCAAGGGACTCTCTCAGCCTGGACAAGCCCAGGCACCCCCGCTTCAGGGCGTATTTGACCACAAATGGCGCGGCTTGGCCCGTGGGGTGGGTGGAGCGGGGCTTGGCGTGCAGGGGAGCCTGGCATTTCGTGGAGGTGGGGCTTGCGCCGCAATGGTGCCCCTTCCGGCGAAGCCCGTGCATACAGCCAAGGAGTCGGACGGCTCTGCCAGCCGGATTGGACATCGCCGCCAGCGGGGTGGACGCGGTAGAGGTGCTTAAGCGAACTGCGGGTTAGTTGATGGGAGGAGTAGGCCAAGAGCGAACATGCTCCCGAATGCCCGCTGCGTACAACATCGAGGGGGGTTCAAACACCGTCTACACAAAAATATGGACACGCTCTTTCAAGGAGGTCTACATACATCCATCTCACTTCTGTCCCCGCGATTCTCCTAGGATGGAAGTCGTGCGCTTCAGGGGCGCTCGGATGGCTGCAAGGCTCGCTTTATGTGCGCTGCGGGCAACGCCGAGATTACGATGCAAATAGTTCCCTGGCCGCGCTCCATCGAGGGGGCGATGCTTGTTGCAACATTGACGGCACAGGTCAATGTTCTGATGGAGCGGTCTACTAGCTCAAACACTCTTTACTCTCCAAGTAAGGCCAACTACATATTACATAGACCCGTAGGTCCGGCCATACGACCTATCCACAAGGCGCCGTGCGGTGGAATTTCCCCGTGATATAGCTCGATCTTAGGGTGGCTGGGTCCGGATAAAAGGCGGCGTAAAACCGGACCCAACGCCTAGCAAATGCCTGCCTCGGCAAGGCTGGGTAGGAGCTTGCGAAAATAGGAAGCACTTGTATATGCGGCATATGATTGCCAGTCATCCGATTTTGACGAATCAGCAAAATCGCAAACTGACTTAATTATCAGAGGAGTCGAACCGCATAGCTCGGCCGCGGCCATAACGGCAAATGCCTCCATCTCAATAGCTATAACCTCTCTATGACCGTCGATGATTGGTGAAAGTGCTTCGTCATTGGCAAGGACGGATGCGCCGGATGCCATTGGTCCGAGATGAACCCCAAGCCTACTTTCTGGTATTCGACCGCCCCACCCGCCCCTAATGCTGTTGCAGATTTCCAGTTCTCTGCAGGACGCTTGCACAAGTGCAGCGACATCTTGCCTCAAGGCGCTCTGGTAAGGGGCTGCACGAAACAAAGGAAGCGAGTCAGTTCCCGCAGTGTGCTTACCGCTCCCCCAGTCCCAAGTCGGGTCTGCGACAACCACATCCCCCAGGGAAACTTTGCCCTTAACTCCTGCGCAGATACCCAACATCACAAGTAGTGATGGCTTAAAAACCTTGACCATCTTTGCGGAAAGTGCAGCTGATACTGGCATCCCCTTCCTTGGCGCGCAGGCGGCCACAAGCTCAATGATTCTGCCATCTGCCTCCATTGATCCGAAATAGTACGTGGTAGGATCTCCGGGCAGTGATTTACGTGACCAGCCAAAATCCAGATTAAGAACTGCATCAAGCTCGGGTGTGCTTAGGGCAGTAACAATTGCTACGTCAACCTTTGGAGGGGCATGCCTCTTCTTTCTTGCCATGATGTACCCCACCCTACCAGATAGGACTTCCATCCAATCGTTGGCGCCTGGGCGGTAAAAGCATAGAGAGGCTCCTCGTTTGGCCGCCTTCTTCTGGGCCACGTCTCTAAGATCCTCAAGCGCGGTGACAAAGATGACGTCATCGGGAAGATTCGACTTCTGGTCAGCCCTCAACATATCGAACAACTGGAAACCCGCATCCACGCTTGGGGCATCTTTCAAGCCGTTTGGTAGGTTTACATCAATCAGTACGATGTCGAACCTTTGCTCTCTCAGACGCAACCGCGCTTCGGTTGCATTGCTTGTGTGCACTATATCAATGGCTGAACCCGCGCTCTTTGCGAGTAGCTCTGCGATTGCCTTGCCCTTCTCGACTTCGTCGTCAACTATCAGAATGTTGATCTTTATCATGCTGAAATTCCGTTTAAAAGCGCCGCCAACTCATCTTTCCACGCGTCTTGAGCTTGATTGTAATACACATGGCCAATGTAGAAATCACCGAAGCTCTCGGACATTTGAGCCCCCAAGTCGTGTATGGAAACTCTTCCAACCCCTTCCCCAAAACCATCAAACATCGTCACCACAATCGTCGGAATTTTTCGATTCCGCATCTTCATCTGCATCAAGAGATCGCGGCCCGCAAAGTTTTCCTGGGCCCCTCCCGAGGGCTCATTAACGCTAATGTCGAAGTTGGGCATGCTCATGTCGAGTAGAAGAGCCTCGTACCGTATGCTCTGATTACATATCGCCTTGAGGGCGGAATGAAATGATCGAGCTTCGTCAACAATAGCGCCTGCGACGATGCGGCAAGTGAACTCCTTGATTTCCCGCGCCTTGTCGGCGTCATCTTCAACTATCAGGATTCTCATTGACTGCCTCAATATTGTAGGAAACTACTACATAGAACCTCCCGTCCTCGGAGAATCCAAAATCAAGTTTTGGTTCGGCATAGAACGGGGAGTTAATTGATCGCCATAGCTTTCTCAGTCCGCTCCCTCCTTCGAGCTGGGCTAGGCGTCGAGAGTCACTACGATTGAGGCCATCGCGAATCGACATAACTTTCTCGCGCTGAACGACGCTTGGGATTGACGGGGCCAAGTTGCTCTCTACGCGCACGCAATATCGTGTAGGCTCCAGACTGAAGTCGACAATGATGTTCAGCGCGGCAATGTCGAGACCTGAGTGTTCCATGGCGTTGGATAGAATTACGTAGAAAGCATCTACCATTCCGTCGAGCGTCCGACCTGGCATAAGTATGCTTCGGTCGTGCGTCTTAACTTCGATCTTGGGGGCCTCCGACGATTCGGAAACCGTCTTCGCAATCATATTAAGTGCGATATCGACTGGAAGGCTTGCTTGATAGTCTTGACGATCATACACTTGGCTCCTTTTGAACCAGGACGAAATCTCATCGAGCCTGAGGCGTAGCTGAGTCTTTGCTCGAAATATACAGTTCCTAAGGTCGCCTATGGCAGTGCTATACGGAATGGAGGATATTGCCTCGGTCAACCTGTCGAACAGCGCAAAGAATCGCTGCCTGAAGTCGTTGTCCAGTCCCTTTCGCACTGCAACAAGGTTCTCATCAGTCTTTTCCCAAAGATTATCTATACATACATCAATGAACTCGTCGACTGTTCTTGATTTAACTGCGTAACGCTGCATAAAGCGCCGTTCAAGATTCGAGGATCTGTACGTGAACGCAGCTTTCGAATCCTGCGGTGCAGCCTTGACTCCATGATAAATCGCGATCTGAAGGTACTCATCTCGCAGCTCGCAAATCAAGCTATCGAAAGACTTTGCAAAATGCTCCAACGCTTTGGTTACAAGCCCCTGACAGGCATGGTGATCAAACCTTTCATCCCAGTAGGTATTTGGTTTGTAAGAAATCCCATCTTCATCTTTCGTTGTTATCAGGTGCTCGTCAGCGACTGGCTTTCGCAAAGTGTTTGCCAGAACGCCGTGCCGCACTCTGGTGCTGAGATATGCGTTAAGTCCGTGATCTCCACGCAAGAACTCCTGCGTTACCTCAGTAAATATTGGGTCAAATTGGCTGTCGGTTTCCGTCTCCACATCATTCATCAGGTGGAGTGTCGAGAGAGTTTTGCTAATAGATCGATTTTCATTAAGTTGAAGCTCAAGAATGGCGTCTGCGATCTTCTCAACAATGATCTGGGACGGTTCGTCTCTTGTACTGGAACTGGCTTTGTATCGTGAGTACTGCCCACCAATCTTTGCCTTTAAATTCCGCTTAATTGCAGCGATGTCTACGTAGACCTTGCTTTGCTCAACTAGCGAAGTCCCCTTCGCAATTTCATCTTGCTTGACGCGCGCCCTGATTTCATCGAAATACACCTCTGCGTTGGCAGGATCCATCGATGCAAGCTGCCGACAAACCTCGATGCGAGCATTCCCTATTTCCTGACTGCCGTTGTACAGCAGAGTTTGACGCATGACTTCCGGCGTCCACACCCTGTTGAGATAGAGCATCGCTCGACCGCCCTCGGTCTGTGCAACAGTTCGGGTGACATCAGAGGGCACTTGGATTGAGTGAATCTCTTGATATCGTTCAAAGGCGTATCGGAGTTCGGCGAGCCGGTTGTCGGAGGAAAACGCATTGTAGAGTTCGAGGCAGATTGGAACATCGATGCTTTCGGGCCACGTGTCGGCCTCCGCCAAACAACCAAGGACTTCATTTAGTGGAAGTGACGTTGGTGCATCGGGGCACTGTATATATGAATCAGTCATCAGTTTCAGAGCGGATTGCGTATCTCCGATTTTGGCTTTTGCCATCGCTAGAGCGGCTAGCGCTCTGTACCGTCCATCTGGATGCACTTTATCAATCAGCTCCTCAAGAATAGGTACTGCAAGAGAGCTTTTCCCTGCACCTAATAGATGTCGGCCCAAATATGAAAGCTCGCGCCGACTCAACTTTCTGTCAGAAGTGGCTGATGTTCGTTCGCCAAAGAAGAGCATCTCCATTGCCGGCAGAGTTTTGGGATATATGCCTTTTTGCTGAAACGCGCGCCGAACCTCGGAAACTGATGATGGCCCTGCACAGGCGAGGCTAAGTGGCGAAATATAAGGATCTAATGCCATCAGGTCGCGTGCTTGCAGGATCAATGATTTGGAAGTTTCCTGCTGAAGGCAAAGCAAAACCGCCTTTCGAAGGTAAAGTGCCCAAGTATGGCCATAGTGACTGTCAACTGTAGAGAATACCGACGTTGCCTCGCCATATGAAGATTCGCGCAGCGAGAAGATTGCTACCAAACTAGCGCACATCGCGAGCATTGGTGGGGGTAGCTTAGGAATGTCTGAGCCTGCTCGAACCACTGCGCGTGCCAGGAGGGCTAAACAAGCTGCATCTGTGGGATCCGAGTCAGACAGATGCTCGGATGCACGACGAATCGCGCTGCTGTAGTCTCCGTCTAAGTACGCTTCGAAGATTTGCGCGCGACTGTCCCGTACATGATCAATAGCATCTGTGGCAAGGCAATCGAAGGCTAACGAGATCGGGGCGAGTCGCTTATCTCTGGTGCACTTCGTCAGTACGGAAATCGGCTTCTTCAGCGCAGTCATCGCGACAGAAGGAATCGTATGTGCCGATGCCATTGCTTGGAGAGTTGCCACCGCAGCCTCATAGTGATCAATGAGGCTGCTTTGGCCTTCATAGAACATGACAGAGGAAAGCTCGAGAGGTGTCGCGCTATATAGGTCGAACACGCGGCTTGCCGCGTATGTTGTGAAGCCGTCTTCCAGCTCGCCGAGAGCGGCTGAGATTTCCTCCTGCAGGAATACTTTCGAGCCGCGGCTTTCCGCTCGCCTCGAAAGGTAGCGAAGCATGAAAGACGAGATTGATCCGACAGGCGCCTCATCGATCTCAGTCTGTCTATCTTTGCGCTTACAGTCGGGTGCATTATCGCCCAGGGTCATCCAAGCTTGAGCCCACCAAAGTGAGACGCCCAACTCCTCTCGATGGCGCTCGAGAATTTCAGTGCACTCATCGTAGGCGCCTTTGAGAATTGACGATTCGAACGCCTCTCGGTTTCGTAGATATAACCGCAATTCTTCCTGATACATGCAACTTCGAAAAATGGCCCAAATCGACTCTTTAAGCATGCCCACTGGAAAGCCAGTGGCAGGTTGACTAAACATTTCTTCGTAAGTGAGCGGGAAAGAGGCCCCGTGAGTGGCCTTCAGATAGTCTCGATTTGGAATCGCCTTCTTCGCAGAAGAGAAGAGCAAGTCTGCAGACGTGTTCAATTTCAGTAAAAACATCGTTTCTTTGGCGCGCCTTCCCCCAAGGCGAACCTCGCCAATGGTCCGATGGATTGAATGCTTCCGTCTACGAACTCTTCCCATCTTCCATGCCCCCTTTTGCCTGCGCTTGTAGCTTTCGGTTTCCTTACTTTGGCATGAAATTTCAATCCAGCGAAGGCCAGTATCACGCCGGTAGTCTTCTCTACCCTGATTTCCCCGGCCTGGCTCTAAAGCATTGAGCGTTCTCAGCGCACGGCAGCTCTCGGGCAGCGCAGCCTTATGAAGGCCTCGTAGGGCTGGCTGGCCCGCCACCTCGCTGTCGAAGACCAATTGGCTGTTCAATTGCAGGGAGATCACCTGCCGTCGGAAGGTTACAGCGCGGCTATAGCGCTATGCAGCGCCGCCAACCGCCAACCGCCAACCGCCAGACGATGATGAAACCTGCTCCCAACCGTTAGGAAGCTTCCGTATCTCCTGCCCACCTACAACACAAGCGCGCCCTGAGCGCGCTGCCTCATCAGAGCGCTCAGGGCGGTGATAAGACGTCGCTATGTAGTCCTGGGCGAGCCGCGCGCCGCGCTTCATCATTCAGAGTTCGAGCTCGGGTCCGGTCGCAGTAAGGCCTCATGCTCGGGTGCGAGTAGCTCGACCACCGGTACTGCCAACAGCTAAACGGCATGGTCGTCTTCGATATCGAGTTGTGCGTCAGCTTCTTAGCTTCGGTTTGTGGCAGAGGTACTGGGCCTGACGAACAAACCAGCGTACAACCGGACCCAGCGCTAGCCTGAGCGATTCACACCAATGGTCGCTATGGATCGATTGCCGCCGGAGTAGAGGAAAGGAAGCCGTGTTCAATTCTTGGTACTGCTGTCTACTCCAACTGGCATTGGTGGTCGACTAGCTGACGGAGAATGTCCACCTGGCCGGCGTTCCGTAGTTCCCTTGCCGGGCAAGCCCGGCACCTACGGGAGCATGCCTGCAAACCCAGCACTCCGCAGATGCGAGGTATTGCCCCACCTGCGCGCTCAGGCGGCGGCATGCAGCGCGGCCAGCAGCGCCTGGCCGTCATGGCTGCCGAACCACTGCGCGTGGCCGAGCAGGAAGGGTTGCCAGGCCACGTCCGCGTTGGCAGTGGAGTGGGTGATGCCTTCGAAGTACTCCACTTCGGACAGCGCGAAATCCAGGTGCACCACCGGCAGCAGGTCGGCCAGCAGGTGCACGCGCGCGGGCGACAGCGGCAGCTGCTGCCGGTAGCCGTCGAGCAGGGCCAGGGCGATGTCGATGCGCACGGCCTGCGCGCCGCGTTCCAGTTCCAGCCAGGCGACGGCGTTGCGTTCGATGGCGGTGGCCAGGTCGAACAGCGCGCTGGTGGGCGAGGCCAGGCCGAAGTCGAGCACGGTGCTCACCGTGTCGCCCTGCCAGAGCAGGTTGGAAACATGCCAGTCGTTGTGTGCCCACAGCCTCGGCTCGGCCTGCAGGCGGTCGGCCAGGCCCGCGTGCCACGGCAGCACGGTGTGGCGCAGTTGTTCCTCCCACGGAATGCGCGCCAGGTAGCGGGCAAGGCCGGGGCGGTTGTCCAGGTCGGCCTTGATCGCGGCGATGGGGTCGTGGCTGCGGATCAGGTCGTCGCGCGCCACCAGCAGGTGGGTGCCGCGCTGCGGGGCGTGGTAGCTGGCGGCGGCCTGGTGCAGGCGCGCCAGCATGCGCCCGGCATCGCGCGCCTGGGCGAGGTCGGTCAGCGGCGACCACGATACCGCGTCGCGGTACAGGTCCTCGCCGCTGCCCAGCGTGTGCAGTTCGTAGGTCCAGCCATCGTGTTCGACCGCAGTGGCGCCGTCGTGATCGCGCAGCACCTGCACCACCGGCACGCCGGCGGCGCCCAGGTGCGCGATGAAGCGGTGCTCCTCGCCCAGCGTGGCCGCATCGCGCACGCTGTGGTGGTGGCGCTTGACGAACAAGCGCCCCGCCGCGCCTTCGACGATGGCCGCCGCCGACATCGGCCGCGGGCTGTGCCACAGCGGGGCATCCGCGCCTTGCAGTTGCGGGTAGCGCCCGCGCAGCCACGCGATCTCGCGCCCGCTGATGGCGGGCCAGTCGGCGGGCACCTCGTCGTTGTTGAGGCCCTGGACGCGATGGGAGGAGGCGGTCATGAACGAAAAGCGGGCAAGGCGCGTGGTGCGGGGGGCGACAGGGTAGCGCGCGCGGCGGCCTTGGGCGCGTAGGTACCTGGATGTGGCGGGAGGGATTTCGATCAGGGGACTGCGCTGTTCGATGTGGGAGTCCGCCGCATTTGGCTGTAGGAGAATCGCCCAAGGAACTTTGGTTGAGAGAACGGCGCTATCTGGTGTGGCGGTCTGCTGCAGGCGGCTGTAGGGGAGTTACCGGGACTTCGGTCAGGAGAACGGCGCCCTTCGGTGTGGCAGTCCGCCGCAGATGGCTGTAGGAAAACCGCCCAAGAGGCCTTTGGGAGAACTGCGCCATCTGGTATGGCGGTCTGGCGCAGGCGGCTGTAGGGGAACTACCGAGGCTCCGGTCAGGAGAATGGCACCCTACGGTATGGCAGTCCGCCGCATGTGGCTGTAGGAGAACCGCTGAAGGGCCTTGGTTGGGAGGACTGCGCCATCTGGTGTGGCGGTTTGCCGTAGACGGCTGTAGGGGAATTGCGGAAGTTCCGGTCAGGAGAGGGGCGCCCGTCGGTGTGGCACTCCGCCGCGAGCGGCTGTAGGAAAACAGCCCGAGAGGCTTGGGTAGGAGAATGGCGCCCTTCGGTATGGCAGTTCACCGCAGGCGGATGTAGGAAAACTACCCGAGGAACTTCGGCTAGGAGAACAGCGCCATTCAATGTGGCAGTCCACCGCAAGCGGCTGTAGGAAAACAACCCGAGAGGCCTCGGTTAGAAAGGCGCCCTTCGACGTGGCAGTCCACCGCGGGCGGCTGTAGGAAAACTACCCGGAGAGCCTCGGTTAGGAGAATTGCGCCATTTGGTGTGGCGATCTACCGCACACGGTTGTAGGAGAACCACCCGAAGGGCTCAGATCAGGAGAATTGCGCCATTTGGTGTGGCGGTCCGCCGCACGCGGCTGTAGGAAAACAACCCGAGTGGCTTCGACTAAGAGAACTGCGCCATTCGGGGTCGCGATCTCCCGCAGGTGACTGTAGGAAAACCGCGAAGTTCCGGCTAGGAGAACTGCGCCATCTGGCATGGCGGTCTGCCGCGCGCAGCTGTAGGGAAACTACCCGAGGAGCTTCGGGCAGGAGAACCGCGCCATTTGATGTGGCGGTCTGCCGCAGGCAGATGTAGGAAAACTACCCGAAGCCAGGCCGCGATCAGTTCTTGCGCTGCTTGCCGCGGTGGAAGTCCCGGATCATTTCGGCCAACCCGTCGTCCTCGGCGAAGAAGTAGGCCACGGGCAGGTCGAAGACGGCGGCCAGCCGCTGCAGGGTCTGCAGGTCGGGCTGGTGCACGCCGGTTTCGTAGCGGTTGATGCGGGTGCTGGCGACGAATTCGTCCAGCCCGGCGCGGATGCCGAGATTGCGCTGCGAAATGCCGTACGCCTCCCGCGCCTCGCGCAGGCGCACGCTGTAGACGGGGAGATCCTTCTTCGCTGACAAGGCCGTGCACGTCCCGGGCTTCGGTGGACAGAAGCTTCCGGATGGGCGCTTGACATCGATACTACGTTAAACGTAGTGTGCGCATCGGGTTAATAAGTGAACGCATCGCGTGCAATGGCTCCCGCCCGCCGGGTGGAGCCGCGAGGCGGCACGGCAGGGCGGCGGCGCGGGGGGTATCGCACAGGCCACGCCCGGACAGGCACCGGAAACACCACAGGGAATCGCCAGCAAGGCCGACGGGCTCCGTTGCCGGGAGCGTCGCTGCCCGTGGCCGGCACCGCGTGGGCGCCCGTCCATGACCGCATGACGAAGTACCCACCATGGAAACCCAAGGACGCAGCATGAAGACCAGCGCTTTACGCAACGCCATTTCCATCGCCCTGTTCGCCACCCTTTCCGGCAATGCCGGCAACGCCCTGGCCCAGGAACCCCCGCCCGACGCAGGCGGCACCGAAGCCGGGCAGGAAGACGGCGCAGGGCAGGGGAGCGCCACCGCACCGGCACCCTCGAAGCCCGCGTCGCGGAAGGAGCCGGCCGCCACCGAACTGGAAACGGTGACCGTCACCGGCACCCGCATCCGCGGCGGCACCACGCCGTCGCCGGTGATCGGCATCGGCAGCGAACAGATCCGGCAGGAGGGTTTCAACGACCTGGGCGAGGTGGTGCGGAGCCTGCCGCAGAATTTCAGTGGCGGGCAGAACCCGGGTGTCATCGGGGCCGCAGCTGGTGTTGGTAACCAGGATCTTACGGGCGGTTCCGCACTTAACCTACGCGGCCTGGGGGCAGACGCCTCGCTGACGCTGCTCAATGGCCGCAGGCTTGCGTACGACGGTTTCTCGCAGGCGGTGGACATCAGCGCCATTCCTGTGGAAGCGGTCGAGCGTCTGGAGATCGTTCCCGATGGTGCATCCGCGATCTACGGCTCGGACGCCGTAGGCGGCGTGGCCAACGTGATCCTCAAGCGTGACTTCGATGGCGTGGCGGTGGGCATGCGCCATGCAGGCACCGCCGACGGTGGACTGGCGACGCGGGAGTACAACGCGACCGCGGGTGCGCAATGGGTCCGCGGGGGAATGATTGCCACCTTCAAGAACACCACCTCCGACCCCATCCACGCCCGCCAGCGCAGCTATACCCGCCATCTTGCCGAGCCCTACACCCTCCATGGAGGGGCCGAGACCCGCAGCGGTCTGCTCAGCTTCCACCAGGCCTTGGGCGAGCTGGCCGAACTGCGCCTGGATGCGCTGCGGACCAAACGCGACATGGAACGCTATGTCAGCCAAGGCGCCGCCTACTACCGCTATACCCCGGACACCTCCATAACGCTTGTTTCGCCGAGCATCGCCTTTTTCCTGGGCAGGGACTGGTCGCTCACCCTGGGAGGAACGCACGGCAAGGACGAGAACATCGATGAGCGCTACTACGTTTCGGCGACGGGAAGCCGCCTGGTTACGCAGACCTGTAGCTGCAATCGAAGCCGTTCCTACGAGATCGGTGCGGAAGGCCCGCTGTTTGCAATCGGGGAAGGGGAGGCACGTCTTGCGGTGGGGGCCGGCTCGCGCGAAGACGCGTTCATGAGCCACCCCCGTGTTGCAGGCGCTTCATACGGCGGGAGCGAGCGCGCACGCTCGGCCTATGTCGAGCTCAGCCTTCCGGTCGTCGCACCATCGATGGGCATGGACGGCATCCGCCGGCTGGAACTGAGCGCGGCGCTGCGCAGCGAGGACTACGCCAGCTTCGGCGCCGTGACTACGCCGAAACTGGGGGTCATATACGATCCCAATGCCCACCTGACCTTCAAGGCCTCATGGGGACGTTCGTTCAAGGCGCCGACGCTGCTGCAGCGCCATCAGAACCGGATGGCCTATCTGTGGAGCGCATCTGCGGTGGGAGCCACTGGAAGTCCAGCCGACGCGACCGTGCTGATGTCCTACGGCGGCAATGCCGATCTGCAGGCGGAACGGGCGCGCACCTGGACCGCGGCGCTGGCCATCCATCCGGAGGCGCTACCGGGTCTGGAAGCTGAGTTGACCTGGTTCGATGTCGATTACGCCGACCGTGTCGTGGAACCGGTGAGTTATGCGCATGCCCTGTCCAATCCGGCATATGCCGAATTCGTGGACCTCGCGCCGACGCCCGGACAGATGGAGCGCCTGCTGGCTGTCTACAGCAGCGCCTTCTACAACCTGTCGGGTGCTCCCTACGATCCGGCCAAGGTGGTGGCGATCATTCGCGACCAGTACGTCAATGCCGCGCGGCAGCGCGTCCAGGGTGTCGATCTGTCCGCGTCGTACCGGTTCGATCTGGGGCACGGCCAACTGGCGATCCGTGGATCATCCAGCTGGCTCGACAGCGAGCAGCGGACCAGCGCCGGCCACCCGGTGAATCCACTGGCCGGCACCATCGCCAATCCGGCACGGTTCAACGGCCGCATCGGTGCGGTGTGGACATCGGGGGGATTCACCGCCTCCGCTTTCGTCAACCATACCTGCGGCGTGACCAGCCGCCGCGGTGGAGTGCCAGACAAGGGCGCATCGTTCACCACGCTGGACACTACCCTGGGCTACGAACTCGCTACGCGTGGCGGCGGCTTCCCGGCGTTGTCGTTCGGCCTTTCGATACAGAACCTGCTGGATCGTGCGCCCCCGCTGTACGCGCCTGCGGTGGCGACCTACGTGCCTTACGATGCCACCAACTACTCCGCCATCGGAAGGTTCGCCAGCGCTTCGGTTTCGATGCGCTGGTAGGGAGCAGGCCATGCATATGCACCTTCCCCATGCCCCGATGCGGAGTCAATGCGCCCGGTTGCGGCGATTCGTGACGGGACGGGTATTCCCGGTTTGTGCAACGCTGTCCTTCCTGCTGGCGGCTGTGCTCGCCGCGCCACCAGCCTGCGCAGCGACGGTCTCGCCACGTCGCCTCCTGGAGGTGAACGACCTGGGCAATCCAGTGATGTCGCCCGATGGCCGCCATGTGGCGTTCCGCATGGAACAGGCGTCCATCGAGCGCAATACCTACGACAGCGCCTGGTATGTACACGACCTGGCTGGACGCTCGCCGCCGCTGCGGATCGGGGAGGGTGGCGAACCTCTGCGTGAACATGCGACTGGCTTGGTGCAGCCATCGCCAGCGGTTTGGTCAAGGGATGGACATTGGCTGCATTACCGTGCGCGGATCGATGGCCGCGTCTCCATCTGGCGCGCGGCCGCAGATGGTTCGCAGGCGCGGGAAGTAGTGAAGGACGCGGCGGACGTGCGTGATTTCGTCCTCGGCAAGGACGGGAATACCGTGCTCTACAGCGTCGGCGCCACGCGTGAAGCCGTACTCGATGCCGAGCAGGATGAGTACGAGCGTGGGGTGCGCATCGATGAATCGGTAATGCTCGCTGGTGGCCTGCACCGTTCGGGCAGGGTCGAAGGGCGGCTGGCGACGCAACGGTTCCTGGGCGACTGGTTCTCGACGGGTCCTTTGCTGGCCACCGTGTCCGACCGATGGAAGGTCGTCGGCACTGGCACTCCGGCCGTACGGGACGCCACGGTGTCGGAAGTGCCCGCTGCGCTGCTGACGGCTACCGATCTGCCAGGAATCCAGCCGGCGCCGGCGAAGCTCGTTCCGCATCCGGATGACACGCGCATCGCCCTCGTCCTGCCTGCGCAGGATACGGAGGCAGGCATGTTGCAACCAGTAACTTCTGCCCTGGCCATGTTGCCCGATAGGCGGTCCACGAAGCTCGTACGTTGCGTCGCTGCATTGTGCCGGCATCGCGCCATAGGCGATGTGCGGTGGCGGCCGGGAAGCGACGAGGTCCTGTTCACCACCACTGACTACGACAGGGGGCGCGCACAGTCCATCCATCGCTGGAATGTAGTCACCGGTGCGGTGCAGACCATCGTGGTATCGGATGGGTTGGTGAGTGGCAGCCAGTGGCGCCCGGACGTTCCATGCGGGGTGTCGGCCAGGACGCTTGTGTGCGTTGCCGCAGAGGCGGATCGCCCGCCCAGGCTGGAAGCGATCGACATCGACAGCGGTGAGCGCCGGGTGTTGTTCGAACCGAACAAGGGGCTGGAGGCGGATATCGCCGCCACGGCACCCGTGCGGATGATCCGCTGGAAGGACGCGCAGGGACGCGAGTTCACCGGTCAGCTTTTCGAAGCGAGGAACGCCGATCACCCGCCGCCTTTGTTCATTACGTTCTATACCTGCCAGGGGTTCCTGCGGGGCGGGCTGGGCGATGAATGGCCCTTGGCCTCGCTGGCCGGGCAGGGCATCTCGGCGCTGTGCATCAATGCATTGCCCGGCTTCCGCCTGGACTATGTGGAACGCCATGACCAGGGGCGGGCCGCCGTGGAAAGCGTGGTCGCGTTGCTGGCCGCCGATGGAAAGGCCGATCCCGGGCGCATAGGCATGGGCGGGCTCAGCTTCGGCAGCGAGGTGACCTTGTGGACGCTCATGCATTCGGATGTGGTCACAGCCGCATCTGTCAGCAGTATTTCGCCGACTCCGAGCTACTACCTGCTCAACAGCCTGCGCGAGGCATTCCGTACCAATCTGCGCCTGATGTGGCAGCTCGGCGCACCCGCCGAAACACCCGGGCGCTGGGAGGAGATATCGCCAGCATTCCAGCTGGGCCGGATCCGCGCACCCATCCTGTTCCAACTGCCGGAGCAGGAATACCGGATGCTGCTGGATTACGCGTTGCCGTTGGTGCGCAGGGAGCAGGGGGATCTCTATGTCTTCCCGGAGGAAGCGCACATCAAGTTCCAGCCGCGACACAAACTGGCCGCATACGAACGCAATATCGACTGGTTCCGCTTCTGGTTGCAGGGATATGAGGATCGGGATCCCGCGAAGGACGGGCAGTACCTGATCTGGCGGAATATGCGCGCACGGGCATCGGAAACGGCGGACAAAGGACGCGCCGGCGGAGGAAGCTAAGGCTGCTGCCGGGCCCAGTTCTCTGTGGCGCACAGGTCGAAGATGCGCAGGAACGAAAGGTCGCGCGGTGCCAGTTCACGTGTCAGGAAATCCGCGAGCGCGCTGCGGTCCAGCAGGCCGTGGGCGGCGAGTTGGCCTTCTTCCAGGAACCGGCGCATGCCGGGTTTGTTGTACGTGTAAACGGCTGCCATGTAACCGGTATACGAACCCTTGCTGCGCCGATCGAGGATCCCCGGTGGCAACCGGTCGGCGAAAGCATCACGGGCGACCGCGCGATTGCGCCCCCCCTCGATCCACATCCACGTCGGTACGCGCAGGCAGGCTTCCAGGACGGGTTGGGACAGAAGCGGAAAGCGCATGGAACGCCCCGCCCGACGCGGTGCCGTGTCCCGGAACAGCTGCGTGCCGATGAGGTCCTGGATTTTCTCGCGGTCGCCCGGCAGCGCGTCCGCCGGTATGTCCAGCCAGGGGTGATGGCGCGGCATGTCGGGCGTATGCGACGGGGAAAGAAAGCTGCTGTCCTTCTTCCACGTATCGGAAGAGGGGCGCCGGAGCTTGCGCAGCGTCAGCCGTGCCGCTTTCCAGAACGTGCATTGGTGGAGGGCCGAGAGGTCACGAAGAGCGGCGATGCCGGCTCGCAGGCCGTCCTCGCGGAAGGCGTCGGCTGCCGGCGCCGCTGTCTTCAGGTAGCAGAAGACGGTGTCACCGCCACCACCGGAAAGGTAGCTGTCCGCATCGCAGCCCGCGCCAACTTCCTCCCATGCCTCGTTCACTGCGTTCTGCAGGATCCCCATCGCTGGCAGGAATGCCGAGGGTGACAGGGGAAAGTCGAAGCGGACATCCTCGAAGCCGACCGGCTGGGTAACGAGGCCGCACCCCAGCGCGTCCGTGACAAGCCGCGCGTAGGGGCGTTCGTCCGTGCCAGCCACCGGCATGACCAACGTGCAGAATGTGGCACGCGCTGCATTCCCCTTGAGGCATGCTGCGACGATGGAGGAATCGAGCCCGCCTGACAGCTCCACCACCCACCTGCGGTCGGCCGCCGACAGCGAGGAAACCGCGACGGAGACCGCGGTGCGTACATCGGCGATGGCCGCGTCGCGGTCCTTGTGGCGAACGTCAGCGGTTACAAAGGACCAGGGAGACCAGGCTGCATGCGTCGAAACGCCACCGCCGCGGCAGGTGAGCGTGGTGCCGGGAAGAAGCTCGCGTATGCGCTTCAGCGTGGTGTGGCCCGTCCGGAGGCAGGGGTAGGCAAGGCAGTGTGCAACTGCTTGCCAATCCACCTCCTTGCGGTAGACGCCCAGATGGGCTGCAAGGGCGATATCGGAGGTTGCGAATCCACCGTTCCCCGCGAAGCAATAGACGCATGGCACGGCACCCGAGGGGTCGCGCAGCAGCCGCAGTATCTGTTCTTCACCGCGGTCGGCCGTATGCACCAGGAGGTATTCGCCCCATGTATCGCGCAACAGTCGATGCTCCTGCTGCTCGGCGCTGCCCTCGAGTGCGGATGCGTCGGTGACCGCCTTGCCGTCGCGGCCGAAAAGCCGGCCTATGAGCACCCCATGGCCAGGCAGCCAAAGCATCGGCGTTGTGGCGGAAACGAACAGACGGGCGTGGCGGGTGCGTAGTCCGCAGCGGAATCCAAGGGAGTGCAGGGCCGCGTCCAGGCGCGCCGAACTGCTGAGCTCTTCACCCAGCAGGAGAATGTAGTCGTGTGCCATCAGATGATCCTGATCGGGGTATGGGCGACGGCGTCGGACAAGGTCTCGTTCAGCACGGTGCCCTCCGTCTGCACCCAGCAGTGGGCCGCGAAAGGGACCAGGGTCACACCGAAGACGATCCGCGCTGGCAGCCGACGTCGCGAGAGGAAGTGGAACAGGGCCAGCGAGTCCGGCAGGCAGCAGGGATCGACAGGCACGTAGCGGCGTGCATGGGTGAACTGCGCTGCCGCGTCCCGCAGCGCTTCATTGACCCTGGCAGGGGAGGTGTGAGGCGGGATGCAGGCGCGGCGGGCGAGTGCGTCCCTGATGACCGCCTTGAACGGGCGACGGCGCAGCTGTCGTCGTGTCCACCAGACGGTTGCCGCGACCTCGGCCAGAACGCCAGCTCCAACCGGGCGGTGCGCCGCGCCTGACAACTCGATGGCGCTGGCTGTCGGATCGGGAAGCTCAGCCGGGACGACGCCCGGGGCAGGGGATGCCGCGATCACGATCCCCTTGCCTTCCAGTTCTTCGCGCTGGCATGGGGAAAGCGCGCCGGACGTCAGGTAATGGCGCATGACCGACTCCAGCGGAGCGGTCAGCGTGAAGTACCGGTCGAGCGCGAAATCGAGGAAGACCAGATGGCCATCGACCTCGCAGCAGGACAGATCCTGGTTGATCAGCCAGTGCATCCTTTCCTCCCGGCAGGACGCGCACCAAGGTGCGCGTCCTGTGTCGACTCACTCCTCGGAGATGCCCGGAATCATCGGAAGCCCTGGGCCGGTCGGTTCACCCGGGCCGGCGTTGCCCTTGGTCTCCACGCTCGCGACGCCCAACTCGATCACGTCGTCCGCGCTGGTGCGGGTGTTGTCGTTGCTGTCCATCTTTGCCTCTCCTGCGGTTGCGTCATGGCCGTTTCCATGACGCATGCAGCCTGGGAGGCGGAGAAATTTATTCTCAAATGATTATTGCGTTGCCAAGCCATGATTATCCGCGGATGTGCGGTCCGTCATGGAACGCGTGGTCAGCTACGCGAAGACGCGCGCTGCTGGATCGACCGCAGGGCTCTGCGCGCTCCCGGAAAATCCGGCGCGGCTACTGGCGCCGTTCGTGCTGGTCGACAAGCAGGGCCACGATCCGCGGAACCAGACGCCTGCGGCGCGCGTGGTAGTCGCTCAGGGCGGCTTTCAGCGCCGGGATGTCGCGTGCCTGCCAGTAGCGGCCGAGTTCGGCCAGTTCTTCGTCGGCATGGTCGATCAGTAGGTGTTTGGCGCGCCGCACAGGCGCCAGCCGGTCGTTGGCCTGTTTGACGGTCTGGTGCAGCGGGCGGAAGGCGGCGGCATCGGCGATGGCGTCGAACAGTTTCCAGGTCCGCTTGATCGCATCGTCCTCGTTGCCGGACGCCGTGTCATTACCGATGTGGGCCGGCGCGTCCTCGAGGCCGACCCTGTCGCAGGCTATCAGCAGCAGCTGCTCCATCCAGTCGTAGAGGTCGCGCAGGCCGAGCTCGGTGAACAGGGGCACATGCAGCCCGTTGCGCGCGTGGTCGTCGATCAGCCCTTCGCCGACGAGGCGGTAGAGCGCGGCGCGGACGGGCGTGGGGCTGCTGTTGAACTCCACGGCCAGGACGCCTGGGTCGATGCGTTGCCCGGGCAGGTACAGCCCCGAGCGCAGCGCCTGCCGCACCTGCCGGTAGACGAGCGCGCTCTTGGAGTGGTTCGCACACATGCCGAGCTCCCTGCCTGCGTATGGCGTCCTTTTCGCGGGGCGATGGTACAAGAGCCCCGCGCGTGCCTGGGAACAGGGTTCGTCAACGTTTTCACGCTGCGCTTGTACTCCACTCCACGGATCAGTCGGGGCATGGAGCCGGGTGGCCGCGGCTTCCCGCCGCCTTGGCCACCGTCGCGCCACCCCCGCGACAGCTGGCATGATGCGCCGATGCCGCCCACCCTCGATCAGCTCCGTCGTTACGCCGTCGCCCGTTCGCTGTTCAAGCCGACCACGCTGATGCGGGCGATCGAGAAACTCGGTTTCGTCCAGGCCGACCCCATCCGCGCGCCGGCGCGGGCGCAGGACCTGACCCTGCGCCACCGGGTCAGGGACTACCGCGCCGGTGAACTGGAGCGGCGCTATGCGCGCCTGCCGCTGGAAGAGGATTTCTTCGTCAACTACGGCTTCCTGCCGCGCGCGCACCAGGCGTTGATGCACCCGCGGCAGGCGCGCACGGCGTGGACGCCGGCGCGCTGGAAGCAGGCGCAGGCGGTGCGCGAATTCGTCGCCGGCCGCGGCGTGGCGCACCCGCGCGAGGTCGAGGCGCATTTCGCCCATGGCAAGACCACCAACTGGTTCGGCGGCTCGTCCAACGCCAGCACCCAGCTGCTCGACGGCATGCATTACCGCGGCCTGCTGCGGGTGGCGCGGCGCGAGGGCGGCACCCGCGTGTACGCCGTGCGCGAGGACATCGCGCCGGTGCCGGCGGATGAGATCGAAACACGGCTGGACGCGCTGATCGACCTGGTCGTGGGCAAGTACGCGCCGCTGCCGGCGGCCAGCCTGCGGCAGCTGGTCGGTTACCTGGGCAACGGCGTTCCGCAGTGGCGCGACGCCTGCAGGCCGGCGCTGCTGCGCGCGCGGCAGCGCCTGCAGTGCGCGCGCGTGGACGGTGTGGACTGGCTGTGGCCCGATGGCGAGCGCGCGGAAAGCCGGCGCTGGCAAGCCGACGAGCAGGTGCGCCTGCTGACGCCGTTCGACCCGGTGGTATGGGACCGCCGCCGCTTCGAGCTGCTGTGGGGCTGGACCTATCGTTTCGAGGCCTACACCCCGGCGGCGAAGCGCAGGCTCGGCTACTACGCGATGCCGCTGCTGTGGCGCGAGCAGGTGATCGGCTGGGGCAACCTGTCGGTGGTGGCGGGCGCGCTGGACGCGCAGCTGCGCTACGTCGCTGGCCGGCCGCCGAAGGAGGCGGCGTTCCGCATCGCGCTCGAGGAGGAACTGGAGCGCATGCGCGTATTCCTGGGCCTGGCGGACTGAGGCGGCCTGTTGCCGTTGCGGTCATGTTTGTGCCCGCATGCATCACGCTTCGGCACGCGGCCCTAATCGAGGGCGCTGCAGCGTGGTCGCGTGACAGAGGCAGCAACGAGGTGCGCCATGACCAGCAACCAGAGCCGCAACCGGACCGACCAGGTGCAGCAGCAGCCGCGCCCCGGTACCGAGGACCAACGCAGAACCAACCCCGCGCGACAGGGCACGCGCAGCGAGCCCAGCCACCAGAAGGACATGCACGACCAGCGCATGCTGGACCGCGAAGAGGGCGATACGGAAACGGGCGGAAACAAGGATTCCCACCACTGATCGCGGTGGCAGCGGCCGGTGGAAATCCGCACCTGGGCGCGAACCCGCCAGGAGATGACGGCCATGAAGAAACGCCATGTATTCAGTGCGTCCGGTCTGGCGCTGGCCGAGCAGGCGATGGCGGCGGCGCGCAGCGCCGGCGTGGACAATGACGACATCCTGCTGGTCGCGCGCTCGGACATCGAGAAACGCGCGATTCCCGACAGGCGCAAGATGGCCGACACCGACCTGGTGGCGGCGGTGGGCCGTGGCGCCGGCTACGGCGCCGCCACCGGCCTGCTGGCCGGGCTGGTGGCCGTGGCGGTGCCGCCGCTGGGCATCACCCTGGCCGGTGCCGCGGCGGTGGGGCTGGCCGGTGCGATGGTCGGCAGCCTGGCGTCGGCCCTGCTCGGGGCGACCGTGCCCGATCCGGTACGCCAGGCCTTCGACGACGAGATCCAGGCCGGCAACATCCTGCTGGTGGTCGACGGCGAACCGGAGGTGCTCGACGTGGCCGGCCCGGCCATCGAACGCCTGGGCCTGCGCCCGCTGCCCTACGAATCCACGTCGGCGCTGACCTGAGGGCATCGCGGCGCCGGCGCCACGCACTCGACGCCACCGCCGTTCTTGCCTAAGGTCGGTGCTTCGCCAATCGCGGGGAACGGGAATGCGCGTCGGATTCGTGCTGGGAATGTGTCTGGCCGTGGGCAGCCTGCAGGCCGCCGAGCCGGTGGCGACGGTGCGGGTGGCCTTCGACCGCGACGGCATCACCGCCAGCGAGGCGCACGGCCTGGCCGACATCGCCGCCGGGCGCGCGCTGGGCGCCGACGATCCGGTGCGGATCGCCTCGATCTCCAAGCTGGTCACCGCGCTGGGCGTGATGCGCATGGTCGAGGCCGGGCAGCTGGACCTGGACGCGGACGTGTCGCGCTGGCTGGGCTGGCCGCTGCGCCACCCGCAGTTCCCCGACACGCCGATCACCCTGCGCCTGCTGCTGTCGCACCGCGCCGGGCTCACCGACGCCGCCGGTTACTACGCCGTGCCGCTGGGCGGGCAGCTGCGGCAGGTGCTGGACGACCCGCGCGCATGGGACAAGGCGCATGCGCCGGGCACGTTCTTCCGCTACGCCAACATCGATTTCCCGCTCATCGCCTCGGTGATGGAGCGGGCCAGCGGCGAACGCTTCGACCGGCTGATGCAGCGGCTGGTGCTGGCACCGCTGGGCATTGCCGCCTGCTACAACTGGGACAGCTGCGACGACGCCACCGTGGCGCGCGCGGTGGTGCTGTACGACGCGGCGCACCAGCCGGTGCGCGACGACAACCACGGCCGCCGCCCCGATTGCCCGGTGGTGGCCGCCACCGACGGCAGCTGCGACCTGGGCCGCTGGCGCGCCGGCGACAACGGCGCGCTGTTCGCGCCGCAGGGCGGCCTGCGCATTTCCGCCAACGGCCTGGCGAAGATCGGGCGCCTGCTGCTGGGCGAGGGCGAGGTGGACGGCGTGCGCCTGCTGCGCGCCGACTCGGTGCGCGAACTGGCGCGTCCGCAGTGGACCTGGGCGCCCGGCGACGGCATGACCTCGGAAGAAGACGACAGCGGGCAGGGCGGCGACGGTTTCTTCTGCCGTTACGGGCTGGCGATGCAGACCCTGGCCACGCCGGTGGAGGGCTGCCGCGACGATCCGTTCGGCGACGGCGTGGCGCGCTTCGGCCATTCCGGTTCGGCCTATGGCCTGTTGTCGGGGCTGTGGGTGGACCCGGCCAGCGGCACCGGCGTGGCGTATTTCGCCACCGGCCTGCCGGAGGCACGCAAGGGCGAGCGCTCGGCGTTCTCGGCTACCGAGGAGCGGCTGGCCCGGCCGTGATGGCGGCCGGCCGGTGGCCCGCCGCGTGATCGAAGCGCCGCCGCGCCCCGCGTGCAGGCCGGTGCGCGCGGCGGCGATGCTCGCGCTCAGGCGGATGCCGCGCCCAGGACATGGCCGGCCAGCTGGCTGATGCCGCCGACGGCCAGCTCCACCCAGATCGCCAGCACCACGCACAGCGTGGCGATGCCCAGCATCCACCGCTGCCGCCGGCTGCCGAGCCGCCGCGCGAAGTACTCATAGCCCAGCCCGGCGCCGAACAGCAGGGCCCCCATCACCCCGAAGTCCATCGGGCCCCAGTGCCAGCCATCGCCGGCGGGCTTGTGGCGGTCCAGCGCGGACATGACCAGGGGGATGAGAAGCAGCAGGCCGGTTCCGATGGCCGGGCGGATCGCAAGGCTTTTCACGGCGGTACTCCACGGATGATGGACGGGCCTGCAGCATGGGCCGGCCGTGCGGAGCCGGGATGGCGGCAGGGTGAGGTCACGGTGAAGTCGTGGGCGGGCCGGCGTCGCCGTGCCGGCGCTGCCGGCGCAGCGCGGTGCGCATCAGCCGCTGGAAGACAGGGCATTGCAGGTGGTCGTCGTGGCGGCAGCGGGCGGCGTGGCGCAGGCCATCGCGCAGGGCCTGCAGGCGGGCGATGCGCCGCTCCAGCTGCCCGGCCCTGTGCAGCAGCTGCGCGCGGTCGATGGCCGGGGCGCCGCCGTCGCCGAGCATGGCGCCGATTTCCTCCAGCGAGAACCCCGCCGCGCGCCCCAGCGCGATCAGCGACAGGCGTTGCATCACCGAGGCCGCATAGACGCGGCGCAGGCCGTTGCGGCCGATGGGCCGGATCAGCCCGCGGGTTTCGTAATAGCGCAGGGTGGAGGCGGCGACGCCGCTCTGCCGCACCACCTGGCCGATGTCGATCTCCTGCACGCTTGACCTCAAGTCGGCTTCAACGCCGAGACTGATGGAAACAGGTTTCCAGTCGGGCGGAAAGAGCGATGGACGGTGTCGGAATCATCCTGCGGGTCATGGTCATGGGCATTGCCGCCACCGCGGCCACCGATCTGTGGGCGCTGCTGCTGCGCCGGCTCGGGCGGCCCACGCTGGACTACGCGCTGCTGGGCCGCTGGATAGGCCACTGGCGCGCAGGGCGTTGGCGCCATGCCGCCATCCGCACGGCGGCGCCGGTCCGACACGAGCGCGCGCTCGGCTGGGGCGCGCACTACGCCATCGGCGTCGGCATGGCCGGCGCGCTGGTGGCCATCGCCGGCAGTGGCTGGCTGCGGCAGCCGACGCCGGGCGCGGCGCTGGGCTTCGGCGTGGGCAGCGTGCTGCTGCCCTTCCTGGTGATGCAGCCGGCGTTCGGCAACGGCGTCGCCGCCGCGCGCACGCCGCGGCCGTGGCCGGCGCGCCTGCAGAGCCTGGCCACGCATGCGGTGTTCGGCGCGGGCTTGTATGCCGGGGCTGCGGCATGCGCCGTTTTTCCGCTTTGACATCAAGGACTTGAAGGAAAGCGCCGGAACGCTGCTAGCCTTTCCCCCCACCGCCCGGAGAACGCCATGACCATCGGATCGCAGTCGGACATCGACGGCCTGCAGCGCATCGGCCGGCTGGTGGCGCAGGTGCGCGAGGCGATGCTCGCCGCCGCCTGCCCGGGCATGACCACCGGCGAGCTCGACCTGATCGGCGAGCGTCTGCTCGCCGCGCAGGGCGCGCAGCCGGCGCCGCGCCTGGTCTATGGCTTCCCGGGCACGACCTGCGTCAGCGTCAACGAGGAAGCCGCCCATGGCGTGCCCGGCGCGCGCGTGCTGGCCGCCGGCGACGTGGTGAACGTGGACGTGTCCGCCGAGCTGGAAGGCTATTTCGCCGATACCGGCGGCACCCGCGTGCTGCCGAAGGCCGCGCCGCGCGACCTGCGCCTGTGCCATGCCGCGCGCAGCGCCCTGGCCAACGCGCTGAAGGTGGCGCGCGCCGGGCAGCCGCTGAACCTGATCGGCGCGGCGATCGAACGCACCGCGCGCCAGTCCGGCTTCCGCGTGATCGAGAACCTGGGCAGCCATGGCGTGGGCCGCGCGCTGCACGAGGAACCGGACCACATCCCCGGCTATTACGACCCGCAGGACACGCGCCTGCTGCACGAAGGCATGGTCATCACCATCGAGCCGTTCCTGTCCACGCGCAGCCGCCAGGTCGAGGAAGGCGACGATGGCTGGACCCTGCTGGGCGCGCGCGGCAACCGCTCGGCGCAGTACGAGCACACGCTGATCGTCACCCGCGGCGAGCCGATCGTGGTGACCCTGCACTGACCTGCGCGCCGCGCCATCGACGCGGCCTGCACGCGGCGCTGGCGATGGTGCGGGCATTCCCGTCCACCACCCACGCGCATGGCCGATCCACCGCTGCTTACCCCCGATGGCCGCTATCTGGTCGTGCGCGGCCGCCTGTGGCGCGCCACCAATCCGCACCTGCCGGAGGAACAACGGCAGGCGGCGGTGCGTGCGCTGATGGCCGCGCGCCGCGAGGTGGGGCGCGCGCGCCGGCAGGGCGACCGCCAGGCGCTGGCGCGTGCCGGCGAAGCGGTGGATGCGGCCAAGCGCGCGCTCGGCGAACGCGGGCCGGTGTGGTGGGACGACGGCGCGCCGGACTACAACCGCCACCTGGCGAAGAACACGCCGTACGCGGCGTGGCATGCGCGCATGGCCGGCGCCGCGGGCGATTGAGCGGCGATGCGCCACTGGCGCGGCATCACGAACGGAAACACCGGTCCGGAAGCCCGGACACCGCAGGTGCCGGGCATGCCCGGCACGACGCCATGCAGGAAAGCGCGGCGCCGGCCCCGCGTCTACGGGGCGGGATGCGCCTGCCGGTCCGCCTGGCCGGCGGCCAGGGTCCAGCCGACCAGGTCGGTGGTGGCCTTGCCCAGCGCGGTTTCGAAGGCGGCGGCCACGCTGGCCACGTCGGTGCCGGCGGCGGGCTCGGCGACGAGGAAGGTGCGCGAGGCGACCACGCGCTGGTCCAGGCTGTGGATCAGCTTGGCGTTGAGCTCGATGGTCGCCGCCGGGCGCTCGTTGCCGGCGTAGTCCGATTCGAAGCGGCGCAGGTCGATGGCGAGCTTGTAGTCCGAACGGATGCCGGTGGCGATGCGCGCCACCGCGCCGATCCGGCCGGAGTCCTCGAAGCCGCGCAGCAGCGCGTCCTCGAGCATGTCGGTGGCCGGCTGCGACCAGGTGGCGCCGCGGTAGACCTCCAGCTCGCCCGGGGTCGGGCGCACGTTGATGCGCGGGCTGTCCACCAGGCGCGCGGCGGCCGGCTTGGCGATGGCCAGCTGCCAGTCCACCCGCGGCCACGCCGCATCGGCGCTGATGCGCGCCTGCGGCGCGTAGATGGTGATGGGGTGGCGGTCGCCGCTGGCCAGCACCGAGCAGCCGGCCAGGGCCAGGACGCAGAAGGGGGCGAGCAGTCGCATCGGCAGGGAGCGCTTCATTTGGGGTCGAACTCCTTCGGGGCATCGCGGCCGAGCAGGTAGCGTGCCGGGTTGTTCTCGAGGCGGTCGCTGACCCGGCGCAGGTCGCGGATCAGCCCGCGCAGCTCGGTCAGGGTCGGGCCGAGCTGGGCCAGGCCGTCGTTGGCGAAACTGTTGATGGCCGCGCGGTTCTCGCCCAGGATCGCGTTGGCGTTGCCGGCGGCCGAGTCGAGCTTGGCGAGGCTGGCATCGAGTTTGTCGAGCGTGGCCGGCAGCTGGCGCACGACATTCTCGTCCAGGTGGCGGATCGTGCCGTTGGCGGTGGTGAGGGTGGCGTTGAGGTTGCGCGCGGCGTCGCGCGCCTCCACCAGCAGCGCCTGGGTGCCCTGGTCGCGGTCGGCCAGGCCGCCGCTGATGGTTTCCAGGTGCGCCAGGGTGTTGGAGATGCGCTCCACGTTCTGGTCGCTGAGCAGCTCGTCCATGCGCTCGACCACGCGGTTGGCCACGTCGGTGATGTTCTGCAGCGCCGAGGGCGAGGTCTGGATGGTGGGCACGGGTTCCTTGCTGACCGCGGTGAGCGCGGCCGCCTGCGGGCTGCCGCCGCTGAGCTGGATGATGGCCGGGCCGGTGATGCTGGTGATGGCGAGCTTGGCGCGGGTGTCGGTCTTGACCGGCGTGGTCGAGTTCAGGCGCAGCCTGGCGATGACCTTGCGCGGGTCGTCCGGCGCCAGCGACAGGTCGGTGATCGAGCCCACCGAGATGCCGTTGTACTGCACCGGGCTGCCGACCGACAGGCCGGTCACCGCCTCGTCGAACACCACCCTGTATTCCTGCCAGGTGCGGTCGGACGAGTACTTCGCCGCCCACAGGCCGAAGGCGAGCAGGGCCAGCGACACGATGAGGGTGAAGGCGCCGATCAGGACGTAATGGGCTTTGGTTTCCATGGGGTCACGGCCGGGAAGGGGGAGCGGGGAACAGGGAAGGACGCAGGGCCGCCGTGCCTGCTCTGTCCGCGGACAGAGGTTGCAGCACGGCGGTGAAGGCGAAGCGAGGGCCCGGGTTCATGCCTGCCGCTCCGTTTCCCGTTCCCCGCTTCCACGCGCGGCGCGGGCGCGCGGGCCGTGGAAGTATTCGCGGATCCACGGGTGGTCCAGGCGTTCGATCTCCGGCAGCGGCGCGGTGGCCACGACCTTGTGGTCGGCCAGCACCGCGACCCGGTCGCAGATGGCATAGAGCGTGTCCAGGTCGTGGGTGATCAGGAACACGGTCAGGCCCAGCGCTTCCTGCAGGGTCTTGATCAGGCGGTCGAAGGCGGCCGCGCCGATCGGGTCCAGGCCGGCGGTGGGTTCGTCCAGGAACAGCAGCGGCGGGTCCAGCGCCAGCGCGCGCGCCAGCCCGGCGCGCTTGCGCATGCCGCCGGACAGCTGCGAGGGCAGCTTGTTGATGGCATCGGCCGGCAGGCCGGCGAGCTTGACCTTGAGCAGCGCCAGTTCGTAGTGCCAGCGCTCGGGCAGTTCCGGGTGGTGTTCCTTCAGCGGCACCTGCACGTTCTCGCCGACGGTGAGCGAGGAGAACAGCGCGCCGTCCTGGAACAGCACGCCGGTGTTGCGTTCGATGTGCAGGCGCGCGGCCGGGTCGTCGGCGCGCGCGTCCGCGCCCAGCACCTCGATCTGCCCGGCGTCGGGCGTGCGCAGGCCGAGGATGGAGCGCATCAGCACCGACTTGCCGGTGCCCGAGCCGCCGACCACGCCGAGGATCTCGCCGCGGCGCACGTCCAGGTCCAGGCCCTCGTGCACGGTCTGGTTGCCGAAGCGGTTGACCAGCCCGCGCACGCGGATGGCCAGTTCGTCGCCGTCGTGCCTGTCCCGGGAAGGAATCGCCATCGTGCGTCCCTCACCAGCCCATGTGCATGAACCACAACGCGGCCAGCGCATCGAGGATGATGACCAGCGAGATCGTCTGCACCACGCTGGAGGTCGTGCGCTCGCCCACCGACTGCGCGGTGCCCTGGACCTTCAGCCCTTCCAGGCAGCCGATCAGGGCGATGATCAGCGCGAACACCGGCGCCTTGGACAGGCCGACCAGGAAGTGGCGCAGTTCCATGGTCTCGTGCATGCGCGCGATGTACATCTGCGGCGGGATGCCCAGGTCGAAGGCGCCCACGGTGACGCCGCCGGCCAGGCCGGCGACCATGGCGATGAAGGTCAGCAGCGGCAGCATCAGCATCAGCGCCAGCACCCGCGGCAGCACCAGCAGGTCGATCGGGTCCAGGCCCAGGGTCTGGATCGCGTCGATCTCCTCGCGCGCCTTCATCGCGCCGATCTGCGCGGTGAAGGCGCTGGCGGTGCGCCCGGCCAGCACGATGGCGGTCAGCAGTACGCCGAACTCGCGCAGGAAGGCGATGTTGACCAGCTCGACCACGTAGATCTCGGCGCCGAAGTCGCGCAGGATGGTCGAGCCGAGGAAGGCGATCACCGCGCCGACCAGGTAGGACAGCAGCGCGATCAGCGGCACCGCGTCCAGCCCGACTTCTTCCATCTGGTGCACGGTGGCGGTCAGGCGCAGGCGCCGCGGTTGCCGCACCAGCCGCGCCAGCTTGGCCAGGTTCTCGCCGAAGAAGCCCAGCAGCACCACGATGTTGCCGCCGATGGCGTGCACCGAGCGGCCGAGCCGCTCCAGCGCCGCGGCCACGCCGTAGTCGCGCTGCGGCCGCGGGCGTTCGTCGGCGACCTCGTCGATGGTGCAGACCAGGGCGCGGTGCTCGTCGCGGAACAGCAGCGCGTCGTCGGCCAGCCCGGCGCTGCGCGAGTAACGCAGCAGCTGCAGCACGCCGGCCGAATCGAGCTGGTCGATGCCGCGCGCGTCCATCCCGCGCACCGGCGCCTGGATGCCGCCCAGCACCTGCGCCGACTGCAGGGCGGTGGACAACGTCCAGCTGCCCGACAGCCTGAGCTGGCCGTCGACGTCCGGGTCCATCGCGCAATGGGGCGGTTCGGCGTTTTTCATGGGGGCGTCCGGCGCCGAGCATAACCCGTCGCCCGTCGTGCGCCCATGAGTCGATCAGTGGGGCGCACTTCCGGGTGATACTAATGCGCATGTCCGCCGAACCCGTCGCCCCCGTTTCCATCGCTCCCGGCCGCGCCACCTACGCGCAGCGCGTGGCCTTCGTCACGGAGATCGCCGGCCGCCTGCACAGCTACGGCACCACCGCGCAGCGGCTGGAGGCGGCGGTGGTCGCGCTGTCGCAGCGGCTGGACCTGGATTGCGAGCCCTGGTCCAACCCGACCGGCATCATCCTCAGTTTCAGCGACCCGACCCAGGCGATCGGCTCCAGCGACATCACCCGCGTGATCCGCCTCGACCCCGGCAGCAACGACCTGCACAAACTGACCCTGGCCGACCAGATCGCCGATGCGGTGGCCAGCGGGCAGATGAGCATCGCCCAGGGCCACACCGCGCTGCGCCAGCTCGACCGCGCGCCGACCTGGCGCGACAACGCGCAGATGCTGCTGTCCTTCTGCCTGGGCTCGGCGGGCGTGGCCGGCATGTGGCGCCTGCCGTGGCTGGACGTCATTACCGCCGGTTTCACCGGCCTGCTGATCGGACTGATGCTGTTCTATACCGACCGGCGCGTGGCCACCCGCGAGGCCAGCGATGCGCTGGCCGCGCTGCTGGCCGGTTTCGTCGCGGTACTGGTGGCCAGTTTCGTCGGCCCGCTGAACCAGAACTCGGTGATCATCGCCTCGCTGGTGGTATTGCTGCCGGGCATGGCGCTGACCAACGCGGTCAACGAACTGGCCAGCCAGCACTGGGTATCGGGCACGGCGCGTTTCGCCGGCGCGCTGACCACCATCATGAAACTGACGGTGGGCGCGATGATCGCGGTGACCATCAGCGACCTGATCGGGCTCGATCCGCTGGTGCGCGCCTCGCGCCCGCAGCCGGAATGGGTGGAATGGGGCTCGGTGATGCTGGCCGCGTTCGCCTTCGCCATGCTGTTCCGCGCCTCGCGCCGGGATTATCCGTGGGTGATGGCCGCCTCGCTGGCCGGTTATGCCATTTCCCGTTATGGCGGGCAGCAGTGGGGCGGCCCGGCGGGGATATTCCTGGCGGCGATGATGCTGACCGCCGCCGGCAACCTGTTCGGCCGGCTGGTGCAGCGGCCGGGCGCCATCATCCGCCTGCCCGGCATCATCATGCTGGTGCCCGGCAGCATCAGCCTGCGCGGGGTATTGAGCTTGATCCAGCAGCAGAACGTGGGGGCCGGCGAGTCGGCGCTGCTGACCGTGGTCAATGTGGTGATGGCGCTGGTCGCCGGCCTGCTGTTCGGCAACCTGCTGGTGCCGGCGCGGAAGAATCTCTGAGCTGGGAACTAGTGGAGAGGAACGAGGAACGAGTGAAGGCAGACGCATGGGCAGGGGGCAAGTAAAGAAGCAAGGCAGAAGTGACAGCCGTCATCTCCGCGAAGGCGGAGATCGCTCTTGCTTCTTCTCACTCCTCTTAACTCACTTCTTGTTTCCACTCACTCCCCGCCAAATGAAAACGCCGGCATGCGCCGGCGTTTTCATTACGGGGTGATTCCCGCCCCGATCACTTCTGGATCAGGAAATCCTCGACCTTGCGGCCGCCGGCGGTGTATTCGGCCAGCCAGCGCGGCTGCTTGCCGCGGCCGGTCCAGGTATTGGCGGCATTGGCCGGGTCGCGGTACTTCGGCGCGACCTTCACGCCCTTGCTGGCGCTCCTGGCCGGGGCCTTGGCCGCACGCGGGGCGCGGCTGGCCTTGGGGGCGCCGGCGCCGAACAGTTCCTCGATGGTGTAGCCGGCCTTCTGCGCGGCCTTGACCAGCTGGCTGCGTACCTTGGTGATGGGCTGGCGCTTGGCGACCACGCTCTTGCGCTTCTGTGCGTCGCGGATCAGAGAGGCCAGTTCTTTGGCCGACAGGCCGCTCAGGTCAATACTCATCGAATAGCTACTCCGGATAATGGGGTTGGGTATCGCCGATCCGTGGCAGCACGGCGAAGCATACCGGCTGTTATACGGAAACGGCAAACGATAATGCGCCCCGGATATTATTTCCATGAGAAAAGGCCGGGGTTTTGCCCCGGCCTTTTCGTCACCCGGCGATTTTCTGCAGCAGCCCGGCCCGGTCCAGATTCTCGGCCTCGCCGGCCGTGCGCGCCCGGTATTCGTAGGTGCCCGCGGCCAGGCCGCGTTCGGATACCACGATGCGGTGCGGGATGCCGATCAGCTCCATGTCGGCGAACATCGCGCCCGGGCGCAGGCCGCGGTCGTCCAATGCCGCGTCGATGCCGGCGGCCTGCAGGTCGGCCAGCAGCGCCTCGGCGGCGGCGGTGACGGCCGCGTCCTGCTTGGGGTTGATCATGCACACAACCGCCTGCCACGGCGCCATCGCCACCGGCCAGATGATGCCGGCCTCGTCGTGGTTCTGTTCGATGGCCGCGGCGACGATGCGCGATACGCCGATGCCGTAGCAGCCCATCGCCATCACCGCGGCCTTGCCGTTCTCGTCCAGCACCGTGGCCTTGAGCGCTTCGGCGTACTTGCGGCCGAGCTGGAACACGTGGCCGACCTCGATGCCGCGCGCGATCTTCAGCTCGCCGCCGTCGCGGGCGCGGTCGCCGGCCACCACGTTGCGGATGTCGGCCACTTCCGGCTCGGCCAGGTCGCGGCCCCAGTTCACGCCGGCGATGTGGAAGCCCTTCTCGTTGGCGCCGACGACGAAGTCGGCCATCGCCGCTACCTCGCGGTCGGCGACGATGCGGATGGCCCGGCGCGGGTTGAGCGGACCGAGGAAGCCGGGCTCGCTGCCCAGGTGTTCGGCGATCTCGGCCTCGCTGGCCATGCGGTGGTCGGCCAGGCCCGGCACCTTGCCCAGCTTGATCTCGTTGACCTCGTGGTCGCCGCGCACCAGTGCCAGCACGAAGTCGCCTTCGGCGCTCATCACCGCGATCGACTTCACCGTGCGCGCCAGGGCGATGCCCATCAGCGCGGCGACGTCCTCGCAGGTCTTCTGGGTGGGGGTGTCGACCTTGCGCAGTTCCTCGGTCGCGGCGCCGCGCGGCGCCGGGTCGGCGGCGACGGCGGCCTCGACGTTGGCGGCGTAGTCCGAGCCGGTGGAGAACACCAGCGCGTCCTCGCCCGAATCGGCGATCACGTGGAATTCCTGCGAGGCGTCGCCGCCGATGGCGCCGGAATCGGCCTGCACCGCGCGGAACTCCAGCCCCAGGCGGGTGAAGATGCGGGTGTAGGCGGCCTTCATGTTCTCGTACTCGGCCACCAGGCTGGCCTCGTCCAGATGGAAGGAATAGGCGTCCTTCATCAGGAACTCGCGCGCGCGCATCACGCCGAAGCGCGGGCGGATCTCGTCGCGGAACTTGGTCTGCACCTGGTAGAAGTTGACCGGCAGCTGCCTGTAGCTGGACAGCTCCTGGCGCGCGAAGTCGGTGATCGCTTCCTCGGCGGTGGGGCTGTAGCAGTATTCCTGCTCCTTGCGGTCCCTGATCTTCAGCAGCTGGCCGCCGAACTTCTCCCAGCGCCCGGTCTCTTCCCACAGCTCCTTGGGCTGGATGGTCGGCAGCTGCAGCTCCACCGCGCCGGCGCGGTTCATTTCCTCGCGCACGATGCCTTCCACCTTGCGCAGCACGCGCAGGCCCAGCGGCGACCAGGTGTACAGGCCGGAGGCCAGCTTGCGGATCATGCCCGCGCGCAGCATCAGCTTGTGGCTGACCAGCTCGGCGTCGGCGGGGGTTTCCTTGGTGGTGTGCAGGTGGAAGCGGGACAGGCGCATGGGGGAAGTCGCGAAACGGCGGGCCGGTCATTCTGCCAGAAGCCCCGGCCGGGCATGGCCCCCGCGCTGCCGGGCTTGCCGGGCAGGCTTCCACGCCGGTCCGGCAGAAAGGCCGGCGGCATGGCGCCGGCGGGGCAGGCCCCGCCGCTACTTGCAGTAAACCGCCGCCGCCGCTTCGGCCAGCTGCTTCTGCGCCGCGCGCTGGCTGTCGTCCAGCGGGGTGTCGGGCTTGCCGTCGCCGTCGGTGTCCTGCAACACCGGCCCGCCACCGGACAGCAGTTCCAGGTTGCGCCGCGCCGAGGCGCATTGCGGGGGTACGTCGGCACTGGCCGGCTCGGCCGCGGCCACCGGCTCGCCGGAGGCGGTGATGCGGCGGGTCTCGTACTTCTGCCCGGCCGGCGGACGTTCCGAATACTGGGTCACGCCGTTGGCGTCCTTCCACTTGTACAGGTTGCCGGTGCCGGCAGCGGCGCCATGGGCGGCACTGGCCAGTACCAGCAGGCAGCAGAAACGGGGCAGGGCGCGCATGGCGGCTCCGGGGACGCTTGGCGGGTAGAGGGCCGATTGCAGCACCCGGTGACGCGGCTGGCAAGTCGATTAAACTGGCCGCATGGACGAAACGAGACCTCCGCCGCGCTCGCGCAGCATCTACCTGCTGCCGAACCTGTTCACCACCGCCGGGTTGTTCGCCGGCTTCTACGCCATCATCGCCGCCTCCAATGGCGACTTCGTCAACGCGAGCATCGCGGTGTTCGTGGCCGGGGTCATGGACGGGCTGGACGGGCGGGTGGCGCGCCTGACCGGCACCAGCAGCGAGTTCGGCGTGCAGTACGACTCGCTGGCCGACCTGGTCAGCTTCGGCATGGCGCCGGCGCTGGTGATGTACCACTGGTCGCTGTCCTCGCTGAAGTTCGACGGCGACGTGCTGGGCCGCGTCGGCTGGCTGGCGGCCTTCCTGTACGCGGCCTGCGCGGCGCTGCGCCTAGCGCGCTTCAACACCCAGGTCGGGACGGTGGACAAGCGCTGGTTCGTGGGCCTGGCCAGCCCCGCGGCGGCCGGGCTGATGATGTCCTTCGTCTGGGCCTTCGCCGATGGCAGCCTGGGCTGGAGCGGCGAGGAGCTGCGTTACGTGGCGCTGGCGGTGGCCATCGTCGCCGGCCTGCTGATGGTCAGCCGCATCCGTTTCTGGAGCTTCAAGGGCGGCGCCGAGAAGGGCCCGCGCTCGGAGCGCGTGCCGTTCGTGGTGCTGGCGCTGGTGCCGATCATCATCGCCATCATGGTCGTGGACCTGCCGCGCACCCTGTTCGTGGTCGGCGTGCTGTACGCGCTGTCCGGGCCGGCGATGTGGCTGTGGCAGCGTTGGCGCCAGCCGGCCAGCAAGGTGCAGTGAACGCCGCCGCGTCCACGCCGTTGTGGTCGCCGCAGCAGCAGGCATGGCTGCAGGCGATGGGCTATGCGGTCTACCTGGAAGGCGGCGCGCTGGATGCGCCGCTGCCGCAGGCGGTGGCGCGCCCCGCGGCGCCGGCCGCGGCCGATGTAGCCGCGGCGCCTGCGCCGGCGGCCACGCGCCCGGCACCGCCGCCACGCCGCGAAGCGCCCGCGCGCCCGCCGCCACAGGCCCCGGCCACCGCGCCGGAGGCCCGGCCGGCGGCACGGCGCGGTGGGGTGCGCCTGCCCGACCGCCTGCAGATCGCGCTGCTGCGCGCATCCGGCTGCAATCCCAACGATCCGCAGACCCGCGCGCTGATGGACAGCTGGCCGCTGGCCGAACTGCGCGCCAACCCCGCGGCCAAGCGCGCGCTGTGGCCGCAACTGCGCGCACTGCGGCGGAAGCAGCGGCAATGAACGCGGTGGCGGCGACGCCGGCCCCCGTGCTGCGCCCGATGCACGAGGGCGACCTGGACGCGGTGATGGAGATCGAACTGCGCGCCTACCCGTTCCCGTGGACCCGCGGCATCTTCCAGGACTGCCTGCGCGCCGGTTACCCGGGGCGCGTGCTGGTGGGCGGCGACGGCCTGCTCGGCTATGGGCTGCTGAGCGTCGCCGCCGACGAGGCGCACGTGCTCAACGTCTGCGTCGATCCGCTGCAGCAGTCGCGCGGGCTCGGCCGGCGCCTGCTGCGCGACCTGGTGCGGGTGGCGCGGCAGCATGGCGCGGCGCGCGTGTTCCTGGAGGTGCGGCCGTCCAACACGCCGGCCATCGCGCTGTACCACAGCGAGGGCTTCAACGAGATCGGCCGCCGCCCGCGTTACTACCCGGCCGGGAGCGGGCGCGAGGATGCGCTGGTGATGGCGATGGAGCTGGTGGACGAGGACATCGCCCGCATGCCGCCGCTGTGAACCGCGCGGTCCGTTTCAGCCCAGCCGCAGCAGGACTACGCCGGCCACGATGAGCGCCGCGGCGAGCATGCGCCGGCGGCCGATGCGTTCCTTCAGCACGAGGGCCGAGATCAGCAGCGCGAACAGGATCGAGGTCTCGCGCAGCGCGGCGATGGGCGCCACCGGTGCCCGGGTCATCGCCCACAGCGCGATGCCATAGGAGGCGGTGGTGCCGAAGCCGCCGACCAGGCCGCGGCCCCAGTGGCCGCGCAGATGGCGCAGCAGCGGCGCGCGGCGCGCGCACAGCGCCCACAGCGGCAGCGGCAGGCCGGACAGCAGGAACAGCCACAGCGTGTAGCTCGCCGCGTGGCCGGACAGGCGCGCGCCACGCGCGTCGACCAGGGTGTAGCTGGCGATGAGCACGGCGATGGCCAGCGGCAGCCGCAGCTGGCGGCGGGCGCCACCGCCGGCCATGCCGACGACGCCGGCGCTGACCGCGGCGATGCCGAGCCAGCCGCCCGCCGTCAGGCGCTCGCCGAACGCCAGGCCGCCGGCCAGCGCCACCAGCAGCGGCGCGCAGCCGCGCATCAGCGGGTAGGACAGGCTCATGTCGGCGGCCTGGTAGGCGCGCGCGACCAGCACGTAGTAACCGACCTGCATCACGGCCGATGCCGCCAGCCACGGCCAGCTCGCCGGCGCCGGAAGCGGCAGCCATGGCAAGGCCAGCGCGGCAAGGACGGCAGCCCAGCCGGTGACCAGGATGGTGGTCAGCAGCGTGTCGCCGCCGAGCTTGACGATGGCGTTCCAGCCGGCGTGCAGCAGGGCGGCGCACAGCACCGCGCAGAAGATGGCCAGCGACATCGCATGCCCGGGATGCGGTGGAGGGCCGCAGGATAGCCGCAAACGCAGGCGCCGCCCGCAGGCGGCGCGCTTACAGCTTGGCGCGCTGTTCCTGCAGGCCGGCCAGCTGGCTGTTCCAGTCGGCCAGGCGCACGCGCTCCTGCTCGACCACCGCCGCCGGCACCTTGTCGGTGAACCGGGCCAGCTTGGTCTCGCTCTTTTCTCTCTCCGCCGAGACGCGGGCGATTTCCTTGTCCAGGCGCGCGCGTTCGGCGTCCAGGTCGACCAGGCCTTCCAGCGGCACCAGCAGCTTCAGCTCGCCGACGATGGCGGCGGCGGCCGGTGGCGTCGGCGCGTCGCCGGCCAGCCAGTCGATGCTTTCCAGCCTGAGCAGGAAGCGCAGCTGCGAGGCGAAGCGTTCGACGCGGGCGCGGTCGGCGTCCTGGCCGCCCTGCAGCAACAGGCGCACCTGCTTCGACGGCGGCACGTTCAACTCGCTGCGCACGCGGCGCAGCGCGCTGACCATGGTCTTGAACCACTCCACGTCGGCCTCGGCCTGCGCGTAGTCGCCGGCGAATTCCTCCGCCGTGGGATAGGCGCGCAGCGACAGCGTGCCGGCGGCGATGCCCAGGCGCGGCGCCACCTGCTGCCACAGCTGCTCGGTGACGAACGGGATCAGCGGGTGCAGCAGGCGCAGCACCGCTTCCAGCACGTACAGCAGGGTGTGGCGGGTGCTTTCGGCATCGGCCGCGTCGCTGCCGTTGAGCGCCGGCTTGGTCAGTTCCAGGAACCAGTCGCAGAACTCGTTCCAGACGAATTCGTACAGCGCCTGCGCCAGCAGGTCGAAGCGGTAGTCGGCGAAATGCTGCTGCGCCTCGGCGGAAACCTTCGCCAGGCGCGAAAGAATCCACTTCTCCGCATCGGTGACGGGTGCGGGCCTGGCCCCTTCCCCGTTCCCCGTTCCCCGTTCCCAGCCTTCGGTGTTCATCAGGGTGAAGCGGCTGGCGTTCCACAGCTTGTTGCAGAAGTTCTTGTAGCCCTCGGCGCGGCTCATGTCGAACTTGATGTCGCGGCCGTGGGTGGCCAGCGCGGCGATGGTGAAGCGCAGCGCGTCGGCACCGTGGGCGATGATGCCGTCCGGGAATTCCCTGCGGGTGGCCTTCTCGATCTTCTCGGCCATCTTCGGCTGCATCAGGCCGTGGGTGCGCTTGGCGACCAGGTCGTCGATGCTGATGCCGTCGATGATGTCCAGCGGGTCGAGCACGTTGCCCTTGGACTTGGACATCTTCTGGCCCTGCGCGTCGCGGATCAGGCCGGTGATGTACACGTCCTTGAACGGGATGTGGCCGGTGAAGCTGTCGGTGGCCATGATCATGCGCGCCACCCAGAAGAAGATGATGTCGAAGCCGGTGACCAGCACGTTCGACGGCAGGTAGCGCTCGAAGCCGCGCTGCGCCATGGCCGTTTCGTCCGGCCAGCCCAGCGTGGAGAACGGCCACAGCTGCGAGGAGAACCAGGTCTCCAGCACGTCGCTGTCCTGGGTGAGCGCCACGTCGTCGCCGAGCCCCGCCCTGGCGCGGGCTTCGGCTTCGTTGCGACCCACGTAGCAGTTGCCGGCCGCGTCGAACCACGCCGGGATGCGGTGGCCCCACCACAGCTGGCGGCTGATGCACCAGTCCTGGATGTTCTCCATCCAGTGGCGGTAGGTGTTGATCCAGTTGCCCGGCACGAACCTGATGGAGCCGTTCTCCACCAGCTCCAGGCCACGCCTGGCCAGCCCGTCCATCTTCACGAACCACTGGTCGGTGAGGTAGGGCTCGATCACCTGGCCGGTGCGGTCGCCGCGCGGCACCTGCAGCTTGTGCGCCCGGGTCTCGACCAGCAGGCCCAGCTCTTCCAGCTCGGCCAGGATCACCTTACGCGCCTCGTAGCGGTCCAGCCCGCGGTACCGCTCCGGCGCGTTCTCGTTGAGCGCGGCCACCGGCGTGAACAGGTTGATCATCGGCAGGCCGTGGCGCACGCCGACCTGGTAGTCGTTGAAGTCGTGCGCCGGGGTGACCTTGACCACGCCGGTGCCGAATGCCTTGTCGACGTAGTCGTCGCCGATCACCGGCACGCTGCGGCCGGTCAGCGGCAGGGTGACGCGCTTGCCGATCAGGTGGGCGTAGCGCGCGTCTTCCGGGTGCACCATCACCGCGGTGTCGCCCAGCAGGGTTTCCGGGCGCGTGGTGGCCACGACCAGGTAGTGGCGGGTCTCGCGCAGGGTCTCGTTGCCGTCGGCGTCGACCTCGACGTGCTCGTAGCTGGCGCCGTCCTCCAGCGCGTAGGCGATCGACCACAGGAAGCCGTCTTCCTCGACGCTTTCCACTTCCAGGTCGGAGATGGCGGTCTTCAGCACCGGGTCCCAGTTGACCAGGCGCTGGCCGCGGTAGATCAGGCCCTGCTCGTGCCAGCGCACGAACGCCTCGATCACCGCCTCGCTCGGACCCGGATCCATGGTGAAGGTGCTGCGCGACCAGTCGGCCGAGGTGCCGAGGCGGCGCATCTGCCCTTCGATCACGTTGCCCGAGTGCGCCTTCCACTCCCACACCTTGTCGATGAAGCCGTCGCGGCCCAGCGAGTCGCGGGTTTCGCCCTTGCCTTCCAGCGCCAGGTTGCGGCTGACCACCATCTCGGTGGCGATGCCGGCATGGTCGGTGCCCACCTGCCACAGCGTGTCGTAGCCGCGCATGCGGTGGTAGCGGATCAGCGCGTCCATCAGCGTCTGCTGGAACGCATGGCCCATGTGCAGGGTACCGGTGACGTTGGGCGGCGGCAGCAGGATGGTGTAGGGCTCGCCCTGGCCGGACGGCTTGAAATGGCCCGCCTTCTCCCACGCATCGTAGAGCGCGGTTTCGAAGGACTTGGGGTCGTAGCTGGAGGCGAGTTGGGTCATGCGGGGAAACCGGTGGAAGGCGGGGGAGGGGTCAGCGGAACGCGCCGGTTTTCAGCGCGCGCCGGATCTTCTGGTCGGTGTGGTACTGGCTGACCGCATAGGCGGCCCAGATGGCGGCCGGGACCCAGCCGATCAGGGTGATCTGCAGGACCAGGCAGACCACGCCGGAGATCGGCCGGCCGATGGTGAAGAAGGCCAGCCACGGCAGCAGCAGGGCGATGAGCAGGCGCATGGATGGTCTCCTTACATGTCGTGCTTGTTGAGCGCGTAGCCGGCGGCCTTGTACTGGCGCCAGCGCTCGCGCAGCGGTTCGCGCGCGGCCGGATCGGCCGGCACCACTTCCAGCACCCGCTCGCAACCGCCCAGGTACGGCTCGTCGCGCAGGTTGATCACCAGCGGCCGTTCCGGCGCGTCGGCGCCGGGCGCGGCGATCAGCACGATGGCTTCTTCCTCGTCCACGTCCTCGCCGACGATCTGGTGCGGGATGTAGGCATCCGGGTCGAACGACCACAGCAGCTCGTCCAGTTCCTCGGCCTGCGCGGCGTCGCGCGCCAGCACCAGCGTGTACAGGCCGCCATCGTTGGCCTTGCGCGCCAGTTCGCACACCAGCTTGAGCGGCTCGGTGAGGAAGCGGGGCTTGGCGATCAGGTAGAAGTCGGCACGGGTCAAGGCGGGGAACCGGGAAGGGGGAAAAGGGAAGGGAAGTGCAGGAGTGGGGAGAGGGAGCCGGCGCGGGAGACTTTCATTCCCTGTTCCCGGCTCCCTGTTCCCTGCTTCAGGCCACCTGGTCCAGCAGCCACTGCGTCAGCAGGCCGACCGGACGGCCCGTCGCCATGCCGCGCTTGCCTTCGTCGCTGGCCACGCCGGCGATGTCCAGGTGCGCCCAGCGCTGGCCTTCGGTGAAGCGCGACAGGAAGCAGCCGGCGGTGATGGCGCCGGCCCAGCGGCCGCCGATGTTGTAGACGTCGGCGAAGCTGGAATCCAGCATCGGCTGGTACTCGTCCCACAGCGGCAGGCGCCAGGCGCGGTCGAACACCTGCTCGCCGGCGGCCAGCAGCTCGTTGGCCAGGTCGTCGTGCTTGCTCATCAGGCCGGCGGTCTGGTGGCCCAGGGCGACCATGCAGGCGCCGGTCAGGGTGGCGACGTCGATCAGCGCGGCCGGCTCGAAGCGCTGCGCGTAGGTCAGCGCGTCGCACAGGATCAGGCGGCCCTCGGCGTCGGTGTTGCCGACTTCGATGGTCTTGCCGGACATGGAGGTGATCACGTCGGACGGGCGGTAGGCATTGCCGTCGATGGCGTTCTCCACCGCCGGCACCACCACCACCAGGTTCAGCGGCAGCTTCGCCTTCACGGCCGCGACGAAGGTGCCGATGACGTTGGCGCCGCCGCACATGTCGTACTTCATTTCCTCGATGCCGCCCTGGGTCTTCAGGTTGACGCCGCCGGTATCGAAGGTGATGCCCTTGCCGACCAGTACGTACGGCTTGGCGTCGCCGCCATTGTTCCACTTCAGCACCACCAGCTTCGGCCGGTTGGCCGAGCCGCGCGCCACCGCCAGCAGCGAGCCCATGCCCAGGGCTTCCATCTGCTGCTCGTCGAGGATTTCGGCCTGCGCGCCCTCGTGCTCGGCGGCGAACTTGACCGAGGATTCGGCCAGGTAGGCCGGCGTGCACAGGTTCGGCGGCAGGTTGCCCAGCTCGCGGGCGTACTCGACGCCGGCGGCGATGGCCTGGCCCTGGGCCAGCGCGGTCTCGTCCTCACCGCTGATCGCCAGGGTTTCCAGGCCCGGGGCGTCGGGCTTCTTCTTGCCCAGGGTGGCGGTGTAGCGGTAGCAGGCGTGGTTGGCGGCGATCACGGCCTGGCGGATGTTCCAGGCGGCGTCGCGGCCGGCCACGGTCAGCTCGGACAGGGTGAACAGCGCGTCGCGGGTGATCCCGCTGCGCAGCGCGCGGGCGGCGTCGCCCACCGCCTTGATGTACTGCGGCACGCCGAACCGGGCCGGGTCGCCCAGGCCGACCACCAGCACGCGCGGCGCGGCCACGCCGGCCAGGTCGTGCAGGAGGGTGGTGTTGCCGGTCTTGCCGCCGACGTCGCCGCGCTCCACCAGCGCCGCGATGCGGCCGCCCGAGGCGGCGTCCAGCGCCTGCGCCGCCGGGGACAGCGACTTGTCGGAGTAGGCGCCGACGATGACGCAGTCGACCGCTGCGGAGGCCGGGGCGGCGTGGTTCAGGGTGAATTGCAGAGACATTGATCAGATTCCATTGCCAAATCCGTACAATCGCGGACTGTTTCCACCCTTCCAGGCCGGCCGGGCGTGCCGCGAACGAAACCGGGAGTTTAAACCACCCACCCCATGGCGAAGCTTGACCGCTACCTGCTGAGCGACTTCCTCCAGAGCTTCCTGGCGACCCTGACCGTGCTGCTGGTAGTGAGCGTGGGCGGGGTGCTGGTGGACATCCTGGGGCGGATCGCCGATGGCCGCATGCCGGCCGGACTGCTGCTCTCGCAACTGGGCCTGCAGTTCATCGTCTACCTGCCCATCATCCTGCCGCTGGCCCTGCTGCTCGGGCTGTCGCTGGCCATCGCCCGGCTCTACCGGGATTCGGAGATGGCGGTGCTCACCGCGGTGGGCGTCGGCCCGCGGCGCCTGCTGCGGCCGGTGCTGATGCTGGCCGCGCCGGTGGTGGTCCTGGTCGGGGCCTGCTCGCTGTGGCTGGGCCCCTGGGCCAACCGCACCGCCGACGCGATGGTCGAGGCCGCCAGCCGCAGCGTGGTGGTGGCGGGGCTGGAGCCGGGCAAGTTCACCCAGCTCTCCGGCGGCGGCATCGTCTACCTGTCCTCGCTCAGCGAGGACGGCACGAAGATGGGCAAGGTGTTCATCCAGCGGCAGAAGGACGGGCGCATCGACGTGGTCTCGGCCAACAGTGGCGCCATGTTCTTCGAGGGCGAGCGCCAGCGCTTCCTGCGCCTGGAGGACGGCCACCGCGTCGAGGGCCCGGAGAACGGCGCGCTGGATTACCGCCTGATGCGCTACGCCAGCAACGAGGTGGCGCTGCCCGACCGCGACGAGCCGCGCGGCCAGGACGACCCCGAGGTGCTGCCGACCCTGCGCCTGTTCGGCGATGACCGGCGCGAGGCGCAGGCGCAGCTGCACTGGCGCATCACCCCGCCGCTGCTGGCGCTGGCCTTCGCCCTGCTGGCCCTGCCGCTGTCGCGCAGCACGCCGCGGCAGCAGCGCTACGGCAGCATCATGCTGGCCTTCCTGGGCTACGTGGTGGGCATCAGCCTGATGATCAGCGGCCGCCAGTGGCTGGCCACCGGCAAGCTGCCGGCGGCGCTGGGCCTGTGGTGGCTGAGCGTGCCGCTGCTGGCGCTGGCGCTGTGGATGTATTTCCGCGATGGCCGGCTGTCGCGCCGCAAGGGAGCCCGCGCATGATGCTGCGCCCGCGCATCCACGATTTCTACGTCGGCCGCACCGTGCTGTTCACCGTGCTGCTGACCTGGGCGGTGCTGACCGGCCTGGACGCGATGCTGTCGCTGTCCGGCGAGGCCAAGAACATCGGCACCGGCAGCTACACCTTCGGCCATGCCGTGGCCTGGACCGCCTACACCCTGCCGCGCCGCGCCTACACGCTGTTCCCGATGGCCGCGGTGATCGGCGCGCTGATGGGGCTGGGCCAGCTGGCCGCGACCTCGGAACTGACCGCCCTGCGCGCGCTCGGCCTGTCGCGGCGGCGCATCGCGCTGTCGGTGGCCATCGCGCTGTCGCTGCTGACCGCGCTGATGGTGGTCAACGGCGAAACCCTGGCGCCGTGGGGCCAGAACAAGGCCGATGTGCTCAAGACCAGCGCGCGCTGGAACACCGACATGACCATGGCCCGCTATTCCGGCCTGTGGGCGCGCGAGGGCGACACCTTCCTCAACGCGCAGAGCGGCGAGGAGCAGCTCACCGACGACGGCGCCACGCGCCTGCTGCTGCACGACGTGCGCCTCTACCGGCTGGACGCCGACGGCCGCCTGGCCAGCCTGACTCATGCGGTCACCGCCCGCCACGATGCGCAGGGCTGGACCCTGGAGCAGGTGCGCCGCGACACCTTCGGCGAGCGTTCGGCCACCCGCCAGACCATCGCCAGCGAGCCGTGGGACTCGGCCCTGGACGCGGCCGCGCTGGCCTCGGGCCTGACCAAGCCGCGCAGCCTGACCGCCGCCGAGCTGCGTACCAGCATCGAATACCGCAAGCGCAACGGGCTGGACGCGCGCGACTACGAGGACACCTACTGGAGCCGCTGGTTCTATCCGCTGAACGTGCTGGCGTTGTGCCTGGCCGCGGTGCCGTTCGCCTTCGGCTCGCTGCGCAGCGGCGGCATGGGCAAGCGCCTGTTCCTGGGCATGCTGTTCGCGCTGGGCTTCCTGCTGCTGCAGATGTTCTTCGGGCGCATGGCCGGCGCGCTCAAGTTCGACTACCGCATCGCCTACGCGCTGCCGCCGATCGTGATGCTGCTCGTGTCCAGCTGGCTGTTCAAACGCCGGTCCAGCTGACCGGAGGCGCGGGAAGCCGGACGAACCTGTCTGTCCGCCGCGCCGCCGCGCGCCGGTGCAATGACGTACCGGCGCTATTCCTTGGGTATGCGCACCAGCCGGGTGTTGCTCAGGCGGTCGTGCCGCGCCGCGGGAAGCCGGACGAACCTGTCTGTCCGCCGCGCCGCCGCGCGCCGGTGCAACGACGTGCCGGCGCTATTCCTTGGGTATGCGCACCAGCCGCGTATTGCTCCAGCGGTCGTGCCACGTCAGCCCCTGACGATCAACCAGCGCCCACCAGAATCCCAGCCCGCCGCACAGCAGCGACAGCGTGGCGAGCGCGTAGCGCTTCCACAGCCTGCCCATCGAGGGCGCGCCGTCGACGCCACGCACGTACAGCCGCCACGGGCGCATGCCCAGGGTCTGCCCGCCGCGCTTCCAGCTGAGCGTGGCGTACACCCCGGCCACGGCCCAGCAGCACAGCCACAGCAGCCATTGCAGCGGGCTGTACGGGGCGATGTTGTGGCGCGTGTTGCCGCCGCTCGCGGCCACGTCCAGCAGGGTGAACGGCACGGCGGTGAGCATCCACAGCGCCAGCACCGGCCACAGGTCGTAGAACAGCGCCAGCAGGCGGCGCAGCAGCAGCGGCGAAGGGCGGGGCGGGGCAGCGGTGTCTGCGTTCATCGCGCGAGCATACGGGCTGGCGTGGTCGATGTGGATGGGCAGCGGCGCCGGCAATGCCTATGCTGCGCGCGATGACGTCGCTTTCCACCGCCGCCGAACGCCGCCAGTTGGTGATGCAGTTGCCGCCCCTGCGCGAGGAGGACGGCCGCCGCATCCAGCGTTTCCTCGATGCGATCTGGGCCGAGCAGGGGCTGGCGCGGGCGACGCTGGACAGCTACCGCAGGGACCTGGAAGGGCTGGCGCGCTGGGCGCACTGGCGCGCCTGCGGAACATCGGCCCGCGCGCCGATGGATGCACGACCGGCCGGGCCGGGCTCCGTGCAGGCCGGTGCCGCTGCGCAGGCGAGCCTGCTGGCCGCCATCGACCGGCCGGGCCTGTTCGACTACCTGGCCTGGCGTACCCGGCATGGCTGGTCGCCGCGCAGCAACGCGCGGCTGCTGTCGGCGCTGCGCGCGTTCTTCGCCGATTGCCTGCGCCGCGGCGAGCGCGATGACGACCCTTCGGCGCTGCTGGAGCCACCCAAACTGCCGCGGCCGCTGCCCAAGGCCGTGGCCGAAAGCCAGATCGAGGCGCTGCTGGCGGCGCCGGATACCGCCACCTCGGAAGGGCTGCGCGACCGCGCCATGCTGGAGCTGATGTACGCCGCCGGCCTGCGCGTCAGCGAGCTGGTCGACCTGCCGGCCAATGCGGTCAACCTGCGCCAGGGCGTGCTGCGGGTGACCGGCAAGGGCAGCAGGGAGCGGCTGGTGCCGCTGGGCGAGGAATCCCGGCACTGGCTGGAACGCTACCTGGCCGAGGCGCGCCCGGCGCTGGCGGCGGGCCGGCCGGTGCAGGCCACGGCCGCCGGCCAGGTGCCGTTGTTCCTGACCCGCGCGCAGAAGCCGCTGACCCGCCAGCAGTTCTGGACGCTGGTGAAGGCCTGCGCGGTGGTGGCCGGCATCGACCCGGCGCGGATCAGCCCGCACGGCCTGCGCCACAGCTTCGCCACCCACCTGCTCAACCACGGCGCCGACCTGCGCGCGCTGCAGATGCTGCTCGGCCACAGCTCGCTGTCCACCACCCAGATCTACACCCTGGTCGCCCGCGAGCACCTGCAGAAGCTGCACCGCCGGCATCATCCGAGGGGGTGAGGCAGGCCGCTTGCGCGGCACTGCCGCGCGGCCTGCCGAACGCCCGGCCATGGATGGCCGGGCAGGACTATCCGAAAGCCAGTGAAGTTCCGCCAGGGATGGCAGCAGCGTCCCCGCGGCATGCCGCGCGTGGCTGCGAACGCCCGGCCGCGCCAAGCTGAAACAAGGGCGCCAACAATGCCCGCCGCGCCGCCGCGCGCCCGGATCCCGCCGCAAACCAAGACGTCCTGAAGGAACCAAGCCCCGCAGCACCAACCTGCACCCGGCAGGCCCACCCGGCGATGCACCAACAAGGCAGCCCCCCACCGCAGTGCGATGGCCACGGAACCCGCCGCAGGTGCCGGTCTCGCCCGGCACAGGGGCAAGCCCGCCTCCAAAGCGGGATTCCGCGCCAGGACGAAGTCCGTACAGGCCCAGGACGCGCTTCGCACCGCGCCACCGCGGTCCTTCGCATATCCCGTGCGGACAGCCCCAACCCCACCCACCCTGAACGTCCCCGCTTCCCGGGTATGCGAGAATCGCCCGGCTTTCGCCTCTCCATCCACCCTGGAATCCCTGATGCTTCGAATCGCCATCGCCGCGCTGCTGGGCGCGATCAGCCTGACCGCCTGCGCGCAGTCGAAGGCGCCCGAAACCGCCGCCGCCGCGGCCCCGTCCGCCACGGACGGTGCGGTCGAGAAGCGGGTGCGCGATGCGCTCAGGCAGCTGGACCCGAACTTCAGCCCGGACTACATCGGCGCCGCGCCGTTCGCCGGCTTCCGCGAGGTGGTGGTGTCCGGCCAGGTGCTGTACGTCACCGATGACGGCCGCTTCCTGATGCAGGCCCAGCCCTACGACATCGGCAAGCGCGCGCTGGCCACCAGCGAAGGCCTGCTGGCCTACCGCCGCAAGCTGCTGGCGACGCTGCCGCATTCGGACCGGATCGTGTTCGCGCCGCCGAACGCCAAGTACACCATCAGCGTGTTCACCGACATCGAATGCGGTTACTGCCGCAAGCTGCACCAGGACATCGCCGAACTGAACCGCCAGGGCATTGCCGTGGAGTACCTGGCGTTCCCGCGCATGGGCCTGGGCAGCAAGGACCACACCGACATGATCTCGGTGTGGTGCGCCAGCGACCGCAAGGCGGCGCTGACCGCGGCCAAGTCCGACCGCCCGGTGGAGCCCAAGAACTGCACCAACCCGGTGGCGATGCAGTACAACGTCGGCCAGCAGCTGGGCATCAGCGGCACCCCGGCGATCTTCGCCGCCGACGGCACCCAGCTGGGCGGCTACCTGCCGCCGGCGCAGCTCAAGGCGGCGCTGGAGCGGCTGCCCGGGGCCGCAGGCAGCCCCTGAGGCGACACCGGCAACGGCGGCTTCGGCCGCCGTTGCCCTGTGCGGCCCCCGCTGGCATGCAGCGGCGAGGGCCGGTGCCGCTCCTCCGGCCGCGCCGCCCGCGCCGCGGCAATGCAGCATGCCAACGCCCGGTTCCAGCCCGCGGCGCCGGCTCCGGTACAATGGCGGGCCCGACTCCCACCATGGTCTCCCGGACATGATCGTCCTCGAGGGCGCAGCCGCCCTTTCGCCGTTCCGCCGCGAACGTCTTGAATCCCGCCTGCAGTCCATCGCCGCCGATCTGCGCATCACCGGTGCCTGGCACGTCTACTTCACCCAGGCCGCCGATACCGCGGCCGTCGACCAGGCCACGCTGGGCCGCATCCTGCAGGGCCAGCCGCAGCCGGCCGAAGCTGCCGTCGGCACGGTCTCGCGCTACGTGGTGCCACGCCTGGGCACGCTGTCGCCGTGGTCGAGCAAGGCCACCGAGCTGGTGCGCGGCGCCGGCCTGCCGATCCAGCGCGTCGAGCGCGGCACCCGCATCGACCTGGCCGGCTGGCCGTCCGACCCCGCGCAGCAGGCCGCGGTGGCCCGGCTGCTGCACGACCCGATGACCCAGTCGCTGCTGGCCGATATCGCCCAGGCGCAGGCGCTGTTCGACAGCCCGGCGCGCAAGCCGCTGGAGCGCATCGCGCTGGCCGACCTGGAAGGCGCCAACCGGCGCCTGGGCCTGGCCTTGGCCGACGACGAGATCGACTACCTGCGCCAGCGCTACGCCGAGCTGGGCCGCGACCCGTCCGACGTCGAACTGATGATGTTCGCGCAGGCCAATTCCGAGCACTGCCGGCACAAGATCTTCAACGCCAGCTGGACCATCGACGGGCAGGAGCAGGACCGCTCGCTGTTCCGCATGATCAAGAACACCCACCAGCAGACCCCGCAGCACACGCTCAGCGCCTACAGCGACAACGCGGCGGTGATCGAGGGCGAGCCGGCCGCGCGCTACCGCCCGGACCCGGCCACCGGCCGCTACCGCAGCGAGGCGGTGGTGCCCAGCGCCTTCCAGATCAAGGTGGAAACGCACAACCACCCGACCGCGATCGCGCCGTTCCCGGGTGCTTCGACCGGCGCCGGCGGCGAGATCCGCGACGAGGGCGCGACCGGCCGCGGCGGCAAGCCCAAGGCCGGCCTGACCGGCTTCTCGGTGTCGCACCTGCGCATCCCGACCCTGCCGCAGCCGTGGGAAGCGCCGCGCGCGCTGAACCCGCGCATGGCGCCGGCGCTGGACATCATGCTCGACGGCCCGCTCGGCGGCGCCGCGTTCAACAACGAGTTCGGCCGCCCGAACCTGCTCGGTTACTTCCGCAGCTTCGAGCTGCCCGAAGACGGCATCACCCGCGCCTACGACAAGCCGATCATGCTGGCCGGCGGCCTGGGCGCGATCGACCGCGTGCAGGTGGACAAGCTGCGCCTGCAGGAGGGCGACATCGTCATCGTGCTCGGCGGCCCGGCGATGCTGATCGGCCTGGGCGGCGGCGCCGCCTCGTCGGTGGCCTCGGGCGAGAGCGCCGAAGACCTCGATTTCGCCAGCGTGCAGCGCGACAACCCGGAAATGGAGCGCCGCTGCCAGGAAGTGATCGACCGCTGCGTGGCCATGGGCGCCGGCAACCCGATCAAGTTCTTCCACGACGTCGGTGCCGGCGGCCTGTCCAACGCCATCCCGGAACTGCTGCACGACTCCGACGTCGGCGGCGTGATCGACCTGGGCAAGGTGCCCACCGACGACCCGTCGCTGTCGCCGCTGGAACTGTGGTGCAACGAATCGCAGGAACGCTACGTGCTGGGCATCCCGGCCGACCGCCTGGCCGAGTTCGCCGACATCTGCGCGCGCGAGCGCTGCCCGTTCGCCGCGGTCGGCGTGGCCACCGCCGAGGAGCGGCTGGTCGTGGCCTATGGCGCGACCCCGGGCAACATCCCGGCCGACGCGCCGATCGACCTGCCGATGGACGTGCTGTTCGGCAAGGCGCCGAAGATGCACCGCGACACCGCGCATCCGCCGGCGCCGCGCTGGCCGGCGCTGAAGACCGCCGGCATCGACCTGCGTGACGCCGGCCTGCGCGTGCTGTCGCACCCGACCGTGGCGGCCAAGAGCTTCCTGGTCACCATCGGCGACCGCAGCGTCGGCGGCCTGACCGCGCGCGAGCAGATGATCGGGCCGTGGCAGCTGCCGATGGCCGACGTCGCGATCACCCTGGCCGGGTTCGACACCTTCGCCGGTGAAGCCATGGCGCTGGGCGAGCGCACCCCGCTGGCCCTGCTCGATGCCGCCGCCTCCGCGCGCATGGCGGTGGGCGAGGCCATCACCAACCTGTGCGCCGCGCCGCTGACCTCGCTGGACACGGTCAAGCTGTCGGCCAACTGGATGGCCGCCTGCGGCCACGACGGCGAGGATGCGCTGCTGTACGACGCGGTCCGGGCGGTGGGCATGGAGCTGTGCCCGCAGCTGGACATCAGCATCCCGGTGGGCAAGGACTCGCTGTCGATGCAGGCGCAGTGGCAGGCCGGCGGCAAGGCCGAAAAATCGGTGTCGCCGGTGTCGCTGGTGATCTCGGCGTTCGCGCCGGTGGTCGATGCGCGCCAGCAGCTGACCCCGCTGCTGGACCGCGACACCGAAAGCGAGCTGTGGCTGATCGGGCTGGGCGCGGGCAAGCAGCGCCTGGGCGGTTCGATCCTGGCGCAGACCCAGGCCGACCACAGCGCGCTGCCCGCCTTCGCCGGCGACGTGCCGGACCTGGACGACCCGCAGCGCCTGCGCGGCTTCTTCGAGCTGATCCGCGACGCGCGCGAGGCCGGCCTGCTGCTGGCCTACCACGACCGCAGCGACGGCGGCGCGTTCGCCGCGCTGTGCGAGATGTCCTTCGCCTCGCGCCTGGGCCTGGACATCGTGCTCGACGCCTGGGGCGACGACCCGTTCCGCAGCCTGTTCAACGAGGAACTCGGCGCGGTGGTGCAGATCGCCAGGGAAGACCGCGCCGCGTTCGCCGACCTGGTCGAGCGCCACGCGCTGACCGAGTGCGCGCAGCGCATCGCCCGGCCGACCACCGCGCCGGTGGTGCGCGTGCAGCTGGGCGGGCAGAGCCTGGCCGAATGGCGCTGGGAAGAGCTGTTCGACGCCTGGTGGTCGGTGACCCATGCCATGCAGAAACTGCGCGACAACCCGGAAGCCGCCGACCAGGAGCGCGCGGTGGCGCGCAACTTCAACGCGCCGGGGCTGAAGCCGAAGCTGGCGTTCGACCCGGCCGAGGACGTGGCGGCGCCGTTCATCGCCACCGGTGCGCGGCCGAAGGTGGCGATCCTGCGCGAGCAGGGCGTCAACGGCCAGATCGAGATGGCCAACATCTTCGAGCGCGCCGGCTTCGATGCCTATGACGTGCACATGAGCGACCTGATCGAAGGCCGCGTGCGGCTGGCCGATTTCCGCGGCCTGGCCGCCTGCGGCGGCTTCAGCTACGGCGACGTGCTGGGCGCCGGCCGCGGCTGGGCGACCTCGATCCTCGAACGCCCGGCGCTGCGCGGGCAGTTCGCCGCGTTCTTCGCGCGCCCGGACACCTTCGCCCTGGGCGTGTGCAACGGCTGCCAGATGATGAGCCAGCTCAAGGCCATCATCCCCGGCGCCGAGCACTGGCCGAAGTTCCTGCGCAACCGCAGCGAGCAGTTCGAGGCCCGCACCGCGCTGCTGGAGGTGGTGGAATCGCCGTCGATCCTGCTGCGCGGCATGGCCGGCTCGCGCCTGCCGGTGGCGGTGGCGCACGGCGAGGGCCGCGCCGAATTCGACGGCGCGGTGGACCAGGCCGCGGTCGACGTGGCGCTGCGCTACGTCGACGGCGACGGCAAGGCCGACCCGCAGTACCCGCTGAACCCGAACGGCTCGCCGGACGGCATCACCGGCCTGACCACCCGCGACGGCCGCGTCACCATCCTGATGCCGCACCCCGAGCGCACCCCGCGCACGGTCAACCTGAGCTGGGCGCCGAAGGGATGGGGCGAGGACTCGCCGTGGCTGCGCATGTTCCGCAACGCGCGGGTGTGGTGCGGCTGATCCAGCCGCGCCATCGCCGGGCCTGCGCAACGCGGCAGGCCCGGCACCGGCTCCCGTAGGAGCGGCTTCAGCCGCGATGGGGCTGTCCCGTTGCATTCGCCGCAACGCCGCGCAGGCACTGAAGCCGGCATCTGTCTGAAAGCCCCATCGCGGCTGAAGCCGCTCCTACGGGTGCGCGCCTTTCCGGGCGGCTGCTAGAGTTCGGCGCGTCGGTACCAGGGAATCGCAGGTCGTGACCACTTCCGCACCATCCGTTGCATGCAATGCCGGGATCGCTGCATGACCCTGCCAGTGATCCTGCTGCCGGTAGGCGTGGACGATGCGGCGCTCGATGCCTGCCTGGCGGCGCTGGAAACCGCCACGCCCGCCGGCACGCCGATCTGGCTGGCCGACGACGCGCAGGGCGGGCCGCGCGTGCAGGCGGTGATCGAGCCGTGGCTGGCACGCACGCAGTTGCAGGCCGAATACACGCGGCGGCCGCGCGCCATCGGCGAATCGGCGCACCTGGAGGAAATGCTGCGGGCCTGCGGCGATGCCGACGTGGCGGTGCTGGCGCCCGACGCCCTGCCGCTGCCGGGCTGGCTGCAGCACCTGTGCGACTGCCTGGCGCGCGACGCTTCCATCGCCACCGCCACGCCGTGGAGCAATGCCGGCGAGACCGTGGCCTGGCCGCGCGCCGGCGAACTGAACCCGCTGCCACCGGACGCCGCGCGGCTGGCGCGCGCCTGCGCGGCGATGCCGCTGCTGCACCCGGAGCTGCCCTCGGCCGTCACCCATGCGGTGCTGATACGCGGCAGCGCGCGGCGCCGCGCCGGTGGGCTGGACACGCAGAGCTGCGCCTCCTGGTATGCCGCGCTGGTGGACCTGAGCCTGCGCATGAGCGGGCTGGGCTGGCGCAACGTGCTGTGCGACAACGCCTTCGTCGGCCGCCACGCCGAGGGCCGGCCCGCCGATGGCGACATGGAGGTGCTGGGCAACCGCTGGCCGACCTGGACCGCGCGCCTGGCCGGATTCCTGATGGACGACCCGCTGCATGCGCACCGCCTGCAGCTGCAGCAGCTGTACGAACAGGCGGCGCTGCCGGCACGGCAGCCGGACCTGTTCGGCGACGGCGACGAACCGGCCGCGGAGGCGGCGCCGTGAGCGCGGCGATCGCCGTGGTCGTGGTCAGCTACCAGAGCGCCGCGACCCTGGACGACTGCCTGCTGCGGCTGCGAGCGGCCGAGGACGTGGCGCAGATCCGCGTGGTCGACAACGCCTCCGACGACGGCTCGCTCGGCATCGTCCAGCGCCACGCCCTGGCCGACGCGCGCGTGCGCTTCATCGCCAACCCCGACAACCCCGGCTTCGCTACCGCCTGCAACCAGGGCGCGCAGGACAGCGACGCGCCATGGCTGGCCTTCGTCAACCCGGACCTGATGGTCGAGGCCGACACGCTGGCGCGCCTGCGCGACCTCGGCCTGCCGCTGGGCGACTGCCTGCTCGGCGTCGAGCAGGTGGACGAGCAGGGCCGGCCGGACGCGGCGGTGCGCCGCCGCGACCCCGACTTCGCGGCGATGCTGCGCAACCCGGCGGCCGGCGCGCGGCTGGCGGTGGCCGCCGACCCGGCGCAGCCGCTGCAGCCGGTGCCGGCGCTGTCCGGCGCGCTGCTGCTGCTGCCGCGCGCCCTGTTCGAGCGCATCGGCGGCTGGGACGCCGGCTACCGGCTGCACGCCGAGGACCTGGACCTGTGCCGGCGCGCGCGCGAGGCCGGGGCGGTGGTGGCGGTGGCCAACGCACTGCAGGTGCTGCACGTGCGCGGCGTGTCCAGCCGCGCGCGGCCGTTCTTCGTCGAATGGCACAAGCACCGCGGGCTGTGGCGCTATTTCCGCAAGTTCGAGGCGCCGCGGCGCAGCCTGCCGGTGCGCGCGGCGGTGTGGTGCGCGATCTGGGCGCATGCGGCCGTGCAGCTGCCCAGGCTGCTGCTGCGCCCGTAGCGGCGGGGCCTGCCGCGCAGCTGGCCTGGCCGGGAAAGTCCGCTGCGGGGAAGGCCACGGCCGGATGCGCCGGCCGGCAGCGCATAATGCGCGCATGATCATCCAGTCCCTGCTCGATACCGACCTCTACAAATTCACGATGATGCAGGCGGTGCTGCACCAGCACCCCGGGGCGATCGTGCAGTACCGCTTCAAGTGCCGCACGCCGGGCATCGACCTGGCGCGCTTCATCGACCAGATCGACGCCGAGATCGACCACCTGTGCCGCCTGCGCTTCGGCGCCGACGAGGTGGACTACATGCGCCAGCTGCGCTTCGTGAAGCCGGACTTCGCCGATTTCCTCGGCCTGTTCCACCTGGACCGCAAGTACATCGACCTGCGCGCCTCGGCCACCGTGCCGGGCGAGATCGAGCTGGACATCACCGGCCCGTGGCTGCACACCATCCTGTTCGAGGTGCCGCTGCTGGCGATCATCAACGAAGTCTGGTTCCGCAACACCAGCACGCCGGACTTCGCCGAGGGCGAGCGCCGCCTGCGCGCCAAGACCGCGCTGCTGCGCGACACCCCCGGCTTCGACAACTGCCGCATCGCCGACTACGGCACCCGCCGCCGCTACTCGCGCGACTGGCACGGCCACATGCTGCCGCTGCTGCGCGACGCGCTCGGCGCGCAGTACGTCGGCACCAGCAACGTGCACTTCGCGCGCATGTACGGGATGACCCCGCACGGCACCATGGCGCACGAGTACCTGCAGGCCTTCCAGGCGCTGGGCCCGCGCCTGCGCGATTCGCAGGTGGCCGCGCTCGAATCCTGGGCGCGCGAGTACCGCGGCGACCTCGGCATCGCCCTGTCCGACGTGGTCGGGCTGGAGGCTTTCCTGCGCGACTTCGACATGTATTTCTGCAAGCTGTTCGACGGCGTGCGCCACGATTCGGGCGACCCGTTCGCCTGGGGCGACCGCATGCTGGCGCACTTCAAGGCCAACCGCGCCGATCCTTCCAGCAAGATCCTGGTGTTCAGCGACGGCCTGAACATCGAGAAGGTGATGCGCCTGTACGACTATTTCCGCAACCGCTGCCAGGTCGCCTTCGGCGTGGGCACCCACCTGACCAACGACCTCGGGCCGACCCCGCTGAACATCGTCATCAAGATGGTCCGCTGCAATGGCCAACCGGTGGCCAAGCTCAGCGATTCGCCGGGCAAGAGCATGTGCGACGACCCCGGTTACCTGGCGTATCTGCGGCAGGTGTTCGGGCTGCCCGCCGCGCCCTGAACCCTTGATGCGCGTGCGTCTGCGCGCGTCCGCAAGCCTTCTACACACGGCGTGGAACCACCCCGTGTCAGGGTTCTCGTGAGCAAATGACATTGAGATGACGAACGAAAGGCGCGAAAATGTGCCTTCCGTCATGTTTTCGCATGTCCAAGAAGGACGGAGCCCGCGGCGTGACCGGTGCCGCCGAAGAGACGACACCCTTGAAAACCCTTGCACTCGCCATCGACGGCTTGCCGGACGAACTCACCCGTATGCGCCCCGGCGGCGTGTACTGGATCGCCTGCGCCGATGCCGCCCACGCCGACCTGTTCGCCGCCGGTGTCCTCGCCGGGGCGCAGGAGGTTGCCCTGGCCGTGGTGGCCGCGCTCGGCCGTGCGCCGGCCGCGATGCTCGCGCCGCTGGCCGCCGACCAGGGGCCGGCGCGCATCCGCCTGCATGAAGCGGCGGTCGCGGACCTGGCGCCCGCGGTCCGCGCCCTGCCGGCCGATCTGCTGCGTTGCGCCGGCGCGCGCGGCACGCTGTGCGTGGTGCAGGTGCCGGCCGCGGCGATGGAAAACCTGGAAGGCGCCCGCCTCGCGCGCTGGTGCAGGGAACTGCACGACTGGGCCGCTGCCGGCGGCCACTGGGTGCTGCTGCTGTGCCATGGCGAAGCGGCGACGCTGGCGCCGCGCCTGCTGCCGCTCAACCGGCTGTGCAGCGGCGTGGCGCAGTTGTACCCGCACCGCGGCGCCCTGCAGTACCTGGTGCATTACTGGAGCAACGCCGAGGGCGTGTACGCGCATCGCGATTTCGAAACCGAATGGCGCGGCGCCCGCCTGGGCGTGATCGCCGATGGCGACGGCCTGATGGCCGCGGTACGGGCGCAGGAGGGCGGCGACCGCTTCCTCTACCTCGCGCAGGCCGACGCGCTGGAAGGCGCGCCGCCGTTCTCGCCGGCATGGCGCCTGTTCGAGAACCGGTCGGCGCTGGTGGCTGCCGCCCTGCAGGCGCAGGCGGCCACGGTGGTGCTGTCGATCGGGGAAAACGCCGACGTCGACGCGCTGGCCCGCCTGGTCTTCCGCCTGCGCGGCGAGCGCGGCAACGGCCTGAAGCTGGTGGTGCGCGAGATGCAGCCCTGCCTGCGCTATGCCGACGAGCGCCTGCTGCTGGAGTGCGGGGCCAGCCTGGTGGCGCCGGCCAGCCTGCCGCTGGCGCGCTTCCTGACCCTGCTGGAGACCCTCCAGAGCCAGGTCTGGCCGGGGCGCCTGCCGGAGGACCCGGAGCGCCTGATCCGCCTGCACCGGCCGCCGGATGTCGGCGGCATCGTCACCGCGGCGCAGTTCCGGCAGCTGGCCGGCGAACTGCTCGGCCAGGGCGAGGGCGTGGTGGAGAGCGCCGTGCTCATGCTGCAGCCGGTGGCCGGGGTGAGCCCGGCGCAGGCGCTGCAACAGCTGCAGATGCGCCGTCGCGGCGATCTGGCCTGCATGCACGCCGGCCAGGTATGGCTGTTCCTGTTCGCCTGCCGCAGCGACGGCATCGAGCGCGCGCTGGGCAACCTGTTCCGGCTGCCGTGGCGGGAACTGTTCGACGGCTACGAGCGCCTGGCCGGGCACCACGTGGCCGCGATGAGCGCGGCCGAAGGCGGCAGGGTGCCGCCGCAACCGCAGCAGGCGCCGGTACTGGCGCCCGTCGCGCCAGCGCCTTCGTGGACGGCGCCGCGACCGATCCGTCTGGGGGAAGAACGATGAACGACCAGCAGGTATGGAGCCTGGTGGCCGCATGTGCGGTGGTGATGATTCCCCTCGGCGTGATGCTGGGGACGGTGGCGCGGGCGCTGCGCGCGCGCCTGCGCCGCGGCCTGCCGCCGCGCTACCTCAGGCGGGTGGGCGAGCGCCGCCGCCAGGCCGCTCCGCGGAGGCAGGCATGAGCCGGGCCGGTACCGCGCCCGCCGCCGCGTCCACGCCCTGGGCCTGGCCCGACCTGGGCGGCTGGAACCTGTATTTCCTGTCCAAGGTGATCCTGGCCTGGATGGGCGCGCTGGACCTGCACATCCTGCCCAACCTGCTGCTGCTGGCGGCCCTGCTGGTGCCGCTGCCGTGGCGCGGCGCGCGCATCGCACGCACCGTGGTGGCGATCCCGGTGGCGGTGGCGCTGTATTACCAGGACACCTGGTGGCCGCCGTTCGAGCGCCTGCTGGCGCAGCCGGGCGTGCTGGATTTCTCCGCCTCGTACTGGCTGGAGCTGCTGGGCCGCTTCATCAACTGGCAGATGGTCGCGCTGCTGGCGCTGCTGGTCTGCGGCTACTGGCTGCTCAAGCCCTGGCTGCGGGTCACCACGCTCAGCGTGCTGGGCATGCTGGGCATGGCGGCGATGGCGCTGCCGTTGCCGGCCGGCCTGCAGTTCGCCGGTGGTGGCGGCGCGACGGCGGCGCAGGGCGGTGGCGGGACCGGCGCGCCGCGCGGCGGCCCGGCCAACAACGAGACCCTCAACGCCTACCTGGCCGGCTTCTACCAGCAGCAGGCCGGCCTGAAGACCGCGTTCCCGCCGGCCCATGGCGGCACGCCCTTCGACGTCATCATCCTCAACATCTGCTCGCTGGCCTGGAGCGACCTGGATGAAGTGGGCCTGCGCCACAACCCGCTGTTCGACGGCATGGACGTGGTGTTCGACGACTTCAATTCGGCCACCTCCTACAGCGGCCCTGCGGCCATCCGCCTGCTGCGCGCCAGCTGCGGCCAGACCTCGCACACCGCGCTGTTCGACCCGGTGCCGGCGCAGTGCCAGCTGTTCGCCAACCTGCAGGCGCTGGGGTTCCAGAACGAGCTGGCGATGAACCACGACGGCCACTTCGACGACTTCATCGGCGACCTCACCAGGTACGGCGGCCTGGCCGCCACGCCGCTGCCGATCGAGAACTACCCGCGCGCGCTGATCGCCTTCGACAAGTCACCGCTGCGCCGCGACAGCGACGTGCTGACCGGCTGGCTGAAGCGCCGCCAGGCCGAAACCACCGGGCAGGTGGCGCTGTTCTACAACACGATCTCGCTGCACGACGGCAACCGCATCGTCGGTGCCGACGGCCGCGCGATGGCCAGTGACTACAAGGCGCGCGCGCAGATGGTGCTGGGCGACCTGGACGGCTTCATCGACGCGCTGGAGAAGAACGGCCGCCGCGCGGTCGTGGTGGTGGTGCCGGAGCACGGTGCCGCGCTGCACGGCGACCGCATGCAGATCCCGGGCATGCGCGAGATTCCCAGCCCCTCCATCACCCATGTCCCGGTGGGCGTGAAACTGGTCGGCATGGGCATTCCGGCCGCGGGCGGCCCGCGCCGCGTGACCGCGCCGAGCAGCTACCTGGCGATCTCCGAACTGGTGGCGCGCATCTATGCGCTCAACGCCCAGGCGCCGGCCGACGGCCGCAACTGGGACGGCCTGCTGCAGGGCCTGCCGACGACGCCGTCGGTGTCGGAAAACGAGGGCGCCAAGGTCATCGATTACGACGGCAGACCGTGGCTGCAGCTCAAGGGCAGCCAGGCCTGGACGCCCTACCCGGAGGACAAGCCATGATGGCCAACCCGACGACCGCGACGCTGACCTCGGAGGAGGACGACATCGACGTGCTGCGCGGGCACCTGCAGATGCCGGAACTGCCCTACGTGGACTTCTCGGCGCAGCGCGCGCGGGCGCAGGCGCTGGCGCGCTGGCCGCTGTTCGCCGAACTGGCGCAGGAGCCGCGGCGATGAGCACGACGCTGTCCCTGCAGGGTGTGCGCGGCGGCGTCGGGGTGACGACGATGACCGCCGCGCTCGGCCATGCGCTGCACGCGCAGGGCGAGCGCGTGCTGCTGGTGGAAGGCAACCCCGACCACCTGCTCGGTCTGCACCTGGGCCTGCCGGCCGCCGAGGCGCGCGGCTGGGCGCGCGCGTGGCTGGATGGCGATGACTGGCGCGACGCCGCGTTCGAGGCGCGGCCGGGGCTGGCGCTGCTGCCCTACGGGCTGGCCAGCGATGCGGAGGTGGCCGCGGTCGAGGAACGGCTGTGGCAGTCGCCGCGGTTCTGGGCCGAGCGCCTGCCGCTGCTCGCGGCGCAGTTCGACTGGATCCTGTTCGACCTGCCGCAGCGGTTCGACGCGCATGTGGCCGCGGTCAACCAGCACGCCGCCTGCGCATTGCCGCTGCGGCTGGCGACGGTGGACCCGGGCTGCCATGTCCTGCTGCAGCGGCGCGCGGGCGATGCGCGCCGCGTGCTGTGCAACCGCTACGACCCCACGCTGGCGGTGCAGCGCGACCTGATGCAGCTGTGGATCGACGGCGGTCCGCCGCTGGTGCCGCAGCCGCTGCACGAGGACGCCAGCGTATCGGCGGCGCTGGCGCGCAAGCTGCCGCTGGACGTCGATGCCGACGGCTCGCAGGCCGCGGCCGATGTCGCCAGCCTGGCGGTGTGGTGCCTGGCCGAGCGTGGCCGCCTGCGCGCGCGCCAGGGGCGGGCGCCATGAACCTGGGTTACCAGCGCTGGCCGCAGCTGCGCGAAACGGCGCGGGCGCCGCTGCCCACGCTGTGGCTGCTGTGGCTGCTGCAGGCGATGGGCTGGGCCCTGCTGCGGCTGGAAGGGCCGGCATGGCAGGCGCTGGCGCCGCGCCTGCCCGACGCCTTCCCGCAACTGCGGCCGTACCGCCGCTGGCGGTTCGGCGACCCGCTGCGCATGCTGATCCAGGCCGGCTGGCTGCTGCTGGTGCGCATCACCCCGAAGACCTCCGCGCGCCGCCACCGGCTGGCCGCGGCCCGGCGCCGCCATGTCGCCGGCCTGCGCGGCGCCGCCGACCGCGGCTGGCGCCGCTATCTGGACGCGATGCGCGGCCTGCCGCGGCTGGTCTGGAACAGCGCCGCATGGCAGCGCGCGCGGCGCTGGCTGGGCGGCCTGTCGCCCCGCGCGCGCCGCTGGCTGACGTTCGGCGCCGGGCTGGCCACGCTGGGGCTGGCGCTGCTGTGCATCACCCAGCCGTTCAGTTATTTCGCGCAGTTCGTGTTCGTGCTGCTGCTGTGGGGCATCGCCCTGCTGGTGCGGCGCGTGCCCGGCCGCTACGCCACGCTGATCCTGGTGGTGCTGTCGATCACCGTGTCGTGCCGCTACCTGTGGTGGCGCTACACGGCCACGCTCAACTGGAACAGCAATTTCGACCTGGCCTGCGGCATCGTCCTGCTCGCGGCCGAAACCTATTCGTGGCTGGTGCTGATGCTGGGTTACGTGCAGGTGGCCTGGCCGCTGCAGCGCAAACCGTCGGCGCTGCCGGCCGATCCGCGGCACTGGCCGACGGTGGACGTGCTGATCCCGACCTACAACGAGGACCTGTCGCTGGTGCGGCACACGGTGCACGCGGCGCTGGGCCTGGACTGGCCGGCGGACAAGCTGCGCATCCACCTGCTCGACGACGGCCGGCGCGCCGAGTTCCGCGCGTTCGCCGCGCAGGCCGGGGTCAACTACATCACCCGCAGCGACAACCGCCACGCCAAGGCCGGCAACCTCAACCACGCGCTGACCCAGCTCGACGGCGAACTGGTGGCGATCTTCGACTGCGACCACCTGCCGGTGCGCTCGTTCCTGCAGGTCAGCACCGGCTGGTTCCTGCGCGACCCGAAACTGGCGCTGGTGCAGACCCCGCACCATTTCTTCTCGCCCGACCCGTTCGAACGCAACCTGCGCGTATTCCGCCGCGACCCCAACGAGGGCGAGCTGTTCTACGGCCTGGTGCAGGACGGCAACGACCTGTGGAACGCGGCCTTCTTCTGCGGCTCGTGCGCGGTGCTGCGGCGCGCGGCCATCGACGACATCGGCGGCTTCGCCACCGAAACCGTCACCGAGGACGCGCACACCGCGCTGCGCCTGCACCGCAATGGCTGGAACTCGGCCTACCTGCGCATCCCGCAGGCCGCCGGCCTGGCCACCGACAGCCTCGGCGCGCACGTCAACCAGCGCATCCGCTGGGCGCGCGGCATGGTGCAGATCTTCCGCATCGACAACCCGCTGCTGGGCAAGGGCCTGAGCCTGTTCCAGCGCTTCTGCTACGCCAACGCGATGCTGCACTTCCTGGCCGGCATCCCGCGGCTGGTGTTCCTGACCGCGCCGCTGGCGTTCCTGCTGCTGCACGTCTACATCATCTACGCGCCGGCGGTGGCGATCCTGCTGTTCGTGCTGCCGCACATGGCGCACGCCAGCCTGACCAACTCGCGCATCCAGGGGCAGTGGCGCCGCCCGTTCTGGGGCGAGGTCTACGAGACCGTGCTGGCCTGGTACATCGCGCGGCCGACCACGGTGGCGCTGTTCAGCCCCGGCAAGGGCAAGTTCAACGTCACCGACAAGGGCGGCACCCAGGCCGGCGACCGCTTCGACTGGAAGGTCGCCCAGCCCTACCTGGTGCTGGCGCTGCTCAACCTCGCCGGCCTGGTGTTCGCGGTGTGGCGTTTCCTGCACGGTCCGGCCGACGAGCGCGGCACGGTGGTCGTCAGTTCGCTGTGGGTGCTCTACAACCTGCTGATCGTCGGCGGCGCGCTGGCGGTGGCGGCCGAAGTGCAGCAGGTGCGCCGCACCCACCGCGTCAGCCAGCGCCTGCCGATGGCGCTGCGCCTGCCCGACGGCCGCACCCTGCGCGGGGTCATGCACGACTATTCCAACGACGGCGTCGGCCTGGAGCTGGCGCAGGCGCAGGAACTGCCCGCCGGCACGCGGGTCGTCCTGCTGCTCGGCCGCGGCCGCCGCGAGTTCGCGTTCGCCGCGGTGGTCCAGCGCAGCGTCGGCGCGCGCCTGGGCCTGCTGCTGCGTTTCGAGGACGAAGCGCAGCGGGTGGAGTTCGTGCAGTGCACCTTCGCCCGCGCCGATGCCTGGCTGGACTGGCACGCCGGTTACCAGCCGATGAGCCTGCCGCGCAGCCTGTGGAGCGTGCTCACGCTCGGCTGGTGGGGCTACCGCCGGATGAGCGAGTTCTCGCCCATCGATCTCGACCGGCCGATGCACTGGAGCCGCCGCGCCCTGCGCTGGCTGGCCAGCTTCGCGCCACAACGACCGTTTCCTTCCTACCCGGCTGACCCAGCCGCTGACCCGGGGCTTCGTCCATGAGCATTTCCACTTCCCTGCGCTGGTTGCTGCTGCCGCTGTTGGCGCTGCCCGTCGCCAACGGTTCGAGCGCGCCGCAGGCGGCACCGGCCGCCCCCGCGGCGCCGGATGCCGTACCCGCGCCGGTACCCGCGCCTGCGCCCGCCCTGCCGGCCGCCGCGGCGCAGGCGCCGGTGGCGGTCTGGTCCGGCGCCGCCTGGCCGTGGCAGCGCGCCAGCACCCTGGCCCAGCTCGGCCGCCGCCAGGACACGCTGCTGTCCGGCGTGCGCAATACCACCACCTTCGAGTTCCAGGTGCGGCGCGACCGGCTGGCGCGCGAGGCCGAGCTCGACCTGAGTTTCACCCCGTCGCCGTCGCTGCTGCCGACGCTCTCGCACCTGCGCGTCTACCTCAACGACGCGCTGATGGACGTGGTGCCGATCGGCAACGACCAGCTCGGCCGGCCGGTGCAGGCCAAGGTGCCGCTGGACGCGCGCCTGATCGCCGACTTCAACCAGGTCCGGCTGGAGTTCGTCGGCCACTACACCGACATCTGCGAGGAGCCGACGCACAGTTCGCTGTGGGTCAACCTGTCCAGCAACACCACTCTGCGCCTGGGCGGCCAGCCGCTGGCGATGCAGGACGACCTGGCCAACTTCCCGCTGCCGTTCTTCGACCCGCGCGACAGCGCGCGGCTGGAACTGCCGGTGGTGTTCGCCGGCTCGCCGTCGGTGGCGCAGCAGCGCGCGGCCGCGCTGATGGCCTCGTACTTCGGCAGCATGGCCGGCTGGTGGCGGCAGGCGCGGTTCCCGGTCAGCTTCGACCGGCTGCCGGCGCAGGGCCACGCGGTGGTGATGGCGGTCAACGGCAGGTTCCCGTCGGTGATCGCCCGGCACGCGCCGGTGCAGGGGCCGGTGATCGAGCTGATGTCGCTGCCCGAGGACCCGCAGCGCAAGCTGCTGCTGGTGCTGGGCCGCAACGACGAGGACCTGCAGACCGCGGTGTCGGCCATCGCCGCCGGCAACGTGCTGTTCCGCGGCACCCGCGTGCAGGTGGACGAGGTCAAGCCGCTGGCGCCGCGCAAGCCCTACGACGCGCCGAACTGGGTGCGCACCGACCGCGCCGTGCGCTTCGGCGAACTGCTCGACTACCCGCAGCAGCTGCGCGCCAGCGGCATCGCGCCGCAGCCGATCGTGCTCAATCTCAACCTGCCGCCGGACCTGTTCATCTGGCGCAACCAGGGCATCCCGCTCAACCTGCGCTACCGCTACACGCCGCCGTTCAGCAGCGACGAGTCGCGGCTGAGCGTGGGCATCAACGACCAGTTCATTTCCAGCTTCCCGTTGATCCGCCGCTCCGGCAAGCAGGGCCTGGAGGAAATCCGCCTGCCGGTGCTCAGCGGCGATGCCGGCGCCGGCGACGGCAAGCTGCTGATCCCGGCGCTGAAGATCGGTGACCGCAACCAGCTGCGCTTCGACTTCAACTTCGCCAGCGTCATGGGCAGCGCCCAGCGCGACCACTGCCAGACCGTGCTGCCGCCCAACCTGCAGGCGGCGATCGAGGAAGACTCCACGATCGACTTCTCCGGCTTCCACCACTACATGGGCCTGCCGGACCTGTCCGCGTTCGCGCTGAGCGGCTTCCCGTTCACGCGCATGGCCGACCTGTCCGAAACCGTGGTGTTGATGCCGCCGCGCGCCAACGAGGCGCAGGTCGGGCTGCTGCTGAACCTGATCGGCGGCCTCGGCGTGCAGAGCGGCTACCCGGCCTACGGCCTGCGCGTGAGCGAGGACTGGAAGCAGGCCGCGCGCCTGGACGCGGACGTGCTGATGCTGGGCGAGCTGCCGCAGGAACTGCGCGGCAGCGACAGGCTGTCGCTGATGATCGACAACCAGCGCACCACGCTGCGCAACGGCCGGGTGAACTCGCCGCAGGAAGCGGTGATCGAGGCGCGCCTGGGCAATACCGGTGGCGATGCGGCGATCAACCGCGTCGGCGTCACCGCCGATGCGCCGTTCGCCGCCATCATCGGCATGCAGTCGCCGCACCACGCCCAGCGCAGCATCGTGTCGCTGGCCGCCAGCAAGGACGCGGACTACGCGCTGCTGGACGAAGCGCTGAGCGACATCGGCAAGCGCGAGGCCATCGCCGGCTCGGTGTCGATCCTGCGCAGCTCCGGCATCCACAGCCAGTTCGTGGGCGAGCACTACTACGTCGGTTCGCTGCCGTGGTGGCTGCTGCTCTGGTACCACCTGGCCGACCACCCGGTGCTGCTGGCGGTGCTGGCCACGGTGGTGGTGCTGATGGTGGCGTTCCTGCTGTGGCGCGCGCTGCGCTGGGTGTCGCGGCGCAGGCTGGAAGCGGCCGAACACTGATGCCGCGCCGTCTTCCCCTGTCGGTGGCGCTGCTGGTCGGCCTGGCCGGAGTCGGCCAGGCTGCCGCGCAGGCGCTGCCGCCCACGCCGGCCGGCAGCGTCGCCTCGCAGCGGCAATGGCTGCTGCAGCAGGTGCGCATCGGCGAGGCCACCGGCCGCCAGCGGCTGATCGAGGACGCGCTGGCGCGGCTGCGCCTGCTGGCCCCGGACGACCGCGCCACCATGGTGGCGATCCTGGAAGTGCAGCTGTCGCAGCAGAAGCTCGACGACGCCAGCGAAACCCTGCGGCGCCTGCGCCAAGCCGGCGCCGGCAGCCGCGAACTGGCCGCCGGCGAGCGGCTGTGGGCGGCCTACCGCGGCGACATGCAGGCCGAACTGCAGCAGGCGCGCATGCTGGCCACCGGCGGGCGCAACGCTGAGGCGCTGGCGATCTACCGGCGCCTGTTCAACGACGACCCGCCGGGCATGCAGCTGGGCCTGGAATACTGGCGCCTGCGCGGCGCCGAACCCGCCGGCCGGGCGTTGGCGATCCGCCGCCTCGCCGCGCTGGACAACGACTACCCCGGCAACACCGTGCTGCTGCAGACGCTGGCGCAGTTCCTGTTCGCCGCCGGCCGCGACGGCGAGGCGCTGGCGGCGCTGCAGCGCATGGGCAACAACCCCGAAGCGCGCACCTACGCCGCCGACGCGGAGTGGGACTACCTGTCCTCGCGCCAGGCCGATGCCGCCAACGTGCGCCGCCTGCAGTCCTTCATCGCCCGCTATCCCGGCTGGGTGCACATGGACGATGCGCGCAGGCTCTACGACGAACAGCGCGGGCGCGTGGGCAACCCGGCCTGGCGGGCGGGACTGCGCGGCGCGCAGCTGCTGGACGCCGGCCGCAACGCCGAGGCCGAAGCCGCCTTCCGCCAGGCCCTGCGCGGTTTCCCGGGCGAGGCCGATTTCCAGGGCGGGCTGGGGCTGGCGCTGATGCGCCAGGGCCGCCGCGCGCAGGCGCTGGAACAGTTCCAGAAGGCCGTGCAGCTGCAGGCCGATACCAGCAACAGCGACAAGTGGCGCGACCTGGTCGCCAGCACCCGCTACTGGCTGCTCATCGAACAGGCCGACGCCGCGCTGGAAACCGGCGAACTGGAGCGCGCGCAGTCGCTGTACGCGCAGGCGCGGCGCCAGCAGCCGCGCGAGATCAACGCCCGGCTCGGCCTGGTCGACGTGGCGGTGGCGCGCGGCGATGATGCCGCCGCCGGCCGCGAGCTGCAGGCCGCGCGGCGCATCGCGCCGAACGACGCCAACCTGATCCGCAAGCTGGTGCAGTTCTACGGACGCACCGACCCGGCGCAGCTGGAAAGCTACATCGCCGGCCTGCCGGCGGCGCAGCGCGGGCTTTACGCCGGCGAGCTGCGCAACCTGCGCCTGGCGCGGCTGCGCGAACAGCGCGAGCGCGCGCTGGCCGCGGGCGACACCGCCGGCGCGATCGAACTGGGCCGCGAACTGCGCCGCGAGCAGCCCGGCGACCCGTGGCTGGCCTATTCGCAGGCCAACGCGCTGCGCGCCAGCGGCGCGGCCGAAGAGGCCGACGCGGTGATCGCCGACATGGCCGCCAGGGCCGGCAACACGCCCGAGTCGCGTTACGCGCAGGCCCTGTACCTGTCCGGCTCGGACCGCCTCGGGCCGGCGCTGGCCGCGCTGGACGAGCTGCCCGCCGCGCAGTGGGACGAGGACATGCGCGCGCTGGCCGTGCGCCTGCGCCGCCAGCAGGCCACCACGCGCGCCTGGGAACTGCGCGCCGCCGGCCGCGAGGACGAGGCCATCGCCCTGCTGCGGCAACTGCCGCAGGACACGGACATCCAGCTGACGCTCGCCGACTGGGCGCGCCTGCGCGGCGACCATGCCCAGGCGCTGCAGCTCTACGACCAGGTGCTGGAAGCGCAGCCCGGCAACGTCGACGCGCAGCTGGGCAGCGTGCGCACGCTGATCGACAGCGGCGACCTGGCGGCCGCGCGCGCGCGCATGGCCGCGGCGCCGCCGGCGGTGGAACCGGGCGACATCGGCCAGCAGCGGCAGCTGGCCGCGATCTGGTCCGGCCTGCAGGACGATGCCAGGGCGCTGGAAATCCTGCGTGGCGTGCTGGCCGCCAAGACCGGGCCGGACCCGCAGGCCTGGCGCGATGCCGCGCGGCTGCTGCGCGCCGGCGATCCGGAACAGGCGCTGGACATGTACGCCCGCGCCATGGAGGAGAACGGCCTGCTCGCACCGCAGCAGGCGCAGCCGCGCGACAACCGCGCGCTCACCCGCGCCAGCCGCGAGACGGCCGGCGACGACTGGCTGCGGCGCAGCCTGCGCAGCGACGTGGAGACGCTGTACCAGCAGCAGAACCCCACGCTGACGGTGATGCAGGATTCGGGGCGGCGCAGCGACGGCACGCCGGGCATCTCCAGGCTGTCGCGCGACACCCGCATCGCCCATCTCGACGCGCCGTTCGCCGGCGGGCTGGGCTGGGCGCGGCTGGAGCAGGTGCGGCTGGACGCGCGCCGTTTCGAGACCGACGCCAACGGCTTCCACGACCAGGACTTCGGCAGCTGCGAGCTGTACCTGCTGCGCGAGGACGGCAGCCGCCTGCAGGCGCCGGGCTGCAATACCCGCCTGCACCAGCGCATGGATTCCGGTGCCGGCCTGGCGGTGGGCTGGCGCGCGCTCGACGACCGCTGGAACTTCGATATCGGCCATACGCCCGCCGGCTACGCGGTCGGCAACTGGCTCGGCGGCGCCACCGTCAACGGCGACCTGGGCCGCTTTGGCTGGGGCGCCACGCTGTCGCGGCGGCCGATGACCAACTCGCTGCTGTCCCAGGCCGGCGCGGTCGATCCGCGCAGCGGCATCGCCTGGGGCGGGGTGACCGCCAACGGCGTCACCTTCAGCCTCGGCTACGACCAGGGCGGCCGCAACGGCATGTGGTCGAACTGGAGCTGGCACCGCCTGACCGGCCGCAACGTGCTGGACAACACCCGCGCGCGCGCGATGGCCGGCTGGTACCACAAGCTGGTGCAGCGACCGGACCTGCGCGTGGACGTCGGCCTGACCGGCATGTACTGGCGCTATGCGCACGACCTGGGCGGCTACTCGCTGGGGCAGGGCGGCTACTACAGCCCGCAGCGCTATGCCTCGCTGAGCGTGCCGGCGAGCCTGGCCTGGCGCAACGACGACTGGTCGGTGCGCGTGGATGCCTCGCTGAGCGTGTCCCGCGCGCGCAGCGCCTCGATCAGCCGCTTTCCCGAGCAGTCGCTTGTCGAGCGCGTGATCGAGCAGCTGCAACCGCTGTATGGCCCGCTCACGCTGGACCCGGCCGGGCTGCATACCGCCGATTCCAGCAGCAGCGGAACCGGCCACCGCCTGTACATGGCGGTCGAGCGCCGGCTCGGCGACCACCTGGTGCTGGGCGCCGCCGGCACCCTGCAGCGCAGCCAGGACTATTCGCCCAACACCTTCCAGCTCTACCTGCGTTACACCCTGGCACCGTGGCAGGGCAACCTGCCGCTGCCGGTCGCCCCGCTGGTGCCCTATGGCGAGTTCCGCTGACCCCGCGCGCCGCGCGCTGCTGCGGGCGCTGGCGGCCGCGCCGCTGCTCGGCGCGCTGCCGGCCGCCGGCGCGGCGGACGGCTGGCCGCGCTGGCGGGTGCTGGTGGACAGCAGCCTGAGCGCCGACGGGCGCATGATCGACCGCAGCCAGGACGACCTGCGCTCGACCTCGGAAGGCCAGTCCTACGCGCTGTTCTTCGCCCTGGTGGACAACGACCAGGCGCTGTTCGACCGCATCCTGGCCTGGACGGTGGACAACCTCGCCGACGGCGACATGGGCCGGCGCCTGCCGGCGTGGCTGTGGGGGCGCAGCGCCGGGGGCGGATGGGGCGTGCTGGACGACAACCCCGCCTCCGACTCGGACCTGTGGCTGGCCTACGACCTGCTCGAAGCCGGCCGCCTGTGGCATCGCCCGGCGCTGACGCGCATCGGCCAGGACATGCTGGCGCAGGTGCGGCGCACCGAGATCGTCGACCTGCCCGGGCTCGGCCCGATGCTGCTGCCCGGCCCCCAGGGCTTCGTCGAGGACGACGCGACCCGGGTCAATCCCTGCTACCTGCCGCTGCCGCTGCTGCGCCGTTTCGCCGCGGTCGATGGCCAGGGGCCGTGGGCGGCGCTGGCCGCCAACACCGTGGAACTGCTGCGGCAGACCGCGCCGCACGGCTTCGCCCCGGACTGGGCGGCGTGGCGCGATGGCGCCTTCGTCGTCGATCCGGTCAGGGGCGCGACTGGCAGCTACGACGCGATCCGCTGTTACCTGTGGGCGGGGCTGCTGTCGCCGCGCGACCCGCTGTTCCGCGCGCAGCTGCAGGCGCTTTCCGGCCCGCTGCGGCGGCTGCGCGACGGCGCGCCGATGTGGGAGAAGGTCGACACCCGCAGCGGCGCGGGCGAAGGCGAGGGCGGTTACGGATTCCGCGCCGCGCTGGTGCCGTACCTGCTGGCGCAGGGCGAGCGCACGCTGGCGCAGGCATTGCAGTCCAGCCTGCCCACGCACGAGCAGCAGCGCGGCGACGCGCCCGCCTACTACGCGCAGATGCTGACCCTGTTCGCCGACGGCTGGGCGGAAGGGCGCTACCGCTTCGCCGCCGACGGCCGCCTGCAGCCGCGCTGGCGCTGACCGCGGCGCGTCCGTGGCGGGGCGGGGCCCGGTGCAGCGTCGTGCCCCGCTTCCCCGCGCCCTCCTGCGGCGCCGCGCCCGGCGATGGTCGCCGCCGGCGGCGCCGTTCTAGAATGCCTGCCTTCCACGGGGGCGAGGCATGGGGATGCACGACAACAGCCACTGCATCAACTGCAGCCTTGCCGTGGCCGGCCCCGGCCAGAAGTTCTGCCCGGGCTGCGGCCAGCCCACGCCGGCCCATCGCATCGACTGGCATTTCCTCGGCCATGAGCTGGAGCACAGTGTGCTGCACATGGACCGCGGCATCCTGTATTCGCTCAGGCAACTGATGCTGCGCCCCGGCAGGCTGATGCGCGACTACATCGACGGGCGTCGCGGCAATCACGTCAAGCCGTTGCTGCTGATCATGGTGAGCGCGGCGGCCGTCGTGCTGTTCAACCGTTTCTTCGTCGGCGGCATGGTGATGGGCGCGGGCACGCCGGTGGGCGCCGCCGGGCCCCTCGAGCCGGGCCTGGCGGCATCGGCCGTGGCGGCGCGTTACGTCGCTGCCAGCCAGGCCGTCGCCGGCTGGGTCGACGCGCATTTCGCCGCGTTCACGCTGGCGCTGCTGCCGCTCGAGGCATGGGTGCTGCGGCTGGTGTTCGGCCGCTACGGCCGGCTGAACTATCCCGAATGGCTGGTCGTGACCGCGCTGCTGACGGTGCAGGTGTTCGTCATCTGGATGGTGCTGATTCCGTTCCACCGCTGGATCCCGCACACGCAGTTCTGGGCCGGACTGGTCGGGGTGGCCTATGCGGTGTATTCGCTGCTGCAGTTCTTCGAGGGGCGCCCGGCGTGGTCGACGATCTGGCGCAGCCTGGTGGGCTACGGCGTGTTCTCGGTGCTGAGTTCGGTGGCGGTGGCCGTCGCCGTCTTCGTGGTGATGCTCGCGACCTGACGTGCCGCAATGCCGGCCGGTGGCTGGCGGCGGCCCACGCTCACTCCAGCGCGAAGCGCAGCACGAACAACCCCGCCACCAGCCACAGCGCCGGCCGCGCCTCGCGCCAGCGGCCGGTGCCGGCCTTGAGCGCGGCGTAGGCGATGAAGCCGAACGCCAGGCCGTTGGCGATGGAGTAGGTGAAGGGCATCGCCAGCGCGCACAGCGCGGCGGGCACCGATTCGGTCAGATCGCTCCATTCCACGTTGACCAGTTCGCGCAGCATCAGCCCGGCCACGAACAGCAGCGCCGGCGCGGTGGCGTACGCCGGCACCATCGCCGCCAGCGGCGAAAACAGCAGCGCGGCCAGGAACAGCGCGGCGACCACCAGCGCGGTCAGGCCGGTGCGGCCGCCGGCCTGCACGCCCGAAGCGCTCTCGGCGAAGGCGGTGGTGGAACTGGTGCCGAGCAGCGAGCCGGCGACGATCGCGCTGCTGTCGGCCAGCAGCGCGCGGCCGAAGCGTTTGCGACCGTCGGCCAGCTCCAGCAGGCCGGCGCGGCCGACCACGCCGTACAGCGTGCCGGTGGCATCGAACACCTCCACCAGCACGAACACCAGCACCACCTGCAGCAGCACCGCCAGCGGCGTGCCGCCGTCGTGGTGCAGCAGGCCGGGCAGGTCCAGCTGCAGGAAGGTCGGCGCCAGGCTCGGCGGCAGCGATACCAGCCCGTGGTACTGCACGTCGCCGGCCAGCCAGCCGGCGGCGGTAACAGCCAGGATGCCGATCAGGATCGCGCCGCGCACGCGCCGCGCTTCCAGCACCGCGATCAGCAGGAAGCCGGCCAGCGCCAGCAGCGGCGGCACGGTGTCCAGCGGCCCCAGCGCCAGCATCGTGTCCTCGTTGGCGACGATCACGTTCGATTTCTGCAGCGCGATGATCGCCAGGAACAGGCCGATGCCGGCGACGATGGCCGAGCGCAGCGACGCGGGGATGCCGGCCACCAGCCAGGCGCGCACGCCGCTGAGCGACAGCACCAGGAATACGACGCCGGAAATGAACACCGCCGCCAGCGCCTGCTGCCACGGCAGCCCGGCCGAGCCGACCACGGTGAAGGCGAAGAAGGCGTTCAGGCCCATGCCCGGCGCCATGCCGACCGGGAAGTTGGCCGCCAGCGCCATCACCGCCGAGCCGATCGCCGCGGCCAGGCAGGTGGCCACGAACACCGCGCCCGGGTCCATGCCGGTGGTGCCGAGGATGTCGGGGTTGACGAAGACGATGTAGGACATCGTCAGGAAGGTGGTCAGCCCGGCCAGCACCTCGGTGCGGACGTCGGTGCCGTGCTGGCGGAGCTTGAACAGGCGGTCGAGCAGGGGCATGGCGGAATTCGGGATGCTGGGGAAGTAACCCTTCTGCCATCGGGAGAAGGTGCCCGAAGGGCGGATGAGGGGAGAACGGAGTCCATGATGGTTGAACCAACGGGACTCCATTGCCCCTCACCCCAACCCCTCTCCCGATGGGAGAGGGGCCAAAGCAGGGTGGGAGGCGCTTTGAAAAGCGGACGGCCGCATCGCTGCGGCCGTCCGGGTGCTGCTTACTTCAGCGCCTTGAAACGCAGGCGCTTGGGACCGGCGTCGTCGCCGAGGCGGCGCTTCTTGTCCTCCTCGTACTCGCGGTAGTTGCCCTGGAAGAACTCCACGTGCGAGTCGCCCTCGAAGGCGATGATGTGCGTGGCGATGCGGTCCAGGAACCAGCGGTCGTGCGAGATGACGAAGGTGTTGCCCGGGAACTCCAGCAGCGCGTCTTCCAGCGCGCGCAGGGTCTCGATGTCCAGGTCGTTGGACGGTTCGTCGAGCAGCAGCACGTTGCCGCCCTGCAGCAGGGTCTTGGCCATGTGCAGGCGGCCGCGTTCGCCGCCGGACAGCGAGCCGACCATCTTCTGCTGGTCCTGGCCCTTGAAGTTGAAGCGGCCGATGTAGGCGCGCGACTGGATCTCGATGCCGTTGATGTTGAGGATGTCCAGGCCTCCGGAGATTTCCTGGAAGACGGTGTGGTTGCCTTCCAGCTTCTCGCGGCTCTGGTCCACGTAGGACAGCTGCACCGTCGGGCCGATCACGATCTCGCCCGAATCCGGCTTCTCCTGGCCGGTGATCATCTTGAACAGGGTCGACTTGCCGGCGCCGTTCGGGCCGATGATGCCGACGATGGCGCCCGGCGGGATGATCATCGACAGGTTGTCGATCAGCAGGCGGTCGCCGAACTTCTTGGAGACGTTCTTGAACTCCATCACCGAGTTGCCCAGGCGCTCGCCCGGCGGGATGAAGATTTCATTGGTCTCGTTGCGCTTCTGGTAATCGACCGACTGCAGCTCTTCCAGCCGCGCCAGGCGCGCCTTGCCCTTGGAGCGGCCGCCCTTGGCGTTCTGCCGCGACCACTCCAGTTCCTTGGCGATCGCCTTCTGGCGGGCCTTTTCCTGGTTCTCTTCCTGCTTGAGCCGCTCTTCCTTCTGCTCCAGCCACTGGGTGTAGTTGCCCTTCCACGGAATGCCGCGGCCGCGGTCCAGTTCCAGGATCCACTCGGCGGCGTTGTCCAGGAAGTAGCGGTCGTGGGTGACGGCCACCACGGTGCCGGTGTAGCGGTGCAGGAACTGCTCCAGCCATTCCACCGACTCGGCGTCCAGGTGGTTGGTCGGTTCGTCGAGCAGCAGCATGTCCGGCTTCTGCAGCAGCAGGCGGCACAGCGCCACGCGGCGCTTTTCGCCGCCGGACAGCTTGCCGATCACCGCGTCCCACGGCGGCAGGCGCAGCGCGTCGGCGGCCACGTCCAGCTGCTGTTCGACGGTATGCGCGTCGCCGGCGGCCAGGATCGCCTCCAGGCGCTCCTGTTCCTTGGCCAGCGCGTCGAAATCGGCGCCTTCCTCGGCGTAGGCGGCGTAGACCGCTTCCAGCGCGGCCTGCGCCTGCAGCACGTCGCCCACGCCTTCCTCGACGGCCTGGCGCACGGTGTGCTCGGGGTTCAGCTCCGGCTCCTGGGCCAGGTAGCCGACCTTGATGCCGGGCTGCGGGCGGGCCTCGCCCTCGAAATCGGTGTCCACGCCGGCCATGATCTTGAGCACGGTGGACTTGCCGGCGCCGTTCAGGCCCAACAGGCCGATCTTGGCGCCCGGGAAGAACGACAGCGAGATGTCCTTGATGATCTGCCGCTTGGGCGGGACCACCTTGCTGACGCGGTTCATGGTGTAGATGTATTGCGAGGACATGACGTCTCCGTAGCGCACGCCCGCGCCCGGTCCGCAAGGCGGACGAGCCCGAGGCAAAAGGGAATGGGCGATTATAGCGGGAAGCCGCCCGGCGCCGGCGGCCGCGCGCGGCTGGCCGCTGGATGAATGGCGCCGGCGGTAAGCGTTTCCAGCCGGAAACCGTTCAGATCGCGTGAGCATGATGGAAACCGTCCATCAACACCGCGAGGGCCACCATGAAGATGCACCGACTTGCAGTCGCCGCGATGACCACCCTGCTGGCCTTCGGCGCCGCCGCCCCGGCCTTCGCCGCCGGCGACCGCGACCATGACCGCGGCCGCCACGGCTGGGACGACCGCGGTCGCGGCCACGGCCACGACCGGGGCTGGCGGGGCGACCGCCGCGACTGGCGCGACGACCGCCGCCATTACAACGCCGGCTACCGCGAGGGCTACCGCGACGCCCGCCACAACGACCGCCGCTACTACGCCCCGCCGCCGCGCGTGGTCTACCGCCCGTACGGGTTCGAGCGCGGCTACCGCTACAGCAACTACTACGGCGGCCCGGTCTACGTGGTCAACGACTACGACCGTTATCACCTGCGCCGCCCGCCGCATGGCCACCGCTGGATCCGCGACGACCGCGGCAACCTGCTGATGGTGGCCATCGCCACCGGCATCATCGCCGACATCGTGTTCAACCACTGAGCCGGCGAAGTGTCCGCGACGAAGGCGCCCCAGGGCGCCTTCGTCGTTTCCGCGCGCCTGCGGGGGGCGGGGTGGGGCGGTGAAGGAAGCGCTACAATCGGCCCTTCCCCCCGCCCCCTTCCAGGAGCCGAGATGTTCCCGCGTGACGCCCGTATCGAGTCCTACGACCCCGAGTTGGCCCAGGCCATCGCCGCCGAATGCCAGCGCCAGGAAGACCATGTCGAGCTGATCGCCAGCGAGAACTACGCCAGCCCGCGGGTGATGGAAGCGCAGGGCAGCCAGCTCACCAACAAGTACGCCGAGGGCTACCCGGGCAAGCGCTACTACGGCGGCTGCGAGTACGTGGACATCGCCGAGAAGCTGGCCATCGACCGCCTCAAGCAGCTGTTCGGCGCCGATTACGCCAACGTGCAGCCGCACAGCGGCTCGCAGGCCAACCAGGCCGTGTACTTCGCGCTGCTGCAGCCGGGCGACACCATCCTGGGCATGAGCCTGGCCCATGGCGGCCACCTGACCCACGGCGCCAAGGTCAATGCCTCGGGCAAGATCTTCAACGCCGTGCAGTACGGGGTGAACGAGCAGGGCCTGATCGACTACGACGAAGTCGAGCGGCTGGCGCTGGAACACAAGCCGAAGATGGTGGTGGCCGGTTTCTCGGCCTATTCGCAGATCGTCGACTGGGCGCGCTTCCGCGCCATCGCCGACAAGGTCGGCGCCTACCTGTTCGTGGACATGGCGCACGTGGCCGGCCTGGTCGCCGCCGGCGTCTACCCCAACCCGATCGAACACGCCCACGTGGTCACCTCGACCACCCACAAGACCCTGCGCGGCCCGCGCGGCGGCATCATCATCGCCAAGGGCGCCGGCGAGGAGATCGAGAAGAAGCTGCAGTCGATCGTGTTCCCCGGCATCCAGGGCGGCCCGCTGATGCACGTCATCGCCGCCAAGGCGGTGGCCTTCAAGGAAGCGCTGGAGCCGGAGTTCAAGGCCTACCAGCAGCAGGTGGTGAAGAACGCGCAGGCGATGGCCGAGACGCTGATCGCGCGCGGCTACAAGATCGTCTCCGGCGGCACGCAGAACCACCTGATGCTGGTGGACATGATCGGCAAGGACGTGTCCGGCAAGGACGCGGAAGCCGCGCTGGGCAAGGCCCACATCACCGTCAACAAGAACTCGGTGCCCAACGACCCGCGCTCGCCGTTCGTGACCTCGGGCCTGCGCCTGGGCACACCGGCCATCACCACCCGCGGCTACAGGGAGCCGGACTGCGTGGCGCTGGCCAACTGGATCGCCGACGTGCTGGACAACCCGAACGACGAGAACGTCATTGCCGGCGTGCGCGAGAACGTCACCCTGCAGTGCCGGCAGTTCCCGGTTTACGGCTGAAGAGCCGGGAGCGGGGAAGTGGGAACAGGGAATGACAGGCCGCAGCGGCCTGTCGGTGGCGACAGGGAGTTGTCATGGCGGCGGATTTCCGTGAATTGAGGGTCTGGGAAGAAGCGATGGTGATGGTCGAGAAGGTCTACGCGCTTGCCGCTGCATTTCCGGTCGAGGAGCGGTTCGGTCTGGGCAGCCAGATCAAGCGTGCGGCCGTTTCCGTCCCCTCCTGCATTGCCGGAGGCAATGCAAGGCATTCGACACGCGATTACCTGCGTTTCCTTTCGATGGCCTCCGGTTCGATGGCGGAGGTGTTGACCCAGGCGTTGTTGGCCGCGCGGCTGGGATTCGCAGGGCAGGTTGCGGTCGACGCGTTCCTGGCGCAGCATCGGGCCGTTTCCCTGCAGTTGCAGGCATTACGGAAGTCGCTGCAACGCAGGAGTGCGCAAAGCGCGGGGAATTCGTGTTCCCCGTTCCCCGTTCCCTTCTCCCCGCTCCGCTGATGCACTGCCCGTTCTGCCAGCACACCGACACCCGCGTGATCGATTCGCGCGTTTCCGAGGATGGGGCGACCATCCGCCGCCGGCGCGGCTGCGAGGCCTGCGGCGAGCGTTTTTCCACGCTGGAAACCATCGAGCTGAAGCTGCCGGTCATCGTCAAGAGCGATGGCGGGCGCGAGGCGTTCGACGCGCGCAAGCTGCGGGTCGGTTTCGACCGCGCGCTGCAGAAGCGGCCGGTGGCGGAGGAGCGGATCGAGGCGGCGGTGCGCGCGGTGGTGCACCAGCTGCGCATGAGCGGCGAGCGCGAAGTGCCGTCGATCCGCGTCGGCGAATTCGTGATGGACGAACTGCGCAAGCTCGACCACGTCGCCTACGTGCGCTTCGCCTCGGTCTACCGCAGCTTCGAGGACGTGGCCGATTTCCGCGACGAGATCGAGAAGCTGGAGCGCGACCACCCGGCCGGCGACGACCAGCTGTCGCTGCTCGACGCCGGCGCCGCGCGCCGCGGGCGCAAGGCGCCGCGCTGAAGCCGTTGCGTTTCGTCGGCCTGCAGGCGCGGCCTGCGCTGCTGCCCGCCCTGGCGCGGGCGCATGTGCAGGCATTCGGCGCGCTGCTGCCGGAGTGGACCTGCGAACAGGCCGAAACCGAGCTGCGCGCGCAGCGCGACGACACGATTCCCTGCACCTGGATCGCCGAGGACGACGCCGGCTGGCTGGGCTCGGTGAGCCTGCTGCACGACGACCACGAGCAGATCCGCGGCTGGTCGCCGTGGCTGGCCTCGCTGTACGTACGCCCGCAGGCCCGCGGTCAGGGCGTGGGCGAGCGGCTGGTCGGGCATTGCGTGGCGCGCGCCGCGCGGCTGGGCGTGCCGCGCCTGTATCTTTACTGCGAGGCGGCGATGGTGCCGTGGTACCGCGCGCTGGGCTGGGAGGAACACACCCGGCTGCAGCTCGGGCCGCTGGCCGTCACCGTGATGCGGATCGACCCGCCGCCGCCCTGAGCGGGCGCGGCCGCTGTTTCCACGAGGTTTTCCATGCAGGAATTCACCGCCACCGACCACCAGATGATGGCGCGCGCGCTGCGCCTGGCCGAGCGCGCGGCATGGACCACGCGCCCCAATCCGATGGTCGGCTGCGTCATCGCCCACGGCGAGGAGATTGTCGGCGAGGGTTTCCACCAGCGCGCCGGCGGCCCGCATGCGGAGGTGTTCGCGCTGCGCGCGGCCGGCGCGCGTGCGCGCGGCGCCACCGCCTACGTCACCCTGGAGCCCTGCGCGCATTACGGGCGCACGCCGCCCTGCGCGCTGGCGCTGATCGAGGCCGGCGTGGCGCGGGTGGTGGCGGCGATGGGCGATCCGTTCCCGGATGTCGATGGCGGCGGCTTCGCGCTGCTGCGCCAGGCCGGGATCGAGGTGGCGGTGGGGCTGATGGCGGACAAGGCGCGCGAACTCAACCGTGGTTTCCTGTCGCGCATCGAACGCGACCGGCCGTGGGTGCGGGTGAAGCTGGCCGCCAGCCTGGACGGGCGCACCGCCATGGCCAGCGGCGAGTCGAAGTGGATTACCGGCGCGGCCGCGCGCGCCGACGTGCAGCTCTGGCGCGCCCGCGCCGGCGCGATCCTGACCGGCGCGGCGACGGTGCTGGCCGACGACCCGGCGCTGACCGCGCGCCCGGAGGCAGGCGAGTTCCTGCCGCCGCTGCGGGTGGTGCTCGACGCGCGGCTGCGCACGCTGGCCTGCGCGCGGGTGCGCGAAGGCGGGGCACCCACGCTGTACCTGCACGATCCGGCGGTGGCGCCGCCCGCGCTGGAAGGCGCGCAGTTCGCCCCCGCGCCGCTGCAGGCCGATGGCCGCTTCGACCTGGCGGCGGTGATGGCGCTGCTGGCCGCGCGCGGCATCAACGAGGTCCACGTCGAGGCCGGACCGACCCTGTGCGGGGCGCTGCTGCGCGCCGGCCTGGCCGACGAGCTGCTGCTGTACATGGCGCCGCTGCTGATGGGCGAGGGCGCGCGCCCGCTGCTGGCCGGGCTGGGCATCGAGACGATGGCGCAGGCGCGGCCGCTGGAGGTGCGCGACCTGCGCATGGTCGGCAGCGACCTGCGCCTGCTGCTGCGCCCGGCCACCGCGTAGGTGCGGGGCCCCCGCCCGGCGCGTTCCTGCCGTGGTGCGCGGCAGACCATGCCGGGCAAACGCGGCGCCTGCGGGGCGCCACTGCTGCAACACTGCTGTCCATCCGCCAGACAGGTCCGCCGGGACCCGGCTGGTACAATGCGCCGGCCGGTTCGCCGGCAACCACGAACGTCTTCAGGGCGGGGTGTAATTCCCCACCGGCGGTAGGTGCGCGGTTCCCCCGGGAGCCCGCACGAGCCCGCGAGCGCCGAGGCCGGCACGCGAGGTCACTCGCGGGAACCGCACACCCCGTGTGGATTCCAGCGGCCGAGGGTCAGCAGATCCGGTCCGATGCCGGAGCCGACGGTTGGCGATGCCGCGCACGCGGTGCCGCCTAGAGTCCGGATGAAAGAAGACGGCCCGCGCGCGGCCCCGCCGTGCGTGCGCCTGTTTGCCTTGTGGCGTTTTTCGCTCTCCAACCGCGGGAAACGTTCATGAAAACCCTCTGCAGTTCCCTTCCGGTCGCCCGGCTCCTGTCCATGCGGGAGGCGCGCTGATGTTTACCGGCATCATCGAAGGCGTCGGCCGCCTGGCCGCGCACGAGCCCGTCGGCGGCGATGTCCGCTTCAGCTTCGAGGTCGGCAGCCTGCCGTTCGACAACGTGCAGCTGGGCGAGAGCATCGCGGTCAACGGCGTGTGCCTGACCGTGATCGCGTTCGACGCCACGTCCTTCCAGGCCGACGCCTCGACCGAAACCCTGGGCCTGACCACGCTCGGCCGGCTCGCCGTGGGCGCGGCCATCAACCTCGAGCGCGCCATGCGCCCGACCGACCGCCTCGGCGGCCACCTGGTCAGCGGTCACGTCGACGGCATCGGCACGGTGCTGTCGATCGTCGATGACGCCCGCGCGCAGCGCTGGCGCTTTGCCGCGCCGGCGCCATTGCTGAAATACATCGCGAAAAAGGGCTCGATCTGCGTCGACGGCGTCAGCCTCACCGTCAACGAGGCCGATGGCGAAGGCTTCGAGGTGGCGTTGATTCCGCACACCGTCGCCCACACCCGTTTCGCCCACACCGGCGTCGGCGACGCCGTCAATCTGGAAATCGACCTGGTGGCGCGCTATGTCGAGCGCCTGCTGGGCCAGGGAGCCACCGCATGAACTTCGCCCCCGTCCCCGAACTGCTGGAAGAAATCCGCGCCGGCCGCATGGTGGTGATCGTCGACGACGAGGACCGCGAGAACGAAGGCGACCTGATCATGGCCGCCGAGCTGGTCAAGCCGGCGGACATCAACTTCATGGTCACCCATGGCCGCGGCCTGGTGTGCCTGCCGCTGACCCGCGAGCGCGCCGGCCAGCTCGGCCTGGCGCCGATGGTGCGCGCCAACACCGCGCAGTTCCAGACCAACTTCACCGTCAGCATCGAGGCCGCCGAAGGCGTGACCACCGGCATCTCGGCCGCCGACCGCGCCCATACCATCCGCACCGCGGTCAGGGCCGATGCCAAGCCGTCGGACCTGCACCAGCCGGGCCACATCTTCCCGCTGATCGCCCAGCCCGGCGGCGTGCTGACCCGCGCCGGCCACACCGAGGCCGGCGTCGACCTGGCGATGCTGGCCGGGCTGGAGCCGGCCGGCGTGCTGGTGGAGATCCTCAACCCCGACGGCACCATGGCGCGGCGCCCCGAGCTGGAAGTGTTCGCGCGCGAGCATGGGCTGAAGATGGGCTCCATCGCCGACCTGATCGCTTACCGGCTGGCCACCGAGCACACCGTCGAGCGCGTGGACGAGCGCGAGGTCGACACCGAGTTCGGCGCGTTCACGCTGGTCACCTATCGCGACCGCATCGCCCACGACCTGCACTTCGCGCTGGTCAAGGGCCAGCCGGACCGGGACACGCCGACCCTGGTGCGGGTGCAGGTGGAGAACCCGCTGGCCGACCTGCTGCATTGGCGCCGCGACGATTTCGGAGTGGCCGCCACCGACGCGCTGCGCGCCATCGCCGCCGAAGGCCAGGGCGTGATGGTGGTGCTGTCGGCCCCGCGCGATTCCGACGCGCTGCTGGCGCGCCTGCGCCGCGAGCCGGAGGTGCGCCCGGCCGGCAAGGACAAGGACGTGGGCCAGTGGCGCCGCAACGGTGCCGGCGCGCAGATCCTGGCCGACCTGGGCCTGGGCCGGCTGCGCGTGCTCGGCACCCCGCGCCGCCAGATCGGCCTGGCCGGCTACGGCCTGGAAATCGTCGAGACCGTCCAGCCCTGAGCGCCGCGGCCGGGGGGCGGCCTGGTTCCGCCCCCGTCGCGCCGCCGCGTGCGGGGCAGGCCCCGCACCTACACGGTAAACTGACCCACCTTTTGCATCGCTACGCCCCATGAGCCACTACGAAGGCGACCTCCGCCCGGCCGGATCGGCCCGTTTCGTCATCATCGCCAGCCGCTGGAACGCGCGCATCACCGACGTGCTGGTGGCCGGCGCGCGGCAGAGCCTGGCCGGCAACGGCATCGGCGAGGACGCCATCGACGTGGTGCGCGTGCCCGGCGCCTGGGAGATCCCGCTGGTCGCCGCCCGCCTGGCCGCCGCCGGCCGGCACGCGGCCATCATCACCCTGGGCTGCGTGATCCGCGGCGACACCCGCCACTACGAACACGTGGCCGACCGCTGCGCCGAAGGCCTGATGCGCGTGCAGCTGGATTTCGGCGTGCCGGTGCTCAACGGCGTGCTGGCGGTGGAACGCGTGGAGGATGCCGAGGCCCGCGCCGGCGGCAGCCACGGCAACAAGGGCGAGGAAGCCGCGCTGGCGGCGTTGGAAATGGTCAATCTTCTGGAGCAGCTGCCATGAGCAACAAGAACCACGGCAAGCCTGCCGGCAAGCCCTTCCGCCGCGACGGCGTCGATCCGGTGCTGCGTTCGCGCGCGCGCCGCCGCGCGCTGCAGGCGATCTACGCGTGGCAGATCTCCGGCGGCAACGCCGAGTCGCTGCTGGCCCAGTTCGCCCACGAGCAGGCGCACGAAGTCGCCGACCTGGCCTACTTCGAGAACCTGCTGCGCGGCGTGCTCGACCACCGCCGCGAACTGGACGAGGCGCTGGCGCCGTTCGTGGACCGCCCGGTGGAAGAGGTCGACGCGATCGAGCGCGCGGTGCTGCGCGTGGCCGCCTACGAGCTGCGCCACCGCCTGGACGTGCCGTACCGCGTGGTGATCAACGAGGCCATCGAGACCGCCAAGCGCTTCGGCTCCGAGCACGGCCACACCTACGTCAACGGCGTGCTGGACCGCGCCGCCGTGGAATGGCGCAAGGTCGAATCGGGCCAGTAATGCCGCCGCCGGCGTGCGACCGCGCCGGCCGGTTCCACCACGACGCCGGGGCCGGCTGCATCGGCACCGGCGTTTTCGTTCCAGGACTGCCTGCCCATGAGCCTTGACGAGTTCGCCCTGATCGAACGCATCGCGCGCCGCACCCGTGCGCGCGCCGACATCGCGCTGGGCATCGGCGACGACGCGGCCCTGCTGCGGCCGGCGCCGGAACAGCAGCTGGCGGTCACCGCCGACACGCTCAACGCAGGCGTACATTTCCCCGTCGAGAGCATGCCGGCCGACATCGGCTGGAAGGCGCTGGCGGTCAATCTCTCCGACCTGGCGGCGATGGGCGCGGCGCCGGCGTGGTGCACGCTGTCGCTGTCCCTGCCGCAGGCCGACGCCGCCTGGCTGGATGCGTTCGCCGACGGGCTGTTCGCGCTGGCCGACGCCAGCGGCATCGCCGTGGTGGGCGGCGACACCACGCGCGGGCCGCTGTCGATCGCGATCACCGCGATGGGGCAGGTGCCGGCCGGGCAGGTGCTGCGCCGCGACGGCGCGCGGCCGGGCGACGACATCTGGGTCAGCGGCCACCCCGGCGAGGCGGCCGGCGCGTTGCGGCTGTGGCAGCAGGGGCGGCTGGACGTGCGCGTGGCCGCGGCCGACGCCGGCCACGAACGGCTGCGCCAGCGGCTGCAGCGGCCAACCCCGCGGCTGCAGCTCGGCTTGGCGCTGCGCGGGCTGGCGCATGCGGCGGCCGATGTGTCCGATGGCCTGTTGGCCGACCTCGGCAACATCGCCACGCGTAGCGGCGTGGCGGCGGTGGTGCAGGCCGATGCCGTGCCGTTGTCGCCGGCGCTGCGCGCCGCGCTCGGCGCCGATGCCGCGCTGGACTGCGCGCTGCGTGGCGGCGACGACTACGAACTGTGCTTCACCGCCGCGCCGGAACGGCGCGAGGCCCTGGAAACCCTGTCATCGACCCTCGCGCTGCCGCTGACGCGCGTCGGCACCATCGCCGGAGGCCGCGGCGTCCGCTGCGCAGGCGATGCGGGCGAGGGGCGCGCCGGCGGCTACCGCCACTTCGTCGAATGAGCGGCCGCGCCGGTCAGCGCGCGCCGGTCGGGTTGTGCGCGTCGGCCGGATAGGTGCCGTGGCCTTCGATCACCCGGTCGCCCGAGAAGCGCAGCACCTCGCTCACCCGCACGCCTTTCTGGTTGGTGTAGGCGATGACCACGGTATCGATGCCGGCGAACACCGCATCGACATGGAAACGCAGGTCGGGAATGCGTGCCAGCCCCGCGCTCCAGTAGGCGCCGATGGCGGCCTTGCCGCGCAGCACGCCGCCGGTTTCCGGCAGGAGCTGGCGGGCGAACGGCGAGGTGAACACCGCATCGTCATGGAAGTGCGCCAGCACCGCGTCCACGTCGTGCGCGTTCCAGGCCGCGGCCCAGTGCGCGGCGAACTGCGAGGGGTCGATGTCCATGGTCCGTGCTCGCTCGGTGGTGGAGGGGCAGGCTAGCCGGCCGGCGGCAGCACCTTGCCCGGGTTGAGGATGCCGTCCGGGTCCAGCGCCTGCTTGACCGCGCGCATCGCCGCCAGCGTCGCCGGGGTGAAGGCCTGGGCCATGAAATCGCGCTTGGCCAGGCCGATGCCGTGCTCGCCGGACAGCGTCCCGCCCAGCGCCAGGGTCAGCGCGAACACCTCCGGCAGCGCCGCATGGGCGCGCGCGTTCTCGCCGGCATCGTCGGGGTGGTAGAGGATGTTCACGTGCAGGTTGCCGTTACCGGCATGGCCGAAAGTGACGATGGGCAGGCCGAAACGCGCCGACAGCGCCTGCACGCCGGCCACCAGCTGCGGAATGCGCGAGACCGGCACCACCACGTCCTCGTTGATCTTGCCCGGCGCGATGCTCTTCAGCGCCGGCGACAGCGCGCGCCGCGCCGCCCACAGCTGGTCGCACGCGCTGCCGTCCATCGCCACGTCCAGCGCCAGCAGGCCCTCGCCCTCGGCGGCCTGGGCCAGCGCATGCAGCACGCTGGGCAGGGTGTCGTCGTCGCCATCGGCGTCGATCAGCAGCATCGCCCCGGCGTCGGGCACCTGCGCGCCGTTGCGGCGCAGCAGCGCCAGGCTGCGCGCATCCATGAATTCCAGGGTGGTGGGCGTGGCCGGCTGGGTCATCACCCGCGCCACCGCCGCCGCGGCGCTCTCCGCGTCGCGGTACAGCACGCGCAGCCCGGCCTGCGCGCGCGGGCGCGGCGCCAGCTTGAGCGTGGCTTCGACGATCAGTGCAAGGGTGCCTTCGCTGCCGACGATCAGGTGGGTGAGGTCGTAGCCGGTGGCATCCTTGGTCCACGGGCCGCCGCATTCGATGAGTTCGCCGGCGCCGGTCACCGCCACCAGCCCGAGCACGTTGTCGCGGGTGGTGCCGTACTTCACCGCGCGCGGGCCGCCGGCGTTGGTGGCCAGGTTGCCGCCGATGCTGCAGATCTCGAAGCTGGACGGGTCCGGCGGCCAGAACAGGCCATGCGGCTGCAGCGCCTGCTGCAGGTCGCCGTTGAGCACGCCCGGCTCGACCACCGCGCAGCGGTCGCCGGGGCGCAGCGCGAGGATGCGGTTCATGCGCGCGAACGACAGCACGATGCCGCCGGCAACGGGCACCGCCGCGCCGGTGGTGCCGGTGCCGGCGCCGCGCCCCACCAGCGGCACGCCATGCGCGCGGCAGGCGCGCACGATGGCCTGCACCTGTTCGCGGCTTTCCGGCAGCGCCACGCCCAGCGGCAGCGCATGCCGCCAGGAGTTGTCCTGCGCGTGCGCGGCCAGCGCGGCGGCGTCGGTGCGCCAGTGCGCGCCCAGCAGGTCGGAAAGGGTCCGGTCGAAAGCGGTGGGGAGGGTGGGGTCCATCACCGCATTCTAGGGCGAGGACGCGTTGTGGGCCGGCCGGTTGCGGACCTCGTCGGGCAGCAGGGCGACGATTTCCTCCATGAAACCGGGCAGCGCATCCACCGAATAGCCCACGTGGATCGAGGCGACGCGGCCCTCGCGGTCGAGCACGAGCATGCGCGGCACCGCACGCACGCCGTAGCGCGCGGCGGTTTCGCCCTTGCCGTCGAACACGTATTCCAGGTCGAGTTTGTTGTTGCGGCGTGCGAAGGCCACCACGTCCGCGCGCGGTTCGCCCCAGTTCACCGCGATCACTTCCAGCGCGTCCTTGCCCACCACCTTCTGCAGCTGCGCCAGCATCGGCAGTTCGCGCATGCACGGCCCGCACCAGCTGGCCCAGAAGGTCACCACCACGATCCTGCCGCGCCGTTCTTGCAGGTCGACTCTCTCGCCCTGGCGGTTGTTGCCCAGCAGGGGCGGCGGGAATTCGCCCACCTGCGGCAAGGCGGGCGCTTCATCGGCGGCGTGGGCAAGCGGTGCGAGCAGCGTCAGCAGACAGCACAGCAGCAGCCCGCAGGGCCGCCAAATGCGACATTCCATATGTCCTCCCCCGTGCGGCTCAATCCGGGGCGCGGCCGCTTGCGCCTGGCGGCGATTGGATCATCCTCCAGCCCAGTACCGCCAGTGCCAGCGGCAGCCACACCCAGCGCAGTTCGGACAGCACGGTCTGCAGGCCGCGCGCGCTGAAGAAGGCATTGGCGAAGGGCGAAACGCGGATCGGCCGCCATGGCGCGAACAGCCGCGCGTCGCTCCACGGCCACCACAGCGCCACGCCGAGGCCGCCGGACGTCAGCGCGTCGAGCAGCGGATGCGAGAGCGCGCAGGCGAACACGAAGACCAGCGCCTGCAGCCTTCCCGCATGCAGCGGCCGGTGCAGCAGCAGGGCCAGCGCCGCCAGCAGGGCGGCGAACAGCAGCGAGTGGCTGGCGCCGCGGTGGCCGAAGGCGTCGGCGTAGGGCACGTGCAGGGCGAAGGCCAGCACGTCGGCGTCGGGCAGCATCGCCGCGACGACGCCGGCGCCGAGCAGGCGCGTGGACACGCGGCCGCGTTCGCTGGCGCACCACAGCGCCAGCGGGACCGCGGCATGGGTGAACACGCTGGGCATCAGTCGTCGGCGCGGAAGGCGTCGCGCAGCCAGTGCAGCCGCGGTGGCTCGCCGCTGGCCTCGACCACGTCGAAGCGGCACGGGGCCTGGGCGTGGGCGGGGTGCGCCGACAGATAGAGCTGCGCGGCCAGCAGCAGGCGGCGGCGCTTGCCGGCATCGACCGAAGCGGCGCCACCGCCGAACGCGCCGTCGCGGCGGTAGCGCACCTCCACGAAGACCAGGCTGGTGGCGGCCGGGTCGAACATCACCAGGTCGAGCTCGCCGCCGCGGTAGCGGACGTTGCCGGCCAGCCAGCGCAGGCCGGCGTTTTCCAGGTAGCGGCGTGCGGCGGCTTCCACCGCCGCGCCGCGTGCGGCCCTGTCAGCGGCCATCACCGGTCGGCACCGGCTGGCCGCCGCTGAAGGTGGACCAGGCGGGCCGGCGCAGCACGTTGCCGAAGCCGTCCAGGTGCAGGGAGCCGGTGGCGCCGGCCAGGCCGCCCTGGGTGCTGTTGGCCAGCTTTTCCAGGTAGGCGGTGATCTTCCAGGCGTCGTAGCCGAAGGCGAACAGGCGCGCGGCGGCGCCGCGCGCGGTCGGCAGGGTGGTGGCCAGCTCGCTGGCCGCGGGCAGGCCCGGGGCGCCGCGCACGGACCAGGTTTCGCTCGGGAAGGCGATGCCGTCCAGCGCCATGTCCTCGTCGGCCTTGCCGGTGCCGGACACCAGCTGCGAGGTGCCCACGCGCGTGGCGCCGCCCAGTCCGGCCAGCGCCAGCTGCGGCGCCAGCGCGCGCGCCTGCGGGCCCTTGACCGCCAGGAACACCGCATCGACCGCGCCGGCCTGGCGCAGGCGCGCACCCAGGTCGCCGGGGGCGTCGCCGACGCTGAGGCTGGCGGCGACCTTTCCGCCGCGCTCGGCGAAGCGCTCGGCGAAGGCGGCGGTGGCACGGCGGCCGGTGTCGTCGTTGCTGCCGATCACCAGCGCGTTGCCGCGCTCGCGGGCCAGCAGGTATTCGGCGGCCATGATGCCGTCGTCCTCCGGCGCCAGCGAAAAGCCGGCGCTGCCCGCCGGGGGCGTGTCCTTGCCGCGGTTGAGCGCCAGCAGCGGCACCTGCAGCTGCGCGCGACCGAACAGCGCGTCGACTTCGTCGCGGCCCAGCGGCCCGACCACGAAATCGACGCCGCCGGCCACGGCCTTGTCGTAGGCGGCGATGGCGCCGGCCGGGGTGCCGCGGGTGTCGATGAAGTCGACCTGCGGGCGGCGGCGCGATTCGGCGTAGTAACCGGCGAGCAGGCCGTCGCGCACCGGCGCGGCGGCGGTGGCCAGGTTGCCGGACAGCGGCAGCAGCACCGCCATCTTCACCGGTGGGCGGTAGCCGTCGGCGTCCGCGGGCGGGCGTTTGCCGGTATCCAGCTGCCAGGCGGCGTCGCGGTCGAACGGGCGCGGCAGCGGCAGGCCTCGGCCGATCAGGGCGCGGCCGGCGTGGTTGTAGAGCGGGTCGCCGGCCGCCAGCGCGGCGCTGCGGCTGGCGAGGGTGGCATCGTCCAGCCCCGCCAGCAGGCGGGTGATGGCGCGCTGGTTGTCGGTGCGGGCGCTGCCGGACAGCAGCACGCCGGCGCGGGCGCGGGCGGCGGCCGCGGCGAAGGCGTCGCCATCGGCCTCCAGCGCCTGGCCGTGGGCCAGGTGCCAGCGCGCCTGCTGGGCGGCGGGCAGCAGGTCCGGCTGCTGCGCGCCCAGCGCCTGCAGCACGGCCGCAGGCTGTTTGTCGGCCAGGGCCAGTTCCGCGACCAGCAGCGCATGGCGCTGGCGGCTGGCGCCGGCCAGCTGGCGTACCTGCACCTGCGGCAGCAGCATGCGCGCGCGCGCGTCGTCATTGGCTTCATGCCAGGCGAAGGCGGCGTCGGCCAGCAGCTGCGATTTGGCGGCGCCGCGCGCCAGCGCGGCCTCGGCTTCCAGCTGCTGCGCGGCTTCGCGCGGTTTGCCCTGTTCGAGCAGGGCGATGGCCGCCTGCTGCCCCGGCGAGGTGGTCGGCGCCACGCCGGTGGTGGCGCAGCCGGCGAACAGCAGGAGCGACAGTGACAGGGCGGTGATCCGTGCGGCGGGCTTGTTCATTCGGGATCCGTTCAACGGCATGCGGCGGCGCCGGGTGGGGGACACGGTAGGATTCTAACCTTGCCCATGGAAAAGCCGATGATGCCCGCTGCCCCCGCCACCCTGTACGTCGTCGCCACGCCGATCGGCAACCTGGCCGACCTGAGCCCGCGCGCGCAGGAGGTGCTGCGCACGGTGGCGGCGATCTGCGCCGAGGACACGCGCCACACCGGCCAGCTGCTGTCGCATTTCGGCATCAGCAGGCCGCTGGTGGCGCTGCACGACCACAACGAGGAGGCGATGGCCGAGCGCGTGGTGGCGCGCCTGCTCGGCGGCGAATCGATGGCGGTGGTCAGCGATGCCGGCACGCCGCTGGTCAGCGACCCCGGTTTCCGCCTGGTGCGCGCGGCGCGGGCGGCGGGGGTGAAGGTGAGTCCGGTGCCCGGCGCCTGCGCCGCGATCGCGGCGCTGAGCGTGGCCGGCCTGCCGAGCGACCGTTTCGTGTTCGAGGGCTTCCTGCCGGCCAAGGCCGCCGCGCGGCGCGAGCGCCTGCAGCGGCTCGCCAGCGAAACCGGCACGCTGGTGTTCTACGAGTCCTCGCACCGCATCGCCGACTCGCTGGCGGACATGGTCACGGCCTTCGGCGCCGCGCGCCCGGCGGTGGTCGCGCGCGAACTGACCAAGCTGTTCGAGACCGTGCTCGACGGCAGCCTGGAGCAGCTGCTCGCCGCGGTGCAGGCCGACGACAACCAGCGCAAGGGCGAGTTCGTGGTGATGGTGCAGGGCGCGGCCGACGACGAGGACGCCAAGGTCGCCGAAGGCCGCCGGCTCTACGCCAGGCTCAACGAACATCTGCCGCCATCCACCGCCGCCCGGCTTGCGGCCGAACTGAGCGGCGCGCCGCGCAAGGCGCTGTACGGCGGCTGAGACCGGCCGGCGGATGAGCGGAATCCGGGGCGGCGCCCGCAAAGCGGGCGCTACCCCGTACAATGCGCGCGGCGGAGTCGGCCGGACAGTCGCGTCGTTCCTTCGGGAACGCCGAGGAAAGTCCGGGCTCCACAGGGCAAGGTGCCAGGTAACGCCTGGGCGGCGCGAGCCGACGGAAAGTGCAACAGAAAGATACCGCCTACGTCTCTTTCGGGAGGCCGGTAAGGGTGAAATGGTGCGGTAAGAGCGCACCGCGAGTCCGGCAACGGACCGGCACGGCAAACCCCACCTGGAGCAAGACCAAATAGGGACCTAATGGCGTGGCCCGCGTCGGGTCCGGGTAGGTTGCTCGAGCGTCACGGCGACGTGGCGCCTAGAAGAATGACTGTCCACGACAGAACCCGGCTTACAGGCCGGCTCCGCCGCTTTTCCCGCCTGCTGGGCGGGAAAAGCCCCACAATTTTGTACCGCGGAGGCGGTACAAAACTGTGGGCCCCGGGCCCTTTGCCTTCCACAACCCCGCGCCTGTCGGCGCGCCCCCCTTTACTAAAGGGGGCTGTTCTCCAGATGGATGGCTTGGCTCGCTTCGCGTCGCGCGTTGGGGAGGCCTGCACAGGCGTCCGGGTCGGTCGTTTTCGTGGATCGGATGTTCTTTGCCTTCCATGCCCCTGCGCCTGTCGGTGTGCGCCCTTTGCTAAAAGGGCTCTGCTCCAGATGGGTGGCTTGGCTCGCTTCGCATCGCGCGTTGGGGGAGGCCTGCATGGGCTTCCGGGTCGGTCGTTTTCGCGGGTCGGATGTCCTTGCCTTCCATGCCCCTGCGCCTGTCGGCGTGCGCCCTTTGCTAAAAGGGCTCTGCTCCAGAGGGATGGCTTGGCTCGCTTCGCATCGCGCGTTGGGGAAGGCCTGCACGGGCTTCCGGGTCGGCCGTTTCTGCGGGTCAGATATCTATGCGGGTGTGGCCCAGGAAGACGCCTTGCGGGCCGAAGCGGCGTTCGGCGATGAAGCCGTGGCCGTCATGATCGATCGCGAGCAGGGTGCTGGCCCGGGTGCCGTAGTCCTCGCCGCGGATGAAGGCCGCCGACAGGTGCCGTTCCAGCGGCAGCGCGATGCCGGTCGCCGGCAGGTCGGCGTCGGCCGGCCGCCATTCGTCGGCGAGCGCGGCCCACAGGCCGTCCAGCGGCGCATCGCCCTGCGCCAGCCAGTTTTCCAGCGCGGCCATCAGCCGGCGCGTCTTCGGCCAGGGCGCGTCGAGCGCGCCGTTGGACATGCCGTGCACGCCCGGCGCCAGCGTCTGCCGCGCGGGCGGGTGGTTGCCCAGGTAATGGCAGCCGCCGGCATCGGCCAGCAGCAGGTTGAACGGGGCGTAGTCGCTGGCGTGCGCCGCCAGTTGCCCGATCCGGTCGGCGGCGGAGGTTCCGGCGCCGGCCAGGTAGTCCGCGACCAGGGCGCCGCGCGAGGGGCCGCCGCTGGCGGCGGTCGGGTCGCGCACGTTGGTGATCACCGCCGCGCGCCCGCTGCCGTCGATCCCCATCCAGGTGCCGCCCGAACGCAGGTCGCGGCCGGCGATTACCTCTTCCTGCGGCGGCGCCCAGCGTTCCAGCGCGGCGGTGGGGCGGGTGTGGAACTCGTCGCGGTTGCCCGCCATGAACAGGCGCCAGCGGGGGTGGGATTTCCAGGCGAGAGCAACCAGGCACATGCCCGCCAGTGTGCCTTCCTGCGCGGTCGGCAGCCAAGGCTGGCTGAATGGCGGCCCGGATGAACCGTCGCTTTCACGCTGCGTCTACACCGCTGAATTTCATCGAAATCTCAAAATTTGAGACGAAACAGCAACTTGTGGATAAAGTTTGAACAAGTCTCTAAAGATTGGCGCAAACCCTTGATGCGAATGACGATTTTGCCCGCGAAAAATTGTTGACAAGCCTTCGGTCGCTGCTAAGGTGGGCATCCGAGGGAAAACCGGGTTTTTTGTGGTTTTCCGTGGTTCAATGACCGCCCAGGCGACATCAGGCACTGACAGGTAGAGACGGCGTGTTTCAAGGCGAGACGGCCATCACGGTTGACGACAAGGGACGCATGGCGGTGCCCACCGCCTACCGCGACCTTGTCGCGCGTGCGAGTGGCAACCGCCTGGTGCTGACCTACAACCCGTTCGAAGCCGGGTGCCTGTGGCTGTACGCCGAGCAGGAATGGGAGCGGGTACGCGACGACGTGATGGCCAAGCCCAACACCCAGCGCGTGGTGCGCACCCTGCAGCAGAAACTTGTCGGCTCGGCCGCCCATCTGGAACTGGATGGCAATGGCCGCATCAGCCTGCCGTCCAGCCACCGCAACGCGGTCGGCATCGAAAAGAAGGCGGTGCTGATGGGCATGGGCGACAAGTTCGAACTATGGAGCGAGCAAGCGCATCGCGCACTGATCCAGCAGACGCTGTCTGACGAGGATCTGGGCGATGGGCTGCTCGACCTGAAGTTGTGAGCCGGGGTGCCCGGGTGCGCGGTCAAGCGCAGGCCGGTCACCCTCCGGTGTCGCAGCCGCCGGCGGCTCACCTGCCGGTGCTGTACACCCAGGTCCTGCAGGGCCTGAGGGTGATCGAGGACGGTACCTATCTGGACGGCACGTTCGGCCGTGGCGGCCACGCCGGCGGCGTGCTGCGCCAGCTCGGCCCCGATGGCCGCCTGCTGGTGATGGACAAGGACCCGGAAGCCATCGCCGTGGCCCAGCGCGATTTCGCGCCGGACCCGCGCGTGGCGATCCATCGCGGCAGCTTCGCCGACCTGCTGGCCTGGAACGAGACCGCCGCCGGCCTGGACGGCGTGCTGTTCGACCTGGGCGTGTCCTCGCCGCAGCTGGACGTGGCCGAGCGCGGTTTCAGCTTCGGCAAGGACGGCCCGCTGGACATGCGCATGGACCCGGACTCGGGCGAAAGCGCGGCGCAGTGGCTCAACCGCGCCGAGGAGCGCGAGATCGCCGACGTGCTGTGGACCTATGGCGAAGAGCGCCAGAGCCGCCGCATCGCCCGCGCCATCGTCGCCCGCCGCGCCAGCCAGCCGTTCGCGCGCACCGCCGAACTGGCCGACCTGATCGCCTCGGTGATGCCGCGCGGCAAGGACAAGATCCACCCGGCCACGCGCAGCTTCCAGGCCATCCGCATCCACATCAACCGCGAGCTGGCCGACCTCGAGGCCGGGCTGGACGCGGCGCTGGCGCGGCTCAAGCCGGGTGGCCGGCTGGCGGTGATCAGCTTCCACTCGCTGGAAGACCGCATCGTCAAGCAGTTCATGAACCGCCACGCCAAGGCGCCGCCGGCCAACCGCCGCCTGCCCGAGACGGTCGCGTTCGTGCCGGTGCTGGACCTGGTCGGCGGTGCCATCAAGGCCAAGGACGACGAACTGGCGGTCAATCCGCGTTCGCGCAGCGCGGTGCTGCGGGTGGCGGAGAAGCGGGGAAGCGGGATCGGGGAGGCGGGAGTGAAGTTTCCCCACGATCCGTCATTCCCCGCTTCCACGGGAGGGGCCCCATGAGCCGCCTGCTGCTGGTGGTGCTGCTGGCCTGCACGATCGCCTCGGCGATCGGCGTGGTGTTCATGCGCCACCGCCATCGCCAGCTGTTCGTCGAGCTGTCGCGGCTGGAGCACGCGCGCGACGAGCTCAACATCGAATTCGGCCGCCTGCAGCTGGAACAGGCCACGCTGGCGCAGGCCACGCGCGTGGACCAGGAAGCGCGCGGCCGCCTGGGCATGAAGTTCCCGGAAGCCGGCGACATCGTGGTGGTGCGGCCATGACGAGACGGCAGGACAGCCGTTTTGCACGGCGAAGCCGCCCGCAGGGTGGCGCACAGGGATGTGCGCCATGAACGCGCCACGCCGCAACCGCAACCGCAGTCAGTTCAACCTGCGCAGCCGCATGCTGATGGTCGGCGCCGGGCTGGGCCTGTGCGCGGTGACCCTGGTCGGCCGCGCCGCCTACGTGCAGCTGATCAACAGCGATTTCTACCAGCGCCAGGGCGAGGCGCGCTATCTGCGCGAAGTGCCCATCGCCACCTCGCGCGGCATGATCACCGACCGCAACGGCGAGCCGGTGGCGGTGTCCACGCCGGTGGCCTCGATCTGGGTCAACCCGCAGGAGCTGCTGCGCGCGCCCGAGCGCATCCCCGAACTGGCGCAGTCGCTGTCGCTGCCGGTGGACGAGCTGACTGCCCGGCTCACGCAGAAGGCCGACAAGGAATTCATGTACCTGCGCCGCCGGATGAACCCGGACGTGGCCGAGCAGATCGTCGCGCTGAAGATCCCCGGCGTGTTCGCGCAGCGCGAGTTCCGCCGCTATTACCCGCAGGGCGAGGCGATGGCCCACGTGCTGGGCTTCACCAACATCGACGACCACGGCCAGGAAGGCCTGGAACTGGCCTTCGACGAATGGCTGCGCGGCAAGCCCGGCGCCAAGAAGGTGATCCGCGACCGCAAGGGCGCGATCGTGGAGAGCATCGACCTGGTGCGTCCGGCCGAACCCGGCAAGGACCTGACCCTGAGCATCGACCGCCGCATCCAGTTCCTGGCAATGCGCGAGCTGCGCAACGCGGTCACCGCGAACCAGGCCGCCGGCGGTTCCATCGTGATCATGGACGTGGCCACCGGCGAGGTGATGGCCATGGCCAACCTGCCGACCTACAACCCGAACTCGGTCAGCGGCGCCACCCCGGACGCGCGCCGCAACCGCGCCGTGACCGACCTGGTCGAGCCGGGTTCGACGATGAAGCCGCTGACCGTGGCCACCGCGCTGCAGAACCACGTGGTCACCCCGGACACCATCATCGACACCAATCCGGGCTACCTGACGCTGGGCCGCTACACCATCCGCGACGTGCCGCGGAACAACGGCGTGCTCAACGTCACCGGCGTGATCACCCGCAGCTCCAACATCGGCGCGGCCAAGATCGTGGCGCGCCTGCCGGACCAGGCCTTCTACGACTCGGTGCGCGCCTTCGGCTACGGCGTGGCGCCGCACAGCGGCTTCCCCGGCGAATCGGCCGGCGTGGTGCCCTCGCCGGGCAGCCCGGGCTGGTACGGCACCACCAAGACCACCATGTCCTACGGCTACGGCCTGTCGGTGACGCCGCTGCAGATCGCGCAGGCGTACTCGGCGCTGGCCAACGGCGGCCGCGTGATCCAGCCCACCTTCGTCAAGGGCCAGCACAACGAGGCGCGCCAGGTCATCGACCCGGAGGTCGCGCGGGAAGTGGTGCGGATGATGGAAACGGTGGTGACCCAGGGCGGCGCCAAGCAGGCGGCGATCCTTGGCTACCACGTCGCCGGCAAGACCGGCACGGCGCGCAAGAACGGCCCCAACGGCTACGAGCGCGGCCACTACAACCTGCTGTTCGCCGGCGTGGTGCCGGCCACCAACCCGCGCTTCGCCGCGGTGATCGTGGTCAACGACCCGCGCGGCTCGCTGCAGTACGGCGGCCTGGTGTCCGCGCCGGTGTTCCACCACGTGATGGAGGGCACCCTGCGGCTGATGGACGTGCCGCCGGACGACATCCAGTCGTGGCTGGCGGCGCAGGCGGCCGGCAAGGTCGGCGGCAACCCGGTCACCAATCCGGCCGTGCTGCCGGTTCCGCAGGACCCGGCCGAGCCCAACATCGACGCCGAATTCAACGCGGCCATGCCGACCGCCACCGCGCCGCAGCCGGCCACGCCGGAGGTGCGCCAGTGAGCCGCACCATGAAACTGTCGCAGCTGCTGCCCGACCTGACGCTGCCGGCCGACCCGCAGATCGGCGGGCTGGTGCTGGACTCGCGCCAGGTGCGCCCGGGCGATGCCTTCGTCGCCATCGCCGGTTTCGGCGCGCATGGGCTGGGTTTCGTCGCGCAGGCCAGGGCCGCCGGCGCCAGCGCCATCCTGTTCGATCCGCCGGCGCCGGCGCATCTGCCGGCGCCGGCCGACGCCATCGCCGTGCCCGGCCTGCGCCAGCGCATGGGCACGATGGCCGACCAGTTCCACGGCCATCCCTCGCGCGCGATGACCATGGTCGGCGTGACCGGCACCAACGGCAAGACCTCGACCGTGCAGCTGCTGGCCCAGGCCTGGCACCTGCTGGGCACCCGCAGCGGCAGCATCGGCACGCTCGGCGTCGGCCTGTACGGCGACGTGGTGCCGACCGGTTTCACCACGCCGCTGGTGCTGCAGATGCATGAAGTGCTCGCGCAGCTGCGCGATGCCGGCGCGCAGGCGGTGGCGATGGAAGTCAGCTCGCACGCGCTGGACCAGGGGCGCGTCGATGCCGTGCATTACGACGTGGCGGTGTTCACCAACCTCACCCGCGACCATCTCGACTACCACGGCGACATGGCCAGCTACGGCGCGGCCAAGGCGCGCCTGTTCCATCGCGATGGCCTGAAGGCGGCGGTGATCAACCTGGACGACGGGTTCGGCCGCGAACTGATCGGCACTCTGGCCGCGGGCGTGCAGGCCATCGGCCTGAGCTCGACCGGCCAGGCCGGCGCCACGGTGCGCGCCGAAGCCCTGGTGCTGGACGGGCAGGGCATCGGCTTCGAGCTGGTGATCGGCGCCGAGCGCCATGCGCTGCGTTCGCCGCTGCTGGGTCGCTTCAATGTCGACAACCTGCTGGCCGTGGCCGGCGCGCTGCACGCGCTGGGCCAGCCGGCGGCGACCGTCGCCGGGGTGCTGGGCCGGCTGCAGCCGATCCGCGGCCGCATGAACCGCCTCGGCGGGCAGGGCGAGCCGACCGTGGTCATCGACTACGCGCACACGCCCGACGCGCTGGAACAGGCGCTGCGCAGCCTGCACGGTCATCTCGACGGCCGCCTGCTGTGCGTGTTCGGCTGCGGCGGCGAGCGCGACACCGGCAAGCGCCCGCAGATGGCGGCCATCGCCGAGAAGCATGCCGACGTGGTGTTCGTCACCGACGACAACCCGCGCGGCGAGGATGGCGACACGATCGTCGCCGACATCATCGCCGGCTTCGCCGCGCCGTCGCGGGTGAACGTGCAGCGCGACCGCGCGCGCGCCATCGGCGCGGCCGTCGCGCTGGCCGGCCCCGGCGACATAGTGCTGGTCGCCGGCAAGGGCCACGAGCCCTACCAGGAGATCGCAGGCATCAAACACCCCTTCGACGACACCGACGTCGCCTCGCGCGCGCTGGCCGGCCGGCATGCAGGCGCGTGCGCCGCGGCAAACGGAGGCGCGGCATGAAGCGCACCCCGCTGTCGCTGATCGCGCACTGGGCCGGCGGCGAGTTGCATGGCGAGGATGCGAGCATCGACGCCATCGGCAACGACAGCCGCACCCTGGCGCCGGGCAGCCTGTACCTGGCCCTGCGCGGCGAGCGCTTCGACGGCCACGACTTCGCCGCCAGCGCGGTGGCGAACGGCGCCGGCGCGCTGCTGGTCGAACGCCTGCTGCCGCTGGACGTGCCGCAGGTGGTGGTCGCCGACGCCGAGCGGGCGCTGGCGAGGATCGCCAGCGCGATGCAGCAGGGCCGCGCCACGCGTGTGTTCGCCATCACCGGCAGCAACGGCAAGACCAGCGTCAAGACGCTGCTGCTGGCGATCCTGCAGCACGTGGCCGCGGTCGAGGGCCGCCAGGTCTACGCCACGCCGGGCAACCGCAACAACGAGATCGGCATGCCGCTGGCGGTGATCGACGCGCCGGAAGACGCCGATTTCGCCATCTACGAGATGGGTACCGGCAAGCCGGGCGACATCGCCTACCTCACCGCCATCGCCGCGCCGGACGTGGCCCTGGTCAACAACGTCGCGCCGGCGCACCTGGAACGCATGGGCAGCCTGCTGGAGATCGCCAACACCAAGGCGGCGGTCTACGACGACCTGCGCGAGGGCGGCGTGGCGGTGGTCAACGCGGACGACGCGTTCGCGCCGTTCTTCGCCGACCGCGCCGGTACGCACCGGGTGATCCGCTTCGGCCTGGAAGCCAGCGCCGAGGTCACCGCCACCGGCATCGCGCTGGCCGAAGCCGGCTCGCGCTTCCGTCTGCGCACCCCGCAGGGCGAGGCCGAGGTGGCGCTGCAGCTGCCGGGCCGGCACAACGTGCTCAACGCGCTGGCCGCCGCGTCGCTGGCGCTGGCCGCCGGCATCGCCCTGCCGCACGTCGCCGAAGGCCTGGCGCAGGCGCGCCCGGTCGCCGGCCGCCAGGTCGCGCACGTGCTGCCCAGCGGCGCGGTGCTGGTGGACGACAGCTACAACGCCAATCCGGGCTCGCTGGCCGCGGCGATCGCCGCGCTGGCCGCGGGCCGCGAAGAAGGCTGGCTGGTGCTGGGCGACATGCGCGAACTCGGCCCCGACGCGCAGGCGCTGCACGCGCAGGCCGGCGTGCGTGCACGCGAGGCCGGGCTCAAGCGCCTGTACGCGCTGGGGCCGCTGAGCGCCGCCGCCGCTGCCGCGTTCGGCGAGGGCGGTCGTCATTTCGACAGCCACGCCGCGCTGGCCGCGGCGCTGGATACCGAACTTCATGCTGGCGTGCGCTGCCTGGTCAAGGGCTCGCGCGGCAGCGCCATGGACAAGATCGTGACCGCGCTGCTGGGGCGCGGCGAGGACACACCGCATGTTGCTTGAACTGGCCCGTTGGCTGCAGCAGCTGGACGACCTGTTCCGGTTGTTCAACTACCTCACTTTCCGCGGCATCCTCGCGGCGCTGACCGCGCTCGGCCTGTCGCTGTGGCTGGGGCCGGCGGCGATCCGCCGCCTGGCCCAGCTCAAGGGCGGCCAGCCGATCCGCAAGGACGGCCCGCAGTCGCACTTCTCCAAGGCCGGCACCCCGACCATGGGCGGCGGCCTGATCCTGCTGTCGGTGCTGCTGGCGGTGCTGCTGTGGGGCGACCTGCGCAACCGCTACGTGTGGCTGGTGATGGCGGTGATGCTGTGCTTCGGTGCCATCGGCTGGTACGACGACTGGATCAAGATCGCAAAACGCGACCCCAACGGCCTGAAGTCGCGCTGGAAGTACCTGCTGCAGTCGATCTTCGGCCTCGGCGCAGGCCTGTTCCTGTTCTACACCGCCGACGTGCCGGCGGCGCTGACCCTGTACATCCCGATGTTCAAGGCCATCGCGCTGCCGCTGGCCGGGATCAGCTTCGTGGCCATCGCCTACTTCTGGATCGTCGGCTTCTCCAACGCGGTCAACCTGACCGACGGCCTGGACGGCCTGGCGATCATGCCGACGGTGATGGTCGCCTGCGCGCTGGGCGTGTTCGCCTACGCCTCGGGCAACGCGGTGTTCTCCAGCTACCTGCAGATCCCGCAGATCCCGGGCGCGGGCGAACTGGTGATCATCTGCGCGGCGATCGCCGGCGCCGGCCTCGGTTTCCTGTGGTTCAACACCTATCCGGCGATGGTGTTCATGGGCGACGTCGGCGCGCTGGCGCTGGGCGCGGTGCTGGGCACCATCGCCGTGATCGTGCGCCAGGAACTGGTGCTGGTGGTGATGGGCGGCGTGTTCGTGATCGAGACGCTGTCGGTGATGATCCAGGTGGCCAGCTTCAAGCTGACCGGCAAGCGCGTGTTCCGCATGGCCCCGATCCACCACCACTTCGAACTCAAGGGCTGGCCCGAGCCGCGGGTGATCGTGCGTTTCTGGATCATCTCGGTGGTGCTGGTGCTGATCGGCCTGGCGACGCTGAAGGTGCGCTGATGGACGATACCGCGCGCCAGGCAACCCGGCTCGAAGCGATCGGCGGCCACTACGACAAGTGGCTGCTGGGCGCGGCCGTGGCGCTGGCGTCGCTGGGCATCGTGATGGTGGCGTCCAGCTCCATCGCCCTGACCCAGAGCCCGTTCTACTACCTGACCCGCCACCTGGTGTTCATCGGCATCGGCGTGGTGCTGGCGGTGGTGGCCATGCGCGTGGAGCTGCGCGAGGTGGAGAAGTACAACCACCTGCTGCTGCTGGGCTGCTTCGCGCTGCTGGTGGTGGTGTTCGTGCCCGGCCTGGGCAGCACCGTCAACGGCGCGCGCCGCTGGATCAACCTGGGCTTCTCCAAGTTCCAGACGGTGGAAGCGGTGAAGGTGCTGTACATCGTCTGGCTGTCCAGCTACCTGGTGCGCTTCCGCGACGAGGTCAACGCCACCTGGCAGGCGATGCTCAAGCCGGTCGGCGTGGTCGGCGTGCTGGTCGTCCTGCTGCTGCTGCAGCCGGACTTCGGCTCCTCGATGCTGCTGCTGGGCATCACCACCTGCATGCTGGTGCTGGGCGGCGCGCAGCTCAAGCGCATCATCCTGCCGGTGCTGCTGATGCTGCCGGCGCTGGTGCTGCTGGTGATCTTCGAGCCGTACCGCATGCGCCGCGTCACCTCGTTCATGGACCCGTGGGAAGACCAGCTGGGTTCGGGCTACCAGCTGTCCAACGCGCTGATGGCGATCGGCCGCGGCGAATGGACCGGCGTGGGCCTGGGCGCGTCGATCCAGAAGCTCAACTACCTGCCCGAGTCGCATACCGACTTCATCTTCTCGGTGATCGCCGAGGAGCTGGGCTTCGCCGGCGTGTGCACCATCGTCGCGCTGTACGCGCTGCTGGTCGGCCGCGCGTTCTGGCTGGGCATGCGCTGCATCGAGATGCGCCGCCACTTCTCCGGCTACATCGCCTTCGGCGTGGGCCTGTGGATCGGCCTGCAGACCTTCGTGTCGATCGGCGTGAACCTGGGCATGCTGCCGACCAAGGGCCTGACCCTGCCGCTGATTTCCTCCGGCGGTTCCAGCGTGATGATGACCTGCGTGGCGATCGGCGTGCTGCTGCGCGTGTCGTGGGAGTACAACCGCGCGGTGCGCCGCCAGGAAGTGCGCGGCGATGCCGACCCGGCCGACGCGCCGGCCGCCGACGCGGCGCAGCCGGTCGAGCCGGCCACCGCCAGCGCGATCGCCACGGCCATGCAGGCCGGCGCGGCGCGCGGCACCAGCCGCATGCAGCAGCGGGTCGAGCCGACCTTCGGGAGGATCGCGTAATGGCCGCCTCCAGGACGAATGGCGACGCGCGCCCGGTGCTGATCATGGCCGGCGGCACCGGCGGGCATATCTTCCCGGGCCTGGCCGTCGCCCGGGTGCTGCGCGAGCGCGGCGTTCCGGTGACCTGGCTCGGTGCCGATGGCGCGATGGAAACGCGCCTGGTGCCGCAGCACGGCATCGCCATCGACACGCTGGCCATCTCCGGCCTGCGCGGCAAGGGCAGGCTGGCGCTGCTGGGCGCGCCGCTGCGGGTGCTGCGCGCGATCCGCGCCGCCGGCTTCGTCCTGCGCGAGCGCAACCCGCGCGCGGTGGTGGCCTTCGGCGGCTTCGCCTCCGGCCCCGGCGGCATGGCCGCGCGCCTGCATGGCCTGCCGCTGCTGGTGCACGAACAGAACCGCGCGCCGGGCATGACCAACCGCATCCTGTCGCGCTTCGCGCGGCGCCTGCTGACCGGCTTCCCGGGCAGCTTCGCCGGTGGCCGCGAGGAAGTGGTCGGCAACCCGGTGCGCGCCGAGATCGCCGCGCTGCCGGCGCCGGAGCAGCGCCTGGCCGGCCGCGACGGCCCGATGCGGGTGCTGGTGCTGGGCGGCAGCCAGGGCGCGCGCGCGCTCAACAACGCGGTGCCCAGGGCGCTGGCCGCGCTGGGCGGCGGCGTCGCCATCGAGGTCTGGCACCAGTGCGGCGAGAAGCTGCACGGCGAGGCGCAGCAGGCCTACCGCGACGCCGGCGTCGACGGCCGCGTCGATGCCTTCATCCAGGACATGGCCGCGGCCTATGCCTGGGCCGACCTGGTGGTGTGCCGCTCCGGCGCCTCGACCCTGGCCGAGCTGTGCGCGGTGGGCATCGGCAGCGTGCTGGTGCCGTTCGCCGCGGCGGTGGACGACCACCAGACCCGCAACGCCGAATACCTGGTCGAGCGCGGCGCCGCCGAACTGCTGAAGCAGGACGACGCGCTGGCCACCAACCTGGAAGGCGTGCTGCGCGCGCTTGCCCACACGCCCGCCCGCCGCATGCAGATGGCGCAGGCCGCGCGTGCGCTGGCCAAGGTCGATGCGGCCGAACGCATCGCCGACATCATTCTCGAGGAAGCAGCATGAACACGGCACCGCGCACCCGCGCCCGCCACACCGGAGGCCGCGCATGATCCGCCGCCTCCACGACACCACCGACCTGGTCCGCGCCTTTCCGCGCGTGCATTTCGTCGGCATCGGCGGCACCGGCATGAGCGGCATCGCCGAAGTCATGCTGACCCTGGGCTACGAAGTCTCCGGTTCGGACAACGCCGACAATGCCGCCACCCGCCGCCTGGCGCGGCTGGGCGCGCGGGTGATGCGCGGGCACTCGGCCGCCAACGTGCTCGGCACCGACTGCGTGGTGGTGTCCAGCGCGATCCGCGAGGACAACCCCGAGCTGATGGAAGCGCGCAGCCAGCGCATTCCGATCATGCCGCGCGCGGCGATGCTGGCCGAGCTGATGCGTTTCCGCCGCGGCATCGCCGTGGCCGGCACGCACGGCAAGACCACCACCACCTCGCTGACCGCCGCGGTGCTCAGCGAAGGCGGGCTGGACCCGACCTTCGTGATCGGCGGGCAGCTGCTGGCCGCCGGCGCCAACGCCAAGCTCGGCGGCGGGCAGTGGCTGGTGGCCGAGGCCGACGAGAGCGACGGCAGCTTCCTGCGGCTGAACCCGCTGGTCGCGGTGATCACCAACATCGACGCCGACCACCTGGAGAACTACGGCAACGACTTCGCCCGCGTGCAGGCGGCGTTCGCCGAATTCCTGCAGCGCCTGCCGTTCTACGGCCTGGCGGTGCTGTGCATCGACGACCCGGAAGTGGCCGCGCTGGCCACGCAGACGCCGCGCCACGTCATGACCTACGGCATGAGCGGCAACGCCGACGTGCGCGCCGAGGATGTGGAGCAGGACGGCGCGCGCATGCGCTTCACCCTGCGCCTGCCCGAAGGCAGCAGCGTGCCGGTGACGCTGGCGCTGCCGGGCCGCCACAACGTGCTCAACGCGCTGGCCGCCGCCGCCATCGGCTGGCAGCTGGGCGTGGCGCCGGAAACGATTGCTGCCGCGCTGGAGAAGTTCGAGGGCGTGGGCCGCCGCTTCAACGACCTGGGCGTGGTCACCACCGCCAGGGGCGCGAAGGTGCGGCTCATCGACGACTACGGCCACCACCCGCGCGAGCTGGCCGCGGTGTTCGCCGCCGCCCGCGGCGGCTGGCCGGAGCAGCGCCTGGTGGTGGCGTTCCAGCCGCACCGCTACAGCCGCACCCGCGACCAGTTCGACGCCTTCGCCGCGGTGCTGTCGGAGGTGGACGCGCTGGTGCTGAGCGAGGTGTACCCGGCCGGCGAGGCGCCGATCCCGGGCGCCGATTCCAGGTCGCTGGCCCGCGCCATCCGCGCGCGCGGCCGCAGCGAGCCGGTCGTGGTCGGCCATGCCCACGACCTGGTGTCGGTGCTGCCGGACGTGCTGCGCGACGGCGACCTGCTGCTGATGATGGGCGCCGGCGATATCGGCCACGTCGCCCAGCAGATCGCCAGCGGCGGTTTCCAGGGGGCGCGCGAGGAATGAAGGCCCGCCTGCTTCCGCTGACGCGCACCACCGCCCCGGCCGGAAACGGCCGCGGTGCGGCGCCGTCGTGCGGAACCGGCAGGACGGACGGGGGGCGCGCATGAGCGCGGTGCTGCGCATGCTCGCCTGGCTGCTGGCCATCGCGCTGGTGGTGCTGCCGGTGGTCGCGGTGCTCAATGGCTGGGTCGGCGCCGAGCGCTGGCCGCTGGCCAAACTGCGCGTGCACGGCGAGTTCAAGCGCGTGCCCGGCGAGGACCTGCGCCGGGTGCTGCTGCCGTATGCGCGCGCCGGCTACTTCGCGGTGAAGCTGCAGGACGCGCAGCACGCGGTGGAGCAGCTGCCGTGGGTGGAAAGCGCGCAGGTGCGCAAGCAGTGGCCGGACGTGCTGGAAGTCAGCGTCGTCGAACACAAGCCGTTCGCGCGCTGGGGCAAGGACCGGCTGCTGTCCGAGCAGGGCCGCCTGTTCGCCACCCCGCACGGCCTGGAGAACGCGCCGCTGCCCGAGCTCGACGGCCCGGACAGCAAGACCGCCGAAGTGGTCGAGCTCTACAACGATTCGCGCGCGCTGTTCGCGCCGGCCGGCGTGGACGTGCGCCGGGTGGCGATGGACGCGCGCGGCAGCTGGTCGCTGGCGCTGGACAACGGCACCGAAGTCATCGTCGGCCGCGACGACGCGCGCTCGCGGCTGGGCCGCTTCGTGCGCGTGCTGCCGCAGCTCACGCGCACCCAGGTGCCGATCGTGCGCGCCGACCTCCGCTACACCAACGGTTTCACGCTGAGCTGGGGAACCCCGCCGCCGGCAGCAAAGCAGACGCAGGACAGGACATGAATCGCAAGGGTGACAAATCGCTGATCGTCGGCCTCGACATCGGCACCTCCAAGGTGGTGGCGCTGGTGGGCGAGTACTCGCCGGGCAGCCCGATCGAGGTGATCGGCATCGGCTCGCACGAATCGCGCGGGCTCAAGCGCGGCGTGGTGGTGGACATCGAATCGACGGTGCAGTCGATCCAGCGCGCCATCGAGGAAGCCGAGCTGATGGCCGGTTGCGAGATCCGCTCGGTCTACGCCTCGATCTCCGGCAACCACGTGCAGTGCCGCAACTCGCAGGGCATCACCCCGATCCGCGAGGGCGAGGTGACCTGGGGCGACCTGGACCGCGTGCTGGAAGCGGCCAAGGCGGTGGCGATCCCGGCCGACCAGAAGATCCTGCACGCGATCCCGCGCGAGTACGTGCTGGACGATTCGCAGGAAGGCATCCGCAACCCGGTCGGCATGACCGGCGTGCGCCTGGAGGTGCACGCGCACCTGGTGGTGTGCGCGCAGTCGGCCGCGGCCAACATCAGCAAGTGCGTGCAGCGCTGCGGCCTGCAGGTCGACGACCTGGTGCTGTCCTCGCTGGCCTCGTCGGTGGCGGTGCTGACCGCCGACGAACGCGAGCTGGGCGTGGTGATGGTGGACATCGGCGCCGGCACCACCGACATCGCGGTGTTCGTGCAGGGCGCGATCTGCCACACCGCCTCGCTGCCGATCGCCGGCGACCACGTCACCAACGACATCGCGCACATGCTGCGCACGCCGACCCCGGAAGCCGAGCAGATCAAGGTGCGCTACGCCTGCGCGCTGGCGCAGCTGGCCACCGCCGAGGAAAGCATCCAGGTGCCGTCGGTCGGCGACCGCCCGCCGCGGCGCATGCCGCGCGCCTCGCTGGCGCAGGCGGTGCAGGGCCGCTACGAGGAGATCTTCGAAATGGTGCAGGCCGAACTGCGCCGCTCGGGCTTCGAGGAGATGGTGCGCGCCGGCATGGTGCTCACCGGCGGCGCCTCGAAGATGGAAGGCGTGGTCGAGCTGGCGGAGGAAATGCTGCAGATGCCGGTGCGCGTGGGCATCCCGCAGCACGTCACCGGCCTGGGCGAGGTGGTCGGCAACCCGGTGCACGCCACCGGCGTCGGCCTGCTGCTGATGGGCAGCCAGATCGAACACCCGCGGCGTCCGTCGCTGCCCACCGGGCGCGCCGGCACGCTGTTCAACAAATTGAAGAACTGGTTCCGCGGCGAGTTCTGACGCGGAACAGGCGGTAGCGCCGGCTCCGCGGCCGGCGATTGAAGCAGGGCAGTACCCCGGAGTGGCGCAGGCCACGATGGATTCCAACGACAACTGCCGCAACGACGGCGCGGTACGCAAGGGCAGGACGCCCGCACGGCCACGCCAACGGAAGCGGTTATAACGAGGACATGGACATGGCACATTTCGAACTGATCGAGAAGATGGCACCCAATGCGGTGATCAAGGTGGTGGGCGTGGGCGGCGGCGGCGGCAACGCCGTGGCGCACATGGTCAACTCCAGCGTGGACGGCGTTGAATTCATCACCGCCAACACCGACTCGCAGGCCATCAAGAACTGCGGCGCCAAGCTGCAGCTGCAGCTTGGCACCAACGTCACCAAGGGCCTGGGCGCCGGCGCCAACCCGGAAGTCGGCCGCCAGGCCGCGCTGGAGGACCGCGAGCGCATCATGGACGCCCTGCAGGGCGCGGACATGGTGTTCATCACCGCCGGCATGGGCGGCGGCACCGGCACCGGCGCCGCGCCAGTGGTGGCGCAGCTGGCCAAGGAAATGGGCATCCTGACCGTGGCCGTGGTCACCAAGCCGTTCCCGTTCGAAGGCCGCCGCCGCATGCAGGTGGCGTTGAAGGGCATCGAGGAACTGAGCCAGCACGTCGACTCGCTGATCACCATCCCCAACGAGAAGCTGATCACCGTGCTCGGCCGCAACGCCACCATGGTGCAGGCCTTCCGCGCCGCCAACGACGTGCTGCAGGGCGCGGTGCAGGGCATCGCCGACCTGATCGTGCGCCCGGGCCTGATCAACGTCGACTTCGCCGACGTGCGCACCGTGATGTCGGAAATGGGCCTGGCGATGATGGGCACCGGCACCGCCCGCGGCGACGACCGCGCCCAGGCCGCCGCCGAGGCCGCCATCCAGAACCCGCTGCTGGACGACGTGAACCTGGCCGGCGCCAACGGCATCCTGGTCAACATCACCGCCGGCCCGGACTTCACCATGAGCGAGTTCGACGAGATCGGCCGCACCATCGACGGCTTCGCCTCGGAAGACGCCACCGTCGTGGTCGGCACCGTGCTCGACCCGGACATGCAGGACGAAGTGCGCGTGACCGTGGTCGCCACCGGCCTGAACCGCGCCGCCGCCAAGAGCGCGCAGCGCCCGGGCGAGCGCGCGCCGATCAAGCTGGTGCGCAACGCCACCACCGGCCAGGCCGAGTTCGGCGGCGACTACGAGAGCCCGGCCGACGCGGTGGCCAAGGCCGTGGGCAGCTCGCTGGGCATGGGCCTGCGCCGCCCGAGTTCGGACACCGTGGCCGCCTCGGCCCCGGCGGCCGCACCTGCCGCCGCCGAGCTGCCGAGCGACTACCTGGACATCCCGGCGTTTCTGCGCCGCCAGGCCGACTGACCGCGCGGCCACCGTTCCGCCGGGCGCCCTGAACGGGACACCGGCGGTGGACGGCGGGCCGGACGGTCAAAGGTCGTTGTGACAGACACCGGGGTTGTCCTCCCCGGTGGCAGCATCCATGTCCTTGCTGCCGGGCCAGGATCGGCCCGGCGGCATCTTCGCCTCCCCGGAGGAGGCGGGCCTGCGCCGCGCGCCAGGGTCGGATGTTGATGCGTGTTATTCTTGTTTGGCTATGGCCGCGCTCCGGGCGGTCCCTCCTGAACCCATCCGATGATCCAGCAGCGCACCCTCAAGAACACGATCCGCGCCACCGGCGTCGGCCTGCACAGCGGCGACAAGGTGTACATGACCCTGCGCCCGGCCCCGGTCGACCATGGCATCGTGTTCCGCCGCGTGGATCTGGACCCGGTGGTGGAAGTGCCGGCGCGCGCCGACCTCGTCACCGAGGTGACCCTGTGCACCGGCCTGACCTGCGAAGGCGCCAAGATCCAGACCGTCGAACACCTGATGTCGGCCATGGCCGGCCTGGGCGTGGATAACGCCATCGTCGAGCTGTCCTCGGCCGAACTGCCGATCATGGACGGTTCCTCCGGCCCGTTCGTGTTCCTGCTGCAGTCGGCGGGCATCGCCGAACAGCCCGCGCCCAAGCGTTTCCTGCGCATCCTCAAGACCGTGGAAGTGCGCGACGGCGACAAGATCGCCCGCTTCGAACCGCATGAAGGCTACCGGCTGGGCTTCACCATCCAGTTCGACCACCCCATGATCCCGGCCAGGCAGTCGCGCGTGGAGATCGATTTCTCCACCGCCGCCTACATCAAGGAAATCTCCCGCGCGCGCACCTTCGGTTTCATGCGCGACCTGGAGTACATGCGCGAGCGCAACCTGGGGCTGGGCGGTTCGATGGACAACGCCATCGTGCTGGACGAGTTCCGCGTGCTCAACGACGACGGCCTGCGCTACGCCGATGAGTTCGTGCGCCACAAGATCCTCGACGCGATCGGCGACCTGTACCTGGCCGGCGGCCCGGTGCTGGGCGCCTACGAAGGCTACAAATCCGGCCACGCGCTCAACAACAAGCTGGTCCGCGCCCTGCTGGCCGACGCCAGCGCCTGGGAGTGGGCCAGCTTCGACTCGCCGTCCGCCGCCGATCCCATCGTCTACGGGGCGGCTGCCTACGCCTGAATGGGCGGTGCGCCGATTGGCGTAGACAAAATGTGAATCCAGGCGCCATTCCGGCCTGAATTTAACTTTCTCTTAACAAAAGACTAACTCCTGCACGGCAAGTCGCGGCTAGGATTCCTGCCGGCTTGGTGCTGGGGTCCTTCGGGATGCCCGGATGCGGTGGAGGAACTCCGCCCGCATTCAGGAACGGGTACCCTTTACATCCGCCAGACAAGCCAGGGCGTCGCGCAGGCCTTTGTGCGTGGCGGCCGTTACTGCGTGAGTGCTGCGCTGGTCGTTGCGCACCGGGGAGGGTGCAGGCGCGGTTGCAGTCTTGACGGTCACCCGGGTGGCCTTCAGCCCGATGGATCGGGCCGCGTCGAGCAGCTGGTTTTCGGCAAGCCTGACCTTGGCGTGCCAGACCGGCGATTCGACGAGAAAAACGAGGTGTTCGCCGTCCACATTGGCCAGCCGGCAACGGCTCGCCAGCGCAGGCGGCAGATGGGGGCGCAACTGCCGGTCCAGCGCATCGAGCCACAGGGCTCGCCGCAACGGGTTCCCTGCTTTGTCCGCCATGACCGCTTCCAGCGCCTGTTTGGGCGCGGTGCGGGAACGAACGCTGGATTTCGGCTCAGACATAAGAATTCTTCGATGGCATTCAAAAAGATCGTAATCAAAACACGGGGGCAGCAGGCGAAAACGCCGTTGGCGCGCCTGCAGGTGTTTTTCGAGGATAGGCCAAAGGCGCTGTTCGGCACCGTGATGGGGCTGGGCTGCCTGGTCGGCGTGGGGCTCACCCTGGGCGTCGGCGCGGCTGGCGACGCGGCGCTGCGCGCCAAGGTCGAGCGCCAGGAGCAGGAGCTCGCCAGGGTGCAGGCCGACGCGCAGACCCAGGTCAACGCGCTGGCCGCGCGGCTGGGCGAGCTGCAGGCCCAGGCCACGCGCCTGAACGCGCTGGGCGAGCGCCTGACCCAGATGGGCAAGCTCGAGGACGGCGAGTTCGATTTCAACGAGACGCCCGGCCTGGGTGACGGCGACGCCGGCCCGGCCCAGGACATCCCGCTGAGCGCGGTCAACAGCGACTTACAGGTGCTGGAGCAGCGCTTCGCTGCTTCAGGCCGCCAGTTGTCGGTGCTCGAGTCGCTGCTGTTCGACCACCAGCTGGAGCAGAACGCCGTACCCTCGCGCATGCCGATCCGCAACAGCTACGTGACCTCCGGTTTCGGCACCCGCGCCGACCCGTTCGGCCGCGGCGCCGCCACCCACAAGGGCATGGACTTCCACGCCCGCGTCGGCGACCCGGTGATGGCCGTGGCCGAGGGCGTGGTCAGCTTCGCCGGGGTCAAGGGCGGCTACGGCAACGTCGTGGACATCGACCACGGCAACGGCTACGTCACCCGCTACGCGCACAACTCGCGCCTGAGCGTGCGCCAGGGCGACCTGGTGCGCGTCGGCCAGGAAGTGGCCAAGGCCGGCTCCACCGGGCGCTCCACCGGCGCGCACGTGCATTTCGAGGTGTGGCAGGACGGCCGCGTGGTCAACCCGCGCAAGTTCCTCGGCGACGGCGGCAACACCCCGGTGGGCCGCATCGGGCGGGGCTGAGCGCCAGCGGCGGGCGCTTGAATCGCCAGGCGCCCGCCCCAAGCTACAATAGGCGTTGCCATCGACAGGGCGCATTGCGCCCTGTTTCGTTTGTGCCCGGCTGGTCCCGCTTGGGGTGGGGCCGCGCACGGCATTCCATTCAAACCGGTTCCTTCAATGATCAACAGCCTGCTTACCCGCGTTTTTGGCAGCCGCAACGAGCGCCAGCTCCGCCAGCTCAACCGTATCGTCGCCAAGATCAATGCCTTGGAGCCGGAAATCCAGAAGCTTTCCGACGACCAGCTGAAGGCCAAGACCCCGGAGTTCCGCGAGCGCATCGCCGCCGGCGAGACCCTGGACAAGGTGCTGCCGGAAGCCTTCGCGGTCTGCCGCGAAGCCTCGCTGCGCGTGCTGGGCATGCGCCACTACGACGTGCAGCTGATCGGCGGCATGGTGCTGCACCTGGGCAAGATCGCGGAAATGCGCACCGGCGAAGGCAAGACCCTGGTGGCGACCCTGCCGGTCTACCTCAACGCCCTGGAAGGCAAGGGCGTGCACGTGGTCACCGTCAACGACTACCTGGCGCGCCGCGACGCCGCGCAGATGGGCCGGCTGTACAACTGGCTGGGGCTGAGCGTGGGCGTGGTCTACCCGGGCATGCCGCACGGCGACAAGCGCGAGGCCTACGCCGCCGACATCACCTACGGCACCAACAACGAGTTCGGCTTCGATTACCTGCGCGACAACATGGCGCTGACCCGCGCCGACCGTTACCAGCGCGGCCTGCACTACGCCATCGTCGACGAAGTGGACTCGATCCTGATCGACGAGGCGCGCACCCCGCTGATCATTTCCGGCCCGGCCGACGATTCGCCGGAGCTGTACATCCGCGTCAACCGCGTGGTGCCGCAGCTGGTCAAGCAGGAGACCGAGGAAGGCGAGGGCGATTTCTGGGTCGACGAGAAGGGCAAGCAGGTGCACCTGTCCGAGGCGGGCATGGAGCACGCCGAGGAGCTGCTGCGCCAGGCCGGCATCATCGACGCCGACAACGACGGCGGCCTGTACGCCGCGCAGAACCTGACCGTGGTCCACCACCTCAACGCCGCCCTGCGCGCGCACGCCATCTACCAGCGCGACGTGGACTACATCGTGCGCGACGGCGAAGTGGTGATCGTGGACGAATTCACCGGCCGTACCCTGGCCGGCCGCCGCTGGTCCGACGGCCTGCACCAGGCGGTGGAGGCGAAGGAAGGCGTGCCGGTGCAGCGCGAGAACCAGACGCTGGCCAGCATCACCTTCCAGAACCTGTTCCGCATGTACAGGAAGCTGTCCGGCATGACCGGTACGGCCGACACGGAAGCCTACGAGTTCCAGAGCATCTACGGCCTGGAAGTGGTGGTGATCCCGACCAACAAGCCCACCATCCGCAAGGACCACCCGGACCAGGTGTTCCTCAACCGCAAGGGCAAGTTCAACGCGGTGCTGGCCGACATCGAGGAATGCGCCAGGCGCGGCCAGCCGGTGCTGGTCGGCACCACCTCGATCGAAACCTCGGAAATGCTGTCCGAGCACCTGCGCAAGGCCGGCGTGAAGCATGAAGTGCTCAACGCCAAGCAGCACGACCGCGAAGCGACCATCGTCGCCAACGCCGGCCGCCCGGGCTCGGTGACCATCGCCACCAACATGGCCGGCCGCGGTACCGACATCGTGCTCGGCGGCTCGCTGGAAACCGAGCTGCAGGAGCTGGGCGAAGACGCCAGCGCCGAGCAGAAGGCCGCGCTGAAGGCCGCCTGGCAGGAGCGCCACGACGCGGTCAAGGCCGCCGGCGGCCTGCACATCGTCGGCACCGAACGCCACGAATCGCGCCGCATCGACAACCAGCTGCGCGGCCGTTCCGGCCGCCAGGGCGACCCGGGTTCCTCGCGCTTCTACCTGTCGCTGGAAGACAACCTGATGCGCATCTTCGCCTCGGACTGGGTGCAGAAGGCGATGCGCCTGATGGGCATGAAGGAAGACGACGTCATCGAGGACCGCCTGGTCAGCCGCCAGATCGAGAAGGCGCAGCGCAAGGTCGAGGCGCACAACTTCGACATCCGCAAGAACCTGCTGGACTTCGACGACGTCAACAACGACCAGCGCAAGGTGATCTACGCCCAGCGCGACGAACTGCTGGACGCCGAGTCGGTCAAGGACAACATCGACGGCATCCGCGGCGACGTGATCTACGACCTGGTGGCCCGCTTCGTGCCGCCGAACTCGGTGGACGATCAGTGGGACCTGCCGGGCCTGCAGGCCACGCTGGAATCGGACCTGGGCGTGCAGATGGACCTGGTGGGGCTGTTCAAGCAGCACGAGGAGCTGGACGCCGAGGGCATCGCCCAGGCGGTGGCCGAGCACCTGGACCAGCACTTCGCGCAGAAGGAAGCGGCGGTCGGCGCCGAGACCATGCGCGCGCTGGAGAAGCACGTGATGCTGACCGTGCTCGACCAGAGCTGGAAGGAGCACCTGGCGCGCATGGACTACCTGCGCCAGGGCATCTACCTGCGCGGCTACGCGCAGAAGCAGCCCAAGCAGGAATACAAGAAGGAAGCCTTCGAGCTGTTCTCGGAGATGCTGGAGAACGTCAAGCGCGAAGTGATCCAGCTGCTCTCGCGCGTGCGCATCCGCAGCGAGGAGGAAGTGGCGGCGATGGAGGCGCTGGAGCGCCAGCAGGCCGAGGCGCGGCTGCAGATGTCGCAGTTCCAGCACCAGGGCAACGGCGGCTACGGCGCCGACGAGGAAGCGGCCGACGTGCAGGCCGCGCTCGCCGAACCCAAGGTCGGCCGCAACGATCCGTGCCCCTGCGGCAGCGGCAAGAAGTACAAGCATTGCCATGGTCAACTCAACTGAAAGTTGAGTTGACCATGGCGTAGCCCGCGAAGCGGGCTACGCACCCATGATCCGTGCCACGGATCATGGGTGCATGGTCTTTATCCCCGATCCCCCGCGCCTTCGGCGCGCCCCCCCTTACCAAGGGGGGCTTTCCTTCGGCCGGATAGCCGCAACATCGGCTGTTGGCCACGACGTGCCGTTGCTGCGCGCTGTTACCCCACGGTTGCGCCGCAGAGCGCGGCCATGCGTTCTCTCTTCTTCCCCGGCCGGGTGCGGGCACCGGGCGTGCGCGGCGTTGTCGCGCAGGCAGGTCCCCCTCATCCCGCGCCTTGACTCGCCGCACGCGGCTCGCCCTTCGGGTCGGCTTTGCCATTCGCGCTTTGCGCACGGGGGCGCCCCGGCGCAGGGGGTTCCTCCGGAGGCGATCCGGTGGGAGCCGACCGTTGACCGGCGCCGCTGCGTCCTTCGGTCCAGTGACAGTGGGTGTGGAACTTGTCCGCACTGCGCCTCCGATGACCGCCCTGCCCGGGAAGCGCGCAGGCAGGCGATTGCGTCGGCCCTCGGGTTTTCGGCATTCTCGACGCATGACACCTCCCCTGCGTTCCATCCATGTCGTGGCCGCCGTCATCACCGACGCCCGCGGCCGCATCCTGCTCAACCGCCGTACCGGCAACAGCGACATGGCCGGGCTGTGGGAGTTTCCCGGCGGCAAGCGCGAAGCGGGGGAGACGTCCGAGCAGGCGCTGGTGCGCGAGCTGCGCGAGGAGCTCGGCATCGAGGCAGAGGTCGGGGACTGGGTGATGGAGGTGCCGCAGCTGTACCCGGACAAGCGCCTGCGCCTGGAAGTGCGGCTGGTGCCGCGCTGGAAGGGCACGGCGCGGGGGCGCGAGGGGCAGGCCATCACCTGGGTGACGCCGGACAGGCTCGGCCGCTATTCGATGCCGCCGGCGGACCTGCCGGTGGTGGCCGCGCTGCGCCAGGCCGACCGCTACCTGGTCACGCCCGAGCCCTTGGCCGGCGCCGCCGCCTGGCTGGACGGGCTGGCCGCCGCGGTCGAGGGCGGCATCCGCCGGGTGCAGCTGCGCACGCCGCAGGCCGGCGCGCGCGCGGTGCTGGCGCGCGATGCGGTGGACCGCGTCGGCCGCCAGGCCGAGCTGCTGCTCAACCGCGACATCGCGCTGGCCAGGGAACTGGGCGTGGGCGTGCACCTGGGCAGCGAGCAGCTGCTGCAGCTGGAGCGGCGCCCGCTGCCCGACAGCGTGCGGGTCGGCGCGTCCTGCCACGACCTGCCGCAGCTGCAGGCCGCGCAGCGCCTGGGCTGCGACTTCGCCGTGCTCGGCCCGGTGCAGGCCACCGCCAGCCATCCCGGCGCGACGCCGCTGGGCTGGGAGGCGTTCGAACGCCTGCGCGAGCAGGTATCGCTGCCGATCTACGCCATCGGCGGCCTGGGCGCGGCGGACATCGGCACCGCGCGCCGCCACGGTGCGCTGGGCGTGGCCGCGATCCGCGCCCTGTGGCCGCAGTCGCCTACAGGCTGATCCAGAAGCAGTTGTACTGCCGGCGCAGCTTCAGCAGCGTGCGCGACGGCGTGGCGCTGCGGCCCAGGGTCTGTTCCAGCCGCAGCGCGACCGGGCGCGGGCGCAGGGCCGGCACGTTGCTGATCATGATCGGATCCTCGCCAACCTCTTCGTCATGGCCTTCCCCCGGTTCCAGCTGCGGGTCGCGCGGGAATACCGGCGCGATGTCGACCAGCGGGCGCTGCACGATCGCATCCAGCCGGTCCATCACCCGCGTGGCTTCGGCGCTGGACAGCCCGCTCCAGGCATAGATGCCGGACAGGCGGTTGGGGTCGCGCGCGTCCACCGCCGAGCGGATCTGCGCCACCACTTCGCTGAGCCGGCGCGCGCAGGTGTCGCGGTACAGGCCGCTGCTGCCGGCGGCGCGCGCCTCGGGCAGCAGGCGCGCGTGCGCGCCCATCGCCTCGCAGGACTTGTCGCCGTACACCGTGCGGCCCTGCGCGTCGGTGCAGCGGTTGACCTGCTGCGCCTGCACGGCGCCGGCGCACAGGGCGGTGGAAAGCAGCAGGAGCGGCAGGCAGCGCATCGGCCAAGCCTAACGCGCCGGGCGTACCGTGGTGTGTGATGCGGGTTTGCTCCGCAGCGACCAGAGCATCCGTGCGGGTGATCCAGCGCGAACGCCCCATCGCGCACCGGAGTGCGCCCATGCGGCGGCTCAGGTGCGGCCGAGGCGTTGCAGCACCGCGTTGGTCGGCCTGGCCAGGTTGAGCGTGTAGAAGTGCAGCGACGGCGCGCCGCCGGCGATCAGCCGCTCGCACAGCGCCGCCACCACGTCGGCGCCGAACGCGCGCACCGAATCGGCATCGTCGCCGTAGGCCTGCATGCGCTTGGCGATCCAGCGCGGTATCTCCGCGCCGCACTGCTCGGAGAAGCGGCGCAGCTGGCTGAAGTTGGAGATCGGCATCACCCCGGGGATGATCGGCACGTCCACGCCCAGCCTGCGCGTGGCGTCGACGAAATGGAAATAGGCGTCGGGATTGTAGAAGTACTGGGTGATGGCCGCGTCGGCGCCGGCGTCGATCTTGGCCTTGAAGTGGCGCAGGTCGGCCAGCGCGTCGCTGGCCTGCGGGTGGGTCTCCGGGTAGGCGCCGACCTCGATGCGGAACGCGTCGCCATGCTCGGCGCGGATGAAGGCGATCAGCTCCGAGGCATAGCGCAGGTCGCCGGGAAACCCCATGCCCGAGGGCAGGTCGCCGCGCAGGGCGACGATGCGGCGCACGCCGATGGCGCGGTACAGCTTGAGCAGTTCGCGGATCTCCTCGCGGGTGCCGCCCACGCAGGACAGGTGCGGCGCGGCCTGCAGGCCGTGGTGCTGGTTGAGGTGGCGCACCGTCTCGGAGGTGTAGCTCAGGGTCGAGCCGCCGGCGCCGAAGGTGCAGGACACGTATTCGGGCGCATGCACCTTGAGTCTGCTCGCGGTGCGGTCCAGCTGCGCGCGCTGGTCGTCGGTCTTGGGCGGATAGAACTCGAAGCTGAGCGGGGTCATGGCGGGCCATGGGATGGATTTGGTCCGGATTATATCTCTCCATCAAGATGGATGTGCAATCGTTTCGGTTGTGATGGGGCGCGCGGCTGCGTCCGGGCCTTCAATGCGCCTGCCGCGCCGCCCGCTGCGGCAGCAGCGCGACGCAGGCGACGATGGCCAGCAGCAGCACCAGCGAGCCTGCGTAGCGGTCCAGGGCGAGCCCGCCATGGTCGAGCGGTTTGTCGAGGAAATCGCCGACCACCGCGCCCAGCGGCCGGGTGAGGACGAAGGCGGCCCAGAACAGCAGGGTCCTGGACAATCGGGTGCCGAAGTGCAGCGCCGCGACCAGCGCCAGCAGGCCGCCGAACAAGACGATGCCGCCGCCGTAGCCCAGCCCCTGGGTATCTGCCGCCCAGTCGCCCAGGGCGGTGCCCAGGGTCTGCGAGAAGGTGATGGTCAGCCAGTAGAACAGCTCGCTGCGCCGCGAGCGGATGTCGACCACCGACACGCTGCCGGTGCTGTGCCGCCAGCAGAACAGCGTGCCCAGCAGCAGCGCCAGCAGCAGGCTGCTGCCGCCGCCGTAGCCGATGCCCAGCGAGCGGTCCACGTAGTCGGCCAGGGTGGTGCCGACCGTGGTGCTGGCGATGATCGCCGCCCAGTACAGCCAGGGACGGAAGCCGCTGGCGCGGATCTGCGCCGCCACCGCGATGGCGAACACCGCGGCGAACAGCACGGTGCCGAGCAGATAGCCCAGGTCCATCGACATGGTGACCGCATCGCCGCCGACCTCGCCCAGCGTGGTGGCGAGGATCTTGGTGATCCAGAAGGCGAGGGTGACTTCGGGAACCTTGCTGTCGCGCAGGGCGGCGCTGGAGATCATGGCGGCGATCCGATCCGGGAAGGAGCGCGGCCACGATGCGCAGGCGCGGGTCGGAGGCGTGTCGGAACCGCGTCTTCGTCACGCAGCGGCGCGCCGCCCGCTGGATCGCCGTTCAGTTGGCGGGGGCCAGCGCCTGGCGGCCAGGCGCATCGCCAGGCAGTGCCGCGTGGCGATGCGATGTCCTCGACGATGGCCGGCGGCACTGTGTCGCGGCCGCAAGACACCACCGGGCATGGCGCGCATCGGCCGACGGTGCACGAGGCCGGCAACACGCCGGGGCAACGGAAGACAGTGGAAAATGTGGCGCGATGCCTCCCGGCCACGCGGCGTTCACGCCCCGGCGTGCCATAGGTGGGGCTGACTGCCGGGTCCCGCGTTGTCCCCCTCGTTTCCGTGCCGGCCGCCGGCACGCTGCCTGCCGGAGCCACCATGAATCCTCCCAGCGCCCTGCGCCGCGACGTCGGCCCCTTCGCCCTGATGCTGACCGGGCTGGGCTCCATCATCGGTTCGGGCTGGCTGTTCGGCGCCTGGCGCGCCGCCGGCCTGGCCGGGCCAGGGGCGATCTGGGCCTGGGTGCTGGGCGCGGCCATCATCCTCACCATCGCCCTGACCTATGCCGAGCTGGGCGCGATGTTCCCCGAATCCGGCGGCATGGTGCGCTACAGCCACTATTCGCACGGCTCGCTGGTGGGCTTCATCGCCGCCTGGGCCAACTGGATCGCCATCGTCTCGGTGATCCCGGTGGAGGCCGAGGCCTCGGTGCAGTACATGGCGTCCTGGCCGTGGCAGTGGGCGCAGGACCTGTACGTGCAGGCGCCCGGTGGCCACGGCGAGCTGACCGCGCCGGGGCTGGGCATCGCCGCGCTGCTGGTGGTGGTGTATTTCCTGGTCAACTACTGGAGCGTGAAGCTGTTCGCGCGCTCCAACAGCACCATCACCGTGTTCAAGCTGGTGGTGCCGGCGCTGACCGCGGTGGCGCTGATCGCCAGCGGCTTCCATGCGCGGAATTTCTCGGTGGGCCTGCATGGCGCCGGCAGCCCGGTGCTGGATTTCTCGGCGATCCTCACCGCCATCGCCACGGCCGGCATCGTCTTCAGCTTCAACGGTTTCCAGAGCCCGGTGAACCTTGCCGGCGAAGCGCGCGACCCCGGGCGCAGCATCCCGCTGGCGGTGGTCGGCTCGATCCTGCTGGCGACGGTGATCTACGTGCTGCTGCAGGTGGCCTACCTGGGCGCGGTGCCGCCGCACATGCTGGAACAGGCCGGCTGGCACGGCATCGATTTCCGCTCGCCGTTCGCGCAGCTGGCGCTGATCGCCAACCTGCACTGGCTGGCGATGCTGCTCTACATCGACGCCTTCGTCAGCCCCAGCGGCACCGGCATGACCTATACCGCCACCACCGCGCGCATGATCTACGGCATGCAGCGCAACGGCACCGCGCCGGACATCCTCGGCCGCGTGCACGCGCACTGGGGCGTGCCGCGCCCGGCGATGTGGCTGAACCTGATGGTCTCGTTTCTGTTCCTGTTCTTCTTCCGCGGCTGGGGCACGCTGGCGGCGGTGATCTCGGTGGCGACAGTGATCTCCTACATGACCGGCCCGGTCAGCGCGATGGCGCTGCGCCGCACCGCGCCCGGCCTGCACCGGCCGCTGCGGGTGAAGGCGCTGCCGGTGCTGGCCGGCGCCGCCTTCGTGATGGCCACCGAGCTGCTGTACTGGGCGCGCTGGCCGCTGACCGGGCAGATCATCGTGCTGATGCTGGTCGCATTGCCGATCTACTTCTACTACCAGGCCCGGTCCGGCTGGCACGATTTCGGCCGGCAGCTGAAGGGCGCGGGCTGGCTGGTGTGCTACCTGCCGACGCTGGCGCTGGTGTCGTGGCTGGGCAGCAGCACCTTCGGCGGCCGCGGCTACCTGGCCTATGGCTGGGACCTGGGGGTGGTGGCGCTGATCGGCATCGCGTTCTACGTGTGGGGCGTGCAGGCGGGCTGGCGCACGCCGTCGGTGGAGCAGGCCGAGCGCATCCCGCATCCGGAGCAGGCGCAGGCCTGAGCGCGGCGTGCGCCGCCACGGCGCGATGGCCGACAATGGCCGGGTTTTCCGAACGACCCGGCCATGTCCATCTTCCTCACGCCCTTCGCCCGCACCCGCCTGTTCCCGCGCACGCCGCGCCCGAACACGATCCGCGACTGCACGCCCGAGCAGTTCGAGCGCCACCTCAACGAACACGAACCGCTGAAGGTGCTCGACGGCTATGCGCCGTTCTGCAGGCTGCACGTGCACCGCAACTGGACTTCCACGCGCTGCCTGACCGTGCCGGTCACCGACGGCAACCGCCACCTGCTGCGCTCGGCCTACGAGGCGCGCACGCGCGAGGAACTGCCGGTGCTGGTGCGCTGGTTCGAGGGCGTGGAGCCGCCGGTGGCCGATTACCTGGTGGTCATCCTCTACAGCCGCGAACAGCTGGCGAAGGAAGGCGCGCCCATCGACGCCGACTGGGGCGTGGTCGGCTGCCTGTACACCGCCGAGCCGGCGGAAATCCCGATGGCGCCGATCACCATGATGCGCAATGCGCTGGGCGTGGAGGAAGGCGGCTCGGGCGTGCCCATCGACCGCGACGCCTACCGCCGCGCGGTGGAGTTCTGGGAAGCGAACGCGAACTGGCGCTGAGCGCTCAGCGCTCCTGCCGGTAATCGATGGCCAGGCGCAGCATGTCGCGGTGCTGGATGCCGTCCTCGACGATCGCCTCGTCGTAGTGGCGCAGGAAGAAGTCGCGCTCCACCTGGAACACGCGGAAGCCGTGCCGCTGGTAGAAGGCCAGCTGGTAGCCGAAGGCGCCGGTGCCGACTTCCAGCCGCGCCGCGCCTTCGCGCCGGCAGGTGTCGATCACGTGGGCCAGCAGCCGCGTGCCGATGCCGCGCTGCTGCCGCGCCGGATCGACGGCGATGTTCATCAGTTCGTGGCGGCCCGGACCCAGCGGCACGACCGCGCAGATGCCGGCGATGCCGCCGTCCAGCAGTGCGGCGAAGCAGCGCGCGGCGGGCAGGTAGCCGCGCACCTTCCGTTCCGAGGGATCGGCCAGCAGGAGCAGCGCCATCGGCGCTTCGGTGGGCGGTATTTCGATGATCGATGCGGACATGGCTGGGTTGCGTTTGCCGTCGCCGCAGGGCCTGCGGCGGGTGCCGTCGGGTGATGGATCAGCGATCACCGTCGCCGGCAGCGGGTGCGGCCGGATACATGCGTTCGATCGCCATCGTTTCCAGTGCGGTGTAGATGGTGTCGTGGCGCAGGTCCGGGCGCGGCATGGCCTGCCATTGCAGGCCGGGCAGGGCGGCGCGCTCCACCGTGTCCGACAGCGCCTGCGCGTGCGGGCCGATGGTGTCCTCGTCGCCCCATGCCAGCAGCACGCGGCCCCGCAACCCGGGCATGCCCCGCAGCCGCTCGCCGGCGCTGCGGGTGAGCGCCGCGTCGTTCCACCACAGGCTGGGGCTGAAGGCGATCCAGGTATCGAACAGCGCCGGCTGCTCGAACAGGGTCTCGACGATGAACAGCCCGGCCAGCGATTCGCCGATGATGCCGCGCGAACCGGTGGTGCGGTAACGGCGTTCGATCTCGGGAACCAGCTCTTCGGCGATGAAGGCGCGGAACGCGGCCGAGCCGCCGACCACCGGCGCGATGCGGCGGTCGCTGTCCACCTCGGTCGGGCCGGTCATGTCGCGGCGGCGCTGGGTGTTCTCGATGCCGACCACCAGCAGCGGCGCGATGCGGCCGGCGCGGATGCCGGCATCGACCGTGGCGGCCACGTGCGGGAAGTCCTCGGCGACGCCGCCATCGGGCATGTACAGCACCGGATGCGCCGGCGCCGCGTCGGCGGGCGGCAGGTAGACATTGATGGTGCGCGCTTCCTGCAGCCGCTGCGACTGGATGACGAAGCTCTCGTGCGCGGGTGCCGCCGGCTGCGCGTGGGCGGTACTGGACAGGGCCGCCATCAGCAGCGCCGCGATGGCCGGGAACATCGTTTTCATCGTCGCCTTCGGGGCCGGATCGGAGCAGGGCGCGCAGCGTAGCAGCAAAAATGCGACGGGCGCCGCGCGGCGCCCGTCGTGTATTGCACGCGGTGACCCGGCAGGCCGGTCAGTAGCGGTAGTGCTCCGGCTTGAACGGGCCTTCCACCGGCACGCCGAGGTAGTCGGCCTGTTCCTGGGTCAGGGTGGTGAGCTTCACGCCAATCTTCTCCAGGTGCAGGCGCGCCACTTCCTCGTCCAGCTTCTTCGGCAGGCGGTAGACGTCGGCCTTGTAGCTGTCCCTGTTGGCCCACAGGTCGATCTGCGCCAGGGTCTGGTTGGCGAAGCTGTTGGACATCACGAAGCTCGGGTGGCCGGTGGCGCAGCCCAGGTTGACCAGGCGGCCTTCGGCCAGCAGGAAGATCGCATTGCCGTTCGGGAACACGTACTTGTCCACCTGCGGCTTGATGTTGATGTGCTGCACGCCCGGGAACTTCACCAGCGCATCGACCTGGATCTCGTTGTCGAAGTGGCCGATGTTGCAGACGATGGCCTGGTCCTTCATCGCGCTCAGGTGCTCGATGCGGATGATGTCCTTGTTGCCGGTGGTGGTGACGTAGATGTCGGCGCGGCCCAGGGTGGATTCGATGGTGTTGACCTCGAAGCCCTCCATCGCCGCCTGCAGCGCGCAGATCGGGTCGATCTCGGTGACGATCACGCGCGCGCCGTAGGCGCGCAGCGAGTGCGCCGAGCCCTTGCCGACGTCGCCATAGCCGCAGACCACGGCCACCTTGCCGGCCAGCATCACGTCCATCGCGCGCTTCAGGCCATCGGCCAGCGATTCGCGGCAGCCGTACAGGTTGTCGAACTTGCTCTTGGTGACCGAGTCGTTGACGTTGATCGCCGGCACCAGCAGGGTGCCGGCTTCGGCCAGCTGGTACAGGCGGTGCACGCCGGTGGTGGTTTCCTCGGACACGCCCTTCCAGTCCTTGACCACGCGGGTCCAGTAGCCCGGGCGCTCGGTGGCCACTCGCTTGAGCAGGTTCTTGATGACCTGTTCCTCGTGCGAGCCGGACGGGGTGTTGACCCAGTCGCTGCCGTTTTCCAGCTCATAGCCCTTGTGGATCAGCAGGGTGACGTCGCCGCCGTCGTCGACCACCAGTTCCGGGCCGAGCAGGGTGCCATCGCTTGCCTTGAAGGTCAGCGCCTCCAGGGTGCAGTCCCAGTATTCCTCCAGGGTCTCGCCCTTCCACGCGAACACCGGGGTGCCGGTGGCGGCGATGGCGGCGGCGGCCTGGTCCTGGGTGGAGAAGATGTTGCACGAAGCCCAGCGCACGTCGCCGCCGATGTCCTTCAGCGTTTCGATCAGCACCGCGGTCTGGATGGTCATGTGCAGCGAGCCGGTCACGCGCACGCCCTTGAGCGGCTGCGAGGCGGCGTACTTGCGGCGGATCGACATCAGGCCCGGCATCTCGTGCTCGGCGATGTCGATTTCCTTGCGGCCCCAGTCGGCCAGCGAGATGTCGCGGATCTTGTAATCGCCTTCGGTGGAGAAGGTCTTGGCAACAGCGTTCATGTAAAGCTCCGGTGTGGTGCGAGCAGGCTCGCGTTCGCCGGGCGCCGTTGTTGCATGCGGGCCGTCCGAGCCTGGCCGCCGTGCCGGTCCGGCCCTTGCGGGGGACTCGCACGACGGTCGCAGCGCCCCTCGGACGGGCCGGCGATTATATCGCGGGCCGGCCTGGCCCAACCAAAGGCAGGGGAGGCGGCGGCCGGGGATTGTTAACGTGGGCGGTCGATTCAGCCGAGAGAGGATTGCCATGACGATGTTCGCTTCCCGCCGCGCCCGGCGCGCTTCCGCGGCGCTGGTGCTGTGCGCCGGCCTGCTGCTGGCCGTGCCGCCGCTGCTGGCCGCCGCCCCGGCAGCCAACGCCCCCGCCGGCGACGCCCAGGGCTACCGCCTGCCGTCGGCCGCGCTGCAGGCGGTGGTGGATGCCCCGCGCGCGCCCACCCTGCGGCTGTCGCCGCGCCGCGACCTGGCGGCGGTGCTGCAGACCCCGCCGCTGCCGTCCATCGCCCAGGTGGCGCAGCCGGAGCTGAAGCTGGCCGGCCTGCGCATCAACCCGAAGACCTTCTCCGACAGCCGCTTCTCCTTCGGCAGCAGGCTGTGGCTGATTTCCACCGTGGATGGCAAGGAGCGCCAGATCAGCGGCCTGCCGCAGCCGCTGTCGGTGGCCTCGCTGGCCTGGTCGCCGGACCAGAAGTACCTGGCCTTCAACCAGGTCGACCCGGCCAGCGGCAGCAACGAGCTGTGGCTGGTGGACGTGACCGCCGGCAGCGCGCGCCGCGTGGCCGAACGACTGAACTCGGTGGTCGGCAATGGCTACGCCTGGCTGCCCGGCGGCGACGCGCTGCTGGTGCTGCAGCGCCCGGCCGGGCAGGGCGCCGCGCCGGTGGGTGACGGCATTCCCACCGGCCCGGCGGTGCAGCAGACCGAGGCGGGCACGGGCGTGCGCTCGGTGCGCACCTACCAGGACCTGCTGAAGAACGAACACGACGCGCGCCTGTTCGAGTACTACCTGCAGGCGCAGCCGGTGCGGGTGGCGATCAACGGCGAGAGCCGGCCGCTGGGCGCGGCCGGCCTCTACCTGGGGCTGTCGTCCTCGCCGGACGGCAACTACCTGCTCAGCCAGCGCGTGGAGCGGCCGTTCTCCTACGCGGTGCCGGTGAGCCGCTTCCCGCGCCGCATCGAAGTGCTGGACGCGCAGGGCCGGGTGGCGCACACGGTGGCGAAGCTGCCGCTGGTCGAAGGCCTGCCGACCGGCAACGACGCGGTGCCGACCGGCGTGCGTTCGATCGGCTGGCGCGCCGACGCGCCGGCCACCCTGGTGTGGGCCGAGGCGCAGGATGGCGGCGATCCGGCGCGCGAGGCGGCGATCCGCGATGCGGTGCTGGTGCAGGCCGCGCCGTTCGACCGGCCGCCGGTAACGCTGGCGCGGCTGGGGTCGCGCTATGCCGGCATCACCTGGGGCCGCGGCGACGTGGCGCTGCTGGACGAATACTGGTGGAAGACCCGCCAGGTGAAGCAGTGGAAGATCGCGCCGGACCACCCGGAGCAGGCGCCGACGCTGCTGTACGCGCGCTCGGAGGACGACCGCTACGGCGATCCGGGCGAACCGCTGCTGCAGCCCGACGACGGCGGCCGCGCGCGCCTGCAGTTCACCGCCGACGGCACCGGCTTCTACCGCGTCGGCGACGGCGCCTCGCCCGAAGGCGACCGCCCGTTCCTGGATCGCGTCGACCTGGCCAGCGGCAAGAGCGAGCGCCTGTTCCATTCGCAGGCGCCGTACTACGAGGCGCCGGTGGCGGTGACCGACGGCGACGCGCCGCGCGTGCTGTACAGCCGCGAGTCCAACGACGAGCCGTCCAACCTGTATGCGCGCGCGCTCGGTGGCGATGCGGCGCCGGTCGCCCTGACCCACACCCCACACCCGCTGCCGCAGCTGCGCGGGGTGAAGAAGGAGCAGATCCGCTACAAGCGCAACGATGGCGTCGAACTCACCGCCGACCTGCTGCTGCCGCCCGGCTACGACCCGAAGAAGGACGGCCCGCGCCCGCTGCTGATGTGGGCCTACCCGGCCGAGTTCAAGTCGGCCGACGACGCCAGCCAGGTCATCGGCTCGCCGCACCGCTTCAACGCGATCAGCTACTGGGGTCCGCAGGCATTCCTGGCCAAGGGCTACGTGGTGCTCAACAACCCGACCATGCCGATCGTCGGCGAGGGCGACGCCGAGCCCAACGACACCTATGTGCAGCAGCTGGTGGCCAGCGCGCAGGCGGCGGTGGACGAGGTGGTGCGCCGTGGCGTGGCTGACCGCGGGCGCATCGCCGTCGGCGGCCATTCCTATGGTGCGTTCATGACCGCCAACCTGCTCGCGCATACGCGCCTGTTCAAGGCCGGCATCGCCCGCTCGGGCGCCTACAACCGCACGCTGACCCCGTTCGGTTTCCAGGCCGAGGAGCGCAACTACTGGCAGGCGCAGGACACCTACCTGAAGATGTCGCCGTTCAACTACGCCGGCGACATCAAGGACGCGATCCTGTTCATCCATGGCGTGGACGACAACAACTCCGGCACCTTCCCGATGCAGAGCGAGCGCATGTTCGCGGCGGTCAAGGGCCTGGGCGGCAATGCGCGGCTGGTGATGCTGCCCAACGAATCGCACGCCTACCGCGCGCGCGAATCGATCATGACCATGCTCGCCGAGAGCGAGGACTGGCTGGACCGCTGGCTGGCGGCACCGGCCAGGGACGAAAAAAGGCGCTGACATCCCGGCGTCATGGCATGACCACGACGGGGCGTTCGCGCCCCGTCGTCGTGTCTGTGCGGACAGCGCGCGGACAACATGCAGATGCAACCATTTTGCGCATTGGTGCACTGCAAAAACCGCGGGATTTTTCGGGTAGGCTTGGGGCGTTCCCGCTCTTCAGGTCCTGCTCCCCGGATGAACGAGTACCGCAGCAGCGTCGTCTTCGCCACGCCCGATCTGCCCCTGCGCGACGATGTCCGCCGCCTTGGCGCGATGGTCGGCGATCTTCTTTCCGAACAGGTTTCGCCCGCGTTCCTCGATGAAGTGGAAGAGGTGCGCACCGCCGCGATCGCGCGCCGCGAGAGCCAGGCGCCGCTGGCCACGCTCAGCGCGCAGCTGGCCGGGCGCACGCCACGCCAGGCCGAGGCGCTGGTGCGCGCGTTCAGCACCTACTTCCAGGTGGTGAACATCGCCGAGCGCGTGCACCGCATCCGCCGCCGCCGCGACTACCAGCGCGCCGGCACCAAGCGCCCGCAGCCCGAAGGCCTGCAGGACGCGCTGCAGCAGCTCAAGGCGCAGGGCGTCACGCTGGACGAACTGGTGCAGTGGCTGCCGCGCATCGACATCGAGCCGGTGTTCACCGCGCACCCGACCGAAGCGGTGCGCCGCGCGCTGCTGGAAAAAGAGCAGCTGATGGTGGCCAGCCTGGTGGACAACCTCGACGGCCAGCGCACGCCGGGCGAGCAGGCCGCCGACGCCGCGCGCCTGCGCATGGCGCTCACCGCCTCGTGGCAGACCGCCGATTCCTCGCCGGTGCGGCCCAGCGTGGAGGACGAGCGCGAGCATGTCGGCTTCTACCTCACCCGCGTGCTGTACCGGGTGATGCCGGTGTTCTACGAATCGCTGGAACAGGCGCTGCTCGACACCTGGGGCCGCAGCCTGCCGCTGCCGCGGCTGGTGCGCTTCGGCACCTGGGTGGGCGGCGACATGGACGGCAACCCCAACGTCGACGCGGCCACCATCGCCGCCACCTTGAACGCGCAGCGCGCCGCGGTGCTGGAGCTGTACCAGAAGGACCTGCTCAAGCTGGCCAGCCTGCTCAGCCAGTCCACCGAACTGGTGGGCGTGAGCGATGCGGTGCGCGCGCGGGTGGAGCAATACCGCGCGCTGCTGCCGCAGGTGCAGTCGCGCCCGCGCCACGCCGACATGCCCTACCGCCTGCTCAACGACCGCATGCGCGCGCGCCTGCAGGCCACGCTCGACGACGCGCACGGTGCCTACGCATCGCCGGAGGAACTGACCGGCGACATCCAGCTGATCCTCGACAGCCTGGACGCCAACAAGGGCCGCCATGCCGGCTGGTTCTCGGTGCGCCGCCTGCTGTGGCGCGTGCGCACCTTCGGCTTCCACCTGGCGCGGCTGGACGTGCGCCAGGAGTCGAGCGTGCATGCGCGCGCGCTGGCCGAAGTGCTGGGCGGCCAGGACACGTTCGACGCGCTGGACGGCGCGGCGCGCGCGCGGCTGCTGACGCCCTATGCCGCCGGCGAGGCCGCGCTGCCGCGTGGCGCCGACGAAGCCGGGCAGCGCCTGGACAAGGTGTTCGCGGCGCTGGCCGACGCGCACCGCCGCCACGGCGCCGATGCGCTGGGCAGCTACATCATCTCGATGGCGCACGACCGCGGCGACGTGCTGGCGGTGCTGGCGCTGGCGCGGCGCGGCGGCCTGGTCGACGCCGGCAACGCGGTGCCGCTGGACATCGCGCCGCTGTTCGAGACGGTGGACGACCTGCGCCGCGGTACCGCGACCCTGCGCGACCTGCTCGCCGACCCGGTGTACCGCGCGCACCTGGCCGCGCGCGGCGACGTGCAGATGGTGATGCTCGGCTATTCGGACAGCGGCAAGGACGGCGGCATCGCCGCCTCGCGCTGGGGCCTGCAGCAGGCGCAGGTGGAACTGCTGGCGGTGGCCGCCGGGCACGGCGTGCGCCTGACCTTCTTCCACGGCCGCGGCGGCTCGATCAGCCGCGGCGGCACCAAGACCACGCATGCGGTGGACGCCTCGCCGCGCGGCAGCATTGATGGCCGCCTGCGCGTGACCGAACAGGGCGAGGTGATCCACCGCAAGTACGGCATCCGCGCGCTGGCGCTGCGTTCGCTGGAACAGTCGGCCGGCGCGGTGCTGCGCGCCAGCCTGCGCCCGCGCGCGCCCGAGCCGCGCGAGCGGCAGTGGACGCCGGTGATGGACATCGTCGCGGCGGAAAGTTCGCGCCGCTACCGCGCCTTCGTCGGCGACGCGCGGTTCATGGACTACTTCCGCGCCGCCACCCCGATCGACGTGATCGAGCGCATGACCCTGGGCTCGCGGCCGTCGCGCCGGCTCGGTCAGGACGCGGCGCTGTCCAACCTGCGCGCGATCCCGTGGGTGTTCGCCTGGAGCCAGGCGCGGGCGGTGATCCCCGGCTGGTTCGGCGTGGGCAGCGGCCTGCAGGCCGCCGCCGACGCGGGCAACGAGGCGCTGCTGCGCGAGATGGCGCACGACTGGCCGTTCTTCGCCACCTTCATGGACGACATGGCGATGGTGCTGAGCAAGGGCGACATCCACATCGCCGAGCAGTTTTCGCGCCTGGCCGGGCCGCTGCACGAGCGTTTCTTCCCGCTGATCCGCGAGGAACTGGCGCTGACCGCGCACTGGGTCAAGCGCCTGAGCGGGCAGCAGGAACTGCTCGAGCACGATCCGCGGCTGGCGCTGTCCATCCGCCTGCGCAACCCCTACATCGACCCGATCAGCGCACTGCAGGTGGACCTGCTGCAGCGCTGGCGGGAAAGCGGCCGCGAGGACGAGGCGCTGCTGCGCGCGCTGGTGGCCTGCGTGAACGGCGTGTCGCAGGGCGTGCAGAATACCGGCTGACGGCAGCACGCCGCACGGGGGCGGACGATGCGCGAGGGGGAGGGGAACCGGGGCGACGCGGCGCGTTACCACCGGGTCAAGCAGATCGTGCTGCAGGCGCTGGACCTGCGCGGGGAGGCCCGCGAGGCGCTGATCGCGCGCGAAGCGATGAACGACACGGCAATGGCGCGCGAGGTGCGCGCGCTGCTCGCCGGCATGGAGGCCGACCAGACGCTGGTGGTGTCGTGGCGTTCGCCCGGAGCGCCGGCGCCCGATGCCGGGCAGGACCTCAGTGGCCAGCAGACCTCGGCCGATGCCGCGCGCGACTACCGGTTGCTGCAGCGCCTGGGCGCCGGCGGCATGGGCGTGGTCTACCTGGCCGAACGCCGCCACGGCGGTTTCGTGCAGAAGGTCGCGTTGAAGCTGCTCAATCCGGTGGCCGAGGCCTCGCCGGAACTGCGCGAGCGCTTCGCCCGCGAACGCGAACTGCTGGCGCGGCTGGACCACCCGGGCATCGCGCGCCTGCTCGACGGCGGCATCCTCGCCGATGGCCGCCCGTTCCTGGCGATGGAATACGTGGAAGGCGAACGCGTGGACGCCCATGCCGCGCGCCTGCCGCTGGACGCGCGCATCGCACTGTTCGTCAAGGTGTGCGAGGCGGTGGCCGAGGCGCACCGCTGTCTGGTCATCCACCGCGACCTCAAGCCGGCCAACATCCTGGTCGACGCGCGCGGCCAGCCGCGCCTGCTGGACTTCGGCATCGCCCGCCTGATCGACGAGGACAGCGCGGCCGGCGACACCCGCACCGGCCAGCACGCGCTCACCCTGGCCTATGCCAGCCCCGAGCAGCTCGCCTGCCAGCCGCTGACCACCGCCACCGATGTCTATTCGCTGGGCGCGGTGCTGTACCAGCTGGTCTGCGGGCAGCTGCCGTTCGCCGACATCGACAACCCGGCCGGCCTGTACAACGCCATCGCCCATACCGACGTGCCGCCGCCCAGCCGGCGGCTGCGGCGCGACGGCGGGCCGCGTGCGCAGGCCCGCGCGCTGCCGGCCGACATCGACGCCATCGTGCTCAAGGCGCTGCGCAAGGAGCCGGAGCGGCGCTACGCCTCGGTCGCGGCGCTGGCCGAGGACCTGCGCCGTTACCTGGCCCATTGCCCGGTCAGCGCGCGCGACGGCGAACGCGGCTACCGCGCGCGCCGTTTCCTGCGCCGCCACGCCTGGCCGCTGGCCGCCGCGGCGCTGGTGCTGCTGTCGGTGCTGGGCGGCCTGCTGGCCTCGGTGCTGGCGCTGGGCCAGGCGCGGGCGCAGCAGGCGCTGGCGGAAAGGCGCGGCCACGACCTGCAGCGGCTCACCGACTTCCAGCAGGCGATGCTGGAAAGCGTGGACATCGACGCGATGGGCCATGCCATGACCGATACCCAGCAGCGCAAGGTGCTGGAGGTGCTGCAGAAGCAGGCGCCGGGCCAGCCGCTGGACGTGCGCCTGCGCCAGGCCTTCGCCCAGGTCGGCGCGCCGAGCATCGCCCGCGACGCGCTGGACCGGCAGGTCGTCAGCCACGCGCTGGCGCGGCTGGATGCCGACTTCGCCGATGCGCCGCTGCTGGCCGCCGACATGCGCCAGTCGCTGGCGCGGGTGCTGATCGCCATCGGCCAGTACCCGCATGCGGTGGCCGAACTGCGCCGGGTGCTGCAGGTACGCGAAGCGGCCTTGCCGGCCACCGACGCGCGCGTCGTGTCCGCGCGCATCGACCTTGGGCAGGCGTTGTCGCTGCAGGGCGAACTGGCGCCGGCGGCGCAGGCCTTCGAGCGCGCGCTGGCGGCCACGCGCACCCTGCCGGCGCTGGACCCGCAGCGCCGCGCCGCCGAGGCGGGCGCGGCGCGGGTGCTGGCCGCGCGCGGCGAACCGCAGGCGGCGCTGGCCCGGCAGCACGCGCTGCGCGAGGCGTGGATGGCCGCGCTGCCGGCCGACGACGAAGCCCTGCTGCTGCTGCGTGGCGACTACGCGCGCACGCTGGACACGCTGGGCCGGCGCGACGAGGGCAGCGCCGAGATGGAGGCGCTGCTGCCGCTGTACCGCGCCCGCTTCGGGCCGGACTCCAACCGCACGCTGGCGGCGATGGATACGCAGGCCGGGCTGCGGTTCGCCTATGCCGACTACGAGCACGCCGCGGCCCTGGCGCGGCAGGTGGCCGAGGTGCGCGAGCGCCGCCTCGGCGCCGAGCATCCGGACACGCTCAAGGCCTGGGGCACCGCCGCCACCAGCCTGGTGCGCCTGGCCGAGTCGCCGGAAAGTTACGCCGAAGCCGAGGCGCTGCTCGACCGCCTGCTGCGCGCGCAGGGGCAGGTGCTGGGCATCGAGCACCCGGCCACGCGCCAGTTCGTCGTGGACAGGATCCGCCTGCTGTCCAAGCAGGAGCGCAAGCAGGAGGCGATCGCGCTGCAGCGCCGGCATCTGGCCGACTGCCTGCGCGTGCTCGGGCCCGATCACCCCGACACGCTGTTCGCGCGCGGCGGCCTGTCCAGCATGCTCAGCGACCAGCCCGGCGGGCTGGACGAGGCGCGCGTGCTGGCGCAGGCGACACTGGCCGCCATGCGCCGCCAGCTCGGGCCGGAACACCCGCGGGTCACCGCCACCCTCGACCTGGTGGGGCGCATCGAGCGCAACGCGGGCAACTGGGAAGCCTCGCGCGACGCCCATGCGCAGGCGCTGGAGATCCGCGCGCGCACGCGCGGCCAGCTTGACGGGCATACCCTGGAAAGCGCGACCCGGCTGTACATCGCGCTGTACCGGCTGCACGACGAGGCCGGCATGCGCGATCTCCGTACCCGCTTCCTCGATCCGCTGCTGGCGCTGGACCCGGCCACCCTCAATGCCAGCCGGCGCAGCCACCGCCGGGCGATCCTGATGGCGCTGGAAGGGCGCTGGGACTAGGCGGCGCGACGACCGGCCGGCGCGTGGCCCGGCGCCTTCAGCCCTCCGGCGTGGAGGACGGGGAGCTCCTGAGCAGTTCCAGGTGCCGCTGTTCCATCTCCTGCCGCAGCTGCCGGCGGATCTGCGCGGCGGCGTAGCGGCGCTGCTCGTCGCCGCTGCGCGGCTGCAGCGGCGGCACCGGCGTGGGCCTGCCGTCGTCGTCCACCGCCACCATGGTGAAGAAGCAGCTGTTGGCGTGGCGCACGCTGCCCTTGCGGATGTCCTCGGCCACCACCTTGATGCCCACTTCCATCGACGAGGTGCCGGTGTAGTTCACCGAGGCCAGGAAGGTGACCAGTTCGCCCACCGCGATCGGCTGGCGGAACGTCACCTGGTCCACCGACAGGGTGACCACGTAGTTGCCGGCGTAGCGGCTGGCGCAGGCGTAGGCGACCTGGTCGAGCAGGCGCAGCACCGCACCGCCATGCACCTTGCCGGAGAAGTTGGCCATCTCCGGCGACATCAGCACGGTCATCGACAACTGGTGGGGCGTGGGTTCGGACATGGTCGGCGCCAGACTGGGACGGAGCCGCAGGCTACTCCAGCGCGGCAACCGGATGCACGCAGAACCCCGTAGGAGCGGCTTCAGCCGCGAAGGGGCATTCCCGGTAAAACCCCCTTCGCGGCTGAAGCCGCTCCTACGGGAAGCGAAGCGTGGCCCGTCAGAAACGAAAAGGCCGCCCCTGCGGGCGGCCTTTCCGGTCACGCGGTGCCTGGCTTGCCTTACTTGAGCTTGGCGGCCTTGCGCAGCGCTTCGGCGCGGTCGGTCTTCTCCCACGAGAACGCCGTGGCGTTCTGGGCCTTGCCGTCGCCGTCGACGTACGAGAATTCCTTCGGCTTGCGGCCGAAGTGGCCGTAGGCGGCGGTCTGCTGGTACATCGGGTGGATCAGATCGAGCATCTTGATGATGCCGTACGGGCGCAGGTCGAAGTGCGCGCGGATCAGCTTCTCGATCTGCGCGTCCGGAATCCTGCCGGTGCCGAAGGTGGTGACCGAGATCGAGGTCGGCTCGGCCACGCCGATGGCGTAGGAGACCTGCACTTCGCACTTGTCGGCCAGGCCGGCGGCAACCACGTTCTTGGCGACGTAGCGGGCGGCGTAGGCGGCCGAACGGTCGACCTTGGACGGGTCCTTGCCGGAGAACGCGCCGCCACCGTGGCGGGCCATGCCGCCGTAAGTGTCGACGATGATCTTGCGGCCGGTCAGGCCGCAGTCGCCCACCGGGCCGCCGATCACGAAGATGCCGGTCGGGTTGATGTGCACCTTGTTCTTCGGCAGCTTGTCCAGCCAAGCCTTCGGCAGGACCGGCTTGAGGATGTGCTCGCGCACGGCCTCGATCAGGTCCTTCTGCTTCACGCCCGGGTCGTGCTGGGTCGACAGCACCACCGCGTCCAGGCCTTCGATCTTGCCGTCCTGGCCGTAGCGCAGGGTGACCTGGCTCTTGGCGTCAGGGCGCAGCCACGGCAGCGGCGAGTTCTTCTTCTTGCGCACCTTGGCCTGCTGCTCGACCAGGCGGTGCGAGTAGTAGATCGGCGCCGGCATGAACTCCGGGGCTTCGTTGCAGGCATAGCCGAACATCAGGCCCTGGTCGCCCGCGCCCTGTTCTTCCGGCTTCTTGGCCTTCTTGTCGGTGCCGTCCACGCCGGCGGCGATGTCCGGCGACTGCTTGCCGAGCATGTTGATGATGGCGCAGGTGTGGCCGTCGAAGCCGACGTTGGAGTTGTCGTAGCCGATCGAGTTGATGACGTTGCGGGTCAGCTCCTCGATGTCAACCCACGCCGAGGTGGTCACTTCGCCGGCGACGATGGCCGCGCCGGTCTTGACCAGGGTTTCGCAGGCGACGCGGGCGCGCTTGTCCTGGGCCAGGATCGCGTCCAGCACCGCATCGGAAATCTGGTCGGCGATCTTGTCCGGATGGCCTTCGGAGACCGACTCGGAAGTGAAGAGATAGCTGGACATGAGCTTGTATCCCTGTATGCGGATGAAAAGATAGCCGCGCATGATACACGGCCGGGGCGCCCCCGGAATAGTGCAGGGGCGGCTGTTGCCATCCGGTTAATAAACCGGTTCACCTGCCGCGCCGCAGCGGCAGGTGGCAGGGCGCGCGTCATGGAACTGCCGCAAAACCGCAACCGCAGTGCCGCCTGGCGGGCGCAGGCTGCCGGCCAACCGGGCCGTCGGACTACCGTCATGCACCAGATCGAACACCGCCTGCAGCAGCGCTATCCCGATTGGTTCCACGGCCCGCGCGGCCACCTGGCGCGGCCGCTGCTGCGCACGGTGGGGCGCTGGTCGCGGCTGGACCGGGTGCAGGACTTCCTGCGCCGCAACGACCGCAGCGGTCTGGACTTCGTCGCCGCGGCGCTGGACTTCCTCGGCAGCCGCTACGAAGTGGAGGTCGCCGCGCTGGCGCGCATTCCCGCCAGCGGGCGCCTGCTGGTGGTCGCCAACCACCCCTCCGGCGCGCTCGACGCGCTGGCGCTGCTGGACGCGGTGGGCCGGGTGCGGCGCGACGTGCGCATCGTCGCCAACGACCTGCTGGCCGAGCTGGAACCGCTGCGCGAGCTGCTGCTGCCGGTGCGCATGCTCGGCGGCCGCGCCGGGCGCGCCAGCCTGCAGGCGGTGGAGCAGGCGCTGGCGGCCGGACAGTGCGTGATCGTCTTCCCGGCCGGGGAGGTCTCGCGGCTGTCGCTGCGCGGCATCCGCGACGGCCGCTGGAACCGCGGCTTCGTCCGCTTCGCCAACGCCACCCGGGCGCCGGTGCTGCCGGTGCGGGTGCAGGCGCGCAACTCGGCGCTGTTCTACGGCGCCTCGACCCTGTTCAAGCCGGCCGGCACCGCCCTGCTGGCGCGCGAGATGTTTGCCCGCGGCGGGCGCCCGCTGCGGCTGCAGGTGGGGCAGGCGATGCAACTGGACCCGGCGCTGGACCCGGCGCTGCAGCTGCAGGCGGTGCGGCGCGCGCTGTACGCGCTGGGCCGCGATGCCGCGCTGGCCGACGCCGCCAGCGGCGGGCCGGAACCGCTGGCCGCGCCGGTCGCGGTGGAGCAGGTGCAGGCCGAAATCGAGGCCGCCGAGCTGCTCGGCCAGACCGGCGACGGCAAGCAGATCCGGCTGGCGCGCTGCGCCGCCGGCTCGCCGCTGCTGCTGGAACTGGGCCGGCTGCGCGAGCTGACCTTCCGCCGGGTCGGCGAAGGCACCGGCCGCAGCCGCGACCTGGACGACTTCGACCCGCTGTACCAGCACATCGTGGTCTGGGATGCGGCGCAGCGGCGCATCGCCGGCGCCTACCGCATCATGCGCGGCGCCCAGGCGCTGGCGCGCAGCGGGCTGGCCGGGCTCTACACCGCCGGCCTGTTCCGCTATTCGGACGACGCCATCACCCGCATCGCCGAAGGCATGGAGCTGGGCCGCAGCTTCGTCGTGCCCGACTACTGGGGCAGCCGCAGCCTGGACTACCTGTGGCAGGGCATCGGCGCCTACCTGCGCTGCCGGCCGGGCATCCGCTACCTGTTCGGCGCGGTGTCGATCAGCGCGGCGCTGCCGCGCGAGGCGCGCGAGCAGCTGGTCGCGTACTACCAGCGCTACTACGGCGGCGGCCACGGCCTGGCCGAATCGAACCGGCCGTTCCAGTACTTCGCCGCGCCCCCGTGCTTCGGCGACATGGACGCCGAGGCCGCGTTCGAGGTGCTCAAGGCCAACCTGGCCGCGCTGGGCGCGGGCGTGCCGACGCTCTACCGCCAGTACACCGACCTGTGCGAACCCGGCGGCGCCCGCTTCCTGGCGTTCGGCGTGGACCCGGACTTCAGCGATTCCATCGACGGCCTGATCGAAGTGGACCTGCAGGCGATCCGGCCGAAGAAACGCAAACGCTACCTGCACGACGCCGGGGCCGTGGCATGAGCGCGCCGGCGCAGCTGCTGCCGCACCGGCGCGCGGTGTTCATCTCGGACACGCACCTGGGTGCGCGCCACTGCCATGCCGCCGAACTGGCGCGCTTTTTGTCCACGCTGCGCTGCGAACGGTTGTACCTGGTGGGCGACATCGTCGACCTGTGGTGGCTGGCGCAGCGGCGCGCCAGTTGGACGGCGGCGCACAACGAGGTGATCGAGGCGCTGCATGCGCTGCGCCGCGCCGGCACCGAGATCGTCTACATCCCCGGCAACCACGATGCGCCGCTGCGCCGCACCTGCGGGCTGATGCTGCCGGCCATGCAGGTGCGCCGCCGCGCCATCCACGTCACCGCCGACGGCCGCCGCCTGCTGGTGGTGCATGGCGACGACTACGACGGTGCAACGCATTTCGGCGGCCTGCAGGAGCGCTTCGGCGACTGGCTCTACTACCGCATTCTCACCGGCAACCGCCTGCTCAATGCCCTGCGCCGCCGCTTCGGGCTGCGCTACTGGTCGCTGGCCGAGTTCCTCAAGCGGCGCAGCGCCGCGGCCGAGCGTTATATCGAGCGCTTCGTGCAGGCCGGGCTGGACGACGTGCGCCGCCGCGGCCTGGACGGCATCGTCTGCGGCCATATCCACCGCGCCGCGCTGGTCGAGCGCGACGGGCGGGTGTACGCCAACGACGGCGACTGGGTCGAGAGCCTCACCGCGCTGGCCGAGGACCCCAACGGCACGCTGCGCCTGCTCGACCACGCCGGCCGCAGCCTGGCGTGGCTGCCGCCGCGGCCCGCGCTGGCGCGCGCTGCCTAGGTGCCGGCGCGCATGCTTCTTCCTCACGACACCGGCGCTATGCTGGCGCGGGTGTGGGGAAAGGAGCATCCGCGGTGGCAGGCAAGCAGCCGACAACGAGGGGACGGGCGCGGCTGGTAGCAGCAGCCTGCCTTCTGCTGGCGGGCGGCGGCGCCGCCGATGACGCGCCGGTACTGAGTTTCGAGCAGGCGCGCGAACGCCTGGAGCAGGTGTCCGACGCGCTCGCCGCGGCCCAGGCCGGGGTGCGCAACAAGCAGGACCTGCAGGACGCCACCCGCTACCTGCGGCTGCCGGAAATCACCGGCGACGTGCGCCGCATGCAGTTCCAGAAGACCCTGGAACTGCCGCTGGGGTCGCTGGCGCCGGTGGCCGAGGCGTTCGGCATCGAATCGCCGCTGCGCTTCGTCGAGCGCGACTGGCGCACCCGCCCGATCGTCACCGCCAGCGTGCCGCTGTACAGCGGCGGGCTGATCCCGGCGGCGCAGCAGGCGGCGCAGGCGGCCACCGCGCAGGCGCAGGCCGAACGCGAGGCGCAGCGGCAGTCGCTGGCGCTGCAGCTGGTGCAGGCCTACTTCGGCCAGCAGCTGGCCGGGCAGGCGGTGCAGGTGCGGCGCGAGGTGCGCGACGGCCTGCAGCGGCACCTGGACGACGCGCTCAAGCTCGAGCGCGAGGGCTTCGCCAGCCGCGCCCAGCGCCTGCAGGCCAACGTCGCCCGCGACAAGGCCGAGCGCGACTACCAGAAGGCGCTCAACGACCTGGCCACCCTGCAGCAGGCGCTGGCCACCCTGCTGCGCAGCGGCGGCGCGGTGGCCACCGCCTCGCCGCTGTTCGTGATCGACGCGCCGCTGGGCGCGCGCGAGGAGTTCGAGCGCAGCGCGCTGCAGCGCCACCCGCAGATCGAGCGCCTGCGCGCGCTCGCCGCGCAGGCCGAACAGGGCGTGCGCGTGCAGCAGGCCAGGCTCAAGCCGCAGGTCTACCTGTTCGGGCAATACGACCTGCACCGCCGCGACGCGCTGCTGACCGACGCCGACTGGGCGTTCGGCATCGGCCTGCGCTACACCTTCCTGTCGCCGACCGCGCGGCCGCTGCAGGTCAGCGCCGCGCGCGCGCAGCTGGACCAGGCGCGCGCGGGCGTGGGCGAGGCCGAGAACCAGCTGCGGCTGGGCGTGGCCAAGGCCTGGAACGAGCTGGACACCGCGCGCACCCAGTTCCGCCTGCTGGACAGCAGCATCGCCCAGGCCGAGGAAAACCTGCGCCTGCAGGAGCTGTCCTTCCGCGAAGGCCAGGCCACCTCGCTGGACGTGATCGACGCGCGCCTGGCGCTGGGCGGCGCGCGGGTGGAACGGGCGCAGGCCGCCTACCAGTTCGACGTGGCGCTGGCGCAGCTGCTGGAAGTGAGCGGGCAGATGGAACGATTCGACGACTACCGCCGACGTGCGGACAAGGTGCTGGAATGAGCGACTCCCTGGGACAGGGCGCGGGCCCGCGGCATCGCCGCGCCTTCGCCATCGGTGGCGGCCTGTTGTTGGTACTGGTCGCGCTCGGCCTGTGGCTGGGCCTGCGCACCCCGGCCGACCAGGTGCAGGGCATGGCCGATGCCGACAACGTCAACGTCGCCGCCAAGGTCACCGCGCGGCTGCAGAAGCTGCACGTGCGCGAGGGCGACCGGGTCGCGGCCGGGCAGGTGCTGTTCGAGCTGGACAGCCCGGAAGTCGCCGCCAGGGAGCGCCAGGCCGACGCCGTGGTGGCCGCCGCGCAGGCGGTGGCGGAGAAGGCCGAGGAGGGCGCGCGCAGCGAGGACATCCGCGCCGCCGAGGCCAACTGGAAGCGTGCCGTGGCCGGCGCCGAGCTGGCCACGGCCACCTTCCGCCGCGTGGACAACCTGTTCCGCGAAGGCGTGGTGACGCGGCAGAAACGCGACGAGGCGCAGGCGCAGGCGCGCAGCTCGGAGGAGCTGGCGCGCGCGGCAAAGGCGCAGTACGACCAGGCGCTGGCCGGCGCGCGCCGCCAGGACAAGACCGCGGCGCTGGCGCAGGTACAGCAGGCCGAAGGCGCCAGGGCCGAGGTCGAGGCCGCGCGGCAGGAAACGGTGGGCCGCGCGCCACTGGCCGGCGAGGTGGGCAAGCGCCTGTCCGACATCGGCGAACTGGTGCCGGCCGGCTACCCGGTGTTCACCCTGGTCGACATCGACCATATGTGGGTGGCGCTGACCCTGCGCGAGGACCAGTTGCACGGGCTCACGCCGGGCGCGACGCTGCAGGGCACGATTCCCGCGCTGGGCGGGCGCAGGGCCGCGTTCGAGGTGTACTTCATCAGCCCGGCCGGCGACTACGCCACCTGGCGCAGCACGCGCCAGTCGTCCGGCTACGACGTGCGCAGCTTCGAGGTGCGGGCGCGGCCGCGGCAGCCCATCGATGGCTTCCGCCCGGGCATGAGCGTGCTGTTCGCATGGCCGCAGGGCTGACAGCGGGCACGCTTGCCGCGTTCTCCGCCGCGCTGCGGCGCGAACTGCGCCATTGGCGCGAGGACCGCTGGGAACTGGCGCTGGTCACGCTGATGCCGCTGCTGCTGATGGCGCTGATGATGTGGCTGTTTTCCGCCTCGGTGCTGCGCCAGGTGCCGGTGGCGCTGGTGGACCTGGACGGCAGCGCGGACAGCCGCGCGCTGGCGCGCGCCATCGACGCCAGCCCGGGCGTGGCCATTGCCAGCCAGCCGGCATCGCTGCCGCAGGCGCAGGCGCAGCTGCGCGCGCTGGAGGTGTTCGCCATCGTGCTGGTGCCGCGCGACATGAGCCGGCGCGCGCTGCGCGGCGAGGCCGCGCCGGTCTACGCGTTCTACAACGCCACCTACATGGCCACCGGCCAGTCGGCCGCGCGCGACATCGCCGACGCGGTCGGTGCCTTCAACGCGCGCATGCTGCGCGAGCGGATCGGCCGCCAGGTGGGGCCGGCGCGCCTGCGCGCGGCGCCGGTGACGGTGCAGGCCACGGTGCTGCACAACCCGGCGCGCAGCTATGAACTGTTCCTGCTGCCGCTGATCTTCCCGGCGGTGCTGTCGCTGCTGGCCGCGCTGGCCGCCGGCGGCGCGGTCGGCCGCGAGCGCCGCGATGGCCGGCTGGCCGCCTGGCTGGGCGCGCGGCCTTGGGCCGCCATCGCCGGCAAGCTGGCGCCCTACGTGGCGCTGTTCTCGCTGTATGGCGCGCTGGGCGTGCTGTACGTGGCCTGCGTGCGCGGCGACGGCGTGGCCGGCAGCCTGTGGCTGCTGTTGCTGGCGCAGCCGCTGTTCTACCTGGCCTGCTGCTGCTTCGCGCTGCTGTTCATCGCCGTCACCCGCGACATGGGTACCGGCCTGTCGCTGGTGGGGCTGAGCATCGGCACCGCGCTGGCGTTTTCCGGCGCCACCTTCCCGGTGATCGAGGCGCCGCTGTTCACCCGCGTGTGGAACGCGCTGCTGCCGCTCACCGCCTATGTGCAGGTGCAGATGCAGCAGCTGTTCATGGGCGCGCCGTGGGCGCTGTCGCTGCGGCCGCTGGGCGTGCTGCTGCTGATGGCGGCGCTGGCCGGCGGCCTCGGCGCGCTGCTGCTGGTGCGGGCCGCGCGCCCGCCCGCCGATGCGCCGCCGGTGCCGGCATGAGGCGCGTCGCCGCCACCTTCCGCGCGACGTTGCAGGCGGTGTTCGCCGATTCCTCGGCGCGCGCGGTGATGATCGGCGCGATCCTGCTGTATTCGTTCTTCTACCCGGCCGCCTACCGCCACCAGGTGGCCAGCGACCTGCCCATCGCGGTGGTCGATGCCGACCGCAGCGCCACCAGCCGCGACCTGGTCCGGCATATCGACGCGCTGCGCGCGGTGCGGGTGGTGGCGCAGCCGGCGGACCTGGCGCAGGCGCGCGCGCAGCTGGAAGCCGGGCAGGTCGATGGCATCGTGCTGATCCCGGCACGGCTGGAGCGCGACATCCTGCGCGGCGGCAGCGGCCAGCTGGTGCTGCTGGGCAATGGCGCCTACCTGAGCCGCGCCAGCGCCATCCTCAACGGGCTGGCCGAAGCCGTCACCGCCTTCGCGCGCGGGCAGGCGGTGCGCCAGGCCGCCTTCATGGGCGCGCCGCAGGCCGCGCCGCTCCAACTGGTGCAGCGGCCGCTGTACAACACCCGCGAGGGCTATGGCAGCAGCGTGGTGCCGGGCGTGGCCGAGCTGATCGTGCACCAGACCCTGCTGCTGGGCATCGGCGTGCTGCTGGGCAGCCGCCGCGCGCAGCTGGGCCGGCGCCTGCATTTCGCGCCGCCGGTGCTGCTGGGCATGGCGGCGGCGTTCGCGCTGGTCGCGGTGTGCGGGCTGCTCTACTACGCCGGCTTCACCGCCTGGGCGCAGGACTATCCGCGCGGCGGCAACGTGCCCGGCCTGCTGCTGGCGGTGCTGCTGTTCGCGTTGGCGACGGTGCCGTTCGGGCTGTGCGTCGGCAGTTTCTTCCGCACCCGCGAGCGCGCGTTCCAGTACGTCACCGCGGTCTCGATCCCGCTGTTCTTCCTGTCCAACCTGTCGTGGCCGGCGCTGGCCTCGCCGCCGGCGCTGGTGGCGTTGGCGAAGCTGCTGCCGACCACGCCGGGCATCAACGCCATCGTGCGCACCCAGCAGATGGGCGCACGGCTGCCCGAGATCGGCGGCGAACTGCTCAACCTGCTGCTGCTGGCGCTGCTGTACGGCGCGCTGGCGCTGTGGCGGTTCCGTCCACCGCAACCGTAGGAGCGGCTTCAGCCGCGAAGAGGCTTTCCCAACGGAATCAAGCTCCCGGTCTGCGGGAACAGTCATTGGCAAGCCCCTCGCGGCTGAAGCCGCTCCTGCGAGGTGGGCCGGGCGGCCAGTGGGCTGGAATGGCTGCGTACGTCGAGTGCTCGGTGTTCGTCGGGGCCGCTCCTTCGGCCGAAGCGGTTCCTGCGGGAGGAGGGCAGTGGAACGGCATAATGCGGGCATGGATTCCCTGACCCAGATCGTCCTCGGCGGCGCGGTCGCCGCCGCCATCGCGCCCGCCGGCCACCGCCGCGCGGCCCTGCTCGCCGGCGCCGCGCTGGGCACCCTGCCCGACCTCGATGGCCTGCTGATCGCCGCCTTCACCGCGGACCCGGTCAGCCTGATGACCGTGCACCGCAGTTTCAGCCATTCGCTGTTCGTGCTGCCGCTGCTGGGCACGCTGATCTGGTGGCTGTACCGGCGCTTCGGCCACGGCCGGGTGGCGGCGGCGCCGGCGCGCTGGTGGTGGGCCATGGTGCTGGCGCTGGTCACCCATCCGCTGCTGGACGCCTTCACCGTCTACGGCACGCAGCTGTGGTGGCCGCTGATGCCGCACCCGACGATGTGGTCGAGCGTGTTCATCATCGACCCGCTGTATACCGTGTGGCTGGCGCTGGGCTGCGCGGTGGCGTGGTTCGCGCGCGCGCGTCCGCTGGCGCAGCGTGCGCTGGTGGCCGGGCTGGCGCTGAGCTGCGGCTACCTGGGCTGGTCGCTGCTGGCCAAGGGCATGGTCGAGCGCGAGGCCGACCGCGCGCTGGCGGCGATGGGGCTGGCCGACGCGCCGCGCTTCTCGGTGCCGATGCCGTTCAACACCCTGCTGTGGCGGGTGGTGGCGATGACCCCGCAGGGCTATGTGGTCGGCGACCGCTCGCTGTGGGCCGACCACGGGCCGATGCGCTTCAACGGCCATCCTTCCAACGTGCAGGCGCTGCGGCAGGCCGCGCCGGTCCCGGCGGTGGCGCGGCTGCAGTGGTTCAACCGCGGTTTCATGCGCGCGCAGGTGCTGGACGGCGAACTGGTGCTCAGCGACCTGCGCATGGGCCTGGAGCCGGACTACAACTTCAGCTTCGCCGTGGCCCGGCAGGACGGCGACGGCTGGGTCGCGATCCCGCCCCGGCAGCTGCGCCCGGTTTACCGCGAGGCCGGTGGCCGCGCGCTGCTGGAGCAGCGGCTGGCGCGGGTCTGGCACCGTATCTGGAACGATGAGGGCATTGCGCCCGCGGAGGTGATGGCTGGCGGATAGAAGGTTTCCGGACAGGAAAAGTCATTGTTTTGAATTTGGAACAAATAGTGGTTTCTATGCTGTTTGTCCTGAATTTGATGGCAATTACACTGGCGCCCAATCCACGAACGGCCGCCTGCCGGCTTTCCTTCCTTCCGGAGTCAACATGAACAGCCAAGCCATTGCCCTGTACAAGCAGCGCCGTTCCCAGTACGCGCTCGGTCGCAACCTGCCCATCGGCCAGGACGCGGTCACCGACTTGATCAAGCATGCCGTGCGCGAGGCGCCGTCGGCCTTCAACTCGCAGCCCACCCGCGCGCTGATCCTGCACGGCGCGCAGAGCGTGAAGTTCTGGGAGCTGGTCAAGGACGCGCTGCGCCCGATCGTGCCGGCCAACGCCTTCGCCGCCACCGAGGGCAAGCTGGACAGCTTCGCTGCCGGCGCCGGCACCGTGCTGTTCTTCAACGACGTGGACGTGACCAAGGGCCTGCAGGACCAGTTCCCGTTGTACGCCGACAACTTCCCGGTGTGGGCCGAGCACGCCAATGGCATCGCCCAGTTCGCGGTGTGGACGGCACTGGCCGAGGCCGGCGTCGGCGCCAGCCTGCAGCACTACAACCCGCTGGTGGACGAAGCCGTGCGCCGCGAGTGGGGCATCGCCGCAAACTGGCAGCTGCGCGCGCAGATGCCGTTCGGCTCCAACGAAGCTCCCTTCGGCGAGAAGAACTACATGGAAGACGAGGCCCGCTTCAAGGTCTTCGCCTGACCCTTCCGGCGCGCGCCTCCCCCCGCGCCGATCCAGGCCCGCCGGCTCCGCTGGCGGGCCTTTTTGTTGCGGCCTTCTCATGGCCGCAAGCCTTCGGCTTCGCCTGTGGGGAAGCCCGAAGGCCGCGCAGATCCGTGGCCGTGCCGCGTAATCGCAAGCGCGGGATCGGGGCGTCGCAGGTGCGGGGCTGGCCCCGCGCACGCAAGCCCCCGCGGCAACGCCCCATGCGGGGCCAGCCCCGCCTCTGCGGAATCAGGCGGCCAGCGGCTGCCCGGCGATCAGGCCGTCGAAGTAGTCGCGGGTCAGGCGCAGCTGCGCCTCGGCGCTCTCGGCGGCATTGACCACGGCGCGGAAGGCCGCGTTTTCCGGCCGGTCCTTCGCGTACCAGCCCAGGTGCTTGCGGGCGATGCGCACGCCCTGCGGCTCGCCATAGAAGGCATGCAGGTCGGCGAGGTGGCCGAGCAGGATGTCGCGCACCTCCTGCAGCGTCGGCGGCGGCAGTTCCTCGCCAGTGGCCAGGTAATGCGCGATCTCGCGGAAGATCCACGGCCGGCCCTGCGCGGCGCGGCCGACCATCACCGCATCGCATCCGGTATGGGCCAGCACCTGCGCGGCCTTGCGCGGCGAATCGACATCGCCGTTGGCCAGCACCGGGATGTCGAGCATCGCCTTGATCGCGGCGATGGTGTCGTACTCGGCGCTGCCGGTGTAGTGCTGGTCGCGGGTGCGGCCGTGGATGGCCAGCGCGGCGATGCCGCTGTCCTGCGCGATGCGCGCGATGGCCGGCGCGTTGCGCACCTCCGCGCACCAGCCGGTGCGGATCTTCAGCGTGACCGGCACCTCCACCGCGCCCACCACCGCCTCCAGGATGCGCGCCACCAGCGCCTCGTCGCGCATCAGCGCCGAGCCGGCCCAGGCGTTGCACACCTTCTTGGCCGGGCAGCCCATGTTGATGTCGATGATCTGCGCGCCGTGGTCGACGTTGTAACGCGCCGCCTCGGCCAGCTGGCGCGGTTCGGTGCCGGCGATCTGCACGCTGATCGGCGCCGGCTCGCCGGCGTGGTCCATGCGGTGGATGGATTTGCGGGTATTCCAGAAGCGCGGGTCGGAGATGGTCATCTCCGAGGCGGCCAGGCCCGCGCCCAGCCGCTTGCACAGCTGCCGGAACGGCTTGTCGGTGACGCCGGCCATAGGCGCGAGCACCACGTTGGGCGCAATGGTGTAGGGACCGATCTGCATGCGGCGCATTGTAGTGCCCTGGGCCGGCAGCCTGTTTCCGCCCGCGTAGGAGCGGCTTCAGCCGCGAAGGGCTTCACCGGTAGAGCCTCTTCGCGGCTGAAGCCGCTCCTACGGGAGGGGGCGGCCGCTCAGCCGGCGTCGGCCGGCGTCATGCGCGGCATCGCCGCGGCGGCGCCCTCGCTCTCGGTGGAGCGGGCGGCGTACTGGTTGGCGAAACGCACGTGCTTGATGAAGGCCGCGTCCGGCGCCTGCGCCAGCGAGGCGACCAGCGCGCCGTTGAAGGCGTCGCCGGCGCCGGTGGTGTCCACCACCTGCACCGATTCGGCGGCCACGCGGTAGTAGGGCTGGCTGTCGCCGCGCAGGCGTTCCTCGTCGTGCGAGACGAACACGCCGACCGCGCCGAGGGTGACCACCACGGTGTTGCCCGACAGCTTGCGGCACAGCGCATGCAGGCTGGCGCCGTCCAGCGCGGCCACGTCGTCGGCCTCCACGCGCTCGCCGACGTGGCGGCCGAGCAGCGCGGCGAACTCGGTTTCGTTCGGGGTCAGCACGTCGGCCAGCTTGAGCAGGCCGATGGTCGAGGGCGCGTTGGCCGGGGCGGCGTTGAGCACGGTCAGCACGCCGGCTTCGCGGGCGACGCCCAGCGCCGCCTCGATCGACTCCACCGGCGATTCCAGCTGCGCCAGCAGCACCCGGGCGCCGCCGATCAGCGCCGCGTTGGCGGCCATGAATTCCGTGCTCAGCGAGGCGTTGGCGCCGGGGCCGATGACGATGGAGTTGCGGCCGCGGCTGTCCACGTAGATGCCGGCGGTGCCGGTGGGTTCGCTGCTGGCCTCGGCGGCCAGCGCGATGCCGTCGGCGGCGGCCAGCTGGCGCGCCAGCGCGCCGCCGGCGTCATCGCCCAGCGCGCAGACGAAGGTGATGTCGGCGCCGGCGCGGCGCGCGGCCACCGCCTGGTTGAAGCCCTTGCCGCCGGGGCCGGTGCTGTAGCGCCCGGCAATGGTCGCCCCCGGCGCGGGCAGGGCATCGCAGCGCCAGACGTGGTCGACATTGAAGGAACCGGCAACGACAACAGACTTCATGGAATCTACTTCTCTTCGGATAGCGGTGGGGGAGCCGGAAGGGACAGCGCCGGGGCTCAGCCGAAGTGGCTGAGCACGCCGGCGATGGTGGCCGTCATCAGCGTGGCGATGGTGCCACCGAGCACCGCGCGCAGGCCGAACTTGGCCAGGTCGTGGCGGCGGTCCGGGGCCAGCCCGCCGATGCCGCCGATCTGGATGGCGATCGAGCTGAAGTTGGCGAAGCCGCACAGCGCGTAGGTGGCGATCAGGCGGCCCTCGTCGCTCAGCGCGACGCCGGCGACATTGCCCTTGATGATCTCCGACAGCTGCAGGTAGGCGACGAACTCGTTGATCACCACCTTCTGGCCGATCAGCGAGCCCACCGTGGTGGCGTCGGACCACGGCGTGCCGATCACCCAGGCGATGGGCGCCAGCACGTAGCCGAAGATGGTGGCCAGGTTGGTCGGCTTGCCGATGGCCTGGGCCAGGCCGGTGACTTCGCCCAGCCAGGTCAGCGGCGCGTTGAGCAGGGCGATCAGGGCGATGAAGGCCAGCAGCATCGCGCCGATGTTCAGCGCCAGCTTCAGGCCGTCGCCGGCGCCGGCGGCGGCGGCGTCGATGATGTTGGAGGAGGTCTTCTCCACTTCCATCTTCACCGTGCCGCGGGTCAGCGGGGTGCCGGTCTCGGGCACCAGCAGCTTGGAAATCACCAGGGTGGCCGGCGCGGCCATGATCGAGGCGGCCAGCAGGTGCTTGGCGTAGAACGCCTGCGCCGCCGGGTCGCCGCCGCCGAGCATGCCGACGTAGGCCGCCAGCACGCCGCCGGCGATGTGCGCCATGCCGCCGATCATCATGGTGATCAGCTCGGACTGGGTCATCTTCGGGATGTAGGGGCGCACGGTCAGCGGCGCCTCGGTCTGGCCGATGAAGACGCTGGCGCAGACGCTGGTGGTCTCCGCACCGGACACGCGCATCACCTTGGTGATCGCCCAGGCCATGACCTTGACCACCGCCTGCATCACGCCCAGGTGGTAGAGCACGCCCATCAGCGCCGAGAAGAAGATGATGGTCGGCAGCACCTGGAAGGCGAAGATGAAGCCGTACTTCGGCACGTCCATCAGGCTGCCGAAGATGAAGCTGGAGCCTTCGTTGACGTAGCTCAGGATCTTGACGAAGCCCTGGCCCAGCCAGTCGAACACGTCGCGCCCGCCCGGCACCAGCAGCACCAGCGCGGCGAAGGCGACCTGCAGGGTGATGCCGGTGGCGACCAGCTTCCAGTCCACCGCCTTCTTGTTGTTGGAAAACAGCCAGGTGATGCCGATGAGCACCGCCAGACCGAACAGGCCGAAGCCGATCCTGCCCAAACCTTCGACCATGAGTATTCCCCGGGCCAGCCCGCAAAAGCGGCAAGCCTAGTGCAGCGGCCAGTGCCGGGCAACAATCCTGATGCCCGCCGGGGGCAACGGCGGCGATCAGGCCGTCATCGGCAAGGTCCGGGGCGTTATCGGCATGGCAGCGGCGGTTACACTGGCGGCCCCGTCCGCGCCGCCCGCGCGCAACGCGTTCCAGGAGCCTGCCATGCACTACCGCCGCCTCGGGTCGTCCGGCCTGCAGCTTTCCGCCCTGTCCTTCGGGGCCTGGGTCACCTTCGGCGGCCAGATCGCCCGTGGCGAGGCGCGCAACCTGATCGCCGCGGCCTGGGACAACGGCGTCAACTTCTTCGACAACGCCGAGGTCTATGCGCAGGGCCGCGCCGAGCAGGTGATGGGCGACGTGATCGCCGACCTGCGCCTGCCGCGCGATGGCTACTGCGTGTCCAGCAAGGTGTTCTTCGGCGCGGCCGAGTCGCCCAGCCCGCTGCAGCGCGGGCTGTCGCGCAAGCACGTGCACGACGCCTGCCACGCCGCGCTCAAGCGCCTGCGGGTGGACTACCTGGACCTGTACTACTGCCACCGCCCGGACCCGGAGACGCCGATCGCCGAGACCGTGCAGGCCATGGACGTGCTGATCCGCCAGGGCAAGGTGCTGTACTGGGGGACGTCGGAATGGTCCGGCGCGCAGATCGCCGAGGCGGTGGCCTTCGCCCGCGGCAACGGCCTGCATGCGCCGACCATGGAGCAACCGCAGTACAACCTGCTGCACCGCGAGCGGGTGGAACGGGAGTACGCGCCGCTGTACGCCGACGCCGGCCTGGGCACCACCATCTGGTCGCCGCTGGCCTCGGGCCTGCTGACCGGCAAGTACAACGACGGCATCGCCGCCGACAGCCGGCTGGCGCAGACCACCATGGACTGGCTGAAGGACGCGGTGCTGGGCACGCCGGAGCAGGACCGGCTGGGCAAGGTGCGGCGCTTCACCGCGCTGGCCGCGGAACTGGGCGAGTCGCCCGCGCAGCTGGCCATCGCCTGGTGCCTGCGCAACCCGAACGTGTCCAGCGTGATCCTGGGCGCCAGCCGGGTTTCGCAGCTGGAGGAGAACCTGCGCGCGCTGGAGGTGCTGGCGCGCCACGGCGAGGACGTCTGGCACAGGCTGGAAGCCGCATTCGACTGAGGCGGCCGCGGTCGGGGCGCCTTCACCCCGGGCGAGGGCGGCCGGGCGGAAAATTCTCGACGCCCTCTTGCGTCGCGGATGAGAATCATTATCATCAATTCCGTCCCCGCCACGGAACCGCCGCGATGTTCGCCCAACCCGTCCTGCTCCGCCCCCGTACGCTGCACCTGCCGCAACGTCCCGCCCCGCAGCAGCTGGCCGCCGATGGCGCCATCGACAGTGGCGCCCTGCTCAAGGGCCAGCGCGAGATCCTGATCCGCCATGGCGACCGCGTGTATCGCCTGCGCCACACCAGCAACGACAAGCTGATCCTCACCAAGTAAGCCCCGGCCGCATTCGCCGCCAGCCGGCGCGCCGCTGCGCGTCATGCCCGCCTGAATCGCAACGCTCTCTCCCCCTCGGCCGCGGCCGGGCCGCTGCTGCGGCCGGCCGCTCCGCCGGGGGTCAACCTTTCGATTCCAGGTACCCATGATCCGTCCTGCTGCCTTGAGCGTCGCCCTGTGGGCGGTGCTGTCCCCCGCCCGTGCCGAAACCGCTGCACCGGCCGATGCCCACCAGTTCGACCGCGTCCAGGTCACCGCCACCCGCACCGGGCGCGCGGTCGGCGACGTCGCCGCCACGGTCGACGTGATCGACCGCGAGCAGCTGGACCGGCAGCTCGCCCACGACATCGGCGACCTGGTCCGCTACGAACCCGGCATTTCGGTGACCCGCAGCGTGGCCCGCTTCGGCCTGGGCGGTTTCCGCATCCGCGGGCTGGACGGCAACCGCGTGCTGATCCAGACCGACGGCATCGCCATGCCCCGCAGTTTCGCCATCGGCAGCTTCGCCAGCGCCAACCGCGATTTCACCGACCTGGAAACGCTCAAGCGCGTGGAAATCGTGCGCGGCCCGGCCAGTTCGCTGTACGGCTCGGACGCGCTCGGCGGCGTGGTCGCCTTCGTCACCAAGGACCCGGCCGATTACCTGGAGGACGGCAAGGGCCGCCATGTCGGCCTGAAATTCGGTTACGACGGCGACTGGCAGGGCCTGCTGGCCGGCGCGACCGTGGCGTTCGGCGACGGGCGCTGGAGCGGCATGGTCAACGCCAACCACCGCCAGGGCCAGGAAACCGGCAACAAGGGCCGGGTGCGCAGCCGCGACAACACCCGCACCGCGCCCAACCCGCAGGACCGCGACGGCCGCAGCGTGCTGTCCAAGCTGGTCTTCGCGCCGGACGAAAGCCAGCGCTTCCGCCTGACCGTGGAAGGCAACGAGGATGTCACCGATACCGACGTGTATTCGGCGATCGACCACGCCACCACTACCGGCATGAAGGCGCACGACCGGCAGACCCGCGCCCGCGTGTCCTTCGCCCACGAGATGGATGCGCTGGACGCCGCATTCGCCGACAGCCTGCGCTGGCAGCTGTACCGGCAGGACAGCGAGACCACCCAGATCACCGACGAAGACCGCGCCAACCGCAGCCGGCGCCATCGCGAGTTCAATTTCGACCAGCGCGTGTACGGCGCGCAGGCGCAGTTCGACAAGGGCCTGGCCACGGGAACGGCCGAGCACACGCTGACCTGGGGCTTCGACGGCGCATGGACCGAGATCCGCCAGAAGCGCGACGGCTACCAGGTGCTGGCCAACGGCAGCACCAGCAGCACGATCCTGCCCGATGTGTTCCCGGTGCGCGATTTCCCGATCAGCCGGACCACCGAGCTGGGCCTGTACGTACAGGATGAAATACGTTTCGCTGGCGGCAACGTGTCGCTGGTGCCGGGCGTGCGCGTGGACCACTACCGGCTCTCGCCCGAGGCCGATGCGATCTTCAGCGGGGACAACCCCGGTGTCGCGCTGGCCTCGCTGCGCAAGACCAGCGTGTCGCCGAAGCTGGGCATGGTGTGGCGCCTGGACGAACGCTGGTCGCTGTTCGCCGGCTACGCGCGCGGCTTCCGCTCGCCGCCGTACAACGACGTCAACCTGGGTTTCACCAACGTGATGTTCGGTTACACCGCCATCCCCAACCCGGACCTGAAACCGGAAACCAGCAATGGCCTGGAACTGGGCCTGCGCTACCTGGGGCCGGTGCTGTGGGCCAGCCTCGGCGGCTACTGGAACGACTACCGCGACTTCATCGAATCGCAGCGCTACGTCGGCACCAACGCGCAGGGGCTGATGGTGTTCCAGTCGCAGAACATCGCCGATGCCCGCATCCACGGCGCGGAGCTGAAGGCCGGCGCCGACCTGGGCGCGTTGAGCGACAGCCTGGCCGGCTGGTCGCTGCGCGGCGCGGCGGCGTGGTCGCGCGGCCAGAACCGCAGCGAAGGCGTGCCGCTGGATTCGGTGGACCCGCTGCGCGGCACCCTCGGGCTGGCGTACGACCGCGACGACTGGGGCGCGGAACTGGCCGGCAGCTTCGCCCGCCGCAAGCACCGCGTCGCCAGCGCGGACGCGTTCCGCCCCGCCGGCTACGGCGTGTTCGACCTGATGGCGCACTGGCATTTCGCGCCGGGCGCCACGCTCAACGTCGGCGTGTTCAACCTGGCCGACCGCCACTACATCGACTGGTCCAGCCTGGCCGCGACGCTGTCGGCCTCCAGCGGCGTGATCGACCGCTACGGCAACCCGGGCCGCACGCTGTCGGCCAGCCTGTCGCTGGCCTGGTGAGCGGCCCCGCACCCTTTCCTCCCCCGATGGAGCGCCAGCGGCCATGGATGGCCTTCCTTCCACGAGAGAACCCACGATGAAACCGCATTGCGCCAGCCTGCTGCTGTTGTGCGCCACCGCCGGCGCCCACGCCGCGCCCGCCGACCCCGCCCGCGACCACGACGCCATCCTGCGCATGCAGGGCGAATACACGGTGGATTTCGCCTTCGACGAAACCGTGCTGCTCCAGCCCGGCTACGAACGCGCCCCGGCGATGCGCAGCGGCGGCAACGAACTGGTGGTGGTGGTCGAGGACACGCCCACCCGCATCGTGCTGCAGCACCTGCTGGTGGATGCCAGGAGCGGCCACGTCACCAAGCACTGGCGGCAGGACTGGACCTACGAGGCGCCGACCCGCTTCGAGTTCAGCGCCGACCAGACCTGGCGGGTGCGTGCGATCCCGGCGTCCGTCACCCGCGGCGCCTGGACCCAGTGCGTCTACGAAGTCAGCGACGCGCCGCGCTACTGCGGCACCGGCCGCTGGAGCTACGACAACGATGTGCCGACCTGGACCAGCGACCCGGGCTGGCGCCCGCTGCCGCGCCGCGAGTACACCCGGCGCAGCGACTACAACGCGCTGGCGATGGTCAACCGGCACACGCTCACGCCCGGCGGCTGGACCCACGAGCAGTTCAATACCAAGGTGCGGCGCGACGCCGACGGCACGCAGCACGAGATCGCGCGCGAGTTCGGCTTCAACGACTACGTCCGCACGACGGACGTGGATTTCAGCCCGGCCCGCGACTACTGGAACGCCACCGCCGGTTACTGGGCGCGGGTGCGCCGGCACTGGGACGGCCTGCTCGGGCAGGCGCCGGGCGTGCGCCTGAAAACCAGGGTGGACGGCATGGCGATGATCATCCCGCTGTTCACCCAGGCCGCGGACGTGCAGGCCGGCAAGCGGGTCGAGGACCGGCAGATCGACGAGGTGTTCGCCGCCTGGGCCGAGAAGGCGCCGGCCGGAGACTGAACGCTGGCGCGGCGGCGTCCGCGGGGCCGGCACGGGCCGCCCCGCCGGGCGCCGCGCGCGTTCACTCCTTGAACATCAGCAGCGCGGCGACCACGATCAGGGCGAACGCCGCCCAGTGGTTCCATTTCAGCGGCTGGCCCAGGTAGGCCGCCGAGAACCCGGCGAACACCAGCAGGGTGATGACCTCCTGCATGCCCTTGAGCTGCGGCGCCGAGTAGACGGCCGCCCCCAGCCGGTTGCCCGGAACCTGCAGGCAGTACTCGAAGAAGGCGATGCCCCAGCTGACCAGGATCACCGCCAGCAGCGGTGCCGAGCGGTATTTCAGGTGCCCGTACCAGGCGACGGTCATGAACACGTTGCTGGCGACCAGCAGCAGTACCGGGTACAGATAGGCGGTGAAGGGCGGGCTGGGCATGTCCGGGTCCGGGGGGCGGGGCGCGCATAGCATAGGGGCAGCACTGGCTGGCCGGACGGCCCGCCCGTCGTCGTCTTTTCTTCACATGGGATCCACCCCGGGTACGGCATCTTTCACAAAGCTGAAGAACGAGGAGGCTCCATGCGACAGACCAAGGAATCGTCCGGACTGGTGCTCGTCATCGAGGACAACCGAAACATCTCCGAGATGATCGGCGAGTACCTGGAAGGCAAGGGATTCGAAGTGGATTACGCCTGCGATGGCCTGGACGGCTATCGCCTGGCGGCGGAAAACAGCTATGACGTGGTGGTGCTGGACCTGATGCTGCCGCGCCTGGACGGCATCGAGGTGTGCCGCCGCCTGCGCAACGAGGCGCGCAAGTCCACGCCGGTGCTGATGCTGACCGCGCGCGACACGCTGGACGACAAGCTCACCGGGCTGGGCTTCGGCGCCGACGACTACCTGACCAAGCCGTTCGCCATCCAGGAGCTGGAAGCGCGGCTGCGCGCGCTGATCCGCCGCGAGCGCCGCCAGGTGGGCGCGGAAGTGCTGAAGGTCGCCGACCTGGTGCTGGACCCGGTCAGCATGCGCGCCACCCGCGCCGGCACCGAGCTGCAGCTTTCGCCCATCGGCCTGCGCCTGCTGACCATCCTGATGCGCGAATCGCCGCGCGTGGTGACCCGCCAGGAGATCGAGCGCGAGATCTGGGGCAACGGCCTGCCGGACTCGGACACCCTGCGCAGCCATCTGTACAACCTGCGCAAGATCATCGACAAGCCGTTCGACCGGCCGCTGCTGCACACCGTGCAGAGTGCGGGTTACCGCATCGCCGACATCGCCCAGCCGATGGGCTGAACATGCGGTCGAACGCACTCCGTCGCGAAGGGAAGGGCCGTGCCGCGGCCCGTTCCCGGGTGCGCTTTCCTTAACCGCACAGGATCACCGACGGGGCTGCAATGCTGCACGGGTTGCCGCGCAAGATCAGGACCGCTTTCATGCTGCAGGCGCTGCTGGCCGGCCTTGCGGTGCTGCTGGGCGGCTACCTGGTGCTGCTGGTGGTCAAGTTCGGCCTGGTCAACGCCGTGCTCAAGGAGGAGGCCGCGCACTTCTGGGAGCTGCACGAAGCCTCGCCGGTGCAGCCGCCGCCCAATACCAGCAACATCCGCGGCTACCTGCTGGAGACCGGGCAGTCGCCGTTGAGCCTGCCCGCGGACCTGCGCGCGCTGGCGCCGGGCTTCCACGAGGTCGGCGACGCCGACGAACTGGTGCTGGTGGACGAAAAGCCCGCCGGCCGGCTCTACCTGGTGTTCCTGCGCTCGCAGGCCCAGCGCCTGGCGTTCTGGCTGGGAGTGGTGCCGGTGCTGCTGATCCTGCTGGCGGTCTACGGCGCCTCGTGGCTGACCTACCACGTCTCGCACCGCGTCGTGTCGCCGGTGACCTGGCTGGCGCGGCGTGTGTCGCAGTGGGACCCGCAGTACCCCGACGCCAGCGAGCTGGCGCCGGAGCGGCTGCCGTCCGACGTGCAGGGCGAGGTGCGGCAACTGGCCGGGGCCCTGCACACGATGGCCGGGCGCATCGGCGACCATGTCGCGCGCGAGCGCAATTTCACCCGTGACGCCAGCCACGAGCTGCGCACGCCGCTGACCGTGATCCGCATGGCCAGCGACATGGCGCTGGGCGTGCAGGAACTGAGCCCGGGCCTGCAGCGCAGCCTGCAGCGCATCCAGCGCGCCGGCCGCGACATGGAGGCGCTGATCGACGCGCTGCTGATCCTCGCGCGCGAGGCCAATATCGAGCCGCAGGCCGAATGGGTCGACGTCGCCGACGTGGTCCGCTACGAAGCGGCCAACGCCCGCGGCAGCCTGGCCGGGCGGCCGGTGGAGCTCGAGGTCCACGTCGCCGCGGCCAGCCCGCTGCGGGTGCCGCCGCAGGTGCTGCACGTGGTGATCGGCAACCTGCTGCGCAATGCCTGCAATTACACCGACGTCGGCCGCGTCGACGCCTACGTGGAGGCCGACCGCGTGGTGGTGCGCGACACCGGCATCGGCATGTCCCCCGAAGCGCTGGCCCGGATCTTCGAGCCGTTCTTCCGCGTCGAGCCGGAACGGCGCCAAGGCCATGGCCTGGGCATGCCCATCGTGCACCGGCTGTGCGAGCGTTTCGGCTGGCGCATCGAACTGGACAGCGCGCCGGGGCAGGGCACGACGGTGACGGTGCGCTTCTCCCGCCCGTCCCCGGCAGACGGCCCGGCCGGATAGCCGGCGACCCGGGCCGGGGCGTGGTCAGGCGCACGGCGCCCGCGCGATGCGGCGTCGACAGGCCGGCGCCGGCCATTGCCATCTCCAGGCGGGGCCCACCCGCAGCGGCGCCGGCTCCCGGAAGAAGGGAGCCCCGCGCCGTGACGGCAGGGCGCCGACGGGGCGCCTGTGGCAGAATCCCGCGCTGTTCATCGTCACGGCCGCCCGCATGGATCCTTCCCGTTCCCGCCCTGTTCCGGCCGTCCGCGCCGGCTCGACCGAGGGCTGCGTGCATGGCTGACGAAATCGGCAACCTGCCGCGGGGGCCGGCGCGCGTGCTCAAGGCCGCGGTCTGGTCCTGGCAGGGACTGACCGCGGCGTGGAAGCACGAATCCTCGTTCCGGCTGGAGGTCTACCTGTTCGTGGTGCTGGCCCCGCTGGCGCTGTGGCTGGGGCGCACGCCGGTGGAGCGCGTGCTGCTGGTCGGCTCGATGCTGCTGGTGATCGCCATGGAGCTGGCCAATTCGGCGATCGAGGCGGTGATCGAGCGCTATGGCCCGGAGTTCCACGTGCTGGCCGGGCGCGCCAAGGACATGGGCTCGGCGGCGGTGTTCGTGCTGATGATGAATGTCCTGCTGTGCTGGGGCCTGATCCTGGCACCCCGTATCCTGTGACCCCCTGCCGCGCGATGGCGGCCTACGGCCTTTGTTGAAGGATTGCCTGCATGTCTTTTGAGTTCCTTGCCGACCCGAACGTATGGGTCACCCTGTTCATGCTCAGCGCGCTGGAAATCGTGCTCGGCATCGACAACCTGGTGTTCATTTCCATCGCCGTGGGCCGCCTGCCCGAACACCGGCGTCCGCTGGCGCGCCGCGTCGGCATCGCCGTGGCCTGCATCACCCGCATCCTGCTGCTGGTCTCGCTGGCCTACCTGGCGCACATGGAGAGCAACCTGTTCACCATCGCCGGCATGGGCATCTCGATCCGCGACCTGGTACTGATCGTCGGCGGCCTGTTCCTGCTCTACAAGGGCGTCAAGGAGATCCGCGAACTGGTGAGCGGCGGCGAGGACCAGGACCCCACCACCACCCGCGCCTCGGCCAGCTTCGGCATGGTGATCGCGCAGATCGCCGTCATCGACATCGTGTTCTCGCTGGACTCGGTGATCACCGCCGTCGGCATCGCCGACCACATCCCGGTGATGGTCTGCGCGGTGCTGCTGGCGGTGGCGGTGATGCTGCTGGCGGCCAACCCGCTGGGTCGCTTCATCGACGCCAACCCCACCGTGAAGCTGCTGGCGCTGGCCTTCATCCTGCTGGTCGGCGCGGTGCTGGTGCTCGACGGCCTGGACCTGCACGTGCCCAAGCCTTACATCTACGCGGCGATGGGCTTCTCGGTGCTGGTGGAGTGGCTGAACCTGCTGATGCGCCGCAATGCCAGGGAGCACCACGTCCCCGGCTCGGACAACTGGTAAGCCGTGGCCTGCCGCCGGCCCCGGGCCGGTGGCGGCGGACTGACAAGGGCCGGCCCATGCCGGCCCTTGTCGTATGCACACACTGAACACCGGGGGTGGCATGCTGCCGGCTCCAGTTGCCCAGGGGCCCGCCATGCGCCAGTTCTTCCGTCTGATGTTGCTCGCCCTCGTGGCGGGTTCGGTTTCCGGCTGCGGCTACAACGCCATCCAGCAGAAGGACGAGGCGGTCAAGGCCGGCTGGTCCGAAGTGGTCAACCAGTACAAGCGCCGCGCCGACCTGATTCCCAACCTGGTCAATACCGTGCAGGGCTACGCCCAGCAGGAGCGGCAGGTGCTGACCGAAGTGACCAACGCGCGCTCGCGGGTCGGGCAGATCCAGGTCAACGCCGACGACGCCGCCTCGCTGCAGCAGTTCCAGCAGGCGCAGGGCGAACTGGGCAGCGCGCTGTCGCGGCTGCTGGTGGTCAGCGAGAACTACCCGACGCTGAAGTCGGACCAGAACTTCCGCGACCTGCAGGCGCAGCTGGAAGGCACCGAGAACCGCATCACCGTCGCGCGCGGGCGCTACATCCAGCTGGTGCAGGACTACAACACCTACATCCGTTCGTTCCCGCAGGTCATCACCGCCAAGCTGTTCGGCTACCAGGCCAAGCCCAACTTCACGGTGGAGAACGAGGCGCAGATCGCGCAGCCGCCGGCAGTGGACTTCGGCACCCGCCCGGCGCCGCAGCCGCAGCCGCAGAACCCGCCGCCCGCGCCGGCGCAGTGAGTCGATGACGCGCCTGCCGTACCTGTTGCTGCTGGCCCTGCTCTGCTTCGGCGGGGCAGGGGCGGCCATGGCGCAGCCGCTGGCGCCGATCCCGTCGCTGGATTCGCCGGTGGTGGACACTACCGGCACCCTGGACGCCGCGCAGCGGCAGGCGCTGGTGCAGCAGGCGCTGGCCCTGCAGCAGCGCAAGGGCAGCCAGCTGCAGGTGCTGATCGTGCCCAGCACGCAGCCGGAAGATATCGCCCAGTACGCCACCCGCGTGTTCGAGCAGTGGCGCATCGGCCGCAAGGGCGTGGACGACGGCGTGCTGCTGCTGGTGGCGAAGGACGACCGCCGCGTGCGCATCGAACCGGGTTACGGGCTCGAGGGCGCGATTCCCGACGCCATCGCCAACCGGGTGATCCAGGAATACCTGGTGCCGCGTTTCCGCAACGGCGACTATGCCGGCGGCATCGCCGAGGCGACCGCGGTGCTGGTGCGCCTGGTCGATGGCGAGCCGCTGCCGGCGCCGGTGGCCAGCAACCGCGACCCGGGCGGCGGCGATGCCACCTTCTTCGTCGCGCTGTTCATCGGCGGCATCGCCTCGATGCTGGCGCGGCTGCTGTTCGCACGCCGCTCGCGCCCGGCGAAGGGCGTGCTGGCCGCGCTGCTTGGCGGCGGCGCGGGCTGGCTGCTGCTGTCGCTGGCCGGTGGCGGCATCGCCGCGGCGGTGGCCTTCTTCCTGTCGCTGGGCGGGCTGTCGCCCGGCGGCTTCGCGCGCGGCGGCGGTTTTGGCAGCGGTGGCTTCGGCGGTGGCGGGTTTGGCGGAGGCGGCTTCGGTGGAGGCGGCGGCTGGTCCGGTGGCGGTGGGCGTTCGGGAGGCGGCGGCGCCTCGGGGAGCTGGTGATGCGCTGGTTGCGCCATCTTTTTTCGCCCTCGGCCCATGCGCGGTTCCCCGCGCCCAGCCTGGACCGCATCGCCTGCGCCATCGCCGACGGCGAACGCCGGCACGCCGGGCAGGTGATGTTCGCGGTCGAATCCGACCTGCCGCTGGCGGAACTGTGGCGCGGCGTGTCGCCGCGCGAGCGCGCCGAACATGCCTTCGCCGTGCTGCGTACCTGGGATACCCAGGCCAACAACGGCGTGCTGCTCTACCTGCTGCTGGCCGACCACGCCGTCGAGATCGTCGCCGACCGCGGCCTGCACGGGCACATCGAGCCGGCACGGTGGCGGCAGGTCTGCGAGGACTTCGGCCGCCGCCGGCGCGAGGGCGACCTGGAGGCGGCGGTGCTGGCGGCCGTGGCGGAGATCTCCGCGCTGCTGGCCGAGCATTTTCCAGCCGGTCCCGGCGAGGTCCGCGACAACGAGTTGCCTGACCGCCCGCAGCTGCTCGGTTGAAGCAGCGGTTGAGCCGTGCGGGCGCTGCCCCGAGAATAGGGGCTCGTCCGCCGGACCTGCCTGCATGATCTATCTCCACGACATAGACCCCATCGCCTTTTCCCTGGGGCCGATCAAGGTGCACTGGTACGGCATCATGTACCTGCTGGGTTTCGCCGCCGCCTGGTGGCTGGGGCGCAGCCGCATCCGCGCCGGGCGCCTGCCGGGCGTGGACATGAACGGTTTTTCCGACCTGCTGTTCTACGCCATGCTCGGCGTGGTGCTGGGCGGGCGCATCGGCTACATGCTGTTCTACGCGACCGCCGATTTCCTGCACAACCCGCTGATCCTGCTGCGCGTGTGGGAAGGCGGGATGAGTTTCCACGGCGGCCTGCTCGGGGTCATGGCCGCCGGCTGGTGGTGGACCCGCAAGCACGCGCTGCACTACTTCGACACCCTCGACTTCGTCGCGCCACTGGTGCCGCTGGGGCTGGGTTTCGGCCGGCTCGGCAATTTCGTCGGCGGCGAGTTGTGGGGCAAGTTCACCCACGCCGGCTGGGGCGTGGTGTTCCCGCATGCGCCGCTCAAGGACGTGCCGGCCGGCCTGCCGACCATGGAGCAGCTGATGTCGGCCGCGCAGATCCGCCAGGACTACGCCGCCGGCCTGCTCGCCCAGTACGCGCGCCACCCCTCGCAGCTGTACGAGGCGGTGCTGGAAGGGCTGGTGATGTTCGTCGTGCTGTGGGTCTATTCGATGAAGCCGCGCCCGCGTTACGCCGTGTCCGGCCTGTTCGCGCTGATGTACGGCTGTTTCCGCTTCCTGGTGGAGTTCGTGCGCATGCCCGACAACGGCGTCTACCTGGCCTTCGGCTGGTTCACCCGCGGCCAGCTGCTGAGCCTGCCGCTGATCGCGCTGGGGCTGGCGCTGCTGGCGATGTCGCGCCGCGCGCCGACGCTGCAGCCGGTGCTGCCGGCGGGAGACAGGGCGTGAGCATGAAGCCCGTTGCCGGAGGCAAGAAGTGAAGCAATACCTGGACCTGCTGCGGCACGTGCTCGAACACGGCACGGAAAAGGCCGACCGCACCGGCACCGGCACGCGCAGCGTGTTCGGCTGGCAGATGCGCTTCGACCTCAACGAAGGGTTCCCGCTGGTCACCACCAAGAAGCTGCACCTGCGCTCGATCATCCACGAGCTGCTGTGGTTCCTGAAGGGCGATACCAATATCGCCTACCTCAAGGACAACAAGGTCAGCATCTGGGACGAATGGGCCGATGCCAACGGCGACCTCGGCCCGGTGTACGGCAAGCAGTGGCGCAGCTGGGCCGCTGCCGACGGGCGCCAGATCGACCAGATGCAGTGGCTGGTGGACGAGATCCGGCGCAACCCGGATTCGCGGCGGCTGGTGGTCAGCGCCTGGAACGTGGGCGAGTTGTCGCAGATGGCGTTGATGCCCTGCCACAACCTGTTCCAGTTCTACGTGGCCGACGGCAGGCTCAGCTGCCAGCTGTACCAGCGCAGCGGCGACATCTTCCTCGGCGTGCCGTTCAACATCGCCAGCTACGCGCTGCTGACCCACATGGTGGCGCAGGCCACCGGGTTGGGCGTGGGCGATTTCGTGCATACCCTGGGCGACGCGCACCTGTACTCCAACCACTTCGAGCAGGCCCGCGAACAGCTTTCGCGCCAGCCGCGCGCGCTGCCGGCGCTGTGGCTGAACCCGGCAGTCACCGACCTGTTCGGCTTCAGCTTCGACGACATCCGCATCGACGGCTACGACCCGCTGCCGGCGATCAAGGCGCCGGTGGCGGTGTGATGAAGCTGTCGCTGATCGCCGCGCTGGACCGCAACCGCGGCATCGGCCGCGACAACGGCATGCCCTGGCATCTGCCGGACGACTTCCGGCATTTCAAGGCGCTCACCCTCGGCAAGCCGATCCTGATGGGGCGCAGAACCGCGCAGTCCCTCGGCCGCGCGCTGCCGGGGCGGAGCAACCTGGTGCTGACGCGCAGCGGGCAGGTGCCGTTCGCGGGCATGCGGGCGGTGAGGTCGCTGGAGGAAGCCAGGGCCATTGCCGCCGCCGAAGGCGCCGACGAGCTGTGCGTGATCGGCGGCGGCGAGATCTACCGGCTGCTGATCGACCAGGCCACCGACCTGCACCTGACCTGGGTGGATGCCGAGGTCGCCGCCGACACGCATTTCCCGGAGGTCGACCCCGCGCTGTGGCAGGAAGTGGCCAGCCAGCCGCACCCGGCCGACGAGCGCCACGCCTTCGCCTTCCGTTTCGTCCATTACCTGCGGCGTTCCCCGTAGCTGCGGGGAACGCCCCGCAGCACGCATTCCCGGTGAAACCCGGCGCTACGGTTTCCCGCTGGGCGTTCCGCCGCCGTTTCCGCCGTTGTGCGGGCGATGCCGGCGCGGCCGGCGCCGCGCATCACGGCGTTCGCCCTGCGCTTCGTTGCGCGGTTCCGGGCGGCGCTCGGCCGGCGGTCTGCGCGGCGGATGCGCGCCGGGCACCGGCGCCGGCACGTCGCGGCCCGGCACCTGCACCACGCGCAGTTCCTCGCTGTCCAGCTGCAGCGCGGTGAGCTTGCCGCCCCATACCGCGCCGGTGTCGATGGCGTGCACGCCCTGGGTGATGGTCAGGCCCAGCGCCGACCAGTGGCCGCAGACCATCTTCAGTTCGCGCTCGACCCGGCCCGGGACCTCGAACCACGGGTACATGCCCTGCTGCTGGGTGCCCGGCGTGCCCTTGTCTTCCATGCCGATGCGCGCGCGCGGCGTGCAGTAGCGCATGCGGGTGAAGAAGTTGATGATCGCGCGCGAGCGGTCGTAGCCGGTCAGGTTCGGCGCCCAGCTGGGGCCGTCGCCATACATGTTGCGCAGCAGCTTGCGGTAGCCGTTGCCGTGCAGCTGCTGCTCGACCTCGCGCGCATGCTTTTCGGCCATCGCCACGGTCCACTTCGGCGCCAGCCCGGCATGGAACATCATCCAGCCCAGCTCGCGGTCCACGTGCACCAGCTTCTGCTGGCGCAGCCAGTCCAGCAGCACGTCGCGGTCCTCGGCGAGCACCACGCGCTGCAGGTCCGGGTTGACCTTGCGCTGTTCCTCGGCGCTGCGCGCGCCCACGGCCAGCAGCGACAGGTCGTGGTTGCCCAGCACCACCACGCACTGCTCGCGCAGCGAATGCACCAGGCGCAGGGTTTCCAGCGACTGCCCGCCGCGGTTGACCAGGTCGCCGCAGAACCACAGCCGGTCGGCGGCCGGGTCGAAGTTGATCTTCTCCAGCAGCCGCTGGGTGACGTCGTAGCAGCCCTGCAGGTCGCCGATCGCCCAGGTCGCCATCAGTGCAGGGTCCTGGGAATGGAGAGCACGAACGGCGCGACCGGCGCGGCGAACTCGGTGCCGTCGTCGGCCAGCATGTCGTAGTGGCCCTGCATGGTGCCGCGCTCGGTGCCGAGCATGACCCCGGAGGTGTAGCGGAACTCCTCGCCCGGGCGCAGCCGCGGCTGCTCGCCGACCACGCCATCGCCATCCACGTGCTCGGTGCGGCCGTTGCCGTCGGTGATGCGCCAGTGGCGGCTGATCAACCGCGCCGGCACGGTGCCGCGGTTGTGGATGCGGATCGTATAGGCGAACGCGTAGCGCCCGTCCTCGGGGGCCGACTGTTCGTCGACGAAACGAGGCGATACCTCGATCTCGATCGCGTAGTGGCGGGAATCGTCCATGCGGGCAAGTGTAAGCAAAAGCGGGTGGAACGGACGTCAGGCGACGGTGGCGTTGGCCAGGGCGATGAACCCGGCCACGTCCAGCTGTTCGGCGCGCGCGTCGCTGCGCACGCCGGCGGCGGCGAAACCGGCCTCGTCGACGATGCCGTTCAAGGCGTTGCGCAGGGTCTTGCGGCGCTGGCCGAAGGCGGCCTTGACCACGTTGGCGAAGTGCCGCGAATCGACGATGCCGACCGTGGCCGGGTCGCGCGGCACCAGCCGTACCACCGCCGAGTCCACCTTCGGCGGCGGCCGGAACGCGCCGGGCGGCACCACGAACAGCGAGGTTACCTGGCACCAGGCCTGCAGCATCACGCTCAAACGGCCATAGACCTTGCTGCCCGGCGCGGCGGCCATGCGGTCCACCACTTCCTTCTGCAGCATGAAGGTCATGTCCGAGATCGCCGCGGCGTGGTCCAGCGCGTGGAACAGGATCGGCGAGGAAATGTTGTAGGGCAGGTTGCCGACCAGCCGGATCGGCGCGCCGCCGGCCAGCTCGGTGAAATCGACCTGCAGCACGTCGCGGTGGACGATGGTCAGCTCGCCCAGCGGCGCGGCCGCGGCGGTGAGCGGCGCGATCAGGTCGCGGTCGAACTCGATCACCGTCAGCTGCGGGTGGCGGCGCAGCAGCGGGAAGGTGATGGCGCCCTGGCCCGGGCCGATCTCGACCAGCCGGTCGCCGGGCTTCGGGTTGACCGCCAGCACGATCTTCTCGACGTAATGCGCGTCGGCCAGGAAGTGCTGGCCCAGCTGCTTCTTCGCCGGCGCGGTGAAACCGGCGCCGGCGCGCGGGGAATGGGAGGAGTTCATCGGGCGATTTTACGTTGTGCGGCCAGCCGCGCGCACAGCGCGGTGGCCGCCAGCAGGCTGGAAGGGTCGGCCGTGCCCTTGCCGGCCAGCTCGAGCGCGGTGCCGTGGTCGACCGCCACGCGCGGATAGGGCAGGCCCAGGGTGATGTTCACCGCCTGCTCGAAGCCGCTGTACTTGAGCACCGGCAGGCCCTGGTCGTGGTACATCGCCAGCACCGCGTCGAAGCCGCGCAGCTTTGCGGGCAGGAAGGCGGTGTCGGCCGGCAGCGGGCCGACCAGCTCCAGGCCTTCGCCGCGCAGCCGTTCCAGCAGCGGGATGACCACGTCCAGCTCCTCGCGGCCCAGGTGGCCGTCCTCGCCGGCATGCGGGTTCAGGCCGAGCACGGCGATGCGCGGGCGGTCCAGGCCGAAGTCGCGGCGCAGCGCGGCGTGCGTGGTGGCGATGACCTTGCGCAGGCCGTCGGCGGTGATAGCTTCGGGCACGGCGCGCAGCGGCAGGTGGGTGGTGGCCAGGGCCACGCGCATGTGCTCGTTGGCCAGCATCATCACCACCTCGACCCCGGCCTGGTGGGCCAGCAGCTCGGTGGTGCCGCTGTAGGCGATGCCGCCCTGGTTGATCACCGCCTTGTGCACCGGGCCGGTGACCACGCCATCGAGTTGGCCCGCCAGGCAGGCCTGGCCGGCGCCGAGCAGGGCGTCGATCACCGCGTGCGCATTGGCGGCATCGGGCTGGCCGAAGCGGGACGGGGCGGCGTTGCGGATCGGTCGCAGGCGCAGGTCGCCCGGCGCACATGCCTGCGCGTCCTCGGGCAGCAGGTTCAGCGGCAGGCCGAGCGCGGCCGCGGCGGCGCGCAGCGTATCCGGGTCGGCGAACGCCAACAGCCGGCAATCGCTGCGCGGCTGTTGGATGAGGCGGATGCAGAGTTCCGGGCCAACCCCGGAAGGCTCGCCCGGGACCAGAGCGAGCTGGGGAACCATGGGATCAGGGCTTGGCGGGCTCGGCCGCCGGCTCGGCGGTGCCCTCGGCGCGGTCGCCGGTGCGGAAGCTGACGTAGGCGTCGCCGCGCAGTTCCTGCAGGAAGCGGTTGTACTCGTCGTCCAGCTTGCGGCGGCCGATCTGGTCGCGGATCTGCGCGCGCTTGTTGTCGTCGGTCACGTCGGTCTGGCGGGTGGCCACGCGCTGCACGATGTGCCAGCCGGCATCGGTGCGGAACGGCGCGGTCACGCCACCGTCCTGCACGCTCTCCACCTGGCGGCCGAAGTCCGGGCCGAAGGCGTCGGCCGGGAACCAGCCCAGGTCGCCGCCCTGGCCACGGCTGTTGGCGTCGTCCGAGGATTCCTTGGCCACGGCCTGGAAGTCGGCGCCGCCGGCGATGCGCGCGCGCAGGGTCTCGATCTTTGCCTTGGCCGCCGCGTCGTCCACCTGGTCGGTCACGCGCACCAGGATGTGGCGGGCGTGGTACTCGGTGACGGTGTGGGTGCCGGCGGCGCTGTCGCTGTCGCGCACTTCCACCAGCTTCAGCAGCTGGAAACCGCTCGGGCCGCGGATCGGGCCGATCACGTCGCCGGCCTTCATCGCCTTGATCTGCGCGGAGAACGCGTTGGGAATCTCGTCCAGGCTGCGCCAGCCCAGGTCGCCGCCTTCCAGCGCGTTGGGGCTGTCGGAGTAGCGCACCGCGGCGGCGGAGAAGTCCAGCTCGCCCTTGTCGACCAGGTTCTTGATGCCGTCGATCTTGCTCTGGCCGGTGGCGATCTGCTCGGCGCTGGCGCCGTCGGGCAGCGCCACCAGGATGTGCGCCAGGTGGTACTGCATGCCGCCGGCGTTCTGCTGCGCCAGCGCCGCGTCGACCTCGCCCTCGCTGACGCTGATGCGGCTCTGCGCGAAGCTCTGGCGCAGGCGCTGGGTGACGATTTCCTCGCGCACCGAATTGCGGAAGTCCTCGAAGCCGATGCCGTCCTGGGCCAGGCGCTGGCGCAGGCCGTCCACGTCGGTGCCGTTCTGCTGGGCGATGCTGGCGATGGCGTGGTTCAGTTCCTCGCCGCTGACGCGGATGCCGCTGCTCTCGGCGCGGGCCACCTGCAGCTTGACCAGCACCAGGCGCTCGAGCACCTGGCGCTCGAGCACGCTTTCCGGCGGCAGCTGGTGCTCGCGGCCGGCGTACTGCGACTTGATGTTGTTTACCGCGCGCTGCAGCTCGCTCTGCAGGATCACGTCCTCGTCGACGACGGCGGCGATGCGGTCCAGCGGCTGCGTCTGCTGCGCGGCAACCGGTGCGGACACGCCGGCAAGCGCCAGCAGGGTGGCGAGGACTGCAGATAGGGTCTTGGTCATGGAATCAGGTTCGGATCGTAGTCGTCGTCGTTCGCCTCGATGTTGCTGGGCGGAACGAGGTACAGGTCGTCTCGGTTGTAGCCGAGAATAGCACGGCGCAAGGTGCGGTCCGTGTCCTGCCCGACCGAGCTCAGGCCCTTGAGCACGAACTCGACCTGGAAGGAGTTGTTCATCTCGCCCTCGCGGTTGCGCACGTAGCGGCGGGCCAGGGCGCGCACGGCCAGGCAGCAGCTGTCCCACTGCACGCCGCCGATGATCTCCAGCGGCTTGTGGTCGAGCATCGAGTAGTAATAGCGGCCGACGATGCTCCAGCGCGGGTTGATCGGGTACAGGAAGGACAGGTCGGCCTGCTTGAGCTGGTCCGCGCCGGTGTTCGGGTTGCGCCGGTAGCGGTAGGCCAGGTTGACCACGCCGTCTTCCGGCATCAGGTAGCGGGCACGGATGCTGGCCAGGTCCTCCTTGCGGTACTTCGGGTTCCACTGGTAGGTGCTGCCCAGGGTCCAGCGGTCGTTGATCGCCCAGTTCACGTCCGCCACCCACGCCGATTTGCCTTGCTCGACGATGGCCTCGCGGTCGTTCAGGGTGACCCGCGAATCCTCGAAGTAGGTGATCTGGCCGATGCTGGCCGAGAGCTTTTCGCGGCCGTCGGCCTGGCGGATCAGGCGCGTGGTCAGGGCGGTGGTCAGCTGGTTGGCGTCGTTCTGGCGGTCGGCGCCGCTGTAGCGCGAATCGCGGAACAGCTGGCCCCAGCTGAAGGTGAAGGCGCGGGTATCGAACAGCGGCAGGTCGTCCTGGTCGCGGTACGGCGTGTTCAGATAGAACAGGCGCGGTTCCAGGGTATGCAGGTAGGACTTGCCCCCGATGCTGGTCTCGCGGTCGAAATAGACCCCCATGTCCACGCTGGCGATGGGCAGGCTGCGGTGCGGCGCGGTATTGCCGCGCAGCTGTTCCGGGGTGGCGGTGGCCGGGTTGATGCCCGCCGCGACCAGCTGGCTGCGGCGGATGCTGTCGGCCAGGCCGCGCTCCAGTTCGTAGGCGGTGTAGCGCCAGGCCAGGGTCGGGGTGATGTACCAGGCGGCGCCGGCCAGCGGCATCGACACGTAGGGCTTGATGTCCAGGCGCGAGCCGCCATCCATCGGCGTCACCGCTCCGGTGCGCACGTACTCGCCATCGACGACGCGCTTTGCGCGCACGTCATCATGGGTGAAGCGCACCGCCTCGGCATAGACCCCGGCCTCGAACCAGCGGCCGAAGCTGTCGTCCCAGGTGCCGAACAGGCGCGGCTGGCGGTTGTAGGGCAGGGAGGACTCGGTCAGGGTGTAATCGGTCAGCTGCCAGCGGTCGGCCATGAGCCCGGCCGTCCAGGTCCGCCCGGTGCCATACAGGCCGGCGGTACTCTGCAGGTTGGAGGCGGTCACGCCGAGCAGGCGGTTGGCGAAATCCTCGATGTAATACTCGTCGCTGACCCAGCTGAGGCCCGCACGCGCCTGCCAATGGCTGTCGATGTTGTGGTAGCCGCGGTATTCGACCTTGCCGCGCTCCTTGTCGCGCAGCGAGTCGTGCGGCATCCAGCTGGTGTCCAGCTGCCCCCTGCCACCGTCGTACAGGTAGCGGAACTCGTTGGTCAGCATGCCCCCGCGCTTGCTCATCCAGCGCGGGGTCAGGGTGTCGTCGTAGTTCGGCGCCAGGTTGAAATAGATGGGCTGCGCGTAGTCGAAGCCGTTGCGCCCGGACACGCTCAGCTTGGGATAGAGCAGGCCGGTCATGCGCCGGTCGTCGATCGGGAACTTGAACCAGGGCATGTACATCACCGGCACCTTGCCCACGCGCAGCACCGCATTGCGGGCGGTGCCGAAGCCCTCGTCGTTGTCCACCTCGATCTGCGGCGCCACCAGTTTCCATACCGGCTGCGAGGGGTCGCAGGTGGTGTAGGTGGAGCGGTGCATCTGCCCGACCGACCCCTGCAGGTCGATGGAGTCGGCGCTGCCGTTGCCGCGGCGCGAGACCAGCTGGTAGCGGATGTCGCTGATCTTGTGGCTGTCCGTTTCCTGGTTGCCCTCGGCGCGCCTGGCGGTCAGGCGGATCGACGAGTCGGAGTAGCGCACGTTGCCGTCGGCGATGTAGTTGCCGGTTTCGGTGTCGAAGCGCAGGTTGTCGGTGCCCATGAACTGGTCGCCGCGCTTGAGCGCCACGTTGCCCGCGTACTGCGGGATCGTGCTGGTGCCGGAAAGCTGGTCGCCCTCGATGTCGGTCGGCAACTGGTCGCGGGTGGCGGCCGTGCCCGGGTCGGCCGCCGGCGCCTCGTCGAAGGCCGGCAGCACGTCGGTGGCCGGGCACAGGTTCCAGTTCATCGGCTTCTCGCTGGCCATCGCCGACAGGCTGAAGGCGATGCTCAGGGGCAGGGGAAGCAGGCGAAGGGCTCGGCGCACGCGGGATCGGATTCAGGGAAAACGGCCGCTAGCTTGCCGCATCGACTGCATGGGGGCAATGAAGGACCTGCCTGGGCGGGGGGTGGGGTTCATGCACCCGTCACCGGGCCAGCAGGGCGCCCACATGGGCCACGCTGCATTCGGCCAGCGCCTGCAGGTCGTAGCCGCCCTCGAGCAGCGACACCAGCCGGCCGTCGGCATGGCGGTCGGCCAGCGCCGCCAGTTCGGCGGCCAGCCAGCCGAAATCCCCGGTCTCCACCATCAGGTCGGCCTGCGGGTCGCGCATGTGCGCGTCGAAACCGGCCGAGACCAGCAGCAGCTGTGGGCGGAAGGCATCCACCTGCGGCAGCAGCTCGTCGGCCCAGGTGTTGCGGAAGCGGAAGCCGCCGCTGCCCGGCGGCAGCAGGATGTTGCAGACGTTGCCCACGCCACGCTCGCGCATGCTGCCCGAGTAGGGGAACAGGCCGGATTCGTGGCTGCTGTAATAGGCCACGCGCGCATCGGTCTCGAAGATCGCCTGGGTGCCGTTGCCGTGGTGGACGTCGAAATCGACGATGGCGATCCGCTCCAGCCCGTGCACGTCGCGCGCATAGGCGGCGGCCACGGCGACGTTGTTGAACAGGCAGAAGCCCATCGCAGTGCCGGCGGTGGCGTGGTGGCCGGGCGGCCGCACCGCGCAGAACGCGCGCCGCCCGGGGCCGCGCATCACCGCGTCGACCGCCGCCACGCCGGCGCCGGCGGCATGCAGTGCGGCGCTGGCCGAACCGGGCGAGGTGAAGGTGTCCAGGTCGATCCGCCGCAGCGGCGCGGTCTGCGCCTGCAGCACGCTGTCGATCAGCTCGCGCTCGTGCACCCGCGCCAGCTCGCCGAGCTTGGCCGGCGGCGCCTGGCGCCAGTCCAGCTGCGCCGGGAATGCCTGGTGCAGCGCGTCCAGCACCGCGCGCAGCCGCTCGGGCGATTCGGGGTGGTCGGGGCCGGGGTCATGGCCCAGGCAGGCCGGGTGGGTGAATACGAGCATGCCCGGCACTGTAACCGAAGCCCCGGGCGATGCCGGGGCCGGGCTTCATCGGCGCTGCAGCGGCGCGTCAGGCGCGCCGGCGCTCGTGGTTCCAGAGTACCTCGCCGTGGCCGTCGGCACGGGCCAGCACCCGCGCCAGCACGAACAGCAGGTCGGACAGGCGGTTCAGGTAGCGCACCGCCTCGCCGCGCACGGCCTCGACCCGGGCCAGCGCGACGGTCTCGCGCTCGGCGCGGCGCACGATGGTGCGGGCCAGGTGGCAGCGCGCCGCGGCCTCGCCGCCAGCCGGCAGGATGAAATCCTTCAGCGGCGGCAGGTCGTCGTTGTAGCGGTCCAGGTGCCGTTCCAGCGCGTCGATGTCGGCGGCCTGGATCGCGGCGTGGCCGGGGATGCACAGCTCGCCGCCGAGATCGAACAGCTGGTGCTGGATCGTGGTCAGCAGCGCGCGCACGTCCTCCGGCAGGGCCACCGCCAGCAGCACGCCGATGGCCGAGTTGGCCTCGTCGACGGTGCCGTAGGCGTTGACCCGCAGCGAGTCCTTGCCGGTGCGGCTGCCGTCGCCCAGGCCGGTGCTGCCGTCGTCGCCGGTACGGGTGTAGATCTTCGAGAGCCGGTTGCCCATCGTGCGCCGCCGCGGTCAGTGCGCGACGCGGTCGGCGGCCGACTGGCGCGCGAACGCCTCGGCGGCGACCTGCGCCAGCGCGGCCATGCCGGTGTACATCGCCGCAGTGCGCATGTACGGCAGCAGCCAGTCGCTGTAGTTCTTGAACCAGCCGGCGACGGTCGGCTCGGCGACGACGCTGCTGGTCCAGTAGAAGCCGCCCTGCGCGAACAGGTGGCAGACCACCACCGCGCCGACCAGGGTGGCGGCGAACAGGCCCAGCGCGCGCCAGCTGGCGCCCTTGTAGGAACGGCGCAGCAGCATGCCGCCGGCCCACATGGCGAAGTAGGCCGGGACCAGCGCCCAGTAGCCGGCCGAAACGCAGTAGTGGCTCCAGAAGTCCATGCCCTGGCTGCTGATCACCGTCCAGTCAACGGCCACCGCCAGCGCCATCAGCAGCGGGAATGCCCAGCGGGTCCAGCTGCGCAGGTAGAAGCCGCCGATGAAGAACACCGCCCAGGACGCATCCGGGATCGGCGCGAAATGGTTGATGCGGGTGCCGACCATCAGCAGCACGAGCAGGGACAGGACGAAGGCGCGTTGGACGTTGGCGGTCATGGTGATGAGGGATCTGGCGGAATCAGGCCGCCATTCTAGCCGCAGTCGCGCCGTGGACGCGGTTGCGGCGCGGCATCGCCCCGGCGCCCGCGGCGGCCGAGCCTTTATCATGGCGGCATGAGCGACCTTCATGATGTGGTGATCGTCGGTGGCGGACTGGTCGGTGCCAGCCTGGCCATCGCGCTGGACCGGCTGGGGCTGGACGTGGGACTGGTGGAAGCGACCCCGGCCGGCGAGCTGCCGGCGGTGTTCGACCAGCGCAACCTCAGTTTCGCCGCGGCCACGGTCAATGCGCTCACCGCGCTGGGCGTGATGCAGCGCCTGGAAGGCGCGCCGGGCCCGATCCGCCGCATCCACGTCAGCCGCGCCGGCGATTTCGGCCGCGTGGTGATGGACGCGCGCGACTATGGCCGCGACGCCTTCGGCCAGGTGGTGGTGGCGCGCGACTTCGGCCGTGCGCTGGAAGCACGGCTGGGCGACCTGTCGCGGCTGACCCGCTACCGCCCGGCGAAGTTCGTGGGGCTGGGCGGATGCGCCGACGGCCGCCGCGAGGTGCTGATCGCCGACGCGGCCGGCGAACGCCGCCTGCGCGCGCGGCTGGTGGTCGGCGCCGACGGTACCCGCAGCGCGGTGCGGCAGGCGCTGGGCATCGAGGCCAGCGAGCACGACTACCTGCAGACCCTGTTCGTGGCGCGGGTGCGCAGCGCGCGGGCGCCGGACGGCACCGCCTGGGAGCGCTTCACCGACACCGGCCCGACCGCGCTGCTGCCGCGCGGCGACCGCCACTATGGTCTGGTCCATGGCGTGGCCCGCGACGAAGCCGACGCGGTGGCCGCGCTGGACGACACCGCCTGGCTGGCGCGGCTGCAGGACGTGCTGGGCTGGCGCGCCGGGCGGCTGCTGGAAAGCGGCCCGCGCAGCGCCTACCCGCTGATCCAGGTACTGGCGCAGCGGCTCATCGGCGAGCGCGCGCTGCTGCTGGGCAACGCCGCGCAGACCATCCATCCGCTGGGCGCGCAGGGGTTCAACCTGGGCCTGCGCGATGCGCTGACCCTGGCCGAACTGATCGGCGACGCCGCGCGGGACCCGGGTTCCGACGACCTGCTGCAGGCCTACGTGCAGCGCCGCGGCCCCGACCGCGAGCAGACCCTGGCCTTCTCCGACGGCCTGGCGCGCCTGACCGGCAACGCGGCGGCGCTGCTGCGGCCGCTGCGCAGCCTGGGCCTGGTGGCCGCCGCGCAGGCCGCGCCGCTGCAGTCCTTCCTGGTCGGCGGGGCGATGGGATTCCGTGGGCAGGTGCCCGAACTGTGCAGGAGCCAGACGCCATGAGCCGGCGGGGACGGTTGGACGCGGTGGTGGTCGGCGGCGGCGTGGTCGGCACCGCCTGCGCGCTGGCGCTGGCGGGCGAAGGCCTGCAGGTGGCCCTGGTGGAAGGGCGCGAGCCGTCGTCGTGGTCGGCGCAGCGGCCGGACCTGCGCGTTTTCGCCTTCGCCCACGACAACGCGGCGCTGCTGCAAACGCTGGGCGTATGGCCGCAGGTGGCGCAGGCGCGGGCGTATCCCTACCTGCGCATGCGGGTATGGGACGCGGCCGGCGGCGGCGAGCTGGCCTTCGATGCCGACGCGCTGGGCCGCCGCGAGCTGGGCTGGATCGTCGAGAACGGCCTGTTGGTGGACCGGCTGTGGTCGGCGCTGCCGGCGGCCGGCGTGCAGCTGCATTGCCCGGCGCGGGTCGAGTCGATGGAACAGGACGAAGGCGGCGTGCGCCTGCGCCTGGACGACGGCCGCCGCGTGGAGGCCGCCGTGGCCATCGCCGCCGACGGTGGCGAATCCACCCTGCGCGCGCTGGCCGGGCTGGCCGTGTCGCGCCACGACTACGGCCAGCGCGGCGTGGTCGGCTACGTCGACAGCGAGCGCCCGAACGAGGCCACCGCCTGGCAGCGCTTCCTCGATACCGGCCCGCTGGCGGTGCTGCCGGTGGACCGGCACCGCAGTTCCATCGTCTGGACCCTGCCCGACGCCGAGGCCGAACGCGTGCTGGCGCTGGACGACGACGCCTTCGGCCGCGAGCTGGGCAACGCCTTCGCCGGGCGCCTGGGCGCGATGCGCCCGGCCTCGCCGCGCGCGGCCTTCCCGCTGCGCCGGCAACTGGCCAGCGACTACGTCGCCGGTCGCGTGCTGGTGCTGGGCGATGCCGCGCACGTGGTGCATCCGCTGGCCGGGCAGGGCGTCAACCTCGGCCTGCGCGACGTGGCCGGGCTGCGCGCGCTGGTGCGCGACGCGCGCCTGCACCGCGCCGACTGGACCGCGCCGCACCGGCTGCGGCGCTGGGCGCGGGTGCGGCGCAGCGACAACACGGTGGCCGCCTACGGTTTCGACGCGATCAACAAGGTGTTCTCCAACGACGAGATGCACCTGACCCTGGCGCGCGGCGCGCTGCTCGGCCTGGCCGGGCGCATGCCACCGTTGCTGTCGCTGTTCTGGAAGCGCGCCTCGGGCGTGTGACGGTGCCGGAACAGCGGAAGCCTAGCGTCGCATTCGTCGTAGGAGCGACTTCAGTCGCGATGCTTCCGGAGCTTTCGCGGGCGTCTGAAGGCTTTCGCGACTGAAGTCGCTCCTACGGGGGCAGGCGGGCGCGGGCGAGGTCAGCGGACCAGCCAGCCGGCCAGCTGTTCGCGCGCCAGCCTGCCGCGCCGCGCGGTGTCCAGCGCGTTGAATTCGTCGGCCAGCGCCGGATTGGCCTGCGCTTCGTCGCGGCTGATGAAACCGTCGCCATCCACGTCGAGCGCGTCGAAATCGATGCGGTAGTTGCCGGCCACGCTGTCCGGCTGGATCGAGCGCACCGTCACCGCCGCCTGCCCGGGTTCGGCCGGCAGCTGCACCTGGTGGGTGACCGCGCCGCTGGCCAGCGGCTGGGCGCGCACGTTGACCGGCGCCGCCGGCAGCGGCGCGGTGACGGCGGTGTCGCGGGGCGCGTTCTGCGCGGACACGGCCGTCGCCATGGAAAGCAGGACGATGACGGAAAAGCAGGGACGGAACACGGGCAACCTCGCATGCGGACGACGGGATTCCGCCTGCCGGCCCGCCCGGCCTCACTTCATCCAGCCCTCCAGCTGCGCCCGGCTCAGGCGGCCGCTGCGGTGGGTGTCCAGCGCATCGAACTCGCGCGCGAGCGTGGGGTTGGCCTGGGCTTCCTCGCGGCTGATGAAGCCGTCGTGGTTGCGGTCCAGCGTGGCGAAGTCGATATGGTAGTCGTCACGGACCGAATCGGGTTCTTCCGAGGTGACCGTGACCGGCGTGCCCTTGTCGGTGAGCGTGGTCCTGCCGGTTTCCTGCGCCAGGGCCGGAACACTGGCGGCGGCGCACAGCAGCAGGGCGGGAAGCAGGCGGCGGGAGAGGTTCATGGGCGCACTCCAGGTTGGGAAACCACGCGCACGATGCTTGGCCCGCTGCCGTTAAACCGGCCGCAAGAACGCATGCAGGCCCGTTGAACGTTGCCGCCGGTTCAGCGCCGCGCCATCCGCGCGTTGCTCAGCCCGGAATGAACGGAAACGCCAGTTTCAGCAGGCCCTTCAGGCCGCCCTCGACGGTGGAGCTGACCGCCTTGGCGCCCAAGCTGTTCAGGGCGCGGCGCACGTCGTCCCAGCGCAGCTGGGCGACGTCCTTCTTCAGCAGGTCGGCCACTTCCTCCGAGGCGGGCGCCAGCTTCTTCAGCGCCGCCACCGTCGCCTGCGGGTCGGGCTGCAGGTAGCCCCAGCGCTCGGCGATCTTCAGCAGCGTGTCGAAGCGCACCGCCACCACCTCGCGGTTGCGCTCGTACACCGGCAGCGCGCCGACCTCGAGGATGGCCTGCTCGAAGCGCTGCGCGTCGTCGGGGTGTTCGATGCGGATGGCGAGGAAACCTTCCTTGCGGCTGCGCTCGCTCACGTGCTTCGCCCCCGAGCGCAGGTTGGCCTCGGTCAGCACGGTGGCGACGATGCGCTGCAGGGCGTCGTCGGCCTCCTCGGGCACCAGCGCGCGCCAGCGGGCATAGCCGTCGCGGCGCAGGCCCTTGACCTTGGCCGGCGTCACCCGCAGCTGCAGCGCCACGCTGGCGTTGGAATCGCCGCGGTCGATGGCCCCGTCGCGTTCCAGCAGCACGAAGATCAGCAGTTCCAGGTCGCGCTTGGTCAGCGACTGGAAGCCCTGCAGCAGGGTCAGCCGCAGGAATTCATTGCCGAAGCCGGCCGGGTCTTTCAGTTCGATGGCGTGCATGCGTGTCCTCCCAGGGGTGACAGCATGCCCGATCGCGGTTGCGCGGATTGAGACGCCGCGCGCCCGGTCGCGTCAATGTCCGTATTCACGTCCGGGGCGGTCGGCGCGGAAGGTCTCGATGGCGCCGCGGTCCTGCAGCGTCACGTACACCTGCCGGCCGTCGGCGCCGCCGAAGGCCACATTGGTCGGCTTGCGGCCCTTGAGCGGCACCTCGCGCAGCAGCTCGCCGGCGGGCGAGACGATGGCGACGACGCCGGCGTCGTAGCGGGCGATGTACAGGTTGCCGTCGGCGTCGCAGCGCATGCCGTCCATGCCGTGCGCATCGAAGCGGATCAGCAGGCGCTTGTTCGACAGCGCGCCGTCGGCATCGCGGTCGTATACCCAGACGTTGCGCTGCACGCTCTCGTTGACGTACAGGCGGCGCCCGTCCGGGCTGACCTCGATGCCGTTGGTGGTGCCCATGCCCGATTCCAGCCGCTGCGCGCTGCCGTCGCGGTCGATGCGCCACAGCTGGCCGTTGTCGGGATTGGCCCAGTCCGGGTCGCTCGCATAGAGCGTGCCGTCCGGCGCCCGCGCGATGTCGTTGGGCTGGTGCGCGCCGTCCAGGCGCGCGAACACCGACACCGCGCGCGTGGCCGGATCGACGCGCAGCACGGCATGGCCCTTGTAGTCGGCCACGAACATCGCGCCATCGGCGCCGAAGCGGATGCCGTTGCCGACGCTGCCTTCGGGCAGGGTGACGAACAGCCCGGCCCCGCCGTCCGCATCGACGTGGCCGATGGTGCCGTCGCGGCCGTAGTTGACCACGTACAGCGCGCCGTCCGGGCCGGTGGCCGGGCCCTCGATGCCGGCGGTGAACACACCGTCGCCGACGTGGTCGCGGACGAGGAAATCAGGTGCGGCGATGGCGTTGCCGTAGAGAGCCAGGCACAACGCGGCGACGGCAGGGCGCAACAGGACGTGACGGGCGATGGCGGCGCTCTCCATGCGGGACAGGCCCGCAGTGTGCCAGAGCCGCCGGCCGGTGGTTGCGGTGACAACGACGCACGATCGTAGATGCGTGGCTCGCCCCGCATGGGACATTGCCGGGAAGGCCTCTGCGAGGCTGGGCCCATGCCCTCAGCCGCCCCTTCGGGGCACCTCGCTCCGCGCCCCGGCCCGGCGCAGCGCGCCGGGCGTTCAGTCGTGTGCGGGCCTATGGCTCGCAAGCCACATGCCTTCACCCCAACGGGAGAAGGGACTCACGCGCGCGCCGGCATCGCCAGCACGGTGATCTCCTCGCGGTCGTGGTACAGCTGCTTGGCGCGCACGGTCAGCGGCCGGCCGGCCTGTGCGGCGAACAGGTCCAGGCACAGGCGGGTCTCGTCCCAGCGCTTCTTCATCGGCAGCTTGAGGTTGAAGATGGCGTAGCGGCACCAGCCTTCGCGCAGCCAGGTGGCCATGCGTTCGGCCACGCGTCGCGGCTGTTCGACCATGTCGCAGACCATCCAGTCCAGCGGCGTTTCCGGCTGCCAGTGGAAGCCGTCGGCGCGCAGGTGGTCGACCAGCCCGGTGTCGAGCACGTGCTGGCGCAGCGGGCCGTTGTCGATGCTGGTGACATGCAGGTGCTGGCGTGTCAGCACCCAGGTCCAGCCGCCGGGCGCGGCGCCGAGGTCGGCCGCGCGCATGCCGGGCTTGACCAGCGCCTCGCGTTCCTCGGGCGTGAGCAGGGTCAGCAGCGCCTCGTCCAGCTTCAGCGCCGAGCGCGAGGGCGCTTCGGGCAGCAGTTTCAGGCGCGGGATGCCCAGCGCCCACGGCGCGCTGTCGCGGGTGTCGGCGACGCCGACGAAGGCATGGGTGCCATCGACGAACACCACGTGCAGCCGCGGCAGCCTGTTGTTGTCCTTGTCGGCGAGCAGGCCGGCTTTGCGCAGCGCCGGGCGCAGCGCATTGCCGAAACTGCGCGCCAGCCCGGCCAGCGGCTTGCCCGCGTCCGAATCGGGGTGCTCCACCCACAGCTCGCCGAAGCGCGGCTGGCCCTGCAGCGCGGCGATGATCGGGCTGATGCGGTCGGCCGGGTCCAGCTGCGGCAGCTCAGCCAGCAGGCGCAGCTTCTGCCGGGCGAAGATCAGCCCGCGCCAGGGCAGGGCGCGGTCGAGCGCGTCGGCGTCGTCGCTGACGAACACCACGTAGCCGTCGTTGCGCTGCGTGCGCGCATAGCCGGCGATGCCGGCATGACCGGCGCGCTCGGTCAGTTCGGCGGCCAGTTCCGGCTCGAAGCCTTGGCGGCAGTAGCAGAGCAGGCCGGTCATGTGAGTCCTTTTGAAATGGGGCGAAGCGGTGGTGTGCCTTCTCCCGTTGGGGTGAAGGCGTGTGGCTTGCGAGCCATAGGCTCGCACACGACTGAACGCCCGGCGCGCTGCGCCGGGCCGGGGCGCGGAGCGAGGTGCCCCGGAGGGGCGGATGAGGGTTCGGGCGAAGCCTGGTGCAATTTGGCATCACGAGGGCTTCGCCCCGTACCCTCACCCCCAACCCCCGCTTCGCGCCCCGGCCCTTGCGCTGGCGCAAGGGCGTTCGAGGGACAGCGAACCGGGGGTTCGCAAGCTGCCCCTCTCACCCCAAAGGGAGAGGGGCATAAAGGCTCAATACCGCGCGCCGTCGCTCTGGCCGTAGTGGCGCAGCACGGCGCGGGCGGCGTCGCGGTGCAGGCCCTGCACGACCTCGATGCCGCGCCGGTTCAGTTCGCCGACCCAGTCGGCCGGCAGCGGGCCTTCGTCGAACGGGGTCAGTTCCTCGACGTCGGCGGCGCTGGCGCCGATCAGCAGGCGGTCGATGCCCGCCCAGATCGTCGCGCCATAGCACTGGCAGCACGGCTGCGAGGAGGTGGCCAGGGTCACCGGCGACAGCGCGTCGTTCAGGCGCGGGGTCTGCAGCCGCTGCTGCGCCAGCATGTAGGCCATGTTCTCGGCATGCGCCAGCGAAGTGCAGTGCGGCACCACGCGGTTGACCGCGGCGGCGATGACGCGGTCGTCCGGGCCGAACACCACCGCGCCGAACGGACCGCCGGTTTCCGCGTCCACGTTCAGCCGCGACAGCTCGACCGCCAGCGCGACCTTGGCCTCGTCGCCGGGATACACGCGGCGGGTGTCGACGACTTCGTGGATCCAGGCCGGCAGGGTCAGGTGGACTTGCGCGTACAGCATGCGGGGCGGTGCCTCGTGAGCGTTGGACAGGGGAATGCGGCGGCCAGTGTAGCCCGGCGCGCCGGTGCGGACCGTGCAGGGCGCGGCCGCGCGGCCCGGCCCGCAGGGCGGGCACGGGCGTGTCGTCCTGCGATGGAACGGGCGGCGGGCCTCATGCCCGCCGCCCTGCGGTCAGCCGGCCCAGGTGTCGCGCAGGGTCACGCTGCGGTTGAACACCGGCGTGTCCGCCGTGTGGTCGCGGCGGTCGGCGACGAAATAGCCGGTGCGCTCGAACTGGAACGACTGCTCCGGCACGGCGCTGGCCGCGGCCGGTTCCACGTAGCCGGTGACCACCCTGCGCGATTCCGGGTTCAGGTAATCGCGGTAGGTCTTGCCCTCGGCTTCGTCGTCCGGGTTCGGCACCGAGAACAGGCGGTCGTACAGGCGGATTTCCGCCGCCACCGCGTGCTTGGCGCTGACCCAGTGGATGGTGCCCTTGACCTTGCGGTTGGCGCCCTCCATGCCCGGGCGCGATTCCGGGTCCAGCCAGCCGCGCAGCTCAATGATCTCGCCGGCCTCGTTCTTCACCACCTCGTCGACGCGGGCGATGCCGGCGCCGCGCAGGCGCACTTCGCCGCCCGGCACCAGGCGCTTCCAGCCCTTGGGCGGGACTTCGGCGAAATCCTCGCGCTCGATCCACAGTTCGCGCGAGAACGGCACCTGGCGCTCGCCGAAGGATTCGTCCTTGGGGTGGTTGCTGAAGGTCAGTGTTTCCTCATGGCCTTCGGGCAGGTTGGCCAGCACGAACTTCAGCGGCTCGATCACCGCCATGCGGCGCGGCGCGGCGCTGTCCAAGTCCTCGCGCAGCGCGCCTTCCAGCACGCTGAAATCGATCAGCGAGTTCTGCTTGGAAATGCCCACGCGCTCGGCGAACAGGCGCATCGCCGACGGCGTGTAGCCGCGGCGGCGCAGGCCCTGCAGGGTCGGCATGCGCGGGTCGTCCCAGCCGTCCACCAGCTGCTCGGTGACCAGCGCCATCAGCTTGCGCTTGCTCATCACCGTGTAGTTGATGTTCAGCCGCGAGAACTCGATCTGGCGCGGCTTGGCCGCCTCGCGCGGCAGGCCCTTGTCGGCCAGCGGCTGGGTCAGCGCGTCGTCGTGGGCGAAGTCGACGTTGTCCACGCACCAGTCGTACAGCGGGCGGTGGTCCTCGAACTCCAGCGTGCACAGCGAATGGGTGATGCCTTCCAGCGCATCGCCCAGCGCGTGCGCGTAGTCGTACATCGGGTAGATCGGCCAGGCGTTGCCGGTGTTCTGGTGCTCGACGTGCTTGATGCGGTAGAGCGCCGGGTCGCGCAGGTTGATGTTGCCGCTGGCCATGTCGATCTTGGCGCGCAGGGTGCGGGCGCCATCGGCGAACTCGCCGGCGCGCATGCGCGCGAACAGGTCCAGGTTCTCCTCGACGCTGCGCTCGCGGTACGGCGAGGGACGGCCCGGCTCGGTCAGGGTGCCGCGGTAGGCGCGCACTTCCTCGGCCGACAGGTCGCAGACATAGGCCTTGCCCTCGCGGATCAGCTTCTGCGCGCCCAGGTAGTAGGCCTCGAAATAGTCCGAGGCGTGGCGCAGCTCGTGCCATTCGAAGCCCAGCCAGCGCACGTCGTCCTGGATCGCGGCCACGTACTCCGGGTCCTCCTTGGCCGGGTTGGTGTCGTCGAAGCGCAGGTTGCACACGCCGCCGAACTCGCCGGCGATGCCGAAGTTCAGGCAGATCGACTTGGCGTGGCCGATGTGCAGGTAGCCATTGGGCTCGGGCGGGAAGCGGGTCTTGATCGCGGTGTGCTTGCCGCTGGCCAGGTCCTCGCGGACGATCTGGCGGATGAAATCCCGCTTTTCGGCAGGAGCGGTCTCCGGCGTGGCGGCAGCGGCAGGCGTGTTCTCGGACATGGGGGCGCAGCGTATTGAAAGAACGCAAGTTTAGCCGAGCCCGGCGCCGGCTGCCGGACCGGCGCTATGCTGGGCGCCCCGCCCGCAGGTTGCGCCCATGAACCGCCCCGTCCTGGTGATCGGCAACAGGAACTACTCCTCCTGGTCCCTGCGTCCCTGGCTGCTGCTGCGCCAGTTCGGCGTCGAGTTCGACGAGGTGCGGCTGGCGCTGGACGCGCCGGACTTCGCCGCCCAGGCCCTGCGCCACTCGCCCACCGGCAAGGTGCCGGCCCTGCACGATGGCGCGCTGGCGCTCTGGGACTCGCTGGCGATCTGCGAATACGCCAACGAGCGCTGGCTGGACGGCAACGGCTGGCCGGCCGACCTGCACCGGCGCGCGCTGGCCCGTGCCGCCGCGGCGGAAATGCACTCCGGCTTCACCGCGCTGCGCACCCAGCTGCCGATGAACAGCCGCCGCCGGCCCGATGCCTACCGCTGGGACGCCGCCGCGCAGCGCGACATCGACCGCGTGCAGGCGCTGTGGCGCGGGCTGCGCCGCGACCACGGCGCCGGCGGCGATTTCCTGTTCGGCGGATTCGGCATCGTCGACGCCATGTTCGCGCCGGTCGCGATCCGCTTCGACGGCTATGGCGTGGCGGTGGACGACACCGCCGCGGCCTACATGCAGGCGCTGTTCGCCCTGCCGGCACTGCGGCAGTGGCGCCAGGCGGCGGAACAGGAAAGCGAGCGCGTGGCCGCCACCGACGCGCTGTGCCGCCCGGCCTGACGCCGGTTTCCAGGGAGAAGCCCGATGCAACTGGTCTACCAGACAAGCAACCTGTTCGACGCGCACCTGGTCCGGCACGCGCTGGAAGACGCCGGCATCCCCGCCTTCGTGTTCGGCGAATCGCTGCTGGGCGCCGGTGGCGAGCTGCCGCTGTTCGGCCTGCTGCGGGTCTGCGTGCCCGACGCGGCCAAACCGGAGGCCGACGACATCGTGGCCGCGCTGGGCTTGGACGACGCCGCGGCCGGCCCCATCTGTGACGATGACGAAGCGCCGGGACTGCTGCCGGCCTGAGAGGAGCGGATCATGCTGGGTATCGGACAAGGGCTGTTGGGCATCGGCGCGTTCAAGCAGCGTCTGCCGCGGCCGGAAGAAGCGTTGCCGGGGCGCGAGACGCCGCTGCCGCTGCACAACGTGCATTACGTCAACGGCCAGCCGCTGCGCGGCGAGTTCACCGGCCTGCAGGTGCTGGACGTGGGGCTGGGCTGCTTCTGGGGCGCCGAACGCAGGTTCTGGCAGCTGCCGGGCGTGGTGACCACGGCGGTCGGCTACCAGGGCGGCGTCACCCCCAACCCGACCTACGAGGAAGTCTGTTCCGGGCTCACCGGCCACACCGAGGTGGTGCGCGTGGTGTTCGACCCGGCGCAGGTCGCGCTGGACACGGTGCTGCGCACCTTCTGGGAAAGCCACGACCCCACCCAGGGCATGCGCCAGGGCAACGACACTGGTACCCAGTACCGCTCGGCGCTGTACTGCCATACGCAGGCGCAGTTCGATGCCGCCATCGCCAGCCGCGATGCCTACCAGCAGCAGCTCGGCGCCGCTGGCTATGGCGACATCACCACCGAGATCCTGTTCCCGGCGCCGCCGTTCTACTACGCCGAGGACTACCACCAGCAGTACCTGGCCAAGAACCCGAACGGCTACTGCGGCATCGGCGGCACCGGCGTGAGCTGCCCGATCGGGTTGGACATGTGAGGTGACCGACACCGCGCCACGGCGGTTGCTGGTGGTGTGGCATGGCTTCACCGGCGCCACCCGGGCGATGGCTGAAGCGGTCGCCTCCGCCGCGCGCGGGAACGCCGGCGACGCGCTGGACGTGCGCCTGCTGCGCGCGGCCGACGCCGGTGCCGAGGACGTGCTGGCCGCCGATGCGGTGGTGTTCGCCACGCCGGAGACGCTGGCCTCGATCAGCGGCGCGATGAAGGATTTCTTCGATCGCAGCTACTACCCGCTGCTGGGCCGCTGCGACGGCAAGCCGTATGCGCTGGTGGTCTGCGCCGGCTCGGACGGGCAGCCGACCATCGCCCAGCTGCGCCGCATCGCCACCGGCCTGCGCCTGCGCGAAGTGGCCGAACCGGTGCTGGTCTGCACCCATGCGCAGACGCCGGGAGCGATTGCGGCATCGAAAGTGCTGCCGGAAACGGAACTGGCGCGCGGCCGCGACTTGGGTGCGTTGCTGGCGGCGGGGTTGGAACTGGGGATTTTCTGAAGCCGGCACCGTAGAGGCGGGGCTTGCCCCCCATGCGCCTTCGCGGCCCCCCCCGTCAGGCTTTTGCCGGATTGTCTGCAGGAGCGCACCTAGGTGCGCTCCTGCGAGGTTCAGCGGGCCAGTTCGTCGGCGATGCGCTGGCGCAGCGCCTGCAGGTCCTTGGCGAAGGCGTCGATGCCGGTGGCCAGCTTCTCGGTGGCCATCGGGTCGGCGGCCATGTCCGCATCGAACTTCGCTTCATCGATCGCCGCGACGTTGACTGCCTCGGTCGGCTGCGGCGAGAGCTTGCGCGGCAGCTCGCCCATGTCGGCGTCGAGCTTCTCCAGCAGGTCCGGCGAGATGGTCAGGCGGTCGCAGCCGGCCAGCGCCTCGATCTGTGCGGTGGAGCGGAACGAGGCGCCCATCACCACCGTGGCCGAACCGCGGCGCTTGAACTCGGCGTACACGCCGCGCACGAACTTCACGCCCGGGTCTTCATCGATGGTGGCCGGCGCCTGGCCGTTGGCCACGTACCAGTCCAGGATGCGGCCGACGAACGGCGAGATCAGGAACGCGCCGGCTTCCGAGCAGGCCAGCGCCTGGGTCGGGTTGAAGATCAGGGTCAGGTTGCAGTCGATGCCCTCGGCCTGCAGCACGCGGGTGGCTTCCACGCCGGCCCAGGTGGCGGCGATCTTGATCAGCACCTTGTCGCGCGGCACGCCGGCCGCTTCGTACATGGCGATGAACTGGCGCGCCTTGGCGATGGTCGCTTCCGTGTCATGGGCCTGGTCGGCATCGACCTCGGTGGAGACGCGGCCCGGCACCAGTTCGGCCAGCATCGTGCCCACGCCGATGGTCAGGCGGTCGACCACGGCCTTGGCGACCTCGGCACGATCGCCGGCCTGGGCGCGGCCCCATGCCAACTCGCGCTCGATCAGCCCGGCATAGACCGGCAGGTCGAGGGCCTTCTTCACCAGCGTCGGGTTGGTGGTGCAGTCGACGGGGCGCAGGCGCTTGATGGCCTCGTAGTCGCCGGTGTCGGCGACGACGACGGACAGGTCACGCAGCTGGGCGAGCTTGGATCGGGTCATTGCGGAATTCCTGGTACGGGGCCGGCGCGCGGCGCTCAGCGGTGGAAATCGCCCGCGGCTTCGGGCTGGTAGTGGACGGCGGTCACGCGCAGGCGCAGCTGGCGGCCACCGGGCGCGGTCCAGTCGATGGTCTGGCCGACGGCCAGGCCCAGCAGGGCGCTGCCGACCGGAGCGAGCACCGAGACGCGGCCCTTGTCGAAATCCGCCTCGTGCGGATAGACCAGGGTCAGGGAATGCTGTTCGTCGTGCAGTTCGTCCACGCAGTCCACGCGCGAGTGCATGGTGACGATGCCTGCGGGGATTTCCTCCGGCGGCAGCACCTGCGCGCGTTCGAGCTCCTGGGACAGGGCGACGGCGGCCGGGTGCCGGCTCAGGGCCGGGGAATCGAGCATGGCCTCGAGGCGGGCCATGTCGCGGCTGGAGACGATGATCGATGGGGGCAGGCCGCTGTTGGTCGGCATGGAAAAAACTCCTGCAATTGTTGAGAGACAAGCAAAAGGCGGCGCCAAGCCGGCACCGCCCGGGCCTATTGTGCTGGGAATGTGGAACGGATGCGACCCACCCCGATCATGGGGGCGGGGCGGCGGGGATGCAATGCGCCGGCGGCCCCGGTTCAGGCGTGCACGGGCGCCCTGGCAGAGCCGTAGGAGCGACTTCAGTCGCGATGGGGCTTTGCCGGGAAAGCCTCATCGCGACTGAAGTCGCTCCTACAGGGGCAAGGCGCGTTACAGGGCCAGCAGGTCCGGCGGCAGGCTTTGGAAAATGCCCGCCAGCTGCTGCAGGAAATCGCCCATGGCCGAGCTGCGGCGCCAGACCATGGCGATGCGCCGGCTGGGCGCATCCTCGCTGGTGAAGCCGAGCAGGCGGATGTTTTCCGAGCGCGCGACCGGCGGCTTCACCGCCAGCATCGGCAGCAGGGTCACGCCGACATTGGCCGCCACCATCTGCCGCAGCGTTTCCAGGCTGGTGGCCTGGAACTCGGATTTCTCCAGCGCGCCGGCCAGGTGGCAGACGTCCAGCGCCTGGTCGCGCAGGCAGTGGCCGTCCTGCAGCAGCAGCAGGCGCTGGTCGGCCAGGTCGCCCATGCCCAGCGTCGCGTGCGCGGCCAGCGGGTGGCTTTCCGGCGCGGCCAGCACGAACGGTTCCTCGAACAGGAATTCGGCGTGCAGCTGCTCGTCGTGCAGCGGCAGCGCCAGCAGCGCGGCATCGAGCTGACCGTTGCGCAGCTGGGTCAGCAGCACGTCGCTCTTTTCCTCCACCAGCAGCAGTTCCAGCTGCGGGAAACGCTCGCGGATGGCCGGCACCACGTGCGGCAGCAGGTACGGCCCCAGCGTGGGGAAGATGCCCAGCCGCACCGTGCCGGCCTCGGGGTCGCGGCTGCGGCGCGCGGCCTCCTTCATCTGTTCGACCTCGGCCACGATGCCGCGCGCACGCGCCGCCGCTTCGCGCCCGGCCGGGGTCAGCATCACCTTGCGCGGCGCGCGCTCCACCAGCGGCACGCCCAGCTCTTCCTCCAGCTTCCTGATCTGGGTGGAGAGCGTGGGCTGGCTGACGAAACAGGCGGCCGCGGCCCGGCCGAAGTGCTTGTGCTCGGCCAGCGCCACCAGGTATTTGAGGTCACGCAGGTTCATTTCGACGGCCTCGCAACAGCGGAGAGGATCGTAGGAGCGGCTTCAGCCGCGATGTGGCATGCCCGTTGAACCCGGCAGCGGGGTGGGCAGCTTCATGGGGGAGAGAGGGCCGCATGAAAGCCTCATCGCGGCTGAAGCCGCTCCTACACAAGGAGGATGCCGCCGGGCGGGCCGGCGGCATCGGGGTTTACGCCGTCTCCGCCACCGCCGCCACCGGCTGCGGCGCCGACGTGCGGATCAGGTGGTCGAAGGCGCTCAGCGCGGCGGTGGAGCCGGCGCCCATGGCGATGATGATCTGCTTGTACGGCACCGTGGTGCAGTCGCCGGCGGCGAACACGCCCGGTACGCTGGTCTGGCCGCGTTCGTCGATGACGATCTCGCCGCGCCCGCTCAGCTCCACCGTGCCGCGCAGCCACTCGGTGTTCGGCAGCAGGCCGATCTGCACGAAGATGCCTTCCAGTTCCACCCGGTGCGAATCGCCGCCGACGCGGTCGGTGTAGACCAGGCCGGTCACCTTCTGGCCGTCGCCCAGCACCTCGGTGGTCTGCGCGTTGAGCACCACCTTCACGTTGGGCAGGCTGTTGAGCTTGGCCTGCAGCACCTGGTCGGCGCGCAGCTTGCTGTCGAACTCGAACACGGTGACATGGCTGACGATGCCGGCCAGGTCGATGGCCGCCTCGATGCCGGAGTTGCCGCCACCGATCACCGCCACGCGCTTGCCCTTGAACAGCGGGCCGTCGCAGTGCGGGCAATAGGCCACGCCCTTGTTGCGGTATTCGTTCTCGCCCGGCACGTTCATCTGCCGCCAGCGCGCGCCGGTGGAAAGAATCACCGACTTCGACTTCAGCGAAGCACCATTCTCCAGCTGCACTTCCACCAGGCCATCGGCACCGGCCGGTACCAGTTTGGTGGCGCGCTGCAGGTTCATGATGTCCACCTCGTACTCGCGCACGTGCTGTTCCAGCGCCGCGGCCAGCTTCGGGCCTTCGGTGTGCTGCACCGAGATGAAGTTCTCGATGGCCAGCGTATCCAGCACCTGGCCGCCGAAGCGCTCGGCCGCCACGCCGGTGCGGATGCCCTTGCGCGCGGCGTAGATCGCCGCCGCCGCGCCGGCCGGGCCACCGCCCACCACCAGCACGTCGAACGGGTCCTTGGCGTTGATCTTCTGCGCATCGCGCGCCGCCGCGCCGGTGTCCAGCCTGGCGACGATCTGCTCCAGCGTCATGCGCCCGGAATCGAACATCTCCCCGCCCTGGAACACCATCGGCACCGCCATCACCTGGCGCTGCTCCACTTCCTGCTGGAACGCGCCGCCCTCGATCACCGTGGTGCTGATCTTCGGGTTGAGGATGGCCATCAGCGCCAGCGCCTGCACCACGTCCGGGCAGTTGTGGCAGGTCAGCGACATGTACACCTCGAAGGCGAACTCGCCGTCCACCGCCTTGATGCTGTCGATCACCTCCTGCGCCACCTTCGGCGGATGGCCGCCGGTCCACAGCAGCGCCAGCACCAGCGATTCGAACTCGTGGCCCAGCGGCAGGCCGGCGAAGCGCACGCCGTGGTTTTCGCCTTCGCGGGCGATCACGAACGAGGGCCTGCGCGCGTCGGTGCCCGAGGCGTCCAGGCTGATCTTGCCGTTGCCGGCGGCGACGATGTCGTCCAGCAGGCCGCGCATCTCGCCGCTGGCGGCGCTGTCGTCGAGCGAAGCCACCAGGCGCAGCGGCTGGCGCAGCAGGCCCATGTACTGCTGCAACTGGGTCTTGAGGGTGTCGTCGAGCACGGCGCAACTCCTTGTTCGAGGCAAAACGGGGGAGGGCGCGGTTGCGGCAGGCAACGCGCCGGGAAAGTAGGGATGAACCGGAACCGCGTCTGGCGGGCGACGAGCGGGCTGGCTCGACGCGGCTTCGGTTCACCCCCACGCCCGCCGCGGGGGGCGGGGTGGGAGCGAGGGACGGCCTTAGATCTTGCCGACCAGGTCCAGCGACGGGGTCAGGGTCTTTTCGCCTTCCTTCCACTTGGCCGGGCACACTTCGTTCGGGTGCGCGGCGGTGAACTGGGCGGCCTTCAGCTTGCGCAGGGTCTCGGACACGTCACGGGCGATCTCGTTGGAATGGACTTCCATGGTCTTGATCACGCCTTCCGGGTTGATCACGAAGGTGCCGCGCAGGGCCAGACCTTCTTCCGGAATGTGCACGCCGAAGGCGTTGGTCAGCTGGTGGGTCGGGTCGCCGATCAGCGGGAACTTGGCCTTGCCCACGGCCGGCGAGGTCTCGTGCCACACCTTGTGCGAGAAGTGCGTGTCGGTGGTGACGATGTAGACCTCGGTGCCCGCCTTCTGGAACTCGGCGTAATGCTCGGCCGCGTCCTCGATCTCGGTCGGGCAATTGAAGGTGAAGGCCGCCGGCATGAAGATCAGCACCGACCACTTGCCCTTCAGGCTTTCCTCGGTGACTTCGATGAACTTGCCGTTGTGGAAGGCGTTGACCTTGAACGGCTGGACCTGGGTGTTGATAAGGGACATGGAACTTCCTCTTGGTTGAAGGGACGGGTGGTGAACCGTGGAGCACAGGCTAATAGGCAGCGCCTAATAAAACAAATGAATTGAATGCATCGCATCAATAGATGTTGGCTATTGATTCAGCCCGCCAGACAGGCCCTGACCCCGATATCGGGCACTTTTCCGGCTTTCCAAGCCGCCGCGGCCGCCAAACTGAACGGGCAGGCATAGGCAGGCTCGATCCCGGCCGGCGCCGCCGCGGTAGGCAGCGACAGGCCGGGTGACTATCCTCCCGGTCCCGGAAACATCCCGCGAAGAGGTAGTGAAGTGTCCAGCCCGAAGGTTGCCGAGCTGTTGCGGGAAGGCGCCGCCACGCTGCCCGGCGAGGACGCCCGCCATGAGGCCGAACAGCTGCTGCTGCACGTACTGGGCGTGGACCGCGCCTGGCTGTTCGCCCACGCCACCGACCCGGTGGACGACGACGCCCGCCAACGCTTCGAGCTGCTGCTGCAGCGCCGCGCCCAAGGCCACCCGCTGGCCTACCTCACCGGCCGCCGCGGCTTCTGGACCCTGGACCTGCAGGTCAACACCGCCACCCTGATCCCGCGCCCGGAGACCGAACTGCTGGTCGAACAGGCGCTGGCGCGGCTGCCGGCCGACGACATGGCGCGCGTCGCCGACCTGGGCACCGGCAGCGGCGCCATCGCCCTGTCCATCGCCAGCGAACGCCCGCTGGCCACGGTGATGGCCACCGACCTGCTCGGCCCCACCCTGGCGGTGGCGGTGAAGAACGCCCAGGCCCACGGCCTGGACAATGTCTGGTTCCGCCGCGGCCACTGGTACGCCGCGCTGGGCGCGGACCGCTTCGACCTGATCGTCAGCAACCCGCCCTACATCGCCGCCGGCGACCCGCACCTGCAGCAGGGCGACCTGCGCTTCGAACCGCCCCCGGCCTTGGCCTCCGGCGCCGACGGCCTGGACGCCATCCGCGAAATCATCGCCGGCGCCCCCGACCACCTCGTCCCCGGCGGCTGGCTGCTGCTCGAACACGGCTGGGACCAGGGCCCGGCCATCCGCGCGCTGCTGGAGCGGGGCGGTTTCGACGAAGTGGAAACCGTGCAGGACCTGGAGCAGCGGGATCGGGTAACCCTGGGGCGGCTGCGGGGGATTGCCTGACGTTGACCCTGCCGAAAGGCAGTGTTTAGATCCTGCGCAGGTGCTGAACACACCTTCGTAGGCGGAAGCCACTCCCGACAGCCCAGTGGCTTTTTTGTACCCCGCGCTTTCTATGGCCGGGTGGCGCGCAGTCATGCAACACCCGAAAGGGAAAAGCTGCGGGCGGCCCTACGACCGTGTTCAAGCACCCGGCCGCCTCTCTGAACAGGAGGCGAAATAGACAGAACGAATCGTAGGAGATCGTCATGACCGAACAGACCGAACCCCGGTTTACGTCGCGCATCCTGAGAGTCGGCTGCCAGTACTACGAAAGCCGAGCCAAGGAAAAGGATCGCCGCTTCAAGACCCGACAGGTGCCCTACCTGCGACTGTGCGGTGACTGGCTGGAGGCCGCGGGCCTCAAAGTCGGCCAGAACGCGCGTGTGATAGTGACCCGGCGCGGCATCGTGATTGCTGCTGAGGAATAGCTTGTTTCATGCCGTGGGCGGGCAATGCCCGCCCACGGCATTCGATCGATACGATGCAGTGCCGCGCTTGAATCAAGCTGTACCCAAAAGAAGTGTCGATCTGAATGAATTGTTTGGTCACTGGATCACGGAGGTGGCGATCTTGGCCGTGCCCGGGAGCCGGTGTGTGTAGAGCTTTGCCAAATCACTCGCTCGAGAAATATGTTCGAATTCTTCGCGTCGAATTGCGAGAAACTTCAAGCCATCGCTGCCCCTCTCGCGGACCTCTCCCACCTCAATGGCTTTAAGTGCGCTTATCCAATACCAGGATTCTTCTTCATTCTCCTGATCGTAATACGCATACCAAAGTGGAAGTCTGAAAAGTCGCTCGAACACAAGAGATCGCCGGAGCTCTGCCTCAAGCTCAAGCGTGTAAACGCCGCGGTAGCAGTGGTAATTTTTAACGTCCACGGCAAGCAGTCCGACCGACTCAAATAGCACTAAGAAATCTGGTCGTTTGACGTTTATTGAAAAAAGTGGAGTGAATGTATCTTGCGCTTGGCAGATTGAAACATAAGACATTCCAGATTGAGAAAGCCAGCGATTGAAGGCCTCTTCCCCTGTTCTGCCTTGATCAGTGATTGTTGACATTTTTACTCCTAAGCTCCTGCGCTCGAGCTGAATCGTGCTGCGAGCGCATCAGCTTGAATTGGGTTTGCAGTCACCGACCAAAAATAATTGAGTCCGGATGATATTCAATCTCTCTTGGCTCAGGGTCTGGCAGTCCATTGGGAAAGCCATTCTGCTTTGCCCATTCATTCTGAGCAGATTTAAGGAAGTTTCTCGAGCGTCTTTGTCTGGCGCTGTAGGTTAGGTCAAGAAGCAATGGATACGGCAATAGTCTATTGTTGATTCTTGCGAAGTGAGACTCAAAAACTAGTAGGCAGTAGTGGATGTTTGTGACCTTTGATCTTGTGAAGTCGACTACGCGATCCGCTACCGCCCGTGGATGAAGGTCGCTCAAATTCTCGTTGATGAGAATCAGGACTCCCGTTGCGAGATGTGGAAGCCTGTTGAACTCCGCGCCGATCTGCTCATCTGCGCTCTTACATACTCTCTCAATGCCGCGCGTCATGCGTCTGGAGATGGTCTTATCAAGGGCTAGCAGATGTTCGTCGCTTCTAGCGATGCGAGACAGCGGGAGTGTTCCGAAGATTTTGACCTTAATATGATCAAGATATTCGTTTACTACTGACTCTCCCTTCTGGCTCTGTGGCTCCTTCAGTGTTTTGATCTCTGCGACAATCTTTCCTCCATGCAGTAGGTAGTCAGCCTGCTTCTCGCCGTGCCCCACATTTGGTCGGCCCGGGGCAATCTTCTGCGAGTAAGGCAAGCCGTCAAGAAAGCTTTGGAATCGATCTTCTAGTGAGGCTTTCATGCAGACCTAACACCTGATTTAAGCCGCGCCACGAAGCGGCGTCGGCTTGGACGAATTGTTAGCCCCCGCCTCGACGTACTTGCCAAGTTTCCATAGCAAAGAGACAAAGAGTGTGAGCTGAGTGAACAGCCAGACGGGCGTGACGAGGGGCGACGCGATAGGATCGGCTGACATGCCCGTGGGCGCTGCCCGCATGAGTTCGGTAGGAGCCGATCCCATCAACGATGGAGCTAAGGCCAGAAAGTATCCGCTTTAGATCATCTTCCTCGACACTCTCAGGTGCTAAGCGCAGGTGCTTGGAGACGGCACCCCATAGAGGCTTGATGGTCTGATTCGCGGGCAGGTCCAAACTATTCTCAGCGATGTAGCTCTTACAGAAGGCTTCCACGATTGCACAGGCAGCCGTTACCGCTGCGGGAGGATCGGAATCAATGGTGCGGTAAGCACGCTCGAACTCTTCTTCGATCTCGCGAATCGAGATTTCCCGGAGCTTCTCAGCGAGCGACCTAGAGGGCGCCGTAACAGTTGCGCCATAGATGCGGCCGCCGAAGCCATATGTGAGGTTGTAGCGACCCAGCGCAGCCTCTAGGCGCGCCTTATCCTTCGCCTTATCTCCGCTTGCGCGAGGCATGTCGCCGTCCATGAACTCCTCTAAGACCTTCCCGAGTATCGAGAGCGTCTTGTTCGGATCGGCGCGGCCCTCCCGCATTAGCCACTCCGTGACCTTCGTTACGCAACTGCCCTCCGGCACTTCACCCGATGCGCCGGCCTCGTAGAACAAGGCCTCAATAGTCCGGTGGTGATAGTAGTAACCGCCGATCACCTCGCCGACGATGGTTGCAAGTGGTCTCGGGAATTCCTTGAGCATCATGCGAGGGGCTATCCCATGAATTAAGCTGTGCCATGAAGTGGCATCAACCTGGATGAGCTGTTAGGCACTACAGGTTCTTAGGTGTGCCAAGAGTGTTGTAGGTTGCCCAGTCTGTGACCTCAACTACGCTCAGGCCATCATCCGAATCAATGAATTGCTTGAAGTGATCGCGGAGCCCGGCGCATGTTGTATTGAATCGATGGAAGCACCAAGATGACTCAAGAACTCTAATGGATTTGAAATTAACTAGCTCATCGTAAAGTGGCTGGTAATTGCGGGTCTTGCGAAGATCGTAGTCGATAAAAAAGAGAGCCATGATCTTTTCCCTTGGGTGTTTAACGCCTGAGTGTAAGTTGCGCCGTGAAGTGGTGTCGTTTTGAACGAATTGCTAGCCTTCACTCTTTGCGATGCCTTGAATCAAACGCCGCATAGCGGAAGACGCATCCTGCATGTTGTGGAAGTGCTCCATGCTTGAACTATATTCACGATTATTCGTCTTTAGGCATCCTGAGTTTTCACATAAGGCTGCAGCTCGCGCGTACGTGTCAGGAAGTTCGGCTTTGTGTTTTTCCAAAAACGACAGAGACGCGAGCATAAAGCCGGACATCGAGCCGCTTGTCGTAAAGTCGAAGTCAGAAAGTAACTTGGCGGCTTCCCTTTCGATTTTCTGCATTTCCTTAATTTTGTGCTCTGCCTCGAGCGCCTGTTGTTGATACGAGACCATTCCGCCCGCGAGTGCGGTGATGAAAACCGCATACGCCAGGTGCACAATACGCGACTTGCATGTCGGGGCAGCGATTAGAAGCCCAATAACAGACGCAATTGATCCGGCGATTCCAAGTGCAATGATCATCGAGAAGTTCCGTTGTGGAGGCTGACGCCTGAATTAAGCTGCGCTATGAATGCAGATTCGGCTTGGATGAACTGTTAGGCGTTGGAGTGCGGAAGGTTGTAGGCGATTTACGTTGCATGTTTGGAGTCCGGCATGGTCGGGCTGGTTGATGAGTCAGTCTCGACTTGATGCGAGATTTCACCGTCAGCGACGAGCATGCTAAGTCTGACCTCGGATATGCCGTAAATGTCGCATTTGCAGGATTGCGAAAGCCATAGATCAAGCAATGATAGATTTGAGGTCACCGGGAATGCGGTGCCAATAGGATTCGGATGGATAGGGCAAGAGCTTGATCCGGGCTTCAGCTTGAAATATGGGAAGTCGAGTATTTGCCGAAATCGGATCATTCGACGCTGATCATCCATATTCGAAATTCTCCTATTTTTCTGCTCTATCCGCTAGCTCATACATTACGGCTGGCGCCTAGCGCCTGAATTAAGCCGCGCCGCGAAGCGGCGTCGGCTTGAATGAATTGTTAGGGGGCATCCTTTTTGGGCTTCGGACGCGTGATCCCGTAGTACGTTTTTAGCAACTCGTCTGGGAGGCCGTGCTCACTTCTGAAAGCAGGGTCATTTGCGAATCGTTCAAGCATCAAGCTGTGGAGGGTTTGCTCGCTGAGCGGGGTCGGGGAGTGCATGCCTGAATTGCCAAGCCGAATCGTTTGCTCTTCTAACTTTCTTATGCGACTAGAAAGAGATCTCGTGTTGTCAAGAATCTCTGAAAGCACGTCATCTTTAGCTCTCGGCTTAGTCTGAATGTTTGGCGTTGAAGTGAGAATCTCTGAGAACTCTGATTCAAACTGCGGCCAGTATGTATCAAACACCCTTCTCAGTACCTGATCATCAAGAAGTTTCGTCCCTGATGCCACGTTTAATGTTGACACTAGGTCAAGGATGCCCGCCTTATCTGGGGCCGTGTGATTGAACTGAGCAAGAGGATCGCCAATATCTTTCGGCTCAAGATCAATAAGCAGCGTGCATACACGATTTGAGTTAAGCCCCTTGGCCAGAGCTCCCGCCTCAAAAAGAATCCACGGCTTCTCTTTGTTCTCTTGAGTGAGGCAAATGATACCGACAGCAGTCTCACCCAGCTTTTGACTTATCTCGGAGAACCATAACGATCCGCGGTCTATATCCTTGGAAGACACCCATGGATTAACGTTTTGTAGGACACAGGAGAGCCACTCCCTAAGAAAGAGCGCAACTCTTTTGCTGCGCTCCCCAGACCAGCTAATAAAGACGTTCATGAAACCTCCTATGCCCCCTAACGCCTATTCCGCCGCCTGATCGCGGCATTGCCCAAGTGTCCCGCTTTCTGGTTCTAATGTGAAGATGCGTTGATGCTATAAATATCAATGACTTGGAATGGGTGGGGGTGTGGTGTGGTCCCACGGCCGACGGCTAACACCGCGCGTTTGCGGGCATACCGGTTACGCCACGACTTGCTCGGCATAACGCAAGCGCTCAAGCGCTTGAAGGGATGATTTGCTTTGACCGGGACCGGCGGTGTCCCTTCTTCCGATCAGAAGAAGGGATCAGCAACCCTCAATACAACCCCTGCGCCAACATCGCATCCGCCACCTTCACGAACCCCGCGATATTCGCGCCATCGACGTAGTTGACGCTGCCGTCCGCGCGCTTGCCATGCTGTACGCAGTTGGCGTGGATCTCCTTCATGATCACGTGCAGGCGTTCGTCCACGTCGGCGTGGCGCCAGGACAGGCGCAATGCGTTCTGGCTCATTTCCAGGCCGGAGGTGGCGACGCCGCCGGCGTTGCTGGCCTTGCCGGGGGCGTAGAGGGTGCCGGCCTGCAGGAAGACGTCCACCGCTTCCAGGGTGGAGGGCATGTTGGCGCCTTCGGCCACGCACAGGGCGCCGTTGTGCACGAGGGTACGGGCGTCGCTTTCGTCCAGTTCGTTCTGGGTGGCGCAGGGCAGGGCGATGTCGGCGGGGATGTGCCAGGGGCGGCGGCCTTCGAGGAACTCGAAGCGTTTGTCGCCGGCCAGTTCGGACAGGCGGCCGCGGCGTTCGTTCTTCAGCGCCATCACGTCCTGCATGGCCTGTTCGTCGAAGCCGTCGCGGGCGTAGAGGGTGCCGCCGGAATCGGAGAAGGTGAGGACCTTGCCGCCGAGTTCGGCGGCCTTGAGCGCGGCGAACTGCGCCACGTTGCCGGAGCCGGAGATCAGCACCCGGGCGCCATGGGTTTCGCGGCGGGCGTGGTGCAGCATCTGTTCGACGAAGTAGACGGTGCCGTAGCCGGTGGCTTCCGGGCGCATCAGGCTGCCGCCGTAGGCCAGGCCCTTGCCGGTGAACACGCAGGCGGCGTTGTTGCTGAGTTTCTTCATCATGCCGGCCATGAAGCCGACCTCGCGCGCGCCCACGCCGATGTCGCCGGCCGGCACGTCGGTGTCCGGGCCGAGGTGGCGGTACAGCTCCAGCATCAGCGCCTGGCAGAAGCGCATCACCTCGCCTTCGCTCTTGCCCTTGGGGTCGAAGTCGGAGCCGCCCTTGCCGCCGCCCATGGGCAGGGTGGTCAGGGCGTTCTTGAAGGTCTGCTCGAAGGCCAGGAACTTCAGGATCGACAGGTTCACCGAGGGGTGGAAGCGCATGCCGCCCTTGAACGGGCCGATGGCCGAACTGTGCTGCACGCGGAAGGCGCGGTTGACGTGGGTGCGGCCGCTGTCGTCGGCCCAGGCCACGCGGAACTGGATGACCCGTTCTGGCTCGACCAGCCGCTCCAGTAGGCCATGCCGCGCATACTGCGGGTGCTGCTGCAGGAACGGCCAGAGACTGTGGGTGACTTCCTTGACCGCCTGCAGGAACTCGGGCTGGTCAGGGTCGCGGCGGGCGACATGGGCCAGGAAGGCGTCGGGACTGCGGTGGTTCAAGGGCATTCCTCCTGAAGGTGGGGAAGGGACAGCAACAGGACAGCCGGAACGAAAACGCGGCCCGTAGGCCGCGTCGTGGAGTCATTGCAGGCGGGCGAGTACCGCCTGCGCCGCCTGGGATGTGGAAAGCGCTCGTCCCTGCGCGGCAAGGTCGGCGGTGAACAGGCCATCGTCCAGCGCGGCGGCCACCGCCTGCTCGACGGCCGCGGCTTCGGCCTCCAGCCCCAGCGAGTGGCGCAGCAGCATGGCCGCGCTGAGGATGGTGGCATAGGGGTTGGCGATGCCCTTGCCGGCGATGTCCGGCGCCGAGCCGTGGATGGGTTCAAAGATGCCGACCTTGCCCTGTTCGCCCAGCGAGGCCGACGGCAGCAGGCCCAGCGAGCCGGCCAGCATCGAGGCCTCGTCGGTGAGGATGTCGCCGAACATGTTCTCGGTGACGATCACGTCGTAGGCGCGCGGCTTGGCGATCAGGTGCATGGCCATGGAATCGACCAGCTGGTGTTCCAGTTCCACGTCCGGGAATTCCTCGCGGCCGATGCGCGCGGCCACGTCGCGCCACAGCCGCGAGGTCTCCAGCACGTTGGCCTTGTCCACCGAGGTCAGTTTGCCGCGGCGCTGCTGCGCCAGGCGGAAGGCGCTGCGCAGCACGCGCTCGATCTCGGCCACGGTGTAGCGGCACAGGTCGCTGGCGCTGTCGGCATCGCGGGTCTTGTCGCCGAAGTAGATGCCGCCAGTGAGCTCGCGCACGACCACGAAGTCCACGTCGGTGAGCAGCTCGGCCTTGATCGGCGAGGCGTGCAGCGCGGCCGGGTGAGTGCGCACCGGGCGCAGGTTGGCGAACAGGCCCAGCGCCTTGCGGATGGCCAGCAGGCCCTGTTCCGGGCGCACCTTGGCGTTGGGGTCAGACCACTTGGGCCCGCCGACGGCGCCGAGCAGCACGGCGTCGGCTTTGCTGCAGGCCTCCAGCGTGGCGGCCGGCAGCGGCTCGCCGTGCCTGTCGATGGCGATGCCGCCGATGTCGTGCTCGGCGAAAGTGAAGTCATGGCCGAAGCGCGCGGCGATGGCCTTGAGCACGTCCACCGCGGCGACGGTGATCTCGGGGCCGATGCCGTCACCCGGCAGTACGACGATGTTGGCTTGCATGGGGTTTCCGGTTGTTTTGTTTTTTGTCATTTAGCCCCTCTCCCTCCGGGAGAGGGGTTGGGGTGAGGGTACGGGCGAAGCCCTTGCGTTGTTTGGGTGCAAGAGGCTTCGCCCGTACCCTCATCCGGCGCTGCGCGCCACCTTCTCCCGGAGGGAGAAGGCAAAAGCGTCACGCTGCCTGTTGGCTCTCGTAGCGTTCGATCTCCGGCACCCGCCCCAGCAGCCAGCCCAGCTGGTCCACGCCTTCCAGCAGGCAGGTCTGCGAGAAGCCGTCCAGCGGGAAGGCATAGACCTTGCCGGCCGGGGTGCGTAGTTCGCGCGCGGCGACGTCGATGGTCAGTTCGTCGTCCGGGCGCTGCATCAGTTCCTGCACGTCGGCTTCGTCCAGCACGATCGGCAGCAGGCCGTTCTTCAGCGCGTTGCCGCGGAAGATGTCGGCGATCTCGCTGCTCACGATGGCCCGCAGGCCCAGGTCGGTCAGCGCCCACGGCGCATGCTCGCGCGAGGAGCCGCAGCCGAAGTTGCGGCCGGCCAGCAGGATGCTGCGGCCCGCGTTCTGCGGCTGGTTGAAGGCGAACTCCGGGTTCGGCGAACCGTCGGCCTGCCAGCGCCAGTCGTTGAAGGCGTTCCTGCCCAGCCCCGCGCGTTCGGTGGTGGACAGGAACCGCGCCGGGATGATCTGGTCGGTGTCGATGTTGGTCTGGCGCAGCACCACGCTGCGCGAAACGAGTTGGGTGAAAGCGGCCATCAATGCAGTTCCTGGGCGTTGCCCTTCTCCGCGCGGGAGAAGGTGGCGCATGGCGCCGGATGAGGGTGCGGTTGCGTGGTTGGCGGGACGATCGGAGAGGGGGCGCGAGTGGCGGCCCTCATCCGCCCCTTCGGGGCACCTTCTCCCGCAGGGAGAAGGAAGCGGGCCATCACGCCACCTCCTGGTTGAACAGCTCGCGCGGGTCGGCGACCTTGCCGTTCACCGCGGCCCACGCCGCGCTCAGCGGCGAGGCCAGCAGGGTGCGCGAACCCGGGCCCTGGCGGCCCTCGAAATTGCGGTTGCTGGTGCTCACCGCCAGCTGGCCCGGCGCGACCAGGTCGCCGTTCATGGCGATGCACATCGAGCAGCCGGGTTCGCGCCATTCGGCGCCGGCGGCGCGCACGATCTCGTGGATGCCTTCGGCCTCGGCATCGCGCTTGACGATCTCCGAGCCCGGCACCACCAGCATGCGCACGCCGGCGGCGACGCGGCGGCCGCGCAGCACCTGCGCCACTTCGCGCATGTCGCTCAGGCGGCCGTTGGTGCAGGAGCCGACGAACACCACGTCCACCGGCGTGCCGGCCAGCGCGTGGCCGGCTTCGAACTTCATGTAGTCCAAGCCCTTCTGCGCGGCGGCGTCGTTGGCGGCCGGGATCGGCGCGTCCACGGCGATGGCCGTGCCCGGGTGCGTGCCCCAGGTCAGGGTGGGGCGGATGTCGGCGGCGTCGATGCGCACTTCGACATCGAAGCGCGCGCCCTCGTCGCTGCGCAGCGTCTTCCAGTAAGCGACGGCGGTGTCGAAGTCGGCGCCCCTGGGGCCGCGCGGGGTTTTCGCCACCCAGTCGAAAGTGAGCTGGTCCGGCGCCACCATGCCGGCGCGGGCGCCGGCCTCGATGGACATGTTGCACAGGGTCATGCGCTGTTCCATGTCCATCGCGCGGATCGCCGAGCCGCGGTATTCGATGACGTGGCCGGTGCCGCCGTTGACGCCGATCACGCCGATGATGTGCAGCACCACGTCCTTGGCGCCGACGCCGGGCGCCAGTTCGCCGTCGACGGTGATGGCCATGGTTCTGGCCTTGCGCTGCAGCAGGCACTGCGTGGCCAGCACGTGGCCCACTTCGCTGGTGCCGATGCCGAAGGCCAGCGCGCCGAACGCGCCGTGGGTGGAGGTGTGGCTGTCGCCGCAGACGATGGTCATGCCCGGCTGGGTAAAGCCCTGTTCCGGCGCGATGACGTGCACGATGCCGCGGTTGCTCGAGGCCATGTCGAACAGTTCGATGCCGTACTCGGCGCAGTTTTTCGCCAGCATCTCCACCTGCGCTTCGGATGCCTTGCTCGCGTAGGGCAGTTTGCCGTCGGCGCCGGCCGGCAGGGTCGGCGTGGAGTGGTCCATCGTCGCCTTGGTGCGCTCCGGGCGGCGCGGCTTCAGGCCGCGCTCGCGCAGTTCGGTGAAGGCCTGCGGCGAGGTGACTTCGTGGATCAGGTGCAGGTCGATGTACAGCACGGCCGGCGCGCTGTCGCTTTCGGGGACGACGACGTGCGCGTCCCACAGCTTGTCATACAGGGTCTTGGGTGCGGAGCTCATTGCGTCTTGTTCCGTTGCCTGGTGGGGCCGTCGCGCTCAGGCGCTGACGGCTTCCTGGGTCTTGCTGCCTTCGCGCTGGCGCAGCAGGCGGTTGGTGACGTCCAGCCAGGCCAGCGCGCTGGCCTCGATGATGTCACGGCTGGTGCCGGTGCCCTCGTAGATGTTGCCCTCGTGGCGCACGCCCAGGTTGGCCTCGCCGCGCGCGTCGGCGCCGATGCCGACGCTGTGCACGTGGTAGCTGTCCAGGGTCAGCTGCACGCCGGTGGCGGCCGACAGCGCCGAGAACAGCGCGTCCACCGGGCCGTCGCCCTGCGCGGTCTCGGCCACGCGGTTGCCGTCCGGGTCGGACAGTTCGACCAGCGCGTTGGCGCGGCTGCCGACGTCGCTGATGGTCATCGATGCCAGGCGGTAGCCGTCGCCGCCGGAGTTGCCCTGCATCAGGGTCTGCAGGTCGGCGTCGGTGACCACGCGCTGCTGCTCGCACAGCGCCTTGAACTGGTCGAACACCAGCTTCAGCTCTTCTTCCTCCAGCCAGTAGCCCAGCGCGCGCAGGCGCGCCTCGACCGCGGCGCGGCCGCTGTGGCGGCCCAGCACCATCTGCGAGGACTCCCAGCCCACGTCTTCCGGGCGCATGATTTCGTAGGTGTTGCGGTTGCGCAGCATGCCGTGCTGGTGGATGCCCGATTCGTGCGCGAAGGCGTTGGCGCCGACGATGGCCTTGTTGCGCTGGACCGGCATGCCCACCAGGCGCTGCAGCAGCTGCGAGGTCGGCACGATGCGGCGGGTGTCGAAGCCCGTGTCGAAGTTGTAGAAGGCGTTGCGCACCTTCAGCACCATGGCGATCTCTTCCAGCGCGCAGTTGCCGGCGCGCTCGCCGATGCCGTTGATGGACCCTTCCACCTGGCGCGCGCCGCCCTCGATGGCGGCCAGCGAGTTGGCCACGGCCAGGCCGAGGTCGTTGTGGCAGTGCGCACTGAAGACGACCTTGTCGGCGCCGGCGGCGTTGCCGATGACGTGCTTGAACATCGCGCGGATCTCGTCCGGCGTGGTGAAGCCGACGGTATCGGGCAGGTTGATGGTGCGCGCGCCGGCGGCGATGGCCACCTGCGCCACCTCGGTCAGGAACTCCAGCTCGGTGCGGGTGGCGTCCTCGGCCGAGAACTCGACGTCGTCGACGTAACCGCGCGCCATCGTCACGTGCTTGTGCACCGATTCCAGCACCTGCTCCTTGCTCATGCGCAGCTTGTGCTCGCGGTGCAGCGGGCTGGTGGACAGGAACAGGTGCAGGCGCGGGCGCGCCGCTGCTTCCAGCGCCTTGACCGAGGTCTCGATGTCGGCGGCCAGGCAGCGCGACAGCACCGCCAGCACCGGCTCGCGGACCTCGCGGCCGATCAGCGCCATGGCCTCGCGGTCGGATTGGGAACTTGCCGGGAAACCGGTTTCGATCACGTCCATGCCCAGCTCGGCCAGGGCGCGCGCCATCACCAGCTTCTGCGGTGGGGTCATGCTGCAGCCCGGTGACTGTTCGCCATCGCGCAGGGTCGTGTCGAAGATGGTAATTCGGGGGGTGTTGATGGTTGGAGTAGTCACCAGAGGGTCTCCTCGACAGCGGGTGCGATGATGTTGGGGTGTTCGTTTCGGGTGGGCCGCGGCGCGTTGGGGGCGACGCGGCTTCTAAGTCGTTCGGCGTTGCGCCGTCGCGGCTTGCGCGGCGGGCTGGGGCGCACTTCGGACAGCAGCGTGGACAGCACGGTGGCGTCGATGTTGCCGCCAGAGACCACCGCGCACTTGCGCTTGCCGGCCACGCGGCGGCCGGCGGCCAGCGCCAGCGCGCCGGCGCCCTCGGCGATGACGTGTTCTTCCAGCGCCAGCCGCACCAGGGTTTCGCGCAGTTCGGCCTCGCGCACGATGACCACGTCGTCGAGCAGGCTGGCGCACAGGCGGCGGGTGAGGAAGCCGGGGATCTTGACCTTGACGCCGTCGGCCAGCGTGGCCACCGGCGCGATCTCGCGCACGTCGCCCTTGATCGCGCGCGCCATCGAGTCCACGCCTTCGACCTGCGCGCCGACGATGCGCACGCCCTGCGATTTCAGCGCCAGCGCCACGCCCGAGGCCAGGCCACCGCCGCCGATCGGCACGATCACCACGTCCGGCGCGTGCGGGGCGATCTCGATGCCCAGCGTGCCCTGGCCGGCGATCACGTCCGGGTCGTCGAACGCGGACAGGAAGCGGTAGCCGTTCTGCTCGGCCAGTTCGCGGGCGAAGGCGTAGGCCTCGTCGTAGCCGTTGCCGTGCTGGCGCACGGTGGCGCCCCAGTGCTGCACGCCGGCGATCTTGGTGGCCGGCGCGCCGTGCGGCATCACCGTGATGGCCTGCACGCCCAGGCGGAAGGCGGCCCAGGCCACGCCCTGGGCGTGGTTGCCGGCCGAGGCGCAGATGACCGGGCGTTCGTCGCCGCGCTCCAGCGCGGCCAGCATCGCGTTCAGCGCGCCGCGTACCTTGTAGGAGCCGGTGCGCTGCAGGTTCTCGAGCTTGAGCCAGGTGCCGAAGCGCTCGGCGTAGTGCAGCGGGGTGGGCGGCAGGAAGCGGCGCAGGCGCGCCTGCGCGGCCAATACGTCGGCGACGCTGACGGTTACGTCGCCGGCGCTGTCGGCTTCTGCGGTGGCGCGGCCGCGGTCAGGCATGGAGCGGCCGGGAATAGGGAACGGGGAATAGGGAATGGAGGGGCGTCGTGTGGCGTTGAAGAAGACGCCTCCGCAGCAGGGAGGTGGAAGCCCCTCTCCCTGCGGGAGAGGGGTTGGGGTGAGGGGGGATGGAGTACGTATGGTTCAGACGCACTGACTCCGTTTGCCCCTCATCCGGCGCTGCGCGCCACCTTCTCCCGATGGGAGAAGGGAACAGCGGCGTTACGGCTACGTCCGGGTTCATGCCGCTACCCCGGCCGGGTCCAGCGGCACGATCCGCACCGACTCGCAGTCGTAGACCTTCTCCAGCTGCCGGCACAGGGTTTCCGGCGGGCGCTCGCCGCTGACTTCCAGCTGCACGTGCCAGCGGCCGGCGTCGGCGGCCTGGCGGCTGCCGGCGATGTTGCGGGGGGAGAAGCCCCGGCGTTCGACCATGCCCAGCACGCGCAGCAGCGCGCCTTCGGCGGGCGTCAGCACCAGGTCAAGCCGGTATTGCATTGGAACTCTCCTGAGTGGCCCGGGCATGGGCGGGGTTGCCGTCCAGCATGGTGCTGTTGGCGTTGTTCGGCGGCACCAGCGGCCACACGTTGGCGCGTGCGTCGATGGCCACGTGCAGCAGCGCCGGGCCGGGGGTGTCGAGCAGCGCGGCCAGCGCGTCCTCGACGTCGGCGCGCTGGGTGATGCGCGTGGCCGGGATGCCGAACACCTGCGCCAGCGCGGCGAAATCCGGGTTGTCGGACAGGTCGATCTCGCTGTAGCGCTCGGCGAAGAACAGCTCCTGCCACTGGCGGACCATGCCCAGCGAGGCGTTGTCCAGCAGCACGATCTTCACCGGCAGGCGGCAGCGGGCGATGGTGGCCAGCTCCTGCACGTTCATCATGAAACTGCCGTCGCCGGAGACCAGCACCACGGTGCGGTCCGGGCAGGCGAACTGCGCGCCCATCGCCGCCGGCAGGCCGAAGCCCATGGTGCCCAGCGCGCCGGAGGTCAGGTGGTTGCGCGGGTGGTTGAAGCGGCAGTGCTGGGCCACCCACATCTGGTGCTGGCCGACGTCGCAGGCGATGACGGTGTCCGGCGGCGCGATCTCGCTCAGCCGCTTGAGCAGCGCCGGCGCGTAGATGTCCTGGCCGGGCGCGTCGTAGCGCGCGGCGAACTTCTCGCGGTTGGCGGCGCAGCGCGCGCGCCAGGCATTGCAGTTGCCGCGCAGCCCGGACAGCGCGCGCAGGCCGGCCCTGAGGTCGCCGGGCACGCCGATGTCGGCGCCGCGCAGCTTGTCGATCTCGTAGGCGTCGCCATCGAGGTGGATGACGCGCGCGAACGGCGCGAACTCGGCCAGCTTGCCGGTGGCGCGGTCGTCGAAGCGCGCGCCGACCACGATCAGCAGGTCCGATTCCTGCACCGCCATGTTGGCGGCGCGGGTGCCGTGCATACCCAGCATGCCCAGGTACTGCGGATGGTTGGCCGGCAGCGCGCCCAGCCCGCGCAGGGTCAGCACGGTGGGAATGCCGGAGGCTTCGACGAAGCGGCGGAACTCCTCCACCGCGCCGGCCAGGGCGATGCCGCCGCCGCCGTAGATCACCGGCTTCTCGGCGGCGGCGATCATCTCCACCGCCGCGGCCAGGCGCTGCGCGTCCGGCGCCGGCAGCGGGTCGACCGAGGCCGGCACGTGGTCGGGCAGGTGCGAGGCGTCGGCCAGCTGCACGTCCTTGGGCAGGTCGATCAGCACCGGCCCGGGGCGGCCCTCGCGGGCGACGCGGAACGCCTCGGCCACCACCTGCGGCAGGTCGTCGACGCGGCGCACCAGCCAGCTGTGCTTGACGATGGGCAGGGTCATGCCGAACACGTCCAGCTCCTGGAAGGCATCGGTGCCCAGCAGCGGCGTGCCGACCTGTCCGGTCAGGCACACCATCGGCACCGAGTCGAGCATCGCATCGGCGATGCCGGTGACCAGGTTGGACGCGCCGGGGCCGGAAGTGGCCACGCATACGCCGACCTTGCCGCTGGCGCGGGCGTAACCGTTGGCGGCCAGCGCCGCGCCCTGCTCGTGGCGCACCAGGATGTGCTTGAGGGTGGAATCCACCAATGCGTCGTAGAACGGCATGATGGTGCCGCCCGGGTAGCCGAACAGCGTCTGCACGCCTTCGGCCTCCAGGGCCTGCGTCAACCAGCGTGCGCCGTTGCGTGGCGCGCCGTGGGTGGGAGTGTTCATGCAGCGACCTTTGCCTTTGCGGGTGGGGGACCGCGGGTTACGCGCTCTGCGCCTGCAGCCAGACCATCTTGGCGCGCAGTTCCTTGCCGACCTTCTCGATCGGGTGCTCCAGGTCGGCCTGCTTGAACCGCTTGTAGTTCGGCAGGCCGGCTTCGTACTCGGCCACCCAGTTCTTGGTGAAGGTGCCGTTCTGGATATCGGTCAGCACGTCCTTCATGCGCGCCTTGGTGCCGGCGTCGATCACCCGCGGGCCGCTGACGTAGTCGCCGTACTGCGCGGTCTCGGAGACGAACTCGAGCATGCGGGTGATACCGCCTTCGTAGAACAGGTCCACGATCAGCTTCAGCTCGTGCAGCACTTCGTAGTAGGCGATCTCCGGCTGGTAGCCGGCTTCCACCAGGGTCTCGAAGCCGGCCTGCACCAGCGCCGAGGCGCCGCCGCACAGCACCGCCTGCTCGCCGAACAGGTCGGTCTCGGTTTCTTCCTTGAAGGTGGTGCGGATCAGGTTGGCGCGGGCGCCGCCCAGGCCGGCGGCGTAGGCCAGCGCGAACTGTTCGGCTTTGCCGCTCCTGTCCTGGTAGACCGCCCAGATGCACGGCACGCCGCGGCCGATTTCATATTCGCGGCGCACCAGCGCGCCCGGGCCCTTGGGCGCGACCAGCACCACGTCCAGGTCATCGCGCGGGGCGATCATGCCGTAGTGCACGTTCAGGCCGTGGGCGAACAGCAGGCAGGCGCCCTGTTTCATGTTCGGCGCCAGCACGTCCTCGTAGAGCTTCTTCTGCACCATGTCCGGGGTCAGCACGGCGACCAGGTCGGCGTCCTTGACCGCCTCGGCCGGCGCCTTGACCACGAAGCCGTCGGCCTGCGCCTTGGCTTCGGTCGGGCCGCCGGCACGCAGGCCGACGGTCACCTCGAAGCCGGACTCGCGCAGGTTGAGCGCATGGGCGCGGCCCTGGCTGCCGTAACCGATGACGGCGATCTTGATCTGGGGCAGTTCGTTGGAGCTCATGGGACTGGATTCCTTGCGGTGATGAGGGAGCGGAAAAGAAAACGGCCGTCGCGTCAGGACGCGGCGGCCGCCGGGGGAGGAAGGAGCGCCATGCACGCCGCGGCGGTGCGCATGGCATCGCGGGCGGTGTGTTTGTGCGTGGCGGTATCGGTGGCGAACATGGTTTCAGTTGAAATGGATGCTGGAAACGAAAAACCCCGCACCGGGGCCGGTGCGGGGTCTTTGATCGAATCTGGCTTTTTTCTGCTACGCGCCAGCTCGTCCCGCACCTGTGGGTTCGGTAATAAGCACGAGTACGAGCAGCGACGCCGCGGCGCAGGCCGGGGTGCGGGTCGGGTGGGCGGTGGTGTGGCGTTGCAGCATGCGGTCGAGATAACCACGGCGCTTTCGGCGTTGTCAAGCGCGGTGGCCGCCCGCCGACACGCGCCGGGCCACGATCGCCGGAAACGGTTGCCGCTGCGGCATGGTTGCCGTTGAAAGTGCTTCGGCGGCGCTGCGGCGTGGTGCCGCAGGCGGCCTGCGTGCGCGGATTCCGGGCCCTGCCTGCCGGTCCGGCGAGCGGCGGGTGCGGCGGCAGGAAAGAAATTGCAAGCCAGTGATAGGAACCGGGCGCTTTTCGCGGTTTGGTGGATAAGGCCCGCGAAAACAGCGGGCCGCCGATTCGAACACCGGGGATCCACATGAACCGTTTTCTCGCCTGCCATATGGGGAATGGAAGCCTGTGCAGACCGTCCGACTTCGCCGCGGGGGCGAGGCCATGAGCGCGTGGCCCGGCGATGCACCGCCGCTGATCCGCCTGCTCGGGGACTGCCGCATCGGCAGCGCCGGGCGGCTGCTTTACCGCAAGGGCTGGGCGCTGCTGGCGTACCTGGCGATCGAACGCCCGCGCGTCCACCGCCGCAGCCGGATCGCGGCGATGCTGTGGCCCGACCTGCCGCATGCGGCCGCGCTGACCAACCTGCGCCAGGTGCTGGCCGACCTGAACCGCGCCATCGTCGCGGCGGCGGGCGAGGGCGTGCTGCTGATCGACCGCGAGACCGTGCGCCTGTGCCCGCATGCCTCGCAGGGCCTGTTCGACATCGACCTGCTGGAGCCGGGCACGCCGGTTGCCGCGATGCGGCCGCAGGCATGGCTGGAGGATGCCGGCGAACTGCTCGAGGGCGTGGTGCTGGAGCAGTGCGACGAATTCAACGAGTGGCTGCCGGGGGCCCGGACCTGGACGATGCAGCGCCTGCTCAAGGCGCTGGAGCGGGCGCGCGAGGCGGCCGCCGCCGATGGCAGCCTGGACGTGGCGGTGAACCTGGCGCGCCGCCAGGTGATGCTCGATCCCTGGGACGAAGCGCAGCAGCGCAGCCTCATGCGCCTGTACGCGCGCCGCGGCGAGCCGGACCTGGCGCTGGACTGCTACCGGGTGCTGGAGCGCGGGCTGGAGCAGGAACTGGCGGTGGAGCCGCAGATGGCGACGCGCACCCTGGCCATGGAGATCGCGCAGCGGCACGCACACGCCGCGCCGCTGCGCGGCTATGGCCGCACGCGTCCGCTGCACGTGGCGGCGCAGGGCCGGGCGCTGCGCGCCTGAAACCCGGCCGTCGGGCTCCTGCCGGCGCATGGCGCGCCGGTGTACCCGGCCGGCCGTGCCGATCGTCCACGCACGCTGAAGCCGCCATCGCGGGCCGATGGCGGCTTCTTCGTTCCGGGCGTTCGCCGCGCGTCGTTGCGCCGGGGACTTGCCCGAGGGAGCGCGGGATGCGCGAGGTGGCAGGTGGCGTGCTACCGGCGTCGATCCGGTTTCCGCTCGATGGCCGGCGCATCATCCGCTCAGGGGCCGGTGTACTGGAGATTCCGCGCGGCGCTGCGCACGCTGGCATCGGGGAAGCCGCCGAGCATGTCCGCGCGGCGCGCGTTGCTGACGATCTGGTCCTCCAGGCGCCTGGCTTCGGCGGGGAAGCGGGCGGCGAACTGGTCGCGGTACTGCCTGGAGGTCGCGGCGTAGGTGCCCGCCGCCGCCAGCGCCGCGCCGGCGGCGATGGTGCTGCCGACGGCGGTGCCGATGCTGCCGCCGGCCACCGCCACGCGCCAGTTCCAGCCGCCATAGGTCTCGAACATCTCGGCGATGGTGTCCAGGGTTTCGGAGGTGGTGTTGATCAGGTCGGCGGTGGCGTCGATCAGCGCCACCGAGGCGTTCATGGCCTCGGCCACGCCCAGCTCGACCATGATGTCCAGCTGCGTTTCGTGGTTGGCCATGGCCGGCGTGGTCAGGCGCGCGGCCATGGCCACGTTGGCGTGCGCGTAGAGCGCCGGGGCGTAGTGTTCGCCGCAGCGCAGGCGGCTCCACAACTGGTCGATGCCCACCGCCAGCACCTTGTCCTGGTAGCCGTCGGCGCCGCCGCCGGGGCGGCGCGGGGACTGGAAGACCGGCGAGCTGGCGTCGTGCGCGGGCGCGAGCGGATTGACGATGGCCAGCGCATAGGCGACGTTGCCGGCGATCTGCGCGGGGTCCAGGTCGCGGCGCGTATGCACGTGCCGGGCGCTGGCCGGCAGCATCGCCGCGTTGCGGATCGCATCGCAGAAATCCATGCTGTTCAGGCTGTTCTGGCCGCTGTGCGGCAGGTTCGCGCAGTCCACCACGCTGCAGTTGTCCCACGGCTCGATCCTGCTGAAGGGGACGAAGCGGGGCGCGTTGATGGTCACCTGCAGCGGAACGGCCTGGTCGCCGATGTGGGCCAGGTCGGCGGGCAGCGCGGTGGCGACGTTGGCCACGCGCTGGCTGGCCGTGCTCCAGCCGGCCAATGGCGCGCTGTCGCCGCTGCGGCGCAGGACGCCGTAGCGGATGTTGCCGGCGCGTTGGTCGGGCAGGCTCAGCGTGCGCCAGGGCAACGTGCCCACTTCGCCCTGGGCGCAGTCCTCGCGCCCGTCGCTGAGCGGGCTGGCCGGGCAGGGCAGGCGCGCGTGGATGGTGGCGTAGCCCATCACCGCGTCGTCGGCGCGCTGCAGCAGGTCGCGCTGCGCCACCTGGCTGCGCTCGTGCGCGGTGTCGCTCAACCAGCGTGCCAGCAGGATGCCGATGAGGCCGAGGATGACCAGGGCCACGGTCAGTTCGATCAGCGAGAAACCGCGCTGGCGCGCGCGGGCGATGCGGGCGGAAACGGGCGTCATGGGTTCAGTCCTGCGCGGTCCAGGGTGAGGGTGGTGTCGCGGGCGTCCTGGTAGAGCGTGTCGACCCGGTTCATGAAATTCCTGACCTGGTCGCGCCGGGTCCTGGCGTCCTCGACGCCGTCCTCGGCTTCCTTGAAGGTCTCGACCGCGCTGGCCAGGCTCTTGGCCGCCTTGACGATGGACACCACCGACTTGGCCAGCTGCTTGGCGCCCGCGGAAAGGGTCAGCCCGTCCGGCGGCCAGCCCGAGGCCAGCAGGGTGATGGCGATGGCCTCGTTGGTGATGGCCTCGGCCATGGCGTAGACCGCCAGCGCCAGGCCGACGCCGGCCTGGTCGCGGGTGGTTTCGGCGATGTGGATGTCGAACTCGCGGAACTCGAAGTTGAAGCGGGTCAGTTCCAGCGCGCTCCAGGCCGACTGCGCGGCCTGCGCGCTGCCCTGGGTGCGCGCCAGGCGGTCGGTGCAGGCCAGGCGGCTGGCCAGTTCGCCCGGGCCGGCGGCGACGGTGGCCAGGCCGGTGTCGGCGGGCGTGCCGGGCATGGCCTGCGCCGCCGGCTTCCATTGCGCGTCGGCCTCGGCGCGGCCATGTCCGGCCATGCCGGAATGGCCCAGGTAATAGGCCACGGGCATGCCCAGCCCGGCCAGCGGCGCGGCGCTGCGTTGCTCCAGCAGCAGCTGCATGCACAGATCCAGGCCGTTGCGGCTGCCGGTGACCGCCAGCGGGTCACCTTCGGGCAGCAGCGGGTCGAACGCATTGGCGGGCGCCTGCGCCAGGCGCGGTTGCACCTGGTAATGGATGCGCATGCGTGCCGGCAGCCCGAGGTCGGCCACCGGCAGCCAGCCCTCGGCGGCGCCGGTGCCGCGGCCGTTGCCATCGCCGTCGGCCGAAGGCAGCTGGCCCATGCTGCGCATGTAGCCCAGCAGCGCCTGTTCGGCCTGCGCCAGTTCCTGCTGCTGGCGCTCGGCGTCGAGCACCTTGTTGCCCAGCGGCAGCAGGGTGAACAGCAGCACGGTCAACAGCGCGGCGATGGCCAGGGCCACGGCCAGTTCCACCAGGGTGAAGCCGGCCGGGCGCACACGCGGAGACGGGCACCTCATGGCTGCACCAGCGGCTGCGGGCCGGCCGAGCCCCGCGAATCGGCCCATTCCAGCGCCGGCTCCGCGCCGAATGCCATGGGGACTTCATCGCCGCCACCGGCGCTGCCGCTGCGCATGTCCTCGTATTCCTGCTTCAGCTTTTCGTACTGGGCCTTGAGGTCCTCGTAATGTTTTTTGGCATTGCTGGCGCCGAGTTTGGCGCGCTTCCAGTCCTCGAAGGCGCGGCTGTAGGGATAACGCTGGCAGTACAGGCCCACCTCGTAGGTATTGCCCCACAGGATGGTGCCTGGCCACCACCAGTGGCTGCCATTCCATTGCCGGCTGCTGAAGTACGCGCAGACGCGTTCGGGCAGCAGCTCGTACAACTGCAGCGACCCGAACGGCGTGCCACTGGCCGGGCGGGTGATCAGCAGCGGCGAACGGCCGCTGGTGTAGGGCTCGGGCGCGTAGAAGGGCAGGCGGCGGTCGGCCGTGCAGGTGCCGTCCACCTCCACCCAGTTGTCCTTCCAGTAACCGGTGGTCGGCGGCGAGGCATTGGCGTCGCCCGGCACCCAGATGGGGTGGTTCTCCTGCTTCTTGCAGGAATAGGTGTACGTCTCGATGATCGGCGACTGCTTCCAGGCATAGCTGACCGGGTTGTCGTCCTTGTCGCGGGTGATCTCGATGGCCCATTCGGACCAGTCGTAGCCGGGGCCGGCGGGATAGGTCAGCCAGGGCGCCTCTTTGCGGCTGATGCGCCGGTCGTAGGCATCGCTGGCATTGTCCATGCCCTGTTGCAGCCCGGCCCGTTCGGCCTTCAGTTCGTTGATGCGGTCCTGCATGTTGGGCCTGCAGACGGCATCGGGCGTGGGATCGCGCGGATAGGGCGGCGGCTGCAGGGTTTCGACCCAGCCGTAGTTCTTGTCGGCATCGCTGCCGCTGCGGTCGGTGCAGGCCGCGTCCCGATAGCGGCCGGTGCCGGGGCTGACCGCGGTGCAGACGCGCACCGGTTCGGGTTTCTGGCAGGTTTCTATGTAGAGCACCGTCAGTTTGGCGTTCTCGCACTTCTGCCGGGTCATGTCGGTGGCGGGGCTGGCGCCGCAATGCTGGTTGTCGTCGCGCTGCGCCTTCATCTTGGACAGGATGGCGTCGCTGCCGTTGAACCAGCTCTTGAAGTTGTCCTCGCGCAGGGCGATTTCCTTGTCCAGCTCCTCCTTGCGCATGCGCAAGGAGGACCAGTCCTGGGCGAGGCCGCGCAGGGCGATGGCGTCGGCTACGGCCTGGTCCTGGTTGTAGACGTAGTCGGTGATTTCCACGCGGTCGCGGTCGCCCTTGTCGCGGGTGATCGTCTTGGTGGGATCGTCGGGGTCCGGCACGGTTTCAGTGCCGACGAAGAGGCAGTTGCCCGCCTGTTGTTCGTATTGACCCGAATTTGCCCCGACGTACCGGCATTCCACGCGGGTCACCGCCTTGCCGTAGCGGCAGTCCTTCCAGTTGCCGCCGCAGATGTTCCTTTTTGTCTCGTTGACATCGATGCGCTCGACGATGCGGCCGTTCTCGGTCAGCTCGCCGTTGCCGGCCACGCCCACGCCCCATGGGGCCAGGCGCCAGCTTTCCAGGGCGTCCACCTGCACCTGCAGGGTTTCCCAGCTCTTCCTGGCCTCCCCGGTTTCCTGCTCCAGCCCCTTGCGCGGCGCGCCGGTCTCGTATTCGGGCTCGTAGACCGGGTTGCCGCTGCTGTCGTGCATCGGGTTGCCGTCGGCGTCGAGCCTGGGAATGAGGTTGCCGTTGGCATCGCGCCGGTAGACGATGCGGCATCTGTCCGCGGGCGGACGCGTATCGTCGCATTCGGTCTTGACCGCGCCTTCGTCGTTGGCGCAGTTGCGTGCCCAGAGCGTGCACTCGAGCTGTCGGCGGGCTTCGTCGGGATTGCTGACCGGCGGGATGACGGATTTCCTGGCCATGTCGCGCGCCTTGATCGTGGCCGCCAGCGCGGCGGTGACCAGCGGCAGCGAGGCGGCCTTGGCCGCCAGCGTCACGCCCTTGGTGCCCAGGCCGACGATGGAGGTCACCACCGCGGCGGTCTTGAGCGGCACCTCGGCGCAGGTCGCGCCCAGCGAGGCGATGCAGGTGACGATGGCGCGGACCAGCGACACCGAAGACGTAATCAGGGTGGTGATGTTGTCGGACAGGCTGACGGCGGTGGTCACCAGTTTGAAGATCACCGAGATCTGCGCCGCGACCGCGCCCTGCACCGCCGATTCGGTGGCGTCGATGTTGCTGGCCTGCAGTTCGCCCAGCGCGTCGTGCAGGGTGACGGCGGCGGCCAGCACGTCGATGCCGGCCAGCGAGACGTTGTACGGCGTGGCGGTTGCCGCGGCCGCGGCGGGCAGGCCCAGCGGCGTGGCGTAGGCGCGCGCGAGCGACGCCGGCGCGGTGCCGCCGAGCAGGCGGCAGCCGAGCATCTGCCCGGCGCCGTCGAAAGTGCGCACGCGCACGCGGTCGTCGTAGCCGCTGTCCCATGCCTGCCACGGCGCCGCCATCTGCGCGCCGGCGTTGCTGTTGGCCTCGTCCAGGCGCGCCGGCCCGGACTGCGGACCGGCCGCGGCGATGCCGTAGGCGACGTTCCAGGGCACGCCGGCGGTGCCGGCCCTGGCCGGATCGTGCGGAAGCGCCTGCGCCAGTTCCAGCGTGCGGCACAGGTCCAGGCCGTTGATGGCGACGAACGCGCGGCGGCCGGTTTCCTTGCCGTCCTCGTCCCTGGAAATGATCTCGCGCGCGCTGCCGTCGGTCAGCGGCGGCTGGTAGGTATTGCCGGGGGCGGTGAGGTCCAGGTGCGCGGCGGCGTCGCCGCGGTAGACCATGTAGGCCACCGGGCCGAACCGCATGCCGTTGCCGGAGGCGCCGAGCAGGGTGCGCGCCGGCAACCAGCCCTTTGCGTTGCCGGAAGCGCAGTTCTCCTCGCCGTTGGCGGTGTCGGCCGGGCACGGCAGGCGCGCGTTGGCGGCGGCGAAGGCGGCGATGGCCTCGTCCGCCCAGCGCAATGCCTGTTCCTGCGCGACGGCCTGCGCGGGCGCGCGCTTGGACTGCCAGAGCAGGGCGCCGGCGGCCAGCGCGCTGCCGACCAGCAGCAGGATCAGCATGACCTGCAGCACGCCGAAGCCGGCATGCGCGGTGGCGGGACGGGGACGATGCGTGGGCTGGTTCATGACGGGTGTCCTGAGGGCCGCAGTGGCGAAGCGTGGGCGGGTGGGCATGGCAGTCACTGGTTCATCCGCAGATAGCCGGTCATCACCTTGACCTGGCCGTCCTCGCGGCCGTTGCGGGTCTGGGTGTCGTCCTCGCTCCACGGGCGCGGCTGCGGCGCGTTGCCGGCGCCGATGGCGACCGTGCACAGGCTGCTGGCGCCGCTGTACTTGGCGACCGGCGCCTGCTCGCGCAGGCGGCCGAAGCAGGCGTCGATGCGGCCGTCGATGCGCGCGTCGAGCTGGTTGGCCAGTTCCGGGGTCATGCCCTTGAGCGCCATCACGTTGCGCACGCGCGGCTGGTAGCCGCCATCGGCCCTGGGCTCGGCCCAGTCGACGACGGTGCTGAAGCACACCTGCAGCTGCTGCGGATTGCCTTGGCTGTCGCGGTAGACGTAGAACGACTCCATGCCTTCGGCGCGCCCCTGCGGCAGGGCGACGCCGCGTTCGAGCATGGCCCTGCGCAGGGCGAAGTCGCCGGGGCTGTCGCACAGCTCGCGGCCGTTGCGGTCGAGCTCGCCGTTGATGCGGCCGCTGGGATTGGCCGGGTTGTCGCCCGGCACCACGCCGCTCTGCTGCACGTAGCGGTCGTAGGCGACGATCCAGCCCTGCACGAACTCGCTGCCGATGCGCTCGGCCTCGGCGCTGCGGTAGACGTCGCGGCCGACGCTGACCGCGCCGATGATCAGCGCGATGATCACCAGCACCACCGACATCTCCATCAGGGTGAAGCCGGCGGCCGACGCGCGGGGGCGGGAAGGACGGTGCATTGCGGGATCCTCAGAACTGCGGGGAAGCGATGGCCTGCTTGACCAGGTCGTAGACGGGCAGCAGCAGGGCGACGATCAGGAACACGAACATGCCGCCGGCCAGCAGCACCACCACCGGCTTGATGACTTCGGACAGGTTGGTGATCAGCCGCTGCAGGCGCAGGCTGTACTCGGCCGACAGGCGCGCGAACTGCGAGTCGAGCGTGCCGGTTTCCTCGCCCACGCCGATCATGCGCACCATCATCGAGGGGAAGCCGCCGACCTGGCGCATCGCCGCCGATACGCGGTCGCCGCGCTCGAGCACCTGGCGGATGGCGATGATGCGGTCGCGGTAGTACTCGTCGCGCATCGCCCGCTCCATCACCTGCAGGCTGCTGACCATGTCCACGCCGGCGCGGATCAGCAGCGCCATGTACTCGGTGAAGAAGGCCAGGCCCGAGGAATACATGATGGTCCTGGCGATGGGCAGCTTGTGCAGGGTGTAGTGCGCGGCGCGGCGGAAGCCGCGGCTGTAGCGCCAGGCCACCCACAGCACGAAGGCCGACACCAGCATGGCGCCGATGATGAAACCGATGTGGCCGATCAGCCATTCGGAGCCCTTCATCACCGCGATGGTCAGCGGCGGCAGCTTGGCGTTCATCTGCTTGAAGAGGTCGGCGAGGTTGGGGATGACGTAGTAGATCCAGAAGCCGCCGGCGGCGAAGATCGCCGAGAACACGAAGGCCGGGTAGATCAGCGCCTGGCGGGTGTCGGCGGTCATCTTGGAGATGCGTTCGATGTGGTCGGCCGACTCCATCAGCATCCTGTCCATGGTGCCGGTCTCGTCGCCGATCATCACCAGGTTGCGCACCGTCTCCGGGAACGAATCCGGGTAGCGCGACACCGCGTCGCTGAGCGAGGCGCCGGCATCGAGTTCGTCCAGCAGCCGGCGCGCCAACCGCGCGGCGTTGGAGGCGCGGCCGCTGCCCACCTCGTTGGCGACCGCGCGCAGCGCTTCCATGATGGGGATGCCGCTGGAGGTCATCACCGCCAGGTCGCGCAGCATGCCGGCCAGCTCGACCGGGCGGATGCTGGGCTTGACCAGCTGGGTGATGGAGCGCTGCGCCTCGGCCAGCCAGCCGGGGAAGCGGTACAGGCTCAGCACCACCGCATCGAAGTTCTTTTCCAGCCACATCCGCGCCGACGCGTCGTGCTCGACCGACAGCTGGGTGACGCCGCTGCGCACGCGGCCGCTGGAGAGCAGCAGGCGGTAGTAATAGACGTTCATGGCGCCGGCCCCACGCCGGCCACGCGCATCACTTCCTCGCTGGTGGTCTGGCCGGCGACCACGCGCGCCCTGGCGACATCCTCGATGCCGCGGAAGCCGGCGTTCATGGCCAGGTTGCGCAGCGCCTCGCGGCCGACGTCGTCGGCGATGCCGTTGGCCAGCGCCTCGTCCACCAGCATGATGTCGTACACCGGCAGGCGGCCGAGGAAGCCGCTGCCGCGGCAGCGCTCGCAACCGGCGCCGCGCTTGCCGCAGCTGCCTGCGGGCAGGTCCAGCCATTCCAGTTCGCGTTCGCCGAAGGGCACGTCGTGGGCGCAGAACGGGCAGTTCTGGCGGACCAGGCGCTGGTTGACCACGGCCAGCAGGTTGTCGGCGATGACCTGCGCCTCCAGGCCCAGCGGGCGCAGGCGCGGCACCACGCCGAACACGCTGGTTACGTGCAGGGTCGAGAGCACCAGGTGGCCGGTGGCCGCCGCTTCCAGCGCGGCCTGCGCGGTCTCGGCGTCGCGCATTTCGCCCAGCAGGATCACGTCCGGGTCGTGGCGCAGGAAGTGGCGCAGCGCCGAGCCGAACTCGTAGCCGGCGCGGCGGTTGACCTCGGTCTGGCCGGCGCCGGGCACGCGGTATTCGATGGGGTCTTCCACGGTGAGCACGTTGCGCTCGATCAGCGACTGCATGCGCAGCGCGGCGTGCAGCGACGAGCTCTTGCCCGAGCCGGTGGGGCCGGTGATCAGCACCAGCCCGGCGGGACGGGCGAACAGGCGCTCGAGCACGGCCACGTCCTCGGCGAAGAAGCCCAGCTCCTCCAGCCCGGCCAGGTCGCTGTGCTCGGGCAGCAGGCGCATGACCGTGCGTTCGCCGGCGTCGGTGATGAGGGTGGACACGCGCACGGTGACCGCCGAATCCAGCACCGTGGCGCGGAAGCTGCCGTCCTGCGGCCGGCGCTGCTCGGAGATGTCCATCTCCGCGGCCAGCTTGATGTAGCCGAGCAGGCGGTTGAGCGTGGTGGGCATGGCGAACATCGGCCGCAGCACGCCGTCGACGCGGAACAGCACATGCAGGCTGTCGTCGGACGGGGCCAGGTGGATGTCGGTGGTGCGCTCGCGCACGGCGTAGTGCAGCAGGTAGTCCAGCAGCTTCTCGGGGCTGTAGGCGTGGTCGTTGTCCGCCGACAGGCGCTTGATCTCGCGCTCGAGCAGGCTTTCGACCGGGTTCTGCGCGAAGTAGTAGGTGTGGCGGATCAGCCGCGCGACCTTGCCGTACTCGCCCTGCAGGAAGCGGCAGCGCAGGCCGCAGCGCTGCAGCACCAGCTGCTCCACCGCCTGGGTGTCGGCGTCGCCGAGCAGCACTTCCAGCGCGTCGCCGGCGCGGCGCAGCGGCAGGAACTGGCGCAGCTGGCACAGCTCGCGGTTGAACATCGCCAGCACCTGCGGCTCGGCATGCGCCAGCGTGTCCACCTGCACGTACTCGATGCCGTTCATCTCGGCCAGCACGCGCACGATGTCCGATTCGTTGGCCAGGCCGTGGCGGATCAGGATGCGGCCCAGGCGCTGTTTCTCGACTTCGTTCTTCTGCAGGGCGTACTGCAGCTGGGTGGCGTCGATCAGGCCGCGTTCGAGCAGGCGTTCGCCCAGGCGCGGGCCGTCCTTCTGCACGGCGGAGGGGGGCGCGGAGCGGGCGGGAAGGGGATCAACCGTTGCCATGGTGCTGCGTTTCCGGAGAAAGGGGCGAGGCGGCGGCGCGTGCCGCCAGCAGGGTGTCGAACAGGAACAGCGTGGCCGGGTCGGGCGCGCCGCTGGACGGCAGGCCGCTGCGTTGCTGGAAGCGCGCGATGGCGCTGCGCATCCGCGGGCCGTACAGGCCGTCGAGCGCGCCGTCGTAGAGGCCTTCGGCGTGCAGCAGCGCCTGTACCGCCTGCAGCCGCGCGCGCTGGTGCTGCGCGGCGAGGAAATCCTCCGCGCGCAGGCCGCTGCGCCATCCCGCCTGCCAGCCGCCGGCAAGGCGGCGCAGGCACAGGCCCTCGCGCGTGGGCAGGCGTGCCAGCCAGGCGTCGGAGACCGTGTGTACCTGCACGTCGGCCCCGCCCAGGCCGCGCAGGCAGGCGTTCCAGTCCGCGTCGTCTTGGCCGGCGGAGGCAGCGGCCGGAACAGATATGGCGCGAAGCGCTGGCGGCGCATCTTCCGCGCGCGTATCGGCGCCGCGCAGGGCCAGGACCAGCAGGGTCGCGGCCACGGCGCCGGCCAGCGAGGCGGCGGTCGCCAGCGGCAGGCGCGCGCGCCGGGCGCGGCGCGGCAGCGGGCGGGCGCCGGCTTCGGCGGCGGCGGTGCGGACCAGCGCCGGATCGATCACCCGCGCCTGCGCCGGCAGGGCATACAGGCCGTACAGGCAGCGGTCCATGATCTGGTGGATGCGGCGCGGGTTGCCGCCGCTGGCGCGGTGCAGGGCCTGCGCGGCGTCGGCGCGCAGGCGGATGCCGGGGCTGGGGTTGCCGGCGGCCTGGAGGCGGTAGTGCACGTAGCGCTGCACCTCGTCGGCGGCCAGCACGTCCAGCTGCACGTGCTTGCAGATGCGGCTGGTCAGCTGGCGGATGCCGGGCTGTTCCAGGTTGGCGCGCAGTTCCGGCTGCCCGGCCAGGACGATCTGCAGCAGCTTCTCCTGGCCGGTTTCCAGGTTGGTGAGCAGGCGCAGCAGTTCCAGGCTTTCCAGGGTCAGGTTCTGCGCGTCGTCGATCATCAGCACGCAGGTGACCTGCGCGCGCCATTGCTGGACCAGGAAGCGGTTGAGGGTTTCGATGTCGGCCGCCGGCGTGCCGCGTGCTTCCAGGCCGAAGTCGCGCAGCACCGCGGCCAGCAGGTCCGGACCCTGCAGGAAGGTGTTGAACACCATCGAGGTGACCACGCCCTCGCCGTCGAGCGAGAACAGCAGCCGGCGCAGGAAGGTGCTCTTGCCGGTGCCGATCTCGCCGGTCAGCAGCACGAAGCCGGCGCGGCTGCGCAGGCAGTGCGCCGCTTCCACCCGCTCGGCCTCCAGCCGCGCGGTCTGGAACCACGCCGCCGCATCGGGCGTGGGCGGGAACGGCGCGCGTTCCAGTCCCAGTGTCTGCAGGTGGCGGGCGAGGGCCGGGTTCATGGCGCGGCGCTGTCCAGTTCGGCCAGCGCGCGGGCGACCTGCGGTGAGCGCGGGTAGCGCCCGGACAGCCGCGCCAGCCGCTCGCGGGCGGCGTCGGCATCGCCACGGCGGGCGTCGAGCAGGGCGATGTTGACGCCGGCGTTGACGTCTTCGGGAACGCGCTCGGCGATCCGGCGGTACAGCGTTTCGGCCTGGGCGGTGTCGTTGCCGGCATGGGCGATCCAGGCCTGCATGCGCAGCAGGGTCAGGCTTTCCGGCGGCAGCAGGCTGTCCAGCCGCGCCAGCGCCTGGCGCGCGGTGGCCAGGTCGCCGCCGGCCATCGCGCGCTCGACCTCGGCCACGGCCTGTTCCACCGCGCGGTGGTCCATGCCGGCATCGACGGGCGCGGTACCGGTGCGGTGTTCGACCTGGATGCGGATCGCGGGGGTGGCGCCATCGCTGGCGGCGACGGCGGTGGCCGGCACCGGCGTCGCGGCGGGGCGGGTGGGCGCTGGCGCCGCCGGCGGCAGCGCGTCTGCGCCGGCGTCGGGCAGCGCAGGTTGCGCCTGCGCGGCGATGGCCGGCGCGGCGGGATGTTCTGCCGCCTGCGGGGCGACGGCCTCCGCACGCGCGGTCGCCGGCGCGCTGGCCGGAGGCGGTGGCGCGGCCGCGGCGGTGGCGATCACGGGGGCGGCTGCGATGTTGGCGGTTACCGGCAGGACCGCGTCGACAGCATCCACGGCGGCGACAGGCACCGGCGGTCCGGCTTCGCCGCGCCCGCCGAAGGCCAGCAGCAGCGTGCCGGCGAGCAGGAAGCCGGCCACGCCGGCCGCGGCGAACAGCGCCGGGCCGCGCACGGCCGCCGGCTGCCGCGCCCACCAGGACGCGCGCGGCGCGGGGCGGACCGGCAGCGCCGGGCCGTCCTGTTCCCGCAGCGCGTCGTGGATCAGGCTCATATCACCTTCACCCGCAGCACCAGCACCAGTTCGCGCGTGCTCTGCTGCTTGGCGCGCGAGCCGAACAGCTTGCCGAAGGCCGGCACGTCGGACAGGCCGGGGATGCCGCTGTCGTTGAGGTTGGCCTTCTGGTCGATCAGGCCGCCGAGCAGCACGGTGTCGCCGTCGTGCAGGTTGAGCGTGGTGGTGATGCCCTTGACGTTGACCACCGGCAGGGTGACGGCGTTGCCGTTGGGGAACTTCTGCAGTTCCAGGCTGCCCGGCACCACTTCGGTCTGCATCGGGTGGACCAGCAGTTCGACGCCGCCGTTGTCGTGCACGATCGGCGCCACGCCGATCACCACGCCGGAGAACAGCGAGTCGGTCTGGATGTCGGTGGACTGGTTGTAGGCGCTGCCGCCGCCGGTGTTGGAGAAGTTGCTGGTGGACTTGGTGACGTAGCGGATGTTGGAACCCACGCTCAGGTAGGCCGGGCTGCCGTTGCGCACGCGCACGCTGGGGTTGGACAGCACCTTGACGTTGCCGAAGGTGCGCAGCGCGTTGAGCGCGGCCGAGAAGGTGTCGGTGAGGTAGCTGATGCCCAGCCCGCGCCCGGCCACCGAGCCCAGCGTCTGGTTGGGGAAGATGATGTTGCGCGCCTGGTCGCCGTAGCGGCCATAGCGCTGGTAGGGCAGCAGGTTGGGGTTCTCGGGGATGCCCAGGTCGGGGTTGGCCGGCGTGCCCGGCATCGGCGCGATGGTGGCCGGGCTGTCGCCGTAGATGCCGGCCACGCGGTTGCGCAGCAGGTTCCAGTCCACGCCGTACTGGAAGTTGTCGTTGAGCGACACGTCCAGGATCTGCGCCTCCACCAGCACCTGGCGGCGCATCTTGCGGGTGGTGTGGCCGACCAGTTCCTCCACCGCGCGGATCTGCGAGGGGCGGGCGCGCACGAACAGCGTGCCGGAGCCGGGGTCCAGGCTGTAACGGCCCTTTTCCGGCGCCGGCGGATCGTCCGGGCCGCGCGCGGTGGCGGCCTGTTCGTCGCTGCCCAGGATCACCTTGAGCGCGGCGTCCAGCTGCTTGTACGGGTCGTTGTCCTTGCCGACGCTGCCGCTCATGGTCAGGGTGCCGCGCAGCGACTGGCCGCCGCCGCCGGCGCTCTGGATGCCGGCGCCGAACACGTCGCCGCCGGTGGAAAGGTCGAAGGAGGTGCTGGCGTTGAGCAGGTCCACGTTGAAGATGCGTTCGCGCATCTGCCCGACCACCAGCGCGCCGCCGCGGATCTCGCCGTGCAGGTCGAAGGCGTCGAGGATGTGGTTGTAGACCTCGCGCGCGCTGACGTTGCGCAGGTGCAGGCTGGTGCGCTGGCGCTGCTCGAGCACGTGCGGGTCCACGATCAGGTTCATCTTCAGCTCGTCGGCCAGCGCCCACAGCAGCTGGCCGACGTCGGCGTTGAACATGCTGATGCTGACCACGGTGTTTTCCAGCGGGTCGTAGGCCGGCGCCACCGGCGCGGTGGTCTCGGCGCGCTGCTGCAGGCGCTGCTCGACCTGTTCGCGCATGCGGTCCTGCTGGCTGGCGAGCTTCTTCGATTCCTCGACGATGGCCGTGCCGCTGCGCTCCAGCGCCTTGTATTCGGTCGGCGGCAGCTCCTGCACGCTGCGCGGCGGCATGTTGCTGCACGCGGTCAGCGCCAACGCGCCGACCGCGCTGACGAGCGTTCTGACCGTGGGGCGGCGTGGGACGCGGGCGGTGCGGGCGTTGGCATTCATCGGTTCTGTACCTTGGAAGGAGGCGGTGGAAGGCAGAAGGAAAGGCATCGGCGGTCAGCGCGTGATGGCCATCAGCCAGCCGAGCAGGGCGGTGGCGCTTTCGGCGACGACGAGGTCGTCGTAGCGCTCATCGCCGGGGTAGTCGGGCGGGGTGACGCAGGTGCCGGTGCCCTGGGCGAAGGCGCGGTTGTTGCTGCCGTCGAAGCCGGCATCGCCGCTGCCGCCGTCGCGCGCGCCGACCGGGGCCACCAGCACGAAGGCGGGATTGACCCGCCGCGTGCCGGCGCCGCTGCTGCCGCACTGCGTGGGCGTGCCGCCGCTGACGTAGTGCGGCTGGCTGGCCAGCGGCGCGGTGAGCGTGCTGGCGGCCATGCGCGACAGCGCCGCGCCAAAGCCGCCGGTGTACTCCAGGTCCGGCTGGTCGGCCGATTCGCGCGCGGGCGCGACCAGGTCGGTGGTGGCCGTGCCGCGATGCACGCCATAGCGCAGGCGCTCGCCGCGCACCGGCACGTCCAGCCCGAGGCTGGCGTAGGGAAGCCAGCCGACATTGGCGCTGGCGGTGCAGCTGCCGTTGTCGCCCTCGAAACCGGTGTCTCCGGTGCCCGACAGGTCCGGGCAGGGCAGGCGCTTGTTGCGCAGCGCGAAGGCGTACAGCGCCTGCCGCGCGGTCTCGGCGTGGGCGCGGGCGGCGTTGTGGCGGCGCGCCTGGCCGAGGTTGTCGAAGGCGGACAGCGCGGTCATGGTCAGCAGACCGAGCACGCCCACGACCACGGCCAGCTCCACCAGCGAGAAGCCGCTGCGCGTGCCGGGGCCGAGCCGTGCGGGGCGGTGGCGTGGGCGCATGTCACTGCGTCCGTCCCGGGCCGGCGGGCAGGCCGGCGGGGGCCACGTCGTAGCGCAGCTGGCCCTGCAGCTGCTGCAGTTCGGCCAGGATGTCGGCATTGCGCCGGCGCTGGGCGGGGCTGTCCGGCTTCTGCGTGGACTCGGCCAATTCCACCGCCAGCGACTGCGCGCGCCTGGCGATCAGCAGGTTGTTGCGCAGCGCGTCCAGGCGCACGTCCGGCGGCGTCTTGCCGGACTTTTCGAGCTGGTCGAGCTGGGCCAGCAGGTCGTCGGCCATGCGCACGTTGTGGTCGGATTTCAGGCGGATGTCGGCCAGCGAGCGGCCGATGTCCGTCGCCGACGCGGCAGGCGCGGTGGCGGCCGCGGCCCGTTGCACGGCGGTGCCGCCAGCCACGGCTTCGGCCTGCATCCACGGCGGTGTCTCTTCGCGTGAAGGCGGAGCCGCCACGGGTGCGGCGCTGGCGGCCGCCGCCTCGGCAGGCGCTGGTGCCGGCGCAGCGGCATCGCCACCGAAATGGCGCGCGGCCAGCAGCGCCAGCGCGCCGCCGGCGGCCAGGCCGACGCCCCACAGCAGCGGCTTGCGGTAGGCGGGGTTCATCGGCCTGCCCCCGTTCCGGTCGTGTATGGCGACGGCACCGGCAGGGTGGTCTGTTCGCCGGCTGCGTTGCGGATGCGCACCCAGTCCGGACCGATGGCGAGCACGCGCGCGCCGCTGGCCAGCCGCGAACCGCGCTGGACGCGCTGGCCGTCGATGACCGCGCTGCGGCGGCCATCGGCGATCAGCACCAGCGAGACGCTGTGCGCGGTGTCGCTCTCCGCGCCGGCGGCGAGGGTGGACGACGGGCCGACCTCGCTGGCCGGCGGCGTGGCCAGCGGCAGCGCCAGCAGCGGCTGGCCGTCACCGACCGGCGCGCCGCGGCGCAGGCGCTCGACCTGCGCCTGCATCTGCTGGTTGCGCGCGATGGCCGCGCGCAGTTCCACCATGGCGGCGGTTTCGTCGGCGTCGTTGCCCAGCTGCAGCACGGCCGGCTTGACCACGACCATCGTCGCCAGCCAGCCGGTGACCGCCAGCCAGACCACGAGCGCGATGGCGGCGATGAACTTGATCTTCATGGGCGGACCTCTGCCGCCGGAGCCGGCGGACGCTTGAGCAGGTAGGAGAAGAAGCCGCCGGCCGAACGGGTATTCAGGCCGCCGCCCTGCGGATCGACCGGCTGCGGATCGAACCCGGCCCGGCGCAGGCCCTCGACGAAGGCCGGCACCTGCATGCCCGGCGTACCGCGCCAGGCGTCGGCCACGCCGTCCACGCGCAGGGTGTAGTCGCCCGCGGGCGGGGCCGGCGCGGCCGGCATGCCGGGGGGGGCGACGGCGACGGGCGGTTCTTCCAGCTTCACGCGCAGGATGCGCACCTGCCCGGCGGCGGCATCGCGCACCAGCGCCAGGCTGGCACCGGGGTCGGCGCCGTCCTGCAGGCGCACGGCGCGTTCGACGAAGGCCTGCACGGGGGCGAACCCTTCCGGCATGGCCTGCTGCGCCTGCATCGTGGCGATCCGCTGTTCGATGGCGTCGATTTCCGTGCCCAGCTGGTCGGCACGCGCATTGGCCTCGCTGCCGGTCAACGCCCAGCGGGCGCCGAGCGCGGCGAGGATCAGCGCGAATACCAGCGACGCGGCGCTGGCCATGGGCAGCAGCGACTCGGCGCTCCAGGCCAGGCGGCTGGCCGCCGGGTTGACCGCGATGCCGGGGCCGGCCTGGGACTGGATCCAGCCGATGCCGCTGCGGTACTCGTTGCCGTCCGCATCGCGCACCACGCGCAGCGGCACGCTGTCGACCTTCAGGCCGCTGCGCGCGGAAAAGACCTCGCGCAGGGCGTCGTCGCCCCACGGCTGGCCCTCGGCCGGGCGCGGCACCAGCACCGGACACCATTGCAGGACCAGCGGCTCCAGGCTGTCCTCGCCGTTGCCGAGGTCCTCGGCGAACTGCTCGGCGAGCGCGCCGACGGTCATCGCCAGGTCGGCCGGATCCTCGCTGTAGGCCAGCGCGCTGCGGTAGACCATGTCGTGCCTGAGCACGGCCAGCACGCTGACCTGGCGGCCGGACTGCAGCACCAGCCCCAGGCCCGGCCTGAGCGCCTTGAACAGCAGCGAGGTGAAGGGAATCAGCAGGCAATGGTCCGGCTGCGCCTCGGCCCACGCATAGGTCTGCTGCCACAGGTCCAGCGGAACCGCGGTGAACAGGGTCTGGTAGCCGGCGCCGATGCTGCGCGTGCGGTGGATCAGGATCTTGCTTTCGCCGTCGATCATGCCGTCCGAACGCAGCCGCCGTTCGATCAGGGCCACCGCGTGCGCGGGGCTGCCTTCCAGCGAAATGACGTTGCTGACCGCATTCTCGAAATCGCCGACCACCACCGCCGCGCCGGCCAGGCGCGGGCGGCCCTCGCTGCGGGCGACGGTGGCGCCGTCGAACAGCAGCCAGTGGCCCTGTTGCTGGATGACGTGGAGCAGGCTCATGGCAGCGGATTCCCGTGGTTGCCGGCGTCGTTGGCGGTCTGGAACAGCAGGCTGCCGCGCAGGGTCAGCGACAGCGGTGCGGGCCGGCGGTCGAGGCTGCCCGGCGGGTCGAACAGCCCTTCGTCCGGATGGGTGACGGCGATCTCGAAGGATTCGGCGCCGAACAGGTGGTCGGGCGAGCGCTGCACGCTGGCCAGCAGCGGCAGCGCCTCCTCGCGGTTCATCTGGCTCTGGCGCAGGTTGATCAGGCGTTCGCCCCAGGCTCCGGGCACCAGCCCGTTGGCCTGGGCGCCGGCCAGCAGCTGGCGCGCGGAGTTGGCGTGCTCCACGCGCAGCCGCGTCTCCTGCTCGCGCACCTTGGCTTCGGACAGCAGCTGGTTGCGGTCGCCCAGCCGCTGGTAGGCGTCGGCCAGGGCCGAGCGTTCCTTGATGAACCACACCGCCGCCGCCACCAGCGAGGCCAGGGTGGCGGAGAACAGCAGCAGCGAGGTGCGGCGCGAATGGCGCAGGCGTGCGAGCAGGGCCGGGCGCATCGGCTTACTGATTCATCTTGTAGCTGGCGACGACGGTCATCACCTGGTCGTCGTCGGTGCCGCTGCCGAAGGTGTTGCCGTCGGTGACGGCCGACGCCATCGACCCGGTGTTGTTGCCGCCCCATTCGGCGCCGATGGCGTTGGCCGAGGTGGCGCCGCCCGAGCCGGTGGCGGTGCGGGCCTGGATGCCGACCTGGCGGAAGGCGCCGTTGCTGGCGTCGGGCTTGCCGTCGATCATCTGGTCCAGCGCGCGGGCCAGGTCCGGGGTCAGCCCGGTGATGATCATCGAGTTGCCCGAGCCCCACAGCGTGCCGGGCCGGTTCCAGCCGAAGCACACGCGGATTTCCTGCGGGTTGCCGTTGGTGTCCAGGTAGGCGTAGCGGTCTTCCTTGCCCTCGCCGCGGCCCGGCGGCAGGGTGATGCCGGCCTTGCGCACCAGGTCGCGCAGGTCGAAGCCGGTGTCGCCCTCGCGGGTGCGGGTCAGGCCGTTGCTGGTCGGCAGCGCGTCGGTGCCGGAGCAGATCAGCGCCGGCTCGGTGGCGTTCTGGCTCATGTCGCCGCCGGAGAAGCCAGTGAAGTGGCTGCCATTGACCATCAGCTGCGGCGCGGACTGGTTGTCGCCGATCGGCGCGCCGTAGCGCTGGTGGTAGCTGTTGTAGGTGACCACCCACTGGTCGATGAACTTCTGCTTGATGCGGGTGTATTCGGCGTTGCGCTGCACGTCGCGGCCGATCATCACCGCGCCGATGATCACGCCGATGATGACCAGCACCACGGCCATTTCGACAAGAGTGAAGCCGCCCTGGCGGCGCTGGGAAGACATTTGCATTGGATTGCCCCTTTGATGGAAACCTGCGCGGCCCACCGGGAACCGAGGCTCCGGCGGGCGTGTGGTGTTTCGGGGCAACGTGATAGGGCACGGCCGTAAGAGGAACGTAAGAGCGGCCGCGGCGCGCCTTTCGGATGCGGCCCCTGCGGCACGGCCCGCGCGCGGATGGCGCGATGGAAACTGCCGCGTATGGAACGGCGGGTGTGCGCGGACAGCGGCGGTCCGGTTATCGTCCGGGTCCGACTCCGCTTCCGGTCCCGCCGATGAAACGCCTGCCGCTGCTGCTGCTGTCCTGCCTCGCCATCCCCGCCCTGCACGCCGCCGACCGCATCACCGGGCCGGGCTTCGCCACCCGCTCGGAAGTGATCGCGCCGCACGCGATGGCGGCGACCTCGCAGCCGCTGGCCACGCAGATCGCGCTGGACGTGATGAAGTCCGGCGGTTCGGCGGTGGACGCGGCGATCGCCGCCAACGCCGCGCTCGGGCTGATGGAACCCACCGGCAACGGCATCGGCGGCGACCTGTTCGCCATCGTCTGGGACCCGAAGACGCAGAAGCTCTACGGCTACAACGGCTCGGGCCGCTCGCCGCGCTCGCTCACCCTGGCCGAGTTCCAGCGCCGCGGGCTGAAGGACATTCCCGCCACCGGGCCGCTGCCGGTGTCCGTGCCCGGCGCGGTCGATGGCTGGTTCGCCCTGCACGGGCGCTTCGGGCGCAGGCCCATGGCCGACAACCTGGCCCCGGCGATCCGCTACGCGCGCGAGGGCCACCCGGTGGCCGAGGTGATCGCGTACTACTGGGACCGCTCGGTACCGCGCCTGTCGCAGTACCCGGGCTTCAAGGAGCAGTTCACCGTCGACGGCCGCGCGCCGCGCAAGGGCGAGCTGTGGCGCAACCCGAACCTGGCCGACACCCTGCAGAAGATCGCCGATGGCGGCCGCGACGCGTTCTACAAGGGCGACATCGCCCGCACCATCGACGCCTACTTCAGGGCCAACGGCGGTTTCCTCAGCTACCAGGACATGGCCGCGCACCAGGGCGAATGGGTCGAGCCGGTGAGCAGCAACTACCGCGGCTACGACGTGTGGGAGCTGCCGCCCAACAGCCAGGGCATCGCCGCGCTGCAGATCCTCAACATCCTGGAGGGCTACGACTTTACGAAGATCCCGTTCGGCTCGCCCGAACACGTGCACCTGTTCGTCGAGGCCAAGAAACTGGCCTTCGCCGACCGCGCGCGCTTCTACGCCGACCCGGCGTTCTCACCGGCGCCGGTGCAGCGGCTGGTGTCCAAGGACTACGCGGCGCAGCGGCGCGCGCTGATCTCGATGGACAGGGCGCTGAAGGAAGCGCAGCCGGGCACGCCGAAGCAGCTGGAGGAAGGCGACACCATCTACATGACCGTGGCCGACGCCGACGGCATGATGGTCTCGCTGATCCAGTCCAACTACCGCGGCATGGGCAGCGGCATGGCGCCGCCGGGGCTGGGCTTCATCCTGCAGGACCGCGGCGAGATGTTCGTGCTGCAGAAGGACCACCCCAACGGCTACGCGCCGGGCAAGCGCCCGTTCCAGACCATCATCCCGGCCTTCATCACCAAGGACGGCAAGCCGTTCGCCAGCTTCGGCGTCATGGGCGGGGCGATGCAGCCGCAGGGCCATGCGCAGATCGTGATGAACCTGGTGGACTTCGGCATGAACCTGCAGGAAGCCGGCGATGCGCCGCGCATCCAGCATGAGGGTTCCACCGAGCCGACCGGGCAGGGCACGGCGATGCGCGACGGCGGCGAGGTCAACCTGGAAACCGGCTTCCCCTACGAGACCATCCGCGCGCTGATGCGCAAGGGCCACCGCGTGGTGTTCGCCGACGGCCCCTACGGCGGCTACCAGGCGATCATGCGCGACCCTGAAACCGGCGTGTACTACGGCGCGTCGGAAAGCCGCAAGGACGGGCAGGCGGCGGGCTACTGAGGCGCGCTCCGGGCGCGGCGCCGGCTGCGGACGCGGCTTCCCTGGCACGGGGAGCCGCGCTCTCCCGGGGCGTCAGCCCCCTTCCTTCACCTGCGCCGCTTCCACGCGGGCGTCTTCCTGCGCGGCCATCTCGCGTTCGATCCAGGACTGCACGGCATGCCGCGCGCGCTGCGCGCGGCGTCGTTCGAGCTGGTATTCCAGGTCCAGCACCCGGTACAGGCAGACCATCACCAGCACCATCAGCAGCGCGAACGGCAGCGCGGCGATGGTGATCATGCCCTGCAGCGCGTCCAGCCCGCCGGCCAGCAGCAGGACCGCGGCGATCAGCGCCACCGCCACGCCCCACACCGCCTTGCGCGACAGCGGCGGGTCGCCGGCCTCGTCGGTGGACATGCTGGCCAGCACCAGCACCGCCGAATCGGCCGAGGTGACGAAGAAGATCACCAGCAGCACCAGGGCGACGATGGACAGCAGCAGCGAGGCGGGCAGGCTGTCGAACAGGGCGAACAGCACCGTCTCGTAACCGCCGGACAGCGCCTGCAGCAGGTCGGCATGGCCGGTGATCTGCGCCCACAGCGCGCTGCCGCCGAACACCGAGAACCACAGGAAGCCGAGCAGGGTGGGCGCCAGCACCACGCCGACCACGAACTCGCGCACGCTGCGGCCGCGCGACACGCGCGCGATGAACGCGCCGACGAACGGCGCCCAGGCGATCCACCAGGCCCAGTAGAAGATGGTCCAGTCCGCCACCCAGGTGCTGCCCGAGAACGGCGACATGCGCAGGCTCATCGTCACCAGCTGGTTGAGGTAGGCGCCGAGCGTGGTGGTGAAGGTGTCGAAGATGAAGCCGGTCGGGCCCAGCACCAGCACCGCGGCCAGCAGCAGCGCGGCCAGCAGCAGGTTGAAGTTGGACAGCCACTTGATGCCGCGCTCCACGCCGCTGAGGGTCGAGGCCATGTACAGCACGAAGGCGATGGCGATGATGGTCAGCTGCACCGGCACGCTGGCGGTGATGCCGAACACGCGCTGCAGGCCGGCGGCGATCTGGATGGTGCCGAAGCCCAGCGTGGTCGCCACGCCGATCGCGGTGGCCACCACCGCGGCGATGTTGACCGCATGGCCGACGGCGCCGCGGTGATGGCGGCCGATCAGCGGCTGCAGCATGTCGCTGATCAGCCCGCGGCCGTTGCGGTTGTACTGGAACCAGGCCATCGCCAGGCCGATCAGTCCATAGATCGCCCAGGGGTGCAGGCCCCAGTGGAAGAAGGCATAGCGCATCGCCGCGCGCGCCGCGTCCACGCTCTGCGGCGCCAGTCCTTCCGGAGGCTTGCTGAAGTGCGAGATCGGCTCGGCCGCGCCCCAGAACACCAGGCCGATGCCCATGCCGGTGGCGAACAGCATCGCCAGCCAGCTGGCGCGCGAGAAATCCGGCTCGGCGTCCTCGCCGCCGATGCGCAGGTTGCCGAAGCGGCCGACGGCCAGGTACAGCAGGAAGCTCAGCGTCAGGAACACGATCAGCAGGTACATCCAGCCGACGCTGCGCACCACCTCGGCCAGTGCGACCTGGACCACGTCGTTGAAGGGGCCGGGCGCGATGCCGGCCAGCAGCACCAGTGCGGCGACCAGCGCGATGGAAACACGAAACACCATGGAGGAGCTTCTCCGATCTGGGGATGGGGGGAGCGAGCCAGGGCTTGCAGCGGAACCGGCACCGGGAGGCGCGGAAGGAAGGGCCGGCACGGCGGCACAGGGGCGGCATGAATGCGGCAGCGGCGCATCCTACTGAAAGGCATGTCACGGTTTCGTTAGAACGGGCTTCACGCTCCGCGGTGGAAATGCCATGCAGGAGCGTACTCCCGGTGCGCGCAAGGGCCTGCATGCGGGCCTTTCCAGGACAGCACGTGCATCCACATGCAGGGGGAGGGCGCGCACTTGAGTGCGCTCCTGCAACAGGCGCGTTCCCGCACGCGGGTTGCCGGATGTCGGTGCCATTGTTTCCCGCTTCATGCTCTAATGCGGCCCGAAGCGGGGGTACCGCGGCCATGCGCCACGGTTGAGACAGTCCCTTGGAACCTGATCCGGTTGATACCGGCGTAGGGAAGCTTCGCAATGCCCGGCCGCGTGGATGCCCGAAGGTGCGTTCATGCGCCTGCGGCAGTGCGCCTTCGCTTCGTCCGGCCCATGCATCCGCGCGGGCCACGCACAGGACGACGCCCGATGAACGCACCGCTTTCCGACCTGCAACGGCAGGCCCGGCAACTCTCCGAATCCGTGACCCGGCCGATTCCCGGTTCGCGCAAGATCCACGTGCCCGGCTCGCGGCCGGACCTGTGGGTGCCGATGCGCGAGATCGCGCTGTCCCGCACGCCCACCCTGTTCGGCGGCCAGGACAACCCGCCGGTCACCGTCTACGACACCTCCGGCCCCTATACCGATCCGGACGCGCGCATCGACCTGTCCGCCGGCCTGCCGCCGCTGCGCGCGCGCTGGATCGAGGAACGTGGCGATAGCGAACGCCTCGATGGCCTGGGCTCTGCGTTCGGTCGCGGCCGCGAGCATGATGCGAAGCTCGACGCGGTGCGTTTCCCTTCGCGCCGCCTGCCGCGCCGCGCGCGTGCCGGCGCCAACGTCACCCAGATGCATTACGCGCGCCGTGGCATCGTCACCCCGGAGATGGAGTTCGTCGCCATCCGCGAGAACCAGCGCCTGGACGCGCTGCGCGAGACGCTGCGACAGGATCCAGGCGCGCAGGAGCCCGCCCTGCTGCGCCAGCACCCCGGCGAAGCGTTCGGCGCCGCGCTCCCGCGGGTGATCACGCCCGAGTTCGTGCGCGCGGAAATCGCCCGCGGCCGCGCCATCCTGCCGAGCAACATCAATCACCCGGAAAGCGAGCCGATGATCATCGGCCGCAACTTCCTCACCAAGATCAACGCCAACATCGGCAACAGCGCGGTGTCCTCGGGCATCGCCGAGGAAGTGGAAAAACTGGTGTGGGCGATCCGCTGGGGCGGCGACACGGTCATGGATCTTTCCACCGGCAGGCACATCCACGAGACGCGCGAATGGATCGTGCGCAACTCGCCGGTGCCGATCGGGACGGTGCCGATCTACCAGGCGCTGGAAAAGGTCGACGGCCGCGCCGAGGAGCTCAGCTGGGACATCTTCCGCGACACGCTCATCGAACAGGCCGAGCAGGGCGTGGACTACTTCACGATCCACGCCGGCGTGCTGCTGCGCTACGTGCCGCTGACCGCCGGGCGCGTCACCGGCATCGTCTCGCGCGGCGGCTCGATCATGGCCAAGTGGTGCCTGGCCCATCACAAGGAGAATTTTCTCTATACGCACTTCGAGGACATCTGCGACATCATGAAGGCCTACGACGTGGCCTTCTCGCTGGGCGACGGCCTGCGCCCGGGCTGCATCGCCGATGCCAACGACGCGGCCCAGTTCGGCGAACTGGAGACGCTGGGCGAACTGACGAAGATCGCCTGGAAGCACGACGTGCAGACCATGATCGAAGGCCCCGGCCACGTGCCGATGCAGCTGATCAGGGAAAACATGGACAAGCAGCTGCGCGAGTGCGGCGAGGCGCCGTTCTATACGCTGGGGCCGCTGACCACCGACATCGCGCCCGGTTACGACCACATCACCAGCGCCATCGGCGCGGCGATGATCGGCTGGTACGGCACGGCCATGCTCTGCTACGTGACGCCGAAGGAACACCTGGGCCTGCCCAACCGCCAGGACGTGCGCGACGGCATCATGGCCTACCGCATCGCCGCGCACGCCGCCGACCTGGCCAAGGGCCACCCCGGCGCGCAGGTGCGCGACAACGCGCTGAGCAAGGCGCGCTTCGAGTTCCGCTGGCAGGACCAGTTCCACCTCGGGCTGGATCCGGAGAAGGCCAGGGAGTTCCACGACGAGACCCTGCCGAAGGACGCGCACAAGCTGGCCCACTTCTGTTCGATGTGCGGCCCGCATTTCTGTTCGATGAAGATCACCCAGGAGGTACGCGACCACGCGGCCGCTCAGGGCTTGGACGAGGCGGATGCGCTGGAGGCGGGCATGGCCGCCAAGTCGGCCGAGTTCCGCGCGCAGGGCGCCGAGCTGTATCGAGCGGAGTGAGGCGCAGCGAAGGCGCGGAGGGGCGTTCGCTCCGCGCCGTCCCTTTAGGTTTTCTTCAGCTTGTTGAATTCGATCGTGCGGCGGCGTCCATACCGCGCCGCGGCACATCGTCCGAAGCCCTGCACGGGCTGCGTTTTGTCGGGTTTCACGCCGCTGACGCCTTCCGGCACGTGGCGGCGCAGGATGAACGGCAGATAAAAATATCGCGCCCTGGGGCGCGAATTCTGAAGCGGATTATATGGATTGCGTCGGCGAGAGAGGGCCTGATGTCGACCTGCATGGCTCTACAGGTAACTTCCATAGGCTAATATCCGCGCGCCTTGAAACATTTGCTCATCGCGTTGACGCCATTTGCGGAATCTGGCGGTTCACTGGCGGCGAAGCCTCCAGGGGGCGGGTCCCGGCGGTCTTCAAGCGATTCACCCCAGCGGCATGGAAATCATCGACAGCGGCCTTCCCCCCTCTGATCGCCTGCATATCGGCGATTGCCTGATCGTCCTGCCATCGCGCGAGGTGCATGCGCCCGGCGCGCGTCGTCCCGTGCGGCTCACGCCCAAGGCGACCGGCGTGCTGCTGGTGCTGGCGCGCGGTGCGGGCAACGTGGTCACCCGCGACGAGCTGTTCGCGCAGGTGTGGCCCGACACCCTCCCCACCAACGATGTACTGACCCAGGCGGTCACCCAGCTGCGCAAGGCCTTCTCCGCGGGCGGCGCCTTCCCGCAGGGTCAGGAATACATCGAGACCATCGCCAAGACCGGTTATCGCCTGCTGGCGCCGGTGGCATGGGAGCAGGAGGAAGAGCGGATGCCCGAAGCCGGCGCAGCCGCGGCGGTGGAAGAGGGCCGGCCCGTGCCCGCTCCGGATGCGCTGGCGCCGGATGCGCAGGTGGCAGCGGCTTCTCCGGTGCAGCGCGGCAGGGAACTCTGGCGCCGGGCGCGGCGCAGGCTGCTGCTGGCGGCGGGGCTGCTGCTGCTGTGCAGTTCGGTGACGATGGCCTGGCTGCTGTGGCAGCGCCCGGTGAAGGAAGACGCGCTGGAGGCGGCAACCGCGGACGGCACCGGCGTGATCGGCAGCCCGGAGCGGCCCTACCGGCTGATCACGGCCAGGCAGGGGTTCGGGACCTTCCCCGCGCTGTCGCCCGATGGCGCGCTGGTCGCCTTTGCCGACGAAAGCGACGGCGGCTCCACGCTCAAGGTGCAGAGCACCGGCAGCACGGCCTCGACGACGCTGGTGGCGACCCCCGCCGATGCGCTGGACCGGTTCCCGGCCTGGTCGCCGGATGGGCGCGAGATCGCGTTCGCGCGCTTCCATGCCGATGGCAGCTGCGAGGTGCTGGTCATCGGCGCTACCGGCGGCAGCGCGCGTCGCGCGACCGCCTGCGACGGCGCGGAGATGCTGAGCTTCGACTGGACGCCGGATGGGCGCGGGCTGGTGTTCGGTTCGATGACCGGCAGCCAAGGCGCGCCCGGCATCCGCACGCTGGATCTGGCGACGGGACGCTGGACGGCGCTGGACTACGAAAGGGACGACGGCGACTTCGACTACGCGCCGCGTTATTCGCCCGATGGCCGCCAGCTGGGGTTCGTGCGCAACCCGCAGGTGGGCGGCGTGTGGGTGATGGCGGCGGGCGGCGGCGCGGCCCGCCCGGTTACCGGCGGCAGCGCGGAAATGCGCGGCTGGGGATGGCTGGGCGAGGACGCCATCGTATTCGGGCGGCGCGTGGACAGCGAGTCCCGGCTGTACCAGGTGGACCTGCATACGGGCCTGCTGAAGGATCTGGGCGTGGACGACGCGCAGAGCCCGAGCGTGGCCAGCATGGGCAAGCTGCTCGCTTTCGTGCATCGCGCGCCGCAGTTCGGCCTGTTCCGGATTCCGCTCGATCATCCCGAGCGCAAGGAGCGGCTGTTCGCGTCGTCGGGCCGCGACGCCCAGCCGATGGTCGCGCCGGACGGGCAGCAGCTGGTGTTCACTTCGAGCCGTTCCGGGACGTTCGCCCTGTGGTGGGCGCGGCTGGGGCAGCCCGATTCCCTGCACCCGATGGAGGGGTTGCGCCCCGAGGCGCGGCAATCGCCGGACTGGTCGGCCGACAGCCAGAAGGTGCTGGTCAGCGGGCGCGACGATGCCGGCAAGCCGGGCATCTACGAGGTGGCGCCGGAACAGGGACAGTGGAAGCGGCTGCCGATTCCGGTTTCCGAACCGCTGCAGGCGATCTACGGTCCCAGCCCCGACCTGCTCTTCGTGATCGGGCGCGAGGGAGAAGGCCCGGTCACCCTGTCGCTGTTCGATCGCGGCGGCGGCAGCTGGCAGCGCCTTGCCCAGGTGCCGGGCGCATCGCAGGTGCGCTACGACCGCAGGACGCAACGGGTACTGTTCACCCGGCTGGCGGGAGGCGGCCTGTGGTCGGCCGATGCCGGCCTGTCGCCGGACAGCCTGCGCGAACTCAGCGAGGAGATGCCGAGCCGCTGGCGGTTCCGGACCTGGGCCGTCGGTAGCGACGGTCGGGTGGCTTACCTGCACCAGGAGGCAGGCTGCACCGTGCAGATGAGCCGGCTGGACCAGTCGCAGGCGCCACGCTGCCTGGAGGCCAGCGCGGCGGGCTCGACCAATGGCTTCAGCGTGTCGCCCGACGGCAGCGCGATCTACGTGGCGCTGGCCGTGTCCGACGGTACCGACATCGGCGTCATGCCGGTGCCGGAACGCTCCTCACGGCCCCTGCTCGGCGTGCTCAAGTGGTTGCCGGCATTGAGAAAACCGGATTCGTGATTTCTTCGTGCCGCGCTCCGGAAGAATTCGTGAGGTTATCGTGGGAACTTCCTGACGGCTGCGGCCAGAGTTGGCAAAACCATCGGCCATTGAAGGCAAGTGATGGTGAGTCATGCGACAGGTGGCCTGGGTCGATCGTGGTCAGTCGGTTTCGTTCGAGAAGCAGCCGGAGGACGGTCCGCGCCCGAACTGCGTGGGCGTCGCCCGGCTGGGCAGCCTGCAGACCTCTGGGACGGTGTTCACCGTCTGGATGCAGCTGCGCGGCAGCGCCTGGGTGGAATCCAAGGAAGGCCGCTTCCGCCTGAAGCAGCGCGAATGGATCGCGTTCGAGAAGGAGTCGCGGCCCCTGATCCAGGCCAGCCGTGACGGCCTGTGCATCGGTGTTGCCCTGGACGCCGATGCGTTGCGCACGCTGGGCGACCTGGCCGACAGCGGGCTCTACGCCGGTCACGGCCAGATGAGCCGGGCCGAGGCGCGGACGGCGCTGCGCCTGTGGCGCGAAGCGCAGGCCCGCGGGCCGGGCACCCATATCCTGCGGCCCCTGCTGCTGCACGTGGCGTCGCTGCAGCGGGGCTTTTCCGACGGCGTGCAGCGGTGTCCGGGGCGCTCGCGCCTGCGCAAGCGCCAGGTGTTCAGCCGCATGCAGCGCGCGCGCATGTACCTGGAGGGCAACAGCCACCGCGTGGTGCGCATCGGCGAACTGGCCGAGCTGACCAATTTCTCCAGCTGGTACCTGTCCAAGACCTTCCAGAGCCTGTACGAGGAAAGCCCGCAGTCGCTGTCCGCGCGCCTGCGCCTGGAACGGGCGGCGATGCTGCTGCGCGACACCGACATGATGATCAGCGAGGTCGCCTCGGCCAGCGGCTTCGACAACTGCTGCAGTTTCGCCCGCGCCTTCCGCGCGCGCTTCGGCGTTCCGGCCAGCCGTTACCGTGAAGCCGCCGTCAGTCTTCCGCCACAATCGGCAAAGTCTGCGACTGCTTCGCGCAAACCCATCACTTCGGTACAAACGTAACGTTCAGGGGTGTTTAACACACCACTAACGTAACCGGAGAGATTGATGAAATTTCGTACTCCCGCAATGCGGCTGGGCCTGCTCCCGGCTGGCATCGCGATCGCGTTGACGCCTGCCTTCGCTTCCGCGCAGGACGCCGCCGCTGGCGCCACCACGCTGGACCGCCTGGAAGTGACCGGTTCGCGCATCCGCAGCGCGAACGTGGAAACCCAGCAGCCGATCCTGACGCTGAGCCGCGAGAACCTGGAGAAGCAGGGCTTCACCTCGGTCGCCGACGTGCTGCAGAACCTGACCTCGGCCGGCTCGCCGGCGATCTCCCGTTCCGAAGCCCTGGCCTCGGGCGAGAACGTGGGCGGTTACTACATCGACATCCGCAACCTGGGCGCCACCCGTACCCTGGTGCTGATGAACGGCAAGCGCCTGGGCGCCACCAGCGGCGGTTACCAGGACCTGAGCCAGATCCCGATGTCGGCCATCGAGCGCATCGAGATCCTGAAGGACGGCGCCTCGGCCATCTACGGCTCCGACGCCATCGCCGGCGTGGTCAACGTGATCACCCGCAAGCGTTTCGACGGCGCCGAAGCCAGCGCCTACGTCGGCCAGTTCAGCGAAGGCGACGGCAAGACCGACCAGTACTCCTTCACCCTTGGCGCCGAAGGCGAGCGCGGTGGCGTGACCCTGTCGGCCGAATACTCCAAGCAGGATCCGGTGTGGGCGAAGGACCGCTGGTTCTCGCGCGATGGCGGCCTGGGCCCGAACTCCACTCCCGAAGACTGGAGCCCGATCGGCCCGAACAGCGTCTGGTGCGATCCGCGTGTGTTCGGCGACTGCAAGCCCGGCAAGGACAAGCCGACCCCGATCTGGCAGACCCTGAACCCGGGCGGCGATCCGACCAACCCGAACGACTACCACCCGCTGACCCCGGCCGAGTACGCCAACGCCAACCAGCAGATGATGCTGCAGACCGGCATCGAGCGTAAGTCGGTGTACGTCAACGGCAACTACGACTTCACCGACTCGGTGACGTTCAACGCCGACCTGCTGTACAACGACCGCACCACCAACCAGCAGATCGCCGGCTATCCGTACCAGTCGCAGTCGTTCGGCACCCCGCTGTCCGCCGACAGTGCGTTCAACCCGATCGGCCAGGACGTCGAGTTCCGCCGCCGCCTGTGGGAAGTGCCGCGCACCACCGAGAGCAAGCTGAAGACCCTGCGCTTCGCACCGTCGGTCAGCGGCTTCTTCGAGTTCGCCGACAAGAGCTTCGACTGGAACGTCGGCGCGCTGTGGAACCGCAACGAAGTCACCAAGACCAACCACGGCGACATGAGCCTGATCGCCGCGCGCCAGGCCCTCGGCCCGTCGTTCGTTGACGCCAACGGCGTCGCCCGCTGCGGCACCGTCGACAAGCCGATCGACGGCTGCTACGCGTGGAACCCGCTGCTGCCGGCCGGCGTCGCTGGCCCGGGCTCGCTGGACAGCAAGGAACTGCAGCAGTTCCTGTTCCCGATCTTCACCACCACCGGCGTGAGCAAGACCACCTCGTTCACCGCCGACCTGAGCGGTTCGATCGTGACCCTGCCGGCAGGCGACCTGGGCTTCGCCATCGGCGTGGAGCACCGCAAGGAAGAAGGTCGTTATGTTCCGGACGCGTTCGCGCAGTCGGGTGAGTACACCGGCCTGGCGTCGACCACGACCAACGGCGAATACAGCCTGGACGAGGTGTACCTGGAGCTGAACGTTCCGGTGCTGGCCGACATGGCCTTCGCCAAGGAACTGACCGTGAACGTCGCCAGCCGTTACTCGGATTACAGCAACTTCGGCGATACCACCAACAGCAAGTTCGGCATCACCTGGCGTCCGACCGACGACCTGCTGGTGCGCGGCACCTACGCCGAAGGCTTCCGTGCCCCGACCATCGACAACATGTACGGCGGTACCGGCTCGAGCTTCGAGAAGTACATCGATCCGTGCGGCGTGGGCGCCCCGGGCAGCGTGAACGGCAATGCCGCCTGTAACGCCGCCGGCGTGCCGCTGGGCTATGTCCAGCTGGGCCAGGGCCTGGTGCCGTGCTCGACCTATCCGTGCGCGACCCCGGACCAGTTCATCAATGGTTCCAACCCGAACCTGAAGCCGGAAACCTCCAAGAGCAAGACCGCTGGTCTGGTGTGGAGCCCGCGCTGGGTGCAGGGCCTGGACATCTCGCTTGACTGGTACAACTACCAGATCAAGGACATGATCATCCAGGACAGCGTCGACCGCATCCTGCGCGACTGCTACACCCTGGGCAACAGCGCCCGCTGCGCCGGCATCGTGCGCGAAGCCGATGGCCACATCAGCCAGATGTTCTACGGCCTGGCCAACCTGGGCCAGATGGAGACCGAAGGCTACGACCTGGGCATCAAGTACCGCCTGCCGGAGCTGGCGATCGGCCAGTTCAGCATCGACTGGCAGACGACCTACACCGCCAAGTACGACGAAGTCGGCCAGAACTCCGCTGGCGAGAACATCATCATCGGCAATGTCGGTACGCCGGGCATCTTCCGCCTGCGTTCCAACGTGGGCGTGAACTGGGAGTACGGCGATTTCGGTGTCAACTACACCGCGCGTTACTACTCCGGCATGAAGGAAGGCTGCATCGACCTGGATTCGTTCTGGTGCAACGCTCCGGACCACATCGCCAACGGCGAGGATGATCCGCTGCGCAAGACCGGTTCGAACACCTTCCACGACCTGCAGGTCAACTGGAAGGCGCCGTGGGATGCCACCATCGCCCTGGGCGCGAACAACGTGTTCAACCACCGCGCTTCGCTGCAGTACTCGGCACCGAACAGCGATTTCGCCTACTACGGCGGCTTCGACATCGGTCGCTTCATCTACATGAAGTACACCCAGCGCTTCTGATCCATCGAAGTTCTGTGCAACACGACGAAGGGCGGGCCGCAAGGCCCGCCCTTCTTCTTTGCGCTGCGTCGCAGGTGCGGTCCGTGGGTGTTCGCGGGCGGACCGGCCGGCTGCCTCGATCAGGCCGCAGCGCCGCGCCGCGAGCGCGGATACCCGGTGCGGAACCCACCCGCCGGTGGCGCTTCCATGATGGGCCGGCGCCCACCAGGCATCGTGGACGACTCGACGCCCTCCCACGCGCGCGGACGGACGGCGAAAACAAAAACGGCCGCATCGGATGCGGCCGTTCCAGACTGCGCGTGCGGGTGCCGCCTAGGCGGTGGCGGCCAGCCCGGCCAGGTCGTTGGCCATTTCGCGCCAGCCATCGAGCCGCGGCAGCACCGCGGTGCGTTCCAGGTACTGCTCGTCCACCGGGCCGCCGCTGGCCAGGGCGGTGGCCACGTGCACGGCGCCGGTGACCCAGAAGCTGCGCACGTTCGAGCGCTGCGGCTGCAGCTGGAAGGCGACCGCCTCGATGATCGGCATCGGCAGGCCCCACAGGCCCAGCAGGTAGGCGCCGGCCTCGGCGTGGCCCGGGCGCTCGTCGCCCTCTGCCGCCGGCTCGCGCTCGTCGCGCACGCCGGGCAGCAGCAGGCCGATGTCGGCCAGCAGGGCCGCGGTCGAGCCGAGTTCGGCGCTGGAGGACGGCAGCATCTTCGCGGCCAGGCGCGAGGCGGTCAGGGCGCGTGCCTGCAGCGCGTTGCGCTCGGCCGGGGACACCGACGGCACCGAGAACACTTCGCTGGCGAGCACCAGGTCGCGCAGGGTGGACAGGCCCAGCCGGGTCACCGCGCCGCGCAGGTCGGAAATCGCGCGGCCGCTGTTGAAGAACGCGGAATTGGACAGCTGCAGCACCTTGGCGGCGATGGCCGGGTCGGCCGCCACCAGCTTGGCGATGTCGTTGGCGTCGCTGTTCTCGTCCTCCTCCAGCGCGTGCATCAGGCTCAGGTAAAGATGCGGCGGCGAGGGCAGCTTCTCGATGCGGCCGATGGCGGCGCGCAGGCGCGGGCTGTCCAGCAGGTCGCGCAGTTCTTCCAGGCTGGTCAGCGCCTCGAGCAGCACCTCCGGCGCCAGCGGCAGCGGCAGGAAGCGGTGTGCCACCCCGATGATGCGGGCCGAGGGCGCGCGCTGGCTCTGCGCGGCGTCGATCAGCGCGATGCGGATCGTCTCCGGGCGCAGGGTCCGGATCTGGCCGAGCAGGGTAGCGGGGGTGAGGTCGGGCAGGGCCGGGGCGACGATGACCGCATCGACCGTGCTGGACGCCACCGTGGCGATGGCGGCATTGCCGTCCGGGGCGGTCTGGACCTGCCAGTCCTCGCCCAGGTCGGTGATGTATTCGAGGAGATCGGCCGACAGGCTGGCTTCGTCGCCGACTAGCAGGATACGCAAGACATTTCCCCCAATGGAACCGTCCGGCCGAACTGGAACAGGCCGGGAAACCGGCCTGTCAATGTAGCGGAACACCCCGCCGCGGTCATGCACTCCGCGGATGAAACGTGATGTTCGTCGCTGGCGGCGGCACGGCGCCGCCGCCGGCGTGGCTCAGCCCTGCTTGGACACGAAGGTCTCGTGCGCCTGGACCAGGATGCGCTTGGCCTCGGCGGCGTCGCCCCAGCCCTCGATCTTGACCCACTTGCCCTTTTCCAGGTCCTTGTAGTGCTCGAAGAAGTGGCCGATGCGCTCCAGCCAGTGGCTGGACACCTGGGCGATGTCTTCCACGTGGCCGTAGCCGCTGAAGATCTTCGCCACCGGCACGGCCAGGATCTTCTCGTCGCTGCCGGCCTCGTCGCTCATCTTCAGCACGCCCACCGGGCGGCAGCGCACCACCGAGCCGGGCACCAGCGGCAGCGGCAGCACCACCAGCACGTCGGCCGGGTCGCCGTCGCCGCACAGGGTGCTGGGCACGTAGCCGTAGTTGCAGGGGTAGCGCATCGGCGTGGACAGGATGCGGTCGACGAAGATCGCGCCCGATTCCTTGTCCACTTCGTACTTCACCGGCTCCGAATCCTTCGGGATCTCGATGATGACGTTGATTTCTTCCGGCGGGTTCTTGCCCGCGGAAACGAGTTCCAGACCCATGCGCTGCTCCGAATCGTGCGTTTGACAGAAAGGCGGCATTCTACGCCTGCCGCTGGTGCGGCGCACCAAAGGCCGTCGGCCGGGGCGCCGCCCCGGGTCTCCATGTCCGTGCCTGTGCATGCCCGGGAACGGGCGGGTAGCCTGCCGGCATGGATTCGCTGATCGCCGCTTCCGCGCGCGCCCTGGCCTCTGGCGATGTACTGGCCGCGCTCAACCACGTCGCGCTGCGCGAGGACCCGGCGGCGCTGGCCCTGCGCGGCATCGCCATGGCACGGCTCGGCGAGCTGGCGCGGGCGCGCGGGCTGCTGCGCCGGGCGCAGCGTGGATTCGGGGCGCACGAGGCGCTGTCGCGCGCGCGCTGCGCGCTGGCCGATGCCGAGGTGGCGCTGGCGATGCGCGAGCTCGGCGGTTCGCCGGAGCCGCTGCTGGCCGTCGCGGCGCAGCTGCAGTCGTGCGGCGACCACGGCAACGCGCTGCAGGCCTGGCTGATCCTGGCGCGCCGCTGGCTGCTGCTCGGCCGGTTGCCGCAGGCCGCCGATGCGTTGTCGCGCCTCGACGGGCAGCGGATGCCGCCGGCGCTGGCGGCCATGGCCGGGCTGACCGCCGCGGCGCTGGCGCTGCGCGCGCTGCGGGTCGCCGAGGCCCGCGCCGCGCTCGAGGCCGCGCGGCCGCGCGCAGCGCAGGCATCGCCGCCCTGCAGGCGGAGGTCGAGGCCGCCTGCGCGGTGCTGGACCAGCCCGCCGCACGTTGCCTCGGCGGCGGCATCGACGCGCCGCTGCGCCTGGACCAGGTGCGGGCGCTGCTGGATTCCGGCGCCCTGGTCGTGGATGGGTGCCGTCGCGGCGTAAGGCTGGGCAACCGCTGGCAGTCGCTGGCCCGGCGCCCGGTGCTGTTCGCCCTGGTCCGCGCGCTGGCCGAAGCCTGGCCCGGCGATGTCGAACGCGAGGTACTGGTCGGCCGCGTATTCGGCATGCGCCATCGCGACGAGAGCCTGCGTGCGCGGCTGCGGGTGGAGATCGGCCGCCTGCGCGCGCTGATCGCGGCGATGGCCGGCGTCGCCGCGACGCCGGACGGCTTCCGGCTGGTGCCGCATGCCACGGACACGGTGAGGGTGCTGGCGCCGCCGTTCGAGGGCGAGCAGGCCGCGCTCGCGGCGCTGCTCGCCGACGGCGCCGGCTGGTCCACCTCGGCGCTGGCCCTGGCGCTGGGCGGCAGCCAGCGCAACGTGCAGCGCGCCCTGGTGGAACTGGAGGCCGCCGGGCGCGTGCGTTCGGGCGGGCGCGGGCGCGCGCAGCGCTGGTGGTCGCTGCCGCCCGGCGGATTCACGACGATCTTGTTACTCCCTGCCGCGCTGCCGATTGACTAGTGTCGCCAGCGGGCACCGGATCCCCGATGTGCCAGGAGACTGCAGCGATGAACACTGGAACCCCTGATCCCGAAACGAGCGCGACCAAGGTGCGCCCCGCCGAAGTGGTGCGCGATTACGGCCCGTTCGCCGGTTCGGATTGCATCCATGGCGTCAGCTTCGACGGACGCAACGTCTGGGCCGCCACCGGCGCGGCGCTGGTGGCCTTCGATCCGGCCGATGGCGCGCCGGTGCGCACGCTGGCGCTGGCCTGCGACGCCGGCACCGCGTTCGACGGCACCCACCTCTACCAGATCGCCGAAGCGCGCATCGACAGGATCGATCCGCGCAGCGGCGAAGTGCTGTCCTCGATTCCCGCGCCCGGCGCCGGCGCCGATTCGGGCATGGCCTGGGCCGAGGGCAGCCTGTGGGTGGGGCAGTACCGGCAGCGCCGCATCCACCAGATCGACCCCGCCGACGGCGCCATCCTGCGCACCATCGAATCGGACCGCTTCGTCACCGGCGTGACCTGGGTGGACGGCGAGCTCTGGCATGCCACCGGCGAAGGCGGGGAGAGCGACATCCGCCGCATCGACCCGCAGACCGGCGCGGTGCTGGAGCGCCTGCAGATGCCGGCGGGCATCAGCGTCAGCGGCCTGGAGGCCGATGGCGGGGAACTGTTCTATTGCGGCGGCGGCCGCAACGGCCGCGTGCATGCGGTGAAGCGGCCGCGCAGGCGCTGAAGCGCTGTCCGTGCGCGCGGCGAAGCGCGCTTTCCTGCCGGCCTTCCCGCAGGAGGGGAACGGCCGTCTGCCGCGATGACGACGGCCGCCCGTTCGGCCAAAGGTTTCCCTTCCCCCGCAGGCGGGGGAAGGGCGAAGGTGCGGTGCGCAGCCGGCTTCGGTTACAGCAACGGGACCAGCAGCAGCGCCACGATGTTGATGATCCTGATCCGAGCCTCGCGGCTCGCCCCCATCCCGTTCCCTTCCCCCGCAGGCGGGGGGAAGGGCGAAGGTGCCGTGCGCAGCCGGCTTCGGTTACAGCAACGGCACCAACAGCAGCGCCACGATGTTGATGATCTTGATGAGGGGGTTGATCGCCGGGCCGGCGGTGTCCTTGTAGGGGTCGCCGACGGTATCGCCGGTCACCGCGGCCTTGTGCGCCTCGCTGCCCTTGCCGCCGAAGTGGCCGTCCTCGATGTACTTCTTGGCGTTGTCCCAGGCGCCGCCGCCGGTGGTCATCGAGATCGCCACGAACAGGCCGGTGACGATGGTGCCGATCAGCAGCCCGCCGAGCGCGCGCGGCCCCAGCAGCAGGCCGACGATGATCGGCACCACCACCGGCAGCAGCGAGGGCACGATCATTTCCCGGATCGCCGAGCGGGTGAGCATGTCCACCGCCCTGTCGTACTGCGGCTTGCCGGTGCCCTGCATGATGCCGGCGATCTCGCGGAACTGGCGGCGCACTTCCTCCACCACCGCACCGGCGGCGCGGCCCACTGCTTCCATCGCCATCGCGCCGAACAGGTAGGGGATCAGGCCGCCGATCAGCAGGCCGATGATCACCGTGTGGTCGGACAGGTCGAAGGCGAAGCTCTCGCCCGGGTGCGCGGCCTGCAGGTTGTGGGTGTAGTCGGCGAACAGCACCAGCGCGGCCAGCGCCGCCGAGCCGATCGCATAGCCCTTGGTCACCGCCTTGGTGGTGTTGCCCACCGCGTCCAGCGGGTCGGTGATGTCGCGGATCTCGCTTGGCAGTTCGGCCATCTCGGCGATGCCGCCGGCGTTGTCGGTGATCGGGCCGTAGGCGTCGAGCGCGACGATCATGCCGGCCATCGACAGCATCGCGGTGGCGGCGATGGCGATGCCGTACAGCCCGCCGAAGTGGAACGCGCCCCAGATCGCCGCGCAGACCGCCACCACCGGCAGCGCGGTGGATTTCATCGATACGCCCAGGCCGGCGATGATGTTGGTGCCGTGGCCGGTGGTCGAGGCCTGCGCCACGTGCTGCACCGGTTTGTACTGGGTGCCGGTGTAGTACTCGGTGATCCATACGATCAGCCCGGTCAGCACCAGCCCGATCAGCGCGCACAGGTACAGGTTGGTGGCGCCGTAGCTGGAGTCGGCCATCAGCTGCGTGGTCACCGGCCAGAACGCGATGGCCGCCAGCACGCCGGAGACGATCACGCCCTTGTACAGGGCGCCCATGATCGAGCCGCCCGCTTTTACCTTGACGAAGAACGCGCCGATGATCGAGGCGATGATCGACACCCCGCCCAGCACCAGCGGGTACAGCACCGCGTTGCGGCCGGCCTCGGCCATCATCAGCCCGCCCAGCAGCATGGTGGCGATCACCGTCACCGCGTAGGTCTCGAACAGGTCGGCGGCCATGCCGGCGCAGTCGCCGACGTTGTCGCCGACGTTGTCGGCGATCACCGCCGGGTTGCGCGGGTCGTCCTCGGGAATGCCGGCCTCGACCTTGCCCACCAGGTCCGCGCCCACGTCCGCGCCCTTGGTGAAGATGCCGCCGCCCAGGCGCGCGAAGATCGAGATCAGCGAACTGCCGAACGCCAGCCCGACCAGCGCGTGCAGCGCCGCCTCGCCGGTCACGCCCAGGTGGCGGGTCAGCAGCAGGTAGTAGCCGGCCACGCCCAGCAGGCCCAGCCCCACCACCAGCATGCCGGTGATCGCGCCGCCCTTGAACGCCACGTCCATCGCCGCGCTCATGCCGTTGCGTGCGGCCTCGGCGGTGCGCACGTTGGCGCGCACCGAGACGTTCATTCCGATGTAGCCGGCCGCGCCGGACAGCACCGCGCCGACCGCGAAGCCGACCGCGGTGTACCAGCTCAGGAACACGCCCACCAGCACGAACAGCACCACGCCGGCGATGGCGATGGTCAGGTACTGGCGGTTGAGGTAGGCGCGCGCGCCTTCCTGGATCGCCGAAGCGATTTCCTGCATGCGTGCGTTGCCGGCCGGCTGGCGCAGTACCCAGCGTGCGGCGAACAGACCATAGGCGATGGCGATGACCGCGCACGCCAGGGCGAAGACGAGACCGTAGTGTTCCAGCATGAACCCCTCCAGCACAGGTGGATGTCGTCCAGCAGCGCTGAACGCGGGACACGCCGGGGATGAAGCACTGGAACAGACCCGGAGCCATGCAGCGGCCGTGGTACGTGTCGCGGTGTTCAACTCTTCCTGGAGCCGCAGCGAGTATGGGTCAGCTGCCGTTCACTGTCACGGGCCGGCCACGCTTTGCCGTTCCGTTCAGCGCCGGGCTGGCACCGTGCGGCTTTCCGTGACGAGCGAGGCTGGCGATGAAGATGGGGCGTGGAATGCTGTCGATACCGTTGCTGGCCCTGCTGCCGCTGGTCGCCGGCGCGCAGGCGCCCGCCGCGGCGCAACCGGAGATACAGCGCCCGCCGGGCGCCGCGCAGGCGGTGGGGGCGGTGCATACCGTGCGGCAGATTCCCGAAGCCTGCGCGCGCATCGAAGGCCGCTTCACCGGCCAGGCCGACGCGCCTTACGACATGCAGCTGGTGCGCACCGACGCGCGCTGCCAGCCGCGCGCGGCGCTGCTGGATTTCGCCCAGGTCCAGCCGGGCGGGAACGGCTGGCGGCTCAACGACCGCATCCGCATCCCGGCCGCGGCCTGCCCGGGCCAGCAGGCGGTGGTCGAGGTCTGGCGGCGGCCGGTCGAACAGCCGCTGACCCGCGACGGCCAGGGCCAGGTGCGCGTGTATCTGGGCGAAGCGCGGCAGCAGGCCGAAGCCGGCAAGCTGGCATCGCTGCCGGCGTTCGCGGTGAACATGGCGGTGGAGGGCAGGCCCTGCCGCTGACGCAGGCCTGCCCTCGTAGGAGCGGCTTCAGCCGCGAACGCTTTTTGCCGGCCAAATGTGGAGAAGCGAAAACAGGAGCGTTCGCGGCTGAAGCCGCTCCTGCCGAGGCCGGGCTCAGCCTTCCCAGTCCGGCAGCTTCTTCGCCACCGCCACGTTCTTCAGCGTGACGTACTTCGGCAGGCCGTCGCGGCCCCAGGGCAGCGGCGCCTCGCCGCGGATCAGCGGCTGCAGGTAGCGGCGCGCCTTGTCGGTGATGCCGAAACCATCCCTGCGGATGAAGCCGGCCGGCATCTTCTTCTCGTGGTTGGCCACCTTGGACAGCGGCGCGGCCTCGATCTTCCAGCGGTACGGCGCATCGGCGGTGCGGGCGATCACCGGCATCACCGAATTGCGGCCCTCCAGCGCGAACCGCACCGCGGCCCTGCCCACCGCCTGCGCCTGCTCCCAGTCGGTCCCGCTGGCGACGTGGCGGGCCGAGCGCTGCAGGTAGTCGGGCAGGGTCCAGTGCACCTTGTAGCCCAGTTCCGCCTTGACCCGGCCGGCCAGGTACGAGGCCACGCCGCCGAGCTGGGTGTGGCCGAAGGAGTCGGTGGCGCCGCCGGCATCGGCGACGAAGCGGCCGTCGGCGGTGTGGATGCCTTCGCTGGCCACGACCACGCACCAGCCCACCTTCGCCACCACCTGCTTCACCTTCGCCAGGAAGGCGGCCTCGTCGTAGGCGCGTTCGGGCAGCAGGATGATCTGCGGCGCGTCGTCGGGATTCTCCCCGGCCAGCCCGGCCGCGGCGGCCAGCCAGCCGGCGTGGCGGCCCATCGCCTCGTAGATGAAGACGCGGGTGGAGGTCTCGGCCATCGCCGCCACGTCCAGCGCGGCCTCGCGCACCGACACGGCGGTGTACTTGGCGGCCGAGCCGAAGCCCGGGCAGGTGTCGGTGACGGCCAGGTCGTTGTCGATGGTCTTGGGCACGCCCACGCAGGTGAGCGGATAGCCGAACTCCCGGGCCAGCTGCGAGACCTTCAGCGCGGTGTCGGCCGAATCGTTGCCGCCGTTGTAGAGGAACCAGCGCACGTCATGCGCCCTCAGTACCTCCAGCAGGCGCTCGTACTTGGCCCGGTCCGCCTCCAGCGACTTGAGCTTGTAGCGGCACGAACCGAACGCGCCGCCCGGGGTGTGGGCCAGCGCGGCGATGCTGGCCGCCGACTCCTTCGAGGTATCGATCAGGTCCTCGCGCAGGGCGCCCAGGATGCCGTTGCGCGCGGCCAACACCTTGATTTTCTTCGCCCTGGCTTCGGCGATCACGGCCGAGGCGGTGGCGTTGATGACGGCGGTGACGCCACCGGACTGGGCGTAGAGCAGGGTACCTCGGGACATGGGCGGGACTCTCCGGGCGGGGACATTTCCGGGACATTGGCCGGATGCGGTAAGCTGCGTTATTGCGGTGCAGCGTGAATCGGCCCATGAGTCTAACGCCGCTGTCCGTCCCTGAAAGAAACGTCCTCTACATATCAAGGGAGTCAGGAATGCGATTGGTTCTGTTGGGACCGCCCGGTTCGGGCAAGGGCACGCAGGCGACCCGCCTGAAGGAAGAACTGCAGATTCCGCACATCTCCACCGGCGACCTGCTGCGCGCCGAAGTGGCCGCCGGCACCGAGCTGGGCAAACAGGCCAAGGCGGTGATGGATGCCGGCAACCTGGTGTCCGACGACATCCTGCTGGGCATGCTGGAAGCGCGCCTGGCCCAGCCCGACGTCGCCAACGGCTTCATCCTCGACGGCTACCCGCGCAACGTGGCCCAGGCCAACGCGCTGGGCGAACTGCTGGCCCGCCTGCAGCAGCCGCTGGACGCCATCGTGCAGCTGGACGTGCCGACCGAGCTGCTGGTCGAGCGCATCGCCGGCCGCGCCAAGGAGCAGGGCCGCGCCGACGACAACCCCGAATCGGTGCGCCAGCGCCTGCAGGTCTACAACGACTCCACCGCGCCGGTGATCGATTTCTACGCCGCCAGGGGCACCCTGGCCCGTGTCGACGGCGTGGGCGCGCTGGACGAGGTGCTGGCCCGCATCCTGGCCGCCATCAAGCGCTGATGCCCGTGCCCTCCGCGCCGGTCGACGGCCGGCGCGGACACGAAAACGAACGCCCCGGACCATGCGCTGGTCCGGGGCGTTCGTCGTACAGGGGCCAGCAGATGGGCGTGCTCAGGGCCCCGCAGCATGAGCTCCCTGGGGATGGCCTCTTGGGGAGTAGGACCTGAGGGATACTGCGGCTGGCCCGTGCATTTTCGGGATGAACGCCCCCTGGCGGTATAGGAGTTTCCCCTACACATCAGTAGGGGTAATGCGGGGATGGCGTACCCGCGCGCCGGCGCATCGGCGACAATCGGCGCATGAGCAAGATCCATATCCTCGGCATCGCCGGTACTTTCATGGGCGGCGTGGCCGCCCTGGCCCGCGAACTCGGCCACCAGGTCGAAGGCAGCGACCAGGCGGTGTACCCGCCCATGTCCACCCAGCTGGAGACGCTGGGCATCACCCTGTCGCAGGGCTACCTGCCGGGCAACATCGGCGCCGACTGCGACGAGGTCGTGATCGGCAACGCGCTCTCGCGCGGCAACCCGGCGGTGGAGGCCGTGCTGGACGCAGGGCGGCGCTATGCCAGCGGCGCGCAGTGGCTGGCCGAAAACGTGCTGCCGGGCCGCGACACCCTGGCCGTGGCCGGTACCCATGGCAAGACCACGACCACGACGATCCTGGCCTTCCTGCTGCAGGCGGCCGGGCGCGAGCCGGGCTTCCTGATCGGCGGCGTGGCCGAGGACTTCGGGGTGTCGGCGCGGCTGGGCGGGGCGAGGGAGGCATCTTCCGCTGTCGTACCCCCATCCGCCCCTTCGGGGCACCTTCCCCCGCAGGGGGAAGGGGACACGGTGTCGATGCTGCCGCATCGACCGCTTTTCGTTGTCGAAGCCGACGAATACGACACCGCGTTCTTCGACAAGCGCAGCAAGTTCGTCCACTACCGGCCGCTGGTGGCGATCCTCAACAACCTGGAATACGACCACGCCGACATCTTCCCGGACGTGGCGGCGATCCAGCGCCAGTTCCACCACCTGGTGCGCACCGTGCCCGGCCGCGGCCGGCTGATCGTCAACGGCGAGGACGCGCGCCTGGCCGAGGTGCTGGCGATGGGCTGCTGGACCCCGGTGGAGCGCTTCGGCTTCGACCCCGCGCTGGAATGGAGCGCGCGCCTGCTCGAGCAGGACGGCAGTGCGTTCGCGGTGCTGCACCGTGGCGCGGAGGTGGCGCAGGTGCGCTGGCCGCTGCTGGGCCGGCACAACGTGCTCAACGGCCTGGCCGCGCTGGCCGCCGCGCATGCGGTGGGCGTGGACGTGGCGGCGGTGGCGCCGGCGCTGGCCGGCTTCCACAGCGTCAAGCGCCGCCTGGAAGTGATCGGGCAGGCGCGCGGCGTGACCGTCTACGACGATTTCGCCCACCATCCCACCGCCATCCGCACCACGCTGGACGGCCTGCGTGCGAAGGTCGGCGATGCGCGGATCGTGGTGGCGATGGAGCCGCGCAGCAATTCGATGCGGCTGGGCGCGCACGCCGAAGCGCTGGCGCCGTCGCTGGACATCGCCGATGCGGTGGTGTTCCTGGCCCGCCCGGAACTGCCGTGGGACGCGGCCCGGGTGATCGCGGCGGTGCGCGGCGACGCGCAGGCGGTGGCCGATACCGACGCGCTGCTGGCGCGGCTGGGCGAGGCGGCGCGCGACGGCGACCACGTGGTGTTCATGTCCAACGGCGGTTTCGACGGCGCGCCGCGGCGCTTCCTGGCGCAGCTGCAGGACCCGCGCTAGGCGCGGCCGCGCCGCGGCCGGCATTCCGCCACGGCGTCGCGGGCGCGCCCGGCCGCGCAGGTGCCTGCGCCGGAGGCGCTGACCCGCGCCGGCGTCAGCGCGTATGTCCCATCGCGGCGGAGATCTGCGTCGCCGCTTCCAGCAGGGCCTGCACGTGCGCCGGGTCCGGCGTGCTGGGCAGGTAGTGGATGGAGCCGACGATCGCCAGCGTGCCGAACAGTTCGCCATTGGCCTGCAGCAGCGGCGCGGCCAGCGCATTGATACCGATATACAGCTCTTCCGGCGCGTCGGCCCAGCCGCGCCTGCGCACCAGTTCGATCTCGGCGGCGAGCCGGTCCGGGTCGACGATGGTATGCCGCGTGCTGGCCGGCAGCGCCTGCGCCAGGTAGGCGCGGCGCAGTTTCTCCGGGCCGTAGGCCAGGGCGATCTTGCCCTGCGCCACGCTGTTGTGGTGGAAGCGGGTGCCGGGGCGCAGGCTGATCTCCACCGGCGCGGTGCCGCGCAGCAGGTCGATCACCACCACTTCGTTGTCGGAGAACGTGGAGATCACCACGGTCTGCCCGACCCGGTCGCGCAGGTGCTCCAGGATGGGCCTGGCCAGGCTCATCACGTCGAAGCGGCTGGTGCAGGCGCGCCCCAGCAGGAACATCTGCCAGCCGACGCGGTACTGGTTGGTATCCGGGTCCTGGTCGACATAGCCATGCTCGCGCAGCACGCTGAGGTGGCGGTGCACGCGTGCCTTGGGCATGCCCAGCAGCTGCGCCAGGCGGGTGACGCCGAGCCCGTTAGGGGCCGAGGCGAGGGCTTCGATCACCTTGAGCGACACGATGGCGGTAGGCAGGCCCTGCTCGGCGGTGTCGTCCTGGGCATCCACGCCGGCAGCGGCGGGGGGCACATCCTTGTTGTCGGGCGCGGCGTTGCGGGGCATCGGCTACCTGTTCGGCGGTGGCGGAGGGCGCGGCACCGGGTGCCGCGTCGACGCCGATTATGGCAGGTCGATGTATCGCTCTGCGAAAACCTTGTACCGCTGGGTCTTCCGCGCGGCGGCATCCTCGGGGCGGACATAGCGGATCGAACTGCGTCCCTTGAGTTGCCGTGGCAGCAGGAAGCAGCGGATGAAGCGGGTTTCCTCGTCCTCCGTTGTCGGTGCCAGCACCGGCGCGTGGCCCAGCTCGAACCAGGCGTGGCCGGCCGGGTGGTCGTGGCGCTGGCCCAGCGTCTCGATGCTGATCCGGCCGTAGTCGCAGATGCGGATGCCCGGGCCCTGGTGGACGTGGGTGAGGGCGACGCCGCCCTTCGGGAAGTCGACGCGGTCGCAGCGCATCAGCCATTCGTAGCGCGCATCCAGCGTGATCGGCGCTTCCAGCTTGAGTTCGCTGTGGGTAGCCGGGGCCGAAGGCAAGGCGCCGGCCGGCTGGCGCGCATCGGTCAGGTCCCAGCGCCACAGCACGGTGTCCTCCTCGCCGTTGAGCAGCGCGACCTGCTCCTGGCCGACCCGCGCCTGGGCCGGGTCGAGCGACTGCGCGTCCTGCGGGGATTCGACCATCAGGCCGCCCCGGCGCACGTACAGCGCGCGCGGCCCGGCGGGGAGGTAGACCGGCGGGCAGCCGGCCGGCAGGTGGTCTTCGTGGAGGCGGAGGATCAGCTCGGACATCGGAATCTCGCGTTTGTAACGACTCTTGTATCGTATATCGATACGAAAACGTTTGTCATGTTCCAATTTTCAGAAAAGTGGGTTAGTTTGTACCCGCAGTATCGTTCACCGATACTTTCGTTTCAGCCAAGATTCCGGAGGGGAAGCCCATGGCGCAGCGTGGTTCAACGATCCAAGAGGTACCGGCCGCCAGCGGCGGCCGCTGGTGGCAGGGCGCCAGCAGGCAGCAGTGGGGCACGTTCCGTTCGGCCTACCTGGGCTGGATGCTGGACGTGATGGACCTGATGCTGTTCGCGATGGTGCTCAAGCACGTCAGTGCCGACCTGGGCATCGACAAGTCGCAGGCGGGCATGGTGATGTCGGCCACGCTGCTGGCCACCGCGTTCGGCGGGCTGGTGTTCGGCTATCTGGCCGACCGCATGGGCCGGGCCAGGTCGATGATCCTGAGCATCATCTGTTACTCGATCGGCACCGCGCTGTGCGGCCTGTCCGACACGCTCGGCCAGTTGATGCTGTTCCGGATCATCGTCGGCCTGGGCGTCGGCGGCGAATGGTCCGCCGGTTCGGCACTGGTGAGCGAAAGCTGGCCGGCGCAGCACCGCGGCAAGGTCCTGGCGTGGATCCAGAGCGCGTTCGCGTCCGGCTACGCGGCCGCGGCGATCGTCGCCGCGCTGGTGGTGCCGACGCTGGGCTGGCGCTGGGTGTTCGTGGTCGGCCTGCTGCCGGCGCTGCTGGCGTTCTACGTGCGCCGCCACGTCAAGGAGCCGGAGATCTGGGCCAACCAGACGCAGCGGCTGAGCTTCGGCCAGACCATGGGCCAGCTGTTCGGCGCGCATGCGCGCAGCACCCTCGTCGGCCTGGCCTTCGTCACCGCGGCGATGTGCGGCTACTGGGGGCTGTTCACCTGGATCCCGACCTATCTGGCCACGCCGGTCGCCGACGGCGGCCCCGGGCTGGACATGGTCAAGTCGACGATCTGGATCGTGATCATGCAGGTGGGCGCGGCACTGGGCTTCGTCACCTTCGGCTACATCGCCGATGCGATCGGGCGCAGGAAGGCCTTCATGCTGTTCTTCGTGTGCTCGGCGCTGACCGTGCCGGTGTTCGTGATGATCAAGTCGCCGATGATGCTGATGGCCTTCGGCATCGTCGTGGCCTACTTCGGCACCGGCTTCTACAGCGGCTTCGCGCCCACCTTCGCCGAAATGTTCCCGACCACCGTGCGCGCCACCGCGCAGGGCTTCGTCTACAACGGCGGCCGCGCCATCGCCGCCATCGCGCCGGCGCTGATCGGTTTCCTGGCCAACGGCTACGGCGTGGCCAGCGGACTGATGGCCACCGCCGGGTTTTTCGGGCTGGCCGCGGTGATCGTGCTGCTGTTCCTGCCCGAGACCAAGGGCGCCGAACTGACCTGACCGCAACCGCAGGAGCAACCCCATGCCGATCATCCAGGTGACCCTGGTGCAGGGCCGTGACGAAGAGAAAGTGCAGCGTTTCATCCGCGCCGTGGCGCGGGTGGCGCATGCCGAGCTGGACGCGCCGATGAGCGCGATCCGGGTGATGGTCAACGAAGTGCCGCCGCAGCGTTTCGCGGTGGGCGACGTACTCAAGAGCGATGCGGAGGAAGTGAAGGCATGAGTGCCGTGTCCCTGGGCGCCGACGCCATCGCCCGCCACGGCGCCGAGCTGCATGCCGCGCTGCGCAGCGGCGTGGCGGTGGAGCCGCTGAGCGAGCGCATCGCCGGGCTGTCGCTGGGCGACGCCTATGCGATCTCCAGCGATCTGCTGGCGCGGCGCCTCGCCGATGGCGAGCGTGTGGTCGGCAAGAAGATCGGCGCCACCTCGGCGGCGGTGCAGCGCATGCTCAAGGTCGACCAGCCGGATTTCGGCTTCCTCACCGACCGCATGCAGGTGGCCGACGGCGGCGTGCTGTCCACCGCCGGCATGATCGCGCCGCGCGCCGAGGGCGAGATCGCCTTCCACCTCAAGCGCGACCTGGTCGGGCCGGGCATCACCCACCACGACGTGCTCGCCGCCACCGACGCGCTGTCGGTCTGCTTCGAGATCGTCGATTCCCGCATCCGCGACTGGCGCATCGGCATCACCGACACCGTGGCCGACAATGCCTCGGCGGCGGCCTTCGTGCTCGGCGAACTGCGCGTGCCGCCGAAGAACCTGGACCTGGGCACGCTGGGCATGGTGGTCGAGAAGAACGGCGAACTGGCGGCCACCGGCGCCGGTGCGGCCGCGCTGGGCTCGCCGGTGAACTGCGTGGCGTGGCTGGCCAACACCCTGGGCCGGCTCGGCACGCCATTGAAGGCCGGCGAGGTGATCCTGTCCGGTGCGCTGGTGCCGCTGATCCCGGTCGCCGCCGGCGACCACATGCGCGTGCGCGTCGGCGCGCTGGGCAGCGCCGACATCCGTTTCGCATGACGCCTGCTTCCTCCCCCAATGAACGACAGGAGTTATGCATGACCCTGAAAGCGGCCATCATCGGTTCCGGCAACATCGGCACCGACCTGATGATCAAGATCCTGCGCCACGGCAGGCAACTGCAGATGGCGGCACTGGTCGGCATCGATCCTGCTTCCGATGGCCTGGCACGCGCCGCCCGCATGGGCGTGGCGACCATTTCCAGCGGCGTGGCCGGCTTGATCGAGTCGGACCTGTTCGCCGACATCGACATCGTGTTCGATGCGACCTCGGCCTCGGCGCACGTGGCCAACGACGCACTGCTGCGCGCGGCCAAGCCGGGCATCCGCGTGGTCGACCTGACCCCGGCGGCGATCGGCCCGTACTGCGTGCCGACCGTGAACCTGGAGGACAACATCGAGGCGGCCAACGTCAACATGGTCACCTGCGGCGGCCAGGCCACCATCCCGATGGTGGCGGCGGTGGCCTCGGTGGCCAGGGTCGCCTACGCCGAGATCGTGGCCAGCATTTCCAGCAGGAGCGCCGGCCCGGGCACGCGCGCCAACATCGACGAGTTCACCGAAACCACCTCGCGCGCCATCGAGAGCGTGGGCGGCGCGCAGGTCGGCAAGGCCATCATCGTGCTCAATCCGGCCGAGCCGCCGCTGCTGATGCGCGACACCGTGTACGTGCTCAGCGAGGTGGTCGACACCGCCCTGATCGAAGCGGCCGTCACCGAGATGGCCGCGCGCGTGGCCGCCTACGTGCCGGGCTACCGGCTCAAGCAGCAGGTGCAGTTCGAGCGCATCGACGCGCCGGTCAACGTGCCGGGGTTGGGCCCGAGCACCGGCCTGAAGACCTCGATCTTCCTGGAAGTGGAAGGCGCCGCGCACTACCTGCCGGCCTACGCCGGCAACCTGGACATCATGACGTCGGCCGCGCTGGCCACCGGGGAGCGCATGGCCGCCTCGGTGCTGGCCGCGCGCGCAGCGGCGTGAGGACGAAGACATGACCTCCGACAAGCTCTACATCTCCGACGTCACCCTGCGCGACGGCTCGCACGCCGTGCGCCATCGCTACAGCCTGGAACAGGTGCGCGCGATCGCCACCGCGCTGGACCAGGCCCGGGTCGATTCGATCGAAGTGGCCCATGGCGACGGCCTGCAGGGTTCCTCGTTCAACTACGGCTTCGGCGCGCACAGCGACGTCGAATGGATCGAAGCGGCGGCCGCCTCGGTCTCGCACGCGAAGATCGCCACCCTGCTGCTGCCGGGCATCGGTACCGTGCACGACCTGAAGAACGCCCATGCCGCCGGCGCGCGCATCGTGCGCGTGGCCACGCACTGCACCGAGGCCGACATCTCGCGCCAGCACCTCGAAGCGGCCAATGCGCTGGGCATGGACGCGGTGGGCTTCCTGATGATGAGCCACATGACCACGCCGCAGGCGCTGGCCGTGGAGGCGAAGAAGATGGAAAGCTACGGCGCGTCCTGCGTGTACGTGGTCGATTCCGGTGGCGCGTTGAACATGAACGATGTGCGCGACCGGGTCGGCGCGCTGCGCCAGGCACTGCGGCCGGACACCCAGATCGGCATCCACGCCCACCACAACCTGTCGCTGGGCGTGGCCAACTCCATCGCCGCGGTCGAAGCCGGCGCGATCCGCATCGACGCCAGCCTGGCCGGCATGGGCGCCGGCGCCGGCAACGCGCCGCTGGAGGTGTTCATCGCCGCCGCAGAGCGCATGGGCTGGAACCACGGCTGCGAGCTGTACACGCTGATGGACGCGGCCGACGACATCGTGCGCCCGCTGCAGGACCGCCCGGTGCGGGTGGACCGCGAAACCCTGGCGCTGGGCTATGCCGGCGTCTATTCCAGCTTCCTGCGCCACGCCGAGATCGCGTCCGCGCGCTTCGGCCTGAAGACCGCCGACATCCTGGTCGAGCTGGGCAGGCGCCGCATGGTCGGCGGACAGGAGGACATGATCGTGGATGTCGCGCTGGACATGCTTCGTGCGCGCGGCGAACAGGCGCAGGAGGCACGGGCATGACCCTGGACCGTTCCCTCATCGAGCACTGCGCCCTGCAGCTGCTGGCCGCCGAGCAGGACGTGCGCGAGGTGACCCGGATCACCGATGCGCATCCGCAGATCGACGTGCGCGCGGCGTACGACATCCAGGACTGCCTGCGCGGCCTGAAGCAGGCCGCGGGCGTGCGCATCGTCGGCATGAAGATGGGCCTGACCTCGAAGCCGAAGATGCAGCAGATGGGCGTGGATACGCCGATCTATGGCTTCCTGGGCGACGACAATGCCGTGGACGATGGCGCGGCGGTCGATACCGCGCGCCTGATCCACCCGAAAGTGGAGGCCGAGATCGCCTTCGTCATGCGCGACGCGCTGTCCGGCCCTGGCTGCGACGCGGCCCGGGTGCTGGCCGCGACCGACTACGTGGTGCCGGCCATCGAGCTGATCGATTCGCGCTACGAGAACTTCCGCTTCGACCTGCCCAGCGTGATCGCCGACAACACCTCGGCCGCACGCTACGTGCTGGGCTCGCGCCCCACCGCGGTGCAGGGGCTGGACCTGGAAACGCTCGGCGTGGTGATGGAAAAGAACGGCCAGGTGGTCGAGGTGGGCGCCGGCGCCGCGGTGCTGGGCAATCCCGCCGAGGCGGTGGCGATGCTGGTCAACATGCTGGCCGCGCGCGGCCAGTCACTGCCGGCCGGCAGCGTGGTGCTGTCCGGTGCGATTACCGCGGCGGTGGCGGTGGCCGCCGGGGACAACGTGCTGGTGCGTGCGGATGGCATCGGTACGACCTCGATGCGGTTTGTGTGAGGGCCGAAGGCGCGGCGCCGTGGCGGCTTCAGCCACGCGCGCCTGCCTGCACCGCGTCCTTCCCGCGCAGGCGGGGATGACGGCCTGAAGGCCACCCGGGCTGCCCGGGCGGCCACTGCAAGAAAACCACGTTCTCCATGACCGGCGCTGCAGCGGCGCCGGAACGGTGTCCTGTTGCCCTGGGAGGGGAAAAACAATGATCGGTAACAAGAAGCTGGCCGCCCTGGCCACCACTGCAGTCCTGGCGGCGATGCCGCTGAGCGCCCTGGCCCAGGCCATGGACGCACAGGCCATGGAGGCGCGCATGGCGCAGCTGGAAAAGGAGATGCAGCAGATGCGCGACCTGCTGCAGGCCTACCAGCAGCGTGACGCCGCCAATGCCGCCAATGCCGCCGCTACGTCGACGCCGAGCGCGCTCGATGCCACCCGCGTCGCCGCGCCGGCGGCGCCGGCCGTCGTGATGCCCAACGCGATGCCGGGCACGAAGTTCTCCTTCGGCGGCTTCATCAAGCTGGATTCGATGTACACCCGCACCAGCGATGGCGAGATCGCCGATGGTTCGGCCGGGCGCCTGTTCTACTTCCCCGGCGCCACGCCGGTGGCGGCCGACGGCAAGGGCCGCAGCGCCAGCTATACCGACATGCACGCGCAGTTCTCGCGCTTCTGGCTCGGTGCCGATACCACCACCGAGCGCGGCGACAAGCTCAAGGCCTACATCGAGGCGGACATGTACGGCGGCGGCAGCAACGCGTTCGCCGGCAACGAGGTCATCACCAACACCTATGCGCTCACCCTGCGCCAGGCCTACGTGAGCTGGAACAACTGGCTGGCCGGCCAGACCTGGTCCAACTTCCAGGACGTGGCGGCGCTGCCGGACACGGTCGACTTCACCGGTCCCTCCGAAGGCACCATCTTTTCGCGCCAGGCGCAGCTGCGTTATACCCGCGGCGCATGGTCGTTCTCGGCGGAGAACCCGCAGACCACCATCACCCCGTTCGGCGGCAAGGGCGCGCGCATCAACAGCGGCGCCGACGTCATGCCGGACCTTACCGCGCGCTGGCTCGCCCGTGGCGACTGGGGCCACTTCACCGTCGCCGCGCTGCTGCGCAGCTTCCGCTACGACGGGCACGACGAAAGCGGCGGTGCCCTGAGCGTGTCGGGCAAATTCAACATGGGGGCCAACGACGACCTGCGCTACATGGTCAGCGGCGGCGCCGGCGTGGGCCGCTACCTCGGCTTCGCGCTGGGCAGCGACACCGTGCTGGACGAGGAGGGGCGCCTGCATGCGCTGGACGGCTATGGCGGCTTCGCCGCCTGGCGCCACGCGTTCTCGCCCAAACTCCGCGGCAACCTGGTCTATTCGGTGGCCGTGCTCGACAACGACACCGCCTGGACCGGATACGAAGTCACCGACAAGGCACAGTCGGTGCGCGCCAACCTGATCTATTCGCCATTTCCCAAACTGGACCTGGGCGTGGAGCTGAGCCATGCGCAGCGCCGCCTGGAGAATGGCGAGAAGGGCGACATGAACCGCGTGCACACGCACGTGAAGTACAGCTTCTGACGGCATCGTCCTGACGCCTTCAACGATGGCCCACGGCGGGCTGGGGTAACATCGACCCCGGTCCGCCGTTTCCGTTGCCGATGACTGCCACGCAGAGCCTGCCCCTGTTCCCGCTGCACGGCGTACTGCTGCCCGGCGCCGCGCTCGGCCTGCGCGTGTTCGAAGCGCGCTACCTGGACCTGGTGCGCGAATGCGGCCGCCAGGGTGGCACCTTCGGCATCTGCCTGATCCTGGAGGGCGAGGAAGTCGGCGCGCCGGCCACGCCCGCGGCCTGGGGCGTGGAGGCGCTGGTCGAGGATTTCGATGTCGGCGCCGATGGCGTGCTGCAGCTGCGCCTGCGCGGCGCGCGGCGTTTCCATGTGAGCCGGACGCGGGTGCGCGACAACGGCCTGGTGGTGGCCGATGTCCAATGGCGCGACCCGGACCACGACGACGAACTGCGGCCCGAGCATGCGCTGCTGGGCCTGCTGCTGGAACGCATCCTCGAGCAGGCCGGCGGCGAATTCGCCGGCGCCGGCCCGGCGCAGCTGGACCAGGCGGCGTGGGTGGGCTGGCGCCTGGCCGAACTGCTGCCGCTGGAAGACGAGCAGCGGCTGGTGCTGCTGCAGGAAGACGATCCGCACCAGCGGCTGGATCGCCTGCTCACCTGGATTCCCGATTTCGAGCCGCCGGCCGAATCCGACCTGTAGAGGCGGGGTTCGCCCCGCCTGCGGCTTGCCGGGGCAGCATGATGCGGGCGTGCCCCGGCTCTACGGTTGCGGTTCGCTGTGGATCATCAGCAGCGGCAGGCCGGTCTCGGGCTGCACCTGCTGCTGGTTCGGCATGCCGTCGAGCGACCGCTTGAGCGTATCCAGCGCGGGGTCCACGCCCGGCAGCGGCCGCCACATGCCGAACAGCTTCAGGTGGCGCTGGAAACGCAGCGTCTGCGCGCTGCCCAGCCAGACCGGGGATTGCCCCGGCTCGAGGCGCACGGCCGACGGCCACAGCCGCAACGCATAGACTTGGTCGGGCTGCGCGCCCGGGTGCAGCAGCAGCAGTGCTTCGACGTTGCTGTCCAGGGTGGCGGGCAGCACCGGCACGTCCCGCGGTGCCGCCGTCTGCTCCAGCATGGCCAGGGCCTGCTGCCAGCCGGCCTGCGGCTGCACGCTCCAGCCATTGCGTTCCAGTTGCTGCTGCAGGGGCGCCAGCGGCCCGGCCACCTGCACGTCCAGCGGCCAGCGCTGGTCGTCGTCGAACTCGTTGCGGCGTGCCGGCAATTCGCGCCAGCCGTCCTGCCACCAGGCGGCCGCGTCCATCATCCGCGGCGCTTCGGCCGCCGGTTCGAACTTGGCCAGCTTGGCCGGCACGTTGCGTGGCGCGTACCAGAAGCCGGCTAGCACGAACGCGCCGTAGAACAGCCACGTCACCGGCTTGACCCAGAACGAGCGGTTGAAGCGGCGGCGGTAGGCGATGCCCAGCACCAGCAGCCAGAAGATGCCGAACAACATGCCGCCGATGACGTCGCTGAGCCAGTGCGCGCCCAGGTAGAGGCGGGCAAACCCGATGATCGTCACCACGATGCCCGACACCAGGTACGGCCACACCCGCGTGCGGCCGGGCAGTTCGCGGCCGATCAGCACGGCGAAGAAGCCGAAGGTGATGGTGGCCATGGTCACCGACACCGACGGGAAACCGAAGCCGCTGCTGGCCGCCGGCGGCCGCACCACGTCCACGGTGGTGCCGAGCAGCTTGGTCAGCGCCAGGCCGAACGCCAGTGCCGCCAGCCAGTGCGCGGCGGCCATCCAGCGCCGGCGCCAGCACAGGTAGCCCATGCCCGCGGCGGTGGCCGGCAGCAGCACCTGCCAGTCGCCCAGCGAGGCCAGCGCCGCCATCGGGTAGTCGGCCAGCGGATTGCGCAGGGCCAGCATCAGGTGGTGCACGGCCAGGTCCAGCGCCAGCGGCTCGCCATGCCCCACCACCACCATCAGCAGCACGAACCAGCCCCAGCCCAGCAGCAACAGCATCAGCGCCAGCATCGCCAGCGGCACCGATTCGCGCCGGCGCGGATCGAACAGGTCGTTCCAGTAGCGGCCGAGCAGGTGCGGGTGGCGCTGCGACCAGCGCAGCAGGCGCGCCAGCCAGCCGTCCATGCGCGCGGCCGACCAGCGGTAGCCGTACAGCACGATGGCCCACACCAGCCCCAGCATCACCCCGAGCAGGGCCACCACCACGAACAGCCGCCCGGCCACCGCCGCCACCGCGTCGTAGGCCTGGCCCAGCGCCCAGCCCGGCAGCAGGAACAGCACCGCCCACGACAGGCTGGCCACGGCGCTGGGCTGCGCGTACCGCGCCAGCGGCATCTTCGCCATGCCGGCGATGGCCGGCACGAACGGGCGGATCGCGCCGACATAGCGCGCCACCAGGATGCTCTTGAACGCATTGCGCCTGAACAGCAGTTCGCCGCGCTCCAGCAGCTGCGGGTAGCGGCTGAACGGCCACACCCCGCGCAGGCGGTCGCCCCAGCGCCGGCCGACCCAGTAGCTCAGGCCGTCGCCGCAGAACGCGCCGAGCGCGGCGCAGGCCACCGCGTAGGGGCCGGATATCTCGCCCATGCCGATGAGCACGCCGATGGCGATCATCAGCGGCAGCGCCGGCACGATCGCGCCGAGGATGATCACGGCGTCGCAGAAGGCGATGGCGAAGACGACGGCGCCGGCCAGCACCGGGTGCGCGGCGATCCAGGCCAGGGTGGAGTCGATCCAGGATGAATTCATCGACGGATTATAAAAGGGCGCGGGCGCCGGACCGTCGCCCGGCGATGGCTGCCCGGACAGCGGCGGTGCAGGTAGGAGAAGTCCGCATGCATGCGCCGCCGGTCCCGGCGGGACGGCCCGCTAGAATGGCGGCGATGGCGAATACGAACGACGACGGCCTGCAGATCCTCAAATCCGACAGCTTCGGCCGCATCCTGCTGGTGCGCGAGGGCGGGCGCCGCTTCGTGCGCCGCGATCTCGGCGCCACGCCGTGGTGGCTGCGGCTGCCGGCCTGGTGGCTGGCGCGGCGCGAGGCCCGCGCGCTGGCGAAGCTCGGCGGCATGGAGGCGACCCCGCGGCTGCTGGGCTGGGACGGGCGCTGGCTGGACCGCAGCTACATGGAGGGCGCAGCCATGCACCAGCGCCCGCCGCGCGGCGACGTGGCCTGGTTCCATGCCGCGCGCCGCCTGCTGCAGCAGGTGCACCGCCAGGGCATCGCCCACAACGACCTGGCCAAGGAAGCGAACTGGCTGGTGCGCGCCGACGGCTCGCCGGCGCTGATCGATTTCCAGCTGGCGGTCTGCGGCGACCCGCGCTCGCGCTGGATGCGCCTGCTCGCCCGCGAGGATCTGCGCCACCTGCTCAAGCACAAGCGCATGTACTGCCGGCAGGCGCTGACGCCGGTGGAACTGCGCCTGCTCAAGCGCCATTCGTGGGTGCGCGAACTGTGGTTCGCCACCGGCAAGCCGGTATACCGCTTCGTGACCCGGCGTCTCCTGCGCTGGGAGGACAACGAGGGGCAGGGGCCGAAGATGTGACGCAGCCCGCGTAGCGGACTGCGTCCCCAAAGTTCTGCATGGCAGAACTTTGGGCCCCGACTCCTTGCCTGCCTATCCCCCGCGCCTTTGGCGCGCCCCCCTTAACAAAGGGGGGCTTCGCTCCATCACGTTGGCAATGCGCGTGGAGCGGGCTCGCCCCGCTGGGCCTTGCCGGGAAATCCACAGCGGGGCAAGCCCCGCTCTAAGGTGGGTTCGCTGGTTGCGGCCTTGTGGGGTGCTGCCTTGCGTCGAGCGGACTCAGCGCACTTCCACCACCTGCCTGCCGAGATAGTGGCGCTGGGCGTCGAAGTCGTAGCCCAGGGTGAGCGTGCCCGCGTCGGCGCAGGCGTGGCAGCTGCGCAGCGCGGTGGCGTAGAGCAGGCGCACGCCGCCGTCGGGCAGCGGCGCGGTGCCGGCGGCCTGTGCCGGCGCGAACGGCACCACATCCGGATGCGCGTCGAGGAAGGCCTTGAGCGCCGGCTCGGCGCGCGCGCTGCCGTCCAGCACGTCCGCGTCCACGTCGATGGTCCGGCCGCCGGCATCCACCAGCCAGGTGCCCTGGTTGGTGTTGGCGCGCAGCGGGAATTCCAGGGTTGCCACGCCCACGCCGGACGCGTCGTCCCAGGCGCTGACGTAGCCGGGGTCGCCCTGCGCGGCCAGCCGTTGCGCGGCGGCGATCGCCGCCGGCGTCGCGCCGGCGCCGCGCATGGCCTCGACCACGCAGTCGCCGCCGCCGGGCGGCGCGTCGCTGCGGCAGGCGTCGGTCGAACCGCTCCACACCGCGCTGGCATCGATCCGCGATGGCGCAGCGTCATTTCCGCCCAGCCCGGTGGTCTGCCCGGCCACGTCGCGCGGGCGTGCGGTGTCGGCCGGCGCTGCGGGCTGCTTCTGGCAGGCGGTCACGGAAAGAAAGAGCAGCAGGGGAGCGGCAACAGCGGGCAACGGTTTCATTGGAACGCACGATGGATACGGAAAGGGCGCCAGTATCGGCATCGCGCATTAACGCCAGGTGTTCGGTGCGCGTGTCCATGGGCGGCGTCGGGCATGGCGCATAATGCGCTCCGCTTCCATCGGGTATCGCGGAGTCGCGCATGAGCAGCCTGCAAGGCAAGACCCTCTTCATCACCGGCGCCTCGCGCGGCATCGGCCTGGCCATCGCGCTGCGCGCCGCGCGTGACGGCGCCAACGTCGCCATCGCCGCCAAGTCGGCGGTGCCCAATCCCAAACTGCCCGGCACCATCCATACCGCGGTGGAGGCGGTGAACGCGGCCGGCGGCCGCGGCCTGGCGCTGAAGTGCGACATCCGCGAGGAGGACCAGGTGCGCGCGGCGGTGGCGGCCACCGTCGACACCTTCGGCGGCATCGACATCCTGGTCAACAACGCCTCGGCGATCTGGCTGCGCGGCGCGCTGGACACGCCGATGAAGCGTTTCGACCTGATGCAGCAGGTCAACGCGCGCGGCAGTTTCCTGTGCGCGCAGGCCTGCCTGCCGCACCTGCTGCAGGCGCCCAACCCGCACATCCTCACCCTGGCGCCGCCGCCGAGCCTGGACCCGAAATGGTGGGGGCCGCATACCGGCTACACCCTGGCCAAGATGGGCATGAGCTTCGTGACCCTGGGCCTGGCCGCCGAGTTCGGCCCGCAGGGCGTGGCGGTCAACGCGCTGTGGCCGCGCACCATCATCGCCACCGATGCGATCAACATGATCCCCGGCGTCGATGCCGCCGGCTGCCGCCGCCCTGAGATCATGGCCGACGCCGCGCACGCGGTGCTGGTGCGCGAGGCGGCCGGTTTCAGCGGCCGCTTCCTGATCGACGACGAGGTGCTGGCGCAGGCCGGCATCACCGACCTGTCCGCCTATGCGGTGGACCCGTCGCGGCCGCTGCTGCCGGACCTGTTCCTGGATTGACCGGGGTTCCGGATGGGGCCGCTCGAATCCTGCGCCCCGCCGTAGGAGCGGTCAGGGTTCCAGCGGTTCCGGCAGCTCGTGCCCGCAGCGGTTGCAGTAGCGCGCCTCCGGGTCGTGGCCCTCGTGGCCGCAGACGATGCAACCGCGGTCGTCGCGGCGGCGCCGGCCGGCTTCGGCCTGGCGCATGCCGTTGGCCAGCTCGGCGGTGTAGATGCCGGTGGGCACGGCGATGATGCTGTAGCCGATCAGGATCAGCACCGAGGTGACGAAGCGCCCCAGCGTGGTCTGCGGCACGATGTCGCCGAAGCCGACCGTGGCCATGGTCACCACCGCCCAGTACATGCTGGACGGGATGCTGCTGAAGCCGCGGCTGGGGCCTTCGATCACGTACATCAGCGAGCCGGCGATGATGGCGATGGTGATCACCATCGACAGGAACAGCAGGATCTTGCGGCGGCTGCGCCACAGCGCCCGCAGCAGGACGCCGCTTTCCTCGATGTAGCGGGTCAGCTTGAGGATGCGGAACACGCGCAGGATGCGCAGCGCGCGCACCACCAGCAGGGACTGCGCGCCGGGCACCAGCAGCGACAGGTAGGTGGGCAGGATCGCCAGCAGGTCGATGATGCCCCAGACGCTGAGCGCATAGCGCAGCGGCCGCCGCACCACCAGCAGGCGCAGCGCGTACTCGGCGGTGAACAGGGCGGTGAAGCCCCATTCGACCACGTAGAACCACGACGCCCAGGCGGCGTGGACGTGCTGCACGCTGTCCACCACCACCACCAGCACGCTGGCGACGATGGCGTAGACCAGCAGCAGGTCGAAATTGCGCGAGGGGCGGGTGTCGTGCCGGTAGATGATGTCGAACCAGCGGCGGCGCCAGCCGGTCTCGGACGCGGGGTTGAGCTGCGGGGTGGAGAACAGGCGCATGGCGGCATTGTGCCGCAGCCCCGTGTAATGGGGGACAATGCCGCTTTCACCCACCACACCTACCGGAACGCCATGACCGCCGTCGCCGAACCGCTGCTGTCCCTGTCCCAGTACTACCTGCCGGTGTACCGGCCCCGCCAGCTGGTGCTCGAGCGCGGCCAGGGCGCGCGGCTCTGGGACACGCAGGGGCGCGAGTTCATCGACCTGGCGGCCGGCATCGCGGTGTGCAGCCTGGGCCACAACAACCCGGAACTGAAGGCCGCGCTGCTGGCCCAGGCCGACAAGCTCTGGCACACCAGCAACATGTTCTACAGCGAGCCGCCGCTGCACCTGGCGCAGGAGCTGGTGGAGGCCTCGCGCTTCGCCAGCCGCGTATTCCTGTGCAATTCCGGCGCCGAGGCCAACGAGGTGGCGATCAAGCTGGTGCGCAAGTGGGCCGCCGCGCAGGGCCGGCCGCCGGAGAAGCGCGTCATCCTCACCTTCCGCGGCAGCTTCCACGGCCGCACCCTGGCCACGGTGAGCGCCACCGCCCAGCCCAAGTACCAGGAAGGCTACGAGCCGCTGCCCGGCGGTTTCCGCTATGCCGATTTCAACGACGTGGCGCAGCTGGAAGCGGCCATGGCCGGCGGCGACGTGGCCGCGGTGATGTTCGAGCCGGTGCAGGGCGAGGGCGGGGTGATGCCGGCCTCGGCGGAGTTCATGCGCCGCGCCCGCGAGCTGTGCGACCAGCACGACGCGCTGCTGGTGCTGGACGAGATCCAGGTGGGCATGGGCCGCACCGGCGAGCTGTTCGCGCACTGGAACTGGGGCGTGACCCCGGACATCGTCAGCCTGGCCAAGGCGCTGGGCGGCGGCTTCCCGATCGGCGCCATGCTGGCCGGCCCGAAGGTGGCCGAGGTCATGGGCGTCGGCGCGCACGGCACCACCTTCGGCGGCAACCCGCTGGCCGCGGCGGTGGCGCGGGTGGCGCTGCGCACCCTGGCCTCGGATGGGATCAAGGCCAACGTGGCCCGCCAGTCGGCCGCGCTCAAGGCCGGGCTGGAGGCCATCGGCGCCGAGTTCGGCGTGTTCGAACAGGTGCGCGGCATGGGCCTGATGATCGGCGCGGTGCTCAAACCCGAGTACGTGGCCGACATCGGCGCGCTGCTGGACCTGGCCGCCGAGAAGCAGGTGCTGATCCTGCAGGCCGGCACCAGCGTGCTGCGCTTCGTGCCGCCGCTGAACATCACCGACGAGGAGCTGGCCGAAGGCCTCAGGCGCGTGCGCGAGGCGATCGCGGCCTACGTGGCGTCGCGCTGACGCACGCACCTTTCGGCTGCTTCCCGTAGGAGCGGCTTCAGCCGCGACCTGGCTTTCCCGTGAAGGCTCTTGTCGCGGCTGAAGCCGCTCCTACGCTTTTACGGGACGGCGGGAGTTTCCGGTCGACGTGTGCCGGCTGCGAGACATTGGGGCCTTTTGCGGGATGCGGGTTGCTTGCGCCCCGTAGGAGCGGCTTCAGCCGCGACCAGATTTTTTCGCGAAGGCCTCAATCACGGCTGAAGCCGCTCCTGCGACAGGCCGAGGGCTGGGTTCCCGGCGCGCTACCCGGCAGGCGGGTGCCATGCTGCCCACCCGCTTCCGGAACAATGCTTTGGACATGACCTGGCCGGCGTTCTGCGGCAGGGTCGCTCCGACGCGTTTCACGGCAGCAACCGCCCCGTTCGGCCCATCGCGGCACTGCTCCGCCATCGCGCGACGAAGCGAGCCGGCCGCTGCTTCAGTCCAGCAGCCGGTAGCGCCGCAGCACGCGGCGCAGTGATTGCGTGTGGTGCGCGGTGTCGGCGTGCAGGCCGGCCGCGCGCGCGCCCTGCACATGGCGGAACAGGTGGTCGACGAACAGCGTGCGTGCCGGCGCGCTGCCGAGCTTTTCAGTCGCGGCCAGGTAGATGCGCGGATCGGGTTTGCGCACGCCCAGCGCGGCGCTGCACAGCACCTCGATGCCAGGCAGCAGCGCGGCGATCGCGGCCGCGCTCAGGGGGCCGTTGTTGGTCAGCACGGCGACGCGCACATCCGCGCGCAGCCGCTGCAGCAGGGCGAGCGTGTCGCGGCGCGGGGCGCTGGCGTGGGTACGCGCGGCGCGCCAGTCGTCGGCGGACAGCTGGCTGCCGAGGCGGGCGTTCAGCGCCTGCAGCAGCGCCCCGCCATCGAGTTCGCCGCGCGCGTGCGCCAGCTCCAGGCCTTCGCCGCGCAGCAGCGCGTCGATCTGCGCGGGCGCGCAGCCGGCGGCTTCCGCCAGATGCCGGAGATGGCGCGGGTGGTCGTAGTCGGCAAGCAGGCCGTCGAAATCGAGCAGCAGGGCGTGGAGGGTGGGAATCATCGGGGCACGGCAGGAGCGACTTCAGTGGCGATGGGGCTTTCCCGGGAAGTCCCCTTCGCGACTGAAGTCGCTCCTACGGGGGCAGCGCTCAGGCGGCGACCACCTTGAACGCCTCGCGCGCGGCGGCCAGGGTGGCATCGATCACCGCGTCGTCGTGCGCGCTGGACAGGAAGCCGGCCTCGTAGGCCGACGGCGCCAGGAACACGCCGCGCTCCAGCATCGCGTGGAAGAAACGGTTGAACGCGGGAATGTCGCAGGCGGTGGCCTGGGCGTAGGTTTCCACTTTCTCATGGGTGAAGAACAGGCCGAACATCGCGCCGACGCGGTTGGTGGTGACGGCGACGCCGGCCTCGCGCGCGGCCGCTTCCAGGCCCTCGCACAGGCGCGCGGTGCGCGCGGCCAGCGCATCGTGGAAACCCGGCTGCTGGATCAAGTGCAGCATCGCCAGGCCGGCGGCCATCGCCACCGGGTTGCCGCTGAGCGTGCCGGCCTGGTAGATCGGGCCGGCCGGGGCGATCTGCTGCATCAGCTCGCGACGGCCGCCGTAGGCGCCCACCGGCATGCCGCCGCCGATGATCTTGCCGAAGGTGGTCAGGTCCGGGGTGATGCCGTAGTGCGCCTGCGCGCCGCCCAGCGCCACGCGGAAGCCGGTCATCACCTCGTCGAAGATCAGCAGCGCGCCGTGCTTCGTGCACAGTTCGCGCAGGTGCTGCAGGTAGCCCGCGCGCGGCGGGATGCAGTTGGCGTTGCCGACCACCGGCTCGATGATCAGGCCGGCGATCTCGCCGCCCTGCTGCTCGAACAGCGCGGTGGCCGCGTCGAAATCGTTGTAGGGCAGGGTGAGGGTGAGTTCGCTCAGGCCCGCCGGCACGCCCGGCGAGGTCGGCACGCCCAGGGTCAGCATGCCGCTGCCGGCCTTGACCAGGAACGAATCGCCGTGGCCGTGGTAGCAGCCTTCGAACTTGACGATCCTGCTGCGCCCGGTGGCGCCGCGCGCCAGGCGGATCGCCGACAGCGTGGCCTCGGTGCCGGAGTTGACCATGCGCACCATCTCGCACGAGGGCACCAGGGCGGTGATGGTCTCGGCCATGGTCACCTCGGCCGCGCACGGCGCGCCGAACGACAGGCCGTTGCCGATGGCCTGCTGCACCGCCTCGCGCACCGCCGGGTGGTTATGGCCGACGATCATCGGGCCCCACGAACCGACGTAGTCGATGTAGCGGTTGCCGTCCACGTCGAACAGGTACGCGCCATCGGCGCGCTGCACGAAGAACGGTTCGCCGCCGACCGACTTGAACGCGCGCACCGGCGAGTTGACGCCGCCGGGCAGCAGCTGCCGGGCGCGGGCGAACAGGGCGTGGGACTGGTCGTGGTTCAGGGACATGGCAGGCACGGGGATGACGAAAGAATGCGCCCATTGTCCGCTTTCGCGCCGGGCGCCGCCATGCGCCGGGGCATGCATGACCAATGGCCTGCAAGGGCGCGCGGGGCGCATGCAAGAATGCGGGACGATCCGTCCCGAAGGGAGAGCCATGAAGTTCGATACGACGTTCAAGGCCGGCGCGCTGTCGGCCGCGCTGCTGCTGGCCTTCGCCGCCACCGCCCACGCCGGTACCGGCCCGGCGCAGATTTCCGAGCGCGCGCGCGCCATCCAGGCCAGGGCGATCAACCTGGACACCCACCTGGACACGCCGGCGCTGTTCTCCAAGCCGGGCTGGAAGATCACCGACCGCCATGCCTTCCAGGACGACGGTTCGCAGATCGACTACCCGCGCATGGTTGAGGGCGGGCTGGATGGCGGCTTCTGGGTGGTGTTCACCGGCCAGGGCGAGCGCGATGCCGCCGGCAACCTGAAGGCGCGCGACGCCGGCCTCCGGCGCCTGTCCGAGATCCGCGAGATGGTCGCGGCCAATCCGGACAAGTTCGAACTGGCCACTACCGCCGACGATGCGGCGCGCATCAAGGCCGCCGGGAAGAAATCGGTCTACATCAGCATGGAGAACGCCTACCCGCTGGAGTACGACCCCAGCCTGCTGAGTTTCTATTACAAGCAGGGGCTGCGCATGATCTCGCTGGCGCACATCAGCCACAACGATTTCGCCGATTCGGCCGGCATGGGCGTGGCGCCGGAAGGCGAGCACGGCGGCCTGAGCGAGAAGGGCAAGGCGATGATCGCCGAGGCCAACCGGCTGGGCATCATCATCGACCAGTCGCACGCGTCCAACGCGGTGTTCGACCAGATGCTGGAACTGAGCAAGGCGCCGATCATCCTTTCGCACAGCGGCGCCTACGACGTGTTCGCGCACTCGCGCAACATCGACGATGCGCGCATCCGCGCGCTGGCGAAGAAGGGCGGCGTGATCCAGGTGAACTCGCTGGGCGGCTACCTGATCGACACCGGCGCCACCCCTGAGTACCGCGCCGAGCGGCGCAGGCTCTACGAATCCTTCGGCGGCCGCGACGACCTGGGCGACGCCGAGCGCGCGCAGCTCAAGGCGCGCCTGGCCGAGCTGGACGCGAAGTACAACATCCGCAAGGCCGATTTCGACGACTACATGCGCCACCTGCTGCACATCATCAAGGTGGCCGGCTGGGAGCACGTGGGCCTGGGCGCGGACTGGGACGGCGGTGGCGGCGTGGAAGGCTACGAGGACATCGCCGCCCTGCCCAAGGTGGTGCAGGCCCTGCTCGATGCCGGCTACGACGAGCGGCAGATCGGCGGCATCCTCGGCGGCAACACCGTGCGCCTGATCCGCGAGGTGCAGGCCCTGGCCGACCCGGCGGCGGTCAAGGCGGCGCTGGAGTAAGCGCTGCTCAAGCCCCTCTCCCCATGGGGCGAGAGGGCACGGTCTGCGCGCCACGGGCGCGCGTGCCTTCGAGCGCCCACGCCGCTGGCGTGGGCCGGGGCGCGGAGCGCGGTAAAGTCCGTGGCGCTCTGCCATCGGAGGCGTCCGCCGCGCCTGCATCCGTTCTTCCGGAAACCGCTGCAGGCGACCCATCCGTCGGCCGACCCTTCGGAAGGCTTGGCAGTGCAGCCTGGCAAGCCGGCGACCTGCTCAAGCCCCTCTCCCAATGGGAGAGGGGTTGGGGTGAGGGTGCGCGGCGAAGCCCCGGGGTTTTGCCGTCAAGCGCTTCCACAGCACCTCGGTCCAATGCCCGGAGCCGCTGCACGCGGCACATGCGTGTGCCGATCCTTCGGAACGCTTCGCCGTGCAGCCTGGCAATCCGTCCGGGCTGCCCCTCGACGGTGTCGGGAAGCAACGCGCCGCGGCCGCTCAGCGCGGAGAAAAACACGCCTGGTAGCCGCGCAGCGCCGCCACCGGGTCGGCGGCGGCATACACGCCGCTGATGACCGCCAGCAAATCGGCGCCGGCGGCGACCAACGGCGCGGCGTTGTCCGCGGCCAGGCCGCCGATGGCCACGCGCGGCACGCCCAGCGCCGCGGCCTCGCCCAGCAGCGACGGGTACGCGCGCCGCGTGGTGGCCTTGCTGCGGCTGGGAAAGAACGCGCCGAAGGCGACATAGCTGGCGCCGGCGGCCACCGCGCGCTGCGCCAGCCCGATCTGGTCGTAGCAGGACGCGCCGACGATCGCATCCGGGCCGAGCAGGGCGCGCGCCGCGGCGATATCGCCGTCGTCCTCGCCCAGGTGCACGCCGGCCGCACCGACGGCGGCGGCCAGGGCGGCATCGTCGTTGACGATCAGCGGCACGCCGGCGGCGGCGCACAGCGCCTGCAGCGCCTGTGCCTGTTCATGGGCGGTGGCGGCATCGACCGCCTTGTTGCGGTACTGCAGCCAGGTGGCGCCGGCGGCGAGCAGCGGCCGCGTGCGTTCCAGCAGGCGCGCGGTGTCGGTTTCGTCGGGGGTGATCAGATAGACGCCGCGGGCGGCGGGGATGGGGTGGGGCATGGATGGCTACCTGTACGGCGGCGGGAATGGGACAATCTGCGGCCGCCCCCTGTGTTGCCGTGATTATCCAATGTCCGACGCTTCCGCCTCCACTTTCCGCACCTGGATGTGCGTCGTCTGCGGCTTCATCTACCGCGAGGCCGACGGCCTGCCCGAAGAGGGCATCGCCCCGGGCACGCGCTGGGAAGACGTGCCGGAGACCTGGACCTGCCCGGACTGCGGCACCACCAAGGACGATTTCGAGATGGTGGAGCTGGACTGAGCCGGGCCGGCACCGGAATGCCGCAGGGGCGCCCCGCACGCGCCCTGCGGGCGAAGGAGGCTGCACGCGGGGCGAGCCCGCAGGCAGGGATCAATGCAGCCGCGGCCTTTCGCCGCCGATGTCGATCAGGCGTTCGCGCACCTGCGCCGCGTCGGCGGCATCCGGCTCCCGCCGCAGGTACTGCGACAGGTCGGCGCGCGCGCCGGCCAGGTGGTCCAGGCGCAGGTAGGCCAGGCCGCGGTCGCGCAGCGCATCGTTCTGCTCCGGCGCGAGCTTGAGGATGCGGTCGGCGCTGCGCGCGGCGCGGTCCCATTCCTCGCGTTCGGCGTAGACGCCATACAGGTTGCGCAGCATGCGCATCAGGATCGCGCGCGCCGGCGCCGGGTCCAGGATCTGCGCCAGCACCTGGTCGTCGGGCGTCTCGCCGCCGAGGTTGCTGCGCGCGCGCTCGCGCAGTTCGTCCACGCCCAGCGGGCGGCCGCCGTTGAACGGGTCCATGACCAGCACCCCTTCCTCCACCGGCAGCCGCACCAGGAAATGGCCCGGGAAGGAAATGCCTTCCAGCGGCAGGCCGAGCCGGCGCGAGACTTCCATCTGCACCAGCGCCAGCGAGATCGGGTTGCCGAGCCGGCGCGTGACCACCTCGTTGAGGTAGCTGTTGCGCGGGTCGTAATAGGCGTCGTGGTTGCCGCTGTAGCCCAGTTCGTTGAACAGGTGGTGGTTGATGGCGGCCACCTTCAGCGGCCACTCGGCGATGGCCTCCACTTCCACCCGCAGGTGGTCGGCGTGGGCCTGCAACAGGCGGTCGCAGCGGGCCGGGTCCAGTTCCGGGTATTCGTCGCGCGCGATCAGCAGCGCGGTGGGCAGCAAGGGCAGTGCGTCGTCGGCCAGCTCGGCCAGCGCGTCCCAGTGCGGCAGGGTGAGGCGTGTGTCGGACATGGCCCAAGACTGGCGGCAAAGCGCGGCCGGTTCAAGGCGTGCGGCCTGCGCATGCCGGGCAGGCGCGACTTCAGTCGCGATGGGGTGTTGCCGGGAAAGCCCCTTCGCGACTGAAGTCGCTCCTACGTGGGACGGGTCAGTTGCCCTTCGGGATGCCCGGGCCGAACACCAGCTCGGTGCCGTCTTCCAGTTTCAGCTTCGCCGCCTGGCCGGCATTGAGTTCCAGCACGTAGCGCGCCGGTCCGGCGCTGGGATAGGGCGGGCAGGCATCGCCGGCCGAGCACGGCGGCACGTCGCGCTGCTGGCTGACCAGCCGGCGCGCATCGTCGAAATAGAGGATGTCCAGCGGGATGCGGGTGTTCTTCATCCAGTACGCCTGCGGTTCCAGGCGGTCGTGGATGAACAGCATGCCGCGGTCGCTGTCCATGCTGTCGCGGAACATCAGCCCGCGCGCGCGGCTGGCGTCGTCCTGGGCCAGTTCCACCTTGTAGCGGGTGCCGGCCAGTTCCACCCAGTGCCCGCCGGCGCTGGCGCAGCCGCTGAGCAGCAGCAACAGGGACAGGCAGGCGATGCGGCGCGGCAGGGACATGGCGGACTCTCGGGTGAAAGGGCGTTGCGCACCTTCACGGATGCGTGGCGCGGCGTCAAGCGTCCCCGCGCGCGGGTTCCGGCCTGCCTGGCGTGGCGGCGAAGGCGGCATGCAACGCGGAAAACAGGCCGTGCACGTCCTCGCGCAGCCATGCCCGCGTGGCGGCGGCGGGCTGCACGAACAACTGGCAGGACAGGGCCAGCGCGGCGGCGTCCAGGCCGAGCGGATCGTCGCGGTGGCGGCCGAGCTGGAAGAAACGGTCGTACAGGTCGAAGCGGCTCTCCAGCAGGTGCGCGTGCCAGGCGCCCAGCGTGTGGTCGATGTCCAGGCCGCCAGCCTGTCGTGGCGGCGTCCAGCCGGGCGGCAGGTACAGCGGCGGCGTGGCCGCGGGCAGGGCGCCGGCATGCGCATAGGCGCGGCAGGCCAGCCAGAAGCGGAACAGGCACAGCTCGGCGATCGCTTCGCGCGGCGCCGGATGCAGCCGCAGCACGCTGGCGTAACGGCCGTGGTAGTCCACGTCCAGATAGTCGCGGACGAGCCGCTCCGATGCCGCGCCGGCGGCGGGAATGCCTTTCATGCCTGCTTCTCCTTGGCGGGGCGCGCGCCCGGGCAGGCGCGCGCGTGGGTCCATGCGCCAATGAAAGCAATTAGTTCACTCAAATGAAAGTGATTGGTGACCTTGCCGCGGAAGCGGTCCGTAACGTTGCCGGCCATGAGCGACGAACGCTTCGAATTCTCCCGACGCTTGGGACAGGCGATGAGCGCGGCCGGTTACGAACCGCGGCCGGCGGTCCTCTTCCGCCTGTTCAATGCGCGCTACCGGGGGCGTTCGGTGAGTTTCCAGAGCGCGTCGCGCTGGCTGGGCGGTCGCTCCATTCCCGAGCAGGACAAGCTGCAGGTGCTGGCCGAACTGTTCGGTGTGACGCCGCAGGCGCTGCGCTTCGGCGAGTCGACCACGCGCGTGGCCGAGGCCCGCGCCGAATGGAACAGGATGGGCGCGCGCGAACGCGCGGTGATCGACACCTATCTGGCGCTGCCGGTGCGGCAGCGCGAGCTGGTCGGCGAGCTGGTGAAGGCGCTGGCGCTGGCGGACAGGAAATCCACGCGCTGACGGCGCGGCGCGCGATCGCGCGCGGCTGGACACATCCGCCGGGTCGATGCGTCAGGGAAGCATCCCATCCGGAGATGCGCGCATGCTTCTTTGTCGTTCCCTTACCGCTGCATTGGTGCCGTTCCTGCTGCTGCTCGCGGGCAATGCCCAGGCCGATGCGGATTGCCCGCCGCTGCCCGGCCTGGAGCAGTGCGCGGCCGGCGCGCATGGCTGGGTCTACGGCCGCGATGCCGGGCAGGTGCGCCTGCTGGCCGGCGACCTGGCCGCCAGCGCCGCCGCCTTCGCGCGTCACTTCGCCCGCCCACCGCTCCGGCTCGCCGTGCTGCTGGACGCGCCGGGGGACATTGGTGCCGACGACCGCGCGCGGCTGCTCGCTGCCGGGGCCGCGCAGGTGATCGACTGGCCCGGCATGCAGGCCTTCCAGGCCGCGCGCCAGTCGGCGGTGGCGGCCGACGATCCCGGCAGCCGCCTGCTTGCCGCCAACCCGGCCATCGTCCAGGCGATCTGGCGCAACCTGACCCGCCACGAGCTGGGCCACGTGGTCTTCAATCTCACCTACTGGCCGGACCTGGGCAGGACGTCCGGGCACGGCCATGCGCGCAGCCCGGACTGGCTCAACGAAGCGGCGGCGATGCTGCTGGAGGCCGACGAACTGGTCGCCCAGCGCCGGCGGATGCTGCGCGGCATGCGGGCCGATCCGGCCCATCCGCTGCCCGGTCTTGCCGACTTCCTGGTCATGGCCAACCCCGCCCGTCCCGACAGACAGGCCGCGCCCGCCACCCAGGGCATCCGTCTGGTGTACCGCAGCCCGGCCGAGGCCGGCGATGCGGCGGCCGGTGCGCGCTACTACGCGCAGGTGCAGGGCTGGGCCGATTTCCTGGTCCAGGCCACGGCCGCGGCGCGCCCGGGCGTGCTGGGCAGCCTCAGCGGGCGCATCGCGTCCGGCGGCCGTTTCGACGATTGGCTGGCCGACACCGGCCCGGCATTCGGCCTGCCCGACAATCTGCCCGCGCTGGAACGGCAGTGGCGAGCCTGGCTGGACGCCACGGCCGGCTGACGCGCCATGGCGACCGTCGTCGCGTGTGCGGGCTTACAGCACCTGCGGCGGTTCGCCGCCGACGATGACCACATCGGCCGGACGCCGCGCGAACAGGCCGACGGTGACCACGCCCGGGATCTGGTTGAGCTGCTGTTCCAGCTTCACCGGGTCGGTGATGGACAGGTTGTGCACGTCCAGGATCAGGTTGCCGTTGTCGGTGACCACGCCATCGCGCCACACCGGCTGGCCGCCGGTCAGCGCCAGGATCTCGCGCGCCACCAGGCTGCGCGCCATCGGGATCACTTCCACCGGCAGCGGGAACCTGCCCAGCACCTTGACCTGCTTGCTCGGATCGACGATGCAGACGAACTGCCTGCTGGCCTCGGCGATGATCTTCTCGCGGGTCAGCGCGGCGCCGCCGCCCTTGATCAGGTTCTTGTTACCGTCGCACTCGTCGGCGCCGTCCACGTACAGCGACAGGCCGCCGGTGTGGTTCAGGTCCAGCACCTCGATGCCGTGGCCCTTGAGCAGGGCGGTGCTCTGCTCGGAGCTGGAGACGGCGCCTTCGATCTGGTCCTTGATGCGCGCCAGCGCTTCGATGAAGTAGGCGACGGTGGAGCCGGTGCCGACCCCGACGATCATTCCCTTCTGGACGTATTCGATGGCTTTTTCGGCGGCCAGGCGCTTGGCTTCGGACATGGTGGGCTCGATGGTGGGATGAATGCGTTCGTGGGAGCGCACCTCAGGGCGCGCAAGGGCCTTGCCGGGAACGCCCGTCGCGCACAGAGGTGCGCGCGGGCGGCGTCAGGCCGGCTTCTTCTTTTCCAGCGCCAGCAGCAGCTTCCACTGCGCGGCGGTGACCGGGAACACCGACAGGCGGTTGCCCCTGGCGGTCAGCGGGAAGCCCTCGCCCAGTTCGTCGGCGTGGCGCTTGATCTCGTCCAGCGGGATCACCTGCGCCAGCTTGCGCTCGAAGGCCACGTCCACCAGGTACCAGCGCGGCTGTTCGCGGCTGGCCTTGGGGTCGTGGTAATCGGACTTCGGGTCGAACTGGGTGTCGTCCGGGTAGGCCTCGCTGGCCACCGTGGCGGTGCCGACGATGCCCGGCACCTTGGTATTGGAGTGGTAGAACAGGATGCCGTCGCCGACCTTCATGCCGTCGCGCATGAAATTGCGCGCCTGGTAGTTGCGCACGCCGTTCCACGGTTCGGTGCCCACGCGCTGCAGGTCGTCGATGGAAAAGGCGTCCGGTTCGGACTTCATCAGCCAGTAGCGCTTGCGGGCGGTCATGCGTGCGACGGTTCCGGGTAGAGAGTGGCCTGCTCGGTGCAGATGGCATCCACCGCCACGTCCCAGTCCTCGGCCGGCAGCGCCGGCACCTGCTGGGCGGCGAAGCCGGCGCCGACCAGCCACGGCGGCGCGCTCTGCCGCTGGCGGAAAGCGAAGCTGCGATCATACCAGCCGCCTCCCATGCCCAGCCGCCGGCCCTGCGGGTCGAAGCCGACCAGCGGCGCGACCACCAGCGTCATGTCCTGCGCGTGCAGGGTGCGTTCGGGATCGACGTCCGGCTCGGGGATGCCGTAGCGGTTGGTGCGCAGCGGCTGCCCGGGCCGCCACGGCGCGAAGCGCAGCAGGCGGCCGTGCAGCACCGGCAGGCAGTAGGTCTGGTGCGCGGGCAACTGCATCTGCCAGCGGTGCAGGGCGATCTCGCCGTCCATCGCCCAGTAGCCGGCCACCGGGCCGCCCACATCGGCGAAGGGCAGGGCGAGCAGCCGCGCGGCCAGCGCCTCGGCGGCGGCGATGCGCTCGGCGGCCGGAATGTCGCGGCGGCGCTGGCGCAGGTGTCGGCGGAGGTCCTGTCGATTGTCGGAAGTCATCGATGGTTCCGTGCAGGGAGCGTTCAAGCCCCTCTCCCGTCGGGAGAGGGGTTGGGGAGAGGGTACGGGCGAAGCCTCGTGCAATCGAATGTCACGAGGCTTCGCCCGTACCCTCATCCGGCGCTTCGCGCCACCTCGCTCCGCGCCCCGGCCCGGCGCAGCGCGCCGGGCGTTCAGGCGTGCGCGAACCAATGGTTCGCAAGCAACACGCCTTCACCCCGGAGGGAGAAGGGAAAAAGAAACGGCGCCTTGCGGCGCCGTTCCGGAATAATTGCATTCTCCGCCATGACGATGCGTGCGAAACGACCTTGAACCCGGGGTTCAAGTGGGGACGCTGGGGAACCATCGGGCTTCCCGCTGCAAGGCGGACCTGCACACCCGGTGCCGTCGCGCCCCCGTGGTCGTCATTAAGGGACAAGGCGAATGTTTGCACACGCCGTCGTTCACGGCAGAGAACGCGACGCCAGTATAGCCGTGTTGCGCGCGCGTGGCAGCCCGTGGAGGCAGCGCAGCCGGAACCGTCCGTCGGATGAATGCGGCGCGGTCAGCGGCTGTCGTCGATCGCGCCGTCCAGGCGGCGGTTGAGATCGTTCATCGCGGTCTGGAAGCGCTGCTGCTGCTGCGCCAGTTCATCGCGCATCAGGTGCAGTTCGTGCGCCAGGTTCAGCGCGGCCAATACCGCCACCCGGTCCACCGCGGCCATGCGGTTGTTGCCGCGGATCTCGCGCATGCGCGCATCGAGCATGCGCGCGGCGGCGGTGAGGCTGTCGCGCTCGGCCGGCTCCACGCCGACGGTGTATTCGCGGTCGAGGATGCGGACGCTGACCGGCTCGTTCTGGCTCACGTGTGCTGCTCCAGCGACTTGAGGCGGGTGATCATCGCTTCCACCCGCGAGCGCGCCTGCTCGTTCTTGGCCAGCAGCTGCGCGCGTTCGGCCACCAGCTGTTCCTGCTGCTGGCGCAGGCTGCGGTTCTCGTCGGCCAGGCGCTGGTTGCGCTCGAACAGCAGTTCGAGGCGGGCGGCCAGGGCCTGCAGCTGGGCGGCGGGGTCGAAGGAATCCATGCCCGGCACGATAGGCATGCGCGTCGGGGGTGGTCAAGATGGCGCGCACGGCGCCGTTGCTACACTGTGCAGCCGCCGCCGCGCGCCGCGCGGCGCGGGCCTTCCCGCTTCCAGACCCATGTGACATGACCGATCTTCCCGCCGTGAACGACATCCTCCAGGCCAGCCAGGCGCTGGACCTCGGGGCCACCCCGGCCGAACTCCACGGTGGACTGTGCGGCTGGCTGGCCGCCGGCGGCGCCGATCTGCCGGCCTGGCCGGCCAAAGTGCTGGCCGACGACAACCTGCCCGCGCCCGCACCGGGCAGCGCGCTCGACCGCCTGCGCGAAGCGGTGGTGGCGCAGCTGGAAGACCGCGATTTCGCCTTCGAACTGGTGCTGGCCGCGCCGGCGGCGACGCTGCAGGAACGCACCGACGCGCTGTTCGACTGGTGCCGCGCGTTCCTCGGCGGCTTCGGCCTGGCCGCGGGCAAGCGCCCGGCGCTGAGCGAGGAGGGCGAGGAAGCCCTGCAGGACCTGGCGCGGCTGGCGCAGGCTTCCAGTGATGAGTTCGACAGCGCCGACGAGGACGAGGACGCGCTGGCCGAGATCGAGGAATTCGTGCGCGTGGCGGTGCTGCTGCTGCACGGCGACTGCGTGATGGGCGCGCGTCACCGCCAGCGCCTGAACTGAGCCGCCATGCACACGCTGACCGGCATCGCCCCCGCCGAGTACGCGCACCGTCGCCGCCAGCTGATGGAGGCGGCCGGCGACGACGCCATCCTGGTGCTGCCGGCCGCGCCCGAGCGCGTGCGCAGCAACGACACCCACTACCCGTACCGGCAGGATTCGGACTTCTGGTACCTGTGCGGCTTTCCCGAACCGGAAGCGGTGCTGGTGCTGATCCCCGGCCGCCGCCATGGCGAGACGATCCTGTTCTGCCGCGAGCGCGATGCCGAGCGCGAAGCCTGGGACGGCCCGCGCGAAGGCCAGGAAGGCGCGGTGGCGCGCTACGGCATGGACGATGCCTATCCGATCGAGGACCTGGACGACATCCTGCCCGGCCTGCTCGAAGGCCGTTCGCGCGTCTACTACCACTTCGGCCGCGACGCCGATTTCGACCTCAAGCTGATCGGCTGGGTGAACCGGGTGCGCTCGCAGGTGCGCCACGGCGCGCAGCCGCCGCACGAGTTCCTGGAACTGGGCCACCTGCTGCACGAGCAGCGCCTGTTCAAGTCGCCGGCGGAGATCGCGCTGATGCAGCAGGCCGCCGACATCAGCGTGCGCGCGCACCGCGCGGCGATGCGCGCCGCGCGCGCCGGCATCCGCGAATACGAGCTGCAGGCCGAGCTGGAACGCGAGTTCCGCCGCCACGACGCGGTGCCGGCCTACAACAGCATCGTCGGCGCCGGCGCCAACGCCTGCGTGCTGCATTACCGCGCCAACGGCGGCGGCAGCCGCGACGGCGACCTGGTGCTGATCGACGCCGGCGCCGAGTACCGCGGCTATGCCAGCGACATCACCCGCACCTTCCCGGTCAACGGCCGCTTCAGCGCCGAGCAGCGCGCCCTGCACGACCTGGTGCTGGCCGCGCAGGCGGCGGCGCTGGAACAGGCGCAGCCGGGCATCGCCTACGAGGAAGGCCACCTGGCCGCGGTCGAGGTGCTCACCGAGGGCCTGCTGCGGCTGGGGCTGCTGAAGGGCGACCTGGAAGAGAACCTGATCGAAGGCCATTACAAGCGCTTCTACCGGCACAAGACCGGGCACTGGCTGGGCCTGGACGTGCACGACGTGGGCGACTACAAGCTGGCCGGCGAATCGCGGCTGCTGGAGGCGGGCATGGTGTTCACCATCGAGCCGGGCCTGTACGTGTCGCCGGACGACAGCAGCGTGGAGGCGCGCTGGCGCGGCATCGGCATCCGCATCGAGGACGACGTGCTGATCACCGGCGACGGCCACCGTGTGCTGACCGGTGCGCTGGAGCGCAGCGCCGAGGAGATCGAGGCCTTCATGGCGCGTGCGGAGCCATAGGGACTCGCGGGAGCGTCCTTCAGTGCGCGTCGGGCTTTTTCGGAGTGAGGCTTCACCGCACACAGAAGTGCGCTCCTGCAGAGCCTCGGCGCGGCCACGAATCAAGGAGACCCGGATGTCAGTGAATTTCCCCCTGCGCCTGCTGCTTGCCGCAATGCTGGCCTTCGCCTCGCACGCCGCGGCCGCCTCTTCCCATGCCGATCCCTACGCCGATGTGCTCGACCTGCACGGCACGCCGGCCAACGCCGCCGATCGCAGCTTCAACGTGTTCTTCGACGCCGGCGCCTGGCACGGCTACAGCCTGCCGGCGGCGGGTGACGCCGGCAGCGGCTTCTCCGGGCCGTTCGTGCACAGCCTCGGCGCCGGCCGCTGGGTCGGGCGGCGGATGGCGAAGGTGGAACTGAAGGACGCCGCCAGCGGCAGGCCGCTGGCGCTGCGCGAGGTCGCCAGCCACAGCCTGCCCGGCTGCCTGGAGCGGCGCTTCGAGGGCGAGGGCGTGCGCCTGCGGCAGGTGCTGTACTTCGCCGATGCGCGGCGCGCGCTGGTGCGCATCGAACTGGAGGCATCCACCGCGCGCGGGCTGGACGTCGCCGTGGAAGGCGAGTCGATGCCGGCGCCGGGCGATGCCGTCGCGCTGCGGGACGGTGCGCTGCTGCAGACCTTCGCCGGCAGCGGCGAAACCCTGCTGACCCGGCTGCACGCCACGGGCGGAGAGATGCGGCCGCGGCAGGAACGGCAGGGCTATCGCTTCGCCTCGGCCGCGCCGCTGCGATTGCAGCCCGGGCAGCCGCTGGCGCTGGTGCTGGAGCAGTCCCTGTTGCCCGAAGCGGGCGCCACCGTGCCGCGCCTTGTCGACGAACCGGCGCTGTGGCGGCGCAACCGCGCGCGCTGGGAGGGCTACCTGCAGGCGACCGCCGCCGCGCATGTCGAGGGCGTGGATGACGCGACCGCGCGCCGCATCGCGGTCAAGGCGGTCCAGACCCTGATCGGCAACTGGCGTTCGGCGCGTGGCGACCTGCGCCACGACGGCGTCATTCCCTCGTATTCGGCCGACTACTTCAACGGCTTCTGGGCCTGGGATTCGTGGAAGCATGCCGCCGCGCTGGCGTGGGTGGCGCCGGACCTGGCGCGCGACCAGATGCGCGCGATGTTCGACTTCCAGGCCGCCAACGGCATGGTCGCCGACAGCGTCTACCTGGACGCGAAGGAGAACAACTGGCGCAACACCAAGCCGCCGCTCGCGGCCTGGGCCACGCGGGAAATCCACCGCGCCACCGGCGATGCGGCCTTCGTCGCCGAGATGTACGACAGGCTGGTGCGCTACCACCGCTGGTGGTTCGCCGAGCGCGACCACGACCGCAACGGCCTGGCTGAATTCGGCGCCACCGACGGCACCCGCATCGCCGCGGCGTGGGAAAGCGGCATGGACAACGCGGTGCGCTTCGACGAGGCGAAGATGCTGGCCAACGGCGAGGGCGCGTGGTCGCTGGACCAGGAATCGGTGGACCTCAACGCCTACCTCTACCGCGAGAAACGCGATCTGGCCGAGCTGGCCGGCATCCTCGGCAGGACCGCCGAACGCGATGCATGGCGGCGCGAGGCCGAGGCGATGAAGCAGCGCATCGGCGCGCGGTTCTTCGACGCCGCCGCCGGCTGGTTCTTCGACGTGCGCCTGGGCACGGGCGAGCGCATCGGCGTGTTCGGGTCCGAGGGCTGGGCGCCGCTGTGGGCCGGCCTGGCCAGCGAAGCGCAGGCGCGGGCGGTGATCGCGACCATGCTCGACCCGAAGCGTTTCGCCACGCCGATGCCGCTGCCGACCCTGGCGGCCGACGATGCGCGCTTCTCGCCGATCAAGGGCTATTGGCGCGGGCCGCTGTGGCTGGACCAGGCGCGTTTCGGCGTCGAGGCGCTGCGCCGTTACGGCCGCGTGGCCAAGGCCGACGCGCTGAGCGCGCGCCTGCTGCTGGCCGCCGACGGGCTGGCCGCGCAGGCGCCGATGTACGAGAACTACGACCCGACCACCGGCAAGGGCTACCAGGCGCGCAACTTCAGCTGGTCGGCGGCGAGCTACCTGTGGCTGCTGGGCATCGGCCGCGAATGACGCATCCGCAGGCGCGCGCGGATATGCGCGCCCGCAGGGCAGGCGGGGCAGGCCCGGCCGCCACGAACGCTGGGCTCAGGCCGCGAACACCGGCCGGGTGAGGTTGTCGGCCTCGCCGTCGGTGCACAGCACCTCGTCCTCGATGCGGATGCCGCCGTAGGGACGGAAGAAATCCACCCGCTCCCAGTTCACGCTGGCGGCGTTGCCGGCCTGCTTCACCTCGTCCAGCAGCATGTCGATGAAGTACACGCCCGGTTCGATGGTCACCACCATGCCGGGCTCCAGCACACGGGTCATGCGCAGGTAGGGGTGGCCGGCCGGGCGTTCGATGCGGCCGCCGCGGTCGCTGGCGGCGAAGCCGGCCACGTCGTGCACCTGCGCGCCGATCAGGTGGCCGATGCCGTGCGGGAAGAACGCCGCGCTGACGCCGCTGGCCAGCGCCGCTTCCGGCGAGACGGTGATGACGCCGAAGTCCTTGAGGATGCCCATCAGCGCCAGGTGCGCATCGACGTGCAGCTGTTTGTAGTCGAAACCGCTGCGCACCGCCGCGCACAGCTTGCGCTGCGCCGCGTCCACCGCGTCGATCAGCGCCTGGAACTCGTCGTGGCCGGCGGCGGCATAGGTGCGGGTGATGTCGCTGGCATAGCCATACGCGGAGGCGCCGGCATCGATCAGGAAGCTGCGCGCCGGCTGTGGCGCGGCATGGCCCAGGTCGGTGTAGTGCAGCACCGCCGCATGCTCGTTGAGCGCAATGATGTTCCCGTAGGGCAGCTCGTTGCTGTCCTGGCCCACGGCGCTGCAGTAGGCCATGTGGATCGCGAACTCGCTGGCGCCGGCGCGGAACGCGGCTTCGGCGGCGCGGTGGCCGCGCACCGCGTGCACCTGCGCCTGGCGCATCAGCGCGATCTCATAGGGCGTCTTGAACGCGCGCTGGTACTCCAGGTAATCGATGACCGGCTGTGGGTTGTTGGGCACGAACTGCCTGCCGGACGCCTGGCCCAGCGCGCTCTGCGGCTCGCCGAGGATGGCGCAGCGCGCCGGGTCCTTCGGCAGCAGCGCCAGCGCTTCTTCCGGCGTGCGGATGACGTGGATATCGAAATGCGCGACCCACCAGCCGCTGGGCGCGGCCGGCACCGCGTGCCAGTAATCGTGCGGCTGGTGGTAGACCAGCTGCGGGCGGCGGCCGGGCGTGTATACCAGCCAGCTGTCGGGCAGGCGGGTCAGCGGCAGCCAGGTCTTGAACTGCGGGTTGACCGCGTAGGGATAGTCGCGGTCGTCGAACAACTGGTAATGCAGGCGGCCGCTGGGCACGACCAGGTGGTCGAAGCCGCCGCGGGCCAGGGCTTCGTCGGCGCGTTGGGCGAGCACGCGCAGGTGGTCGGAATACAGAGCGCCGGGGTCGGGCAGGTTCATCGTGGGGGCTCGCGGCAAGGCGGGAATCAGGCCACGATTCTGCCGCAATCGACGCCGCGCCGCTGTGCCGGTTCCGTCGCTCAGGACGCCGGAAGGCTCGATTCGATCCACTGCCGCAGGCGTTCGCGGTGGTCTTTTTCCAGGGTGAGGAAGCGGAAGCCGGCCCAGAAGTGGCCCGGCGCCTGCGCCGCCTCGCGCCACAGCAGGTGCACGCCGACGTCGACCGGCTGCTCGCCGCCGCGGCCATCGGGGACCGGGAAGCGCAGCTGGTAGAGCGCGTCCTCGTTGAGCGGTTCGGAGGCGATCAACAGCATGCCGGTTTCGGACACGTTGCCGAGCCGCCCGATCACGCCGGCGGTCATCATGTCGGTGACCGGCACCAGGGCCGGCACCTGCAGGCGCGGAGCGCGGCGGGTTTCGGGGATCATGCGGACTCCGGAGCGGCGTGGCCGCTGGCGAGCGAGCGCAGGGCGCGCACGGTGGCCTGCCAGGCGCGGTCGATCAGGCGGCCGCGGTCCTCGGTGACGATGCGCAGCTGGTCGCGCGCCATCAGCCGCGCCAGCGCGTCGAGCGAATGCTCGGCCATCTTCTGCCCGCGCTGGTTGACGAACAGCGCGTTGTCGGTGACCAGGCTGTACCAGGACAGGCGCAGGCGGCGGGTGTCGCCCTGTTGGTTGGTGGTGAATTCGAACCAGGTGCCGAACGGCAGCGTGCGCAGCTGGCGGTAATGGCCTTCCTCTGCCGGCGTGCGCCCGGGCGGGGGCGGCGCCTGCGGGTCGGCGCCGTCCTTGCCGTCGCCGCCGCCGAGCCGGGCGCGGGCCTTGAGCCGGGCGGCCAGTTCGGTGCGCGAAGTGATCTCGTCCTCGCCGCCGGGGGTGGACAGGCGGCGGGCGATGGCGCCGGCTTCGTCCGCGTGGTAGCCCACCTGCAGCAGCGATTCCTCGATCTGGCCCTGCAGCGCCGGGTCGGCCGCGCCGTCGGCGCTGGCGGTGATTTCGCCGATGCGGCGGGTGGCTTCCTGGCGCTGGCGCCATTCTTCCGAGTCCTCGCCCTGGCGCAGCAGGGTCAGGGTCAGCACGTCGCTCCAGGCTTCGTGCAGCAGGGTCTGCACGAACTTCGGCGGCGCCGCCGCGCGGCACAGCTGGCCGATGGTGCGGCCGGCCAGCTGCTTGGCCGCCTCCAGCCGCTCCTTGCCGCGCGCGGCCTCGATCTGCCGGCGTTCGGTGACCTCGGCCTTGCGTACCGCGGCCTGCAGGTGCGACTGCACCTGGCGGTTGGCGGCGGCGAACACGGCCTCGTCGCCCTGGTATTCGGCGACCACGCGGTCCACCGCTTCGCCCAGTTTCTGCAGCAGCGCCGGGTCGCCGTCGTCCTCGCCCAGCCACACCGCACCGGACTCGGCCACGGTGTTGAGCAGTTCGCGCGCCGGGTGCTGGTCGCGGACGAAGAACGCCTCGTCGCCGACGGCGGCGCGCGCCAGCGGCACCTGCAGGCGGTTGAGCAGGTCGCTGGCCGGACCGTCGGCGCGCACTTCGCGCTGGATCTGGCCGTAGAGCATGCCCAGCAGGTCCAGGGTGTTGCTGTCGCGGGGCGAGAGCGCGGCGCCGTCGCCGTGCTCGGCGCGCACCTGCGACAGCAGCGCTTTCTGGATGTCGCCGAAGCTGCGCCGGGTGCCTGCGGCCGCGCCCTGCGGCTGCAGGCGCGCGAGCACGTCCATCACCGCTTCGCTGGGAACGGCGCGCGCCGGCGCGGATGCCGTGGCGGCCTGCAGCGTGGCGGCCATGCCGGCCAGCTCGGCGACCGGGGCGGTTGCCGCGGGTGGGCCGCCGGCGGCCGCACGCGCCTGGCCGACGAGGGAGGGCAGGCTGGCGGGCACGCTGGCGGGCACGCTGGCGGGCGCCGCGCCGCCGCCAGGGCCGGCACCGGACTGCAACTGCTGCGCCAGCAGCTGGCGCGCGGCGTCGAGCAGTTCGTGCAGCGAGGCCATGCCGGCCGCCGTCGCGGGGGAGGCCGGGCCGTGCCCCGCGGCGGACGGCGTGGACGACGCCGGCGCGGCCGTGCCCTCCATCGCGGCATCCGCCCACGACGCCGCCGGCGCCTGCCCCTGCCACTGGGTCAGTGGCCGCGGCGCGGTGGCGGCCTGGCCTTCGCGCGCGGCACCCGCGGGCTGCACGCCGACGGTGCGACGCTGTCCTGCAGGCCGCGGCAGATAGGGGATATAGACCAGCCCGGGCAGCACGCCTTCGCGCGCCAGCAGGATGTTCAGCCGGTCCAGCAGTTCGACGTGCCGTTCCAGCGCCTGCCGTTCGAACACGTGGTAGAGCTGCCGCTGCGCCTCCAGGTTCAGGCCCAGCCGCTCGCCGCAGGCGCGCAGTATCCGGCACAGCCCGTGCGGCCCCACCGGCAGGCGTTCGGCATCGAACGCCGGCTGCGCGGCGAGCACCCCGAAGCGCTGCCCGAGCAGCTGCAGGTGCGACTGCGCGCGGTAGCTTTCGCGCCGCGCCATCTCGTGCAGCACGATGTCGCGGTCGATGTCGCTGTCGGTGACCAGGGTCATCGCCGGCTTCGCCGGGGCGGCCGCGCTGCCGGGCGCGGGCGGTTCGCGCAGCCGCGCCAGCGCGTCGGCCAGCGCGTCCAGGAACCCGCCGGGGAACTCGGCCGCATGCACACCCAACTGGCGGATCTGCGCGTAGGCGTCGGCCTGGACCTGGCTGTTGCGCGCCTTCTCGGCCAGGCCGAACAGCTCGCGTTCCAGCTGCATCATGGTCAGCTGCAGCGGCGGTGCCAGGACCTGCGCGGCGATGCCGTGGACGGCCTGCAGCAGGTGGCGGACGCGTTCGGGAAGCGGCGCGCCGGCAAGCCGCGCCAGCGCCTGGCTGGAGGAAGTTGCTGTGGTGCCTGACATCCGCTGTGCGTTCCGCCCCTGGTGGACGATTTCTATCATTTCGCCGGTGGCGCCGCTACTTGCGGGCCGGCCCGCCCGGTCAGGGCAGGAACAGTTCGACCACGTCGTTGGTGAAACGCCGCCCCAGCTCGGTGGGGACGATGCGCTCGCCCTCCTGCAGCAGCCAGCCGCGTTGCACCGCGGTGGCCAGCGCCGGCCGCAGCACGGCGCGGTCCAGGCCAGTGCGCGATTCGAAATCGCGCAGGCCGAAGCCCTCATGCAGGCGCAGCAGGTTGAGCATGTACTCGAACGGCAGGCGCGCGGCGTCGATCACGTCGTCGCCGCCGATCGCGGCCGGCGTGCCGGCGGCGTCCATGAACGCCTGCGGGTGCTTGTGCTTCCAGCGGCGCAGCACCTGCTGCTGCGCGCCGGAGCTGATCTTGCCGTGGGCGCCGGCGCCGATGCCCAGGTAATCGCCGAAGCGCCAGTAGTTGAGGTTGTGCGCGCACTGCCAGCCGTCGCGGGCATAGGCGCTGACCTCGTACTGGCCGTAGCCGGCCTGCGCCAGCAGCGCCTGGCAGTGCTCCTGGATGTCCCAGGCGCTGTCCTCGTCGGGAATGCCCTGCGGCGGCCGCGCGAAGAACACCGTGTTCGGCTCCAGCGTGAGCTGGTAATGCGAGATGTGCGTGGGGTCCAGCGCGAAGGCGCGCTCCAGGTCGTGCTCGGCCTGGGCCAGGGTCTGCTCCGGCAGCGCGTACATCAGGTCGATGTTGAAGTTGCGGTAGCCGGCGTCCTGCGCCAGCTTGACCGCGCGCTCGGCCTCGGCGCTGTCGTGGATGCGGCCCAGGCGCCGGAGCGCCTCGTCGTCGAAGGTCTGGATGCCGAAACTGATGCGGTTCACGCCGGCGGCGCGGTAGCGGTCGAAGCGGCCGTGCTCGGCGGTGCCGGGGTTGGTCTCCAGCGTCACTTCCAGGTTCGGCGCGAACCGCAGCCGCGCGCTGGCCTGCTGCAGGAAGCGGTCGATGGCCTCGGGCGGGAACAGGCTGGGCGTGCCGCCGCCGAAGAACACGCTGTTGACCACCCGCCCCCAGACCAGCGGCAGGTCCTGGTCGAGGTCGCGGATCAGCGCGTCCACGTAGGCATCGAACGGCAGCGCGCCCTTGCCGGCGTGCGAGTTGAAATCGCAGTACGGGCATTTGCGCACGCACCACGGCAGATGCACGTACAGCGACAGTGGTGGCGGGACCAGCTGCACCGTGCCGGCCGCGGCGCAGCCGCAGGTGTCGTCATGTACGTGGGAAGGCGCGCTCATCGCCGGCTCAGCGCGCCAGCTGGCTGGAAAGCCGCTGCAGCAGCAGGCGCAGCGCGATGGCGCGATGACTGCGCGCGTTCTTCTGCTCCGGCAGCATCTCCGCCGCGGTCAGGCCCAGTTCCTCGTCCAGGAACACCGGGTTGTAGCCGAAGCCGTGGCTGCCGCGCGGCGCGTCGATGATGCGGCCTTCCCAACTGCCTTCGCAGATCAGCGGCTGCGGGTCGTTGGCATGGCGCAGCAGCACGATCACGGCGTAGAAGCGCGCGCCGCGGCGCTCGGCCGGCACCTCGCGCAGCGCCTGGAGCAGCTTGGCGTTGTTGGCGGCATCGTCGGTGGGGCTGCCGGCGTAGCGCGCGCTGTACAGGCCGGGCGCGCCGTCGAGCGCATCGACGATCAGGCCCGAGTCGTCGGCCAGCGCCGGCAGACTGGTGACCGCGCAGGCGTGGCGCGCCTTGATCAGCGCGTTCTCGACGAAGGTCAGGCCGGTTTCCGGCACGTCGTCCACGCCCAGCTCGCGCTGCGGCACGATCTGCAGCGGCAGGCCGGCGAGCATGGCCTGCAGTTCCTTCAGTTTGCCGGCGTTGCCGCTGGCCAGTACCAGTTTCATTGCTTGGGCTCCAGCAGGTCCCAGGTGTTGCCGTACAGGTCGCGGAACACCGCGACGGTGGCATAGGGTTCCTCGCGCGGGGCTTCGAGGAACTCGACGCCCCGCGCGGTCATGGCGGCGTGATCGCGCCGGAAGTCATCGGTGTTCAGGAAGAAGCCCACGCGGCCGCCGGTCTGGTTGCCGATGCGGCTGCGTTGCTCCTCGTCGCTGGCACGGGCCAGCAGCAGGGCAGCGGCGTTGCCATCGGCCGGCCCGACCACCACCCAGCGCTTGCCGCCCTGGTCGATGTCCTCCAGCAGCTGGAAGCCCAGCCTGCTGGTGTACCAGGCGATGGCCTCGTCGTAGTCGGCCACCACCAGCGTGACCAGGGCGATGCGCCGGCTCATGCCTGGGCCAGTGCCGCCTGCTGCGCGGCGAACAGTTCGCCGATGCCCTTCTCGGCCAGCGCCAGCAGCGCGTCCAGTTCGTCGCGGCGGAAGGCATGGCCCTCGGCGGTGCCCTGCAGTTCGATGAAGCCGCCGCCGTCGTTCATGACGACGTTCATGTCGGTGTCGCAGTCGCTGTCCTCGGCGTAATCCAGGTCCAGCACCGGCACGCCCTTGTAAACGCCGACCGATACCGCGGCGACCGCGCCGAACACCGGGTTGCGCTTGATCTCGCCGCGCTTGAGCAGCGTGTTGACCGCATCCACCAGCGCCACGTAGGCGCCGGTGATGGCCGCGGTGCGGGTGCCGCCATCGGCCTGCAGCACGTCGCAGTCCAGGGTGATGGTGCGTTCGCCCAGCGCGTTGCGGTCGATGCAGGCGCGCAGGGTGCGGCCGATCAGGCGCTGGATCTCCAGCGTGCGCCCGCCCTGCTTGCCGCGGGCGGCTTCGCGGTCGGAGCGGGTGTGGGTGGAGCGCGGCAGCATGCCGTATTCGGCGGTGACCCAGCCCTCGCCCTTGCCGCGCAGGAACGCCGGCACGCGGTTCTCGACGCTGGCGGTACACAGCACGCGGGTATGGCCGAAGCTCACCAGCACCGAGCCTTCGGCATGGCGGGTGAAGCCGCGTTCGAGGGTGACGCTGCGCAGCTGGTCGGCCTGGCGGCCGCTGGGACGGGAAAAGGTCATGTGAAGTCCGGGTTGCGATGGCTTCCTTCTCCCTCCGGGAGAAGGTGCCCCGAAGGGGCGGATGAGGGTAAGGGCGCCGCCTCGTGGCAATGAGCTGTGTGCTGGGGAAAAGGGGTGCTAGGGTACCATTCGCCCTTTGCAACGCACCGGAAATCACATGATCCGAAGCATGACCGCCTATGCCGGCGGCGAACGCGCCACGCGCTGGGGCACCCTCGGCTGCGAGCTGCGCTCGGTCAACCATCGTTTCCTCGAAGTGGGGGTGCGGTTGCCGGAGGAACTGCGCGCGCTGGAGCCACAGCTGCGCGAGCGCGTGGCCGCGCGCATCAGCCGCGGCAAGCTGGACCTGGTGATGCGCCTGCGCGCGCCGGAAGCGGCGCCCACGCTGTCGGTGGACGAGGCGCTGGTGGAACAGCTGGGCGACCTGGCGCGGCGCCTGCACTCGCGGTTCCCGGACATGCGCATCGGCTTCACCGAACTGCTGGCCTACCCGGGCGTGCTGCGCGGCGAGGCGGTCGATGCCGCGGCGCTGCACGCCGAGGCGCTGGCGCTGCTGGACGAAACCGTCGACGGCTTCGTCGCCGCGCGCGAGCGCGAGGGCGCCAAGCTGACCGCGGCGATCAGCGAGCGGGTGGACGCGATCGAACGCATCGCCGGCGAGGTGCGCGACCTGATCCCCGCCATCCGCGAGGGCCAGCGCGCCAAGCTGGCCGCGCGCCTGGCCGACCTGCCGCACCCGGTCGACCCGGGCCGCGCCGAGCAGGAACTGGTGCTGTGGCTGCAGAAGCTCGACGTGGACGAGGAGCTCGACCGCCTGGGCAGCCACATCGGCGAGATCCGCCGCGTGCTGCGCCAGCGCGAACCGGTCGGCCGCCGCCTGGATTTCCTGCTGCAGGAGTTCAACCGCGAGGCCAACACGCTGGGCTCCAAGTCGGTGGACAGCCGCACCTCCAACGCCGCGGTCGAGCTGAAGGTGCTGATCGACCAGATCCGCGAGCAGGTGCAGAACCTGGAGTAGCGCCCGGGCGTGGCCTTTCTGCCGGCCAAGCCCGGCTGCGGTGCCCCCGGCGCGGCGGGCGAATCCCCCGGTCCTGATCCGCGGTGTCGCGGTGCGCGTCGGTTCCAGACCGGGCGGACGGCGGGCGCATGATCGACCGGCGCCGCCCTGCCGGGCAGGCGGCGCCCGCCGCAGGCGTTGCGCGGACGCGCCGGCAATCGCGTAGCCTCCACCATGACGACACTCGCCGGGGGGCATGCATGCAGGGAAGGGTTGCCAAGCCGATATGCCGGCGCAGGTTCCTGGCCACGGCCGCGTCCTGCGCCTCGCTCGCGCTGCTGCCGGCCCCGGCGTGGCCGGCGGCCGCGCCGGGGCGCGACGACCGCCCATGGATTCCCTCCGATGCCTTCCTGGCCGCACTGCCGGAATGGATGCGCGCGTTCGGCGTGCCCGGCGTCGCCATCGCGGTGGTGGAGCGGGGTGAACTGGCCTGGCACCGCGGCTTCGGCGTGGCCGACGTGGAAAGCGGCGCGCCGGTGGACGCGGACAGCGTGTTCGAGTGCGCTTCGCTGAGCAAGCCGGTGTTCGCCTACCTGGTCCTGCAGCTGGTCGAGGCCGGCGTGCTGCAGCTCGACCGCGCGCTGGTGGACTACCACCGCCCCGACTTCCTGGCCGCCGACGACCCCCGGCTGGAGCGGATCAGCGTGCGCGACGTCCTGCGCCACAGCAGCGGCCTGCCGGGCTGGCGGGCGCACCCCGACCGTGAACCCCTGCGCACGATCACCGAGCCCGGGCAGCGCGTGGACTATTCGGGCGAGGCCTTCTTCTGGCTGCAGCGGGTGGTGGAGACCGCCACCGGCCAGAGCCTGGACCAACTGGCGCGCCGGCGCCTGTTCGAGCCGGCCGGCATGCGCGGCAGCACCTACACCTGGAACGCGCACGCCGCGCGCCATTCGGTGACCGGCGTGCCCGCGCCCGGCGCGCAACCGGTGGTGCAGACCTTCGGCGCGCAATGGCCGCTGCTGCAGCCCCTGGCCGAGGCGCAGGGCAAGCCGCTGTCGGCCTGGACCTGGGACGATGCGGTGCGTGCCCTGCCGCAGGCGCGTGCCGCCGCGCCCGAGGGCATGTTCGTGTGGCCGGGCGACCTGCTCGCCAACGCCGCCGCCAGCCTGCGCGGGCCGGTGCAGGACTATGCGCGCTTCATCGCCCACGTCATGCGCCGCGAACCGCGTCAGCACTGGGAGATCGGCGAGGCGACCCGGCAGGCGATGCTGACGCCGCAGCTGGCGGTGCGGCCGGGCTGGCTGGACAAGGGCCTGGGCTGGAACCTGGAGCGCGTGGACGCGGATACGCGCTGGTTCTTCCATGGCGGCTCCAATGCCGGCCGCTACAAGACCTTCGCGGTGGGCGACCCGCAGCGCCGCCGCGGCCTGGTGGTGATGACCAGCGGCGGCGGTGGCACCGGCGTCTACCAGCGCATCGTGCGCGCGGCGACCGGCCGCGACATGCTGGCCTTCGACCTGTGATCCGGCCCCGGCGCGCCCACCCGGCGGCGCCGGCATTTGCAGCGGCGGCCCCGGCTGGTTATCGTGCGCCGCCCGAACCATCGACCCGGAGATCCGCGCGATGCGTGGCACCCTCTTTATCGTCGCGGCACCCTCCGGCGCCGGCAAAAGCAGCATCGTCAACGCCACCCTGGCGCGCGATGCGCAGATCGCGCTGTCCATTTCCTTCACCTCGCGGGCGATGCGCCCGGGCGAGGAGAACGGCCGGCACTACCACTTCGTCAGCGCCGGCGAGTTCGAGCGCATGATCGCCGCCGGCGATTTCTTCGAGCACGCCCGCGTGCACGGCGACTGGAAGGGCACCGCGCGGCAGTCGGTGGAGCCGCAGCTGGCCGCCGGCAAGGACGTGCTGCTGGAAATCGACTGGCAGGGCGCGCGCCAGGTGCGGCAGAAGGTGCCGGACGCGGTCAGCGTCTTCATCCTGCCGCCGTCCAGGCAGGCGCTGGACGACCGCATGCGCAAGCGCGGCCAGGACAGCGAGGCGGTGATGGCGCAGCGGCTGGCCGCCGCGCGCGAGGAAATGCTGCATTACGACGAATTCGACTACGTCATCGTCAACGAGGTGTTCGACACCGCGGTGGACGAAATGTGCGCCATCTTCACCGCCAGCCGCCTGCGCCGGGCGCAGCAGCAGATCCGCCACGACGGCCTGATCCGCTCGCTGCTGGACTGAGGCGGGCGGCCCTGCGCCCGGCCCCGGCCGGGTATCGAGAGCGGGCGATGGCCGGTTCGGGAGCGGGGTTTGGACGGCAACTTGTTGATTCCAAAGGACGGGGGTGCGCGGCGATTTGAATCCGCCGGCGTCCGCCTGTACAATCCGCGACCTTTCCCTCATCCGATCGAGCGGCCGCTGCTGGTCGCCGGGAGCTCGCATGGCCCGCATTACCGTAGAAGATTGCCTGGAAGTCGTTAACAACCGTTTCGAGCTGGTCATGATGGCGTCCAAGCGCGCCCGCCAGCTCGCCAACGGCGTGCAGGCCACCCTCGACAACAGCGAGACCGAGGACAAGCCGACCGTGCTGGCGCTGCGCGAGATCGCCGCGCGCAAGATCGACAACGCGCTGATCGAGGAAGTCGAGAAGGCCGAGCGCGAGCGCGCCGAGCGCGAGGCGCTGGAATGGGCCGCCGCCGAAGTCGTCGCCGACGAGGACATGTCCAAGAACGACGACTGATCCCCGCCGGTCATCGTCGTGCACCGACAGCCCGCCGCGCGCGGGCTGTCTGCTTTTTGGACACCCGGCACCCGCCAAAGCCCGCACCACCGGACGTATCCGGAGGAAAACCCCCGAGTCAGGGTGGCGCCGCGAAGCGGCGGGTGTGGACGGGCGCAAACCGTGGGGCGGCAGCGCGAGAGCCATGTCGCATCCCGGCGTTGCCGTGTTGTTGCCGCTGGCATATCTTCCAAGCCATGAACCCAGGCCCCTCTGCCCAGGTCGCTGCGCCCGCGGGTGGCGCGGTGCCGGATTACGTACTCCAGCTCGAACGCGCAGCCAGTTACCTGCCCGCCGAGCAGCTGCCGATGCTGCGCCGCGCCTGGGAAGTGGGCGCGGCCGCGCACGCGGGGCAGACCCGCAAGTCCGGCGAGCCCTACATCACCCATCCGGTCGCGGTGGCCGGCATCCTGGCCGAGCTCGGCCTGGACGTGGAGGCGCTGGTCGCGGCGATCCTGCACGACACCATCGAGGACACGCCGCTCACCCACGATGAGCTGGCCGGGCAGTTCGGGCAGACCGTGGCCGAACTGGTCGAAGGCGTCACCAAGCTGGACAAGCTGCGCTTCCGCGACCGCCAGGAAGCGGCGGCGGAAAGCTTCCGCAAGATGCTGCTGGCCATGTCGCGCGACCTGCGCGTGATCATGATCAAGCTGGCCGACCGCCTGCACAACATGCGCACGCTGGGCGCGCAGAGCGCCGAGGCGCGGCGCCGCATCGCGATGGAGACGCTGGACATCTACGCGCCCATCGCCCAGCGCCTGGGCATGAGCCTGATCAAGTCCGAACTGCAGAACCTGGGCTTCAAGGCGCTGTACCCGTGGCGCCACGCCATCCTGGAAAAACACATCCGCAGCCAGCCGGTGGTGCGCCGCGAGGCGATGGCGCAGGTGGAGGTGCAGCTGTCGCAGCGACTGGCGCGCGAAGGCCTGGAACACCGCCTGGTCAGCCGCATCAAGACGCCCTGGAGCATCTACACCAAGATGCGCGAGGAGAACAAAACCTTCGACCAGGTGATGGACGTGTTCGGCTTCCGCCTGGTGATGCGCTCGGTGCCCAGCTGCTACCACGCGCTGGGCGCGGTGCACGCCGCGTTCAAGCCGCTGGACGGGCGCTTCCGCGACTTCATCGCCATTCCCAAGGCCAACGGCTACCAGTCGCTGCACACGGTGCTGTTCGGGCCCTACGGCTCGCCGATCGAGGTGCAGATCCGCACCGAGGAAATGGACCTGATCGCCGAGCGCGGCGTGGCCGCGCACTGGACCTACAAGTTCGGCGGCGACTCGCCCAACAGCGCGCAGAGCCGGGCCCATGCGTGGATCGTCGAGCTGATCGACTCGCAGCGCTCGGCCGGTTCCTCGCTGGAGTTCCTGGACAACGTCAAGGTCGACCTGTTCCCGGACGAGGTCTACCTGTTCACCCCGAAGGGCAAGATCCTCGCGCTGCCGCGCAATTCCACCGCGCTGGACTTCGCCTACGCCGTGCATACCGACGTCGGCAACCGCGCGGTGGCTTCGCGCGTGGACAAGAAACTGGTGCCGCTGCGCACCCGGCTGGTCAGCGGGCAGACGGTGGAGGTGATCACCGCGCGCTCGGCCACGCCCAAGCCGCAGTGGCTGGAGTTCGTGGTCAGTTCCAAGGCGCGCACCGCCATCCGCCACCAGCTCAAGCAGCTCGAGCACGAAGACGCGGTGCAGCTGGGCCACCGCATGCTCGACCGCGCGCTGGAGGCGATGGACAGTTCGATCGAGCGCCTGCCCAAGGGCCGGCTGGACGCCTTCCTCGGCGAGCACCGCTACCCGCGCCTGGAAGCCTTCCTGGCCGACGTGGCGCTCGGCAACTGGATGCCGACCCAGGCCGCGCAGGCGCTGATGGCGCACGGCGAGCCGCGCGCCGGCGGCACCGCGCAGCGGGCGCAGGAGAAGATCCTGATCAACGGCAGCGAGCGCGGCGTGGTCAGCTTCGCCGGCTGCTGCCAGCCGATTCCGGGCGACGAGATCATGGGCTACCACACTGCCGGCAAGGGCATCGTGGTGCACCGCATGGACTGCCCGAACCTGGCCGAGCTGCGCAAGTCGCCCGAGCGCTGGGTGCCGATCGGCTGGGACAGCAGCGTGGTCGGCGACTACGACACCGCGCTGGTGGTGGAAGTGGAGAACGGCACCGGCGTGCTGGCGCAGCTGGCCGCGGCCATCGCCCAGAGCCAGTCCAACATCGAGCGCGTGGACTACCTGGACCGCGACTTCAACGCCGCGGTGCTGTGCTTCAACATCCAGGTGCGCGACCGCAACCACCTGGCCGAAGTGATGCGCCGGCTGCGACGCCTGAGCGTCGTGCAGTCGGTGCGGCGCCAGTGAGCGTGGCGGACGCGTAGAGCGGGGCTTGCCCTGCGCCTGTGCGGCTCGACAGCGCACCAGCAGGCGCGCGCCACGCGCCACCCGGGCACACCGCGGCGCGGTTCTCCACAGCCGGTGTGCAGCGCCATGCCGACAAGTTGTGGATAAGCCTCCGCAGGCATTGCGCGGCGGGCTTCCGCCAGGGGTGGCGAAAATTTGTCCAGCGCGTCCCGCGATGGCGTCGCCCGCCGGCGCCCGCGGTCCGGCGTGGCGGAAGCGGACGTTACAATGGTCCGTCTTTTCCCAACCGGAGCTCCCCCATGTCCCGCCAGATCATCAACACCGCCAACGCGCCGGCCGCCATCGGCCCGTACTCGCAGGCCGTGCGCGCCGGCAACACCGTGTACTTCTCCGGCCAGATCCCGCTGGACCCGGCCACCGGCGAGATCGTCGCCGGCGACGTCGCCGCGCAGGCGCGCCGCGCCTTCGACAACCTCAAGGCGGTGGCCGAGGAAGCCGGCGGCTCGCTGGACAGGATGGTGCGCCTGGGCCTGTACCTGACCGACCTGGGCGAGTTCGCCAAGGTCAACGCGGTGATGCAGGAATACTTCCAGGCGCCGTTCCCGGCCCGTTCCACCATCGAGGTGTCGGGCCTGCCCAAGGGCGCGGCGTTCGAAGTCGATGCGGTGATGATCCTCGACTGATCCACCCGCATGGCGCGTACCCGGCCGGCTGCCCCCGCACTGGCGGCCAATGGCGAGACGCCGGTGACGGCGCTGCCGGGCGTCGGCCCGGCGGTGGCCGCCAAGCTGCAGGCGCGCGGCATCGGCAGCCTGCAGGACCTGTGGCTGCACCTGCCGCTGCGCTATGAGGACCGTACCCGGCTCAGCGCCATCGCCGCGCTGCAGCCCGGCACCGCCGCGCAGGTCGAAGGCCGGGTGGTCGCGGTGGAGCGCGGCTTCCGCTACCGGCCGATGCTGCGGGTGGCGGTGGAGGACGATTCGCGCGGCACGCTGGTGCTGCGTTTCTTCCATTTCCGCGCCGCGCAAGTGGCGCAGTTCGCGGTCGGCGCGCGACTGCGCTGCTACGGCACGCCGCGCCCCGGCCAGCACGGCCTGGAGATCGTGCATCCCAGTTACCGCATGCTCGGCGATGGCGAGGACGCTGGCCTTGGCGACGCGCTGGACCCGGTCTACCCGGTCGTGGAAGGCATCGGCCCGGCGACCCTGCGCCGGCTGATCGGGCAGGCGCTGGAACGGCTGCCCGGCGAGGCCGCGCTGGAACTGTTGCCGGCGCACCTGCTGGCCGGCCTGACTCTGCCGTCGCTGCGGCAGGCGCTGCTGACCATGCACCGCCCGCCCGCCGATGCCGATGTGGCCGCGCTCGCCGCCGGCACGCATCCGGCGCAGCGGCGGCTGGCGCTGGAAGAACTGCTCGCCCACCACCTGAGCCTGCGCCGCCAGCGCATCGCCCTGCAGCAGCATCATGCGCCGGCGCTCACGGGCGGCGACAGGCGCGTGCGGCAGTTGCGCCAGTCGCTGCCGTTCCGCCTCACCGGCGCGCAGCAGCGCGTGTTCGCGCAGATCCGCGCCGACCTCGCGCGCCCGCATCCGATGCTGCGGCTGGTGCAGGGCGACGTCGGTTCCGGCAAGACCGTGGTCGCGGCGCTGGCGGCGATGCTGGCGGTGGAGCAGGGCAGGCAGGTGGCGCTGGCGGCACCCACCGAACTGCTGGCCGAGCAGCACCTGGCCAACCTGCGCGGCTGGCTCGAACCGCTGGGCGTGCGCGTGGCCTGGCTGGCCGGCAAGGTCACCGGCAAGGCGCGCGCCAGGGTGCTGGAGGAGATCGCCTCCGGGCAGGCGCAGGTGGTGGTCGGCACCCATGCGCTGATGCAGGACAACGTGGTCTTCCACGACCTGGCGCTGGCCATCGTCGACGAGCAGCACCGCTTCGGCGTGCACCAGCGGCTGGCGCTGCGCGACAAGGGCGCCGACGGCCGCAGCGTGCCGCACCAGCTGGTGATGACCGCCACGCCGATCCCGCGCACGCTGGCGATGGCGGCGTATTCCGACCTGGACGTGTCGGCGATCGACGAACTGCCGCCCGGCCGCACGCCGGTGCGGACCATCGTCATCAGTGCCGAGCGCCGGCCCGAACTGGTCGAGCGCATCCGCCTGGCCTGCGCGCAGGGGCGGCAGGCCTACTGGGTGTGCACGCTGATCGACGAGAGCGAGGACGAGGACGGAAAATCCGGGGCGAACGCGGGGCGCATGGAAGCGGTGGCCGCGCAGGCCACCTTTGAGGCGCTCTCGGCGCAGCTGCCCGGCGTGCGCGTCGGGCTGGTGCACGGGCGCATGAAGGCCGCCGAGAAGCAGGCGGCGATGCGCGCGTTCAAGGCCGGCGAGACCGGCCTGCTGGTCGCCACCACGGTGATCGAGGTCGGCGTGGACGTGCCCAATGCCTCGCTGATGATCATCGAGAACGCCGAGCGCCTGGGCCTGGCGCAGCTGCACCAGCTGCGCGGGCGGGTGGGGCGCGGCGCGGCGGCGTCCAGCTGCGTGCTGATGTACCAGGGCCCGCTGTCGGCGATGGCGCGGCAGCGCCTGGAAACCATGCGCCAGACCAGCGACGGCTTCGTGATCGCCGAAAAGGACCTGGAACTGCGCGGCCCCGGCGAACTGCTCGGCACCCGCCAGACCGGCCTGGCCGCGTTCCGCGTCGCCGACCTGGCCCGCGACGCGGCGCTGCTGCCGGGCGTGCACGCCCTGGCCGAACGCCTGCTGGCCGAAGCGCCGGCCATCGCCGACCGCGTGGTGGCGCGCTGGGTGGGCGGCGCGGCGCGCTACGCCTCGGCCTGAACGCGGGCTTCCCCTGTCATGACCCAGGTGCCAGACTCCATGGCCGACCAGAAGACAAGCATGAGATGAGCAAGAAGATTCCGTTGCTGATTGATACCGACCCGGGCGTGGACGATGCGCTGGCGCTGTTGATGGCCTTTGCCGACGAACGCCACGAGGTGGTCGGATTGACGGTGGCGGCGGGCAACGTCGGCCTGGACTACACCGTGCGCAACGCGCTGAAGCTGTGCGAAGTGGCCGGCCGCGAGGACGTGCCGGTGTTCGCCGGCGCCCCCGACCCGCTGGTGCATCCGGCCGAGGACGCCGCCCACGTGCATGGCCGCGACGGCTTCGGCGACGTCGACCTGCCCGCGGCCGCGCGTGCGGTCGAGCGCGAGCACGCCGCGCTGGCGATCCTGCGCCTGTCGCACCAGTACGCCGGCGAGCTGCTGCTGGTGGCGCTGGGGCCGCTGACCAACATCGCGCTGGCGCTCAAGCTCGACCCGACCCTGCCGCAGCGCGTGAAGCGCTTCCTGGTGATGGGCGGGGCGATCACCGGCCACGGCAACATCACCCCGGTGGCCGAGTTCAACATCGCCTTCGACCCGGAGGCGGCGCACATCGTGTTCACCGCCTTCCCGCACGCCGACGTGGCCGACTGGGAAGCCACCGTGGCCCATGGCCTGCTGCACCGGAAGGTGGAGCAGTGGCTGGCCGCCGACACCGGCAAGGCGCGCTTCTACGAGCTGATCTCGCGCCAGACCCGGCTGTGGTCCGAGGACAGCCGCGGCGAGTACTGGTATGCGGCCGACGCGCTGGCGATGGCCTGGGCGCTGCAGCCGGAAGGGGCGACGAAGCTGGAACGGCGCCCGCTGGCGGTCGAGATGGCCGGCAGCCGCACCCGCGGCGCCACCGTGGTGGACTGGAACCGCCAGACCGGCGCGCCGGACAACACCACCTTGCTGATCGGCTACGACCAGGAACGCTTCGAACGCCAGGTGCAGCGGGCGCTGGGGCTGGTTTCCTGACGTTGCGCATTCCCGGCTTGCCCCGACGGGCCGGCCGGGCCTATAATGCCGCTCTTGACCACCAGCCCACACGGTGTGAGCCCATGAAGGCCGACATTCATCCCGATTACCACAGCGTCGTGTTCCACGACGTCACCTCCGATTTCAAGTTCCTGACCCGTTCGACCATGTCCTCCAAGGAAACGGTCAAGTGGGAAGACGGCGAAGAGTACCCGCTGATCAAGGTCGAAATTTCCTCGGCCTCGCACCCGTTCTACACGGGCAAGCACAAGGTCATCGACACCAGCGGCCGTATCGACAAGTTCCAGAAGCGCTACGCGCGCTGATCGAATCCGTCGTTCCGCCCGAGCAACGGCCGCGCCCTGCGCGGCCGTTGTTTTGTCGTGCCCCGTCCATTGGCCGTAATGCCGGGCGGGCCAGCACGGCGATGCCGGCTGCGCCGGTGCGGGGAAGGGCGCAGTGCCGCTCCCTGCGTGGCGTGCGGCGCGCCTGAACCATTGCGCAATGCCGGCCGGCGCATGCGCGCGACGCAGTGTCGCGGACATGCGCCGTCCATAGGACTTTCGTCTGGCAACCGGCAAATGCTGCTGTGCGATAATGGCGCGAACCGCGGTGGAAAACCGCGGAACTTCCTTCACGCGTCTGCCCGTCAATCCTCGTCAGGACAGGCGCCTTCCACTTGAGGAGCGCACACTGTGTCCGATCTTGATCAGGTCACGCTCAACGCCGGCGACAAGTCGGTCGTTCTGCCTGTAGTCAAACCCGTCCTGGGCAACGACTGTGTCGATATCTCGAAGCTGACCAAGGAAACCGGTCTCTTCACCTACGACTCCGGTTACACCGCCACCGCCAGCTGCAAGTCCGCCATCACCTACATCGATGGCGACAAGGGCGTGCTGCTGTACCGCGGTTACCCGATCGAGCAGCTGGCCGAGAAGTCCAGCTTCGTCGAAGTCGCCTACATGCTGGTCAATGGCGAGCGCCCGGACGCCGCGCAGCTGAAGGCCTTCGAGGCCGAGCTGGCCGAGGAAGCCGGCGTCGACGCCTCGATCAACACCCTGATCGGCAGCTTCGCCAGGGACGCGCACCCGATGGCGATCCTGGCCGCCTCGATCGCGCAGCTCTCGGCCAAGTACCACGCTTCGCTGGACCTGGCCGATGCCGAGCAGCGCCGCAAGGCCGCCGTGCGCCTGATCGCCAAGGTGCCGACCCTGTCGTCGCTGATCTACCGCCACGGCAAGGGCCTGCCGGCCAACGCCCCGGACACCTCGCTGGACTACGTCAGCCGCTTCCTGAAGCAGACCTTCGAGTCGGCCGACGGCAAGTACGATCTGAACCCGAACGTGGTGAAGGCGCTGGACCTGCTGTTCATCCTGCATGCCGACCACGAGCAGAACGCCTCGACCTCGACCGTGCGCCTGGTCGGCTCGACCGGCGCCAACCCGTATGCCTCGGTCGCCGCCGGCGTCACCGCGCTGTGGGGCCCGGCGCATGGCGGCGCCAACGAGGCCGTGCTGAAGATGCTGGAAGAGATCGGCAGCGCCGACAACGTTGAGTCCGCCGTGCTCAAGGCCAAGGACAAGACCTCCGGCTTCCGCCTGATGGGCTTCGGCCACCGCGTCTACAAGAACTTCGACCCGCGCGCCAAGGTCATCGGCGAGATGACCAAGCAGGTGCTGGGCCAGCTGGGCGTGACCGATCCGCTGCTCGATGTCGCCATCAAGCTGGAGCAGGCCGCGCTGCAGGACGACTACTTCGTCGCCCGCAAGCTGTACCCGAACGTGGATTTCTACAGCGGCATCATCTACAAGGCGCTGCAGATCCCGACCGAGATGTTCACCGTCATGTTCGCCCTCGGCCGCACCGCCGGCTGGGTCTCGCACTGGCTGGAACAGCAGGTCGATCCGGAAATGAAGATCGGCCGTCCGCGCCAGGTCTACACCGGCCACGACGTGCGCGATTACAAGTAAGCATGCAGGCGCGGCGATGCGCCGCCATGGCAACGAAAGCCCCGCTTCGGCGGGGCTTTTCGTATCCGTCGTTCCAGGCAGGCGTCCTGCGCGGCAGAGAAGGCAGCGCGCATTGCAGCCGGCGACCCGGCATCCGGCGGGTACAGGCGTCGGCGGGGTTTGCAGGCAGCCCGCGCGCACCCCTTTTCCACAACGCCTGTGCGGCACTTCCGGCAGAAGTTGTGGATAACGCCAGTGCCACCTTGCGGGGCGGGCCTTGGCGGGGCGTGGTGAAAAAACCGCCAGGGGCGGTTTTCGACAACGGCCTGTCGATGGCCCGAAGGGTCTCCACCCTGGAGCGCGCGAACAGAGAATAGCCGGGCGCATTCCGGGGCCGCCTGCCGATGGCGGGGAGCGCCTTGGACGGCGGGAACAACCTTGTCCGGCGAGCGGCGCGCCTGCCTGCAGGGGAGGCCGCGGCCACGCCGCCACGGTCCCTCCGTGGCGCCAGCTACGCCTGTCCGCCGGCCAGCAGTTGCCGCAGCTGCGTGAGCGTCGCCCTCGGCAACGGCTTGCCGTCGTCGCTGGAAACCGGCGGGTGCCGCAGTGCGTCCCCGGGCAGCACGACCAGCTCGAAGGCGATGCCGTCGGCGGCGAATTCCCAGCGCGGATAGGGTTGCCGCGATACATGCCCGGCCAGTTGCAGCAGCGTCGTGCGCGCTTCGGCGGGAATGCGCTGCTCGTGCAGGAAACGCGGCACGGCGTCGGTGTCGTCGCAGTGCAGGTGCAGCACCACCGGGGTGGAGGCATCGGCGGTCCCGGCCAGCACGGCGCCGGCCAGGCGGGGCTGGAAGGCCTGCAGGAACTGCATGGCCTGCAGGGCCGATTCGCGGCGTTGGCGCAACGCCGCCGGCTGCGCGTGCGCATCGAACAGGCGCTGCTGTTCGCGCAGTACTTCTTCCACCTGCGCCTGGCGCGGCCACAGCGCTTCGTCGTGGATGCCGAGGCGGCTGGCCGCCTTGCGCCGCGCCTGCTCGAGGTCGTGGATGCCGCCCTCGCGCACCAGGCGGGCGGCCTCCTGGGCGATCAGCCGCCGCTCGCGGCTGCCGCGCTGCGCATTGGGTGCCGTGCGTGGCATCGCTCGTTCTCCGGTTGTCGCGGCCCGCCGGAACCCGGGCCGGTGCGGGAAGGCGGCCGGGCCGCCTTCCCGGCGCAGGTCAGAAGATATCGAACGCGGCGTCGTCGGCCTGCGGGTCGTGCTGGTCGAAGTCGAATTCCTGCATCCGGTCCAGGTCCTCGACCTTGATCCATTCGGTGGCGCCGTTGATCGTGGCCTCGACCATGCCCGACGGCGGGTCGTTTTTGGCGATCGGCGCATCCTTCAGCGCCACGCGCATGTAGTCGATCCAGATCGGCAGCGCGGCGCGGCCGCCATACTCGCGGTAGCCCAGCGAGCGGAAGTCGTCGCGGCCGACCCAGACGGTGGTGGCGAGCGCGCCGCCGAAGCCGGAGAACCAGGCGTCGCGGTGGTCGTTGGTCGAGCCGGTCTTGCCGCCCACGTCCTCGCGCCCCAGCACCTTGGCCGCGGTGCCGGTGCCGCGCTGGACCACGTCGCGCATCATCGACACCAGCTGGTAGGCGGTGCGCTCGTCGATCGCGCGCGGCGCGGTACGGGCATCGGGGTTCGGCGCTTCCGGTTCGGCCTTGGGCCCGATTTCACCGGCGACGGCATCGGGCTTGGCTGGCGCGGGCGCCGCTTCGGCGCCGAAGTTGAAGCCGTCCACGACCTGGCTGGCCGGCGCCGCGCCGGCCGCGCCGCCACCGCAGCCGCGGCAGGCCAGTGCCGGGTTCTGCTTGAACACCACGTTGCCGTCGCGGTCCTTGACCTCGTCGATGGCCCAGGTGTCCACGCGCGAGCCGCCGTTGGCGAACACCGCGTAGCCGCGCGCCACCGACAGCGGGGTCAGCGAGGCGGTGCCCAGCGACATCGACAGGTTCGGCGGCAGCTCGGCTTCCTGGAAGCCGAACTCGCTGATGTACTTGCGGGCGAAATCCACGCCGATGCTGTCCAGCAGGCGCACCGACACCAGGTTGCGCGACTGCACCAGCGCTTCGCGCAGGCGCATCGGGCCGCGGAAGCCGCCGCCGTCGTTCTTGGGTTCCCAGGTCTTGCCGCGGCGGTCGCGGAACACCACCGGGGCGTCGAGCACGATCGAGGCCGGGTTGAAGCCCTTGTCGAACGCGGCCGCGTACAGGAACGGCTTGAAGCTGGAGCCCGGCTGGCGGCGCGCCTGGGTGGCGCGGTTGAACTTGTTGCCGGCGAAGCTGAAACCGCCGACCAGGGCGCGCAGCGCGCCGTTGCCGGCATCGAGCGAAACCAGCGCGGCCTGGCCGACCGGCAGCTGCTCGATCAGCCATTCGCCTTCCTTCTCGCCGGCGCGCACGCGGATCATGTCGCCGCGCGCGACCAGCTTGGCGGGCGAGCGCGCGGTCCAGCGGCTGGCGGCCACCGGCAGGACCAGCTCGGTCCGGTCGGCCAGCACCACGCTGATGCCGCCATCGGCATGGACCGCCGACACCACGGCCGGCAGCAGGCCCGACTGCGAGGGGATCGCGGCGATGTGGCGGGCGAGCGCGGCGGCGTCGGCATCGGCGGGCACGTCGAAATGCTGTTCCGGCCCACGCCAGCCGTGGCGGTGGTCGTACAGCAGCAGGCCGTCGCGTACCGCGATGTTGGCCGCTTCCTGCATCTGGCTGTCGATGGTGGTGGTGACCCGGTACCCCTTGTTGAGCACGTCGCCGCCGTGCAGGGCGATCATCTCCTGGCGGACCATCTCCGCCACATAGGGCGCGTTGACCTCGATCGGCGGCTCGTGCGGCGTGGCGTGCATCGGCACCGCCTTGGCCGCGTCGGCCTCGGCCTGGGTGACGAAGCCCAGCTCGGCCATGCGCTGCAGCACGTAGTTGTTGCGGCGCTGGCGCGCGCGCTCCGGGTTGCTGATCGGGTTGCCGCTGGACGGGAACTTGGGAATGCCGGCCAGCGAGGCCATCTCGTCCAGGTCCAGCTCGCCGAGCTTCTTGCCGTAGTAGTACTCGGCCGCGGCGCCGATGCCGTAGGCGCGGTTGCCGAAGAAGCTCTTGTTCAGATAGAGCTCGAAGATCTCGTCCTTGCTCAGCTCGCTCTCGATCTTGCGCGCCAGCAGGATCTCGGCCAGCTTGCGGGTGTAGCTGTACTCGGAGCTGAGGAAGAACTGGCGCGCGACCTGCTGGGTGATGGTCGAGCCGCCCGGCACGCGCTTGTCGCTGGTGGTGGCCAGCAGCCACACCGCGCGGGCGATGCCCTTGTAGTCGACGCCGCCGTGTTCGTAGAAGCGGGCGTCCTCGGTGGCCAGGAAAGCCTGCTTCAGGCGTTCCGGCACGTCCTTCATCTCGATCGGGTAGCGCCGGGTCTCGCCGAACACGGCCATCAGCTTGCCGTCGCTGGCGTAGACGTACATCGGCTCCTGCAGTTCCACCTCGCGCAGGGCCTGCACGTCGGGCAGCTTCGAGGAGACGATGTAATAAAGGGCGCCCGCGGCGATGGCGCCTACCAGGGCGAGGGCGACGGACAGAGCCAGCAGCCAGCGCAGCCAGCGGCGGAAACGGGGCATCAAGCAGGATCCCGATTGCGGATTTCGTGGCCGCAGAGTATAGAGTACGCGGGGGAGCGGCTGGGGCCGCCCCCGGGGAGATGCGATAGGGGATGGCTCTGCTGGCGTGACGGATTTCTCGGCCTGCGCGCGGAGCGGTTGCCAATCGCCGCAAATTCATTATTAATGCGCGGGCGCAATAAATGCGTCCAAGTGCCCGTCGGCAGGGGAGAAACCGTGGGGCTTATCCCAAAGAGTCAACCACCGATCATCGGTGTTGACATCAGCTCGACTGCGGTAAAGCTGCTTCAGCTTGCCCGCAGCGGCAATCGTTTTCGCGTGGAACATTACGCTGTGGAACCACTTCCGCCGAATGCGGTGGTGGAAAAGAACATCGTCGAGGTCGAGGCGGTCGGCGAGGCGATCCGCCGTGCCGTGGCGCGCTCGGGGACCCGCGCCAAGGGGGCGGCGGCCGCGGTGGCCGGTTCGGCGGTGATCACCAAGGTGATCCCGATGCCGGCCGAGCTGGACGAGGCTGACATGGAGGCCCAGGTCGAGCTGGAGGCGGTGAACTACATCCCGTATCCGATCGAGGAAGTGAGCCTGGACTTCGAGGTGCTCGGGCCGGTGCCCAACAACCCGGAAATGGTCCAGGTGCTGCTGGCGGCCTCGCGCTCGGAGAACGTCGAGCTGCGCCAGTCGGCGCTGGAGCTGGGCGGGCTGGTGGCCAAGGTCATGGACGTGGAGGCGTTCGCGATCGAGAACGCCTTCGCGCTGGTGGCCAGCGAACTGCCGGTGCCCGGCGATGGCGTCGTGGCGCTGGTGGACATCGGCGCGACCATGACCACGCTCAACGTCCTGCGCGGCGGCCGCAGCCTGTACAGCCGCGAGCAGGTATTCGGCGGCAAGCAGCTCACCGACGAGGTCATGCGCCGCTACGGCCTGAGCTACGAGGAAGCCGGGCTGGCCAAGCGCCAGGGCGGCCTGCCGGAGAGCTACGAGGTCGAAGTGCTGGAGCCGTTCAAGGAGGCCACGGTCCAGCAGATCGGCCGCCTGCTGCAGTTCTTCTATGCCGGCAGTGAGTTCAACCGGGTGGATCACATCGTGCTGGCCGGTGGCTGCGCTTCGCTGCCGGGGCTGCCGGCGATGGTCGAGGAGCAGCTGGGGGTGGGCACGTCGGTGGCCAATCCGCTGGCGCAGATGACGCTGGGGCAGAAGGTGCAGGCGCACGCGCTGGCCCAGGACGCCCCGGCCCTGATGATCGCCACCGGCCTGGCCCTGCGGGGGTTCGACTGATGGCGCGCATCAATCTATTGCCATGGCGCGCCGAACGGCGCAAACAGCGCCAGCGCGAGTTCTACACCATGCTGGGCATGGCCGCGGTCGCGGGCGTGCTGCTGTCGCTGCTGCTGTACTTCTATTACGACGGGCAGGTCAGCGGCCAGAACGCGCGCAACGCCTATCTCGAGGCCGAGATCGCCAAGGTCAAGGAGCAGAACAAGGAAATCGAGCGGCTGGACCGGCAGAAGGACCGTCTGCTCGCCCGCAAGCAGGTCATCGAGGAACTGCAGGGCAAGCGTTCGCAGATGGTGCACCTGTTCGACGCGCTGGTGCGCACCATCCCCGATGGCGTGGTGCTGACCTCGCTCAAGCAGGAAGGCGAGACGCTGACGCTGGAAGGCCGTACCCAGTCCAATGCGCGGGTCAGCACCTATATGCGCAACCTTGAAGGCTCGGGCTGGATGTCCAACCCGGAGCTGTCGGTCATCGAGGCCAAGGCGCAGGAAGCCTCCGGCAGCGCGGTCGACATCAAGTCGCTGCCCTATGTGTTCATGCTGAAGGTGAAGCTGCCCGCGCCGGGCGAGAACACGGGGGCCGAAGCGGCACCCGCGCAGGCGCCGGCAGAGGCTGCCGCCCCGGCCGCCGCAGGCGCTGCGGCTCCCGCTGCCGATGCGGCACAGCCGGCCGGCGGGGCGCCGGCCGCCGCGCAGAAGGAGGCTCGCCCGTGAGCCAGAAGAAGAGCGGTTTCAACAATCTGGACCTCAACAACATCGGCAATTGGCCGCAGGGTCCGAAGCTGGTGTTCTGCGCGGTGCTGGCGGTGGTGATCCTGGGGCTGTCCTATCTGCTGGTGATCCGCGGCAAGGCCGAGGAACTCCAGGGTCTGGAGGCCAAGGAAGTCACCCTGCGCAAGAACTTCGAAGAAGAGCAGAGGCGCGCGGTCAACCTCGAGCCGCTGAAGCAGCAGCTCGCGCAGATGGAACAGGTGCTGCAGCAGATGCTGCGCCAGCTGCCCAGCAAGACCGAGATGCCCGACCTGATCATCGACGTGTCGCAGACGGCGCTGTCCAGCGGCCTGAACAACGAGTTGTTCAAGCCCGGCGACGAGCAGTTGAAGGAGTTCTACGCCGAGAAGCCGATCGCGTTGCGCCTGGTGGGCAGCTACCACCAGTTCGGCGCCTTCGTCAGCGGCGTGGCGTCGCTGCCGCGCGTGGTGATCCTGACCATGCACGACATCAACCTGAAGCCCAAGGATCCCAAGGCCGGCATCTCCGCGCGCAGCGGGGCGCTGGAGCTGTCCGGGACGGTCAAGACCTACCGCTACCTGGATGATGCCGAGCTGGAAGACCAGGAAAAGAAGGCCGCCGAAGAAGAAGCGGCGCGCAAGAAGGGGGGCAGGCGATGAACGGTTCCCTTCGCATCCGCGCGCTCGCTGCGGCGGCGCTGCTGCTGGCCGCGACCGGTTGCTCGCGCGGCATCACCAGTACGCCGGGCGATGCGCCCAATCTCGAAAAGTGGGTGGCCGACGTGCGTGCGCGCCCGGCCACGCCACTGGATCCGCTGCCGGTGATGCAGCAGTTCGAGACCTTCGAATACTCGGCGCAGGGGCTGCGCGATCCGTTCAGCGATGCCTGGGTCAACCCGGAAGGGAACAGCGCATTGCGGCCGGACCCGAACCGGCGCAAGGAGCCGCTGGAAGCCTTCCCGCTCGACAGCCTGGACATGGTGGGGACGATCGGCAATGGCGCCGGCATGGTCGCGCTGGTGATGGGGCCGGACAAGGTGACCTACCGCGTGCGTCCGGGCGTGTACCTGGGGCAGAGCGATGGCCGCGTCACCAGCGTGCGCGAGGACGGCATTGAGCTGATTGAACTGGTGCCCGACGGTGCCGGCGGCTGGCTGGAACGCCCGGCCTCGCTGGCGCTTGACGATCGATGAATGATTATTGGGGATAGCACGATGACTTTTTCCAAAGCCCTGAGCCTGCGTCCCGCCCGGCGCCAAGCGATGGTCCACGCCCGCGCATTGGGAGTTGCGCTGGCGCTGGCCTGCGGCTCATCGTTCGCGGCCTTCGCCGCGGACGTCGCTCCGCCCGTCGCCGCGCAGCCTGCGGCGACCGTCGCGGTCACCAAGGTCGACTTCAAGCGCGGCGATGATGGCGCCGGCCGCCTGGTCCTGCAGTTCGACGGGCAGGGCGCCAGCCCCGACCTGCGGACCCAGGGCAACAGCGTCGTGGTCGACATGGGCAATGCGACCCTGCCGGCCGAACTGCAGCGCCCGCTGAACGTGGTGGATTTCGCCACGCCGGTGCAGCGCATCGATGCCAGGCCCTCGGGTCATGGCTCGCAGCTGGTGCTGAGTACCCAGGGGGCGTTCGAGTCGCTGGCCTACCAGTCCGGCAACGAGTACGTGGTGGAGATTTCGCCCCGGCAGGAACAGGCGGCGACCGGTGCGGTGACCGCACGGACCGTGGCGCAGGCCGCGGCCACGGTGGCCGCGCGCGGCTACAGCGGCCGCCCGGTGACGTTCAATTTCCAGGACGTGCCGGTGCGCACCGTGCTGCAGCTGATCGCGGAGGAATCCAACCTCAACGTGGTCGCTTCGGACACCGTGCAGGGCAATGTGACCCTGCGCCTGGTCAACGTGCCCTGGGACCAGGCGCTGGACATCGTCCTGCGCGCCAAGGGCCTGGACAAGCGCCGCGACGGCGGGGTGATCTGGGTCGCGCCGCAGCAGGAGCTGGCCAAGTTCGAGCAGGAGAAGGAGGATGCGCGCATCGCTCTGGAAGAGCGCGAAGGCCTGGTGACCGAATACATCCAGATCAACTACCACAACGCCGATGCGATCTTCAAAGCCCTGACCGAAGCCAAGGGAATCGGCAACAGCGGCAGTGGTGGTGGCAGTGGCGGCAGCGCGCAGCGTGAGAACGGCTTCCTGTCCCAGCGCGGCATGATCGTGGCCGATGAGCGCACCAATACGCTGATGATCAGCGACATCCCGAAGAAGATCGCGCAGATGCGCGAGCTGATCGCGGTGATCGACCGCCCGGTCGACCAGGTGCTGATCGAGGGGCGCATCGTCATCGCAACCGATACCTTCGCCCGCGATCTGGGCGCGAAATTCGGTGTCAACGTCAACAACAGGGATCCCGTTACCGGAAGGGGCGATGCCTATGGCGGCACCCTGGGTACGATTGGCAATACCAGGGACGGGCGCGGGCTCAACGTGAACCTGCCGGTCGACAACCCGGCCGGCTCGATCGCATACACCCTGCTGCGTGGTGGCTTTTCGCTGGACGTGGAGCTGTCGGCAATGCAGGAAGAGGGGCGCGGTGAAGTGGTTTCCAATCCGCGCATCGTCACTGCCAACCAGCGTGAGGGCGTGATCAAGCAGGGCAAGGAAATCGGCTACGTCACCATTTCCGGTGGTGGTGGTGCCGGCGGTGCGCCCACGGCCAACGTCCAGTTCAAGGAAGTGCTGCTGGAACTGAAGGTCACCCCGACCATCACCCAGGACAACCGTATCTTCCTCAACATGAACGTGAAGAAGGATGAGGTCGATCGTTTCATGGAAGTGACCGACTACGGCACCGTGCCGATCATCAACCGTCGCGAAGTCAACACGGCGGTGCTGGTGGACGATGGTCAGACCGTGGTGATCGGCGGTGTGTACGAATTCACCGACCGCAGCAGCGTCACCAAGGTGCCGTTCCTGGGCGACATCCCCTTCTTGGGCAACCTGTTCAAGAAGCGTGGCCGCAGCAAGGACAAGGCCGAGCTGCTGGTGTTCGTGACGCCGAAGATCCTGCGCGTCGCCAAGCCGCACTGAGCCGGATCCATCCGGCTGACGGGAAGGCCGCCGCAAGGCGGCCTTTTCCGTTGCACGACCGTTGCCGTCGCGCGCGATGAACCATTTCATCGTGGATCGGTCAAACTGCGCCTATGAACCTGCCCCCGCACATGCCCGAAACGCCGGCCGCCGAAAACGGCCTGCACGCGGCCTTCATCGCCCTGCGCGATGCCCTGGCCACCGAAATCGTAGGCCAGTCGGTCCTGGTCGAACGCCTGCTGGTCGCGCTGCTGGCCGATGGCCATCTGCTGGTGGAAGGCGCGCCCGGGCTGGCCAAGACCACGGCGATCCGTGCGCTGGCCTCGCGCATCGATGCCAGCTTCGCGCGCATCCAGTTCACCCCGGACCTGCTGCCCGCCGACCTGACCGGTACCGACATCTGGCGCCCGCAGGAAGGCCGCTTCGAATTCCAGCCCGGGCCGGTGTTCCACCCGATCCTGCTGGCCGACGAGATCAACCGCGCGCCGGCCAAGGTGCAGTCCGCCCTGCTCGAGGCGATGGGCGAGCGGCAGGTGACGGTGGGCCGCAGGACCTATCCGCTGCCGGCGGTGTTCCTGGTCATGGCCACGCAGAATCCGATCGAGCAGGAAGGCACCTTCCCCCTGCCCGAGGCGCAGCTGGACCGGTTCCTGATGCATGTGCGCATCGGCTACCCGGATGCGGGCGCGGAAACGGAGATCCTGCGGCTGGCGCGCGAACGCGCGCTGCGCGAGATGGAGGCGGTGCCCGTGCCGGTGGAGAAGCTGTCGCTGCAGCAGGTCGAACAGGCGCGACGCGCGGTGCTGGAACTGCACATGGCGCCGCAGCTGGAGCGTTACCTGGTCGAACTGGTACTGGCCTCGCGCGATGCCTCGGCCTACGACGCGTCGCTGGCGCGCCGCATTGCCTGGGGCGCAAGCCCGCGCGGCTCCATCGCGCTGGAACGCTGCGCGCGGGCCAAGGCCTGGCTGTCCGGGCGCGATTACGTGACGCCGGACGACGTGCGCGCGGTGGCGCCGGACGTGCTGCGGCACCGTATCCTGCCCAGTTACGAAGCGGCGGCCGAGGGCTGGGACGGCGAGCGCCTGGTCGCGGCGCTGCTCGACCGCGTGCCGTTGCCGTGATGAAGCAGGGAAGCGGGAAGGGGGAGAGGGGAAGGGCGGTATCTCCCGGGTCATCGGCCCACGGCGGAGCGTCGTTCCCCGTTCCCGATTCTCCTTTCCCCGCATCCGAGGGCATCGCCCCGTCGCTGGCCGAGCTGATCGCATTGCGGCGCTTGGCATTGCGCGCGCGCGACCCGCGCCGCGGGCGGCGCGGCGTTGCCGCCCGCGCAACCTCGGCGCAGCGCGGGCGCGGCATGGAGTACGCCGAATCGCGCGAGTATGTCGCCGGCGACGACGCCCGCCACATCGATTGGAAGCTGAGCGCGCGCACCGGCTTCACCCATACCAAGACCTTCCAGGCCGAACGCGAGCGCCTCACCCTGCTCGTGGCCGATACCGCACCGGCGCTGTACTTCGGCACCCGTGCGCGGTTCAAGTCGGTGCAGGCCGCGCGCGCCGGGGCCGTCGCGGCCTGGTCGGCGCTGCGCGATGGCGATCGCGTGGCGGCGCTGTGCAGCGGCCGCGAAGACGGCCTGGTGCCGCCCGCCGGCGGCATGCGCGGCGTGCTGCGCGTGCTCGATGCCCTGGTGCGCTGGTACGCCGCGCCGTCCGCCGCCGGCGCGGGCCTGCAGTCCGCGCTGGAGCGCGCGACGCGCCTGCTGCACCCGGGCGCGCGGGCGCTGGTGCTGGCGGACCCGGCCAGCGCCCTGGCCGTCGCGCCGGCCACCTGGTCGGCGCTGTCGATGCACGTGGACGTGCGCCTGGTGCTGCTGGTCGATCCGCTGGAGATGCAGCCGCCGCGCTGCCTGCTGCCGGTGGCGGCATCGGGCGGACGCATGGAGCTGGACCTGGCGGCCGGCGCCATGCGCGATGCCTGGCACGACGCCTTCGTCGCCCCCGTCGAAACCCTGCGCAAGGCCCTGCCGGGCCGCAGGATCCAGGTGCAGGTGCTGGCCTCGGACGACGCCAGCGATGCCTGGCTGGGGGCCGCCGCCGCGAAGGTGCAGGCATGATCGCCACCACGTTGCCGCTGCGCGATGTGCATCTGCCCGCGGCGCCGGGCTGGTGGCCGCCAGCGCCGGGCTGGTGGCTGCTGCTGGCCGGCGCGCTGCTCGTCGTTCTCGTGATCGCGGCGGTGCGGCTGCACCGCCTGCGCCGGCGCCGGCGCTGGGAATCCCTGTTCGACGGAACGCTGGCGGCCGCCGGTGGCGCGGCCGCCCGCGTCGGCATGGCGTCGGAACTGCTGCGCCGCGCGGCCCGCCGCCGCGACCCGCAGGCGGCGCTGCTGCAGGGCGAGGCCTGGCTGCGTTTCCTCGACGGCGGGCAAGGCCATGACTTCAGCGCGGGCGACGGACGTGTGCTGCTCGACGGCGGTTTCCGCCGCGAGATCGACGACGCGCAGGCCGCGCGTGCATGCGCGCTGGCGCGCGGGCGCTTCATCGCCCTGATGGAGCGGCGCCGGTGATGGAGCAGGCGCGCATGCTGCTGGGCGGCCTGCCGGAATTCGCCTGGCCCTGGCTGTGGCTGGCCGCGCCCGCGCCGCTGCTGATGGCGCTGTGGCCGCTGCGCGCGGGCGGTGGCCCGGCGCTGCGGGTGCCGTGGGAACCGGCAAGGCTGCAGGTGGCGTCGCCGCGCCGGCGCGCGCCCTCGCTGCGCGCGGTGCTGCTGTGGCTGGCGTGGCTGTGCCTGTGCGCCGCCGCCGCGCGGCCGCAGCAGCTGGGTGAGGCGGTCGAACCGCCACGGCAGACGCGGCAGATGATGCTGGCCGTGGACCTGTCCGGCAGCATGAGCGAGGACGACATGCAGCTCGGCGGCCGGGTGGTGGACCGGCTCACCGCGGCCAAGGCGGTGCTGGCCGACTTCCTCGACCGCCGCGAAGGCGACAGCATCGGCCTGCTGGTGTTCGGGCAGCGCGCCTACGCGCTGACCCCGCTGACCCGAGACCGCGCCAGCGTGCGCGAACAATTGCGCGACAGCGTGGTCGGGCTGGCCGGGCGCGAGACCGCGCTGGGCGATGCCATCGCGCTGGCGGTCAAGCGCCTGCGCGAGCAGGCCGAAGGCCAGCGCGTGCTGATCCTGCTGACCGATGGCGTCAATACCGCGGGCGTGCTGGAACCGCTGAAGGCGGCCGAATTGGCCAGGGCCGAAGGCGTGCGCGTGTACACCATCGCCTTCGGCGGCACCGGCGGCTTCTCACTGTTCGGCATGCAGATGCCCGGGGGCGAGGACCAGATCGACGAGGACACGCTGACGCGCATCGCCGAGCAGACCGGCGGGCGCTTCTTCCGCGCGCGCGACACCCGCGAACTGGTCGGCATCTACGCCGAGCTGGATCGCCTGGAGCCGGTGCGCGGCGCCGGGCCGGCGCTGCGTCCGCGCCTGGAGCGCTATGCCTGGCCGCTGGCGGCGGCGCTGCTGCTGGGCCTGCTGGCACTGGCCTGGCCGGAGCGGCGCCGATGACCGCGTTCTGGAACAGCCTGCATTTCATCCGGCCTGACTGGTTGTGGGCGCTGCTGTTGCTGCCCGCCGCGCTGCTCGGCGCCTGGTACCGGCGCCGCCGTCGCGGCGACTGGCGCAGCGCGGTGGACGCGCACCTGCTGCCGCACCTGCTGGTGGGCGGCGGCAGGCGCGGCATCGGTGGATGGCTGGCCCTGCTGGCCGGCCTGCTGCTGGCGGTGCTGGCGCTGGCCGGGCCGAGCTGGCGCCAGGTCGAACAGCCATTGTGGGAGTCGAAGACGCCGCTGGTGGTGGTGCTGGACCTGTCCAGCCGCACCGGCGCGGTCGACCTGCCGCCGAGCCGGCTGCTGCAGGTACGGGCCAAGCTGGCGACGCTGCTGCGCGAGCGCCGCGGTGGCGGCGTGGCGCTGGTCGCCTACGCGGACGAGCCGTTCACCGTGGCGCCGCTCACCGACGACGCCGCCAATGTCGCGCTGTTCCTCGACGCGCTGGCGCCGGACATCATGCCGGTGGACGGACAGCGGGCGGACAGGGCGCTGGAATGGGCCGGCGACCTGCTGCACCAGGCCAGCGCGCGCGAGGGCGTGATCCTGCTGGTCAGCGACCATGCCGATGCCGCCGCGCAGGCCGAAGCCGTGCGCCTGCGCGCGGCCGGTCATCGCGTGTCGGCAATGGGATTGGGCACGCCGGTGGGCGCGGCCTACCAGGACCGCGAAGGGCGCATCGGGCAGGCGCGGCTGGATGAAGGCTCGCTGCGTGCGCTGGCCGCTGCCGGCGGTGGCAATTATGCGCGGCTGTCGGCCAACGACGCGGATCTGCAGCTGCTGGGTGTCCTGCGGCCGCAGGCGGCCGATGGCGAGCGGCCCGGTCGCGGCACCGACAGGACCTGGCAGGACGAGGGCTACTGGCTGCTGCCGCCGCTGATGCTGGTCGCGCTGCTGGCGTTCCGGCGGCGCCGGCAGGCGCTGGCCGCCATGGTGCTGTGCCTGTGGCTGCCACTGGCCCTGCCGGCGCAGGCGGCCGAAAACGGAGGCTGGTGGCAACGTGCCGACCAGCGCGACCACCAGCGCCTGGCCGAAGGCGTCGAGGCCTACCGCAAGGGCGATTTCGCCACCGCGCAGCGTCGTTTCGAGGGCATCGACAACGAACAGGGCTGGTACAACCTGGGCAACGCGCTGGCGCGGCAGGGCCGCTACGACGAGGCGATCGCCGCCTACGACCGCGCATTGGAACAGCGGCCGGACATGGCCGATGCGAAAGCCAACCGCGCCGCGGTCGATGCCGCGCGCAGGCGCCAGCCGCCGCCGGGCCAGCAGGGCGGCGGCAAGCAGGACAAGCCCGATACGCAGCAGGGCAAGCCAGCGCCCGGGCAGCAGTCGCCGGGCCAGTCGCAGGACGGCAGGTCGCAGGATTCGCCGTCGCAGCAGGGGCAGTCGCCGTCGCAGCAGAAGGACGCGCAGCCGCCGCAGCCGGGCCAGGGCCAGCCATCGGCGGATGCGCGGCAGAAGGCGCCGCAGGCGGAAGATGCCCGGGGCCAGCAGCAGGCCGACCAGGCCCAGCGCGAGCGCATGGCCGAGGCGATGCGCCGGCAGCAGGCCGGCGACGACGATCCGGCAAGACGCGCGGCGCAGGCGGCGATGAGCCCGCAGGAGCGCGAGCGGCGCCAGGCGATCGAAGCGTGGATGCAGCGCGTGCCCGACGAGCCGGGCGATCTGTTGAAGGCGAAGTTCCAGCTCGAATACGAGCGGCGCAGGCGGGAAGGGCGATGAAGCGGCGAAGCGTTTTCATGAAAGTGTGGTTGGTCGCGTTGCTGGCCTGCGCCGCCGGCGTGCAGGCGCAGACCCGCGCGTGGCTGGACCGCGACCATGTCGGCGAAGGCGACGTGGTCACCCTCAACATCGAGACCGACCAGGCCGGCGCGGCGCCGGACTACGCGCCGCTGCAGGCCGATTTCGCGCTGGGCGGACGCACCAGCGGCCGGCAGACGCGCCTGGTCAACGGCAGCGTCAGCAACACCGCCCTGTTCGGCGTGGTGCTCACCCCGCGCCGCAGCGGCGTGCTGGAAGTGCCGCCCTTGCGCGTCGGTGCGACGCAGACCCCGCCGCTGCGGCTGACGGTGGAGGCCGCGCCGGTGTCCAGCCGCGCCGGCGATGCCGTGGCCTTCGTGGAAACCGAAGTCGACGACCCGCAGCCGTACGTGCAGCAGAGCGTGGGCGTGGTGGTGCGGCTTTATTTCGCGACCCAGCTGGCGTCGGGCGAACTGGACCTGGCGACGCCGGCCTCGGCCTCGCTGCAGCGCGTGGGCGAGGACCGCACCTCGTCGCGCGAGGTCGGCGGCCGCCGCTACAACGTGGTCGAACGGCGCTTCCTGCTGATTCCCGAGCGCAGCGGCCCGTTGCGGCTGGAAGGCGCGCGCTTCAGCGGCCGCGGCGCCGGCGGCTTCTTCGACGATTTCTTCGGGCGCGGCAACGGCATGCTCAACGCGCGCGCGCCCGACCAGACCCTGCAGGTGCGCGCCGTGCCCGACGCCGCGCCGCAGCCCTGGCTGCCGCTCAAGGACCTGCGCCTGCGCTATACGGCCGCACCGCAGTCGGCGCGTGTCGGCGAAGCGGTGACGCTTGAGGTGGAGGCCACCGCCGTCGGCGCGACGCGCGCGCAGTTTCCGGACCTGCCGGTGCCCTCGCTCGGCGACGCCGCGCAGGTGTTCGCCGAGCCGCCCCGGTACGACGAGACCTTCGACGGCAACGGGCCGCAGCTGAAGCTGACGCGCCGCTACTCCATCGTGCCGCAGCAGTCCGGCACCTTGGCGGTGCCCGGCATCCGCCTGCGCTGGTGGGACGTGCGCGCGGCCGAGGCGAAGACCGCCGCGCTGCCCGACCTGGCCCTGCCGGTGGCGCCGGGGACCGCGGCGGCAATGCCGCCGCCGGTCGTGCCGGGCACCACCGTCGCCGCGGCGCCGCCGCCGGAAGCCGGCGACCGTGCGATCGCGCTGCCCGGCGGCCGGTACCTGCCGGAGCGGCTGTGGCCGCTGCTGGCGGCCGGGTTCGCGCTGCTGTGGCTGGCGACCCTGGTCTGGGCGCTGACCCGGCGGCGTACGCCGCAGGCGCGGGGAACTGCCGCAGGAAACGACGCGGCCCCAGGCGCCACCGGCGCGGCCACGCATTCGCTGGCCGACCTACGGCGCGCGTTGGACACCGGTGATCTGGACGATGTCGAACAGGCGTTGCGGGGCATGGCCCGCCCCCCGGTCGCCGACCTGGACGCGCTGGCCACGCGCCTGGACAGTGCCGCGCAGCGCGAAGCGCTGGATGCGCTGCGCCGGGCACGCTGGGCCGACGGCAGCGGGACCGCGGCCCGCGCCGCGCTGCGCGCCGCATTCAGCAGCGGCCCCGCATGGCGGGCGGATAAGCAGGCGCCGGCAGCGCCGTTGCCGCCGCTCTACCCCGATCACCGGAAATCCGGCTGAGCGGCCTCCGGTGGTTGGCCTCGCAGGTGCGGGGGTTCGCCGGGAAAGCCGCATGCGGGGCAAACCCGCGCATCTAGGGGAACGCGGCGGTTTGGCAGCGCGCCGCAGGCGCCGGGCGCACTGGCCCATATGGCAGGGGTGGGCCGTGTGCAGCTTTTGTTAAGCTACGCGACCTTTCGCCCGCGAGTACCGCCGCATGCCCAACGCCCACGCGCCAAGGAAGCCCTCCATGCCCCTGCACATCAAGGTGCTGCTCGGGTTCATGCTCGGCACGATCGTGGGCCTGGTCGCACATGCCACCGCGGCCGACGCGGCCTGGGTGAGTACGACGATCGATTACGTCACCCAGCCGTTCGGCCAGATCTTCCTCAACCTGCTGTTCATGCTGGTGGTGCCGCTGATGTTCTCGGCGCTGGTGCTGGGCGTGGCCGAACTGGGCGACATCGCCTCGCTGGGCCGGCTGGGCTGGAAGACGCTGAACTACACCGCGGTGGTGACCGCGCTGGCGGTCGGCATCGGCCTGCTCTGCGTCAACCTGCTGCAGCCGGGCACGCACATGGATCCGGCCCTGGTCGAGCAGGCCATGAGCAGCGCCAAGACCGGTGAGATCATCAGCAAGGGCAACGAACTGCGGCTGATGGACCTGCTGGTCAACATCGTGCCGCACAACATCGTCAATGCGATGGGCGACGACAGCAAGAAGCTGGGCATCGTGTTCTTCGCGCTGATGATCGGCATCGGCCTGGTGATGAGGCCGACCGCGGGCACCACCGCGTTCAAGAACGCCGTGCAGGGCCTGTTCGAGGTGTGCATGCACCTGATCGGCATGTTCATCAAGCTGGCGCCGTTCGCGGTGGCGGCCTTCATGTTCAACCTGACCGCGCGGCTGGGCTGGGACGTGATCCAGAGCCTGATGTGGTTCGTGGTGACCGTGCTGCTGGCAATCGCCATCCACGGCTTCATCGTGCTGCCGCTGTGGGTGCGCCTGCTGGGCGGCATGTCGGCGCGCAGCTTCTTCCGCGGCACCCAGGAAGCCACGCTGACCGCTTTCGCCACCGCGTCCTCGTCGGCCACCCTGCCGGTGACCCTGCGTGTGGCCGAGGAAAACCTGAAGCTGCCGCGCAAGGTCTCGCGCTTCGTGCTGACCGTCGGCGCCTCGGCCAACCACCACGGCACCGCGCTGTTCGAGGGCATCACCGTGCTGTTCCTGGCGCAGGTCTACGGCCTGCACCTGGGCCTGCCGCAGCAGCTGATGGTGCTGCTGCTGTGCATCCTGGGCGGCATCGGCACCGCCGGCATCCCGTCCGGCTCGCTGCCGGTGATCGCGATGATCTGCGGCATCATCGGCATCAAGCCCGAGGGCATCGGCATCATCCTGGGCGTCAATACCTTCCTGGACATGTGCCGCACCTCGCTCAACGTCACCGGCGACCTGGCCACCGCCGTGGTGGTCTCCCACCGCAGCGGCGTGGCCGACGACGAGGTACCGGACGTGCCGGAAAACGCCGGCCACCATTGACCGGGCCGGTCGTCCGGACCTGCGCGAAGGCCGCCCGATGGGCGGCCTTCGCCGTTGTGGAAACAGGCCCGGCCTGCCCCGGCGGCGGGCGACCCCGGCCTGACCTGCCCGGTGCTCTGTGGGACAATAGGCCGCCCGCAGCTCCGCGGGAGCCTCCCGACCCGACGAACCATGACGCAGCCCTCCCGCCGCCAGTTGGCGAACGCCATCCGTTTCCTCGCCGCCGATGCGGTGCAAGCCGCCAACTCCGGCCACCCCGGCATGCCGATGGGCATGGCCGACATCGCCGAAGTGCTCTGGAACGACTACCTCCGGCACAACCCGAACAACCCGAAGTGGTTCAACCGCGACCGCTTCGTGCTGTCCAACGGCCACGGCTCGATGCTGCAGTACGCACTGCTGCACCTGAGCGGCTACGACCTGCCGATCGAGCAGCTCAAGGCCTTCCGCCAGCTGGGCAGCAGGACCGCCGGCCACCCGGAGCGCCATGAAACACCGGGCGTGGAGACCACCACCGGCCCGCTGGGCCAGGGCTTCGCAAATGCGGTGGGCTTCGCGCTGGCCGAGAAGCTGCTGGCGCAGCGCTACAACCGCCCCGAGTTCGAAGTCGTCGACCACCGCACCTGGGTGTTCATGGGCGACGGCTGCCTGATGGAAGGCATCTCGCACGAGGCCGCCTCGCTGGCCGGCACCTGGGGCCTGGGCAAGCTGGTCTGCTTCTGGGACGACAACAACATCTCCATCGACGGCGAAGTGGAAGGCTGGTTCACCGACGACACCCCGGCGCGCTTCGAGTCCTACGGCTGGAACGTGGTGCGCGGCGTCGACGGCCATGACCCGGAGAGCATCAAGGCCGGCATCGACGCGGCGCTGTCGCAGTTCGACAGGCCGACCCTGATCTGCTGCAAGACCACCATCGGCTTCGGTTCGCCGAACAAGGCCGGCCAGGAATCCAGCCACGGCGCGCCGCTGGGCAAGGACGAACTGGAAGCCACCCGCAAGGCGCTGGGCTGGGAATACGGCCCGTTCGAGATTCCCGAGGAGATCTACGCCGGCTGGCGCGCGGGCGGCACCGGCACCCTGCGCCAGGCCGAGTGGGAGCAGCTGTTCGACAAGTACGCCGCGCAGTTCCCGGCCGAGGCCGAGGAACTGACCCGCCGGTCGCACGGCGAGCTGCCGGCCGACTTCATCGCCCAGGCCGATGCCTACATCGCCCAGGTGCAGGCCGAAGCGCCGACCATCGCCTCGCGCAAGGCCTCGCAGAACGCCATCCAGGCCTTCGCGCCGCTGCTGCCGGAAATCGTCGGCGGCTCGGCCGACCTGGCCGGCTCCAACCTGACCCTGTGGAAGGGCGCACACACCGTGGTCGGCGAAGACCCGCAGGCCAACTACGTGCACTACGGCGTGCGCGAGTTCGGCATGAGCGCGATCGCCAACGGCCTGGCCCTGCACGGCGGTTTCCTGCCGTTCGACGCCACCTTCCTGGTGTTCAGCGACTACGCCCGCAACGCGCTGCGCATGAGCGCGCTGATCCCGGCGCAGGTCATCCACGTGTTCACCCACGACTCCATCGGCCTGGGCGAGGACGGCCCGACCCACCAGCCGGTCGAGCACATCGCCTCGCTGCGCTACATCCCCAACAACGACGTGTGGCGCCCCTGCGACGCCACCGAGTCGGCGGTGAGCTGGAAGGCCGCGATCCTGCGCAGGGACAACCCGAGCTGCCTGATCTTCAGCCGCCAGAACCTGGCCCCGCAGCAGCGCAGCGCCGAGCAGGTCAGGCTGATCGAACGCGGCGGCTACGTGCTGGCCGACGCCGCCGGCACGCCGGATGTGATCCTGATCGGCACCGGCTCGGAAGTGGGCCTGGCCATGGCCGCCAAGGCCGAGCTGGACGCGGCCGGCATCAAGGCCCGCGTGGTGTCGATGCCGTCCACCAACGTGTTCGACCGCCAGGACGCGGCCTACCGCGAATCGGTGCTGCCCAACGCGGTGCGCGCGCGCGTGGCGGTGGAAGCCGGCGTCACCGGTTTCTGGCGCCAGTACGTGGGCCTGGACGGCGCCGTGGTCGGCCTGGATACCTTCGGCGCCTCGGCCCCGGCCGACAAGCTGTACCAGCACTTCGGCATCACCACCGAGGCGGTGGTCGCCGCGGCGAAGGCGCAGCTGGCGAAGTGATGCGCCGCATCGCGGCGTGGTGAGAAAAGGCCGGGATTTCCCGGCCTTTTCTTTGCTCCTCTCCGGCGGAAGCGCGTCCCGCTCCCTCCGTAGGAGCGACTTCAGTCGCGAAGAGGCTTTCCCGGCGCTGCCCTTTCGCGACTGAAGTCGCTCCTGCGGGGTGGGTTCTTGGCGCGCGGGTCCAGGTACGACGGAGCCCATTGGCTCCGGCTCCGCCCGCATGCGAGCATCGACCGCACGCCCCCATCGCGGGCGGCACATCCGGAGAAGCACCATGAAGCGCGTGACCGGTATCGGCGGCATCTTCTTCAAGGCGAAGGACCCGGCCGCGCTGGCGGCCTGGTACCGCGATCATCTCGGGCTCGATGTCGCCGGCTGGAATGGCGCGGTGTTCCGGTGGGGCGGCGAGGGCAGCGCGCCGGGCATGACGATCTGGAGCCCGTTCGCCGCCGACACGAACTACATGGCGCCAGGCACGGCGTCCTTCATGGTCAATTTCCGCGTCGCCGACCTGGACGCGCTGCTGCCGGTGCTGCGCGCCGAGGGTTGCGACGTCGTCGACAGGACCGAGACCTCCGAGCAGGGAAAATTCGGCTGGGTCATCGACCCGGAGGGCAACAAGGTCGAACTGTGGGAGCCGCCGGCCGGGCAGTAGCGCAGGCACACCTTGGAGAATCCGATGAAAGTGAAGCGCATCGTCGCCAACATCCGTACCGACCAGCTGGACGCCGCTGATGCGTTCTACCACGCGATCCTCGGCCTGGAACCGGTCATGGACCATGGCTGGATCCGCACCTACGCGGCGCCATCGCGCATGACCACGCAGCTGAGTTTCGCCACCGAAGGCGGATCGGGAACGCCGGTGCCGGATCTTTCGGTGGAGGTGGACGACCTGGACGAAGCGCTGGCCCGCGTCCGCGCCGCCGGCATCGCCCTCGAGTACGGGCCGGCGCGCGAGCCGTGGGGCGTGCGCCGGTTCTTCGTGCGCGATCCGTTCGGCGGGCTGGTGAACATCCTGCAGCACGATCCGTCCGCCGCGGACGCCTGAGCGACGCGCCGCCTTTCAGGGCCGCGCGGTGCGTGCCAGCGCCAGGCGCAGCAGGCGCGCATCGAGCCACTCGCCGAAACCGACCGGCTGTTCCAGCGCCATGCGCTGCAGGTACATGGCGTCGTTGTCGCCGGCGCGCTGGCGCAGGGCCGCGAGCACGGTGCGCAGCTTGCCGCCGGCGCTGGCGGTGCGGGTCTTGAGCCAGGTCAGGGCGCGCAGCAGGTCCTGCTCGACCGGGGTGAAATCGCTGCCCAGCGGGTAATCGGGCAGGCTGCCGTCGCGGCGGAACGGCGCCAGCGCGGCGGCAAGCACCTCGGCGCGGTTGCGCTGCCAGCGCGCCGGCGCGGTGAAGCCGCGCGCCAGCTTCTTCGCCGCCTTCGCCTGTTCCAGCAGCGGCGCCTGGAAGGCGGCGTCGGTGATGCCGGCCATGGCGATCACGCAGTCCTCGTCGGTCGCGCCGCGCAGGTCGGCGATGCCGTATTCGTCGATGAAGACATCGCGCAGGTGGCGCGGAATGGTGGTGTGGCCGTAGTTCCAGCGGACATTGGAGCGCGCGCTGCCCGCCGCTTCGCGCACGGCGCGGAACATCAGCACGCTGCGCGCATCCGGCAGCGCGTGCGCCATCGCCACGAAGTTGTACTGGCCGCCGACGCCGGACACCACGCGGCCGTCGTCCAGCGCGTCCGATACCGCCGCGCCGAGCGCGGTGGCCATCATGCAGGAATTGAAGAAGCGCGCGTCGCGGCGCTGCAGCCGCTGCAGGGTTTCATCGCCGCCATAGAGCTGGTTGATCTCGCTGATGCGGCGCATGCCGATGGCGCGGCATTCGTCCTCGGGCAGGTGCCGCAGCCAGTCGTAGAACTCCGGCGAGCCGAGGTAGAACGCGCCGTGCAGGTATTCGCCTTCCTCGGCCAGCCGCGCATGGTCGGCGGTGTAGGCGCTGCCGTTGGCCAGGCGCTGCATCAGCGCCAGGTCGTCGTGCACCTTGCGGCGGATCACGCCGCTCTGCACCAGCCTGCGGAAGCCCTCGTTGAGCATTTCGCTGCAGCCGTACAGGCCGGTCTCGAACGGCGCCAGCCCGCCGGCTTCGCGCACCAGCGGGTGCTCTGCCAGCGTCGGGTCGAGCGCATGCAGTATCCGCCGGTAGCGGGCATTGTCGGTATGCCGCAGCACCAGCGCGTGGCTGAGCGCGTCGGCCAGCGCGCCGATGCCGATCTGCAGGGTGCCGCCGTCGCGCACCAGCGTGCTGGCGTACAGGCCGATGGCGTAATCGGCATCGTTCACCGGCTGCCGCGGCAGCCCGAACAGCTTCGGATACGGGCCGGGCGGGGTGAGCACCAGGTCGAAGAACGCCGCGTCCACCGTGGCGGTGCCGCCCAGCCACGGCAGCTCCGGGTCGATCTCGGCGATCAGCAGCGGCCGCGGCAGGCCGCGCGCGGCGATGGCGTCGAGCGTGTCCTGGGTGATGTCGTTGTTGCACGACAGGGACAGCCGCGCGCTGCCTTCGCGCGCGGCCACCTTCTGCACGATGGCGTGCGGCGCGCGCTGCGCCACCGCGTCGGCGGCGTGGGTGTAGTTGAGGCTGGTGTAGGCGCGCTGCGCCTGCGTGGAGCCCAGCAGCGCGCCGGACTGCATGTAGAACTCCTCCACCTGCACGTGCGCGGGCAGGGCGTCGCGCGCCACCGCCTGCGCATAGGCCAGGCGCGGGAAGTCCGCGCCGAAATGGCGCTCGACGAACGGCCGCAGGAAACGCGCCTGCAGGTCGTTGCCGCTGGCCTGCGGCGGATCGAGCGAGAGCGCCGTATAGAGCTGCAGCGGGCGCGAGGGGTCCTGCTCGATGCGGGCATAGAGCGCGTTGAGCAGCCGGTGCGGCTTGCCCAGCGCCAGCGGCGCGCCGATGCGCAGCGGTCCCTCGACGTGGGCCAGCAGCCACGCCACGGCGGCATCGGGATCGGTCACATGATGGGGCATGGCGGTGCGTTGTTGCGGAGAGCCGGCATTACAGCACCGCGGCGATGAAGCCCCGGTCGGGATGCTTGACAGGCGAATCGTTTACTCGTGTAATCGATAAAAATTACGAGCGTAAACGATGATCCGGATCAGCGAGGCCGAAGCGGTGGTGATGGAGATCCTGTGGGAGGCGCACCCGCTCGCCGCCGAGGACGTGGTGGCGCGCCTGGCCGGCCGCAACGGCTGGGCCGAGGCCACCGTCAAGACCCTGCTCAACCGCCTGCTCAACAAGGGCGCGATCAGCGCGATGAAGGAGGGGCGGCGCTACCTGTACGCACCGCGGGTGCAGCGCGACGCATGGCTGCTGGAGGAAAGCAGCAGCCTGCTCGAGCGCCTGTTCGACGGCCGCGTCGCGCCGCTGGTGGCGCATTTCAGCCAGCACCGCAGGCTGAGCCGCGACGACGTGGCCGAACTGCGCAGGCTGCTGGAGGAACTCGACGATGACCAGCCCTGAGTTCCTGCAGGCCTTGCTGGCGACCACGCTGGCCAGCAGCGCGGCGATGGCCGTGGTGCTGCTGCTGCGCGGCGTGGTGCGGCGCCGGCTGGGCGCCAGCGCGGCCTACCTGTTGTGGCTGGCCGTGCCGGTGGCGTGGGGCGCCGTGCTGCTGCCGGCGCCGCGCAGCGCGGTGCTGCCGATGACGGCCCTGGACGCGCTACTGCCGGCAACCCCTGCCGCGATGGTGCAGGCCGCGCCGATGCTGCCGTGGGCGCCGGTGCTGGGTGGAATCTGGGCGGCGGGCGCGCTGCTGATGATGGCATGGCAGCTGCGCCAGCAGCGGCGTTTCGTGCGTGGGCTGGGCACGCTGCAGCGTGGCGGCGAGGGCTGCTGGCGGGCGCAGGCAGCGGCGGGGCTGCCTGCCGTGGTCGGCCTGTGGCGGCCGCGGATCGTGCTGCCGGTGGATTTCGAGCAGCGCTACACCGCGCAGGAACGGCGGCTCGTGCTGCTGCACGAACAGGTGCACCTGCGCCGTGGCGACATCGCGGTCAACGCGCTGCTGGCGGCGATGCAGTGCGTGTACTGGTTCAACCCGCTGCTGCCGCTGGCGCTGCGTCGCTGCCGCGAGGACCAGGAGTTTTCCTGCGACGAGCGCGTCATCGCCCGCGGCGACGGCGCGCGCCGCAGCTATGGCAGCGCCATGCTCAAGACCGGGCTGTCGCTGTCGCCCTTGCCGCTCGGTTGCCACTGGCAGGGCCCGCATCCGTTGAAGGAGCGTATCGCCATGCTGAAGCGTCCGGTGCCGGGAAAGCAGCAGTGGTTCGCGATGCTGCTGCTGTCGGCGGGGCTGTCGACGGGGCTGGGGTATGCGGCGTGGGCCGCGCAGCCGGCGCGGGCGGAAAAGGGCGCCGCCGGTGCGGTCCATTACGGCGTGAAGCTGCAACTGGACGTGGACGGTGAAGCGCGCAGCTTCGAGGTGCGCGGGCCTGCGGGCAGGCCGTTCGCGTTTTCCATGGACACGCCGGCCGGCCGCAGGTGGGAGGGCGAATTCACGGTGGAACCGCTGGACGCGGCCCGGCTCGTGCTGTCCGGTACCCTGCGCGAAGGCGGGCAGGTGGTCGCCACGCCGACGCTGGTGGTGACCACCGGCAGCCCGGTCGGCATGCGCGTCGATACGAAGGACGCCGGTTCGCTGTTCAAGATGGAGGCCATCGTCGTGGATCTCGGCAGCGAGGCCGGCGCCGTGGCGGCTCCCGCACCTGCATCGCAGGCGCGCATCGGCGCGGAACCTGCGGATGCGCCGGCCAGCACGGTAGGCTTCGCCGACATGTCGCCGCCGCGCTATCCGCCGAGCATGCACACCGGCGAGGTGGTGCTGAAGGTCGAGGTGGCCGCCGATGGCACGGCCGCCGGTGTCGTGCTCGACCGCAGTTCGGGACACGCCGACCTGGACGAGGCGGCGATGGAAGCGGCGCGCGGGTGGAAGTTCAACCCGGCGCGGAAGGACGGCAGGCCGGTAGCCGGCAAGGTGCGCATCCCGGTGCGTTTCGACATGGACGCGCCCGGCACGCCCGGCGCAGGCGCGCCATGACGCGGCGCGCTCCGGCGGCACCCGCGTTCATCACGCTGTGCCTGCTGCTGGCAACGGCCGGCTGCGCGACGCGCCTGGCCGCCACCGCCGACGTGGCCGACACCTACAACGTGGGACAGCGCCTGCTGCCGGCCGAATCCACCGGCGGACAGGGCGGCGGCGTGCAGCCGTACACGCTGTCGGCCAGCGAGGTCTTCCGCATGCCCCGGCCGACGCATGCGCCATTGCCGGAGCTGCCCGACATGCCCGCGCAACGATCGCTGCCGCCGGTGACGGTGTGCCTGAATGTCGTCCTCGATGCGCAGGGACAGGTGCAGCGCAGCTTCCCGCTGCTGGCGCACAGCCAGTGCGGTGCCGGCAACGACGCGGCGAATGGCCACCTGCTGCAGGCCGCGGGCGATGCCGTGCGGCAATGGCGCTTCGGGCCTGCGGCGATCTGCCATTTCGCCGCGGGCACGTCGCCGGCCGCGCCGGACGACTGCACCGGCGCCACGACGGTGGAGGAGGTGCCGGTGACGCTGCCTTATGCGTTCACCTTCGAGATCGTGCAGGGACGGGCACGCGTGCAGCTGGGCAAGCCGCCGCAGCCGTAGGCGCCGGGCTTGCCCGGCACGGCCCGCTGGCGACGCAGCACCGCAGGCCGGTCAACGCGGCTTCGGCGCCGTATCCAGCAATTCGTTCAACAGCGCCGCCAGCCGCTCGCCGGCCAGGCGCAGCTGCGCTTCGGCCACCGGGCGCCAGCTGTCGGCGTAGGCCTGGCCGACCTTGCGGTTGGCCGGATAGACGCCCTCGCGCGTGGCGATGCCGCAGCTCTGCTCGGCCCACAGGGATGCATCGCGCTGCAGCTGCGGCGCGGCGACGCCGTCCGGCGCCGGCAGCGCCTGCAGGCGCTGCAGGTACTGCCCGTCGTCCAGCTGCAGGGCGTAGAACATGCCGCTGTCCCACAGCGAGTGCAGGTTGGTGCCGCGCTCGTTGAACTGCAGCTGGTAGTTATTGCCGCCCTTGTCGTGGCCGTAGCCGGCGTGCATCGGCTGGTGCATGTCGCCGACCAGGTGCACGACGAACTTGAGCGCCTGCAGGCGCTCGGCGTCGGACAGGCCGCGGTCGGCCAGGCGCGCGCTCTGCGCCTTCAGCGCCTCGATCACGCAGTCGCCGTCGCGGCAATGCTTCGGCGGGTCGTAGCGGCAGCCATCCTCGGCCATGTTGACGTAGTGCCAGCCGGCCGAGCGCTTGCCCAGGTCGGGGTCCTCGGCGCGCAGCTGGTCGGCCCAGGGCGCGATGCTGGCCAGGGTGGCGCCGGCTTCGGTGGCGAGCAGGCGCGCCACTTCCGCCCTTGCGGAAGGGTCCAGGCGCGTTTCGGCGATGCGCGCGACCAGGCGGTGGCCCTGCGCGCCCCAGGCGAAGGCCGGTGTGGATACCAGGGTGGAAGCGGCCAGGACGGTGGCGGAAAGGAGCAGGGGCAGGCGGGCGCGGATTTTCATCGGCGCATTCTAGCGGCCGCACCACCGCGGCCCTGTGCCGAAAGTGGCGGGCTTGCCCACGGTTCCGCCGCGCTTGGCTCGCGGCGGGGCGTGGACAGGCCCTGGGAAGCGGCTTTCCCCGCGCTACCGGGGAGGCAGGATCAGAAGGTGCGGACGTAGGCCACGCCGTACACCAGCGGGTCGATGTTGGCGGTGCCCAGCGTGTGGCCGTTCACCTTGACCTTGGTGTCGATGTCGGCCCAGCGCAGGTCCACGCGCAGCGCGTCCCTGTCGGTCAGCGCGAAATCCAGGCCGGCATGCGCGGCCAGGCCCCACGAGTCTTCCAGTTTGAGTCGGGTGCCCTGCAGCGCGCCCTTGCTGTCGGTGCTGAAGAACCTGGTGTAGTTCACGCCCAGGCCGACGAACGGGGTGACCTTGCTGCTGTTGGTGAAGTGGTACTGCAGCGAGACCACCGGCGGCAGCTGCTTGGTACGGCCCACCGTGCCGACGCCGTCGATGCTGACGTCGTGCTGGAACGGCAACGCGGCCAGCACTTCCACGCCCACCTTGTCGGCGACGAAGTATTCGAAGGTCACGGTCGGGCGCACGCTGTTGTCCACCCGGGCCGGCAGCGCGCCCAGGCCCAGCGCCGAGCCGTCGAGATCGCCGGCGCGGGATTTCGGATCGACGTTGTGCACGCCGACGCCCAGCGTCCAGTCGCCCTTGGACTGCGCCATGGCGGGGGAGGCGGCCAGGGCCAGGGCGGCGGCGAGGCCGGACAGCAGCAGGGCGGGGGTCTTGCGCATGGTGCGTTTCCATTGCTTGGTGGGGTTGGCGCCAGTCTCCGCGGCGTGCTCCGCGCACGCCTTGATCCGGATCAAACCTGCGCCCGGGCTCATTGGGCGTTCATGGTCCTGCCCCGCAACGGTCGCCGTCCTGGCCATACGCGGTGCGGTGCGGTGCGGGGCGGAGGCCAGCGGGGCAGGCCCGGCTGTTACAATGCCGGTCCCTTTCCACCCCCGCCGCAGCGGTCTGCGGCCGCAGGAGTTCGTGAACATGGCAATCAAGGTCGGCATCAACGGTTTCGGGCGCATCGGGCGCAACGTGCTGCGTTCGGCGGTGTTGAACTTCGGCAACGACATCGAGGTCGTGGCCATCAACGACCTGCTGGAGCCGGACTACCTGGCCTACATGCTCAAGTACGACTCCGTGCACGGCCGCTTCAAGGCCGATGTCGCCATCGAAGGCGGCCACCTGCTGGTCAACGGAAAGAAGATCCGCCTGACCCAGGAACGCGACCCGGCCAACCTGAAGTGGGACGAAGCGGGCGTGGACGTGGTGATCGAGTCCACCGGCCTGTTCCTGACCAAGGAAGCGGCGCAGAAGCACATCGATGCCGGCGCCAGGAAGGTGATCATGTCCGCGCCGTCCAAGGACGACACGCCGATGTTCGTGTTCGGCGTCAACGACAGGACCTACGCCGGCCAGGCCATCATCTCCAACGCCTCGTGCACCACCAACTGCCTGGCGCCGCTGGCCAAGGTGATCAACGACAAGTGGGGCATCAAGCGCGGCCTGATGACCACCGTGCACGCCGCCACCGCCACCCAGAAGACCGTCGACGGCCCGTCCAACAAGGACTGGCGCGGTGGCCGCGGCATCCTGGAGAACATCATCCCGTCCTCCACCGGCGCGGCCAAGGCCGTGGGCGTGGTGATCCCGGAACTCAACAAGAAGCTCACCGGCATGAGCTTCCGTGTGCCGACCTCGGACGTGTCGGTGGTCGACCTGACCGTCGAGCTGGAAAAGCCGGCCACCTACGCCGAGATCTGCGCCGAAGTGAAGGCGCAGAGCGAAGGCGCGCTGAAGGGCGTGCTGGGCTACACCGAGGACAAGGTGGTGGCCACCGATTTCCGCGGCGAGACCCATACCTCGGTGTTCGACGCCGAAGCCGGCATCGCGCTGGACTCCACCTTCGTCAAGCTGGTCAGCTGGTACGACAACGAGTGGGGCTACTCCAACAAGTGCCTGGAAATGGTGCGCGTGGTCGCGGCCTGATCGACCGGTATTGCAGCTGGATGAAGAAGGGCGCCGGAAAGGCGCCCTTCTTTTTTGTCCCGCCGCCTCGATTTTCCTGTCACGTGCCACGGATCGGCCGGGCGGCATCTTGCGTTTCGGCGAGGCGCGGATAAGGTGGTGCCGCACCTCCCGGTGACAAGGACGAAGAATGGATGGCGCGGTGATGTTCTTTGGGTTGCTGGTGGTGGCCGTGGTGCTGGCGGTGCCGGTGCTGCTGGTCATGGCCCTGGTGTCGGTGTCCTCGCTCAAGCGGCGCGTGGCCGCGCTCGAAGCGTCGCTGGCGCGCGGGCAGGTGGGCGACGCGGTGCCGCCGCCGGCCACGGAAGGGCGCAACGCCTGGGAGGAGCCGCTGCCGGAGGCGGGGGAGTTCGCGCCTTCCGGAGCCGGGTCAGAGCGCGAACCCGGACCCGAGCCCGAACCCATGCCTGCCCCGGCGATGGAAGCGCCCGAGCCGCCGCGGCCGGCGGTCGCGCCGCCATTGCCGCCGCTGCCGGACCCCGTGGCGCCGCCGCCGGCGCGTGCCCTCCCGTCAGCCGCACCGCCGCCGGCATCCCGGGTGCCGGAGGAACCGAATGTCATCGAGCGCGGCCTCGCGCGCGTCAGGCAGTGGTTCACCACCGGCAACGTGCCGGTCAAGGTCGGCATGCTGGTGCTGCTGGCCGGCGTGGCGGCGCTGCTCAAGTACGGCAGCGACGCCGGCTGGTTCAGTTTCCCGCCCGCGTTCCGCCTGGCTGGCATCAGCCTTGCGGCATTGGCCGGGCTGGTGTTCGCATGGCGCAAGCGCGAGAGTCATCGCGCCTTCGCCCTGGCCCTGCAGGGCGGTGCGATCGGCGTGCTGCTGCTGGTGGTGTTCGCCGCGTACAAGAACCACGGCCTGATCGACGCGTTGCCGGCGTTCGCGATCAGCGTGGTGCTGATCGCCGGGCTGTGCGTGATGGCGGTGCTGCAGGAGTCGCGCACGCTGGCCATCCTCGGCGTGCTGGCCGGCTTCATGGCGCCGGTCTGGCTGTCCGACGGCAGCGGCAACCACGTCGGCCTGTTCTCGTACTACGCGCTGCTCAACGCCGGCATCTTCGCCATCGCCTGGGTGCGGCCGTGGCGCATCCTCAACCTGCTCGGTTTCGCCTTCACCTGGGGCATCGGCACGATCTGGGGCGTGCTGGACTACGCGCCGGCCAAGTTCGCCAGCACCGAGCCGTTCCTGGTGCTGTTCTTCGTGTTCTACCTGCTGTTGCCCCTGCTCTACGCGCGCAGGGCGCAGACGCCGGGCGGCGCGCGCATCGACGGTTGCCTGCTGTTCGGCACGCCGCTGGTGGCGTTCTCGCTGCAGGCCGGCCTGCTGCAGGGCGAGCGCATGCCGCTGGCGCTGTGCGCGCTGGGCGTGGCCGTGCTCTACGCGGTGCTGGCGCGCGCGCTGCTGGGCCGCGAACGCCTGCGCCTGCTGGCGCAGGGCTACGCCATCCTCGCGGTGGGGTTCGCCACGCTGGCGGTGCCGCTGGCGCTGTCGGCCAAGGCCACCGCCTCGGTGTTCGCGCTGGAAGGCGCCGGCCTGGTCTGGCTGGGCCTGATGCAGCAGCGCCGGCTGGCGCGCTGGACCGGCATCGGCCTGCAACTGGCGGCGGCGTTCGCGCTGGCGGTGGGCATCGATGGCGCCCATGCGGTCCGCGATGGCGTGGCGTTCGCGGTCGCCAACGCGGCCTTCATGGGCGCGCTGCTGATCGCGCTGGCGGGCTTCGCTACCGCCTGGCTGTATCGCGCCACCGGCAACCGGCCGGTGGCGGTGGCCGCCTACGTGTGGGGCCTGGCCTGGTGGATGGGCAACGCCGGTACCGAGATCGCGCGCTTCGTCGAGCCGCGCAGCACCCTGCACGGAATGCTGGTGCTGCTGGGCGTCAGCGGCTGGCTGGCGGCCGAGGTGCACCGGCGCCGTCCGGCGCTGGCGCTGTCGCTGACCACGCTGGGCTGCTTCGTGCTGGCGTTCCCGCTGGCCTTCCTGCAGCTCGGCGCCTACGGCCAGCCCTTCGCCGGCCATGGCGCGTGGGCCTGGCCGCTGTTCGCGGCGCTGGGCGTGCGCAGCCTGCTGTGCCTGCGTGCGGCCGGCGATGCCATCGCCGGTGCCGCACAGCTGGCGTGGTGGCTGCTGTGGCCGACCGTGCTGTCGCTGCTGTCCTGGTACCTGGGCAAGCGCTTCTGGCTGGCCGGCGGCTGGGTCGGCATGCTGCTGGCGCTGCCGTGGCTGCTGCTGGCGGCGCTGTCGATCCACCGCTGGCACTGGCTGGCGCAGCCGCTGGGCGCGGCGTTCGACCGCTACCGGGCGGTCCTGCAGGCGGCGACCTTCGCCGTGCTGGGCCTGTGGTGGCTGGTATCGCTGGCCAGCGACGGCGCCTCGGCGCCGCTGCCGTGGATCGCGCTGCTCAATCCGCTGGACCTGGCGCAGCTGGCCGTGCTGGTGCTGGCGGCGCTGCGGCTGTGGTCGGTCGATGCGCGCTCGCGCCTGGCCGGGCTGCGCCTGGGCCTGCTGCCGCTGGCGGCGCTGGTGCTGGTCAGCACCATCACCCTGCGCGCCGTGCACCATTGGGGCGGCATCGCCTGGAACGGCCGGCTGATCGATACCAGCCTGGCGCAGACCAGCCTCACCGTGGTGTGGAGCCTGCTCGGCGTGGTCGGCTGGGTCAGCGGCTCGCGGCGCGGGCAATGGGGGCTGTGGCTGGCCGGCGCGATCCTGATGGGCGTGGTGCTGGCCAAGCTGCTGCTGATCGACCGCGGCAACCTGGGCGACCTGCTGGGCATCGGCGCCTTCATCGCCTATGGACTGCTGTGCACGCTGGTCGGCTGGCTGGCGCCGGCACCGCCGCGCAAGCGCGGCGACGACACGCAACAGGAGGAAGCTTCCGCATGATCAGGCGTCTGTGGTGGATGGCGCTGCTGCCGTTGACGGCGCAGGCGGCCGACGATTTCGCGGCGCAGTGGCCGCTGCAGCTGGGCCAGGCCGATGCCGGCGCCTATCGCGTCACCCTGGAGGCCGGGGTCTATCGCGCCACGTACTGGCGCGACCTGCGCGACGTGCAGGTGATCGACGCCGACGGCAGGCCCATGGCCAGCGCCGTGCAGGCCGCGGCCACGCCGATCGCCGGACCGGCGCGGCAGGTGCCGCTGGACTGGTTCGCCCTGCCCGCCAGCGCGGCCACGACGACCGGCGGCGACCTGAGCGTGGTGGTACAGCGCGATGCCGGCGGCAATGTGGTGTCGGTGCGCAATTCGCCGGGCGCCGCCGGCACGGCCAGGAGCGATCCGGCGTGGCTGGTGGACCTGGGCCGGCAGGCCGGGCAGGTGCAGGCGCTGCGCGTGCAATGGGAAGGCGAGCCGACGGCGCTGGACCTGGGCTATCGGCTGGAAGGCAGCGACGACCTGCGCCGCTGGCAGGTGCTCGACCCGGAGGTGCGGCTGGTGCGCCTGCACAACCAGGGGCGGCAGTTGAACAGCGACCGCGTCGCGGTGTCCACGTCGCTGCGTTACCTGCGGCTGGTGCCGCTGCAGCGCGACGGCGCGCCGCCGCTGCGCGCGCTGCAGGGCGAGCTGGCCGGCGACATGGCCGCGGACGACTGGCAGTGGGTCGAACTGGCCGCTGCGACGCCCGACAAGGGCGCGCCGGCCCGTTTCCGTTACCGGCTGCAGGGCCGCTTCCCGGTGCAGCGCGTGGACGTGGCGATGCCGCCCAACACCGCGGTGGCGTGGACCGTGTCCAGCCGCGACGACGACCGCAAGGTGGCCGACGCCGAGCAGGCCTGGCAGGTGCGGGCCAGCGGCTGGAACACCTGGACGCTGCAGGAAGGCGAACGCAGGCAGGCGTCGGCGCCGCTGGAACTCGGGCAGGAAACCAGCGACCGCGACTGGCAGTTGCAGGCCGAACCGGCGGTGGCCGGCACCCCGGCGCCGGCCCTGAAGCTGGGCTACCGGCCCGGCAGCGTGGTGTTCCTCGCCCAGGGTCGCGCGCCGTACCTGCTGGTGGCCGGCAATGCGCGCGCCGGCGTGCGCGGGAGCAACCTGGAGCCGATGCTGGCCGCGCTGCGTGCCCACAACGGTGCGCAGTGGCAGCCGGCGGCCGCCCGCCTCGGCGACGGCACGGTGCGCGCCGGCGACAGGGCCTATGCGCCGGCCGCGCCGGTGCGCGACTGGAAGAACCTGGTGCTGTGGGCCGTGCTGGTGGCCGGCGCGCTGGCCGTGGCCGGTTTCGCGCTGAGCCTGCTGCGCGGCAACCGCCCCGCGGGCGACTGAAATCGCTGCTGCCCCGCAGGAGCGACTGCAGTCGCGAGAGGCCTGCCTGCTGATCCGTCCGAGCGCGGAGATTCCAGCAGGCAAGCCCCCTCACGCACTGATAAGCACTCCTACGCGCGGGCGATGAAATCCCGGCGCAGCAGGCCGTACAGCGCGGTGTCGCAGATTTCGCCATTGACGTGCCAGCGTTCGCGCAGCACGCCCTCGCGGACGAAACCGAGCCTTTCGACCAGCCGGCACGAAGCCTGGTTGCGCGGGTCGATGTCGGCTTCGATCCGGCGCAGTCCCATGCCGTCGAACAGGTGGCGCAGGATCAGGCGCAGGGCCTCGCTGGCCAGCCCGCGCCCCTGCCAGTCCGGATGCACGCTGTAGCCGATCTCGGCGCGGCCCTGCTCCAGATGCATCGCGAACACCGCGCTGGTGCCGATCAGCCGGTCGTCGTGCGCTTCGGTGATGGCCCAGGCCAGCATGTCCAGCTCGCGGCGCTGGCGCTGGATGTCGGCCACCTTGCATTCGGCCTGCGCCAGCCCGGTCCAGGCCGGGTAGCTCCAGTAGCGCATCACCCGCCGGTCGCTGTGGATGGCGAACAGCGCCGGCGCGTCGTCCGCGCGCACTTCGCGCAGGCGCAGGCGGGCGCTGGACAGCTCGGGTTGCGGCAGGCGCGGCGGCATGCGGTACACCTCGGGTTTGCCCCGCCTGCGGGGGCGGGCGAGAATTGCGGTTTCCCCACAGTCTTCCGGAGCCGACCCCGCCATGTCCATCGTCCGCATGACCGACCTCGACCTCGCCGGCAAGCGCGTGCTGATCCGCCAGGATCTCAACGTGCCGATCGACGAGAACGGCAGGATCACCTCCGAACAGCGCATCACCGCCTCGCTGCCGACGCTGAAGCTGGCGCTGGCCAGGGGCGCGGCGGTGATGGTCACCTCGCACCTGGGCCGGCCGAAGGAAGGCGTGTGGAGCCAGGCCGATTCGCTGGCGCCGGTGGCCGCGCGCCTGTCCGAACTGCTGGGCGTGGACGTGCCGCTGCTGCGCGACTGGGTGGATGGCGTGGAGGTCGCGCCGGGCAGCATCGTGCTGCTGGAGAACTGCCGCATGAACGTCGGCGAGGGCAAGGACGACGAGGCCCTGTCGAGGAAGTACGCCGCGCTGTGCGACGTGTTCGTGATGGACGCCTTCGGCACCGCGCACCGCGCCCAGGCCTCGACCCACGGCGTGATCCGCTTCGCCCCGGTCGCCGCCGGCGGCCCGCTGCTGATGGCCGAGCTGGACGCGCTGGACAAGGCGCTGGCCAACCCGGCGCGGCCGCTGCTGGCGATCGTCGCCGGCTCCAAGGTCTCGACCAAGCTGGAACTGCTGTCCAGCCTGGTCGGCAAGGTGGACCAGCTGATCGTCGGTGGCGGCATCGCCAACACCTTCATCGCCGCCGAAGGTCACGGCGTGGGCAAGTCGCTGGTCGAGAACGACCTGCTCGACACCGCACGCAGCATCGATGCCGCGGCCAGGGCGCGCGGTGCCGAGATCCCGCTGCCGGTCGACGTGGTGGTCGCCCCGGCGTTCGCTGCCGATGCCCCGGCCACGGTCAAGGCGGTCGCTGCGGTGGGCGCCGACGACATGATCCTGGACATCGGCCCCAAGACCGCCGCGCACTATGCCGAACTGATCGCCAGGGCCGGCACCGTGGTGTGGAACGGCCCGGTCGGCGTGTTCGAGTTCGACGCGTTCGGCAAGGGTACCGAGGCGCTGGCCCGCGCCATCGCCGCGTCCAGCGCGTTCTCCATCGCCGGCGGCGGCGACACGCTGGCCGCCGTGGACAAGTACGGCATCGCCGATGAGGTGAGCTACATCTCCACCGGCGGCGGTGCCTTCCTCGAGTTCCTGGAGGGCAAGACCCTGCCGGCCGTGGCCGCGCTGGAGGCCCGCGGTTCGTGAGCCGAGATGTGCTGTTCTTCGATCTCGACGGCACGCTGATCGATTCGGCCGTCGGCATCACCCGCTGCGTGGCTTACGCGCTGGAGAAGATGGAGCAGCCGGTGCCCGGCGATGCCGAACTGCGCAAGTGGATCGGCCCGGCGCTGCGCACCAGCTTCACCCCGGTGTTCGGCGACGCGCAGCGCGTCGAACGCGCGGTGGCGCTGTATCGCGAACGGTTCGACCTGCACGGCTGGCTGGAGCACGACGTCTACGCCGGCATCGGCGAGGTGGTACAGGGCCTGCATGCCGCCGGCCACCGTCTGGCCGTGGTCACCGCCAAGAACGAGCCGCATGCGCGGCGCATCGTCGCGCACCTGCCGTTCGGCGGCTGCTTCGAGGACGTGATCGGCGCCACCGAGGACGGCGTGCGCAGCCACAAGCCGGAACTGATCGCCGAAGCGCTGCGGCGCCTGTCGTTGTCTTCCGGGCAGTGCTGGATGATCGGCGACCGGCGCATGGACATCGAAGGCGCGCGCCACCACGGCATGCGCAACGTCGGCGTGCTGTGGGGCTTCGGCGGCCGCGAGGAACTGGCCGCGGCCGGTGCCGGCGTGCTGGCGTCCACCCCGGCGGAACTGGGGCGGTTGCTCTCGCCGTAGCGGGCGACGGGCTCCCCGGGGGCCCTTGCCGGAGGTGCCCGCGTGCCCGTCCGGACAGCGCCATTTCTTTTTCGCGTCGGGTCAGGTCCGGTGCTGTTGCCGCCGTGCCAGAGCGCGGTCGCGGCAGCGCAGCGGCGCGATGTCCCGGCTGGCCCGTCCGTTGTCCCGCGGTGCCCCGCAGGTGCAGGCGGGTGTCCTGCCGGCGCGGGTGCGCAGGACAGCATCCGGCACCCGCCTCGCGCTGTCCGGACAGGCTGTCCGTCCTGTCTGCGGGACAGCGTGGAAAGTGTCTTCTGAAATCGTATGCGACATCGTTGTCATGCACTGGATATGCTAATTTCGGCGGCCTTTCCGGGAGTTTTCGCACCATGATCGAACGCCAGCGCCGCACCAAGATCCTCGCCACCCTCGGACCGGCCACCGATGCGCCGGGCGTGCTCGACGATCTGTTCCGCGCGGGTGTCAACGTGGTGCGGCTGAACTTCTCCCATGGCGATCCGTCCGGCCAGGCCCGGCGCGCCGCCGAAGTGCGCGCCGCGGCCAACCGCGTCGGCGTGGAAGTGGGCATCCTGGCCGACCTGCCGGGCCCGAAGATCCGCATCGAGCGTTTCGCCGAGGGCAAGGTGCAGCTCAAGGCCGGCGACCGCTTCGACCTGATCGCCAACGCCGACGCGGCGCCCGGCGATGCCACCCAGGTGGGCGTGAGCTACCTGGGCCTGCCGCAGGACGTGGGCCCGGGCGACGTGCTGCTGCTCGACGACGGCCTGATGCAGCTGCAGGTGGTGGAAGTACAGGGCGAGCGCATCGTCAACACCGTGCTCAACGATGGCGTGCTGTCCGACCGCAAGGGCCTGAACAAGCAGGGCGGCGGCCTGTCGCTGGGCGCGCTGACCGAGCGCGACAAGGAACTGATCGGCATCGTGGCCAAGATCGGCGTGGACTTCATCGCCGTCTCGTTCTGCCGCAACGCGCAGGACATGAACGATGCGCGCGCCATCGCCCGCCAGCACGGCTGCGATGCGGCGCTGGTGTCCAAGATCGAGCGCACCGAGGCGATCGAGAACCTGGAGGAGATCGTCGAGGCCAGCGATGTGGTGATGGTCGCGCGCGGCGACCTGGGCGTGGAGATCGGCGACGCCGAGCTGCCGGGCCTGCAGAAGAAGATCATCAAGGCCGCGCTGGCGCACAACAAGGTGGTGATCACCGCCACGCAGATGCTGCAGTCCATGGTCGAAAGCCCGATCCCGACCCGCGCCGAGGTGTTGGACGTGGCCAACTCGGTCATCGACGGCACCGACGCGGTGATGCTGTCGGCCGAAACCGCGGCCGGCGCCTATCCGGTCAAGGCGGTCGAGGCGATGGCGCGCATCTGCCTGGGCGCCGAGCGCCAGTTCCAGATCGATACCGATTTCAACGCGTCGCCGCGCAACCTGGAGCGCGCCGACCAGGCCATCGCCATGGCCACCATGTTCCTGTCCCAGCACGTGGGCGTGCGCGCGATCGTGGCGATGACCGAATCCGGCGGCACCGCGCGCTACCTGTCGCGCTTCCGCGCCAAGGCGCCGGTGTTCGCGGTGACCCGCCACGACGGCGCGCGCCGGCAGATGGCGCTGATGCGCGACGTGTTCCCGATCAACTTCGACAGCCGTGGCTTCACCCCGCGCGAAGCCGCGCGCGGCAGCATCCGCCTGCTGGTCGAAGCCGGCCTGCTGCAGCCCGGCGACCGCGTGGTGTTCACCAGCGGCGAGCACATGGAAACCCACGGCGCCACCAATACCCTGCGCCTGCTCGAAGTCGGCAGCGACGGCCGCGCCAGCGGCCTGGGCGAGCTCTGACGAAGCCCGCGCACGGGCCATCGCGATGGCCCGTGCGTGACCGCAGCGGACAGGTTTTGTCCTGCGGCGTGCATTGGAACCGGTTCCAGGCCGTGCTCACGGCCGGCCCACCGGCGGCGCGGGCTATAATCAGGGTTTTCCCGCACCCCGTTACAGGAACTTCATGAGCATCGAACTGCTGGCTGAAACCGCCCAGGCCATGGTCGCCCCGGGCAAGGGCATCATCGCCATCGACGAATCCACCGGCACGATCGCCAAGCGCTTCGCCAGCGTCGGCATCGAGAACACGGAAGAGAACCGCCGTGCCTACCGCGAGCTGCTGCTGACCACGCCCAAGCTCAACGAGCACATCTCCGGCGCGATCCTGTACGACGAAACCATCCGCCAGAGCACCCGGGACGGCGTGCCGTTCGCCAAGTACATGGCCGACCACGGCATGATCCCGGGCATCAAGGTCGACAAGGGCGCGCACCCGCTGGCCGGCTGCCCGGGCGAGCTGGTCACCGAGGGCCTGGACGGCCTGCGCGAGCGCCTGCAGGAGTACTACAAGCTTGGCGCCCGCTTCGCCAAGTGGCGCGCGGTCATCAACATCGGCGAGAGCATCCCGTCGGGCACCTGCATCGAATCCAACGCCCACGCGCTGGCCCGCTACGCCGCGCTGTGCCAGGAATGCGGCCTGGTGCCGATGGTCGAGCCGGAAGTGATCATGGACGGCGACCACGACATCGAGACCTGCTACGAAGTCACCGAAGCCACCCTGCGTTCGCTGTTCGACGCGCTGTACCAGCAGAACGTGCTGCTGGAAGGCACCATCCTGAAGGCCTCGATGGTCATCTCCGGCAAGGACTGCGACGAGCAGGCCGACGTCGAGGAAGTGGCCGAAGCCACCGTGATGTGCCTGAAGAGCACCGTGCCGGCGATCCTGCCGGGCGTGGTGTTCCTGTCCGGCGGCCAGAGCGACGAGCAGTCCACCGCGCACCTGAACGCCATGAACCAGCTCGACAAGCTGCCGTGGCCGCTGAGCTTCTCCTACGGCCGCGCCATGCAGCAGGCCGCGCTGAAGCTGTGGGCCAAGGACATGCAGGGCAACTACGCCGCCGCGCAGAAGACCGTGTACGAGCGCGCCAAGGAAAACGGCCTGGCCGCGCTGGGCAAGTGGGAAGGCTGATCGCCCACCGCCCGCGATGCACGTGGAAACGCCGGCCTTGCGCCGGCGTTTTCATTTGCGGGCAGGCCCAGGAGCGGCATGTCCGGTTCCCTGGTGCCGGGCGATGCCGGGTTTTTGCGGCAATGCTCCAGCCGGAAGCCCGCCACCGAGCCGCCAAGCGCTGCAGCGCCAGGCAACGCCCGGCAGGCCTGCGCAGGGAAGGCTCCATGCAGGGCAGGGCCCGCATCTGCAACGAATGACCGCAAGGTTCCCCGGCGCCGGGGCATTGCCCGCGGTGGCGTTGCCGGAAAGGATCAGCGGGGCATTGCCGCGCTCTGCGGGAACTGCGCTGCAGCGGTGGGCTGTGGACGCGATCCCGCGAGCGCTCAGCGTGCGAACGACGGCAGCGGCTCGTCCGTGGAAGGAAACGCCGGCCCGGCCTGCACCGCCGCGGCCAGCGCCTGCTGGTAGGCCTTGAAGGTGGCGGTGTTGTAGGCCACCAGCACGATGCGCACCGGCCGCGCATGGCTCTTCTGCCAGGTGACGGTCTCGGTGACGGCGATGGCGGCGGCCTGGTGCATCGGGTAGCCGTAGACGCCGCAGCTGATGGCCGGGAAGGCGATCGATTCCAGCCGCATCTGCTCGGCCAGCCGCAGCGACTGCCAGTAGCAGTTGGCCAGCAGCGCGGCCTCGTCGCGCTGGCCGCCGTGCCAGACCGGGCCGACGGTGTGGAAGACATGGCGCGCCGGCAGCGCGTGGCCGCCGGTGGCGCGGACCTCGCCGGTGGGGCAGCGCACGCCCGGGCGCAGTTCCGGCAGGCGCTCGCATTCGGCCAGCAGGCCCGGGCCGGCCGCGCGGTGGATGGCGCCGTCCACCCCGCCGCCGCCGAGCAGGCTCTCGTTGGCCGCGTTGACGATGGCGTCCACGTCGAGGGTGGTGATGTCGCCCTGCCAGATGTCGATGTTCATGCCCGCGATCTTCCCTTGCCGTATATGAGCAAAACGTGACGGATGCACGGCTTGCGGCCGCGCGCGGCAAAGTCTGAGGAAGAGGCGTCTCGGCGGCTGCGACAGGCGGCCGGACAGCACGAAGGCCGCGCGGGGCGGCCTTCGTACCGGGGGAGGAACAGGGACAGATGCAACCGGAGGACCGGCGGCGATGACCGGGACGACCGGGCGTCCCCGGTCGCGGCGTTGCGGGGGTGGCTTACGGCAGGCCGGCCAGCCAGTCGTCGTCGCTGCCCTCGTTGATGTCGGCGAACAGCGGGGTGGAGAAGTAGCGCTCGCCGGTATCGGGCAGCATCGCCAGGATCACCGAGCCGGCCGGAGCCTTGGCGGCCACGTCCAGCGCGGTGGCGGCGGTGGCGCCGGAGGAGATGCCGACGAAGATGCCTTCTTCGGCGGCCAGGCGGCGCGCGGTCTCGATCGCGCGTTCGTCCTGCACCGAATACAGCTCGTCGTAGACATTGCGGTTGAGCACTTCCGGCACGAAGTCCGGGGTCCAGCCCTGGATCTTGTGCGGCTTCCACTCATCGCCCTTGAGCAGCGAGGCGCCGGCCGGTTCGGTGGCGATGATGCGGGTGTCCGGGCGCGCCAGCTTCAGCACTTCGCCGACGCCGGTCAGGGTGCCGCCGGTGCCCCAGCCGCTGACGAAGTAGTCCAGGCGCCTGCCGGCGAAGTCGCGCAGGATCTCGGCGGCGGTGGTGTTGCGGTGATAGGCCGGGTTGGCCGGGTTGGCGAACTGGCTGGCCAGGAACCAGCCGTGTCTGGCGGCCAGCTCCTTCGCCTTCTCCACCATGCCGGTGCCGCGCGCCGCGGCCGGGGTCAGGATCACCTTGGCGCCGTAGGCGCGCATGGCCTTGCGGCGTTCGACCGAGAAGGTCTCGGTCATCACCGCGACGAACTTGTAGCCGCGCGCGGCGGCGACCATGGCCAGGGCGACGCCGGTGTTGCCGGAGGTGGCCTCGACGATGGTATCGCCGGGCTTGAGCACGCCGCGTTTCTCGGCGTCGAGCACGATCGCCAGCGCCAGGCGGTCCTTGACCGAGCCGCCGGGGTTGAACGATTCGACCTTGACGTAGACGTCCACGCCGGCCGGCGCCAGGCGGTTGAGCTTGACCACCGGGGTGTTGCCGACGGTCTCGAGGATGTTGCTGTAGAGGGCCATGGAGATCTCCTGGGAAGGGAATCAGGCGGCGTCGGCCAGTGTGGGCGGCGGCGTCTTTGCGGAAGGTGAGGAAGCCGGCGGCGCGGCCGGCAGCGGCGCGGCGCCGAACCAGTGCAGTTCGCCGGCCAGCGCGGCCACCTCGCCGAGGATCAGCAGCGCCGGCGACTGCACGGCGTGCCGGGCGGCGGCGTCGGCCAGCTGCCGCAGCGTGCCGCTGACCACGCGCTGCGCGGCGCGCGAGCCGTTTTCCACCAGCGCGAACGGCGTGGCGGCGGGCAGGCCGGCGTCGAGCAGGCGCGCCTGGATCTGCGCCAGCGCGGCCACGCCCATGTAGAACACCAGGGTCTGCCGCGGCGCGGCCAGCGCCGGCCAGTCCAGCGTGTCCAGCGAATCGCGGCAGTGCGCGGTGACCAGGCGCAGCTGCTGGGCATGGTCGCGGTGGGTGAGCGGGATGCCGGCATGCGCGGCGCAGGCCAGCGCGGCGGTGATGCCGGGCACCACTTCATAGGCGATGCCGTGCGCGCGCAGGAACTGCAGCTCCTCGCCGCCGCGGCCGAACACGAAGGCATCGCCGCCCTTGAGCCGCACCACGCGGCGGCCGGCGCGGACATGTTCCAGCATCAGCGCGTGGATGTGTTCCTGGCGGGTGCTGTGGCCGCGCGCGGACTTGCCGACCTCGATGCGCTCGGCATCGCGGCGGGCCAGCTGCAGCACCTCGGCGCTGACCAGGCGGTCGTGCAGGATCACGTCGGCCTGGTTGAGCGCACGCAGCGCGGCCAGGGTGAGCAGGCCGGGATCGCCGGAACCGGCGCCGACCAGCACCACCGAGCCGGCGGCGGTTGGCGGTTCGTCGGCCATCGCCTGCTGCAGGGCAAGCTCGGCGTCGGCCTGGCGGTGGCGGCGCAGCAGGTCCAGCAGCGGGCCGTCGAGCAGGCGGTCGAAGAAGCGGCGGCGCGCGCCGGTGTCGGGGAACCGCGCGCGGATGGCCGGGCGGTGGCGGCCGGCCAGTTCGGTCAGCTGGCCCCAGGCGCCATCGAACAGTTCCTCCAGCCGGCGGCGCACATGCCGCGCCACCATCGGCGCGGCGCCGCCGCTGGACACGGCGATCTGCAGCGGGCCGCGTTCGACCACGGCCGGCACGTGGAAGCGCGACAGCTGCGCGTCGTCCACCACGTTCACGAACAGCCGCTGCGCCTCGGCGGCGCTGGCGACCGCGCGGTTGACCACCGGCTCGTCGGTGGCGGCGATCACCAGCCACACGTCCTCGGCCAGCCAGCGTGTGTCGAACAGGCCCGGCAGCCATTCGATGCGGCCGGCCGCGGCCAGTTCGCGCAGCGCCGGCGACAGCCGCGGCGCGCCCACCCGCGGCCGTGCGCCGGCATGCAGCAGCGCCTCGACCTTGCGCCCGGCCACCGCGCCACCGCCGACCACCAGCACGGCACGGCCGTTCAGATCGGCGAACAACGGGAACAGGGGAGCGTCCAAGGCGGGGAAGCGGCGGTGGCGGAAGGGACGCTGACCGTAGCCCCGGCCCCAGAGCCCCGGAAATGACTTGCGCCGCCTTTCAGATTACTTTCGGTTATAAGTGGATGGGTCAATCTGACCTACAGTCGTCTGTTCCCGCCGAGCCGCCCTCCGACGCCCGATGACCCTGACCCAACTGCGCTACCTGGTGGCCATTGCCGACGCCGAGCTCAACATCACGCTGGCGGCCACGCGCGTGCACGCCACCCAGCCGGGGCTGTCCAAGCAGCTCAAGCAGCTGGAGGATGAACTGGGTTTCCTGCTGTTCGTGCGCAAGGGGCGCAGCCTGGAGTCGGTGACGCCGGCCGGCGAGGAAGTGATTTCCCGCGCCCGCCTGGTGCTGGCCGAGGCCAACAACATCCGGACCTACGCGGCCAACCAGCGCCGCGAGAGCCACGGCCAGCTGATCCTGACCACCACCCACACCCAGGCGCGCTTCGTGCTGCCGCCGGCGGTGGCGCGGATCAAGCTGGCCTATCCGCAGGTCAGCGTGCACCTGCAGCAGGCGGCCGAGAGCGACGCGCTGGACCTGCTCAGCCAGGGCGACGCCGACATCGCCATCGTCAGCACCGCCGGCGGCGAACCCAGCACCGGCATCGCGGTGCCGCTGTACCGCTGGCGGCGGCTGGTGCTGGTGCCCAAGGGCCACGTGCTGGACCGCGCCGGCAGGCTGCCGGACATGGCCGCGCTGGCGGCGCACCCGCTGATCAGCTACGAATCCTCGACCCGGCCCAGTTCCTCGCTGCGCCGCGCCTTCGCCACGCAGGGGCTGGAACCGGACCTGGCGTTGACCGCGCTCGACGCCGACCTGATCAAGACCTATGTGCGCACCGGCCTGGGCGTGGGCCTGCTGGCGGAAATGGCGGTCAGCGCCGGCGACAGCGACCTGCGCGCCTGGCCGGCGCCGGCGGCGATTCCCGAATGCACCGCCTGGGCGGTGCTGCCGCGCGACCGCGTGCTGCGCGACTACGCGCTGGAACTGGTGCATGTGCTGGCGCCGCAGATCGACAGGCGCGACCTGCGCCGCGTGCTCGACGGCAACCAGGACCCGGCCTGGCCGACGCCGCCGACCTGGGAAGAGCTGACCCAGACCATCACCAGTTAGCGGGAACCGGGGAACAGGGAACAGGGAACAGGGAACAGCAGAAGCGATCGCATTTGCCTGTCTGCTTTTGCCTTGGTTTTTTCTGGTTGCTGGTCGCTCCTACTGGTTCCTCGTTCGCCTCCCCTGCGTCGATGTGTCGCACATGGCGGCCGCGGCGACGCCTTAAAATCGCGGCGTGATCCGATTCCCGCTCCTGCACCGCTGGATGTTGCTGCTCGCGCTGGCGGCCACGCTGCTGATGGCGCTGGCGCCGGTGGTCAGCCGCTGGATGCAGGCCGGGCAGGACGCGCATGCGTCGATGGCGCACGCGATGCACGGGATGGCGATGGCGGGCGACGGGCCGGCCGATCACTCCGCGATGGACGCGCATGCTGCGCACATGGCGGGGGGCAGCGTCGTCGGCAAGACGCCTCCAGCCGACCCGCATGCCGCCCATGGCGAGGCCTGCGACTACTGCACCATGGCCTCGCGGCTGCTGCCGTGGCTGGCGGTGCTGCTGGTGCTGGCGCCGCTGCTGTACCGCATCGAGCCGCAACCGCCGCGCGCCGCCGTTTTCACCGCCGGCCTGCGCTGGCCGGCGCACCCGGCGCGCGGGCCGCCGCTGTTCTCCTGACGACACTTCCCTTTCTTCCCGCCGCCTGCTGCCCCCCGGCAGCGGGTGGCCTGTCGTACCGGAGAACTTCATGTACCCCGTTTCCCGAATGCCGGGCGCCCGTGCGTGCCTGGCCGTATGCGTCTGCCTGGCGCTGTTTCCCTTTGCCGCGCGTGCCGGTGAACCCGATCCGATCAGGACGCTGGACACCCTGGTCGTCACCAGCGCCGCGCCGTCCTCGCCGCTGAACTGGGTCACCGACCCGCGCCTGCCGCGGCAACCGGTGCCGGCCAGCGATGGCGCCGATTACCTCAAGACCGTGCCGGGCTTTTCCGCCATCCGCAACGGCGGCACCAATGGCGACCCGGTGCTGCGCGGCCTGTCCGGTTCGCGGCTGAACATCCTCAGCAACGACGGCAGCCTGATCGGCGCCTGCCCGTCGCGCATGGACAACCCGCTGTCCTACATCGCGCCGGAAACCTACGACCGGCTCACCGTCATCAAGGGCCCGCAGAGCGTGCGCTGGGGCGCCGGCGCGTCGGCCGGCACGGTGCGCTTCGAGCGCGACATGCCGCGCTTCGATGCGCCGGGCATGGAGCTGCAGGCCAGCGCGCTGGGCGGCTCCGGCAACCGCAACGACCAGATGCTCGATGCCAGTTTCGGCAGCAGGCCGGGCTATGTGCGGGTGAACGGCAACCGCTCCGAGTCCGGCGACTACCGCGACGGCAACGGCGAGGTGGTGCCCTCGCGCTGGCGCAAGTGGAACGCCGACGCCGCCATCGGCTGGACGCCCGACGCCGATACCGTGCTCGAACTCAATGCCGGCACCGGCGACGCGCTGGCCCGTTACGCCGGCCGCGGCATGGACGGCGCGGCGTTCAAGCGCAGCAGCTACGGCCTGCGCTTCGAGCGCGGCAACCTGCCCGGCGCCTGGGACAGGCTGCAGGCCAACCTGTACTACAACGACGCCGATCACCTGATGGACAACTACACGCTGCGCACGCCCAACCCGCACGGCAGCATGCCGATGCCGATGGCGTCGAACGTGGAGCGGCGCACCACCGGCGGCCGCATCGCCTCGGAATGGCGCTGGCAGGACGTGGCCATCGTCGCCGGCGTCGACGCGCAGGACAGCCGCCACCGCAAGCGCAACGGCATGGGGCGCGGCACCTGGAAGCAGACGCCGTGGACCCGCGATGCCGAGCTGCGCAACCAGGGCGCGTTCGCCGAGCTGACCTTCGGCGAGGGCAGGCCGCGGCGCTGGGCAAGCGGCCTGCGCGTGGACAGGGCGCAGGCCAGGGACCTGCGCCAGACCACCGGGATGATGGCCATGCCCAACCCCACCGCCGGGCAGAGCCGCGAGGAAACGCTGGGCAGCGGTTTCCTGCGCTACGAGCGCGACCACGGCCAGGCCTGGACCTGGTACGCCGGGCTCGGCCACAGCGAGCGCATGCCCGACTACTGGGAGTTGTTCTCGGCCGACGCCGGCCCGGCCGGCAGCGCCAACGCCTTCGCCGGGGTGAAACCGGAGAAGACCACCCAGCTCGACCTCGGTCTGCAGTTCCGCGGCCGCGCGCTGGACGCCTGGGTGTCGGCCTATGCCGGGCGCATCCAGGACTACATCCTGTTCGCCTACCGCAGCGGCGGCATGATGGGCAGCAGCACGCAGGCGGGCAATGTCGAGGCACGCATCGCCGGCGCCGAGGCCGGGCTGGAATGGCGCCCGGCGCAGGGCTGGAAGCTGGGCAGCACGCTGGCTTATGCCTGGGGCGAAAACCGCGACGGGCGGCGGCCGTTGCCGCAGATCCCGCCGCTGGAAGGGCGCTTCAGCGCGTCCTGGGAGCAGGCGCGCTGGTCCACCGGCGCGCTGCTGCGGGTGGTGGGCCGGCAGAACCGGGTGGCGCAGGACGAGGGCAACGTGGTCGCGCGCGACCTCGGCCCGAGTGCCGGTTTCGCCACGCTCTCGCTCAACGCCGCCTACCGCCTCGGCGATCGCCTGCGCGCCAGTGCCGGCGTGGACAACCTGTTCGACCGCGCCTACGCCGAGCACCTGAACCTGGCCGGCAGCGCCGATTTCGGTTTCCCGGCCGACCCGGTGCGGATCAACGAACCCGGCCGCACGTTCTGGCTGAAGCTGGATTACCGCTACTGACGCGGATGCCCCCGCTGCCGGGCAACCGGCGGCGGGGCGCCTGTGTCATGCTTGCGCGCCCAGGGAAGGAGCAGACAGGCGATGACGCAGCAGCACGCCGTGGCCTACATCAGTACCGCCGTGGCCGGCCTCACGCCGGCCGACCTCGACCACCTGCTGGTCGACGCGCGCGCCCACAACCGCCTGGAAGGCGTCACCGGCGTCCTGCTCCACGACGGCCACCGTTTCTTCCAGTATTTCGAAGGGCCGGAAGCCGGCGTGGCGCGCATCTACGCGCGTATCCGCGCCTCGCGCATGCATGTCGGGCTGGAGGAACTGCACGACGGCCCGGTGGAACAGCGCCATTTCAGCCAGTGGCACATGGGCTGCAGCCATGCCCGGGGCAGCGTGCTGCAGGAGCTGAGCAGCCGGCAGTGGCGGCAGGAGGCCGGGCATCTGCGCGAGGACGTGGCGCTGGCCGGCCATCCGCCGGGCCTGCGCGAACTGCTCGCGTTCTGGGAGCGGCAGCAGGAAACCGTGGCCGGCTGATCGCGCCGCACGGGCGGAGCCTGCTCCGCTTCGCCGCGAAAGCCTCTGCCGGGCACGCCCCGCGCCAAGGCCTCCTAGATTTCTTCGTGCAGTCCGCACTCGCGCTTGAGGCCGAAGAAGCGGGTGTCCTCCTCGCGCATGCCCGGTTCCCAGCGGCGGGTGGTGTGGTAGTCGCCGATGGAGACATAGCCCTGTTCCCACAGCGGGTGGTAGGGCAGATCGTGCTGTTTGAGGTACTGCCAGACGTCGCGGTCGTTCCAGTCGGCGATCGGGTTGACCTTCCAGCGCGCATCGCGGCGCTGCAGGACCGGGGTGCCGGCGCGGCTGGCCGACTGGCTGCGGCGCAGGCCGGTGAACCAGGTGCCGGCCTGCAGTTCGTCCAGGGCGCGCTTCATCGGCTCGACCTTGCGCAGGTTGTTGTACTGCTCGATGCCGACCAGCCCCTGCTCCCACAGGCGGCCGTGGCGGGCTTCCATCCAGGCGCGGCTGACCAGCGGCCGGTACACCTTCAGGTTCAGCCCCAGCCGGGCGGTCAGTTCGTCGGCGAAGCGGTAGGTTTCCGGAAACAGGTAGCCGGTGTCGATCAGGATCACCGGAATGTCCGGCTGCTCGCGGCTGAGCAGGTGCAGGGTCACCGCCGACTGCGCGCCGAAGCTCGAGGACAGCACGTGCGCGCCCGGCGTGTGCCGCAGCGCCCAGCGCACGCGCGCGGCCGCATCCATCGTTTCCAGCCGCGCGTTGAGCTTGGCGATGTCCTCGGCCGGGGCGATGCTTTCATCGTTGAGGGAAGGCAGGGACAGGGCGTTCATGCGTGCAGTTCCACGGCGATCTGGCGGTGGGTGGGGTAGGGCGGCAGCTCGATCAGACCGCTGCGGTGCAGGAAGTCGCCGAAGCGCTCGTCCGCTTCGCGCTCGGCGGCGTAGCGGGCCAGCAGCGGTTCCAGCGCCTCGAGGATCTGCGGCTCGGTGATGTTGTCGCGGTACAGCGTGTTCAGGCGCTGGCCGCGGTGGTCGCCGCCGAGGAACAGGTTGTAGCGGCCCGGCGCCTTGCCGACCAGGGCGATCTCGGCCAGGTAGGGGCGCGAGCAGCCGTTGGGGCAGCCGGACACGCGCAGCAGGATCGGCGCCTCGCGCAGGCCGTGCCGGGCGAGCAGCGGTTCCAGCGCGGCGAGGAAGCCGGGCAGGTAGCGCTCGGCCTCGGCCATCGCCAGCGCGCAGGTCGGCAGGGCCACGCAGGCGATCGCGCCGCGGGCGGTGGCGGTGGGCGCGTTGTTCTCCCGGTCCAGCCCGTGCCGGGCGACCAGCGCGTCGATGCGCGCGCGCTGCGCCGCCGGCACGCCGGCGATGATCACGTTCTGGTTGGCGGTCATGCGGAACTCGCCCTCGTGCACCCTGGCGATCTCGCGCATGCCGGTCAGCAGCGGGCGCCCGGGCGTGTCGGCGATGCGGCCGCTGGGCAGGGACAGGGTGAGGTGCCACAGGCCGTTTTCGCCCTCGACCCAGCCGAAGCGGTCGCCGTTGTGCTCGAACCGGAACGGCCGCGCCGGCTGCAGCCGGAAGCCGGCGCGCTCCTCCATCATCGCCACGATCCGTTCCGAGCCGTGGTCGTCGATGGTGTACTTGAAGCGCGCGTGCTTGCGGTCCTCGCGGTCGCCGAGGTCGCGCTGCACGGTGATGGCGGCCTCGGCGATGGCGAACACCTGGTCCGGCGCGACGAAGCCGATCACGTTGCCCACGCGCGGGTAATGCGCGGCGATGCCGTGGCTAGCGCCCATGCTGCCGCCGATGGCGACGTTGAAGCCGGCGAGCTTGCCGGCGTCATCGACGATGGCGACCAGGCCCAGGTCGTTGGCGAATACGTCCACGTCGTTGTACGGCGGCACCGCCACGGCGATCTTGAACTTGCGCGGCAGGTAGGCGTCGCCATAGACCGGCTCGTGCTCGACGCCGCTTTCGGCCACCTTCTCCTCGTCCAGCCAGATCTCGTAATAGGCGCGTGTGGCCGGCCTGAAGCGCAGCGACAACTGCTGCGCCCAATCGTGTACCTGCGCGTGCAGCGCCGACTGCAGCGGGTTGCTGGCGCCGAGCACGTTGCGGTTGACGTCGCCGCAGGCCGAGACGGTGTCCAGCGCGGCGGCGTTGATCGCCTGCATGGTCGCTTTCAGCTCGCGCTTGATCACGCCGTGGAACTGGAAGGTCTGGCGCGTGGTCACGCGCAGCGAGTGGTTGGCCCAGGTGGTGGCGATCGCGTCCAGTTTCAGCCACTGCTGCGGGGTGAACACGCCGCCCGGCGCGCGGATGCGGATCATGAACTGGTGCGCGGGTTCCAGCTTCTGCCGGCGGCGCTCGTCGCGCAGGTCGCGGTCGTCCTGCTGGTAGCTGCCGTGGAACTTGATGGTGCGCTGGTCCTCGAAGCTCAGCGAGCCGGTGGTGGCGTCCCGCAGGCCCTGGTCGATGGTGCCGCGCAGGCGCCGGCTTTCGAGTTTGATCTTTTCTACGGAGGGGTGGCTCATGGACAGTCCAATGGCGGTGTTGCGTGGGAGCGACTTCAGTGGCGATCTGGCTTTACCGGGAAAGCGTCATCGCGGTTGAAGCCGCTCCTGCGGATCAATAGACGTCGCGGGCGTAGCGGCCTTCGCGCTGCAGCGTGGACAGGTAGTCGGCCGCGGCCTCGGCGTCGCCGCCGTTGTGCGCGGCCACGACCTCCAGCAGCGCGGCGTGCACGTCCTTGCCCATGCCGATGGCGCCGCACACGTACAGGTGCGCGCCGCCCTGCAGCCAGTCGTACAGGTCGCGGCCCTGTTCGCGCAGGCGCTGCTGCACATGGATTTTCCGGGCCTGGTCGCGGGAAAAGGCCAGGTCGAGGCGATGCAGTTCCTTCTTCTGCAGGGCTTCCTGCCACTCGACCTGGTAAAGGAAATCGCTGTTGAAGTGGCGGGCGCCGAAGAACAGCCAGTTGCGGCCGCTGGCGCCGGTCTCGGCGCGCTCCTGCACGAAGCCGCGGAACGGCGCCACGCCGGTGCCGGGGCCGATCATGATGATGTCGCGGCCGGCATCGGCGGGAACGCGGAAGCGCTCGTTCGGTTCGATGAAGACCGGCACTGGCGCGCCTTCCTCCAGCGCGGCGAGGAAGGCGCTGGCGGCGCCGACATGGGCGCGGCCGTGCGCGTCGTAGGCCAGCTCGTCCACGGTCAGGTGCACCTCCTCGCCCACGCGCTTGCGGCTGGAGGCGATGGAGTACAGGCGGTGCGCGGCCGGGCGCAGCGCGGCCACCAGTGCGGCGGCGTCCCAGCCGGCCGGCCAGCGGTGCAGCACGTCCACCAGCTGGTGGTCGGCGAACACCGCGGCCAGTTCGGCGGCGCGCGCCGGTTCCAGCAGGCCGGCCAGGTCGGCGTTGCCGCTGCGTTCGGCCACGGTCGCCAGCAGCGGGCGCGAGATGCGGGTCAGTTCGCGGTGTTCGCCCAGCCACTGCGCCAGCGGGCGGGTATGGCCGTCATGGCTGACCGCGGCGTCGCCGTCCAGGCCGGTGGCGGCGAGGATGGCGTCGACCAGCGGTGGCGGATTGCGGTGCACGATGCCCAGCGCGTCGCCCGGTTCGTAGTGCAGGCCGCTGCCTTCCAGCGACAGCTCGACGTGGTGCACGCGCTTGTCGATGCGCCCGTAGTGGCCGTAGGCCGGGCCCTTGAAGTCGCGGCCACTCAGCAACTGCCGCGCCAGCAGCTCGGCATGGAACGGATGCTGGGCGCTGTGCGTGGTGTTCTGCGCATGGCGCAGCGGGGTGACGTTGCTGGCCGGCGCGGCGGCGCTTTCACCCAGGGTCTGGCGCGCATCGGCCACGGCACGGGTGCGCCAGGGCGTCGCCACGGTGTCGATGTCGAGGTCGGCCTCGGCCAGCGGCTGCAGGCGCTGCGCGCCGAGTTCGGCCAGGCGCGCATCCAGTTTGCGGCCGATGCCGCAGAAATCGGCGTAGCTGGAATCGCCCAGGCCGAGCACGGCGTATTTGAGGTCCGGCAGTTTCGGCGCGCGCCGGCCGGCGATGAACTCGACCAGGCCGATGGCGTCGTCCGGCGGATCGCCTTCGCCCTGGGTACTGATGACGAGGTAGAGCAGGCGCTCGCCGGCCAGTTCGCGGGTGGGGTAGGCGTCGGCGCGCAGCAGCCGCACCGCCAGCCCGGCGGCCTCGGCGTCGCCGGCCAGCTGCTCGGCGGCGCGGCGCGCGTTGCCGGTCTGGCTGCCGTAGACGATGGTCAGGCGGCCCGCGGCCTGCGTGGCGGGCTGGCCGCCGGCAATCACCGCCAGCGACGGCGGCGGATGGCCCTGGGCCAGGCCGGCGGCGAAACCGGACAGCCACCACAGGCTGTTGCCGTCCAGGCCGTCCACCAGGCGCGTCAGCAGGACCCTGCGGTCTTCGGGCAGGGGGCTGGGAGGCACGGTGGCGGCGGCGGCGGTCATGTCCTGTCCGGTCTGGGATGGGGGACCGATGCTAGGGAGGCGCGCGTGGCGGGGGAAAGGATGCGCGGTTATCGGTTCATGCCCTGCGTTTATTTCTGCGCAGGGCGGATGGCCCGCACACTCGCTGCCCTGCCGGGGTCCCGTGCCGGCCTGCGCTGTTACCCTTCCGTTTCCAGAGCGTTCCCAGAACCTGCCGCAATGACCGCTACTGTTCCCCTGTCGCACCTCGACCGGCTGGAAGCCGAAAGCATCCACATCCTGCGCGAGGTCGCCGCCGGCTTCTCCAACCCGGTGCTGCTGTATTCGGTCGGCAAGGACAGTTCGGTGCTGCTGCACCTGCTGCTCAAGGCGTTCGCCCCCGGCGTGCCGCCGATCCCGCTGCTGCACGTGGACACGCGCTGGAAATTCCGCGAGATGATCGCCTTCCGCGACCGCCGTGTCGCCGAGACCGGCGTGGACCTGCGCGTGCACATCAACCCCGACGGCATCGCTCGCGGCATCGGCCCGGTCAGCCACGGCGCGTCGGTGCACACCGAGGTGATGAAGACCCAGGGCCTGAAGCAGGCGCTGGATGCCTGGAAGTTCGATGCGGCCATCGGCGGCGCGCGCCGCGACGAGGAGAAGGCGCGGGCCAAGGAGCGGGTGTTCTCGTTCCGCAACGACCGCCACCGCTGGGACCCCAAGAACCAGCGCCCGGAGCTGTGGAACCTGTACAACGCCCGCATCCACCCGGGCGAGAGCGTGCGCGTGTTCCCGCTGTCCAACTGGACCGAGCTGGACATCTGGCTCTACATCTACCGCGAGAAGATCCCGGTGGTGCCGCTGTACTTCGCCGCCGAGCGGCCCGTGGTGGAGCGCGACGGCAGCCTGATCATGGTCGACGACGAGCGCCTGCCGCTGCATCCGGGCGAGGTGCCGCAGCGGCGCCGGGTGCGCTTCCGCACGCTGGGCTGCTACCCGCTGACCGGCGCCATCGAATCGGACGCCGACACGCTGGAAAAGATCATCGCCGAGATGCTGGTGTCCACCAGTTCGGAGCGGCAGGGCCGCCTGATCGACCACGATCCGTCCGCCTCGATGGAGAAGAAGAAGCTGGAGGGGTATTTCTGATGAACGCGGTCGCCACGTCTCCGGACATCTCCACCTACCTGCAGCAGCACGAATCCAAGCCGCTGCTGCGCTTCATCACCTGCGGCAGCGTCGACGACGGCAAGAGCACGCTGATCGGGCGGCTGCTGTACGAAAGCAAGCGCCTGTTCGACGACCAGCTGGCCGCGCTGGAGGCCGACAGCCGCCGCCATGGCACCCAGGGCGAGCGCATCGACTATGCGCTGCTGCTGGACGGCCTGGCCGCCGAGCGCGAGCAGGGCATCACCATCGACGTGGCCTACCGCTACTTCGACACCGACCGCCGCAAGTACATCGTCGCCGACTGCCCGGGCCACGAGCAGTACACCCGCAACATGGCCACCGGTGCCTCCACCGCCGACCTGGCGGTGGTGCTGGTGGACGCGCGCAAGGGCCTGCTGCAGCAGACCCGCCGCCACAGCTACCTCGTTTCGCTGCTGGGCATCGGCCAGGTGGTGCTGGCGGTCAACAAGATGGACCTGGTCGACTACGACCCGGCCGTGTTCGAGCGCATCGCCGGCGAATACCGCGCGCTGGCCGCGCAGCTGGGCATCGCCAACGTGCAGGCGATCCCGCTGTCGGCGCTGGAAGGGCAGAACCTGTCGGCGCGCTCGGCGCTGATGCCGTGGTATGCCGGCCCCAGCCTGCTCGAGCACCTGGACACGGTGGCCATCGCCGGCCATGACGCCGACAGCGGCCTGCGCCTGCCGGTGCAGTGGGTCAACCGACCCAACCCCGATTTCCGCGGCTTCGCCGGCACCATCGCCGCTGGCCGCGTGTCCGCCGGCGATGCGGTGGTGGTGCTCCCCTCGGCGCGCCGTTCCACGGTGCGGCAGGTGCTGGGGCCGGACGGTCCGCTGGACGCCGCCGCGGCCGGGCAGGCGGTGACCCTGACCCTGGCCGACGAGATCGATGTCAGCCGCGGCGACATCATCGCCGCCGCCGGCGATCCGCCGGAGGTGGCCGACCAGTTCGCCGCGCACGTGCTGTGGATGGACGATGCCGCGCTGCTGCCCGGCCGCCCGTACTGGCTGCAGATCGGCAGCCGCACCGTGGCCGCCAGCGTCAGCGAGATCAAGCACCGCATCGACGTGAACACGCAGGACAAGCTGGCGGCCAAGCGGCTGGAACTGAACGAGGTCGGCTACTGCAACCTGTCGCTGGACGAACCCATCGCCTTCGAGCCCTACGCCCGCAACCGCGCGCTGGGCGGCTTCATCCTGATCGACCGCCAGAGCAACGCCACCGTCGCCGCCGGCACCCTGGACTTCGCCCTGCGCCGCGCCGGCAACGTGCACTGGCAGCACCTGGACGTGGACAAGGCCGCGCGCGCGCGCATCAAGGGGCAGACGCCGAAGGTGCTGTGGTTCACCGGCCTGTCCGGCGCCGGCAAGTCCACCATCGCCAACCAGGTGGAGAAGCGCCTGCATGCGCGCGGCTGCCACACCTTCCTGCTCGACGGCGACAACGTCCGCCACGGCCTGAACCGCGACCTGGGCTTCACCGACGAGGACCGCGTGGAGAACATCCGCCGCGTGGCCGAAGTGGCCCGGCTGATGGTCGATGCCGGCCTGATCGTGCTGGTCAGCTTCATTTCACCGTTCCGCGCCGAGCGGCAGATGGCCCGCGAGCGCTTCGCCGACGGCGAATTCATCGAGATCTTCGTCGACGTGCCGCTGGAAGTGGCCGAGTCGCGCGACGTGAAGGGCCTGTACCGCAAGGCGCGGGCCGGGCAGATTCCCAATTTCACCGGCATCGACTCGCCCTACGAGCCGCCGGAAGCGCCGGAACTGCACCTGTACGCCGACGGCGAGGCGCTGGACGCCATGGCCGACCAGGTGGTGCGGCTGGCGCTGCGCTGAGCGCCCGGGCCCTCGCGCCGGGACGGCCGCGCCGCCTGTCCGCCATGGCGCGCGGGCGGGCGAGCGCCCTTGGGCACCGGGGAGCGGAGCGGGGACGAACGGGCAAGCCGGCCCGCCCTGGTGTTGCGGCGATCCGCTCCCGGTACATCTTCTCCCGGGGATGAAGGGAATTGGCCGGCGCCGCGGGGCTCGTCCCGACGCTGGCCGGCGCGGCCTCCGCCATGACATCCGGCGATGGCTGCCACCGGCCTGTCTGTGTCGCCGCCCCACCCAATGGCACATCCGGGCTGTCATCCGTGCCCGCTAGACTGCCCGATCGTGTATCTGACGGGATTGCGTATGTTGGGGCGTTTTTCCGCCACTTTCGCCGGTGGCGCTGTCTTGATGCTGGCCCTGGCCGCCTGCGGGCGCGGGGCGGGCGAGGCACCGCGCCCGCAGGGCGGTGCCGTGCCGGTCACCACCCGGGTGGTCGCGCATTCGGCCTGGAACGACACCCTGCAGGCCATCGGCACCGCCAAGGCGCGCGAGTCGGTGACCGTCACCGCCAAGGTCAGCGAGATCATCGAGGCCGTGCATTTCCGCAGCGGCCAGGAAGTGGCGGCCGGCGCGCCGCTGGTGACCCTGCGCATCGACGCGCAGCAGGCCGCGCTGGCGCAGGCCCAGGCCACCTTCGACGAGGCCGACCGCCTGTACCGGCGGCAGAGCGAGCTGGCCACCCAGCAGCTGGTCGCCAGCTCCACGCTCGATACGCAGAAGTCGATCCGCGACGCGGCCGAGGCACGGGTGCGGCAGATGCGCGCGGACGTGTCCGACCGCCAGGTGCGGGCGCCGTTCGCCGGCGTGCTCGGCATCCGCCAGGTCAGCCCCGGCTCGCTGGTCACCCCGACCACGGTCATCGCCACGCTCGACGACATCTCGCGCATGCACGTCGATTTCCAGGTGCCGGAGGCCGAACTGGCCTCGCTCAAGCCCGGCGACAAGGTCAGCGGCAGCAGCATCGCTTACCCGGGGCGCAGCTTCGAGGGCGAAGTCAGCACCGTCGATGCGCGCGTCGACCCGGGCAGCCGCGCGGTCACCGTGCGCGCCGATTTCCCCAACCCCGACCACGCCCTGCGCCCGGGCATGCTGCTGGACGTGCGCGTGTTCCGCCCCGAGCGGCAGGCGCTGGTGATCCCGGAGATCGCGGTGGTGCAGGTGGGGCGTGATTCCTATGTGTTCCGGGTCAAGGACGACGCCACCGTCGAGCGCGTCGACGTGAAGACCGGCACCCGCCGCTCCGGCGTGGTCGAGATCGTGCAGGGGCTGGAGGCCGGGCAGCGCATCGTCGTCGACGGCACCGGCAAGCTGCGCCCGGGCCTGCGCATCGAGGACAAGGCCGCGCTGGCCGCCGCGGAGGCCACGGCCGGATGAAGCTGTCGGACCTCTCGATCAAGCGGCCGGTGCTGGCCGTGGTGATGAGCCTGCTGCTGGTGGTGCTGGGCCTGATGTCCTTCAGCCGCCTGACCCTGCGCGAACTGCCGGCCATCGACCCGCCCATCGTCTCGGTCTCGGTCGATTACACCGGCGCCTCGGCGGCGGTGATCGAGAGCCGCATCACCCAGGTGCTGGAAGACGCGCTGGCCGGCATCGAGGGCATCGACACCATCAATGCGCGCAGCACCAACGGCCGCGCCTCGGTGAGCATCGAATTCACCGCCAACCGCGACATCGAGGCCGCCGCCAACGACGTGCGTGATGCGGTCAGCCGCGTCGCCGACCGCATGCCCGAAGAGGCGCGCCCGCCGGAGATCGCCAAGGTCGAGAGCGACGCCGACCCGATCATCTGGTTCAACATGAGCTCCTCGGCGATGGACACGCTGGAGCTCAGCGACTACGCCGAGCGCTACGTGGTGGACCGCTTCTCCAGCATCGACGGCGTGGCCCAGGTGCGCATCGGCGGCCGCCAGCGCTACGCCATGCGCATCTGGCTGGACCGCGACCAGCTGGCCGCGCGCGGCCTGACCGTGGGCGAGGTGGAGACCGCGCTGCGCAACGAGAACGTGGAGCTGCCGGCCGGGCGCATCGAATCGGCCGACCGCGACTTCACCCTGCGCGTGGAGCGCAGTTACGTGGCCCCGGCCGACTTCGCCAGCATCCCGCTGGGCAAGGGCAGCGACGGCTACGTGGTGCGGCTGGGCGACGTGGCCAAGGTCGAGCTGGCCTCGGCCGAACGCCGCGCCTATTACCGCAGCAACGGCGAGCCCGGCATCGGCCTGGGCATCGTCAAGACCTCCACCGCCAATGCGCTGGACGTGGCCCGCGCCACCCGCGCCGAGGCCGAACGCATCGCCAGGACCCTGCCGGCCGGCACGCAGATCTTCGTCGCCTTCGACAACACCACCTTCATCGAGGCGGCGGTGGAACGCGTGTACGCCACCCTGGTGGAGGCGATGATCCTGGTGCTGGTGGTGATCTGGCTGTTCCTGGGCAGCCTGCGCGCGGCGCTGATCCCGGCGGTGACGGTGCCGGTATGCCTGGTTGCGGCCTTCATCGCGCTGTTCGCCTTCGGTTTCTCCATCAACCTGTTCACCCTGCTGGCGCTGGTGCTGTGCATCGGCCTGGTGGTGGACGACGCCATCGTGGTGGTGGAGAACGTGCAGCGCCGCATCGACCTGGGCGAACCGCCGCTGGTCGCCGCGCGCCGCGGCACCGCGCAGGTGGCGTTCGCGGTGATCGCCACCACCGCGGTGCTGGTGGCGGTGTTCCTGCCGGTCGGCTTCCTCGAGGGCAACACCGGCCGCCTGTTCCGCGAGCTGGCGGTGGCGCTGGCCGCGGCGGTGGCGCTGTCGGCCTTCGTCGCGCTGACCCTGACGCCGATGATGGCCTCCAAGCTGCTCAGGCCGCACAGCGAACGCAGGCCCAACCGCATCAACCGCTTCATCGACGGCCAGCTGGCGCGCGTGGCGGCGGCCTATGGCCGCGTGCTGGACCGCCACGTGCAGCGCAGCTGGGTGTTCGGGCTGGTGATGCTGGCCGCGCTGGGCGCCAGCTGGGGCCTGTTCCGGCTGCTGCCCTCGGAACTGGCGCCGGCCGAGGACCGCGGTTCGTTCCAGATCATGATCGACGGCCCGGAAGGCGCCGGCTTCGACTACACCGTCGGCCAGGTGCAGGAGGTCGAGCGCATCGTCGACCGCTTCGTCGGCCCGGACGAGCCGATCGTGCGCGCCAACCCGCGCGTGCCCGGCGGCTGGGGCAACAGCGAGGAAATGCACACCGGCCGCATCAGCGTGTTCCTGCAGCCTTGGCGGCAGCGCCAGGAGGCCACCGCCGATGTCGCCAACGCGCTGCAGAAGGAGCTGGACGGCCTGAGCGGCGTGCGCGTGCGCACCCAGGTCGGCGGCGGCCTGGTGCGCAGCTTCGGCCAGCCGTTCCAGGTGGTGCTGGGCGGGCCGGAGTACGCCGAGATCGCGCAGTGGCGCGACCGCCTGCTGGCGCGCATGGCCGATTACCCGGGCCTGGTCGGCGCCGACTCGGACTACAAGGAAACCCGGCCGCAGATGCGGGTCAACATCGACCGCCAGCGCGCCGCCGACCTGGGCGTGAGCGTGACCGACATCGGCCGCGCGCTGGAAACCATGATGGGCTCGCGCCGCGTCACCACCTTCGTCGACAACGGCGAGGAATACGACGTGCTGGTGCAGGCCGGCCGCGAGGGCCGCGCCTCGCCGGCCGACCTGGCGGCGATCCAGGTGCGCGCGCGTTCGGGCGAACTGGTGCCGCTGTCCAACCTGGTCAGCCTCAGCGAAGTGGCCGAGGCCGGCACCCTGAACCGTTTCAACCGGCTGCGCTCGATCACCATCAGCGCCAGCGTCGCGCCCGGCCACACCCTGGGCGAGACCATCGCCTGGGTGCAGCAGGTGGCGCGCGAGGAACTGCCCGAGTACGCGCAGATCGACTGGAAGGGCGAGTCGCGCGAGTACCAGAGCGCCGGCAGCGCGGTGCTGCTGACCTTCGCCATGGCCCTGCTGGTGGTCTACCTGGTGCTGGCCGCGCAGTTCGAGAGTTTCATCCACCCGCTGGTGATCATGCTCACCGTGCCGCTGGGCGTGCTCGGCGCCTTCATCGGCCTGTACGTCAGCGGCGGCACGCTCAACCTGTTCAGCCAGATCGGCATCGTCATGCTGGTCGGCCTGGCGGCCAAGAACGGCATCCTGATCGTGGAATTCGCCAACCAGCTGCGCGACGAGGGCCGCAACGTGCACCGGGCCATCGTCGAGGCCTCGACGGTGCGCCTGCGCCCGATCCTGATGACCTCCATCGCCACCGTGGTCGGCGCGGTGCCGCTGGTGCTGGCCGGCGGCCCGGGCTCGGCCAGCCGCGGCACCATCGGCATCGTGGTGATCTTCGGCGTCGCCGTCTCCACCTTCCTGTCGCTGTTCGTGGTGCCGGCGTTCTACGCGCTGCTGGCGCCGTACACGCAGTCGCCGGAAACGGTGGCCAACGAACTGGCGAAGCAGGAGCGCGAGACGCCGTCGGTGGGCGGGCATGCGTGAGCCGCCTTCCACCGGCGCGGTACGCCTGCGGCGCTGGCGGCGCGACGACCTGGAAGCGCTGCTGCGGCATGCCGACGACGCGGCCGTCTCGCGCGGGCTGAGCACGCGCTTCCCGTACCCCTATACCCGCGCCGACGGCGAGGCGTTCCTGGCCGGGCAGGTGCTGGACCTGTCCGGGCCGGTGTACGCGCTGGAGATCGACGGCGAAGCCTGCGGCGGCATCGGCGTGCAGCCGGGCAGCGGCGAGCGCCGCCACGGTGCCACGCTGGGCTACTGGCTGGGGCGGCGCCACTGGGGGCAGGGCATCATGACCGAGGTCGTGGCCGCCTTCGCGCCCTGGGTGATGGACGAACTGGGCCTGTACCGGCTCGCGGCGCAGGTCATGGCCGGCAACCCCGCCTCGGCGCGGGTGCTGCTCAAGACCGGTTTCATCGAGGAAGGCCTGGAACGCCAGGCCGTGCTCAAGGACGGCCTGCTGCACGACCTGCGCTGCTTCGCCCGCCTGCGGGCGTGGCCGCCGGCGCGATGAGGAACCTGCGCAGGCGCCACCCGCCTGCCCGCAGCCCCGGTCCACAACCGGCGGCTATACCCCCTGGCGTCCTCGTTATCCCCGGCCTGGAAGGCGCGGGGGACGCCATCTGCCTATCGCTGCGGAATCATGGAAGAATCGGCAGCTTGCCTGCTTTCCCTTCAGCTACCCGGGAGTCCGCGTGGAATCCATCGTCGAATTCGTAAATGGCATCATCTGGAGCAATGCGCTGATCTTCATGTGCCTGGGCGCGGGCCTGTGGTTCACCCTGCGCACCCGCTTCATGCAGATCCGCGGCTTCGCCGAGATGTGCCGGCTCACCGTGCGCGGGCAGAAGTCCGACGCGGGCGTCTCCTCGTTCCAGGCGCTGGCCATGTCGATGGCCGGGCGCATGGGCATCGGCAACATCGCCGGCGTCGCCACCGCCATCGCCTATGGCGGCCCGGGCGCGATCTTCTGGATGTGGGTGATGGGCTTCCTCGGCGCCTCCACCTCCTATGTCGAATCGACGCTGGCGCAGATCTACAAGACCAAGGATGCCGAAGGCCGCTACCGCGGCGGCCCGGCCTATTACATCGAGAAGGCGATGGGCCTGAAGTGGTACGCGGCCGCGTTCGCCGTGGCCACGGTCATCGCCGCCGGCTTCCTGCTGCCGGGCGTGCAGGCCAACGCCATCGCCGACAGCGCGGTCAACGTGCTGTGCACCGGCGCCGACGCCTGCGCCTCGGTGGGCGGCGCGGGCAGCATGAAGCTGTGGATCGGCATCGCCGTGGCGGTGCTGCTGGGCGTGATCATCTTCGGCGGCGTCAAGCGCATCGCCAGCTTCGCCGAGGTGATCGTGCCGTTCATGGCGCTGGGCTTCATCCTGATGGCCATCGTGGTGATGATGCTCAACGCCAGCAAGGTGCCGACGATGTTCGCCGACATCTTCTCCAGCGCCTTCGGCGCGCATGCGGCGTTCGGCGGCATCATCGGCCAGGCCATCGCCTGGGGCGTGAAGCGCGGCATCTACGCCAACGAGGCCGGCCAGGGCACCGGCCCGCACGCCGCCGCCGCCGCCGAGGTCTCGCACCCGGCCAAGCAGGGCTACGTGCAGGCCTTCGCCATCTACTTCGACACCATGCTGGTGTGCACCTCCACCGCCTTCCTGGTGCTGTCCACCGGCATGTACAACGTGTTCCGCGAGGTCACCGAGGGCGGCGTGCAGAAGCTGGAGGCGATCGTCACCGGCGTGCCGGGCGTGGCGCCCTCGGAGGGCGCGCTGTTCACCCAGGCCGCGGTCGAGTCGGTGCTGCCGGGCTGGGGCGCGGGCTTCGTGGCGCTGGCGCTGTTCTTCTTCGCCTTCACCACGATCATGGCCTATTACTACATGGCCGAGACCAACCTGACCTACCTGGCCGGCAGCAACCGCACCCATCCGGCGGCCACGCTGCTGCTGCGCCTGGGCATCATGGGCATGGTGGTGTTCGGCGCCTTCCACAACGCCAAGATGGCGTGGGCGCTGGGCGACATCGGCGTGGGCCTGATGGCCTGGCTCAACGTCATCGCCATCTTCATCCTGCAGAAGCCGGCGATGCTGGCCCTGACCGACTACGAGCGGCAGAAGAAGCAGGGCCTGGACCCGGTCTTCGACCCCGATGCGCTGGGCATCCGCAACGCCGATTTCTGGCGCGGCAACAAGTAAGCGAGCGCGAGTGCAGTGAACAGCCCCTGGAACAACCGCCGCCCTTCCGCGCGCCCGCCGCGCGCCACGCCGCTGCCACCCACCGGCGGCCGCGGCGAGGGCGCCGGCCCGGTGCGCGGCAACGACGAACTGCGCCTGTATGGCGTCAACGCGGTGCTGGCGATGCACGCGCGTCGCCCGCAGGCGCTGCGCAAGCTGTACCTGGCCGAGGCATTGATCCCGCGGCTGCAGCCGCTGCTGAAGTGGTGCGTGGCCAACCGCGTCGGCTACCGCGTGGTGGGCGAGGGCGATCTCAACAAGCTTGCCGCCACCACCCACCACGAAGGCGTGGTGGCCGACGTGCTGCGCGCCGAACCGCAGCCGCTGGCGGCCTGGCTGGCGGCGCTCGGCGACGGCCCCGCGCTGGCGCTGTGGCTGGACGGCGTGGGCAACCCGCACAATTTCGGCGCGATCCTGCGTTCGGCCGCGCACTTCGGCGCGGCCGGCATCCTGCTCCCGGCCGAATCGACGCTGAGCCTGTCCGGCGCCGCGGCCCGCGTCGCCGAAGGCGGCGCCGAGGCGGTGCCGCTGGTGCGCCTGCCGGCGCTGCCGCAGGCGCTGTCGCAACTGCGCGACGCCGGTTTCGTGCTGGCGGCGACGCTGGTGGAAGGCGGCGATGATCTGTTCGCCACGCCCCTGCCGCCGCGCATGGTCTATGTGATGGGCGCCGAAGGCGAGGGCATGGACCGCGGCTTCGCGCAGCACTGCGACCTGCGCCTGTCGATCCCCGGCACCGGCGCGGTGGAAAGCCTCAACGTCGCCGCCGCCACGGCGGTGTTCCTGTCGGGCTGGCGCAGCCGGCAGGCGAAGGGCTGAGCCAGGCCGGCCGGGCATTGGATTTCAAGGTGGAGTCATGCGTTTGAAGACATTCGTTTCTCGACCCCGTTCCTGGCGCTGACCTGGAGATAGATCGGGCGAGGTGGGGTCGGTCGCCAACGACTGGCTGGGCCGCAATCCCGACATCGACGTGGTCGCCATCAAGCATGACCCCGCGGCCAGCTTCTGGTATCCGCCGCAGCTTTTCGTCCCGGTCTATTACCGCCAGCGCGATTGCGGACGCCGCCGCATTGGGCATGGCATCCGCCGATGCCACGCCGCATGCACGATCGGACCCGGCCCTTACCCGCGATAACCGTTGCTGATCGGATAGCGCCGTTCGCGGCCGAACGCGCGGCGCGAGACCTTGGGGCCGGGCGCGGCCTGGTGCCGCTTCCATTCGCTGATGCGCACCAGCCGCAGCACCCGGTCCACCACCTCCGGCGCGTAGCCGGCGGCGATGATGTCCTCGCGCGACTGCTCCTGGTCGATGTAGCGGTAGAGGATGCCGTCGAGCACGTCGTAGGCCGGCAGCGAGTCCTGGTCGGTCTGGTTCTCGCGCAGCTCGGCCGAAGGCGCGCGCGCGATCACCGCCGGCGGGATCACCGGCGCGCCGCCCACCGTGTTGCGCCATTTGGACAGGCCGTAGACCTCGGTCTTGTACAGGTCCTTCAGCGGCGCGTAGCCGCCGCACATGTCGCCGTAGATGGTGGCGTAGCCGACCGCGTACTCGCTCTTGTTGCCGGTGGTCAGCAGCAGCCCGCCGAACTTGTTGGACAGCGCCATCATGATCACGCCGCGGCTGCGCGACTGCAGGTTCTCCTCGGTCACGTCGGCGTCCTGGCCCTCGAACAGCGCCGACAGCGACTGCATCAGGCCCTGGAAGGCCGGCTCGATCGGCACCGTCTCCAGCTTCACGCCGAGCGCGCGGCACTGCTCGGCGGCCAGGTCGTTGGACAGGTCCGCCGTGTAGCGCGAGGGCAGGGCCACCGCGGTGACGTTGTCCGCGCCCAGCGCGTCCACCGCCAGCGCCAGCACCAGCGCCGAATCGATGCCGCCGGACAGGCCCAGCCATACCCGGCGGAAGCCGTTCTTGCGGCAGTAATCCTGGATGCCGCGGGTGACCGCGCGCCAGGCCAGCGCGTCCATGCTTTCGTCGCCATCGTCGATCCAGCGCAGCGGGGTGAACGCGCGCGCGTCGGCGTCGTACTCGACCACCAGCATCTCCTCGGCGAAGGCCAGCGCCGCCGGATGCACCGTGCCGTCGCCGTCGGCCACCACCGAGGCGCCGTCGAACACCAGCGCATCCTGGCCGCCGACCAGGTTGACGTAGGCGATGGCGGCGCCGCTGTCGCGGCTGCGCTCGGCCATCAGTGCGTCGCGCTGGGCGTGCTTGCCGCGCTCGTAGGGCGAGGCATTGGGCACCAGCACCAGTTCGGCGCCTGCGGCCACGGTCGCGGCCAGCGGTTCGGCGAACCACAGGTCCTCGCAGACCAGCACGCCCAGCTTCACCCCGCCGACCTCGAACACGCAGTTGCCGCCGTCCGGGTCGACGTCGAAATAGCGGCGCTCGTCGAACACCGCGTAATTGGGCAGCTCGCGCTTGCGGTACGTGGCGGCGACCGCACCGTCGCGCAGCACGCTGGCGGCGTTGTACACGACCGCGCCGGCGCTCTGCGGCCAGCCGACCACGGCGACGATGCCGCGCACCTGCGCGGCGATGCGCGCCACCGCCTGCTCGCACTCGCGCAGGAAGGCCGGGCGCAGCAGCAGGTCTTCCGGCGGATAGCCGCTGACCGCCAGTTCGGGAAACAGCACCACGTCGGCACCGTATTCGTCGCGCGCGACCTGCGCCAGTTCGATGATGCGCGCGCTGTTGCCGGCCACGTCGCCGACCGGGAAGTCGTACTGCGCCAGGGCGATGCGGAGGGATCGGGACGTCATGAGGAGGGCTGCCATGCGGTGCGTTGGCGGCCATTATCCCAGACCCGGGTGAGCAGGAAGGATAGAGCGGCTTTCATGGGAGCGGCTTCAGCCGCGAGGGGCCTTTACCGGGCAAGCCCCTTCGCGGCTGAAGCCGCTCCTGCGGGGCGCGATCGTGTCGAGCAGCGGAAGCGCCTGGTGGCGCCTCCGCAGTGGAGCGTCTTCCGTCGCGGTTGCCCTGCGCTGCCGCCTATTCCTTCGGTGGCACCACGTCCCTGGCTTCGCTGCCGAAGCTGCCTTCGGCCTCGGCGGCGAGATAGGCGAACACGGTGTAGGCGGCCACGTTCTGCGCCAGCGCCTTCGGGTCGATCTTGTCCAGGGTGTCGTCGGCGGTGTGGTGCAGGTCGAAATAGTCGGTCCCGTCCTGCGCCAGCCACGCCCAGGCGCCGCCCTTGGCCGCCAGCGGGCCCACGTCCGGGCCGGGGCCGCCCTGGTCCGGGCGGTACTCGATGCCCAGCGGCGCCAGCACCTGCGCGATCTGCGCGGTGGCCTCGCGCGAGCCGGCGGGATTGCCCGAGCCGGTGTTGAACGCGTAGATGCGGCCGGCGCCGAAGTCGCTTTCCGCGGCGATGTGCTGCAGCGGGATTTCCCCGGCCTTGACGCGCGCGGCGGCGTAGGCGAACCCGCCGTGCAGGCCCTGTTCCTCGTTGGCGAAGGCGATCACGCGGATGGTGCGCTTGGGCGCGCGCCCGAGCTGGCCGATCAGGTGGCCGGCGGCCATGGTGATGCCCACGCCGGCCCCGTCGTCGATGGCGCCGGTGCCCAGGTCCCAGGAATCGAGGTGGCCGCCGATCACCACCACTTCCTTCGGCAGGCTGCGGCCGGTGATCTCGCCGATGACGTTCTGCGAGGTGTAGCTGCCGTCCCAGCCGCAGTCCAGCGCCATGCGGATACGGGTCGGGCCGCGCGCGACCAGCCGCGCCAGCTGGTCGGCATCGGGCACCGACAGCGCCGCCGACGGCACCGGGGTCAGGCCTTCGTCGAAACGGGTGATGCCGGTATGCGGCACCCGGTGCGAGTCGGTACCGGCCGAACGCATGATGTAGCCCACCGCGCCCTTGCGGATCGCCTCGGACGGGCCGCGGCTGCGGATGGTGCCGCCGATGCCGTAGTCCTCGCCGCTGCGGCTGCGCGTCATCTGGTAGTCGATGAAGGCGATCTTGCCGGCCAGCGAGCCTTCCGGCGCGGCCTTCAGCGCTTCCAGGCTGTCAAAACGCACCACCTCGCCCTCGGCGGTGCCCGCGGGGCTGCCGCCCAGCGCGGTGATCGCCAGCGGCTGCGCATGCGCGCCGAGCACCTGCGCATGCTCGCTGCGGCGCTCCCACTTGGGGAAGGTGACCGGCTCGGTCCATACCTTGTCGAAGCCCAGCGCCTTGAACTTGGCCTTGGCCCATTCCACCGCGCGCGCGTCGGCCTCGCTGCCGGCCAGGCGCGGGCCGACCTCGGTGGTCAGCGATTCGACCACCTTCCAGCCGGTGTCGTCGGCCAGCGCCTGCTCGCGCAGCTGCGCGGCCTGGGCCAACGCCTGCTCGGGAATGCGGGTCGGGGCGGCCTGCGCGCTGGCGCAGGCGAGCACGGTGGCGATGGCGAAGGCGAGGCGGCGCATGGCGGGCTCCAGGTCGGGTGGGGTTTCCGCACGCTGGCGTGCGGCGCTGCTGCGGGGGATTCGCAGACGAAGAAGCCGCGAGCATACGCCCGCGGCTTCGGGTCGAACCGTGCTGGAGGTCATCGCTCCGGCATCGGGTCACTTCTTCAGGTTGTCGCGGATCTCGCGCAGCAGCAGCACTTCCTCGCTCGGCTCGGCCGGCGCGGCGGGCGCTTCTTCCTTCCTGCGCGACAGGCGGTTGATCACCTTGACCAGCATGAAGATGGCGAAGGCGACGATGACGAACTGCACCACGGTGTTGATGAAATCGCCATAGCCGACCACCACCGCCGGGATCTCCTTGCCGTCCTCGCCGATCCGCGCCGGCGCCAGCGTCCAGGCCAGCTTGGAGAAGTCGACGTTGCCGATCATCCAGCCGATCGGCGGCATGATCACCTTGTCCACCAGCGAGGTGACGATCTTGCCGAACGCGCCGCCGATCACCACACCGACCGCCAGGTCGATGACGTTGCCGCGCATGGCGAATTCCTTGAACTCACTGATCATTCCCATGGGTCTCTCCTGTTGTGCGTGAAGGGAAGGCCGGCACAGAGTACGCCGGCGTCCGTCATCCGGCGATCATGCCGTCGCGGCGCGCGACGTCGCCCAGCCGGGCGCTGAAACGGTCGCCGGGCTGCAGCGCGGCCACGCCGGCCGGCGTGCCCATGAACACCAGGTCGCCGGCGCGCAGCGCGTAGAGCCTGGACAGTTCGTGCAGGATTTCCGGCACGTTCCAGATCATGTTGTCCAGCGTGGAGCGCTGCCGCACCTGGCCGTTGACCTCCAGCGACAGTTCCAGCGGCGCCAGTTCGCCCACCTGCGCGGCGGGCACCAGTCCGCTGCACGGCGCGGAATGGTCGAAGCCCTTGGCGGTGTCCCACGGCCCGCCCTTGGCCTTGGCCGCGGCCTGCAGGTCGCGCCGGGTCAGGTCCAGGCCGACGCCATAGGCCAGCACCAGCGACATCGCCTGCTCGAGCGGCAGCACGCCGGCCGGCGCGTCCTTGCCGAGCGCGACCACTAGCTCGACTTCATGGTGCAGGTCGGAGGTGGCGGACGGGTACGGGATCGGCGCGTCGCCGGTGACGATGGCGTCGGCCGGCTTCATGAAGAACATCGGCCGGCCGCGCTCGGCGGCCGAGGCCGGTGCGTTGGCGCCCATTTCGCGCGCGTGGTCGGCGAAGTTGCGGCCCACGCAGTAGATGCGGCGCACCGGGAAGGTGCCGCCGCCCGCCACCGGGATGCGGGGAACGGGCGGCGCGGGAATCAGGTCGGTCATGGTTCGTGCGGAAAACGAAGGACAGCCGCCATGATGCCGGACGCCGCCGCCGGGCCGGTAGTGCCGCCAGGCGAAGCGGAAGCGGGCAGGGGCACGGCGGTCCGCAGGACGGAAGCATGGCGTGCCGCGCGCGGGCGAGGAGGCCGCTGGCAGGTGCCGGCCCCATGCGGCACGCCCGGCCGATGGCCGGGCGCTGTGCGGTGAATCGTTGCCGGCGGCCCGGCGTCAGTGGACGTGCGGCAGCGCCGGCTTGCGCACCACGCGGTACTCGCCGTCCATGACATTGCCAGCGGCCTTGCCCGCGGCACGCGCCTTGCGCGCGGCCAGCAGCTTCCAGGTCAGGCCGACCAGGATCATCGCCGCGCCGACGAACACGCCGGCCACCACCAGCACCGCGAGGATCGCCAGGCCCAGCAGGCCCAGCGCGATCCGCAGCAACGGGTTGCGCGGCTTGCGCGGCGCGAACAGGTTGCGGAGGTTGGCGAACTGGAAGTAACGGATCTGCATGTCGGCGGTATGACGGTTTGGCTGGCGGCAGTATCGGGGGCGATGCCGGCCGATGAGTGAATTTGTCGTTAAACGCGGCCACGCATTCATCCCCGGGGCCGACGGGGCGGTGTCCCGGTCCATGCGACAATGCACGCGTTTCCGCATTCATTCGAAGCCATCATGTCCGCATCTCCGTCTTCCCCGGTCGAGCTGGCCCAGCTCGAGGCCCTGCCCGACCAGGGGTTCCATACGGTGGAGGCGGTGATCGATGGGGACGCCGAGCCGCTGATCCTCTACCGCGATGGCGGGCAGGTGCGGGCCTGGCTCAACGTCTGCCCGCATGCCGGCCGCAGCCTCGACTGGGCACCAGGACAGTTCCTCAAGAGCCGCGAGGGCCACCTGGTCTGCGCCGTGCATGGCGCCGCGTTCGAGCTGCAGGGCGGCACCTGCGTGTCCGGTCCGTGCAAGGGCGATGCGCTGCGTGGGGTGCCGGTGCGGGTCGAGGACGGCAGGGTGCTGCTTGGCGGATGACCGCCGGTGCCGGGCCTGCCCCGGCACATGGCACTCCGGGAAGGTCCGCGTGCGGCACGCCCCGCCGCCATGGCGCGTTCTTCCTAGAACATGAGGTTGACCATCACCACCACGACCAGGGTGTAGATCAGCGACAGCGGCCCGCCGACGCGCCACATCTCGCGCGGCGTGTACTTGGCCGGGCCCATCACCATCGAGATCACCGGGTTGGACGCGGTCATCAGGTTGTTGGAGGCCGACAGCGCCACGATCAGCGCGAACGCGGTGGGGTTGCCGCCGGCCGCCAGCGCCAGGTTGACCGCGATCGGCACGGTGACGATGGTGGCGCCGACATGGCTGATCACCAGCGAGAAGGCGGTGGTCAGCACTGCCAGCGCCAGCTCCAGCACCCATATCGGGATGCCGGCCGGCAGCTTGTCGATGGTGTGGCCGGCGACCCAGGCCGCCGCGCCGCTGGAGTCCATGGCCCAGCCCAGCGGGATCAGCCCGGCCATCATGAAGATGGTCTTCCAGTTGATCGAGGCATAGGCCTCGTCCATGCGCAGCACGCCGGTGAGCAGCATGCCGGCCACGCCGGTGAGCAGGGTCAGCGCCACCGGCAGGTGCGAGGTCAGCGCGATGATGATGGTGATGGCGAAGATCGCCATGGCGATCTTGAACTTGTGCGGGCGCTGCTCGCCCTTGGGGTAGTCGGTGACCACCACGAAGTCGCGGCTTTCCGCGGCGGCGGCCAGGTCCTGCCAGATGCTGTGGAACACCAGCATGTCGCCGGCGCGCAGCGCCACGTTGCGCACGTCCTCGCGGATCACCTGCTTGTCGCGGTTGATCGCCAGCAGGCTGATGCCGCGCTCCTTGCGCAGGCGCAGCTGGCCGGCGGTCTTGCCGATCAGCTTCGAGGTCGGCGGGACCACCGCTTCGGAAATGCCGGCGCGGCTGGGGTTGAACAGGTCGCCGAGGTTGCGCAGGCGCGAGGACATGCGCAGGAACTGGTTCTGCGCGAAATCGGCCACCTGCTGGCGCGGGCCCATCGCGCCGATCACGCTGCCGACCCAGATGCGCATGTCCGCCGGCGGCGCCAGGCGGGTGTCGTTGCCGGTCTTCAGCGCCAGCAGCAGCGGCGCGTCGAACAGGTTCTCGACCTCGCTGACGGTCATGCCGACCAGCGGGCTTTCGGCCGTCACCGCCAGCTCGAACACCTCGCCCTCGATGCCATAGGCCTTGGCGAAGTAGCTCTCGGTGCGCGCCGGGGTCTGGCCGTCGCCGTCGCCGCCGTCCTCGTGCGACAGCCTGCGGTCGCCGAAGAAGCGGAAGTACAGCAGCGAGGCGGCCAGCAGCGCCACGCCGATCGGCAGCGGCGCGAACATGCGCAGCGGCTCGATGGTGGCGGTGCCCGAGGGCAGGTTGTTGTTGGCCGAGATCAGCAGGTCGTTGAGCAGGATCAGCGGCGAATTGCCGACCATGGTCAGGCCGCCGCCCATCACGATGGCCGCGGTGATCGGCAGCAGCAGCCGCTTGAGGGTGAGCCCGGTGTGCGAGGCCAGCCGCGAGGCGACCGGCAGGTACAGCGCCATCACCGACGGGTTCTGCATGAAGGAGGAATTGAAGCCGGCGGTGGCGCTGGTCAGCAGCAGCAGGCGCTGCTCCAGCCCATGCGAGCGCCGCAGCAGCCAGCCGGCCAGCCGGTTCAGCGCGCCGGTGCGGTCCAGGCCTGCGCCGAGGATGGTGGTGGCGATGATGCTCATCACCGCGTTGCCGGAGAAGCCGCCGAAGATCTCCTCGGGCGCGATCAGGCCGGTGACGCCCAGCACCACCATCACCACCAGCGCCACCACGTCGGCGCGGATGCGCTCGAACAGGAACATCGCCATGGTGAAGCCGACCAGCCCGAGCACGAGCTTCATGTCGGTGGTCAGCGTCAGCGCGGTATCCATCAGGGCTGGGTGGCGCGAGTGGGAAGGCAGGACGCGATGACGGCCGGCGCCGCCCGGTGCGGGGCGGCGCAAGCGCCATGCCCGATGGACGGTGAGGGGAGTGCCTTCCGCTGTGGCAGACGCCTGGTGCCGTCGGCGGGTGCGTATGTGCGTGAAGGCCTCATTCCCTTACTCCCCGGTCCCTGTTTCCTGCCTGTCATACAGCAGATCCCAGACGCCGTGGCCCAGTTTCTGGCCGCGGGTCTCGAAGTGGGTCTGCGGCCGCCAGTCCGGGCGCGGCACGCTGCCGCGCGGACCGGCGCGGTTGGCCAGGCCCGCGGTGGCGTCGAGCACGTCCCACATCTGCTCGGCGTAGTTTTCCCAGTCGGTGGCGCAGTGCAGCAGCCCGCCCGGGCGCAGCTTGCGCACCAGCAGCGCGGCGAACGCCGGCTGCACCAGACGGCGCTTGTTGTGCCGCTTCTTGTGCCACGGGTCCGGGAAGTAGATGCGGATCTCGTCGAGCGCGCCGTCGGCGATCTCCTTCTCCAGTACTTCGACCGCGTCGTGGTGGTAGAGCCTGACGTTGCCGGCGTCGTCCTCGGCCAGTGCGTTGAGCAGGCGGCCGACGCCGGGCGCATGCACCTCGATGCCGATGTAGTCCTTGGAGGGGTCGAACTGCGCGGCATGGCGCAGCGCGGCGCCATTGCCGAAGCCGATCTCCAGCACCTTGGGCGCGGCGCGGCCGAAGGTGGCGTCCAGGTCGCGCGGCTCGCCGGTGAAGTCGATGCCGAAACGCGGCCAGCGTTCGTCGAACGCGCGCTGCTGGGCGGGGGTGAAGCGGCCCTGGCGCAGCACGAAGCTGCGGATTTCGCGGCGGCCTTCGGTGACGGTGAAGGGCTTGGGCGGCGCCTTGGCGCCGGCGCTGTCGAAGGGATTGGTCATCAGCCGATCAACCCGTCCACCGGCGAGGACGCGCTGGCATGGCGCCTGCGCGGAATGCGGCCGGCGAGGAAGGCCTCGCGGCCGGCCTCGACCGCCTTGCGCATCGCGCTGGCCATCAGCACCGGGTTGCGCGCGCCGGCGATGGCGGTGTTCATCAGCACGCCGTCGCAGCCCAGCTCCATGGCGATGGCGGCGTCCGAGGCGGTGCCGACGCCGGCGTCGACGATGATCGGCACCCTGGCGTTCTCGATGATCTCCATCAGGTTGTAGCGGTTCTGGATGCCCAGCCCCGAACCGATCGGCGCGGCCAGCGGCATCACCGCGGCGCAGCCGATCTCTTCCAGGCGCTTGCACAGGATCGGATCGTCGGAGGTGTAGACCATCACCTCGAAACCGTCCTTGACCAGCTGCTCGGCGGCCTTGAGCGTCTGCACCACGTCCGGGTACAGGGTCTTCTGGTCGCCCAGCACTTCGAGCTTGGTCAGGTTGTGGCCGTCGAGCAGTTCGCGCGCCAGGCGGCAGGTGCGCACCGCGTCCTCGGCGGTATAGCAGCCGGCGGTGTTGGGCAGGATGGCGTAGCGGTCCGGCGGCAGCACGTCGAGCAGGTTGGGCTCGCCCGGGTTCTGGCCGATGTTGGTGCGGCGGATGGCGACGGTGACGATCTGGGCGCCGGCGGCCTCGGTGGCCAGGCGGGTTTCTTCCAGATCCTTGAACTTGCCGGTTCCGGTCAACAGCCGGGACGCATAGCGTTTGCCGGCGATGACCAGCGGATCGGTGGGGGCGTGTGCATTCATGGGGCGATTATCGCGCATCGCATCAGGCGCTGTGTTGCATGGCATTGCCTCGTGGTCGCGGGGCCCGCGCCGCATGAGGCTTTCCCGGCAGGGCCGATGGGGTGCAGGTGCCACGCCGGCGGGCGTGGACGAGCGGTCACCCGCCGCCCAGCGCGTGCACGATCTCGACCACGTCGCCCGCGTTCAATTGCCAGTCGCCGTGCCGGCCGCGGGGCACGATTTCGCCGTTGACCTCCACCGCCACGCGGCGTTCGGCCAGGCCTTCGGCGGCCAGCAGGCCGGCCAGGGTGAGGGGCGACGGGAACGGGCGGGTTTCGCCATTGAGCTGGATATCCATGCGCTCATTCTCGCCGGCACGCACGGAAAATCCAGCCCATGCGGCAGTGCAGCGTGAGCCCGCCGTGGGCCAATGAAAAACTAACACCGTGCGGCAGCGTACGCTGCCGCTTCCCTCGTCCGTCAGGAGTTCTTCCATGCGTGTCCTTTCCCGTCCACTGCGCTCGGCGCTCGCCCTGGCGCTGGCTGCCGCCGCCCTCCCGGCGATGGCGCAGTCCCCGTTCTCGAAGACCGTGTTCTTCGGCGACAGCCTGACCGACACCGGCTATTTCCGTCCCATCCTGGTGCAGGCCAACCCCAGCGCTTCGGTTGCCGGCCGTTTCACCACCAACCCGGGCTGGGTCTGGTCCGACTACCTGGCCGACTACTACGGCACCAATGCCCTGCCCAACGGCAACGGCCAGGTGGGCGACAACTACGCTGCCGGCGGTGCGCGCGTGGGCGTGGACGTCCCCAATCCGCTGAGCCCGCTGCTGCCGCCGACGCCCTCGCTCAAGACCCAGCTCAACACCTACCTGGCAGCCAACGGCGGCAAGGCCGATGCCAACGCGCTCTACACCGTGTGGGGGGGCGCCAACGACCTGTTCGCGGTGGCGGGCGGCGCGCCGCCGGCGGCCACCATCGGCGCGGCGGTCGCCAGCCAGGTGGGCATGGTCGCCACGCTCAAGGGCGCCGGCGCGCGGTACGTGATGGTGCCGAACCTGCCCGACATCGGCCTGACCCCGTCCTCGCGCGCCGGCGGCCCGGTGGCGATGGCGCAGGGCACCGCCCTGGCCAAGGCCTACAACGACGCGCTGTTCGGCGGCCTGAAGCAGGCCGGCCTGCAGGTCATCCCGGTTGATACCTTCAGCATCCTGCAGGAAATCGTCGCCAACCCGGGTGCCTATGGCTTCACCAACGTGTCCGGCACCGCCTGCCAGCCGCAGGTCACCGCCCAGTCGCTGACCTGCACGCCGCTGAACTACGTCACCCCCAACGCCGCCGATACCTATGTGTTCGCCGACGGCGTGCACCCGACCACGGCCGCGCACCAGATCCTGGGCCAGTACGCGATCTCGGTGCTCGAGGCGCCGCGCCTGCAGCAGGTGCTGACGCATTCGGCGCAGACCACCGGCCGCGCCCGCGCCGACCAGGTGAGCGGCCACCTGGGTGGCCGCCCCGCCGACGGCATGAGCTGGTGGGGCAACGTGCGCGGCGACATGCAGCGTTACGAGCACGCCAACCTGTACGACGGCATGGCGCCGGCCGGCCTGTTTGGCGTCGACTGGGCGCGCGATGGCGTGGTGGTCGGCGGTTTCGCCGGCTATGGCCGCATGGATGCCGACTTCGGCAACAGCAAGGGCGACTTCACCCAGTCCGACACCACGCTGGGCCTGTTCGCCGGCTGGTACGGCGACCGCGTCTGGGTCAACGGGCAGGCCAGCTACAGCTGGCTGGGCTACGACGTGACCCGCAAGGTGCAGCTCGGCCCCGCCACCCGCGTGCACAAGGGCTCGCCCGACGGCAGCAACCTGACCGCCGCACTCAACGCCGGCTATGAGTTCGGCCAGGACGGCGGCTTCCGCCACGGTCCGGTGGCCGGCGTGGTCTGGCAGAAGGTCAAGCTCGACGGCTACCTGGAGAGCAACGCCAGCGCCACCGCGCTGGGCTATGGCGACCAGGACGTGGATTCCACCGTCGGCCGCGTCGGCTGGCAGGCGCGTTTCGATGGCGGCAGCGTGCACCCCTACGCGCAGGTCACCTGGGACCACGAGTTCGAGGACGGCCAGCAGGCCAGCGCCTGGCTGCAGACCATGGCCGACGTCGGCGCCTACAAGGTTCCGGGCCTGCAGTTCGACCGCAACTACGCCACCGCCGTGCTGGGCGCGCGGATGAACCTGTGGGGGCTGCAGAGCAATATCGGCGTGAGCACCACCACCGCGCAGAAGTCGGCCCGCGACGCGACGTTGTTCGCCACGTTCAGCGGCGGATTCTGAGCCGCGGCGGAGCGTTGGAGGGCGGCGCCGCATGGCGGTGCCGCCCTTTCCGCGGAAGCGCGTGCCAGGCCGGCGCCCCGCAGATTGCCATTGCGCGGCAGGCCCCGGCCCGCATAGACTGCGCTTCGCCGCGCGGGTGTAGCTCAATGGTAGAGCAGAAGCTTCCCAAGCTTACGACGAGGGTTCGATTCCCTTCACCCGCTCCATCTTCCAGGTGCCGCGCAGGCACTGAGGCGACAGGCAAGGGCAGGGCGTGATGTGCCCGCCTGTCTTCCAGGCCCTGCGATGAAGCTCGCCATCCTCTCCCGCAACAGCAAGCTCTATTCGACCCGGCGCCTGGTCGAAGCCGCGCGCGCGCGCGGCCATACAGTGCGCATCCTCGACCCGCTGCGCTGCTACATGCGCATCACCGCGGGCGATTTCAGCATGCATTACAAGGGCCGGCCGCTGACCGGCATCGACGCGGTGATCCCGCGCATCGGCGCTTCCATTACCCGCTACGGCACCGCGGTGCTGCGCCAGTTCGAGATGATGGGCGCACGCACGCCCAATCCCTCCGATGCGATCCTGCGCGCGCGCGACAAGCTGCGCGCGCACCAGGTGCTCGCCGCCAAGGGCATCGACATGCCGGTGACGGTGTTCGGCGACAACCCGGACGATACCGACGACCTGCTGTCCATGCTGGGCGCGCCGCCGCACGTGGTGAAGCTCAGCGAGGGCACGCAGGGCCGGGGGGTGATCCTCACCGAGAAGCTGAGCGCTTCGCGCGGGACGGTGGAGGCGCTGCGCGGCCTGTACGCCAATTTCCTGGTCCAGGAATTCATCGCCGAGGCGCAGGGGGCGGACCTGCGCTGCCTGGTCGTGGGCGACCAGGTGGTCGCGACCATGCGCCGCCAGGCCCAGGACGGCGAATTCCGCTCCAACCTGCATGCCGGCGGCAGCGCCCAGCCGGTCGTCTGCAGCAGGGTTGAACAGCAGGTGGCGGTGCGCTCGGCCAAGGCCCTGGGGCTGGGCATCGCCGGCGTGGACATGATCCGCTCCCGGCGCGGGCCGCTGGTGCTGGAGGTGAATTCCACCCCGGGCCTGGAAGGGATCGAAAGCGTATCCGGCGGCGACATTGCCGGGCGGATGATCGACTACGTGGCCAATCTGAAGCGCTGAGCCGGTATTCCGAATTGCTTGCAAGGTTTTAACGGACCTTTAATTCCGGGGGCCATAGGCTTGCTCCACTGCGACCAGCCCTCCTCAGCGGGTCCGGTGATCGGGAATCTTCAGGCCCTGGCGTCTCTGCGCCAGGGCCTTGTTTTATCGGTGTCGCGCCGGGTCGCCCGCGCGGCGGGTAACCGGTGCGTGGCGCGGCCAGGCACGGCTTGCCGATGCAGCGAATTAAGGGTCCATATGTTGTAATTTCACCGCATTGCCATGCCGTGTCCGACGCGGCACTCTGGAACTCCACATTCGAGGTACCTACGCCTGTGCGCATTCTCGTGATCGAAGACAACAGCGACATCGCGGCCAACCTGGGGGACTACCTTGAAGACCGCGGCCATACGGTGGATTTCGCCGCCGATGGCGTGACTGGCCTGCACCTGGCGGTGGTGCACGATTTCGATGCGATCGTGCTCGACCTCAACCTGCCGGGCATGGACGGCATCGAGGTCTGCCGCAAGCTGCGCAACGACGCGCGCAAGCAGACCCCGGTGCTGATGCTCACCGCGCGCGATTCGCTGGACAACAAGCTGGCCGGGTTTGATTCCGGCGCCGATGACTACCTGATCAAGCCGTTCGCGCTGCAGGAAGTCGAGGTGCGGCTCAACGCGCTGTCGCGCCGCGGCAAGGGCGGCCACACCCGCGTGCTGGAAACCGGCGACCTGGAATACAACCTGGACACGCTGGAAGTGCGCCGCCAGGGCAAGCTGCTGCAGCTCAACCCGACCGCGCTGAAGATCCTGCAGGCGCTGATGGAAGCCTCGCCGGCCGTGGTCACCCGGCAGGAGCTGGAAACCCGGGTGTGGGGCGAGGAACTGCCCGATTCGGATTCGCTGCGCGTGCATATCCACGGCCTGCGTGCCGTGGTGGACAAGCCGTTCAACGCGCCGATGATCCAGACCCGTCACGGCATTGGATACCGGATCGCCGCACCCGATGCCTGAAAATGCGTCGCCTGCGGTCGTCCGCAAGCAGGGGCGGTATCGCCGCCGCTTGCGCAGCCGCATCATCGTCTCGTTCGTGCTGCTGGGCTTCTGCCTGACGGCATTGTTCGCCGCTGCGGCTTGGAACCTCAGGGGCCGGGTAGAAAATCAGCTGATCGAACGGACATTGCAGCGCGAGGTCGACAATCTGGTTGCGCAGGTTGAAACGAACCCAAGCGAGGCGCCTTATTTCCTGATGTTCGATGCCAGGACCTGGAGTCCTGCCAATGCATATAAGGTAGATCCGCTTTATCGCGACCTTGACGAAGGCCTGCATGACATCCGGCAGCAGGCTCCCGATGGTAGCTGGCACGTGTACAAGGTTGCGATCCGGAAGGGCACAGACCCGAAAGGCACGCCATTCACCAGTCTTATTCGCTACGACGTGACCGATGCAGCGAAAGCTACGGAGCAGTTGCTTCGCTGGTTGATCGTTACCGTCGTGCTCTTCACCCTGTTGAGCTTGGTTTTGGGTTGGTGGTCTGCTTCGCGGGTGATGCGGCCGGTATCAGATCTGGCCGCGCGCCTGCGGGCTTACCGGGGAGGTAGCAGCCATCCAGAGCTACTTGCTCCGCGCTTTACCGACGACGAAGTGGGGCAGTTGGCCGAAGCGTTGGACCACTATTCGACGCGGCTGACCGAAGTCGTGCAGCGCGACCGTGAGTTCAACGCGGACGTGAGCCATGAGCTGCGCACGCCGCTGGCCGTGATCCGTGGCGCGACGGAGCTGCTGCTGGCGCGTCCGGGCCTGGACGAAAAAATGCTGCAGCGGCTGCAGCGCATCCAGCGCGCCGAGCAGCAGTGCAGCGACCTGATCGGCTCGCTGCTGCTGCTGTCGCGCAACGAGCGCGGGCAGGGCAGCAGCAATGTCGCCAAGGTCGCCGAACAGCTGCTCGAGGCGCATCGCGCCCAGCTTGGCGGCAAGCCGCTGGAGCTGATACTGGAGGGCGGTCGTGAGCTGGTCGTCGACGCGCCGGAAGCGGCGCTGTCGGTGGCGCTGGGCAACCTGATCGGCAATGCGGTGAAGTACACCCAGGAAGGCCAGGTCCGCGTCCGCGTGCTGGACAATGCGGTCGAGGTGATCGACACCGGCCCGGGGTTGAGCGAGAAGGATGCGGCCAGCCTGTTCCAGCGCGGTTACCGCGGAACCCATGCCGGCCATTCGCAGGGCGGTGGCATCGGCCTGTCCATCGTCAGCCGGTTGTGCGCGCTCTATGGCTGGCAGGTCAGCATCCGGCCCGGTGGCGAGCGCGGCGTGGTCGGCACGCTGGTCTTCGCGCCTGCCAGCTGACGTGGGGTGCGCGGCCTGCCCCGCCTGAAGTCCAGCGTCAGGAGAGCGGTTTTCCGGCAGCCAGCTGCCGATAGAGCCTGTCCAGCGCCTCCACCTGCGGCTGCAGGTGCTCCGGTTGCCCATCGTTGACGATCACATCGTCGGCCAGCGCCAGCCGCTGCTCGCGACTGGCCTGCGCCTGGATCATGCGCGTGGCCAGGGCGGCGTCGATGTTGTCGCGCTGGAGCAGGCGGGCATGGCGCACGGCTTCCGGCGCGTCGACCACCACGATCCGGTCCAGCCAGGGGTAGCGGGCGCGCCCGCCGGCTTCGGCCAGCAGCGGGATCGCGGCGATGGCATAGGGACTGCCGGCGGTTTCGCAGATGTCCCGCACCCGCGCGCGGATCGCCGGATGGGTGATCGCCTCCAGCGCTTTGCGCTCCCCGTCGTTGCCGAAGACATGCTCCCGCAGTCTCGCACGGTCGAGCGAGCCATCGGCCAGCAGCATCGCGCTGCCGAAGCGTCGGCCGATCTGCTCCAGCGCGGGGCTGCCCGGCGCCACCACGTCGCGTGCGGCGACGTCCGCGTCGGCCACGACGATGCCCAGTGCCTCGAAGCGCCGCGTGACCTCGCTCTTGCCCGAGGCGATGCCGCCGGTAAGCCCGACGATGAACCTGCTCATGGGCAGGCGCCGCCCATGGCAATGGAGTGACCGGCAGTGCCGGCCGGCGTCACGCCAGGCCAGCCCACTGGCGGTAGGCCGCGATCATCGGCTCGCCCCACATGAAGACCAGCCAGCCGGCGATGGCCAGGTAGGGACCGAAGGGAATGGGCGTTGCGCGGTCGCGGCCGCGCGCGTACAGCCAGATCGAGCCGATGATGGCGCCCACCAGCGAAGAAAGCAGGATGATCGGCAGGATGCCCTTCAGCCCGCACCAGGCGCCCAGCGCCGCCAGCAGCTTGAAATCGCCGTGGCCCATGCCTTCCTTGCCGGTGATCTGCTTGAACAGCCACCAGACCGTCCACAGCGACAGGTAGCCCACCGCCGCGCCTATCAGTGCCGGCTTGGCGGGCATGTAGAGGTTGTCCATGCTGCCTATCAGGCCCAGCCACATCAGCGGCAGGGTCAACTGGTCGGGCAGCAGCTGGGTGCGCAGGTCGATGCCCGACAGTGCGATCAGGAAGCAGGTCAGCACGATCGCGCCGAAACCCTGCCAGCCGAAACCGAACTGCCACACGCTGGCCAGCACCAGCACCGCCGTCAGCAGCTCCACCAGCGGGTACTGGATGGAGATCGGTGCCTGGCAATGGCGGCAGCGCCCGCGCTGGATCAGCCAGCTGAACAGCGGGATGTTCTCGTACCAGCTCAGCTTGTGCTTGCAGTGCGGACAGTGCGAGGGCTCCACCACCACGCCGGGCGGCGGCGGCTCGTAGATGTCCGGTTCGCCCAGGATCTCCCGAGCGTCGCGTCTCCACTGCCATTCCATGCGCCTGGGCAGGCGCAGGATCACCACGTTCAGGAAGCTGCCGATCAGCAACCCCAGTCCGGCAGCGGCGGGGTAGCCGATGCCGGGATGCTGGTCGAGAAATGCCATGGGTCAATTATCCAACTACGGAGGCGAGCTTGAAGATCGGCAGGTACATGCCGATGACCATGCCGCCGACGACCACGCCGATGAACACCATGATCATCGGTTCGATCAGGCTGCTCAAGGCGTCGACGGCATTGTTCACTTCCTGCTCGAAATACTCGGCCACCTTGAACAGCATGGTGTCCAGCGCACCGGCCTCTTCGCCGATGGCGGTCATCTGGATCACCATGTGCGGGAATACGTTGACCTGTTTCATCGCCATGTTCACCGGGTAGCCCACCGCCACGTCGTCGCGCATGTGCAGGACGGCTTCCTCATAGACCTTGTTGCCGGTGGCGCCGGCGACGATGCCCAGCGCCTCGACCAGCGGGACGCCGGCCCGGAAGGTCACGCCCGTCGTGCGGGAGAAGCGGGCGATGGCGCTGTTGTGCATGATCTGGCCGATCACCGGCACCTTGAGGATCAGCCGGTCCATGGCGTGCTGCATCCTGGACGAGCGCTTGAGGGCAAAAATGAAGCCCACGATGGCGCCCACGGTTACCAGCAATATCAGCCACCACCAGCTGACCAGGAAGCGCGAGGCGGCCACGATCATCTGCGTGAATACCGGCAGGTCGGCACCGAAGCTGCTGAATACTTCCTCGAACTGCGGCACGACGAAGACCAGCAGGATCGCACTGACCAGCAGCGCCACGGCAATGGTCATCGCCGGGTAGAACAGCGCCTTCTTGATCTTGCCCTTCAGCGACTCGATGTTTTCCTGGTAGTTGGCGATGGTCTCCAGCACGGTTTCCAGCACGCCGGCGCCTTCGCCGGCGCGTACCAGGTTGCGGTACAGCTCGTCGAACTGGATCGGATGCTTGCTGATGGCCTCGTACAGGGACGAGCCGCCTTCCAGGTCGGCGCGGATCTGCCCGACCAGCTTGGCCATGCGCGGGTTCTTGTGGCCGTTGCCGATGATCTCCAGTGCGGTCACGATGGGCACGCCGGACTTCATCATCGTCGCCATTTGGCGGCTGAAGAAGGCGATGTCCTTGGGCTTGATGGCGCTGCCGGACGCGCCGAACAGGGGTTTGGGCTTGGGCTTCACCACCGTGGGGGTGATGCCCTGCCTGCGCAGTTCGGCGCGCAGCATGTTGGCGTTGCGGGCCTCCTGCTCGCCCTTCATCTTGGCCCCGCGTTTGTCCGTCCCCTCCCAGACAAACGGTTGCATCTGGCTGGTGTTGCGATCCACCGGCGTCTTGTTCACTGCGCTGCGGGTAGCGGACATCGTTCTTCTCCCCGTCCGGCCACTCCCCGGGCCGGACAACCCTTGCATGGTAGCGGGTCCGCCCGGACGTGGCATCCTGCCTGTCGGCAAGCGTGGACGTCATCACGCTCCTGGGGGAGCGTCGCTGGGCGCCCGTGTTGGCTCCGATGGTGCGGGCAACGGAGCGTCGTGATGTGACGCGGTACGTCACCCTGCCGTGTGCATCCCAGAATCGCCACGCCAGGCTTCATTTCTTCCTGATTGCTGCCATCATGCGTCCCGGGGGACATGGCAGGTGGGAGCCATTGGCACGCAATCTGCTATTCACCCCGTACGGGGCGGGCGACGGTCCTCCCGGTGCTCACAATCCAAACCTCTAGGGGATGTACAGATGAAGAAGATGCAGCAGGGCTTCACCCTGATCGAACTGATGATCGTGGTCGCGATCATCGCCATCCTGGCCGCCATCGCGCTGCCGCAGTACCGCAACTACACCCAGCGTTCGGCCAATGGCGCCTGCCTGGCGGAAGCCAAGGCCTACGTCAACACCGCCGTGGCCGACGCGGCCGATGACCGTGATCCGACCGCGTTCTCCCCGGCTGCTTGCGAGGCTGGCGCTACTGCGACGAAGGCGGATTACACCGGCGATGCGGACATCCAGTTCCAGGCCAAGGCCCGTGGCAACTCGAGCCTCATCCGCGGCACCCAGTGCAACATGGGCAGCGGCACCTGCAGCCTGCTGCCGGAAGGCACGGCGGGTACTCCGTAAGCAAGGCTTGGTCCTGGCAGGTTTGCTGCCGCCAAGTACGTTCAGCGAAAGGCGCCGCGAGGCGCTTTTCGTTTTTTGGGGGCCCGCGCGGCCCACGCCGCTGCCTGCTGGATCTCGCATGCCCGCCACCCATCGCCCGTTCGCGCTCGCCAGCCTGGTCGTTGCCCTGATCGCAAGCCTGCCGTACTGCTTCGGGTTACCCGGGATGTTCGTGTTCGACGACATTCCCAACATCGTCAACAACGGCAGCATCCACCTGACCCGGCTGGATGCGCGCTCGTTGCTGGACGTGCTGGCCACAACCCAGGTGTCCGGCGCCATGCGTGGCCTGCCGGCGCTGAGTTTTGCCCTGGATTACTGGCGGGCCGGGGCGGACCCGGCCAGTTTCCGCGCCACCAATATCGTCATCCATGCGCTCACCGCCTGCGCGCTGGCTTGGATGTTCAGGGCGCTGCTGCGGGCCGCCGGCATGAACGGCAGGAGGGCATGCACCACGGCGTGCCTCCTGGCGCTGGCCTGGGCACTGCATCCCTTGCAGGTTTCAGCGGTGCTGTACGTGGTACAGCGCATGCAGACGATGGGTACCCTGTTTCTGGTGCTGGCGCTGCTGGCCTACCTGCAGGCGCGAGGGGCGCAAATGCAGGGTCTGTCGGGACGGCCTGGCTTGCTGGTTTGCGCCTTGCTGTGGGGGTTGGCCCTGGGCTGCAAGGAAGATTCGGTGCTGTTGCCGGCCTATACGCTCGCGCTGGAGCTGACCGTGCTGCGCTTCGCCGCCGCCGATGCGGGCGTGGCCCGGACCCTGCGTCGTGGCTATCGGGTAGCCGTGCTGGCTGGCGTGGCGGCCTATATGTTCTGGGTGATTCCCCATTACTGGCATTGGGAAGCCTATTCCGGGCGTGATTTTTCGACCTGGGAACGCCTGCTGACCCAGCCCCGGGTGCTGTGCATGTACCTGTGGGAGATCCTGCTGCCGCTGCCCCGGCACATGCCGTTCTTCTACGATTGGGTGCAACCCTCGCGAGGGTTGCTGCACCCGTGGACCACCTTGCCTGCACTGGCCGTGGTGCTGGGCCTGCTGGCATTGGCCTTGCGCCTGCGCTCGCGGCAGCCATTGTTCGCGCTGGGCGTGCTCCTGTTCTTTGGCGCGCACTTCATCGCCAGCAACGTCGTGGGGTTGGAATTGGCTTTCGAGCATCGCAATCACTTCGCCCTGATTGGCGTGGTGCTGGCGGTGGGCAGCCTGCTGGTGGAAGCGGGCCAGCGCCTGTCACCGCGCCCGCTGGTGCAGGCGGGCGTGTGCACGGTACTGCTTGCGGCGCTGGGCAGCGCCACTGCGATACGCGCCCACGATTGGCGCAGCAACGTATCGCTGGCGCATGCCAGCACGCAGGCTGCCCCCGGGTCGGCCCGTGCGTGGATCGAGTTGTGCGATGCGTATTTCAACGCTGGCGGGGGTGTGCAGGTGCGGCCCAATCCGCATCTGGACGATGCGATCGGTGCCTGCGCCTCCGGTGTCGATGCTGCGCCCGGCTCATTGAACAGCCTGGTCCTGCTGACGGTTCTGAAGACCGTCCGTGGTGACGTGTCCGCACAGGACTGGGCGCGCCTGCAGGCCCGGTTGAAGACCGCGCGCATGAGCTGGGATAACGCCAGGGCGCCGCTGATCCTCACCCATTACGCCAGTCTTGGCGTGCCGCTGGACAGGCCGCAGGTACTGCAGGCATTGGCCACGCTGGATCGGCGGACTACCCTGGGGCCATCGCAGCTGGCGTATATCGGCGACAGTCTGGTGAAGGCGTGGTCCGAGCCTGAACTGGCGCTGCCTTATTACCTGAGGGCGATCAGGCTGGCACCGGGCGATCCGTTTGCGGATGAGCTGGCCCGCGAGCTGCGCGACCAGGGCAGGCCTGATCTGGCGCGGGAGATCGAGCAGGCCGGTCGCCCAGCGAACCCGTCGGTCACTCCCATGCAGCCCTCGCCCTGATGCCCAAGACCCTGATGCCTGGACGCTTCCTGCTGCTTGCCCTGCTGACGGGAGGGCTGGCGGCTGCGCTGTTCCTGCCCGGGTTGGGGGGCGGCTTCATGCTGGATGACGTGCACGCGATCGTGCAGAACTCGTTGATCCGTGTGGACTCGCTGAGCAGGTCGTCGCTGCTGGATGCGGCAGCGAGTTTCCATGGGGCCAGGCCGCTGGCGATGGCCAGTTTCGCCTTGGACTACTGGCGTAGCGGCAGCGTGGACGCGCCTGCGTTCAAGGCCACCAATCTGGTGATCCATGCGCTGACGACCTGCTGCCTGGCGCTGATGCTGCGCCGACTGCTGGTGTTGGCCGGTTGGATGCCCCGGCACGCGGTGGTTGGCGCGCTGCTGATGGCGTTTGCCTGGGCGGTCCACCCGTTGCAGGTCTCCGCGGTGTTGTATGTGGTGCAGCGCATGCAGACGCTGTCCACCTTGTTCCTGGTGCTGGCGCTGTGGGCGTACCTGGGCCTGCGGCAGGCGCAGATGGCCGACCGGCGCGGCTGGCCGCAAGGGCTTCTGGCGACGGTGTTCTGGCTGCTGGCGCTGGCGGGCAAGGAGGATGCCGCGATGCTGCCGGCTTACTGCCTGTTGCTGGAGGTGACCGTGTTGCAGTTCCGCGCGGCCCAGCCCTGGCGTGAGCGGTCGCTGCGGCGGAGTTACCTGCTGGCCGCGCTCGCGGGCGTGGCGCTCTATCTGTTCTGGGCTGTGCCGCATTACTGGCACTGGCAGGCGTATCCGGGCCGTGACTTCAGCAGTGTGGAACGTCTGTTGACCCAAGGGCAGGTATTGGCGATGTATCTGGGGCAGATCGTGTTGCCGCTGCCCGGCCGGATGCCGTTCCACTACGACACGCTGGTGATTTCGCGTGGGTTGCTGCAGCCGGCGACCACGTTGCCGGCGTTGCTGCTGGTGTTGACCTTGATCGTGTGGGCCTGGGCATGGCGCAGGCGTCGGCCGGTGTTTGCCTTCGGTGTGCTGCTGTTCCTTGCCGGTCACTTCGTCACCAGCAATGTCATTCCGCTGGAGCTGGCCTTCGAGCATCGCAATCATTTCGCCTTGATTGGCGCGATCGTGGCGCTGTGCGACCTGTTGGCCGCTGCCGCGCAGCGTTGGCGTGTTCCGCCCCGTTGGTGCGCCGCCATCGCCGGCGCGTTGCTGGCAGGTCTGTGCGTGGCCTGCGGCCTGCGCGTGCATGCGTGGGGCGACCCTGTCAGGCTTGCCCGGTACCACGTGCGGATCGCCCCGGCTTCGCCACGGGCATGGCTTGAACTGGGCGGTACCTATTTCGACCTGGCTGGCAGGCGAGCCGGCAAGGACAGCCCCTATCTTGCACTGGCAATCGAGGCCGTGGAGGACGGCGCAGCCCGGACTGGCTCGCCGTCGGCGTTCTCCAATATCGTCACCTACAGGAGCATCCAGGGGGTGGCTACCCCGCGCGACTGGAGCCGTTTGGCGCAACGCCTGGAATCGGCACCGATGTCGCCGCCCACCCGCAACATCCTGTGGACGATGGTCAGCAACCTTCGGGCCGGAATCGGGTTGGACGAAGCCCAGGCCATGCGGGTGATCGAAATCATCGGCCGCCGCGCCGCGTTTTCACCCGAGGAGTCCCTGCGCATCGGCCGCTTTGTCCAGTCACTGCCGGCGCAACGGGAGCGCGCACTGCCGTGGTTCGTCCGCGCCGCCAGCGATCTGCCTGCAGGGGAAGCGCGCATCGTCGGCTTGGCCGACGAGCTGGAGCATGAGGGCAGGGCCGACTGGGCTGATGCCGTCAGGCAGGCCAACACGGCCAAGCGCGCTGTTCGGCGGGAATGATCCCGATGGTTCTGGCGGGTCAGGAAAGGGGCTTGGCCCGCTTCTTGCTAATGTTTTATGCGGAAAAGCACAGGGGAGCAATCATGCACCAGCGCAATGCAGGTTTCACTTTGATCGAACTGATGATCGTGGTCGCGATCATCGCCATCCTGGCCGCCATCGCGTTGCCCCAGTACCGCAACTATACCCAGCGCTCGGCCAATGCGGCCTGCCTGGCCGAGGCCAATGCTTTCATGCATACCGCTTCGGCCGACATGGCAGACGAGCGCAACAGCACGGTGTTCGTGGCGAAAGCCTGCGCAAGCGGACCCGCCGGCCCGTTGCAGCCCAGCGATTGGACCGCGAACACTGCGGTACAGTTCACCCCGCAGACGCGGGGCAACAGCAGCCTCCTGCAGGGAACGACGTGCCATGCGGGAACCGCCGCCTGCGCGCTGGATCCTTGAGCGGGCACAAGTACCGGAATCCGACGCGAAGCTGCATGGCAGGGCCTCTTTCCACACGATTCGACACGGCCACGCGCGAAGGGCGCAGAGTGTGGCAGGCCTTGCTCCCCGCGAGAATGAAGAGGCCGGGTGCTGGCCGCCGGATTGTCGTTCCAGGGAGCCGGATGGGCCGGGATGACGCAGGGCAATGACGTGGCGCCCTCGTAATGTCCGCTGGCAATTGCCTGAGCTGCGCGCCGCCTGCTGTGCGTTGCTCTATGGGGTGTTGCCGAACCTTCCGTTCTGGGTCGTCGCCCATTTTCTGAAGGTTGATCGCCCGTACATCGTGCTCGACTATCTGGTTTCGGCGGCGCTGTTTGCCTATGGTTGGAAGCGGTCTGCTGCGGTGCTGCTGACCTTGTCCCTGCTTGCCGATGGGTTGTCGGTCCAGGGGCTGGTGTATCCGGTACTGCATCCGGCAGACATCCTTTACCTTGTCTCCCTGCTGCCCTACGCGCCTCCAGGCTGGCAGTTCGTGGCGGTCGGCACGTTCCTGGTGTTGATGCTCATGGTCGGCGCGTCCTGGTATTTCGCGCGCGTGATCGATCGGCTTGCCGCGTTGCTGCTGCTCGGCCTTGCGGTGCTCGGCTATGCGGTACAGTCCCAGATGGACCCGCACAGCTCGGAATTCGAACGGGACAAGAGCAGCGTGTTTGGCAGCCAGTTGGCCTACTACGCAAATACGCGCGCCACGTTGGTGCTCGACAGCCTCTTCGAAAGCTTGAATCCGCTGTATCCCATCGGATTCAGGGATGAAGTTTCGTCATGGGCCGGCAAAGGCGATGACGACAGCAGGAATTTCCTGCTGATCGTCGTTGAATCCTGGGGGCAGATGAGGGATTCGCACATTCGGGAAGCCATGCTCCAGCCGTTGCTTGCGGAGCGGGATCAGTTCCAGTGGCTGAAAACAGGAGAAGCGTCTGGTGATCACGCCACCGTAGAGGCAGAGCTGCGTTATCTGTGCGGTCTGGGCGCACGCTATCTCAATCTGGAATCGGTCACCGAAGGCTTCGAGAACTGCCTGCCCTGGCAACTCAAGGCACGGGGGTACACGACCCTTGCGATCCACGCCGCCGACGGAGGCATGCATGCGCGGAAATTCTGGTATCCGCGTGCGGGTTTCGACAAGATCCTTTTCCAGGATACCGCCCCCTGGACGACGCACTGTCATTCCTTTCCCGGGGCATGCGACCGGGAGATCATGGCGTCGACCCTGCCTGGGGCATTTGCGGGGAAAAACCGCCAGTTCGTCTACTGGATGACGCTGAACACGCATGCGCCCTACGATGAGCGCGACCTGTGGATGGATGCCTTCAACTGCGCGGAGTACCAGCTGCCGGAACCTGGCGATACCTGCCGCCTGGGCAAGTTGCACGCGCAGTTCTTCCAGCAACTCGCGCAGTTCCTCGCGCAGCCGGAAATGCGCGGCACAGAAGTGTTCATCGTGGGCGACCACTCTCCGCCGATCCTCGACCAGGATGAGTTCAAGCGCAATTTCGTCGATGGAAGGGTGCCTTATGTCCACTTGCGGGTGAAATAAATGTGGCCTTTGCATGGGAAGCGGGCGCCGGCCATGTACATCACCAGCGCAAGCTGCGCCGTGGAAGGCGGTCTTCGCATTACCATCCAGAAAGCAATCAATACCTGGCGAAGTCGAGTCGATCCGCTGTGCATATAGGCCCCATCACCAGAGCCACCATCCGCACCAGCGCCGTATTCGGGCTGCGTCTTCTTGTGCAGGCCGGCACGCTGCTGTTGCTGGCGCGCATGCTGGGGGCGCAGGGCTACGGGGCATTCGCGGGTATCTCGGCGTTGGCCGTGACCTTGGGTACGCTGTCCACCTTCGGCATGCATCTGGTGTTGCTTGGAGAAATGGCGCGTGATCCAGCGCGCCGGGACTACGGACTGGCCCGTGCCGTGCCGGTAACGCTCATGTGCGGGACGTTGTTGCTGCTGTTGTTTCTGCTGCTCTGCCACGCCGGCTTGCGCGGAGCCGGAATGTCCTGGTGGGTGCTGCTGGCGATAGGGGCTGCCGAAATCCTGTTGCAGCCGTTGTTCAATCTTCCCGTATCCGAATTGCTGGCGCTTGGTCGCGCGGCGCGTTCGCAGTTGCTTGCCATGTTGCCACTGGCACTGCGCCTGGTGGTGTCCGTGTGCGTGGTAGTGCTTGCGCCATCGAACCCGCTGGCGGTCTACGCGTATGCTTACCTTGCCGTCCTGGTCGCGGCGCTGGTGGTTGGTTCCCTGTTGACGGGGCAGCCCTGGCTGTCGCCGGGTTCATGGCGCTGGCCCGCCAAGGGCGAATGGCGCGAGGCGGCAGGTTATGCCGCGCTCAATGTCACCACCGCCGGTCCGGCGGAACTGGACAAGACACTGGCAATGCGACTGCTGCCGCTGGCCGACAGCGGCGTGTACGCGGCCGGCCAGCGCGTGGTCAGCGCGGTGATTCTGCCTGTCGGGGCGATGATGTTGTCCGCTCTGCCGCGACTGTTCCGCGAAGGCAAGGAGCAATCCCGGCGGACGGATCGACTGCTGCGCTGGATTTTTGCGGCGACGCTGATCTACAGCATGGCGCTTGCCGCAGTGCTCTGGTTCTGTGCGCCGGCGTTGGGTTGGTTGTTCGGCGCGAAATACCACGACATCCCACGCATGGTCCATTGGCTGTGCCTGGCGGTGCCGGGCATGGGGTTGCGCATTGCGTGCGGGATCGTGCTGATGGCGCTCGGCAAGCCGTGGATGCGGGTTTGCTACGAGCTCTCCGGACTGGTCGTGCTGGGCATTGCGTCCGTCGTCCTGATTGCCCGGCTGGGGACAATCGGCATGCCACTGGCGTTGGCTGTTTCGGAAGGCATGATGGCCGTCGTCGGCATGCTGCTGGTGGTCGGTGCGCGGAAGTCACGGCGCATGGCGGTCTAAGGCTGCGTTGCCTGCTCCCAGCGTGCCGCCGCGTCCGGTGGCAGGGCAAACACCAGCGAGTACTTCGTGCGCCTGATGTCATCAACAGGTTTGAGCGCGGTTTTTGCGCCGGCCAGCGTAAGTACGATCACGCGCAACCATGGCCATGGAATCGAAGGGCTCCAATCCAGCGCGAGGAAACGCACGTAACCCAGGCCGGCCAGCAGGTCGGCGATCTCCTGGTTGTGCATGTCGTCGTTGGCCTCGAAAGCGACAACCGGCTGATCCCGGCATAACACCTGCGACATTCCCGCGATCACTTTCGGTTCGTGCCCCTCGACGTCGATCTTGACCAAGGCCACCGTACTCTTCGTCATTTCGCGAACTACATCATCGCCGCGCCGCAGATGGATGGCGTATTTTCGAGCCGCGGCCGTGGCGCGTTCCAGGCTCGATGCTCCCAGGTTGCCCGGTACGCCCTCGCTCAATTCGGCGATGCACTCGGCATCGGACAGCCCGCAGCGGACGATGGAAACGTCCAGCGGACCGTTGATGTCGGCATTCAGTTCCAGAACACGGTTGACCACCGGGTGCGGCTCGAACGCAAGCGTCTGCGCGAAGCGGGGTGCCAGCGTAAGGGTATAGATGCCTACGTTCGCGCCGATGTCGAGGAACACCGAAGCCGCAGGGGATTGCACCACACCTGTGTCGCACAGCCATTGCATGGCGGCGAGGCCGGCTGCTTCGTATGTCCCGGCCACGGCGATTTCGCGGCCGATAAGATCGTCAGGGAAGGCGCACAGCCTCAGCTCCTGGGCGGGGCGCTTCCGTAGTCGACTGAGCAGATGCCGCGCCCAGAAGGTTGCAAGCGGCTCCGTATAGCTGAATCGCATTCCGGTCAAGGCGTTTCTCCGCGGGACATGTCAAGAACGTTGCGATAGACCTGCAAATAGGCCGTGAGTGCGGAATCCTCCGAGAACATCGCGTGTACGCGCGCGACGGCATTGGACGACATTTCCCTCCATGCCGTGGTGTCGGTCGCCAAGTGCCGGATGGCGCGCACGAATGCGGCAACGTCATCCTGCGGGCACAGCAGCCCTGATACGCCGTCTTCCACGACTTCGGGCAGCGACGAGCCGCTCGTGGCGATCACGGGCAGGCCGCAGGCCATTGCTTCGGCTGCTGCCAGCCCGAAGCCTTCACTGCGTGATGGAAACAGAAACGCATCCGTATTCTGCATGGCGGCAATCACGCCGTCGCTCGACAACCGCCCAATGTCGTGCATGTTGGCGGGCATTCCGGGCTTGTCCCTTCTCGATGCCGGGCCGCCGGTGTAATGCAGCTCGAAGCCTTCCCCGAGTTCGCGCATGATCAGCGGCAGAAGATCCACGCCTTTGCGCGCCATCCAGCTGCCCACGTACAGCAGGCGAAACGCCTCGCCTGGCATGCGCTTGCGGCTGCCGGGCCTGAACTGCACGGTATCGATGCCATTGTGGATCACGTCCATGGGGACGTCACGCAGGGTTCTGCGTGCCATTTCCGCGACGAATCGGCTGATTGCAATCACCAGGTCAGCCCGCTGCAGTCCCCGGCGTTCGATGGGGGCAATCCAACGGCGGTGGTATGCCGCACGCAACCAACCCTTGTATGGGTGCAATGCCGGGTCGTGAACGGAATGATGCAGCGTTGCGACGACGGGCAGCCGTGGAGGAATGAATCGCGGATGCAGCCAGGTGTTGATATGGCAGATCGTCGCCCATTCCGGTGGCGTTGGTACGTGTACTGTCCAGGGCGCGTACTCCGCGCGCAATGGCAGCCAGGTAATTGCGGTACGCAGGCCGTGCGCTCCCAGTTTCGCGGCCAGCCGCTCGGTGAACACGTCGGTGCCGGTGTCCGTGCGCACCGCCGGAAACCAGATGGCGGGCGCGTCGCTCATGCGCTGCTGCGTTCCAGACGATAGATTAGTGTGGGCACAAGGGGAACGAGCGGACGCAGCACCGCATCGGGAGTACGTCGGAGCAGGCGGGTGGCCCAATGATGCGGGCGTTCTATGTCGAAGGTTTCCCGCCAGCCCTCGATGCATAGATTCCGGTAGCGCATGCCTGTCTGATCCATCATGTTCTCCAGTTCATGCAACTGGGGTGGTTCGCAGTCGTAGAAACTGCCTCTGCCTCGCAGCCTGAGGTAGGGGCTGCGCCACCGGCGCGGCAGCCAGCTCAGAAACTTCAGTCGGTAGTGCGGCTCAGTCACCATCCAGCGATTCGGGACGGCCAGGTAGGCAACTCCATCCTGCTTGAGCACGCGATGGATCTCTTCCAGGTGCTGCAGCTGGGCGGCGGTGTCGCCTACATGTTCGATGACATGGTTGCTGATCACGACATCGAATCGTTCCGCCGCGAAGGGCAGGTCCACGCCCTCTACGTGCAGATAGGTGTAGCCCTCATGCACCTGGCGGCTGTCGTTCACGTCCACGGCGGTGACGCGGCAGGACAGCTCCTTGTGGGTGGCGAAGTAGTGCGATATGCCGCCAGAGCCGCAGCCGATCTCCAGTACCTCCAACGGCGCGTCGCCCGGGCTCAGTCCCAGAAGGCGCTCGATCTTCTTCGCCTTGAGCTGCCGGGACGGCAGGTCGATGACGGCATGGGCTTTCCGATTCATCGAGGTACTTGTCCGGATGCCGATGGCTTGATGTTCAGGCCCAGTTCCCTCGCCAGGTTCTCACCGAAGGCCGGCCAGGCGAAACCGCGGGCGAATGAGCGACAGCCGGGTCGCCATGCCTCCGGTCCGTCCCCCAGCACCAGCAGGATGGCATCCCGCAGGGCGGCGTAGTCTCCGGCCGGTACCAGCTTCCCAGATCGTCCGTCCACGATCGCATCCACGATCCCCCCTGTGGCAAAGGCCACGGTCGGCACGCCATGGGCTGCGGCCTCTATCGCGACCATGCCGAAGCCCTCGGGATCACCAGGAATGCTGCGCACGGGGAACACGTGCAGGGCCGCGCTTTCATAGGCGCAAGCCAGTTCTGTCGGATCGGTAATGACACCAAGAAAGCGCAGGTGCTGGCTGATGCCCAGTTCGTCGGCGATGCACTGGATGCTCTGCCGGGTCTGGACGCTTGCGTGCAACGAGTCGGAAGGAGCATCGCCGACGATGGCGAGCAAGACATCGGGAGCCGCACGTACGATGGCTGGAAGTGCATGCTGCACGAACTCGCGCAGGCCCTTGCGGGTGGTCAATCGGCCAACGGAGAGCAGAATGCGCCCGTTACCCAGGCCATGCCGTGCACGGAAGGCTCCACGCTCGTGGTCGGGCCGCGAAGTATCCGGCATCCGCACGCCTGGATGTGCAATGCGTATCCTGGCTTCCCTGACGCCGAGATCGCGGGCAAGCGCAGCGGTAGGTGAGCTGTTGGCAATGACGGTATCCATGCGGCGGATGGCTGGGTGCCAGAGCGCACGGTAAACGGGGTGGTGCACGGCTGCATCCAGCCCGTGCAGGTAGACACAGGCCCGTGCTTTTGCAATGCGGGCGGCGATCAGCGCTGCGGGCGCAGTCAGCCCGCTGCCGGCCAGCACGAGGTCGGGTCTATGGCCCGACGCGATGCGTACAGCCTGCAGGGCCGAGGCGGACAGGAAACGCCAGAGTGGCCGTAGCGGTACTTCGGTGATGCTTGCCTGCGGAGGACGAACAGCTGACGAGCCAGTGGGGCCGATCACATGCACTTCGGCATGGCGCGACAGCTCGTCGGCCATGTGCCAGTTCAGACGTTCCATACCGCCAACCAGTGGAGGCAGGTTGCGGGTGACGAGGAGGATGCGAGGGCGCCGGGGCTCAGGATTCACGCCGGTAGGTCAGATTGGTGATCTGCTCGGAAATCAGCCCGATCAGGAAGATGATGACCGCCGCGCTGAACAGCAGCGTGCTCATGTTGGTGAGCCGGTGCTCGGTGACGAAGGTATAGCCGTAATACCCCAGCCCGGTGAGAAAAAAGGCGGCGGCGATCGGCGCGAACAGCTTCAGCGGCGAGTACAGCGTGGCGATCTTGAAGATGATCAGCAGGAAGCGGATGCCGTCCTTGATCGGCCGGATGTGGCTGTTGGTGCCCACGCGCCGGGCGACCGGGATCGGGACATAGGCCACCGGGTAGGCGCTGCGGAAGAAGGCCATGGTGCTGGTGGTGGGGTAGCTGAAGCCGTTGGGCAGCAGGTGCAGGAACTCGCGGAAGCGCTCGGCGCGCACGGCGCGGAAGCCGGAGGTCAGGTCGTCGATGCGGTGGCCGGTCATGTGGCTGGCCAGGCGGTTGTAGAAGCCGTTGGCAAGGCCGCGGTGCAGACTGGCCTGGCCGCTGGCGTCGCGTGCGCCCACCACCATGTCGTAGCCTTCTTCCAGCTTGGCCAGCAGGGCGCCGACGTGCTGCGCGCCGTGCTGGCCGTCCGCGTCCATCAAGACCAGGATCTCGCCGGTGGCGGTGCGGGCGCCGCGCTTGATCGCCGCGCCGTTGCCCATCGAATACGGGTTGCTGGCCACCTGGGCGCCGTGGCTGGCCGCGATGGCGGCCGTATCGTCGGTGGAACCGTCGTCGACGACGATGATCTCCGCCTGTGGCCAGGCCTGCCGCAGTGCCGGCAGGGTGCGCCGCAGCCCCTCGGCCTCGTTCTTGGCCGGCAATATGATGCTCAGTCGCTGCACGTTCTCTACCCGTCGTTCTCCCCGGCGGACATGGTAGCGGGAACCCGCGGCCATGGGATGGGGCGGGTTCTCATTCCTTTGCGGCGGGCTCCGCGAATAGAATTGCGCCTGTTGCCGCTGTTATCCAATGGAGTACCCGGTGAAAGCTCTTGTCTGCGGCGGCGCCGGTTATATCGGCAGCCACATGGCGCGCCTGCTGGCCGCGCACGGCCACGAGGTGGTGGTGCTGGACGATCTGTCCACCGGGCATGCGCAGGCGGTGCAGTGGGGGCGGCTGGTCGAGGCTGACGTGCTGGACCGGCCGTCGCTGGAGGCGGCGTTCGCCGGGCAGCGGTTCGATGCGGTGTTCCATTTCTGCGCGCGTTCGCTGGTTGCCGAGTCGATGGTCCAGCCGTACGACTACTACGCCAGCAATGTCGTGGGCACGCTCAACCTGCTCGAAGCGATGCGGCGGCACGAGGTGCGGCGGCTGGTGTTTTCCTCGAGCGCGTCGGTGTTCGGCCAGCCGGCCGGCGGCCTGGTCGACGAGGATCACCCCACGCTGCCGATCAATCCATACGGCGCCAGCAAGCTGATGGTCGAGCGCATCCTGGCCGATGCGGCGGCGGCCTACGGGCTGGATTCGGTGGCGCTGCGCTATTTCAACGCGGCGGGGGCGACGGCCGATGCGCGCATCGGCGAGTCGCACGCCTGCGAGACCCACCTGATTCCCAATGTGCTGCGCTCGGTACTGGGCGACCGGCCCGCGCTGAAGGTCTTCGGTGGCGATTACCCCACGCCCGACGGCACCTGCATCCGCGACTACGTGCACGTCGACGATCTGGCGCAGGCGCACCTGCTGGCGCTGGATTATCTGGATTCCCATCCGGGAGCCCACGCGTTCAATCTCGGCAACGGCAAGGGCTTTTCCGTGCGCGAGGTCATCGCCGCCGCGTCGGCCGTGACCGGCCGCACCGTGCCCTGGGAGATGGCGCCGCGCCGTGCCGGCGATACGGCGGTGCTGGTGGCCTCAAGCCGGCGGGCGAAGGCCGAACTGGGCTGGTCGCCGGCCTGGACCGGGCTGGACGCCATCATCGAAAGCGCCTGGCGCTGGCATCGCGCGCAGCCCTGGTGAGCCGCCGCGCCGCGGTCACCGGTAGGTGACGACCCGCACCGGCTGCAGGCTGCCGGCGTCGAGCACCAGGCGCCCGGCGCCGTGCCGCGCCACGATCGGCAGGCTGCGGAAGGCGGCGTGCGCCGGATTGGCGGCAGGCTGGCCGTCGATGGTGCTGGGCGTGGCGTTGACCGCCAGCCGCGGCGCGATCGCGGCGTAGGGCACGTACCACGCCGGCTTCAGCTCCCGGTCCATGCCGGTGTCGAGGAAGGCGGCAAGCACGGAGGCAGGGTCGGTACGCGAGGTGCCGGGGCGCAGGCCGACCAGCAGCGGACGGCCCCGCGGCAGGCGCGTCCATTCGGGGCGGCTGGCCCGTGCCAGGTCGGCCGCCTCCACTTCGTTGGCCAGGACGACGGCCAGGCGCATGTCGCTGGCGACCAGGAACACCGGCCGGGTCTGCCACAGCAGGTGCAGGCCGAAACCGAGGAAGGCCAGCTGCAGCAGGCCGACAACGGCCAGGTCCAGGCGCAGGCGCTTCTTTCCGGGCTTGAACACGATGAGGGTCAGCAACGGCCCGGCGGCCAGTTGCGCGCCCAGTACCAGGCCCAGCAGTGGCAGCGCGCCGGAGATGCGGTACAGGCCCCAGGGGTGCCACAGCGGCAGCACGAAGGCGGCGATGGCGGCGACCAGCAGCAGGCTGGCCAGGGCATGCAGGGCGGTGGCTTTCCAGCGGTTCATCGGCTCGGGGCGCGGGCGGAGGCGTACAGCATGCGGGCTGCCCCGGCCGGCGTCGAGCCGTTCGAACGGGGCATCCCACGCGCCGGCGCGCCGCTGGCGTGCGCAGAAGGCGCGGGTACAATCGCCGGACTGTCGTCCGTGCCGGGGAACACCATGAATACAGCCGTTGCCGCCAATCTCGTGGGCATCACCGGGATCGCCCGGCGCCTGGTGCAGGACGGTGCGCTGGAGGAGGCCGCGGCGCGCAACGCGATGGCGCAGGCGGCGACGGCCAAGGTGCCGCTGGCGCAGTGGCTGGCCGAGAAGAAACTGGTCAACGCCGCGCAGCTGGCGGCGGCCAACGCCGTCGAGTTCGGCATGCCGCTGCTGGACGCCTCGGTGTTCGACGCCAACCACAACGCGATGAAGCTGGTCAGCGAGGAGCTGCTGCGCAAGCACAACGTGCTGCCGCTGTTCAGGCGCGGCGGCAAGCTGTTCATCGGCACCAGCAACCCGACCCAGCCGCTGGACGAGATCAAGTTCCACACCAACCTGGTGGTCGAGCCGATCCTGGTGGACGAGGACCAGATCCGGCGCACGCTGGACCTGTGGCTGGCGAGCAACGAGAGCCTGGGCGGCGGCCTGGGCGACGACGACGAGGGCATGGGCGACCTGGACGTCGCCGCCGGCGACGAGGACATGGGCGGTGGCGGCGATGCCGGCATCGATGCCAAGGGCGACGACACGCCGGTGGTGAAGTTCGTCAACAAGGTGCTGGTGGATGCGATCCGCCGCGGCGCCTCGGACATCCATTTCGAGCCCTACGAGGACGACTACCGGGTGCGTTTCCGCATCGACGGCCTGCTCAAGACCGTGGCCAGGGCGCCGGTGAAGCTGCGCGAGCGCATCGCCGCGCGCCTGAAGGTGATGTCGCAGCTGGACATCGCCGAGAAGCGGGTGCCGCAGGACGGCCGCATCAAGCTCAACCTGTCCAAGACCAAGCAGATCGACTTCCGCGTGAGCACGCTGCCGACGCTGTTCGGCGAGAAGATCGTGCTGCGCATCCTCGACGGCAGCGCGGCCAAGCTGGGCATCGACAAGCTGGGTTACGAGCCGGTGCAGCAGCAGCTGTTCCTGGATGCCATCCACAAGCCCTACGGCATGGTGCTGGTGACCGGCCCCACCGGTTCGGGCAAGACGGTGTCGCTGTATACCGCGCTGGGCATCCTCAACGACGAGACCCGCAACATCTCCACCGCCGAGGACCCGGTGGAAATCCGCCTGCCCGGCGTGAACCAGGTGCAGCAGAACAACAAGCGCGGCATGACCTTCGCCGCGGCGCTGCGCTCGTTCCTGCGCCAGGACCCGGACGTGATCATGGTCGGCGAGATCCGCGACCTGGAGACGGCGGAGATCGCCATCAAGGCGGCGCAGACCGGCCACATGGTGCTGTCCACCCTGCATACCAACGATGCGCCGCAGACCATCGCGCGCCTGATGAACATGGGCATCGCCCCGTACAACATCACCTCCTCGGTGACCCTGGTCATCGCCCAGCGCCTGGCGCGGCGGCTGTGCCCCAGCTGCAAGAAACCCGCGCACCTGCCGGACAACGCGCTGCTGGCCGAAGGCTTCACCCAGGCGCAGATCGACCAGGGCATCCAGCTGCACGAGCCGGTCGGCTGCGAGGAGTGCACCGAAGGCTACAAGGGCCGCACCGGCATCTACCAGGTGATGCCGATGACCGACGAGATCGCCACCATCGTGCTGCAAGGCGGCAACGCGCTGGACATCGCCGAGGCCGCGCAGCGGATCGGGGTCAACGACCTGCGCCAGTCGGCCCTGCTCAAGGCCGCGCAGGGCATCACCAGCCTGACCGAGATCAACCGCGTCACCAAGGACTGACCGCACCCGCCGTCGCCGCGGCCGATCCCTGCGGCGCATGGACGGGGCGACCTGGGCGTTTCCCATCCCCTCCGGGCGGGCCTGATCCGCTTCCGGATTCCCCGCACCGGCATGTCCCGGGACATCGCCGTCGCCGCGCTCAAGCGCGGCCGGGAGCGTGCCGATAGATCGCCATGGAGCGGGCATGGGGCCGTTCGACCGCCGGGCATGATTGCGCTAGGCTGGCGTGGCACGTGTCGGTCCAGCACAGCCGGGTCTGGGGGGAAGGGGCATGAGCGGTAGCGCATGGTCGGGCGACGACAGGATGTTCGAGTTCCGCCAGGAACTGGCCGACAGCGGCCAGCCGCCGGACAGCACGCCCTTCACCGTCCTGAGCGTCGATGACGACCCCGGCTTCCAGCAGTCGCTGCGCATGGCGCTGTCGGATTTCCGTTTCAACGAGAGCCCGCTGCGGCTGCTGACGGCGTCCTCGTCCCGCGAGGCGCGCGAGGTGATGGCGGCCAACCCCGGCATCTCCGCGATCCTGCTGGACGTGGTGATGGAAACCGACGACGCCGGTCTGCAGCTGGTGCGCGCGGTGCGCGAGCAGCTGGGCAATTCCGAAGTGCGCATCGTGCTGATCACCGGCCAGCCGGGCATGGCGCCGCTGCGCAAGACCCTGCAGCAGCTGGACATCAGCGAGTACTGGCTCAAGACCGACCTCTACCGCGAACGCCTGCAGGGCATCGTCACCGGTTCGCTGCGCACCTGGAGCGAGATCCACGCGCTGGCGCGGGCCAAGCGCGGGCTGCAGCACATCGTGCAGGCCGGCAGCCGCCTGGCCGGGCTGCGTGATCCGGACGGTTTCTCGCGCCAGTTGCTGCGCGAACTGGCGGCGCTGCTGGAGGTGCCGGTCGACGGCCTGGTCTGCGTGCACGACGGCACCCTCGACCTGCCCGCCGACGAGGCGATGGTGACCGCGGCCGATGGCTGCTTCGAAGCGCTGGAAGGCCGCCGCGTGCAGGACATCGCCGACCCGATGGTCCACGACCTGCTGCTGGATGCGTTCTCGCGCCGCACCAGCATCGGCATGCCCTCCAGCCAGGTGCTGTTCCTCGACGGCGGCGGCACGGTGCCGCCGATGGCGGTCTACCTTGCCACCGAGCGCTCGCTCGACGCCGAGGAGCACGAACTGCTGCAGGTGTTCGTCACCCACGCCAATGCCGGCCTGGTCAACGTCGACCTGGCGGCGCGGCTGGACCGCGTCGCCTACCGCGACAGCCTGCTGGACATCCCCAACGGCAATGCGCTGCGCCGCGACCTGCGGCAGGTACTGGAGCAGCCGCGGCCCTGTGGGCAGAGCCTGCTGGTGGTCGACCTGGGGCAGTACAGCGACGGCAGCCTCGCGCTGGGGCCGGAGCAGGGCGACCTGCTGCTGCAGCGCATGGCCGAGCGTCTGGCGCAGATGTATCCGCCGCCCTGCGGCATCGCGCGCCTGCACGAGGGCACGTTCGCCGTGCTCGGGCCGTCGCGGTGGCTGGCCTCCGACCCGGTCGATGCGCTGGAGCAGAGCGAGGACGAAGGCGAACTGCCGTTCCTGCGGGTCGATGCGGCGCGCGTGGACCTGGACGAGTACCGCGGTGGCGCCGGTGGCGCGGTGGCCGCCGGCCTGCTGCTGGTGAACCGGATCCGCGCCAGCGGCGGCCACGGCGTGGCCGAGTACCAGGTCCAGAGCGAGCAGGAAAACCTGCGCCGCTTCCTGGAGTCGCGCGCGCTGTACCGCGCGCTGCGCGAGGACCGCATCGGCATCGTGCTGCAGGCGCAGGTGGACCTGGACAGCGGCGCCATCGTCGGCGCCGAGGCGCTGGCGCGCTGGACCGAGGACGGGCAGCCGATGTCGCCGGCCAGCTTCATCCCGGTCGCCGAGGCCAGCGGCCTGATCGTGCCACTGGGCGGGCGCGTGATCGAACTGGTCTGCGACGCGCTGCGGGCGATGGAGCAGGCGGGTTTCCCGGACATCCCGGTGTCGGTCAACGTGTCGCCGCTGCAGCTGCGGCGGCGCGAATTCATCGAGGAACTGGCCGCCACGGTGGCGCGCCACGGCATCGCGCCGCGGCGCATGGAAATCGAGATCACCGAGGGCGCGGTGATGAGCGACTACCAGGACGGCCGCGAGTTGCTGGCACGACTGCGGCGGCTGGGGTTCGGCATCGCCGTGGACGATTTCGGGACCGGCTATTCGTCGCTGCGCTACGTGCATTCGCTGCCGGTGACGCGGCTCAAGCTGGACCGGCAGTTCACCGCGGGCGTCGGCGAGCAGGGCGGCGGCGCCAACGTGGCGGACATGATCATCGCCCTGGGCCACCGGCTGGGCCTGGATATCGTCGCCGAAGGCGTGGAGACCCCGGCCCAGGTCGAATGGCTGCGCCGCCATGAATGCCCCCGCGCGCAGGGCTACCTGTTCGCGCATCCCGAGCCGGTGGAGGACTTCATCGCGCGGCTGCGCGGCCAGGGCTGAGATGCGCCGCCTCTGGCAGTCGCCGCGGCTGCGCTGGCAGGAGGCCTGGGCGGCCCTGCGTGCGCATCCGTGGCGGGTGGCGCTGATCGCCGCGCCCTGGCTGCTGGGCCTGCTGACCGCCTTGCCGGTGCTCTGGTACGAAATGGACCGCGCCGTGCGCCTGCCCGAGCGCCAGGCCGCGCACGATGCGGTGGAGAACGCGGCGCAGTCGATGCTGCGCCGGCTGGGGCGCCTGCGCGACGACACCCGTTTCCTTGCCTTCCTGACGCCGCGCCTGCTGGAGACCGGTTCGCAGGCGCAGCTGCTGGAAACCTACACCAGCTTCCTGATGACCGGGCGCGACTACCACAAGGTGCGCTGGATGGATGCGACCGGGCGCGAGCGCCTGCGCGTGGACCAGGACGCGGGCAGCGTCCACCGCGTTCCCGGAGGCGCGCTGCAGGACAAGCGCGGCCGGCCGTTTTTCGAGAACGCGCTGCACCTGCAGCCGGGCCAGATCCATCTTTCGCCGCTTGACCTCAATGTCGAGAACGGGCGCATCGAGCAGCCGCTGCGGCCGACCCTGCGCGCCTCCTCGCCGTTCGTGCTGGCCGACGGCAGCGCCGGCGTGGCGGTGGTCAACCTGCATGGCAATGTGTTGCTGGAGCGCCTGCGCGAGCGCGCGGCGCAGTCGGGCTTCAGCCTGTACCTGGTCCATCCACAGGGCTACTGGCTGCTGGGCCCGGCCCCCGACGACGCCTGGGGCTGGCAGCTGGGACGTGCCGACCGCACGGTGGCGAACTTCGACCCGGCGCTGTGGGCGGCGATGCAGCGGCGTCCGTCAGGCGACTGGCACGACTGGAGTTTTTCAACCCTGCAGGCGGCCTGGCGGGGAACCGAAGGCGACCTGCTGGCCCACGCCGATCCGACGCTGGGGCAGCTGCGGCTGCTGGTGCACCGTTCGCGTCCGCCGGCCGCGCGCTGGAAGGCCGCGCTCGGCGGGCTGGCGCTGCTGGGCCTGGTGCTGGTGGCGTGGGTGGTGCTGGGCCAGGCGCGCGGCCTGGCGCGCGAGCTGGCCTACATGCAGCGGCTGCGCGACAGCAACGAGGCGCTGGCGCTGGCGAACGGGCACCTGCAGGCCGCGCAGCAGGAACTGGCGCGGGCAGAGCGACTGTCCTCGCTGGGGCTGATGGTGGCCGGCGTCGCCCACGAAATGAACACGCCGCTGGCCAGCGCGCAGCTGGCCCTGGGCACGCTGCGCAGCGGTGTCGCCCGCCTGCAGGCGCAGATCATGGCCGGCCTGCGCCGGTCCGAACTGGAGAGTTTCCTGGCCGAGGCCGCTGGTGCCTGCGCGCTGGCCGACGGCGAGCTGCGGCGCACCGCGGCGCTGGTGCAGCGCTTCAAGCAGGTGGCGGTGGACCGCGCCTCGCTGGAGCGCCGCCGCTTCGACCTGGCCGACGTCCTGCTCGACGCCGATCCACGCCTGCGCCGCGGCGGCCTGGCCGATGGCATCGCGCTCGAACTGGACCTGGAGCCGGGCATCGCCATGCAGACCTACCCGGGGCCGCTGGAGCAGGTGGTGGCCAACCTGCTCAACAATGCGCTGCTGCATGCCTACCCCGAAGGGCAGGGCGGGCGCATCCGGCTGGCGGCCCATCGCGACGGGGAAGCGCAGGTCCGGATCGAGGTCGTCGATGACGGCGCCGGCATCGCGCCGGAGCACCTGCCACGCATCTTCGAGCCGTTCTACACCACCGCGCGCCACCGCGGCGGCACCGGCCTGGGGCTGCACATCGTCCACCAGATCGTGACCGAGGTGCTGGGCGGACGGATCGAGGTGCGCAGCCGCCGTGCCGGCGATCCAGGAGACACGCCGGTGGGTACCTGCTTCATTCTGCACATCCCGTGCGAGGCGCCCGAGCGGCCCGGGACTTTGGAGTCGCAGGAGGCGTAGGGTCGCTTCCTTCTCCCCGCGGGAGAAGGTGCCCCGGAGGGGCGGATGAGGGCCGGGGCGCAGCCCTGCGGCGTTCAACTGCATGGGGCTTCGCCCGTACCCTCACCCCAACCCCTCTCCCGGTGGGAGAGGGGCTTCGAGCTTTCGTTCTCCCGGTGGGAGAGGGGCTTCTGCTCGTCGCATTCACTCCCCAGGAGGAGCTGCGCGTCAGTCCATTCCCAGCTTCTTGAGCTTGTAGCGCAGCGCGCGGAAGGTGATGCCCAGCTGCGCGGCGGTACGGGTCCGGTTCCAGCGGTTCTCTTCCAGCGCCTTCTGGATGGCCGCGCGCTCCATCTGCTCGATATAGGAGGGAAGGGCGGCACTGCCGGTTTCGATGTCCGCGACCGCTTCTTCGGTGGCCATGGACGCCTCGGTGCGCGGCGCCGGCAGGCGCAGGTCGCTGGCGCCGATGCTGTCGCCGTCGGCCAGGGCGAGCGCGCGTTCCAGCACGTTTTCCAGTTCGCGCACGTTGCCGGGGAAGGCGTAGCCGGCCAGGGCGTCCAGCGCCGAGGGCGAGAGCAGCGGCGTGGGCAGCTGCTGCGAGCGGGCCAGGCGGCTGAGGATGGCCGCGGCCAGCTGCGGCAGGTCGCCACGGCGTTCGCGCAGCGGTGGCACGCGCAGCTCGATCACGTTGATGCGGTAGTACAGGTCGTGGCGGAAGCGGCCGTCCTGCACCTGCACGGCCAGGTCCTTGTGCGTGGCCGACAGGATGCGCACGTCCACTGGCACTTCGGTGGCCGAGCCGACCGGGCGCACGGATTTTTCCTGGATGGCGCGCAGCAGCTTGACCTGCATCTGCAGCGGCAGCTCGGCCACTTCGTCCAGGAACAGGGTGCCGCCATGCGCGGCCTGGAACAGCCCCGGCTTGTCGGCATGCGCGCCTGTGAAGCTGCCCTTCTTGTGGCCGAAGAACTCGCTTTCCATCAGCTCGCCGGGAATGGCGCCGCAGTTGACCGGAATGAACGGCCCGGCCGCGCGCGCGCCCTGGTCGTGGATGGTGCGCGCCACCAGCTCCTTGCCGACGCCGGACTCGCCGACGATGTAGACCGGCGCCTGGCTGCGCGCGACCTTGGCGATGGTGGCGCGCAGGTCGGCCATCGCCTGCGAGTCGCCGAGCAGGCGCGAGGCGCTCTCCGGCGGTGCCGGCGGCGTGGCGCGCTCGCTGTTGTTGAGCTCCAGCGCGTGCTTGACCATGCCGCGCAGCACGCCGATGTCCACCGGCTTGCTGACGAAATCGAAGGCGCCGGCCTTCAGCGCCTCCACCGCCAGGTCCATGCTGCCGAAGGCGGTGATCATGGCCACCGGCGTGCGCGGGTGGTCGCGCGCGATCTCGGTGACCAGTTCGATGCCGTTGCCGTCGGGCAGGCGCATGTCGGTCAGGCACAGGTCGAAGCTGTTGCTGGCCAGCAGCTCGCGGGCCTCGGCCAGGTTGGCGGCGGTGCTGATGCGCAGTCCCATCCTGCCCAGGGTGAGGACCAGCAGTTCGCGGATGTCCCGTTCGTCGTCGACGACCAGCGCGCTATGCGTCACGTTCATGTGGAAAACGATAGCCGAGTCCGGCGCTGGGCGTCATCTTCCGGCGCGCGCCTGCACCGGGATCAGGCGGCGAAGGCGCCGTGCGGCGCGGCCATGACGATGCGGAAACAGGCGCCGCGGGTCGGGACCGGGATGTAGTCCAGCTGCGCCTGGCTGGCCCGGCACAGCTCGCGGGCGATGTACAGGCCCAGCCCGGTGCCGTGTTCGGAGGTGGTGTAGAACGGCCGGAACAACTGCGTGGCCACCGCCTCCGGGATGCCGGGTCCGCGGTCGATCACATCGATCACCGCATGGCGGCCGGACGAGGCGACGCGGATCCGCACCCGCGCCGGCTCGTCGCCCATGCGCCCGTACTTGAGCGCGTTGTGCACCAGCGCGGTCAGGACCTGGTGCAGGTGGCGCGGGTCCATCAGCGCCGGCACCGAGGATTCGCGGATGATGGATTCCACGTCGTCGGTCTCGGTGGACAGGGTCTGCCGGTACTCCAGCACGAAGCGGCGCACGAAGCTGGCCAGGTCCAGGTTCTCCGGGCTGGCGCGCTCGCGGCGGGCCAGCGCCAGCACGCTCTCGACGATGCCGTTGGTGCGCTGGCACTGCTGGTGGATGATCTGCAGCAGGCGCCGGTCGGCGTCGCCCAGGTCGTCGGATTCCTCCAGCAGCTGGGCGGCGTAGTTGATCGCCGCCAGCGGGTTGCGGATCTCATGGGCGAGGCTGGCCGAGAAACGGCCGAGGGTGGACAGGGTCAGCGATTCGGCGCGGCGCGAGACCACGCTGGTGTCGTCCAGGAACAGCAGGGTCTGGTCGCTGCCGGCCAGCAGGCGGGCGAAGCGCGGCTGCACCTCGGCCTGGCCGTTGGCCAGCTGCAGCGGCAGTTCCTCGCCGCTGGAACCGTTGCGCCAGCGCTGCAGGCGCCGGGCCAGCTCCGGTGCCACCTGCCCCAGCCGCGCCTCGCCGCCGGCCAGGCCATCGCCGGCTTCGCCGAGCAGGGCCGCGGCGGCTTCGTTGGCCAGGGCGATGCGGCCGCCACCGTCGACCACCAGCACGCCGGTGCGCATGCGGCGGATGATCAGCTCGTTGATCTCGAACAGGTTGGCGACCTCGGCGCCGCGCCGCTCGGCCAGCTGCTGGTTGCGGCGGGCGCGGTTGCCGATCTGGTAGCTGATCCAGGCCAGGGCCAGGTAGCTGGTGATGAACATCGCCAGCTCGGCCAGCGTGCGGGTGCTTTGCCCGCCCTCGAATTCGCGCCAGCCGAACTCGGCCACGGTGGCGAGGCTGGCCACCACCGCCACCAGCATGCCGCGCGACAGCGGCAGCAGCATGGCCGCGGCGGAGATGTTGAACAGCAGGCTCATCGAGATGCCGGCGCTGGCGCCGGGCAGGGCGTGGGTGAGCAGGGTGGCGGCGAGGATGTCGGTCATCGCTCCCCAGAGGACCAGCGGCTGCAGCCAGCGTTCGTTGCGGCCCCACACCAGCAGGCCCAGCGCGACCGGCAGGTAGCCGACGCAGACCGCGCGCGCCAGCACCGGGTGGTGCGCCTCGCTCATCAGCGCGCTCAGCGGGCTGAACACCAGCGCCGCGATCAGGCTGGCGATCAGCACCCGGTACAGCGCGAAGAAATAGAGCTCGCGCCGCGGTATCGATTCGAGGCGGTCGATCAGGGAGGAACGGGACGGCAAGCGCGGGCTCCGGCGGCGGGCGGCAGGACGGAGTATAGGTGCGGGCAGGGCGCCGCCGTGGGCCAGGGGCGGGGGCTCTGCCGGTGACCGGCAAGTGCCTGGAATGGCGCCCGATTCCGCTCCCTGCACACGTCCCGGGGGGCGTTGCCCTGTTCCCGCCCTGCCGCGGCGGGGAGAACCCTTCGGGCCATCGACGGGCGATGCCAGGAACCGCTCGGGGCGGTTTTTTTGCGCCACGGGCCGCGGTCGGCGACAATGGTGGGCCCGCCCGCCCTGCAGGAAGGCCATCCGATGGCCCTGTGGACTCGTGGCGGTTGTTCCCATTCCCACGGTGACACATGAATTTCCACGAATACCAGGCAAAACAACTGCTTGCCGAGTACGGCATCCCCGTCCCGGCCGGCAAGGTCGCGGCTACCCCGGACGAGGCGGTGGCCGTTGCCCAGTCGCTGGGCCAGGGCCCCTGGATGGTCAAGGCGCAGATCCACGCAGGCGGCCGCGGCAAGGCCGGCGGCGTCAAGTTCTGCAAGACCGTCGAAGACGTGAAGGCTGCCGCGGCCAAGATGCTTGGCACCAAGATGGCGACCTACCAGACCGCCGGCGTCGAGCTGCCGATCAACCTGGTGCTGGTGACCACCGCCGGTGAGATCGTCAAGGAACTGTACCTGTCGGTGCTGGTCGATCGTGGCACCCGCACCATCAGCTTCATCGCCTCCTCGGAAGGCGGCATGGAGATCGAGCAGGTCGCCGCCGAGACCCCGGACAAGATCCACACCCTGAACGTGGATTTCGTCGAGGGCGTGCAGGGTTACCACGGCCGTGACATCGGCTTCAAGATGGGCCTGACCGCCAAGCAGGCCGGCCAGTTCGCCAACATCATGGTGAACCTGTACCGCATCTTCAACGAAAAGGACCTGGCGCTGGTCGAAATCAACCCGCTGGCGATCCTGGACGACGGCAACCTGTACGCGCTGGACGGCAAGTTCAACAGCGACGACAACGCCAACTTCCGCCACAAGGAACTGGTCGCCATGCGCGACAAGTCCCAGGAAGACGAGACCGAAGTGACCGCTTCGGAGCTGGACATCAACTACGTCACCATGGACGGCAACATCGGCTGCATGGTGAACGGCGCCGGCCTGGCCATGGCCACCATGGACGTCATCAAGCTCAACGGCGGCGAGCCGGCGAACTTCCTGGACGTGGGCGGCGGCGCCAACAAGCAGCGCGTGATCGAGGCGTTCAAGCTGATCCTGTCCTCGGACAAGGTCGAAGGCATCTTCGTCAACATCTTCGGCGGCATCGTCCGCTGCGACATGATCGCCGAGGGCATCATCGCCGCGGTCAAGGAAGTGGGCGTCAAGGTTCCGGTCGTGGTGCGCCTGGAAGGCACCAACGTGGAAGAAGGCAAGCAGCTGCTGCGCGACAGCGGCATGGCCATCATCCCGGCCGACAACATCAACGACGGCGCCAAGAAGGTCGTTGAAGCGGTCAAGAACGCCGCCGCCTGATCATTCCCTGTTTCGGGGCACCGGGCTGCGCTTCTCCAGCCCCCTTGAGTCAAGGGGGCGACATCGACGCGAAGCGGCGATGTGGGGGATGTGGAGGCATGTCTGAGTGATGTTCCGCATGGCGGAACATCACGTGGTTCCGAAGCCGACAACAGCAAGAGATTCAGAGGACTCAAACGAATGTCCGTTTTGATTAACAAGAACACCAAGGTGATCGTGCAGGGCTTCACCGGCCAGCAGGGCACCTTCCACGCCACCCAGATGATCGAGTACGGCACCCAGGTCGTCGGCGGCGTCACCCCCGGCAAGGGCGGCACCACCCACATCGACCTGCCGGTGTTCAACACCGTGGCCGATGCCGTGGCCAGCACCGGCGCCGATGCGTCGGTGATCTACGTGCCGCCGCCGTTCGCGGCCGACGCGATCCTGGAAGCCGCTGCCGCCGGCATCAAGGTCATCGTCTGCATCACCGAGGGCATCCCGGTGCTGGACATGCTGCGGGTCAAGAACGTGCTGACCCGCACCTACCCGGAGACCGTGCTGATCGGGCCGAACTGCCCCGGCGTGATCACCCCGGGCGAGTGCAAGATCGGCATCATGCCGGGCCACATCCACAAGCCGGGCAAGATCGGCATCGTGTCGCGTTCGGGCACCCTGACCTATGAAGCGGTCAAGCAGACCACCGAAGTCGGCCTGGGCCAGTCCACCTGCATCGGCATCGGCGGCGACCCGATCAACGGCCTGAACTTCGTCGACTGCCTGAAGCTGTTCAACGAAGACCCGCAGACCGAAGGCATCATCATGGTCGGCGAAATCGGCGGCGACGCCGAGGAAGCCGGCGCCGAGTACATCAAGAACCACGTGAAGAAGCCGGTCGTCGGCTTCATCGCCGGTGCGTCGGCTCCGGCCGGCAAGCGCATGGGCCACGCGGGCGCGATCGCCTCGGGCGGCAAGGGCACCGCGGAAGGCAAGTTCGCCGCGATGGAAGCCGCCGGCGTCGTCACCGTGCGTTCGCCGGGCGACCTGGGCGCCGCCATCGCCAAGCTGGTCAAGTAAGACCCGCCGCGACGCGCAACGAAAAGGCCGCCCTCGGGCGGCCTTTTCGTTTGTGCGCTACCGCTGCATTTTTGTAGGAGCGGCTTTAGTCGCGAGGGGCTTCACCGGGAAAGCTTCATCGCGACTGAAGTCGCTCCTACGGGGTTGCCACCGGTCAGCGCAGCGACTTGATCGTCAGGTCCAGCGCGTCCTTGCCGCCTTCGCGCTGCAGCAGGCGCACCGGCACCGGCATGCCCGGCGCGACCCAGGCGATCTGTTCCTTGTTGCCGTCCACGCGCGACACCTTGGTCGCCTCCACGGCCTTGCCGTCGACGGTCATGGTTTCCTTGCCGACGACGCGGTAGGAGAGCGTCTTGATCCGGCCGTCGTCCACCATGCGGTAGTTGAGCGGCCTGCCGGCGGCGACGTCGCGGGCGATGGCCAGGTTGATCAGCAGGCCGTCCATGTCGCCGCTCTGCAGGCGCACCGGCCCGCGCCGGTCCGGCTTCACGTCGCCGCTCCAGGTGGCCTGGCTGCTGCCCCAGTCGTAGCGGGCGTCGACCGCGCGGCGCTTGAACGGAATCACCGACGCGTCATGGCTGCTCAGCGGGCGCAGCTGGCCGTTCTGTTCGTCGAACAGCGTGCTCTGGCTCAGCTCGGCCAGCTGGTTCTTGACCTGCAGCGTGTAGCGCCACTTGCCGCCGTTCTCCGCGGCCAGGGTCATCACGCCGTTGGCCTGCAGGCCCATGTAGCTGGCCTGGTAGTCGGCGGTGAAGGGCTGCATGGCCAGGGCCGGCAGGCTGGCAAGGGCGGCGAGGGCCGCGACGGCCAGCGGAAGGGGGCGCAGGAAGGGTTTCATGCTCAGGCTCCTTGGTATTCGGTCAGGCGCAGGTCGATGGCGTCCTCGCCGTCCTCGCGCTGCAGGATGCGCACGGGGGTCGGTACGCCGTTGGCGATCCACAGGATGGTTTCGTCGTTGCCGCCATTGGTGCGGTACACGCGCAGCGCGTCGTAGCTGAGGTCGCCTACCTGTACGGTCTCGGTGGCGCTGGCGGCCTGGTACTCGTACTGGCGCACCCGGCCCACGTCCACGTAGCGGTAGCGCAGCGGCTGGCCGGGACGGGCATCGCGCATCAGCGACAGGTTGAGCAGCAGCGCGCTCTGGTCGCCGCGCTGCAGCGGGATCGGGCGTTGGCGCTCCTTCTTCAGGTCGCCTTGCCACTGCGCGGTGCCTTCCTGCCAGTTGTAGGTGCCGGTGACCTTCTTGCCCAGGAACAGCGCCTTCTTCACCGTGCTCTGGCTCAGAGGCACGTACACCGCGCCCTCGTTGTCGAAGACCGTGCTCTGTTCCAGGTTCAGGCCGAGCACGCCGGCGAAACCGCGGCGGCCGCGCACGGCCATGTCCACGCGCCAGCGGCTGCCTTCGTTGTGGACCACGCGCATGGTCGCATCGCCCGCTTCCTTGCCCTTGTAGAAGGCCTGGTAGGTGGCGACGAACGGCTCCAGCGCGGGCGGGTTCCATTCGGCCGGCGGCAGCGCCGCCGCGCCGGCGGGCGCCGCGTCCTGGGCCAGGACCGGCAGGGTGGTCAGCAGGCTTGCCAGCAGTACCGGTTTGAGGAAGGCGGTCGTCATGCTCGGATCGGGGCGGGTGGGAAGCGGATCATGCCAGCCTGCGCATCAGCGGCATGTGGATCAGGGCTGCAGCGTTCCGGCGGAATCTAGGCGCAGCGGTCTAAACAGGGACTGACCGTCGAGCAGGACCGTGCCGTCCCGTTCAGCTACGCGCCCTTCGACGAGCAGGCGCACCGTGGCCCGCAGCAGCGGGTGTTCGACCGCCAGTACCCGCGCGGCCAGGGTACTGGCGTCGTCGCCGGCCAGCACCGGCACCCGCGCCTGGGCGATCACCGCGCCGGCGTCCAGCTCCGGCACGACGAAGTGCACGCTGGCGCCATGTTCCGCGTCGCCGGCCTCGATGGCGCGGGCATGGGTATGCAGTCCCTTGTGCAGCGGCAGCAGCGAGGGGTGGATGTTGACCAGGCGGCCGGCGAAGCGCTGCACGAAGCCGGCGCCGAGGATGCGCATGTAGCCGGCGCAGACGATCCAGTCCGGGGCGCAGGCGGCCACGGCGTCGCCGAGCGCGGCATCGAAGGCCGCGCGGTCGGTGTAGTCCCGGGGCGGACGCGCCCAGCGCAGTGCCGGCGCTACCTTGTCCAGCGCCGCGGCGCCGGGTTTGTCGGAGAACACGCCGGCGATGCAGGCGTGCAGCTGACCGGCGGCGATGCCGTCGAGCAGGCACTGCAGGTTGCTGCCGCGCCCGGAGGCGAGCACGGCGATGCGGGCCGGCGCGCTCATCGCCAGGCCCGCCGCACCAGCGGCCATGCCAGCAGGCTGCCGATGGTGGCCAGCAGCATGTCGGCGTGCGCGTCCCAGATGTCGCCCTGCTGGCCGTTGTAGGCTTCGGCGGCTTCCGGCGACAGCGCCAGGGCGATGCCCCATTCCAGCCATTCGTAGACCAGGCTGGAGCACATGACCGCCATCACCGCCAGCGCGAACGCCTGCCCGCCGCGCAGCGCCGGCCAGGCATGGCGCGCCAGCTGGGCCAGCGCCGGGGTGAAGCAGGCACCATAGAGGAAATGGATCAGCCGGTCGAAATGGTTGCGCTGCCAGCCGAACGCCGCGCCGGGCGACCAGCCGGCCAGCGCCTGCAGCCATGCTTCGTACGGCACGTTGGAATACAGCCAGCGTGCGCCGATGCAGTGCAGGGCGACGAAGCCGCAGACCGCGGCGAAGGCGCCGCCGCCCAGTGGCCAGCGCCGGTCCACCCACCACAGCGCCGCCAGCCCGGCCACGGTCAGCGAACTGTGCAGGGCCTGTTCCAGCGGCCACAGCGGTTTGATCCACGTGAGCAGGAACACGGCGAGCACGCCGATGAACGCGGCCTTCTTGGCGGGGGACATGGGGCGGTGGTTCAGCCGATGCGGACGCGCTCGCCGCCGGCGGCCGCGACCACCTTGCCGATCTGCCAGTGCGCCAGCTGCAGCGCATCGAGCGAGGCGCTGATGGCGGCGATGTGGCTGGCCGGCACCAGCAGCACGAAGCCGATGCCGCAGTTGAAGGTGCGCCACATCTCGCTGTCGGCGACGTTGCCCTCGCGCTGCAGCCACTGGAATACCGGCGGCAGGGTCCAGCTGCCGGCGTCGATGTCCAGGCCCAGGCCGTCGGGCACGACGCGGATGATGTTCTCGGTCAGGCCGCCACCGGTGATGTGGGCCATGCCGTGGATGGCCGCGCCGTGTTCCTTCAGCAGCGACAGGATCGGCTTGACGTACAGGCGGGTCGGCGCCATCAGCGCGTCCACCAGCTTCACGCCGTCCTCCAGCACCAGGTCGGCCGGCTGGCCGGCGCGGTCGTAGATGCGGCGCACCAGCGAGTAGCCGTTGGAGTGCGGGCCGGAAGAGGCGATGCCGATCAGCACGTCGCCCTGCTGCACGGCCGAGCCGTCCTTCAGTTCGCTCTTCTCCACCGCGGCCACGGTGAAGCCGGCCAGGTCGTATTCGCCCGGCGCGTACATGTCGGGCATCTCGGCGGTCTCGCCGCCGATCAGCGCGCAGCCGGCCTCGGTGCAGCCGTTGGCTATGCCGCCGACCACCGCCGCGGCGGTGTCGATGTCCAGCTTGCCGGTGGCGAAGTAATCCAGGAAGAACAGCGGCTCGGCGCCCTGCACCAGCACGTCGTTCACGCACATGGCGACCAGGTCGATGCCGATGGTGTCGTGGCGGCCGAGCTGCTGGGCCAGCTTGAGCTTGGTGCCTACGCCGTCGGTGCCCGAGACCAGCACCGGCTCGCGGTACCTGCCCGACAGGTCGAACAGCGCGCCGAAGCCGCCCAGCCCGCCCATCACCTCCGGACGGAAGCTGCGCTTGACCAGCGGCTTGATGCGTTCGACCAGTTCGTTGCCCGCGTCGATGTCCACGCCGGCGTCACGGTAGGTCAGGGGAGAGTTGGCGGAGGTCGGGGAAGTGGTCACGGGCGGCTGCACTGGCGGGGTGAACGGGCGATTTTAACAGGCCACGTTGGCGCCAAGGCCGCATTCGGGCAACAATTCCCTCCGGAACCGTCGAGCAATGGAACCCTCAATGCGTCGCAGCCTGGCCTTTTCCCTGTTTCTGGCGCTCTGCCTGTCCGTCCCGGCGGCGCTTGCGCAGTCCGGCCTGCGTACCGAAGGCGACGTGGCCAGCGCGCAGAACCCCTATGAGGCCGAAGTGCCGGTCAACAGCCAGAGCGACGCCGACCGCAACGGCGCGCTGGCGCGTGCGCTGGGCGCGGTGCTGGGCAAGCTGTCCGGCGACCGCAGCGCGATGACCCGGCCGGGCGTGGCGCAGGCCCTGCGAAGCGCCAGGGACATGGTCGAAAGCTACGACTACCGCCAGGACCAGAGCGTCTCCGCGTCCGGCGCGCCGAGTTTCCGCACCATGCTGGTGGCGCGCTTCCACCAGGACGACGTGGACGGGCTGGTCGCGGCGCTGGGCCTGCCGGTATGGCCGCAGCCGCGGCCCAAGCCGGTGGTGTGGATGGCGATCGACGACGGCAGCGGCCCGCGCCTGGTGGGCGTGCAGCAGGCGAACGCGGCGCGTCCGCTGCTGGACCGCGCCGTCGAGCGCGGCTTCCGCCTCGGCCTGCCCGGCGGCGGCGCGGCCGAGCAGGCGCTGGTCGGCGCGATCTGGCGCCAGGACACCGCGGCCATCGCCCGCGCCTCGGCGCGCTACGCGCCGCCGATGCAGCTGGTGGGCAAGCTGTACCGCGCCAGCGGCGGCGGCTGGATGGCCGACTGGGTATTCGTCGACGACGGCCGCGAGCTGGCCAAGTGGACCACCCGCGACGGCGATGCCCGCCGCGCGATGGCCGGCGGCGCCGACGGCGCGGCCGATGCGCTGGTCAAGCGCTACGCCAAGGCGCCGGTGGCGGGCGCGGCCGGCACCTACCGCATCCGCGTCAGCGGCATCCGCAGCGCGGCCGATTACCTGCGCGTGGCCGCGACCCTGCAGTCGGTGGCGGTGGTGCGCTCGATCGTGCCGGTGCAGGCCTCCGGCGACGTCCTGGAGCTGGACCTGGAACTGATGAGCGGCCTGCAGGGGCTGAACCGCATGCTCGGTAACGATGCCGCGCTGCAACCGATGGCGCCGCCCACCGAGGGCGAGCCCGCGTCCGGCCCGGCCGAGTACCGCGTGCGATGAGCGGCACCGGCACCGCGGACTCGGAAATCGCGCTGTTCCTGCGCCGCCTGCAGCGCGGCGTGCTGGCCGCGTTCGGGTTGTGGGTGGTGTGGCTGCTGGCGCCGATCCTGACGCCGTTCGTGGTCGCGCTGATGCTGGCCTGGCTGGGCGACCCGCTGGTGGACCGGCTGGAGGCGCGCGGCCGCTCGCGCAACACCGCGGTGATCCTGGTGTTCGCCCTGATGATCCTGCTGATCGCGCTGGCGCTGCTGATCCTGGTGCCGATGATCCAGCGCCAGATCGTCACCCTGGTGGCCGCGCTGCCGCAGGCGCAGGAATGGCTGATGGGTACGGCGCTGCCGTGGATCGAGCAGCGTACCGGCGTGGAGATCCTCGGTTGGCTGGAGCCCGATCGCCTGTTCGAATGGGTGCGCACGCATTGGCAGCAGGCCGGCGGTGCGGCGACCACGCTGTTCGGCTACGTATCGCGCTCGGGCTTCGCGATGGTGACCTGGGTGGTGAACCTGGCGCTGCTGCCGATCCTGGCCTACTACTTCCTGCGCGACTGGGACCGGCTGGTCGAGCGCGTCGCGTCGATGATCCCGCGCAACCACATCGAGATCGTGTCGCGGCTGGCGCGCGAATCCAACGACGTGCTCGGCGCCTTCATCCGCGGGCAGATCGCGGTGATGATCGCGCTGGGCGTGGTGTACGCGGTCGGCCTGTCGGTGGTGGGGCTCAACCTCGGCCTGCTGATCGGCCTGGTCGCCGGGCTCATCAGCTTCATTCCCTACCTGGGCGCCACCACCGGCGTGGTGCTGGCGGTGCTGGCCGCGCTGGTGCAGTCGCAGGGCTTCGACGTGAAGCTGCTGGCGCTGGTCGGCGTGGTGTTCGTCGTCGGCCAGCTGCTGGAGAGCTACGTGCTCACCCCGCGCATCGTCGGCGACAAGATCGGCCTGCACCCGGTGGCAGTGATCTTCGCGGTGATGGCCGGCGGCCAGCTGTTCGGCTTCCTCGGCATGCTGCTGGCGCTGCCTGCGGCGGCGGTGATCAACGTGCTGCTGCGCTACGCGCACGAGCGTTACCGGCAGAGCGAGCTGTACGCCGGGCATGGCCCGACCATCGTGCTGCAGTCCAGCGGCGAGCCCGCCCCGGGCATGGGCATCGTGCCGAAGGACGTCGAACCGAAGTGAGCGTGCCGCAGTTGCCGCTGGCCCTGCGCTATCCGCCGGACCAGCGATTGGAGAGTTTCATCGGCGCCCCGGACGGGGCGCTGGCGCAGTTGCGCGCCGCCGCCACCGGCGGCAGCCGCGACTGGGTCTACCTGGTCGGCCCCGCCGGCAGCGGCAAGACGCACCTGGCGCTGGCCGTCTGCGCCGCCGCCGAGCAGGCCGGGCGCGGCTCGGCCTACCTGCCGCTGCAGGCCGCCGCCGGGCGCCTGCGCGATGCACTGGAAGCGCTGGAAGGGCGCGACGTGGTCGCGCTGGACGGCCTGGACGCCATCGCCGGCGACCGCGACGACGAGGTGGCGCTGTTCGATTTCCACAACCGCGCGCGTGCCGCCGGCGTGACCCTGCTCTATACCGCCACGGCCGCGCCCGACGCGCTGGGGCTGGTGCTGCCCGACCTGCGCTCGCGGCTGTCGCAGTGCGGGCGCATCGTGCTGGACGCGCTGGACGACGAGGGCCGCGGCGCCGTGCTGCGCGAGCGCGCGGTCCGGCGCGGGCTGGCGCTGGACGAGGCGGCCATCGACTGGCTGCTCACCCGCACCGGCCGCGACCTGGGCGGACTGGTCGTGCTGCTGGATCGCCTGGACCGCGAGTCGCTGGCCGCCAAGCGGCGCATCACCGTGCCGTTCCTGCGCAAGGTGCTCGACGCGTCCTGAGCGGCGTGGCGCAGGTGCGGAACTGACCCCGCACGGGCTTCGCCGGGGGCAAGTCCCGTAACTGCGGCGTCGGCTTCCCGACCGGTATGGCAGCGCGTGCGCTACGCGTGTCCGCGCAGCGCTTCTTCCAGCGCCTGCAGCCGCTGCGGCGTGCCGACGTCGGTCCACTGGCCGCGGTGGTGCTGGCCGGTGATGCGGCCCTGCGCCATGAAGTGCTTCTGCAGCGGCACCACGCTGAACCGCGGCGGGCTGCGTTCGCTGCCCGGCGCATCGCCGATCACCGCGCGCCAGCCCTCGAGGATCGACGGGCGGTACATGCCGATGCCGGCATAGGTCAGGCAGGGCGCATCGCGGTCGTGGTGCAGCACGCCCTGCGCGTCGATGCGGTAATCGCCCTGCGGGTGCTGTGGCGGGTTGTCCACCAGCACCAGGTGCGCTTCGCCGGCCGGTTCGCGCGGCAGCAGCGAGAAATCGAAATCGGTCCAGATGTCGCCGTTGACCACCAGGAATGGCGCCTGGCCCAGCAGCGGCAGCGCGTTGAGCATGCCGCCGCCGGTTTCCAGCGGCGTGGGCCCTTCGCAGGCGTAGTGCAGGCGCAGGTTCCAGCGGCTGCCGTCGCCCAGTACCTCGGGGAACTGCGCGGCCAGCCACGAGGTGTTGACCACCACATCGCGCACGCCCAGCGCGGCCAGCTTTTCCAGGTGCCATGCGATCAGCGGCTTGCCGCCGGCCTGCAGCAGCGGCTTGGGCGTGTGTTCGGTGAGCGGGCGCATGCGCTCGCCCAGCCCCGCGGCGAAAACCAGCGCCTTCATCGCGCGGCCCGCCCGACCAGCGCCGGCCTGATCCGCCGTTCCAGCAGCGCGTGCAGGCCGGACAGCTGCGGATGGCGCGGCAGCACTTCGTCCAGATAGGCGATGAAGCGCGGCACGTCCTCCAGGTAATGGCTCTTGCCGTCGCGGTAGTGCAGGCGCGAGAAGATGCCGAGGATCTTCAGGTGCCGCTGCACGCCCATCCAGTCGGCATCGCGCAGGAAGGTGGCGCGGTCGGGCACCGGCAGGCCGGCGGCGCGCGCGCGCTCGTGGTAGCGCGCCAGCCAGCCGTCCACGCGTTGCAGCGGCCAGCTCAGGAAGGCGTCCTTGAACAGGCTCACCGGGTCGTAGGCGATGGGGCCGCGCACCAGGTCCTGGAAGTCGAGCACGGCCGGGCCATCTTCCACCGGCATCAGGTTGCGCGGCATGAAGTCGCGGTGGGTCATCAGCTGCGCCTGGCCCAGCGCGTTGTCCATCAACCGCCGCTGCGCCAGCTGCAGCTCTTCGACCTCGCCGCAGTCCAGCTGCAGGCCGAGATGGCGCTGCAGGAACCATTCGTCGAACAGGCCGGCGTCGCGCTGCAGCAGGGCTTCGCCGAACTCGCCGAAACCGTCCGGCACCGGGATCGACTGCAGCCGGACCAGCTGCGCCATGGCGCGGTCGAACCATGCGTCGGCGTTGTCGGCATCCAGCAGCCGCGCCAGGGTCGGCGCGCCCAGGTCTTCCAGCAGCAGGAAGCCGGCGTCCAGGTCCTGCGCGAGCAGCGCCGGCACCCGCAGCCCATGGGCCAGCAGCAGCTCGCGCATGCGCAACCACGGCCGCGGATCTTCCAGGCCGGGCGGGGCGTCCATGACGATGTGGCTGCCGTCACGGCCGGTCACGCGCCAGTAGCTGCGGAAACCGGCGTCCACCGAGGCGCGCTCGATGCTGGCGGTGTCGTCGGCCAGGCGATGGCGGGCCCAGTCCAGGCGCTGCCGCGCGCGCTGCGGGTCGAGGGAAATGTCCGGGGTCATCGGTGGAGCGTGCTCGCAGGTGCCAAGGTGCAGGCCACGGGGCACTGGCGCACCGTGGCGTTGCCGTGTCCGAGGGAAAGGAGTGGAACGTTCAGCGCTTGCCGCTGACCAGCCGCAGCAGCGCCAGCAGGGCGATGGCGCCGATGATGGCGCCGACGAAGCCGGCCGGCTGCCCGGCGGCGTACCAGCCCATCTCGCGCCCGAACCAGCCGGCGAACACCGCGCCGGCGATGCCCAGCACGATGGTCAGCAGGCAGCCCATGCGGTTGTTGCCGGGCATGAAGAAGCGCCCCAGCAGGCCGACCACGAAGCCGACCAGGATGATGTACAGCCAGCTGTCGCTGCCAAACAATCCGCTCATGTGTCCGCCCGCTCCAGGGAAAAACGCAGCCTAGCAAGGCCAGGCTGCGTCGTCATCGCGCCGCTCAGCAGCAGCCGTGGCCGCCGTGGCGGGTGCCGCTGTCGGCCGCTACCGGCGAGCCGCTGGTCTCGCCGCGCAGGCTGGCCGCGTGGTGGTCGAACAGCACCTTGGACACGCAGGCGGTGACGCGCTTGCCCATCGGGATGTGCAGGAACTCGTTCGGGCCGTGCGCGTTGGAATGCGGGCCGAGCACGCCGGTGATCATGAACTGCGCGCCGGGGAACTTCTCGCCCAGCATGCCCATGAACGGGATCGAGCCGCCTTCGCCCATGTACATGGCCGGCTTGCCGAAGAAGGCCTGGCTGGCGTCGTCGATGGACTTCTCCAGCCACGGCGCCATGGCCGGGGCGTTCCAGCCGGTGGAGGCCTTTTCCAGGTCCAGGGTGACGTGAGCGCCGTTCGGCGGGTCGCGCAGCAGCGCTTCCTTCAGCAGCTCGCCGCAGGCCTTGCCGTTGGCGGTCGGCGGCAGGCGCAGCGACAGCTTCACCGAGGTTTCCGGGCGCAGCACGTTGCCGGCCGATTCCAGTGGCGGCATGCCGCCGATGCCGGTCACCGACAGCGCCGGGCGCCAGGTGCGGTTGAGCACCAGTTCGGTGAGGTCCTCGTTCATCGGCTTGAGGCCGTCGACCAGCGGGAACTTGTCGAAGATGGCGGTATCGACCACCTCGGCGGCGCGCCGGGCCTGCTCCAGGCGCTCGGCCGGGATCTCGGCGTGCAGGCCTTCGAGCAGGATGCGGCCGGTGTTCTCGTCCTCGATGCGCGACAGCAGCTGGCGCAGCAGGCGGAAGGAGGACGGCACCACGCCGGACGCGTCGCCGGAGTGCACGCCTTCGTTGAGCACCTTCACGGTGAAATTGCCGCCGGTCAGGCCGCGCAGCGAAGTGGTGCACCACAGCTGGTCGTAATTGGCGCAGCCCGAGTCCAGGCACACCACCAGCGACGGCTGGCCGATGCGCTCGGCCAGATGGTCCACATAGGCTGGCAGGTCGTAGGAGCCGGATTCCTCGCAGGCCTCGATCAGGATCACGCAGCGGGCGTGCGGCAGGCCCTGTTCCTGCAGGGCCAGGATCGCCGCCAGCGAGCCGAAGATGGCATAACCGTCATCGGCGCCGCCACGGCCGTACAGCTTGTCGCCACGCAGCACCGGCTTCCACGGGCCCAGGTCGGCGTCCCAGCCGGTCATTTCCGGCTGCTTGTCCAGGTGGCCGTAGAGCAGCACGGTGTCGTCGCCGGTCTCCGGACCGGAGGCCGGGATTTCCAGGAAAATCAGCGGGGTGCGGCCTTCAAGGCGGACCACTTCGACCTGCAGGCCGGGGATCTTCTGCGCCCTGGCCCAGCTTTCCATCAGCGTCACGGCCTGGTCCATGTACCCGTTGGCAACCCAGTTCGCATCGAACATCGGCGACTTGTTGGGGATGCGGATGTAGTCGACCAGCTGCGGGACGATGTCGTTGTCCCACTTGTCGCTGAGAAATTGGCCGAGCTTGGCGCTGTCCATTCGGGAACTCCGGTTGCAAGGTTTCAGATGCGCCCATTCTACGCCGTCCGTCTTGTAGGAATTTTCCTACAAGGAATCGGGCGGTTTGCCGGCTGTGGGCCGGAGGCGCGGCGGATAGGCTGTGTTCATGTGGCGCGGAACACTGGTCTTGCCGGCGGGGATGCCGGCATTCCAGTCCAAGCCACAAGGAGTTGCAGCGATGAAGCTTTTCACCGTGATGCTGAAGTCACTGGTTCTGGCGTTGTTGTTGACCGCATCGGCGCAAGCCACGGACAAGGTCGACATCAACACCGCCACCGCGGCGGAGCTGGACCGGGTATTGGTGAATGTCGGCGCCACCAAGGCGCAGGCGATCGTCGAATACCGGCAGGCGAACGGTCCCTTCAAGAGCGTCGAGGAACTGGCGCTGGTCAAGGGCATCGGGTTGAAGACGGTCGAACGGAATCGTGACCTGATCGGCGTGGGCGCAGGAACCGCCTCCGCCGCCGGGAACGCCAAGGCGGCGACGGCCAGACCGGTCGAGAGGCGTTGAGCGGAAGGGAATCGCAATTGTGCGTCGTCCGGATGACGGCCACACGGAGAACCCCGTACAGCCAGGAGGCAGGGGAGAGGCAGGAAGCCTACAGGGATGTGAAGTCGCCCGGTGTTGCACAGTGACGTGCAGCCGGGCGATCTTTTTTTGGGGCGGTGTCGGACGCCGGATGCCGGGTGACGGCACGGACTGTATCGGCGCCGGGTGCGGGCGCTCGCCGACTGTAGCGCGTGAGCCGTTTTCCGCTTCGCGGCCATGCAATGAAGCAGGCGACGCATGGCGAAGGCTGAGTCCGCCAGGCGCCTGAAGCCGCTGAACGGCCAGCGGGCAACGCGGGCAGGCAGGGCGTTGGTTGCCTTGTCGCGGGGCGGGCTTTGCCGGCTTTCCTGATCCTTCCATCCGGCCGGCGGCGGGCGTCAGCCTGCCAGGAGGAAGAGCATCGCCTCGCGGATGCATGACCCCCGGCGGCGACTGCGTGGTGTTGGCATCCGCCACCGCCGAGGCGCCCAGGGCGCCGGGCGTTGCGTTCCGGTACCGCCGGTTGTCAGCTGGCTTCGAGCCGGATGCCGGGCATGCCGCGTCCCTAGTCGCGACGGGACACGATGCCGGCCCGCGCCTCAGACCACGCCGGTGGCGTAGTACACGCCGATGATCGCGAATACCGCCAGGGTCTTGATGACGGTGATGGCGAAGATGTCCTTGTAGGACTGGCGGTGGGTCAGGCCGGTGACGGCCAGCACGGTGATGACCGCGCCGTTGTGTGGCAGCGTGTCCATGCCGCCGGAGGCCATTGCCGCCACGCGGTGCAGCACCTCCATCGGGATGCCGGCGGCCTGCGCGTTGGCGATGAAGCTGTCGGCCATCGCCGCCAGCGCGATGCTCATGCCGCCCGAGGCCGAGCCGGTGATGCCGGCCATGGCGGTGACGGAAATGGCTTCGTTGACCAGCGGATTGGGGATCGAGCCCAGCGCGTTGGCCACCACCAGGAAGCCGGGCAGCGCGGCGATCACCGCGCCGAAGCCGTATTCGGAAGCGGTGTTCATCGAGGCCAGCATGGCGCCGCCGATCGCCGATTTCGTGCCTTCGGCGAACGCGGCCAACACCGGCTTCCAGGCGAAGGCGATGACGCTGAGGATGCCCAGCAGCAGCGCGCCCTGTACCGCCCAGATGGCGGCGACCTTGGAGACTTCCTGCACCACCGGCGCCGGGTTGCCGATCACCGCCGGCACGAACGACTGGCTTTCGCCGTAGAACCCCGGAATCCAGCGGGTGAACAGGAAATTGGCCACGCCCACCAGCACCAGCGGCAGCACCGCGACCAGCGGATGGGCGAGGCGGTCGCCCTGGAAGGGTTCGGGTTCGTTGCGCAGTTCCTCGTGGGCGCCGGAATAGCCCTCGCCCCTGGCGATGGCGACACGGCGACGCCACTCCAGGTAGCTCATGCCCAGGATCAGAATCACCACGGTGCCGATCACGCCCAGCCACGGTGCGGCCCAGCCGGTGGTGCCGAAGAACGAGGCCGGGATGATGTTCTGGATCTGCGGCGTTCCCGGCAGCGCGTCCATGGTGAAGGTGAAGGCGCCCAGCGCGATGGTGCCGGGGATCAGCCGCTTGGGGATGTTGCTCTGGCGGAACAGCTCGGCGGCGAACGGGTAGACCGCGAACACCACAACGAACAGCGACACGCCGCCGTAGGTGAGCAGGGCGCAGACCAGCACGATGGACAGCATCGCGCGCTGCGCGCCGACCAGGCGGATGGTGGCGGTGACGATCGACTTGGAGAAGCCGGAGATTTCGATCAGCTTGCCGAACACCGCGCCCAGCACGAATACCGGGAAATACAGCTTCAGGAAGCCGACCATCTTGTCCATGAACAGGCCGGTGAACATCGGCTGCACCAGCGTCGGGTCGGTCAGCAGCACCGCGCCCAGCGCCGCCACCGGCGCGAACAGGATCACGCTGTAGCCGCGGTAGGCCACGAACATCAGGAAGCACAGCGCCGCCAGTACGATCAGAAACGACATCCACGGCTCCGCGGCCAGACACGATGCCGGCGAGTATCCGGAGCCGCGGCTGGCCGGCCCACTGTACGAACGGACGATGCTCCGGCTCCGGGCGCCCGGCTAACGTGCGCAGCATGGGCGGCATCCGTGTGCCGCCGTGTCATACCCGGGAGGAGGGAGACCAATGAAGCGCAAGTATCTGAGCATGGCCGTGGGCTGTGCCCTGCTGGCCCCGGCCGCATTCGTGCAGGCCCAGGAACAGCAGCCGGCCGGCCAGCCGCAGGCCACCCAGCTGGACGAAGTCACCGTGACCGCGCGCCGCCGCACCGAGTCCATCCAGGACGTGCCGGTGGCGGTGTCGGCCTTCGGCGAGGAGCAGATCAAGGACCTGCAGGCGTCCACCGTGGAAGGCCTGCAGGGCGCGGTGCCGAACATGAACATCGCCCAGGGCCGTGGCTCGGCCAACAGCGTCAACGTGTTCATCCGCGGCATCGGCCAGCCGGACGCGCTGCAGACCTTCGACCCGGGCGTGGGCATGTACGTGGACGATGTCTACTACTCGCGCATCAACGGCGCGCTGTTCTCGTTGTTCGACATCCAGCAGCTGGAAGTGCTGCGCGGCCCGCAGGGCACGCTGTACGGCAAGAACTCCACCGGCGGCGCGATCAAGCTGACCACCAAGAACCCGTTCGACAACGAGGGCGGCGCAGTGGAAGTCACCGCCGGCGACTACGGTCGCCTGGAAGGCCGCTTCTACGTGTCGGGCAAGCTCAGCGACACCGTCGCGGCCAGCATCGCCGGCGCCAAGATCACCAACGACGGCTACGTGAAGGACGCCGACACCGGCAGGCGCTACAACGACGACGACACCGAGGCGCTGCGCTTCAAGCTGGCGCTGAACCCGACCGACAATTTCCGCGCCACCCTGAGCGTGGACACCACCAAGCAGGACGCCGCGCTGACCATGGGCCGGCCGATGGCCGACCTGCGCCAGACCAGCCTGGCGCCGGCCGGCGTGATCGTGCTGCAGCCCGGGCAGACCGGCGAATGGAACCGCCGCGCCCGCACCTCGTTCCAGGACGGCCAGGGCCAGTACCTGAAGCACTCCGGCGCTTCGCTGGCGATGGACTGGGACATCAACGCGCAGTGGACGCTGAAGAGCATCAGCTCCTACCGCAAACTCAAGACCAGGTCCTTCATCGACATCGACGCCTCCGAGTACGAGCTGGGCGACGTGCTGGTCGCGCTGAACCAGGACCAGACCAGCCAGGAATTCCAGCTGCACTACGACAACGGCTCCAACCTGCACGCCACCTTCGGCGCGTACTACATGAAGGAGAACGTGCCCTCGTACCAGGAGGCCTATGCCGACGACCTGTTCTCGTTCCTGGGCGCGAAGGTGCCGTTCCTGCGTACCATCGACGACGACCTGACCACCACGTCCAACGCCGCCTTCGCCCACGTCAACTGGGAGTTCGTGCCGAGCTGGACCGTGGCCGCCGGCGTGCGCTGGACCAGGGACAAGAAGGACTACGACCGTTCCACCAGCACGTTCTGGGGCGCGCCGTTCTCCGCGGCGAACGAAACCGTGGCCTTCGCCGCCAATGCCTCGTGGACCGCGGTGACGCCGTCGATCAGCCTGCAGAAGGCCTTCGGCGACAACCTGATGGGCTACGTGTCGGCCAACCGCGGCTTCAAGTCCGGCGGCTTCAACGGTCGCGCCAACACCGTCTACGACACCCAGCACGCCAAGTTCGATCCGGAATACGTGTGGACCTACGAGCTGGGGCTGAAGGGCAGCTCGGCCGACCGCCGCTTCCGCGGCAGCGCGGCGGCGTTCTACAGCAACTACAGCGATTTCCAGGCGCGCGTATCGCAGGACGTGGGCACCTTCCCGGTGCTCAACGCGGCCAAGCTCAACATCAAGGGCATCGAGCTGGAAGGCAGCGCGCTGCTGGGCGAGGCCACCACGCTGAGCGCGCAGATCGGCTGGATGGATGCCAAGTACGACCGCTTCGAGGACTTCCGCCTGGATCCGTCCTACCCGGGCTTCGACCCGAACGTGAGCCACGACCACGTGCCGTTCTCGCCGGACTGGACCGCGCGCGTGGCGCTGCAGCACGTGTTCGCGCTGGGCGACAGCGGCAGCCTGACCTTCGGTGGCGACGTCTCCTACCGCGGCAAGACCTGGCTGAGCGTGGACAACCGCGACGTGCTGAGCCAGGACGCCTACACCCTGCTCGGTGTCTACGGCGTGTGGGATTCGCCGCAGATGGCCTGGCAGGTGCGCGCCGGCGTGCGCAACCTGACCGACAAGGAATACAAGACCGAAGGCCAGGAGTTCGCCAGCGTGGGCAACATCCAGACCGCCTACTACGGCCTGCCGCGCAACTGGTACGTGTCGCTGCGCTACAACTTCTGAGCCCACGCCAGGTTCGTGGAACCCAACCCTCCCTGCGCCAGCAGGGAGGGTTTTTCATGGCGTCGTCCGCGTGTCATCTCTCGCACGATCCCCGTAGGAGCGGCTTCAGCCGCGACGGGGCTTTCCAGGAATTGCTGGAGACAGCTTTCCCGGCGCGCGGTGATTCATCGGGAAGGCTCCATCGCGGCTGAAGCCGCTCCTACGGGAGGCGGCGCGCCGCGGTTCCTTCCCGCCGGCCGCGCGCCGTATCCTGCCCGCCATGCACACGGGGAACGCATACGCATGTTGAGTCTGGTGACGGTGGCGCTGGCCGGGGTGGCGTGGCTGGTGCTGATGTTCGGCGTCGCGCTGTACGGCGAGCGCCGGCCGACCGCGTTCGCGCGGCACTGGCGCCATGTCTATGCGCTGTCGCTGGCGGTGCACTGCACCTCGTGGACGTTCTACGGCACGGTGACCCAGGCCGCGCGCTATGGCTGGCCGCTGCCGCCGACCTTCGTCGGCGCGATCCTGTTCTACGCGCTGGCCATCGGCATGATGGTGCGGCTGGTGCGGCTGGCGCGCGAGACCAACGCCACCTCGCTGGCCGACCTGATCGCCGCGCGGCTGGGGCGCGATGCGTGGCTGGCGGCGACGGTGACGCTGATCGCCGCGCTCGGCCTGATCCCCTATATCGCGCTGCAGCTCAAGGCGGTGGCGATGAGCTTCGGCATGCTCACCCTGCGTTCGGCCGACGCCGTGCAGGACGCCGCGCCGTGGCGCGACAGCGCGCTGTACGTGGCGCTGGCGATGGCGCTGTTCGCGATGCTGTTCGGCGCGCGCCGCGCCGACGTGTCAGAGCACAACCGCGGGCTGGTGCTGGCGATGGCCGCCGAGTCGCTGTTCAAGCTCGGCGCGATGCTGGCGCTGGGCGCCTTCGTCTGGTTCGGGCTGGACGGGGTGGCGGTGCCGCCCCCGGCGCCCGCGGCGGATGCGCCGGCCGGTGGCTTCGTGCCGCTGGTGCTGCTCGGCGCGCTGGCGATGTTCCTGCTGCCGCACCAGTTCCACGTCGGCGTGGTCGAGTGCCGCGACCCGGCCGACATCCGTACCTCGCGCTGGCTGTTCCCGCTGTACCTGCTGCTGATCGCGCTGCCGATCCTGCCGCTGGCGCGCGCCGGCGGCGCGCTGCTGGGCAGCAGCGTGCCCAGCGACATGTACACGCTGGCCCTGCCGTTCTCGGCCGGGCACACCGGGGTGGCGCTGTTCGCCTTCCTCGGCGGGTTGAGCGCGGCCACCGGCATGGTGGTGGTCAGCACTCTGACTCTGAGCCTGATGATCGGCAACCACTGGTTCGCGCCGGGCCTGCTGCGCAGCACCTGGGCGCGCGCCGGCGGCGACCACCGCCGCGAGCTGGTGTGGCTGCGCCGCGCCGGCATCTGCGTGATCATGTTGCTGGCCTGGGCCTACAGCCGCTCGATCGGCGGCGGCAACGTGCTGGCCGACATCGGCGCGATCTCGTTCTCGGCGATGGCCACGCTGGTGCCGGTGCTGGGCTTTGCGATCTGGCGGCCGCAGACGCCGCCGCGCGCAGCCATCGCCGGCGTGCTGGCCGGTTTCGCCACCTGGGCCTGGGTACTGCTGCTGCCGACGCTGCTGGAAAGCGGCGGCCGGGTGCCGGCCTGGCTGGCGCAGGGGCCGCTGGGCTGGCGCTGGCTGGCGCCGGAAGCGTTGTTCGGCCTGACCGGCTGGAGCCCTCTGGGGCGCGCGGTGGGCGCCAGCCTGTTCGTCGGCACCGCGGTGACGCTGCTGGCGATGGCGTGGCGGCGCGATACGCCCGACCGCGCGCGGCGCAACCTGGACGCCGACGCGCTGCGCGATGCCGGCCGCCGCTTTCTGCCCTACGAGAAGGTGCAGCGCCTGCTGGCCGATGCGCCGCGGCAGGGGCCGGTACCGGCGGCGACCGAGGCTGGCGTGGAACGCGAGCTGTCAGCGGTGCTGGGCGCGGCGTCGGCGCGGCTGCTGCTGGATGCCGCGCGCCGCGAGAGCGGCGAACTGGCCACGGTCGCGGCCATCGTCAGCGAGGCCTCGCAGGACCTGCGTTTCAACCAGCAGGTGCTGCAGGCCGCGCTGCAGAACATGAGCCAGGGCATCAGCGTGATCGACCGCGAGCAGCGGCTGGTGGCCTGGAACCGGCCCTACGCGCAGCTGTTTGGTTTTCCCGAGGAACTGCTGCAGGTCGGCCGGCCGATCATGGACCTGACCCGCTGGGCGCTGCGCGCGATGCCACAGCGCGGCAGCGACGAACGCGCGGTGGACCGGCGCCTGGCGTTCATGCGCGCCGGCACCGCGCACCTGACCGAGCGGGTGTTCCCGGATGGCCGCATCGTCGAGATCCGCGGCAACCCGATGCCCGGCGGCGGCTTCGTCGCCACCTTCACCGACGTCACCGAGTTCCGCCGCACCGAGCAGGAGCTGATGCGCAGCAACGAGACGCTGGAGCAGCGCGTGGGCGAGCGCACCGCGCTGCTGGAATCGGCCAAGCGCGAGGCCGAGCGCGCCAACGACGCCAAGAGCCGCTTCCTGGCCGCCATCGGCCACGACCTGCTGCAGCCGCTGCACGCCGCGCACCTGTTCACCGACACGCTGGCGCAGCAGGTGGAGGAAGCGTCGCAGCGGCAGGCGGTGGTGCAGATCCGCGGCGCGCTGGATTCGACCACGCAGCTGCTGACCGGGCTGTTCGACATGTCGCGGCTGGAAGCCGGCGGGCTGGTGCCGCAGCCGCGCGACATGCCGCTGGCCGAGGTGCTCGATCCGCTGGCTTCCGAGTTCCGCGCGCTGGCCGCGGCGCGCGGGCTGGCATTCCGCTACGTGCCGACCCGCGCCTGGGTGAACAGCGACCCGCAACTGCTGCGGCGCGTGCTGCAGAACTTCCTGGCCAACGCGGTGCGCTACACCGCGCACGGCGGCGTGCTGCTGGGCGTGCGCCGCGACGGTGGACGGCTGCGCATCGAGGTGCACGACACCGGGCCGGGCATCGCCCGGGGCGAGCAGCGCCGCATCTTCGAGGAATTCCGGCGCGGCGAGGACAGCGGCGGGCAGGGGCTGGGCCTGGGCCTGGCGATCGCCGACCGCATCGCCGGCCTGCTTGAGGCGCCCTTGCGGCTGCGCAGCGAGCTGGGCCGGGGCACCGTGTTTTCGGTGGCGGCAGGCATGGCGCCGACGCCGCGCGCCAGTGCCACCGCCGTGCCAGCGCAGCACGGAACGGCGCAAGCAGGCGAGCAGATCCGGGTACTGGTCGTGGACAACGATCCGGCGGCGCTGGCCGGGCTGGCGGCGCTGCTGCGCGGCTGGGGCTATGACGTGGCCGAAGCCTCGGCCGAAGCCGGCGCGGTGGCGGCGATGCAGGCCGCACCGGCGGCGCTGTGGCTGTTCGACTACAACCTGGACGACGGCGACACCGGCACCGCGCTGCAGGCGCGGCTGGGCGAACGCTTCGGTACGCGGCCCACCCTGATCCTCAGCGCCGACGACAGCCTGGCCACGCGCCGCGAGGTGCTGGAGCAGGGGCTGACCCTGCTGCACAAGCCGGTGCGGCCGCTGGCGCTGAAGTCGATCATGGACCGGCTGCTGGCCGCACGCGCGGTCGCCCAGGCGCCAACGTCGTAGCCGCGTTTCCCGCCTGCGCCGAGCGCCTGCGCTTCTGCTTGCCGCAATACGCCTCGTGCAGCGCCTGCATCACTCCCAGCGCGGGGCTGTCGGCGAGCGCGTAGAAGATGGTCTGCGCCTCGCGCCGGGTGGCGACCAGCCCGGCGTCGCGCATCACCGCCAGGTGCTGGGACAGCGCCGACATCGACAGTCCGGCGCTGGCCTGCAGTTCGCCTACCGAGGCCTCGCCTTCCACCAGCTGGCAGAGCACGCGCAGCCGCGCCGGGTGGGCGATGGCCTTGAGCAGCTGCGCGGCCTGTTCGGCATGGGCCTGCATCTGCGCGATATCCAGGTCGGGCGTGTTCATGCGTGCGTCGAGGTTGGGGCTTGTGGTTCCGGGGAAGAGAGTTTAATTTAGAAAAATCTAAATTACAAAGCGGTGGCGCCCATGCATCCGACTCCACGACATTCCCCTCTGGTCGAAGCCTTCTTCGACAAGGACACCGGCACCTTCAGCTATGTCGTGTACGACGAACTGGCCGGCTCGGCGGCGATCATCGACCCGGTGCTGGACTACGAGCCGGCCGGCGCGCGCATCGGCACCGCCTCGGCCGATGCGCTGCTGGCCTTCGTGCGCGAGCGGGAGCTGAAAGTGGCGTGGATACTGGAAACCCACGCGCATGCCGACCATCTCAGCGCGGCCGGCTACCTGGCCGACATCCTGCATGCGCCGGTGGCGATCGGCCGCGGCATCGTCCAGGTGCAGGAGCGCTTCAAGGCCCTGTTCGGGCTGGGCGAGGACTTCATCGCCGATGGCCGCCAGTTCGACCGCCTGTTCGTCGATGGCGACCGCTTCAGCATCGGTACGCTGGAGGCGCGGGTGATCGCCACGCCCGGCCATACCGACGACAGCCTGACCTATGTGATCGGCGATGCGGCCTTCATCGGCGACACCCTGTTCGCCACCGATACCGGCACCGCGCGTGCCGATTTCCCCGGCGGCGATGCGCACCGGTTGTATGCGTCGATCCAGAAGATCCTCGCGCTGCCGGAAGATACGCGCCTGTTCCTGTGCCACGACTATCCGGGCGGCCGCCGCGACGCGCTGCCGCAGACCCGCATCGACGAGCAGAAGGCAGGCAACCCGCACCTGGTGGGCATCGACGAGGCGGGCTTCGTGCGGACGCGCCAGCAGCGCGACGCGACCCTGCCGGTGCCGCGGCTAATCCTGCCGGCGCTGCAGGTCAACATCCGCGGCGGGCGCCTGCCGGAACCGGACGCCAACGGCATCCGCTATTTCCGCCTGCCGCTGGACCAGATGGGGGGCACGCGATGAGCACCTGGCCTGTCGCGCTGGCTGGCGGCGTGCTGATCGGCCTGGCGGCGACCCTGCTGCTGTGGTTGAACGGACGCATCGCCGGCATCAGCGGCATCGTCGGCGGCGTGCTGCTGCCGCAGCGCGGCGAAGTGGCGTGGCGGCTGGCCTTCCTGCTGGGCCTGGTCGTGGCCGGCGCGGCATGGCTGTGGTGGGTGCCGGGCGCGCATGCGCCGCGGCAGGGCTTTCCGCCGGCACTGCTGGTGGCCGCGGGGCTGCTGGTCGGCTTCGGCACGCGCATGGGCAACGGCTGCACCAGCGGCCATGGCGTGTGCGGGCTGGGGCGGTTGTCGCTGCGCTCGCTGGCGGCGGTGCTGGCCTTCATGGCGACCGCGATCGCCACCACTTACCTCGTGAGGCACGTGGCATGAGCGGCCTCCGGACCGTGCTGGCGGCGTTGCTGGCCGGTGCGCTGTTCGGCCTGGGGCTGGCGGTGTCGGGCATGACCGACCCGCAGCGCATCCTCGGCTTCCTGGACGTGGCCGGCGCGTTCGACCCGACCCTGCTGTTCGTGGTGGGCGGCGCGGTGGGCACCACCATGCTGCTGTTCCGCTTCGTGCTGCGTCGTCCGGCGCCGCTGCTGGCAGAGCGCTTCCGGATCCCGGAGCCGCGTGGCGTCGATGCGCGCCTGCTGGCCGGCGCGGGCGTGTTCGGCGTCGGCTGGGGGCTGGCGGGTTATTGCCCGGGGCCGGCGCTGGTGGGCCTGGGCGTGCTGTCGCCCGAAGCGCTGTGGTTCGTGCCGGCGATGCTGGCGGGCATGGCGCTGCACCGCCTGTTGCGCGGACGCTGAGCCACGATTCCTACACGACCTGCCTGGCCGGGTCGCTCAGTTCCAGCTCGCGCAGCACCACGCTGGCCTGGGTGCGGTTGCGCACGCCCAGGCGCTCGAAGATCGCCGACAGGTGCGCCTTGACCGTGCGTTCCTGCACGTCCAGGCGGTCGGCGATCTGCTTGTTGAGCAGGCCCTCGGCGACCAGCGCCAGCACGCGGAACTGCTGCGGCGACAGGCTGGCCAGGCGCGCGGCCAGTTCGCTGTCGTGGCTGGAGGACTGCGCGCGCGCCACCGCCGCGCGCAGCGAGGCCGGCAGCCATTGTTCGCAGGCCATCACGCTGCGGATCGCTTCGCGCAGTTCGTTCAATCCCGAACTCTTAGGCAGGTAGCCGGCGGCGCCATGGTCGAGCGCGCGCCGCACCACGCGCGGGTCGTCGTTGGCCGACACCACGATCACCGCCACGCCCGGGTGCTGGGCGCGGATCGCCGCCAGCCCGGCCAGCCCGTGGTTGCCGGGCATGTGCAGGTCGAGCAGGATCAGGTCGGTCTGCGGCGCGGCATCGAGCGCGGCCAGCACGCCTTCCAGCGATTCGGCCTCGCGCACCTGCAGGTCGGCCACCGCCTCGCCCGCGGCCTGGCGCAGCGCGGCGCGGAACAGCGGGTGGTCGTCGGCGATCAGCAGGCTGGGCATGGGCATGTCGGCTGGAACGGAGACCTGCATTGTCGGCGAATGTCCGGCAGGCGCGCACCCCGCGGTGCGCGATGGGCAGCCGGGAAGGCCCTTCGCGCCCCAGGTGCGCTCCTAGGTGCTCACTGCGCGGTCCAGGCGCCGTCCATCGGCATCGCCGCGCCGGTGAGGTTGTGCGCCTCGCGGCGGCACAGCCACACCACCATCGCGGCGATGTCCTCCGGCAGCGACATGCGCAGGCTGGGCTGCTTTTCCTCCAGCAGGGCGCGCACGCCGTCGTCGCGGCTGCCGCCGTTGCGGTGCGCCTGGATCTGCGGCTCGATCAGCGGCGTTTCCACCCAGCCCGGGCACACGCAGTTGACGGTGACGCCGCCGCTGTCGCGGTTGCCGGCGGCCGCGTATTCCAGCGCCGCCACCTTGCTCAGGCCGACGATGCCGAACTTGCTGGCCACGTAGGGCGCCTTGTTCTTCGACGCCACCAGGCCGTGCACCGAGGCGATGTTGACCACCCGGCCGTAGCCGCGCGCGGCCATGCCCGGCAGCGCCTGCTGCATGGTGTGGAACGCGGCGCTGAGGTTGATGGCGATGATGTCGTCCCACTTCTGCGCGGGCTGCTCTGCCAGCGGCGCGGCGTGCTGGATGCCGGCGCAGTTGACCAGCACGTCGAGCGCGCCCCAGTCCTGCACCGCGGCCATCATCGCCTCGATCTCGGCCGGGTTGCGCAGGTCGGCGCCGAAATGGCGCGCCTGCCCGCCGGCCGCGGCGACGCTGGCGAGCGCGGCGTCGATCTGTCCGGCCGTGCCCAGGCCGTTGATCGCCACGCGGGCACCGGCCGCGGCCAGCGCCTGGGCGATGGCCAGTCCAATCCCCGAGGTGCTGCCGGTCACCAGCGCGGTGCGGCCCTGCAGGAAACGGTCCATGGAAACTCCGGAAAACGAGGTGGGGAAGGCTGCAGAACGTAGCAGCCGGAACGTAAGCGCCGCGTGGTACGAAAGTACGATGGGCCGGGCAGGGCGCTCTGCTAGTGTTGCGCCATGACCATTTCCGTCCTGCGCGCCGCCTGCGGCCTCATCGTCGGACTCGGCCTGGCGTCGTGCGCCAGCGGCCCCGTGTCCAAGTCCGTGGAGTCTTCCATGTTCAGCAACGAACTGCGCAGCGAACACCGCGGCGACGACGACCTGTTGACCGCTGGCCTCGGCCTGGCCGGGCTGCGCAGCATGGCGCCGCCGGCGTTCGCCGACGCCAGTGCGCCCACCGTGGAAGAACTGCGCCGGCGCGCGCTGTGGGGCAGCTGGCGCGGCATCGCCGATCTCGCGCCGGGCGGCGGCTATGGCGAGCTGTTCGGCACGCTGGAGGCGGTGCCGGGCCGCGAGTACTCGGCCTATGCGCGCCTGCCCGGCGCGAAGCAGCCGCACCGCGTGCTGGCGCAGGTGCCGGACCATTTCGACACCGGCAGGCGCTGCGTGCTGGTGGCGCCGGCCTCCGGTTCGCGCGGCATCTATGGCGCGGTGTCGGTGGCGGCGGCCTGGGGCCTGCCCAAGGGCTGCGCGGTGGTCTACACCGACAAGGGCGCGGGCAGCGACTACTTCGACCTGGATGCGCAGAGGGGCGTGCGCGCCAACGGCATGGTCGGCGCGCTGGGCGAGGCCGCCGACCTGGCCTTCGTGCCGGATGCGCCGGTCAACGCCTCCGGCGTGGCGTTCAAGCACGCCCACTCCAAGGACAACCCGGAAGCCGACTGGGGCCGCCACGTGAAGCAGGCCGCCGAGTTCGCGCTGCTGGCGCTGGACCAGGCCTTCCCGCAGGCCGCGCCCTTCACCTTCGCCAACACCCGCGTCATCGCGGTGGGCATCTCCAACGGTGGCGGCGCGGTGCTGCGCGCGGCCGAACTGGAAGGCGACTGGCTGGATGCGGTGGTTGCCGGCGAACCCAGCGTGCTGTCCGACGGTCCCGGCGCGCGCGCGCTGTACGACTACGCCACCGAGGCGGCGCTGCTGATGCCGTGCGCGCAGCTGCACATGGCCAACCTGCCGCAGCCGCCGCTCACCGCCGCGCTGCAGGCCGGCGCCACCGTGCGCTGCGCCACGCTGGCGGCTGAAGGCGTCATCGGCGGGGCGACGCCGGCGGCGCAGGCCAGGGCGGCCTATGAATTGATGTTGAGCAGGGGCTGGACCGACGCGGCGCTGCGCGCCGGCGCGCTGTCCACCGGCTTCGACCTGTGGCGCGCGGTCGCCGCCACCTATGCCTCGGCCTACGGCCGCTACGGCGTGGGCGAGCATCCCTGCGGCTTTGCTTTCGCTGCGCAGAACCCGGACTTCTCCCCGCGCGCGGTCACCGCCGCCGAGCGCGCGGCCTGGATCGCCGACGGCAGCGGCATTCCGCCGGGCGCCGGTGTCGGCCTGCTCGACCGCAAGGTGCAGTTGCCGGACCTGACCTACGCCGGCCTGAAGTGCCTGCGCGGCCTGTGGGACGGGCAGGGCGAGGACGCGCGCCGTGTGCAGGCCGGCATCCAGGCCACCCGCGCCGGGCTGCCGCGCAAGGGCCTGCCGGTGATGGTGGTGCATGGCACCGATGACGGCCTGATCCCGCCGGCGTTCAGCAGCGCGCCGTACGTGGCCGCGGCCAAGGCGGCCGGGCGCGAGGTGAACTACTGGCAGGTGCGGCATGTGCAGCACTTCGACGGTTTTCTCGGCCTGCCGGATTACGGCGCGCGCTACCTGCCGCTGCTGCCCTACGTGTATGCCGCGCTGGACCGCGTGCAGGCGCGGCTGGACAAGGGCGCGCCGCTGCCGGCCGACGCGGTGATCGAGACCACGCCGCGCGCGGGCAGGCCGCTGACCGCCGCGGATCTCGCCATTCCGCAATGAGCGGATGACCGCAGAGCGCACTTCGGTGCGCGCCGCGGCTCTGCCGGGAAAACCGTTGCGCACTGGAGCGCGCTCATTCGCGCGCCAGGCTGGCATCATGCCGCCATGGACATGCTGACGACGCCTTCCCGTGTGATTCCGGCCGCCACCTATCACCGCGAGCGGTGGCGCAACGGCCTGGGCTGGACCCGCGAAACCCTGCGCCTGCCGGAGCAGGGCGACTGGCAGCTGCGCCTGTCCATCGCCGAGATCGAACAGGACGCGGCATTTTCCGCGTTCCCCGGCATCGAACGCGAACTGGTCCTGCTGGAAGGCGAGGGCCTGCGCCTGCGTTTTGCCGATGGCCGCTGCGAAACCCTGTTGCCGCCCTACCAGCGGCTGCGCTTCGCCGGCGAGGACGCGCTGACCGGCGAGCTGGTCGACGGCGCCACCCGCGATTTCAACCTGATGTGGCGGCGCGCGGACCTGCATGCCGAACTGCTGCACCGGCCGCTGGTCGGCAGCATGCTGTTCTTCAGCGAACCGCAGACGGCCTGGGCGATCCACCTGCTGGCCGGGCAGGCGGGCTTCGAGGACGCGGCGCTGCCGCCGCTGCAGGCCGGCGACACCGCCTGGCTGGGCGCGGGCGAACGCCGGCGTTTCACCTTGACCGGCGGTGGCGAGCTGCTGGCGATACGGGTCACCCCGGCCGGCGGCTGACGCGGCGCGGATACGTGGACAGGCGCGCGGCGCGGCCGATGATGGCCCGACCAGGGTACGGGGAGCAGCGATGGGCAAGACCACGACCACGGATGTCGCTGCGTTCATCGACGCGCTGGATCACCCGCTGACGCCGGTGATACGCGCGCTGCGCGCCCTGCTGCTGGCGGTCGACCCGTCGATCGCCGAAGCGGTGAAGTGGAACGCGCCCAGCTTCCGCACCTCCGGGCACTTCGCCACGATGCAGTTGCGCAGGCCCGATGTGGTGCGCCTGGTCCTGCATCTGGGGACGAAGAAACGTGGCCTGCCGGCGGGCGCCATCGCCGATCCGGACGGTCTGCTCGCGTGGCTGGCACCGGACCGCGCCCTGCTCGAGTTCCGCGATGCCGCTGAACTGGAAGCCAGGCAGGCCGCGGTGGTGGCGCTGGTCAGGCAGTGGATGGCGCTGCTGCCGTAGAGGCGGGGCTCGCCCCGCATGGGGCTCTATCCCCTTACATCCCGGCAGACAGCCCCACCGTTCCCTGCTTCATTCGTGTCTGTCAGTAGACATCGCGCCGGTAGCGCCGCTGCATGACCAGCTGGTCCCGGCCTTCGCCGCCCAGTGCCTGCGCGATCACCGCGTCCACCGCCGGCGCCATGCCCTGCAGGCTGCCGCAGACCAGCACGGTGGCGCCTTCGTCCACCCACTGCCGCAGCCGCCCGGCGTGCGCGGCCAGCACGTCCTGCACGTAGCGGTGCGCTCCGCCGTCGCGGCTGAACACCGTATCCAGGTGCTCGATCCAGCCTTCGCGCCGCCACTGTTCCAGTTCGTCGCCGAAATGGAAGTCGTGGGCCTGGTGGCGTTCGCCGAACAGCAGCCAGTTGCGGCGCGCGCCGGCGTCGATGCGCGCGCGCAGGTGCGCGCGCAGGCCGGCGATGCCGGTGCCGTTGCCGATCAGCACCAGCGGCGCATCGCCCGCCGGCGGATGGAAGTTGGCGTTCGTGCGCAGGCGCAGGTCGATGCGCCCGCCGACGGCGGCGTGGTCGCACAGCCAGCCGCTGGCCAGGCCCGGCGTGCCGTCCGGATGCGACTGCCGGCGCAGCAGCAGCTGCAGGCTGCCCTCGGACGGCAGCGAAGCGATGGAGTACTCGCGGTGCGGCAGGGGCTGCAGCCTGGCGGCGATGGCGTCGGGATCGCCGCCGTCGAGGGCATCGGGCAGCTTCGACGCGGCCAACCGCTCGCGCAAGGCGCGGCCATCGGCCAGCGTCGTCCGTGGATCGAGGCCGTGCGCCCGCATCCAGTGCTCGACCCTGGCATCGGCGTGGCGCGGGCCGACCTCGGCGATGTCGCCGGCCTGCCAGGCGGGCAGGTCGCCATCGGCCGGCTGCAGGTGCAGCTGGAACACCGGGCCGCCGACGCTGCCGGGATTCAGCTGCCGACGCGCACGCAACCGCCATGGCTGGTAGTCCGGTGCGCTCCAGTCGGCCTGCACGCTGCCATCGCCGAACTGGCCGAGCAGCTGCTGCCAATGGCGCAGGGCGGCCGGATCGGCGTTGTCCACTTCCACGGTATCGAACAGCGGCCGCGCGCCGCGCCGGCGCAGCCAGTCGTCCAGGCGGTGGCCGAATGCGCAGTAATGCCCGTAGCTGCGGTCGCCCAGCGCCAGCACCGCGTATTGCAGGTCCGGCAATGCCGGCGCCTGCCGCATCACCTGGCCGAGGAAGGCCAGCGCGTGGTCGGGCGGGTCGCCTTCGCCGGTGGTGCTGGCGACGAACAGCGCCTTGCGGGCGCCGGCCAGCAGGGCCGCATCGACCTGGTCGAGCGCGCGCAGGCGCACCCGGCAGCCGCCATCGCGCAGGCTCTGCGCGGTGTGTTCGGCCAGCTGCCGGGCGAAGCCGGTCTGGCTGGCCCAGACCACCAGCAATGGCGGTTCGCCGGCCTCGGCAGCATCGTCCTTGCGCGGCCGCGCGCGCCACCACAGCGCCGCGCACCACGCCGCATAGCCGAGCAGCGCGGCCAGCGCGATCCAGCGCCGTGCCGGCAGCGGCGTGGCCAGCCACCATTCCTGCCCCAACTGCAGGCGCAGCAGCCCGCCGGCGATCGCCAGCAGCAGGGCGATGACCGCGGCATTGCCGGCGATGGCGCGCAGGGACGTCGAGCGGCTCATGCCTTGCCTGCATCCAGATGCCGCTGGAAGGCCCGCGACAGGGTTTCGACCGGGCCGTCGCCACCGCGCTGGAGGAAGCGCGCGGCCAGACCATGGGCGTCGGCGAAGGCCAGTCCTTCGTCCGCGCCCATCACCGTCAACGCGGTGGCCCAGGCATCGGCCAGCATCGCCTCGCGGTGGACCACGGTGACCGCCGCGGCCGCGCGCTCCACCGGCATGTGCCGGCGCGGATCCAGGGTGTGGCTGTAGCTCACGCCCTCGTGTTCGTAGCGGTGCCAGCGGTCGCCGGAGGTGGCCACCGCCAGCTCGTCGAGCGCCAGCACGCGCGGCGGGTGGTCGGCGCCGGCGTCTTCCTCCGGCGCCGATTCGACCAGCACGCGCCACGGCTGGCCGTCGGGTTTGCGGCCACGGCCATGCAGTTCACCGCCAACCTCCACCAGTGCCGCGTCGATGCCCTGTGCGCGCAGCCAGCTGCTGACCAGGTCCACGCCGTAGCCCTTGGCAATGGCGGACAGATCCAGCTGCAGGCCACCAGGCTGCAGCACGGCCTGCGCCTGCGCATCCAGCTGCAGGCGCTGCCAGCCGCAATGCGCGGCGACTTCGGCGATGCGCGCGGCATCAGGCCGGCGCTGGCGCTGCGCCCCGGCGCCGAAGCCCCACAGCGCCACCAGCGGGCCGACGCTGGGATCGAAGGCGCCGCCGCTGCGTCCGGCCACCTCATGCGCGGTCCGCAGCACGCGCCAGAAGTCGTCGGGCAGGGGCTGCCAGCTGCCAGCGGCGGCGCGGTTGTAGCGGCTGATGTCCGAGGCCGGCTCCCAGGTGCTCATCTGCGCGACCACGCGGTCCAGCTGCGCCTGGATGCCAGCATGCAGCGGGTGCAGGTCGCGGTCGCGCGGCGCCACCAGCTTCACGCTCCAGGTGGTGCCCATGGTGTGGCCGCCGAGGGCGACGATGTCGGGAGAAAGCATGGAGCGCGGGGCCAGGGGCGGGTGAAGAGGAACGAGGAGAAGGTGGAAGTGGAGGCCGCTCCTGCTCCTGTCAGAGATGAAGGCGACATGCGACCTCCGCCTTCGCGTGGACGGCGGAGCGCAGGGAGAGGAAGAACGCCGCCGACGCTGCCGTGGCCTTTACCCGTTCCTCGCTTCCCTGCGCCCGTTCCTGTTTTACTGCGGCAGCACTTCCAGCGTGGCGACGTAGCTCAGGCGGCGCTGGCTGGCCTGCGGCGCGCTGGCCTTGTCGTCGGTGGTCGAGGCCTCCAGCCAGTACATGCCTGCTTCCGGCCAGGTCACCGTGAAACTGCCGTCGGCGCCGGTGGTCGCCTTGATCTCGTCCTGCGCGTTGCGGTAGCGGGTGGCGCCGCGCACGATCTCCACTTCCAGGCCGCTGGCGGGCTTGCCGTCCACCATGAGCTTGAAGGTGGCCTCCTCGCCGGCGAACAGGTCGTTGGGGTGGGTGACCGGCACCAGCTCCAGGCCCTTGCCGATGGCGGCGACGCTGCTCGGTTCGCCCTTGGTGATGAAGGTCTCGACCCGGCCCATGCCCTCGGTGACCACCAGGTTCTGCGCGTCCTTCGGAATCTTGGTGGCCAGGTCCTCCGGCGTGGCGTTGCGCAGGAAACCGCCGCGGGCGCCGCCCATGCCGCCGGCGGCCGGCTTGTCCCTGGCCGCGGCCAGGCTTTCAGGGGTGTCCCAGCGCGCGGACAGGCCACGGTTGACGTTGGCGATGCGGTAGGTGCCTTCCTGCGCTAGCGGCACGTCGAACACGCTGCGGTACTTGCCGGTGGCCGGGTTCTGCGGCTGCAGGACGCTGCCATCGGGCGTGGCGATGGTGACGTTGTCCAGGCGCATGGCCACGTGGTCGGGGTAGTACAGCTGGTTGGATACCGCCGCATCGACCGTGACCCAGACATCGTTGCCGGCGACCACGGTGGACGAGGGCAGCAGCCACTGCTTGTGGGCCACGGCGGAGAACGGGAGCGCGGCGGCGATCAGCGCGGCGAGCAGGGTGGTGCGTTTCATGGTGTGTTTCTCCTTGTCCGTAACTCAGGGCTTGGTGGCGAGAGTGACCAGGCCGAGCTCGCTCTGGCCCTGGGCGCTGCCGTTGCCGGCCTTGCCCTTCCACTCGAAAGGAATCTTCAGCAGCTCGCGGCCGCCGACTTCGCGCACGGCCTCCACCACCAGGGTGTACTGGCCCGCGGGCAGGCCGCGCAGCTGCGGCTGGCCGTCGCTGAAGGCCAGCGCGTGCCGGCCGGCCGGGCGGGTCGGGCCGGTCACGCCGTCCACCGGCACCTGCAGGGTGCGGCCGCTCTTGCGCCACCACTGGCGCAGGTCGGGCAGCCATTTGGTGCCGTGGCCCTCGGCGTTGGCCGTCTGCTGGTACCACACCGACAGGTTGGCCACGGACTTCTGCGTGCCATCCTCGATCCACACCGCCACATAGGGACGGTGGTACTCGGCCACGTTGAGCTTGGGAATCTCGACGTTGATGTCCAGGCTCGCGGCATAGGCCGCCGGGGTGGCGGCGAGCAGTCCGCTCAGGGCGATGGTCAGGGTGACGCGCATGGTGCGACTCCGTAGGGGAAGCGTGGTCAATGGATGAGGAGCAGGGCGATCAGCAGCGGTATCAGCATGCCCAGGCCGACCAGCGGCCAGGTCATGCGCCGCTGCCGCGCATGCAGGTGCAGCAGGAACAGCCCGGTGATGCAGAACACCAGGCAGGCCACGGCGAACAGGTCGATGAACCAGCCCCAGCCCGGGCCGGCGTTGCGGCCCTTGTGCAGGTCGTTGAAGTACGACACCCAGCCGCGGCGGGTCTGTTCGAACTCCACCGCGCCGGTTTCGCGGTCGATGCTCAGCCACGCATCGCTGCCGGGGCCGGGCATGGACAGGTAGACCTCTTCCGGCGACCACTCCGCCGTGCGCCGGCCGATGGAAACGTCCAGCTCGCGCGACAGCCAGTCAGCGACCCGGGCCGGCAGCGGTGCGTTGCCGTCCTCGTGCGGCGCCGCCAGCACCTGCAGCAGCGGCGCCGGCAGTTCCAACTGCCGGGTGGTCACCTGCGGCTTGGCCTCGATCTTCGCGGCGTGGTTGAGGGTGATGCCGGTGGCGGCGAACAGCAGCATGCCGACCAGGCAGACCGCCGAGCTTATCCAGTGCCACTGGTGCAGCGTGCGCAGCCAGAAGCCGCGACTGGCCTGCTGCTGGACGAGATCGGCGGGAGAGCGTTCGGCGGACACGTGCATGGGGCGGGGGAAAGAGATGGAATTAGAACATTGATGAGAATGATTCGCAATTTGTCGCGGTCTGCGTGGTTGCGGCGCGCCGCAGTAGACCCGCCCCCGGAGAGGAGGACGGGCCCGCCACAGTGCCGGCCGGATCAGAACCGCAGGTTCAGGCTCACCCAGACGCTGCGCGCCTTGTCCTTGTTGTTGTAGTCGTCCTCGAACAGCACTTCGTTGGCCACGTCGCCGTAGATGCCATTGCCATTGAGGTCGTTGAACGAGGCCTGGTAGGTCGTGAAGTCGCGGTCGAGCAGGTTGTTGATGCGCGCGTTGATCGTCAGCCAGCGGGTGGCCTCGAACGAGGCGCCCAGGTGCAGCACCGTGTAGTCCTTGTAGTACAGCTCCCTGCCGGTGACGGCGCTGATGCCGCGGTAACGCCTGGAGCGCGCTTCGGCGGTCAGGAACACGCTGAAGCGGTCGCTGGCCTGCCAGTCGAAGGTGGCGTTGGCCATGTGCCGGGCGCTGTTGCCCAGCGGCAGGCCCTTCTCCGCGCCGCTCTTCTGCTCGCTGTCGGTAAAGGTGTAGTTGGCGCGGAAGCCGAAGGCCTCGCTGATCGCCCAGCGCCCGGCCAGCTCCGCGCCCCGGATCACCACTTCATCGATGTTCACCGTGCGGTTGCTGTTCGCATAGCCCAGGTCCGCGTACTCGCCGCTGCTAGTGCAGCTCAGCGCCAGGCCGGCGCCGCAGGGCTGGCTGTCGATCTTGTCGTCGAACCGGTTGTGGAACAGCGTGGCGTTGAAGTTGTGGCCCTGCGGATGCTGCCAGTACACGGCCAGCTCGGTACTGGTGCTGGTTTCCGGTTTCAGGTCCGGGTTGCCGAAGAACGGCGACGTGCCCTGGCCGCCGAAGCCGGTGACGCCGTCGTACAGGTCGGTGGTCCTGGGCGTCTTGAAGCCGGTGCTGATGCCGCCCTTGACCGTCCACTGCGCGCCGAGGGTGTAGACGCCGTACAGGCGCGGGCTCAGGTGGTCGCCGAATACCTCGTGGTCGTCGTAGCGCAGGCCGGCGGTGAGGGTCAGCGGCGCGCTTACCTTCCAGTTGTCCTCGACGAACAGCGACTGCATGTGGTGCTCCTGCTTCAGCCCGGGCGTCCCCTTCTCGGTGCCGAACACGCCATCGGTCAGCTCGCCGCGGATGACCTGCGTGCCCATCACCAGGGTGTGCTCGCCGGCGGCCTGGAACGGGACGTCGAGCCTGGCGTCCAGGGTGTACTGCGCGCTCTCCAGCGTGCGCTTGGGCCGCGGCAGGAAGGTGGACTCGGCCAGCGCGCGGCGCTCGGCCAGGCCCATGCCGGCATACGGGCCGGTGCCGTCTATCATCGCCAGCAGCCGTTCGCGCTCGGCCACGGTGAACGGCAGGGTGCGGCCGTCGTTGTTGGTGGCCACGTGCGCCAGCGAGACGAAGCTGTTGCCGAAGTCCCACTGGCCTTCGTGAGTCAGTGCCCAGGCGTCGCGGGTGAACGCCTGCGTGGAGCTGTAGCCGACGCGCGGATCGGCGCGGCGCGCCCAGGTGCCGCCATTGGCTTGGCAGGCGCTGGCGTTGGCCCCGGCCGCGCCACGGCAGAAGCTGGAGGCGCGCCAGACGCTGTTGATGTTGTCCACGGTACCGACCGGATATTCCTCCACCCCGCTGTCGTTGATCTTGATCCTGTTGTCGTACTCCTGCCGCGAGGTGTCGTAGTCCAGGGACACGGTCTGGTTGTCGGCCGGCATCCAGGTCAGGGTGATGCCGCCGGCCTTGTTGGTGTTGTCCACGGTCTTGCCGCCGCTGCCGAAGCCCAGCGGACGCGTGTGCAGGCCGCCGGCGGGATCGGTGGCCGGCGCGTACGTCGGGTTGGACGCCTTGCGGTCGTACCCGCTGCCGCGCGCGCTGAGGTTGAGCACGCCGGGCAGCAGCGGGCCGGTAAGGAAGAAGTCCACGGTGCTGTCGTCGCCGAACTCGTCGCTGGTCTCGACGGTACGGGCGATGCTGGCCGAACCGTGCCAGCGGTCGAGGGTGCGCCTGGTGATGATGTTGATCACGCCGCCCATGGCATCGGCGCCGTACAGCGTGGACATCGGGCCGCGGATCACCTCGATGCGCTCGATCGCGTCCAGCGGCGGGATGTGGTTGAACTGGTTGCCGCCGAAGTTGTTCGGGTAGATGTCGCCGTGGTTGTTCTGGCGTCGGCCGTTGACCAGGATCAGGGTGTAGTCCGAGCCCATGCCGCGCATGGAAATGCTGCCCTGGCCGGTCTTGTCGCGGGTTTCGCCCACGTCCACGCCTTCCAGGTCGCGGACCGCGTCCAGCAGGGTCATGTAGGGGCGCTTGGCCAGTTCCTCGCGGGTGATGACGGAGATGCTGGCCGGCGCGTCGGTGACCTTCTGCTCGAAGCCGGACGCGGTGACCACCACGGCGTCCAGCGTCGCCGGTTGGCCGGACGGTGCGCCGGATGCGTGGGCCTGTATCGACATCGCCGACAACAGCGCGAGGGTGAGGGAAGCGCGCGCAGCGGGCGCGCGGAAGCGATGGCGCAGAGCCATGGGATGACCTCGGAAACGAAAGGGAAGGGCACACCTGGCCGGTGGCGCATGCGGACGCCACGGCAGAGCGTGAAGAGGAAGGCGCGCCGCGGTGTCGCGGCGGAGGGTCAGGCCGCCGGAGGCGCCTGGCTGCGTTGCAGCCGCCAGCCCGCCGGCATGGCGCCCGGCAGCGTCGGTGTACCAACCGGAACGGTGGAGCGCGCGACGAATGCCTGATCGACCGCCGCCGGGCGTGGCGGGACCGGACGGCTCCAGGCCGCACGCGGCGTCTGCACTGTGGCCGCACGGCGGAGTTTGGCCGGATTTTCCCGTTCGACGGATTCGCCCGCCGGGCTTTCCTCGCCACTGGCGGGCGCATGGGTGGCCGCTCCGGCCGTCGCCGTCTGCAGGGCGCCGCCCGGCCAGCCGGGGACCAGCAGCGAAAACACCGCCAGCAATACCAGCACCTGCGTACGCAGGCCTGCGCGCAGGTGCGCGAAGGCTGACAGGCGAGATGGCTGGAGCAGGTGGTGCACGCGAATCCCCGTTGGCGGACATCGGCCAGACCGGCCAGCGTCATCGCTCAATTGTAGTTGGGATTCGTTATCTTATGCAAATAAGAATTTGTTTCATTTGGACTGGTGCGGACCAACCCGACCGTGGGACGCTCAGACCTCGGCCCATTGCCGCAGCAGGTTGTGGTACACGCCGGTCAGCTGCAGCACGGCACCGGCATCGGCGTCGCTGCGGCGCAGGGTTTCGATGGACGTGTCCATCTCGAACAGCATCCGCCGCCGCGCGTCGTCGCGGATCATGCTCTGCACCCAGAAGAACGAGGCCAGCCGCGCGCCGCGGGTCACCGGCGTGACCTGGTGCAGGCTGCTGGACGGGTACATGATCAGGTCGCCGGCCGGCAGCTTCACTTCGTGCTCGCCATAGGTATCGCTGATGACCAGCTCGCCGCCGTCGTACTCGCCGGGGTCGTTGAGGAACAGCGTGCACGACACGTCCGAGCGCAGCTGCTCGCCCTGTGACAGGTTCATCACCGCGCCATCGACATGGAAGCCGTAGGTACCGCCGCCGGTGTAGCGGTTGAAGCGCGGCGGCAGGTATTTCAGCGGCAGCGCGGCGCTGAAGAACAGCGGATTCTTCGCCAGCGCGACGAGAATGGCTTCGCCCAGCTCGCGCCGCAGCGGCGCGTCCTCCGGCAACTGTTCGTTGCGCTTGGCCTGCGCGCCGAGATGGCCGACCGTCTCGCGGCCGTCGGTCCACTGCGCGGCGTCCAGCCTGGCGCGGAATCCGGCGACCTGTCCGGGTGTCAGTACGTTGGGGATATGCAGCAGCATGTGGATTCCTCAGCCTGCGGGATGGGCGACCAGTTCCCGCACCTGCGGATGCGGTGATGCGGCCAGCTCCGGGACGATATGGGCCATGAACGCGGGGCTGCCGTGCGCGAGCGCGAGCCGCAGCCACTGCAGCGCTTCGTCGAGCCGGCCTTCCTGCAGCAGGATGGAAGCGTAATTGGCTTGGCCGCGGAAGTCGCCGGCTTCGGCCGAGCGCCGGTACCAGTCCAGCGCGGCCTGCGGATCGCGGGTGGTTTCCAGGCCGTCTTCCAGGTGGCGCGCCAGCAGGTTCATCGACTTGGCGTGGCCCAGGTGGGCGGCGCGGGCATAGAGCGCCAGCGCCTGGCGGCGATCCTGCGCCACGCCGCGGCCGGTGGCGAGCAGGTTGGCGTGGTTGTACATGCCCCAGTCCAGGCCGGCGTCCGCCGCGCGGCGGTACCAGACCGCGGCCAGCGCGAAGTCGACGGCGGTGCCCATGCCCAGTTCGTGGCAGCGGCCCAGCATGTTCATCGCCATCGCATCGCCGTTGTTGGCCGCGGTGGCGTACCACAGCAGTGCCGCTTCGGCGTCACGCGCGACGCCCTTGCCTTCCATGTACATCTGCGCCAGCAGCAGCTGTGCGGCGACCTGGCCGCCCTGGGCCGCGGCGCGGACATCGGCGAAGGCCGCATGCGGGTCTGCGCGCAGCCGCGCGGCCAGCGCATCGGCATCGAGGACGGGGCGGGATGACTCGGACATGGGTCGTTTCGATCGACCTTGGCGTTGAAGGGAAGGCGGCCCTGCCGGAAACACGAAAACGGCGGCAGGAGACCTGCCGCCGTCCATGTCGCCTGGATCAGAACCTGACGTTGAGCGCCAGCGTCGCCGAGCGCCCCGGCGCGATGCTCGCGTAGTGCGAAGCATAGGCCTTGGTGAAGTAGATCCTGTCGGTCAGGTTCTGCAGGTTGAGCTGCAGGCTGATGTTGTCCTGGATCGCGTAGCTGGCCATCGCGTCCCAGCGCGTATAGCTGGGGATCCATTTGGTATTGGCCGCGTCGCCGTACTGCTTGTCGACGTAGCTGGCGCCGCCGCCGAGGGTCAGGCCGAACGGGAACGCGTAGGTGGTCCACAGCGTGGCGGCATGCCTGGGCGTGTTCGGGAAGGCATTGCCGTTGTTCGGCGAGACGATCCACACGCCGGGCGCCGGGCAACCCGTGCGGCTGGGGACCGAACAGACGTAGCCATTGTCCTTCAGCTCCGAATCCATCCAGGTGTAGCCGCCGGCGACGTTCCAGCGGTCGGTGATCTGACCGTTGAGGCCGATCTCAACGCCGTTGATCGCCTTCCTGCCGGCGTTCTGGGTGCTGCCGTTGTCGATCACCACGCGGGCGTTGTTCATCTCGGTATGGAAGATGGCCGCCGTCAGGTTCAGGCGGTTGCCGAACAGATCCCACTTGGTGCCGAGCTCGTAGTTCTTCGTCTCCTGCGGCTTGAGGTTCTGGATGGCGGCGCTGATCGCATCGTTGCCTTCGCCGCTGTCCATGCCCGGCGGCGTGGACGAGGTGCCGTAGGACAGATAGATGCTGCCGTTCGCCGTCGGCTTGAACACCACGCCGGCCTGGTAGTTGAGGAAGTCCTCGCTGTTGCCCAGCACGGTCGGCGCCTTGCCCGCGACCGGCGTGACCTGCTCGGTGTCGTAGTCGTCCCAGCGCAGGCCGAGGTTGACCAGCCAGCGCGGGCTCAGTTCGATGGTGTCGAACGCATACACCGACCTGGTCCGGGTGGTCTGCCGGATGTCCAGCGCCTTGTCGCTGCGGGTGACCGGGTGGGTGGCCGCCCACGGGTCGTTCGGGTTCGGGTTGTAGAAATCGGTGCAGTTCCAGCCGGTCGCGGCGCCGGTGGTCGCGCAGGCCTGGGTGCCGTCGATGGCGTTGTTGGTACCCGCGCCGCCGATGACGTAACGGCCCTTGCTGCTCTTTTCCTCGCTGTATTCCACGCCGGCGCTGTAGCTGTGCTTCAGGCCGCCGGTCTGGAAGGCGCCGGTCAGGCTCAGCTGGTCGGCGAAGGTCCTGGTGTCGATGGCGCGATCATTGGTGCGGCGCCACAGGGTGCCGTACTTGTTCGGGTTGTTCTTGCTGTCGTCCGGCTGGGTCCACAGGTAGTCGTTGCTGGTGTTGCCCAGGCGCGCGATGTTGCGCAGCTTGTGGCCGCCCAGGTCGTAGCTGGCATCGATGGTGCTGATGTCGGCGCGGGTGCGCTGGAAGTCGCGGTCCTTCAGCCCGTAGTAGTTTTTGCGGTCGGGCACCAGCGGCCTGCCGACGGTGGTGCCGGCGGCCGGGTCGGCGTACGGGAAACCGCCGGCGTCGGGCAGATCATCGGTTTCCAGGTGGTAATGGCTGGCGATCAGCTGCAGCGGGCCGTTCAGGCCGAACGCGATCGACGGCGCGATGCCCCAGCGGCTGACGTTGGCGGCATCGCGGCCGGGAATGTCCGACTCGTGCTTGAGCAGGTTCAGGCGCGCGGCGATGCCGTCGCCCAGCACGTAATTGGCGTCCACGGTTCCGCGCGCGTAGCTGTCGGTGCCCACGCCCATGCTGGCATTGGTCTCGTTCTTCAGCTTCGGGGTCTTGCTGACCAGGTTGATGCTGCCGCCGCCGGAATCGCGGCCGCCGTAGGCCGAGCTCGGGCCCTTGACCACTTCCAGCTGCTCCAGGTTGAACACTTCGCGGGTCTGCGTGCCGACGTCGCGCAGGCCGTCGACGAACATGTTGCTCTGGCCGTCGAAGCCGCGCAGGAACGGACGGTCGCCGGTGGAATTGCCGCCCTCGCCGGCACCGAAGGTGATGCCCGGCACCATGCGCAGCGCGTCGACCAGATTGGTGGCGCCGATTTCCTGGATGGTCTTCTCGGTGACCACGGCCACCGACTTGGGGGTGTCCAGCAGTTCGGCGGTGAACTTGGGCGAGGACGGCGCGAACCAGCTGCCGCGGACCTGCACCTTGTCCAGGTCGGTGGCCTGCGCGCCGCCGGCATCCGCATCCGCGGCCTGTGCCGCCAGGGGGGAGAAACCGGCGGCAAGGGTGGCCGTGGCCAGCACGGTGGCGCGCGGCGCGTACTTGCGGGTCTTGATGTGCTTCATGGGGAGGATGTCCGGGAGAAGTGAGGACGAAAGCGCTACTGGAAGGCGCCGGCAGGCCGGACGCCCAGCAGAGGGTTTGGGGGGGCGATGCTGCCGGGCGTTACCCGCCCGGGAGTCCGCGCAGACTCAGCCCTGGCGGGTGGTCGGCGGCGCATGGGCCGGCGGCGACCGGTATACCCACGCGGCAGTCATGGCAGGAGCGGGGGCCGGCGGGCGCGGCGCGGCCAGGCGGACGGCATGCCGCTCCGGCCAGTCCGCCTGCGAAGCGTCCGCATGGCGCGGGGCACGAGCGGGTTTTGCGTCGGATTCGGCCGCCGCCATCCGGTGCATGGACGGCTCGCCCGGCGCCATCGGGTGGCCGGATTCGGCGATCAGGGACAGGTCGCCGGGCGGCCGCGCGCCGGCATGGGCAGGCGTGGCCGAAGCCAGTACCGCTGCCAGGCAGGTGGCGAGGATGAAGACCGCAAGCAGCCACAGGCGCCAGCGCTGCTGGACCGGTGTGGTCGGCAGGCGGAGGGGAGCCCCGTGGAAGGAGCCCCGCAGGCGCGGGCGGGCGGGATGCATAACGGTAAATTAAACGATAATGATTCGCATGTCCACCGCCGCGCGGGGCACGCCGATGTGTCTTGGGTCAGCTCAGTCGCGGTCGTCGCGGGCCCAGACCCCGCCGTCCTCGCGCTTGACCGGGAACTTCGGCACCGGGGTATAGGCCGGCGCGCACAGGGCACGACCGTCGCGGACATCGAAGCGGGCGCCGTGCAGGATGCACTCGATGCTGCCCTCGGCCGGATCGAGGTTGCCCGAGGACAGCTCGAACTCCTCGTGCGTGCACTGGTCTTCCAGGGCGTACAGCTCGCCGTCCAGGTTGAACACGACGATGGGCGCGCCGGTGACGTCGTCGAAGGCGGTCCTCATTTCCCCCGGCAGCAGTTCGTCGCTGGCGCAGACGTAGGTCCAGGTCGCGCTCATGCGGCCGGCTCCAGGCGCTTTTCCAGGATCTCGAAGCGCAGGTCGTCGCGCTTGGGGATGCCGAAGCGTTCGTCGCCGTAGGGGAAGGGCTTCTTGACCCCGGTACGGGCGTAACCGCGGCGCTCGTAGAAGGCGATCAGTTCGTCGCGGCAGTCGATCACCGTCATCTGCATGGCCGGCAGCCCCCACTGCACGGCCACATGGCGCTCGGCCTGCTGCATGACCTGCTTGCCGACGCCGCCACCCTGCGCCGCGGGGCTGACCGCGAACATGCCGAAGTAGCCGTGCCCGTCCTCGTCGGCGATGTGGCAGCAGGCCAGCAGCCGGCCGCCCTGCTCGGCCAGCAGGATCACGCTGCGCGGGCGGTTGATGTCGGCGAGGATGCCTTCGGCATCCACCCGCTGGCCGTCGAGAATGTCGGCCTCGGTGGTCCAGCCCACGCGCGAGGCGTCGCCCCGGTAGGCGGAAGTGACCAGTTCGATCAGGGCCGGAACGTCGTCCGGGGTGGCGGTGCGGAAGGTGAGGGCGTCCATGCCCGCATTGTAGCGATGCCGGATTTCCTTGTAGATGCGGGGCCTGCCCCGCATCCGGCGCTACCGGTACGGCTTCGTGCGGGGCAAGCCCCGCCTCCACGCTCAGCCCAGCAGGGTACGTACCTTTTTCAGCGCGGCCATGAACGCTTCGATTTCCGCGTGCGTGTTGTAGAACGCCAGCGAGGCGCGGCAGGTCGCGGCCACGCCGTAGTACTGCAGCAGCGGGTGCGCGCAGTGTTGGCCGGAACGCACCGCAACGCCCTGCAGGTCGAGCAGGGTGGCCAGGTCGTGCGCGTGCGCACCCTCGACCAGGAAGGACACCACTGCGGCCTTGTGCGGGGCAGTGCCGAAGATGCGCACGCCGTCGACGCGCTGCAGCTCCTCGGTGAAGTGCGCCAGCAGTTCCTGCTCGCGGGCGGCGACGTGGTTGCGGCCGAGGCCGTCCAGGTAGTCCACCGCCACGCCCAGGCCGACGAAGCCGGCGATGTTGGGGGTGCCGGCCTCGAACCTGTGCGGGGCGTCGTTGAACACGGTGCCTTCGAAGCTGACTTCCTTGATCATCTCGCCGCCGCCAAGGAAGGGCGGCATGTCCTGCAGCAGTTCGCGGCGCGCCCACAGCGCGCCGGTGCCGGTGGGGCCGCACATCTTGTGGCCGGTGACCGCATAGAAATCGCAGCCGATGGCGGCGACGTCCAGCTCCAGGTGCGGGGCGGCCTGCGAGCCGTCGATGACGGTGACGATGCCGCGCCTGCGCGCTTCGCGGCAGATATCGCGCACCGGATTGACCGTGCCCAGCACGTTGGAGACATGCGCCAGCGCCAGCAGTTTCACCTCCGGCGTCATCGCCGCGTGCAGCGCGTCCAGGTCCAGGCTGCCGTCGGGCGCGATCTCGGCCACGCGGATGGTCGCGCCGGTGCGCTGGGCCACCAGCTGCCACGGCACGATGTTGGCGTGGTGCTCCATGCGCGAGACCAGGATCACGTCGCCGGCCTTCAAACGCGGCAGCGCCCACGAGTAGGCCACCAGGTTGATGGCGAAGGTGGTGCCGCTGCACAGCACCAGTTCGTTGGCGCGCACGTTGAGGAAACGCGCCAGCTTGGTGCGCGCGCCTTCGTAGGCGTCGGTCGCCTCGGTGCCCAGCGCATGCACCGCGCGGCTGACGTTGGCGTTGTAGCGGCGATAGAACTCGTCCACCGCGCCGATCACCGGCAGCGGCTTCTGCGCGGTGTTGGCGTTGTCGAAATACACCAGCGGCTTGCCGTTGACCTCGCGCATCAACAGCGGGAAATCGGCACGCACGCGCTCCCAGTCGGGGGCGCTGCCGGCGGCGGGAATCGGCCGCGGTGAGGAAAGGTTCATGCCATGCCCGCCTGTTGCAGCACCTGGTCCAGGTGGCGGACCAGCTTTTCGGTGAGGAGGCCGTCCACCGCGGCCAGCGGCTCGTGGCAGAACGCGGCGCTGAGCATGGCGCGCGCCTGCTCGGCCGGCACGCCGCGCGAACGCAGGTAGAACAGCGCATTGGCGTCGAGCTGGCCGACGGTGGCGCCGTGCGCGGCCTTGACCTCGTCAGCATCGATCACCAGCGTCGGCTGGGTGTCGATCTCGGCATCGGCGGACAGCAGCAGGTTCTTGTTGGACAGGTTGGCGTCGGTGCCGTCGGCGCCTTCGCGGATGTGGATGCCGCCATGGAACACCACTCGGCTGCGGTTGGCGGCCACGCCGCGCCACAGCAGCTCGGCGCTGGTGTCGCGGGCGATGTGCTCGATGCCCAGGCGGGTGTCGATGTGGCGGCGGCCGGTGCCCAGCAGCACGCCGTTGGCGACCAGCCTGGCGTTGTCGCCTTCCAGGCGCACGTTGAGCTCGTGGCGGCTCAGCGCCGCACCCAGTTCCAGGTCGATGCGGCGGTACTGCGCATCGCGCGCCAGCACCGCGTCGGTGCGCAGCAGCGAGGTGGCGCGCGCGCCACCGGCCTGCACGCGGGCGTGCGAGAGTTGCGCGTCCTGGGCCAGATGGACGTGCACCAGGGTGTTGTCCAGGTGCGCGCTGTCGCCGGCCTGCAGGTGGTGTTCGACCAGGTTCAGCGCAGCGCCGCGGCGCAGTTCGACCAGGTGGCGGTGGTGCCAGGCGCGGTCGGCCTCGTCCGGTGCGTTGACGAAGACCAGGTGCAACGGCGTCGCGCCGGCGGCGCCTTCGGCCACCTGCACCAGCACGCCCTCGTCGGCGAGCGCGGCGTTGAGCTGGGCGAAGACTTCCTCGGCGCGGTCGAAGCGGCGGGCGAGGAAGCGTGCCGCTTCCGGTTCGTCCCGGCGCACGGCCGACAGCGTGCGTACCTGCACGCCGGCGTCCAGCCCGGACAGGTCGCTGTGCGCCTCACTGGGGCGGCCATTGACGAACACCAGGCGCGGTGCCGGGATGTCGGCCAGCAGCGCGGCGTCGATGGCGGGCGCCTGCAGCGGCGCGGCGCTGAAGCTGCGGCGTTCGAGCTGGCGCAGCGAGGTGTATTTCCAGGCTTCGTTGCGTGCGGCCGGCAGGCCGGCGCGCAGTGCGGCATCGAGCGCTTCGCGGCGCTCGTCGCTGCCGCAGAAGGCGGCAGCCAGCGATTGCAGGAGCGGGCTCATTACTTGGCCGCCTCGCGCACCACACGGTCCTTCAGGAAGTCGTAGCCGTGCGCTTCCAGTTCCAGCGCCAGCTCCGGGCCGCCGGTCTTGACGATGCGGCCGTCGGCCAGCACGTGCACCACGTCCGGCTTGATGTAGTCGAGCAGGCGCTGGTAGTGGGTGATGACCAGGAACGAACGTTCCGGCGAGCGCAGCGCGTTGACGCCGTCGGCCACGCTCTTGAGCGCGTCGATGTCCAGGCCCGAATCGGTTTCGTCGAGGATCGCCAGCTTCGGCTCCAGCACCGCCAGCTGGAAGATCTCGTTGCGCTTCTTCTCGCCGCCTGAGAAGCCCTCGTTGACGCCGCGGTGCAGCAGCTCGTCCTTCAGGTGCAGCACGGCCAGCTTCTGCCGCACCAGCTTGAGGAACTGCATCGAGTCCAGCTCGGGCTCGCCGCGCGTCTTGCGCTGGGCGTTGAGCGCGGCGCGCAGGAAATAGGTGTTGTTCACGCCCGGGATTTCCACCGGGTACTGGAACGCCAGGAACAGGCCGGCGGCGGCGCGCGCTTCCGGCTCCAGCTCCAGCAGGTCGCCGCCTTCGAACTGCACGCTGCCGCCGGTGACGTCATAGCCGTCGCGGCCGGACAGCACGTTGCCCAGGGTGGACTTGCCGGCGCCGTTCGGGCCCATGATGGCGTGGACTTCGCCGGGCTTCACGTCCAGCGACAGGCCCTTGAGGATTTCCTTGCCGGCGATGCTGGCGTGGAGGTTTTCGATCTTCAGCATGAGGGTACGGTCTTCGATTTGAATATGGAGCGGGGCGATCAGAGTTCGCCTTCGGCGCGATCGATGAAGGTGGCGCGCAGCCAGCGGGTGCGCTGCCGGGTCAGGTCGGCCTTGTTGGCCGAATACAGCATCGGGTACATCGAGCCATACAGGATGCGTGGATCCTCGTCCCTGCCGACCGGGTAGCGCGCTGCGATGTCGGCATCGCGCAGCTGGATCCACAGGCGTTGCGCTTTGCGCAGGTTCTCGATGGCGACCGGGTGGCCCTGCAACCGCTGCATCACCTGCCGGTACACGGTGTTGAGCTCGGCATCGGCGGCATCGGAGTCCTTGCCCGCGCACTCGTTCATTTCCGGCTGGGTGCGGGCACGGTCGCAGGCCTGGTCGAGCGGCGCGGCCAGGGCCAGGGCTGGCAGCAGCGCCAGCAGGAGTACGGGCAGGCGGCTCATCCCACCGAGCCTTCCAGCGACACTTCCAGCAGCTTCTTGGCTTCCACCGCGAATTCCATCGGCAGTTCCTTGAACACCTGCTTGCAGAAGCCGTCGACGATCATCGATACCGCGTTCTCCTGGTCGATGCCGCGCGAGCGGCAATAGAACATCTGGTCGTCGGAAATCTTGGACGTGGTGGCCTCGTGCTCGACGGTGGCGCTGGGGTTCTTCACCTCGATGTAGGGGAAGGTGTGTGCGCCGCACTTCTTGCCGATCAGCAGCGAGTCGCACTGGGTGTAGTTGCGCGCGCCGTCGGCGCCGGAAGCGACCTTGACCAGGCCGCGGTAGGTGTTCTGGCCGCGGCCGGCGCTGATGCCCTTGGAGACGATCTTGCTCTTGGTGCGCTTGCCGACGTGGATCATCTTGGTGCCGGTGTCGGCCTGCTGGCGGTGGTGGGTGAGCGCCACCGAGTGGAATTCGCCCACCGAGTCGTCGCCCAGCAGCACGCAGGACGGGTACTTCCAGGTGATGGCCGAGCCGGTCTCCACCTGCGTCCAGGTCACCTTGGAGCGTGCGCCGCGGCACTCGGCGCGCTTGGTGACGAAGTTGTAGATGCCGCCGATGCCGTTTTCGTCGCCCGGGTACCAGTTCTGCACCGTGGAGTACTTGATCTCGGCATCTTCCAGCGCCACCAGCTCGACCACCGCGGCGTGCAGCTGGTTTTCATCGCGCATCGGCGCGGTGCAGCCTTCCAGGTAGGAGACGTGGCCGCGGTCCTCGCAGATGATCAGGGTGCGCTCGAACTGGCCGGTGTTGTTGGCGTTGATGCGGAAATAGGTGCTCAGTTCCATCGGGCAGCGCACGCCCTTGGGAACGAACACGAAGCTGCCGTCGGAGAACACCGCCGAGTTGAGCGCGGCGAAGTAGTTGTCGCCCACCGGCACCACCGAGCCCAGGTACTGGCGGACCAGGTCGGGGTATTCGCGGATGGCCTCGGAGATCGAGCAGAAGATCACGCCCTTGTCGGCCAGTTCCTTGCGGAAGGTGGTGCCGACCGAGACCGAGTCGAACACCGCGTCGACCGCCACGCCGGCCAGCTTGGCGCGCTCGTGCAGCGGCACGCCGAGCTTGTCGTAGGTGTCCAGCAGTTCCTTGGGTACTTCGTCCAGCGACTTGTACTTCGGGCCCTTGGGCGCGGAGTAATAGCTCAGCGCCTGCAGGTCGATCGGGCCGATCTGCAGCTTGGCCCAGTCCGGCTGGCGCATGGTCAGGAAGTGGCGGTAGGCGTCCAGGCGCCACTGCGTCATCCATTCCGGCTCTTCCTTCTTGGCCGAAAGCGCGCGGATGATGTCCTCGTCCAGGCCCGGCGGGAACGAATCGGATTCGATGTCGGTGACGAAGCCGGCCTCGTACTTGCGGCCCAGCTGTTCGTGGATCTGGCGGTTGGGGGTGTCGGCGCTGCCGACGTTTTCGATGGTTTCGGTGGCCATGAGGCTGCCTACGGAATTCAGGAAACGATGCTGACGTCGATGCGGCGACGGTCGGCAAGTGGGAGGGGGTGCAGCATCTGCGCCAGGGTCACGCCGCGCAGGGCGTCGGCGACCACGTCGTTGATCAGCCGCCAGTTGGAGCGCACGCCGCACTGGCTGGCGATGCCGCACTGGCTCTGGCCCTGGCTGCATTCGGTGATGGCCAGCGGGCCTTCCATCGCCTCGACGATCTCGATCAGGCTGATCTCGCTGGCCGGGCGGGTCAGGCGGTAGCCGCCGCGCACGCCGCGCAGGCCCTCGACCAGCCCGGCCTGGGCCAGCGGCTTGAGCAGCTTGCTGACGGTCGGCGGTTCCAGCCCGGCGGCCTCGGCCAGTTCGGTCGCGCTCAACACCTCGTCCGGCCGCGTGGCGAGCACGGTCATGACGACGCTGGCGTAGTCGGTGAGCTTGGTGACGCGGAGCATGGGGGAGGCGGGAAATCAATGTGGACCGAAATTGTACGCTTTTGTGCGCGACGCCTCAAACCCGGCCCATGGCGGGCCATCGATGCAGTTCAGGCTTGGGAAGCCCGCGCGACTGCGCGAGAATCCCCCTTCCCACCGTTTCCCGGCCATGTACATGCCCAAGAAGATCCAGGCGCGCAAATCCTCCATCCACGGCAATGGCGTGTTCGCGCTGGCGGCCATCGCCAAGGGCGAGCGCATCATCGAGTACAAGGGCCTGCGCCGGACCCACGCCGAGGTGGACGCCGACGACGCGGGCGACGTGGAAAGCGGCCACACCTTCCTGTTCACGCTGAACGACGACTACGTCATCGACGCCAACCACAAGGGCAACGACGCGCGCTGGATCAACCACAGCTGCGACCCGAACTGCGAGGCGCTGATCGAGGAAGCCGAAGGCGACGACCGCACCGCCGACAAGGTGTTCATCGAGGCGATCCGCGACATCCGGCCGGGCGAGGAGCTGACCTACAACTACGGCATCACCCTGGCCGAGCGGCATACCCCACGCCTGAAGAAGATCTGGGAGTGCCGCTGCGGCTCGCCCAAGTGCACCGGCACCATGCTGCAGCCCAAGCGCTGATCTGAAGCGGGGAAGTGGGGAAGGGGGACGCGGGAAGGGAGTGGTCTGCGGGCTTCCTGCTCAATGCACCCCCTGCTTCCCACTTCCCGCTCTGGCCTCAATTTCCCAGCAGTCCCTGCGGCACCAGCCTGCCCAGGTCCTGGTTGAAATCCACCGCGATGCGACCGTTCTCGATGCCCACCGACTTCACCTGCAGCGCGCCCATCACGTTGGCGATGGCCGGCTCGATGCGGTAGATCGGCTCGCGGCGCGCATAGTCGGCCAGCCAGGTGTTGAGCAGGCCGCGGGTGCCCGAGTCGAGTTCGGCGCCGGCCACCGCCGGGCGGAAGGTATCGATGGTGGGCTGTTCCAGGTGGAAACCGCGCGTGGCCGCGTCGTAGCGCAGGCCGCTGCTGAGCTGCACGTTGCCTACCGGCATCGGCGCGCCGCCGGCGGCGGCCATGGCCAGGTCGAACTGCAGGTTCAGGCGGCTGCCGGCCGGCAGCGTCAGCCGCGGCTGGCTGACCGTCAGCGCGAGCAGCCCGCCCAGCGCCTTCTGCGAGCGCGGAAAGCTGCCGTCCAGGTACTGCTGCACGTCGGCCGCATCGACCATGAGCCTGTGGCCGCTGACCTGCGGCGAGGCGTGGGCGCTGCCCGCCATGAGCACGCAGGCGACGGCAGGCAACAGCAGGGAGCGGAGGTTCATCGTATCGGCCCGGGAAGAGTGCGGTGGAAGCAACGCACGATACCCGGAAACGGTGAATGTCCGGTTAGCGGAATGGCGTCGCCGCCGTGCTCACTGCGCGTCGCGCAGCGTCTGCAGTTTCGCGATCAGGCCGTCGAGCTCGGGCTGCAGCGCGGCCAGCGGGTGGCCGTCCTCGCGCGCCGCCGCGGCCAGGGTCTCCAGCAGGCCGGTGGCGACCACCACGCTGGCGTCCTCGTTGCAGGACAGGCGCCGCTGCCGCTGCGCGCCTTCCAGCTCGCGCATCCAGTTGCGCGGGCTGCGCTGTTCGAATTCGATGGTGCAACGGCCGCTGCACTGCAGGCCATCGGCTTCGATGGGCGTGACGGTGATGCGGTAACGGTGCTTGCTGCTGGACATGGCGTGGGGTACGACTGTGGCTTGGCGACCACCATAGGCCCGCGGCGCGGCCGGGGCGAGGCGCCACCCCATGACGCTGTGTTCCAGTGCCCGACGCCCCCTGTCGCATCCGCCACCTCTCCCGCGACGGGCCGGGTGCCGCCGCGTGCAACGCTGCGTGCCGCCGTCACGATGCCCGTGCGGACCGGGTGCCGGCCGCCGCGGAGGGGCGTCGTCGGCGCGATTCCAGCGGCCGTCGTCCCGCCGACGATGGACGCCACCGGCTTGGACGCAAAAAAAACGGGACGGCAGCGCCGTCCCGTTTTTCGCCGAAGGGCGCGCGGATCAGACCGCGGCGTCCTTGAGCTTCTTGAGCGGGCGCACCTTGATCTTGGTGGAAGCCGGCTTGGCGGCGAACCACTGCTCTTCCTTGGTGAACGGGTTGATGCCCTTGCGCTTCGGCTTGGCCGGCACGTTCACGGTGGTGATCTTCAGCAGGCCCGGCAGGGTGAAGTGGCCGGCGCCCTTCTTGTTGATCGATGCGGCCACGGCACCTTCCAGCGCGGCCAGGACGGAGCGGACATCCTTGGCGGCGACGCTGGTCGCCTCGGCCAGGTGTGCAACCAGACCCGACTTGGTCAGGGCTTCCTTGATCGGCTTGGGAGCGGCCGGCTTGGCGGCTGCCTTCGTAGCGACTTTCTTCGCTGCCTTCTTCGGGGCAGCCTTCTTAGCGGTCTTTGCCATGATTTCCTGTTCCGTGAACGGTTGGTTGTTGGTCGTGCCGACCCCGTCGGCAAGCGAAATGTAGGGCATGCGCGGTGCATCGCCAATAGGGCAGGACACAAAAACCCCATAAAAATTGCATCCAACCGGCTTCCGCCAGCGGCATGAGGCGGCGGCTGCGGGAAAATAAGGCGGGAAATGCAGGGGTCTGGCGCGCGCACCGTGGTTGCCCGGCGCCGGCGCCGGCCATGTCGGGGGAGCGCCTGCCGCGCGCGATGCCGCTGCGGCGCACAAGGCGCTAACGAACGCTGCCCTAGGCTGGAGCGACCTTCCACGCACGCACAGGAGACATGCCATGGGTATTTCACGCCACGCCACCGCGCACTGGGAGGGCGACCTCAAGAGCGGGCAGGGGCGGTTGAGCACGCCGCAGAGCGGGCTGATGGAGAACACGCGCTACGCCTTCTCCAGCCGCTTCGGCGACGAGAAGGGCACCAACCCGGAAGAACTGATCGCCGCCGCGCATGCCGGCTGCTTCACCATGGCGCTGTCGGCGAAGCTGGGCGAGGCCGGCTTCCCGCCGCGTTCGCTCGACACCCGCGCCGATGTCGACCTGTCGATGGACGGTGGCCCGCAGCTGTCGCAGATCCGCCTGAAGGTGAAGGCGGTGGTGCCGGGCATGGACGAGGTGAAGTTCCGCGCGGTGGCCGAAGACGCCAAGCAGAACTGCCCCGTGTCCAAGGCGCTGAGCGCGGTGCCGATCAGCCTGGAAACCGAGTTTTCCGCCTGAGCCCGCGGCCGGGGCGGCGGCCGCGCCGCTCCGGCGTTCCGGTTCAGGGGCGTTTCACGCGCCGCGCCGGAGCATCCGTCCATCTCCATCCGCCGGTACGGCCGCCATGTCCCGATCGTTGCCTCTTGCAGGTGTCCTGGTCCTCGGTTGCCTGCTGGCGTTCCCCGCCACCGCGCAGCGATACGACGACGGCCGCTATCGCCCATCGCCCACCAGCGGCGACTGGCGCCAGGACGATGGCCGCTACTACGACGGCGACAACGGCCCGGTCTACGACTATGCCCGCGTGGTGCGGGTGGACCCGATCATCGTCGATGGCGGTGGCCGCCAGGGCCGCTGCTACGAGCGCGCCGATGGCGACTACGTATACGGACCGGATGGCTACCGGCGCGATGAGCGCGATTACCGCGACGACCGTTACGCCGGCGGCTACCGCCAGGGCAGCGATGGCGGGCGCCAGGTCGCCACGGTGATCGGTGGCCTGGCCGGCGCCATCATCGGCAGCCGCATCGGCGGCGGCGATGGCCGCTACCTGGGCACCGCGATCGGCACCGTCGCCGGCGGCGCCGCGGGGCGCGCAATTTACGATGCGAACAACCGCCCGGTCTACCGGCGTTCGGACGTGCGCGTCTGCGAGCCCGGGCGCGATGGTTACGGCCGCGATGGCTACGGCTACGAAAGCGAGCGCGTGGACGGCTACGACGTCACCTACGAGTACGGCGGCCGCGAATACCACACGCGCCGCGACTACCACCCGGGCGAGCGCATCCGGGTGCGGGTGGACGTCAGCGCCGACTGATCCGGCGCGGCGCCGGGTCGCCGTCGAGCGCCGGCATTCGGCGCAGGCCGGTCCCGGTTTCGTTGTCACGCCTGGCCGATGGCGGCATAGTCGCCGTTCACCTTGGCCAGGAGTGTCTCCGCATGCGCCGTACCGCCGCCTGTCTCGCCGTCCTGCTTCCCTGCCTGTATCTGGCGCCGGCCTCGGCCGAGGTGCGGGTGCTGCTCGCCGACACCATCCGCACGGGCGATCCCCAGCAGCCCACGGCCAGCGCGCTGGCGTGGGACACGGACAACGGCCGCCTGCTGGCGGTGGGCGAACGCGCGGCGGTGCTGCAGCGTTATCCGCAGGCCAGGCGCATCGACGCCGGCAAGGTCACCGTGGTGCCGGGGCTGATCGACGCGCATGCGCATCTGGTCGGCCTCGGCGACACGCTGGCGCAGGCCGACCTGACCGGCGCGCGCAGCCGCGCCGAGGTGGTGGAACGCCTGCAGGCCTTCGAAAAGACGCTGGCGCCGGGCGAATGGCTGCTGGGCGCGGGCTGGGACCAGAACCGCTGGGACGACACCGCGTTTCCGACGGCGGCCGACCTGGACGCGGCTTTCCCGGAGCGGCCGGTGTATCTGGAGCGCATCGATGGCCATGCCGGCTGGGTGAACGGCGCCGCGCTGCGCATCGCGGAGAAGGCGGGCAAGCCGCTGTCGGGCGACTGGCAGCCGGAGGGCGGGCGCATCCTGCGCGATGCCGCCGGCAAGCCGACCGGCGTGCTGGTGGATGGCGCCTCGTCGCTGGTGAGGACGCATATCCCGACGCCGGACGAGGCGGTGCGCGAGAAGCGCCTGCAGGCCGCAGTGCAGCTGGCGGTCAGCAACGGGCTCACCGGCGTGCACGACATGGGCGTGTCGCGCGAGGACCTGGCGGTGATGAAGCGGCTGGCCGACCAGGGCAGGCTGCCGCTGCGCGTCGATGCCTACGCCGATGGCAACCACGGCGCGCTGGACGACCTGTGCGCCAACGGCCTGTACACCCATCCGGGGGGGCGACTGCAGATGCACGGGGTCAAGCTGTTCATGGACGGCGCGCTGGGCAGCCGCGGTGCGGCCCTGCTGGCCGACTACAGCGACGATCCGCACAACCGCGGCCTGCTGATGACCTCGCCGGAGGATTTCGAAGTGGCGGTGCGCAAGGCCGATGGCTGCAAGGTGCAGGTGGCCACGCACGCGATCGGCGACCGCGGCAACCGCATCGTGCTCGATACCTACGAGAAGGTGCTGGGCGCGCACAAGGGCAACGACCACCGCTGGCGCGTGGAGCATGCGCAGGTGGTGGCGCTGGAGGACATCCCGCGTTTCGCCCGGCTCGGCGTGATCGCCTCGATGCAGCCCACCCACGCCACGTCGGACATGGGCTGGGCCGAGCAGCGCGTGGGGCCGGAACGGATCAAGGGCGCCTATGCCTGGCAGCGTTACCTGCACAGCGGCGCGCGCCTGGCGCTGGGTTCGGATTTTCCGGTCGAGCAGGTCGATCCGCGCCTGGGCCTGTACGCAGCGGTGACCCGCCAGGACCGCGACGGCCAGCCGCCGGGCGGCTGGCAGCCGGAGCAGCGCCTGAGCGTGGCCGAAGCGCTGCGCGGTTTCACCAGCGATGCCGCGTACGCCGGACATGACGAGGCCCAGGTCGGTCGCCTGCGCAGCGGCATGCGCGCGGACTTCGTCATTTTCGACCGCGATCCGCTGGACGAAAACGGGGGGCGCCTGGACGAGCTGAAGGTGCTGTCCACCTGGGTCGATGGCGAGCCGGTCTACACCGCCACGCCGGCCGGACAGGGCTGATGCCCCGGCGCCGCGGAGCCACCGCGCCGCGGCGCTGAAACCGCGCTGCAATCCTGGCGGCCCATGCTGTGCGCGCTTCCATCGCGTGCTTCCGCACCGGCTTCGGGGCGAACGCCAGGCACTGGCGTGATCGGGAACCGCGTAACGGCGATCTGCAACGAACCGTGCATCGCCCGTGTTTCCGTTCAACCGTGAGGTGCGCTGATGTGGCCTGGGCAGACATTCCACCCCGTGCGGGCGCGGAAAATCTGCGCAATCCAGGGCCATGATCCGCGTTGAAGGCGAAGTTGCGGAAGAAACAATGCGCCCGCCGCCGTTTCGTCGACTGTGACGGAATCGGTCCAACGAAAAAGAGGGCGGATTTTGAAATGGAATCCGGGTAAGATGCGCCGCACGCTGCGAAACAAGCACTTTCCAGCACATGCGATGCTTGCGCTTCGATGCCGCTGTCGGTAGTCGAATCCCGTTGCATCGGTAATGAAGTTTGTCTTTCCATAGACATTACGCATTGTTCGTTCACGAGCCGGCACTGTCGGCGCGCCCGCACACCGGGCGCCCCCAGTCATTGCGAATCCGGGTAACGAACACATGCGCAAGCCACTCCTGCTCCACCCCCTGACGTTGTGCGTCCTGGCGACCCTGGCCGCTTCGGCCGGCGCCCAAGCCCAGACCAAGGACGAAGGCAGCGACCGCAAGGTCAGCGATCTCGCCACGGTCAGCGTGTCCGCATCGCGCATCGATCGTCCCGACCTGGTGGCGCCGACGCCGACCCTGCCGATCACCGCCGAGGAACTGAAGCTCGACTCGCGCACCAACGTCGGCGCCGCGCTCAACGACCTGCCGCAGTTCCGTGCCACCAGTTCGCCGCAGACCACCGGTTCCAACACCGGCGCCGGCAACGCGCCGGTAGACCTGCGCGGCCTGGGCATCTCGCGCACCCTGGTGCTGCAGGACGGCCGCCGCATTTCCAGCGACAACGACCTCAACACGATTCCCTCGATCGTCGTCAAAAGCGTCGACGTGGTGACCGGCGGCGCTTCCGCGGCCTGGGGGTCGGGCGCGGTGGGCGGCGTGGTCAACATCAGCCTGGACCACGACTTCATCGGCTTCAAGGCCGGCGCGCAGGCCGGGCAGTCCACCTACGACGACGGCAAGGAGAAACGCTTCGAGGCCGCGTGGGGCACGGACTTCGCCGATGGGCGCGGCCACTTCCTGGTCGGCGGCGAGTTCCTGGACAACGACGGCATCGTGCCGCGCAGTTCGCGCAGCCGCGCCGGCCGCTGGTCGACGCTGTCCATCGGCAACGGCCAGTACCAGCTGATGCCCGATGTCGGTTTCTCCGATGCCGGCTATGGCGGCCTGATCCTGTCCGGCGTGCTCAAGGGCAAGGCGTTCAATCCGGATGGTTCGCTGCGCGACTTCCAGTACGGCCGCGTGGTCGGCGCGCTGATGAGCGGCGGCGAGGGGCCGTCCAACGACGATTACAGCCCGCTCAGCGCGCCGCAGAAGCGCTACGCGGTGCTGGCCAGCGGCCGCTACGACCTGACCGACGACGTGCGCCTGACCGCCGAAGTGCGCCATTCGCGGATGTACAACAACTACATCTGGTTCGGCGACCACAACCGCAACAACCTGGACATCGGTATCGACAATGCCTTCCTGCCGCAGCAGGTGCGCGAGGCGATGGAGCAGGCCGGGGAGACCACGCTGCGGATCGGCCGCTTCAACAACGACATCAACTACCCGCACATCGATTTCGAACGGAAGACCACCCAGGCCACGCTGGCGCTGGACGGCTACGCCGGCGACTGGCGCTGGAGCGCCTACTACAGCCATGGCGAGGCCGAAGCCAACTTCGACACGCCGGGGTTCATCCTGCGCGAGGCCTGGGCCAATGCGGTCGATTCGGTGCTCGACCCGGTCACCGGCAAGCCGGTCTGCCGCGTCAGCCTGGCCAACCCGGCGGTGCACTGCGTGCCGATCAACCTGTTCGGCGAGGGCGCGCCCTCGCAGGAAGCCATCGACTACGTGACCGGCACCCCGCAGCAGCGCGCCAAGACCACGCTGGACGTGTTCGGCGCCAGCCTGCGTGGCGAGCCTTGGGAACTGCCGGCGGGCGCGGTCTCGGTGGCATTCGGCGTGGAAGGGCGGCGCGAGGCGATCGACCAGCGCGTCGGCGAGCTGGACGCGGCCAAGGCCTTCCGTTCGTTCAACTTCAGCGCCATGAAGGGCTCGTTCAACGTCAAGGAGGCCTTCGGCGAGGTGCTGGTGCCGCTGGTCAAGGACGTGCCCGGGCTGAACAACCTGGCGCTGAGCGCGGCCGCGCGCATTTCCGACTACAACACCACCGGTTCGATCTGGTCGTGGAAGCTCGGCTTCACCAATGAGTTCTTCGAGGGTTTCCGCGGCCGCATCGCCCGTTCGCGCGACATCCGCTCGGCCAACCTGGGCGAGCTGTTCACCACCACCACGACCGGCTGGAGCTACGTCACCGATCCGACCAACAACCAGACCGTCTACGCGTTGAGCAACGGCGGCGGCAACCCGGGGCTGCGGCCGGAGACCGCCGACACCCTGACCGCCGGCCTGAGCTGGTCGCCGCGCACGGTCGAAGGCCTGGATTTCTCGGTGGACTATTTCAACATCGACATCAAGGACGTGATCACCACGATCGGCCTGCAGGACATCCTCAACCGCTGCGCCGCCGGCAACGCCGAGCTGTGCAGCCGGGTCGAGCGCGACGCCGGCGGCAACATCACCCGCATCGTCTCCACCTACACCAACCTGTCGCAATACAAGACCGACGGCGTCGACCTGGAAGCCTCCTACCGCCGCGACGCCCGCCTGTTCGGCGTGCCCGGGCGGCTGCGCCTGCGCACCCTGGCCACCTGGGTCAACAGCCTGAGCACCGACGATGGCGTCAAGCGCATGGAGTACGTGGGCTCGCAGGGCTATGCGTTCGGCCTGGGCGTGCCGAAGTGGCGCGCAGTGTCCAGCATCGCCTTCGACAGCGACGTGTTCTCGGTCAACGCACGTGCCCGCTACCTGTCCGCCGGCGACTACGACCGCAACCAGAACATCGTCAACAACCGCATCGGCAGCTACGTCTACTACGACGTGGGCGGCGCCTACCGGCTGGGCGGCGAGGGCAGGGTGGAGCTGTACGCCAGCGCCAACAACGTCTTCAACAAGAAGGCGCCCATCGCCGCGACGTTCTCGCCCTACTACGACGTCATGGGCGCCTACTACACCGCCGGCGTGCGGGTGAAGTTCTGAGCGGCCCCGCCGCCAACCGACGAGGAGCACACATGCATCATGCAATCCGTACCCTGCTGGCCGCGGCATTGGCCGTCGCCGGCACTGCGGCGGCAGCGGTCCCGGTGCCGCCGGCGATCCATGCCGACGGCGTGCCGGCCATTCCCGAGGCGACGGCCGAGGCCAGCGCCCGCTACCTGGAATTCCGCCGCGCCGCCTTCCTCGGCTGGGACCCGCAGACCCGCTCGGTGCTGATGAAGACCCGCTTCGGCGGCACCGACCAGCTGCACAGCGTGCGCTCGCCCGGCGCCGCGCGCACCCAGCTCAGCTTCGAGGCCGAACCGGTGCCCTTCGCCAGCCACGCGCCGGGCGACAGCGGCCACCTGGTGGTGCAGAAGGACGTTGGCGGCAACGAGTTCTTCCAGTTGTACCTGCTGAAGGAGGGGCGCCTGGAACTGCTGACCGACGGCAGGTCGCGCAACTGGTTCGGCAGCTGGAGCCGCGATGGCCGCCTGCTCGGTTACGCCTCCTCGCGGCGCAACGGCGCGGACATGGACCTCTACGTGCTGGACCCGTCCCGGCCCGGCAGCGACCGCATGGTCGCGCAGGTCAGCGGCGGTGGCTGGAACATCTCCGACTTCTCGCCCGACGGCAGCCGCGCCCTGGCCATCAACCGGCTTTCCATCAACCACGCGGTGCTGGCCGAGATCGACCTGCGCAAGGGCGGGATGAAGGTGCTGACCCCGGCGCGCGGGCAGGCGTCCTACGCCGATGCGCACTACGCCCGCGATGGCCGGATCTGGGTGCTGTCCAACCGCGATTCGGATTTCGTCCGGCTGGGCAAGCTGGATCCGCGCAGCGGAGCGTTCACCGCGGTGAGCCGCGAGCCGCGCTGGGACGTGACCGACTACGCGGTGTCCGACGACGAGCAGGTGCTGGTCTACGCGATCAACGACGCCGGCGTGTCGCGGCTGCGGGTAGGCGATGGCGATGGCGGCAACCTGCGGCCGGTCGACGGCCTGCCGGAGGGCGTGCTGGACTGGAGCATCGGCCGGCTGCTGCAGATCGCGCCGTGGGGCGAGATCGGCCTGAGCCTGTCCTCGGCCCGGGTGCCGGGCGATGTGTATTCGATCGAGCCGAAGACGCTGGCGGTGAAGCGCTGGACCTGGAGCGAGGCCGGCGGCCTGGACCTGGAGCGCAACCGCGAGCCGGAACTCGTGGAAGTGGCCAGTTTCGACGGCGAGAAGGTGTCCGGCTTCCTGTACCGCCCCGATCCGGCCCGCTTCCCCGGCAGGCGGCCGCTGATCATGGACATCCACGGCGGCCCGGAAGGGCAGAGCCGGCCGGGTTTCCTCGGCGCCGACAACTACCTGGTCAACGAACTGGGCGTGGCCCTGTTCCTGCCCAACGTGCGCGGTTCCTCGGGCTACGGCACCCGCTTCCTGGACCTGGACAACGGGCCATGGAAGCGCGAGGACTCGGTCAAGGACGTGGGCGCGTTCATCGACGCGCTGGCGGCCGACCCGGCGCTGGATGCGGCGCGGTTCGCGGTCTACGGTTTCAGCTACGGCGGCTACATGTGCTACGCCTCGGCGGTGCACTACAGCGACCGCCTGCGCTCGGCCAGCTGCGCCGTCGCCATTTCCGATTTCGTCACCTTCCTGGAGAACACCCAGGCCTACCGGCGCGACCTGCGGCGGGTGGAGTACGGCGACGAACGCGATCCGGCCCAGCGCGCCCGCCTGGCGGAGATATCGCCGCTGCGCAACGTCGGGAAGATCCGCATCCCGCTGATGGTCGCCGCCGGCGGCAACGATCCGCGGGTGCCGGCCTCCGAGGCCGAGCAGATCGTCAGGGCGCTGCGCGGGCAGGGCGGCGAGGCCTGGCATGTGCTGGCGCGCAACGAAGGCCATGGCTTCCACAAGCGCGAGAACCGCGATTACATCTTCTGGGCCGGGATCGAGTTCTGGAAGAAGACCCTGCTCGGCCAGGCGGACTGACGGACGGAGTGGATGGGGCGCCGGCGATGGCCGGCGCCACCGCTTCAGCGGTCGTCGTGCAGTTCGCCGCCGGGCAGGAACACCCAGGTGCGGGTGACCTGCAGGATGTCGATGTCGTCGCTGGTACGGGGCAGGGGCGGGAACGGCTGCGCCAGCTCCACCACCCGCAGCGCGGCGGCATCCAGCAGCGGCGTGCCGCTGCTGCGCAGGATGCGGCTGCTCTCCACGCTGCCGTCGCGGCGCACGCCCACGGTGATCACCACCTGGCCGCCGAGGCGGCGCTGGCGCGCCTCGTCGGGGTAGTTCAGGTTGCCCACGCGCTCGGCGCGGTCCACCCAGGCGCGCAGGTAGTTCGCATAGGCGTATTCGCGGGTGCTGGCCGAGACGAACTTGCGGTTCGGGCGTTTGGCGTATTGCTCCGAGCGCAGGTGCACCTCGGCGGCCAGCCGCGCCATTTCCGCGTCGCGCTGCTCGCGCGCGGTCATCGGCGCGTCCAGCTCGGGGCGTTCGGGCAGCGGCCGCGGCTGCGCCTCGGCGACGGCCTGCTCGCCGCGCGTGCTGCTGACCACGCGCGCCTGCGGCGGCGGGGGCAGCGCCGCCGCCTGGCGCTGCATCGGCACCGGCGCCAGGCCGGCGCCGGGCTGCGGCACGATGCCGGCCTGGCTGTCGCGCGGGCGCTGCGGCCGGTCGTGGTCGCCGCCGCCCTGCTGGTTGGCCTGGGCCAGGAAATCGGCCTGCTTCGGGGTCAGCGGCGTGCTGGTCTGGCTGAAGATCACGTCCAGCGTCGGCACCAGCGGCGCGTTGCCGCCCACCGCGAACCCCACGCCCAGGATCAGCAGGCCGTGCACCAGCAGCGACAGCGTCAGCGTGGCGCCCAGCCGCTGCTGCTCGGTGACGCGCGCCGGCGGCGGCAGGGCATCGGCGGGGGCGCTCATCGCGGCAGGCCGGCCTCGAGCGCGTCGAACAGCTGGCCGGCGATGTTCAGCCCGAACTGGGCGTCGAGCTCGCGGGCGCAGGTCGGGCTGGTGACGTTGACTTCGGTGAGGTAGTCGCCGATCACGTCCAGGCCGACGAAGCGCATGCCGCGCCGCTTCATTTCCGGGCCGACCTGGGCGGCGATCCAGCGGTCGCGCTCGCTCAGCGGGCGGCCCTCGCCGCGGCCGCCGGCGGCGAGGTTGCCGCGGAACTCGTCGCCCTGCGGGATGCGCGCCAGGCAGTAGTCCACCGGCTCGCCGTCGATCAGCAGGATGCGCTTGTCGCCGGCGCTGATGTCCGGGATGAAGCGCTGCGCCAGCGCCAGCCGGCGGCCGCCGTCGGTGAGCGTCTCCAGGATGACGTTGAGGTTGGGGTCGCCGCTGCCGCTGCGGAAGATCGAACGCCCGCCCATGCCGTCCAGCGGCTTGAGCACCACCTGGCCGTGCTCGAGGGCGAAGGCCTTGAGCGCGGCGGCGCCGCGGCTGACCAGGGTCGGCGGGCAGCACTGCGGGAACAGCAGCGCGGCCAGCTTCTCGTTGTAGTCGCGCAGCCCCTGCGGGTCGTTGACCACGCAGGCGCCGGCGGCCTGGGCCACCGACAGCACCTGGGTGTCGTAGAGGAACTCGCTGTCGAACGGCGGGTCCTTGCGCATCAGCACGATCTGGCCCGGGCCGAACGCGGTGCGCGCGTAGCTGCCCAGGGTGAACCAGCCGGCCGGGTCGTCGCGCACCTGCAGCGGCGCGGTCTCGGCCACGGCGGTGCCGCCCTCCAGCGCCAGCCCGCCGGGGCGCACGTAATGCAGGCGGTGGCCGCGCCGCTGGGCTTCCAGCAGCATGGCGAAGGTGGTGTCTTTGGCGATCTTGATTTGGGCGATGGGGTCCATCACCACGATGACGTCCAGCATGATCCACGGCCGTTCGGGTCAGGCGGCGATGGTAGCGTCCCGGCGCGACGGGCGCCCAGCGCCATGCGCGGTCCGGTGCGTTGCGTGGCTGAATGGCCCTGCGCAGCGACTGCGATGGCGTTCACACTGCATGCGGCGCCAGCCCCGCGACGACGTCGGCCCTTGACAGTTCGCGGCCGGGCTGGGATATAGACCGCTTTCGCAGCAGCGCCACGTTCAGATGGCGCGCTGCGCGCCCGGGGAAATCGCAATGGTTGAAAACATGGCTGCGGGTGGGGAACTCGCAGGGCTGAAGGTGATGGTCATCGACGATTCGAAGACCATCCGGCGTACTGCCGAGACACTGCTCAAGCGCGAAGGCTGCGAGGTCGTGACCGCGACCGACGGCTTCGAGGCACTGGCCAAGATCGCCGACCAGCAGCCGCAGATCATCTTCGTGGACATCATGATGCCGCGGCTGGACGGCTACCAGACCTGCGCGCTGATCAAGGGCAACCAGCTCTTCAAGTCCACGCCGGTGATCATGCTGTCCTCCAAGGACGGCCTGTTCGACAAGGCGCGCGGGCGCATCGTCGGCTCCGAGCAGTACCTGACCAAGCCATTCACTCGCGAAGAACTGCTGGGCGCCATCCGCACATACGTCAACGCCTGACCAGGGGGTAAGGCACATGGCTCGAATCCTGTTGATCGAGGACTCACCGACCGACCGGGCGGTGTTCACGCAATGGCTGGAAAAGGCCGGCCACGAGGTGCTCGCCACCGACAACGCCGAAGACGGCCTGCAGATGGCGCGCAGCCAGGGGCCGCAGCTGGTGCTGATGGACGTGGTGCTGCCCGGCATGAGCGGCTTCCAGGCCACCCGCGCGCTGTCGCGCGACGAGGCCACCCGCGGCATTCCGGTGCTGATCGTCAGTACCAAGAGCATGGAGACCGACATGGCCTGGGGCATGCGCCAGGGCGCGTCGGATTATGTGGTGAAGCCGCCGCGCGAGGACGACCTGATCGCGCGGATCAACAAACTGGTGGGTTGATGCGCTCTCCCTTCGACATCCTCGAAGCCTACGAACGGCGCAGCCTTGCGCACGCGGTGCAGCTGCCGGAACGCCACTTCTCCGCCGACGTCTGGCGCGGCGTGGGCTACCGCATCGGCAGCCGGCGCCTGGTGTCCGATTTCCGCGAGGTGGTCGAGATCGTGCCGATGCCGCCGGTCACGCCGGTGCCCGGCGCGCAGCCATGGCTGCTGGGCGTGGGCAACCTGCGCGGCAACCTGTTTCCGGTGGTGGACCTGAAGTACTTCCTGGAGGGGCAGCGTACCGTCCAGCAGGAAGGCCACCGCGTGCTGATCATGCGCCAGACCGGCGGCGACGTCGCCATCAGCATCGACGAGCTCTACGGGCAGCGCAGTTTCGAGCTGTCCAGGCAGGTCCCGGCCGGCGCCATCGCCCAGGGCCGCTACGCGCATTTCGTCGAACACGCCTTCAACGACGGCGACCACGACTGGGGCGTGTTCTCGCTGTCCCTGCTGTCGCGCACGCCTGAATTCCGGCAGGCCGCCGCCTGAGCGCGGGCCTGCCTTTCCGCATTGGATACCGAGGTCGAAACATGAGTACTGCTCCGGACGCCGCCAAGGCCCGCAAGCTTGGCAACGTGGGTACCAACTTCTGGCTGGGCCTGCTGGTGCTGTCGATGATCGTGTTCGGCGCCAACACCGGCGTGGCCACCTGGCAGGGCAGCCGCCTGGCCGGCGCCGGCACCGGTGCGGCCGACCTGCAGGTGCTGTCGCAGCAGCTGGCCAACCAGGGCCGCGAGGCGGTGGCGGGCAACCGCGAGGCCTACGCCGCGTTCAAGGACACCCGCGCCAAGGTCGACCGCACGGTGAGCGAACTGAAGGGCCGTTTCGGCGAGGAAGCCGGCGTGGCCGCGCCGCTGCGCCAGCTGGTCGAGACCTGGCAGCCGCTGTCCAGGAGCGCCGAGCAGATCGTGGCCAGCGAGCCGGCGGTGCTGGCGCTGGCCGGCAACGCCGACAGCTTCGTTGGCGCGGTGCCGCAGCTGCAGGCGCAGCTGAACGAAGTGGTGCGCGCGATGACCGCCGGCGGGGCCCAGTCCACGCAGATCTACAACGGCCTGCAGCAGGTGGTGGTGGTAGGCTCCATGGCCCGCCGCGTCACCGAAATCCGCGCCGGCGGCCCCGGCGCCAGCGGTGCCGGCGACGCGCTGGCGCGCGACATGACCGTGTTCACCCAGGTGCTGGAAGGCCTGCGCAACGGCAACGAGGAACTGGGCATCGCCGCGGTGCGCAACCCCAACGCGCAGGTCGCGCTGGAGCAGTCGGCCAACCAGTGGACCAAGATGAAGAAGGACGCCGACGCGATCCTGGCCAGCTCGCGCAACCTGTTCGCCGCGCAGTCCTCGGCCGCGGCGCTGGCCGGCGGCTCGGACCGCATGCTGGACAACAGCCGCAAGCTGTTCGACGCCTTCTCCGCCTTCGGCTCCACCCGCGACACGCGCATCTTCCCGAACTTCTGGTGGAGCGTGGTGTTCGGCGCGCTGTCGGTGCTGTCGATCATCGGCTTCGTGTGGAGCACGGTGCGCAGCCGCTCGCGCGAGCAGGAACTGCGCTACCAGACCCAGGTGGAATTCAACAGCCGCAACCAGCAGGCGATCATGCGGCTGCTGGACGAAATCAGCTCGCTGGGTGAAGGCGACCTGACGGTGAAGGCCTCGGTGACCGAGGACATGACCGGCGCCATCGCCGACGCGATCAACTACGCGGTGGACGAGCTGCGCCACCTGGTGACCACCATCAACGACATCTCCAGCAAGGTGGCGGTGTCGGCGCAGGAAACCCAGGCCACCGCCATGCAGCTGGCCGAAGCGGCCGGGCACCAGGCCGACGAGATCACCAGCGCCTCGGACCGCATCGGCGAAATCGCCTCGTCCATCGAGCAGGTGTCGCGCAACTCCAGCGAGTCGGCCGAAGTGGCGCAGCGCTCGGTGGTCATCGCCACCGAGGGCGCCGGCGTGGTGCGCCAGACCATCCAGGGCATGGACCAGATCCGCGACCAGATCCAGGAAACCTCCAAGCGCATCAAGCGCCTGGGCGAGTCGTCGCAGGAGATCGGCTCGATCGTGGAACTGATCAACGACATTTCCGAGCAGACCAACATCCTGGCGTTGAACGCGGCGGTGCAGGCGGCGTCGGCCGGCGAGGCGGGCCGCGGTTTCGCGGTGGTGGCCGACGAAGTGCAGCGACTGGCCGAACGCACCTCCGGCGCGACCCGACGGATCGAAGGCTTGGTGCAGGCCATCCAGGCCGATACCAACGAAGCGGTCACCTCGATGGAGCAGACCACCGCCGAAGTGGTGTCCGGTGCGCGCCTGGCCGAGGACGCCGGTACCGCGCTGACCGAAATCGAACGCGTGTCCAACGCGCTCAACACCCTGATCAAGAACATCTCCATCGCCGCCCACCAGCAGGCCGCCGCCGCTACCGACATCACCCAGACCATGGGCGTGATCCGGCAGATCACCGGCCAGACCTCGCAGGGCGCCGGGCAGACCGCCGATTCGCTGGGCCAGCTCAACCAGCTGGCCGCGGACCTGCGCCGTTCGGTGGCCGACTTCAAGCTGCCGGCCTGAACCGGTTGAACGGGCGGGGATGGAAAGGAACCAGCAGATGATGTGTCGTCATACCGCAGAAAACGGCCGCCCGGATGGCAGGCGAACGATGCTGCACGGGGGAGTGCGATGAGTACCTTGCGCGATGCGATGAGCCACGCGGCGCTGGGCTGGGTCAAGCCGGAGCTGGACGAGACCCTGCGCCAGGCGCGCAGCGAGATCGAGTACTTCGTCGAGGACCCGGCCGACACCAGCCGCATGCGCTTCTGCGCCGGCTTCCTGCACCAGGTGCAGGGCACGCTGCGCATGGTCGAGCTGTACGCCCCGGCGATGGTGGCCGAGGAACTGGAGCTGCTGGCCGACGCCGTGCGCGATGGCGCCGTGCCCGACCGCGACGAGGCCTGCGCCACCCTGATGCGCGGCACCGTGCTGCTGCCCGATTACCTGGAACGCCTGCAGAACGGCCACCGCGACATCCCGATCGTGCTGCTGCCGCTGCTCAACGAGATCCGCGCCGCGCGCGCCGCCGAGGGCATCAACGAGGGCGTGCTGCTGGCCTTCGACCCGGAGGCGGGCAAGGCCAGCGAGGCCGAACTGGAGCACGCGCGCGGCAGCCTGCAGGGGCGCAACCGTGAGCTGCTGGACACGGTCGGCAACGCGGTGAAGGAAGAACTGCTGCGCATCAAGGACGCGCTGGACCTGCACGTGCGCATGGGCGGGGCCACCGCCGACCTGCAGACCCAGGTCAACGAGCTGGGCGCGGTGTCCGACACGCTGGGCGTGATGGGGCTGGGCGTGGCCCGCGGCGTGGTCGCGCAGCAGCGCGACGCGCTGCGCGAAGTGGTGGACGGCAGCCGCCCCATCGACGACAACCTGCTGCTCGACATCGCCGGCGCGCTGCTTTACGTCGATGCCTCGCTGGACGACCAGGTCGCCTACCTCGGCGCCAACCTGGAAGGCGACGAGGACCCGGCCGCGGTGGAGACCCGGCGCACGGTGGAGGTGCTGGCGCACGAGGCCATCGCCAATTTCGCCGCCGCGCGCGAGGCCTTCGTCGCCTTCATCGAGACCAACTGGGACCACGCGCGCCTGCACGACGTGCCGCGCCTGCTGGACGAGGTGTCCGGCGCGCTGCGCATGCTCGACCTGCAGGCGCCCGCGGACTACATGAACGGCATCCGCCAGTACATCGGCGTCGAACTGATCGGGCGCAGGCGCATCCCCGGCGGGCGCCAGCTGGACACGCTGGCCGACGCCATGGCCAGCCTCGAGTACTACCTGGAAGCGCTGCGCGAGCGGCGCCCCGGCCGCGAGGAAATCCTCGACATCACCCGCAGCAGCCTGGAGGCGCTGCGCTACTGGCCGGTGCCCGCGGCGGGCGCGCAGGACGATGCCGGTACCGCCGCCGCGCCGGCGCCGGTCGCGGCGTTCGCCATGGACGATGCACCGGGCACGCTGGAAATGGCGCCTTCCGTCGAGGAGGCGCAGCCTGCGTTCGACTCGCCGGCGGCATACGACGCCGAGGTCGCCGCATCGCCCGCCGCGCCGGTTCGACCGCTGGTGTTCGGCGACGCGATCCATGCGCGGCCGGTGCCGGTCGCGCCAGCCGCGGCCATCGAGCCGCCGGCGTTCGATGCGGCCGCGGCCTTCCCGGCCTTCGATCCGGTAGCGGCCGAAGGCCTGCCGGCCGGAACGGACGGCGCGCAGGCGAGCGTCGCGCCGCTGGAGTTCGATGTGGGTGCCGGCTTCGCGCCGGTGCAGGACACGGCGCCCGGCGATGGCCTGCAACAGGCGGAATACACGGCGTCCAGCGCGTTCCCGGCTTTCGACCCGATCGCCGCGGAAGTGGACGCCACGCCGCAGGCGGACAGCGGGCTGGCGCCTTTCGCCGCCGACGCGGCCGACGATGCGGCTGCGGCCCACGCCGGTTCCGGCGACTTCCTTACCCTCGACCCGGCCAGCGCCGGGCCGTGGACGCCGGTCGAGGCGACGGCCACGGCGGACGAGGCCGTCGCGCCGCTGTCCATCGACGCGTCGCCGTTCGAATTCACGCTCGATGAGCCGGTTGCCGCGGAAACGCCCGTGCAGCCGCAGGCGGAGGCCGCGGAGGCCGCCGCCGCCGCGCCGGAAACCCCGGCTTCTGCCGCCATCGGCCCCGCCGACGAAGCGCCCGCGCCGGACCACGAGATCGCGGCCTTCATGGCCGAGCTGGACAAGGCCGCCGCGTCCTTCGATCCGTTCGCGGCGCCGGCCGAAGCGGAAGCGGTGCCCGCCGCGCCCGCGCCGGCCGGAACGCCTGTCGCCGCCATGGAGGCGGGCGAGGGCGTGGACGGTGGTTTCGACGACGATGCCGAGCAGATCGACCAGGACATCCGCGAGGTGTTCATCGAGGAGTTCGACGAGGAACTGCTGAACCTGGGCCGCCTGCTGCCGGCGTGGCGTGCCGCGCCGGACAGCATGGAGCGCCTGCGCCCGGTGCGGCGCGTGTTCCATACGCTCAAGGGCAGTGGCCGACTGGTCGGCGCGCGCACGCTGGGCGAATTCAGCTGGAAGATCGAGAGCATGCTCAACCGCGTGCTCGACGGCAGCCGCCCGGCCAGCCCCGCGGTGGTGGCCCTGGTCAGCCAGGCCGTCGACGTGCTGCCGCAGTTCAACGCCGCGCTGCGCGGCAACGGCCGCATCCACGCCGACGTGGCGGGCATGCAGGACATCGCCGACCGCATCGCCGCCGGCGAGGAAGCCTTCCATGTCGCCGGCGCCTCCGCCGCCCCGGCCGTGGTTGCGGCCGCGCCGGCCGCCGCCGCTCCGGCCGCCGGCACGCCGGCCTCGGTGGACAGCGTGCTGCGCGAGATCCTCGAAGCCGAAGTGGGCCAGCACCTGGCCACGGTCGAGGCCTGGCTGTCGCAGTCGCGCCCCGAACCGCAGCCGGTGAGCGAGGAACTGCTGCGCGCCGTGCATACCATGAGCGGCGCCTTCGCCATGACCGAGGTGCCGGAGATCACTGCGGTGACCGCGCCGGTCGAGTCGTTCGTGAAGCGCTCGCTCGCCAACGCCGTGGTGCCGTCCGCCGAAGGCGTGGCCGCGCTGGGCGAAGCCGCCACCGCCGTGGCCACCACCATCACCGCGCTGCAGGCGCCGTCGCCGCTGATCCCGTCGTTCGCCCCGCTGGCCGCGCGCCTGCAGGCGCTGGCCGATGCCCTGCCGGAGGTGCAGTGGCCGCCGCAGGTGCACGAGGACCTCGACGACGAAGACGTGCCGGCCGCTACAGCCACTACGCCGGCAACCGAGCCGGAACCGGCACCGGCGTCGCTGCCGGTGCAGGAACTGGCCGGCATCGGCGATCTTTCCGCCTATTTCGATCCCGCGCTGCTGGAGGCCTCGTTCGCCGGCCTGCCGGATCAGGCCGCCGCCGATCATCGCGCGGCGGACGAAACGCCTGTCGCCGCCGCGGAAGAGCCGGCCGTGTCGGTCTTCGAATGGCCGCTGGAACCGGAGGGCGAAGCGCAGCCGGACGTGTCCGGCCTGCCGCACGATGCGCCCGAAACGCCGCTGGCGCTGGACGAGACGGTGGACGATGGCGGAACCGAGCCGCCGCAGGATGCCACCGCACCGGAAGAAGATGCAGGCATCGAATGGCTGGCCGGACCGGTGCTGGAAGACGCCCCGGTTGCGGTCGAGCCCGTCGAGATGTCGCTGGCGGACGACGCGCCGCCCGCGGTGTCGATCGAGGCGCTGCCGCCTGCCGGGCCTGCGCAGGTGGACGACGCCGTCGCCGCGCAGGAACCGGCGTTCGAGGAGACGGTGGGCGTCGCTGCCGAAGCCGTGTCCGAAGAGTCGATCGCCGTGCCGGCCGCGGAACAGGCGGTCGAGCCGGTGCTGGACACCGAGGAGCCGGTGGTCGGGCATGAGGAGTGGACTGAAGCCGCCATCGAGACCACGGAAAACGACGCTGTCGCCGAAGCCGAAGCCGAAGCCGAAGCTGACGCTGACGCCGAAGTGGCAGTCGAGATGGCAGTCGAACCTGCGGCCGAGTCCGGGCAGCCCATTGCGGCCGAACTCGTGGCCACGACGGGCGATGCTGTCGCCGAATCCGAATCCGAATCCGAATCCGAATCCGAAGCCGAAGCCGAAGCCGAAGCCGAAGCGGCCGTCGAAACCCGGGTCGAACCGGCACTGCTGGTCACGCCGGTGCAGGAAGCCGCGGTGCCGGCCGCCGTCGAAGCGGCGGCATTCGATGCCGGTCCGCTCGATTTCGACGACCTCGACCGCGAACTGGTCGATATCTTCGTCGAGGAAGGCAAGGACCTGCTCGACCACTGCGACCGCCTCATCAGCGAACTGCGCGCGGCGCCGGAAGACCGCGAACTGCTGGCCGGGCTGCAGCGCGACCTGCACACGCTCAAGGGCGGCGCGCGCATGGCCGGCATCAACGCCATCGGCGACCTGGGCCACGCCATCGAATCGCTGCTGGAAGCGGTGGCGGCCAGCCGTACCGAGATCGGTCGCGGCGACGTGCAGCTGCTCGAGCGCGGTTTCGACCGCCTGCACCAGCTGCTGATCCGCACCGGCGCGCACCGCGCGGTGCAGATGCCGGTGGATCTCATCGAGGCGTTCGAAGCGCGCACCGCCGGCAGCGCGGAAGCGCCGGAAGCGGCCGTGGCCGCGGAAACCGCCGCGCCGCCGGTGGCGCCGGTGGAGTCGATGCCGGCCGCCGAGGTCGCAGCATCGCCGGAGCCGGAAGCGGCCACGATCGCCGTCGAGGCGGAGCCGTCGTCGACGGCCGAGACCGGCGACGCCGCCATGACGGATGCTCCGTCCGACGCCGACGCCGACGCCGACGCCGACGTGATCGTGCAGCCCGCATCCGCCGCCGCGGCACCGGACATCGAGCCGCAGCCGCTGCCGCTGGCCGGCATCGCCGCCGAGCCCTTGTCGCCGCCGGTGGTCGAAGCGCAGGCCGTCGACGAGGAAGGCACCGTCCGCACCCAGGAGCAGGTGCGCGTCCGTGCCGACCTGCTCGACCGCCTGGTCAACCACGCCGGTGAAGTGGCGATCTACCGTTCACGCCTGGAACAGCAGCTGGGCGCGTTCCGCAGCGCCATGGGCGAACTGGACCGCACCAACGCCCGTCTGCGCGACCAGCTGCGCCGCCTGGACCTGGAAACCGAGGCGCAGATCGTCGCCCGCTACCGCCGCGAACAGGAGCAGGCCGACCAGGCGTTCGATCCGCTGGAACTGGACCGCTTCTCCACGCTGCAGCAGCTCAGCCGCGCGCTCAACGAATCGGCGGCCGACCTCGGCGGCCTGCAGGGCGTGCTCGACGACCTGTCGCGCAATTACGACGCCCTGCTGCAGCAGCAGTCGCGCGTCAGTTCGGAACTGCAGGACGGCCTGATGCGCGCGCGCATGGTGCCGTTCGACGGCCTGGTGCCGCGCCTGCGCCGCGTGGTGCGGCAGGCCGCGCACGACATCGGCAAGCAGGTGCACCTGAACCTGGAAGGCACGCACGGCGAACTGGACCGCAACGTGCTCGACCGCATGGTCGCGCCGCTGGAACACATGCTGCGCAATTCCGTGGCCCATGGCCTGGAGACGCCGGAGCAGCGCATCGCCGCCGGCAAGCCGGAAGAGGGCAGCATCACCCTGCGGCTGCGCCGCGAAGGCTCGGAAATCGTGCTGGAAGTGGCCGATGACGGCGCCGGCCTGGACCGCGAGGCGATCCGCCGCCGCGGCGAGCAGCGCGGCCTGATCCAGCCCGGCGAGCAGCTCGACGACGCGCAGCTGGACAACCTCATCTTCGCCTCCGGCTTCAGCACCAGCGAGCAGGTCAGCCAGCTCGCCGGCCGCGGCGTGGGCATGGACGTGGTGCGCAACGAAGTGCGCCAGCTCGGCGGTTCGGTGGACATCCACACCGTGCGCGGGCAGGGCGTCACCTTCACCCTGCGCCTGCCGCAGACGCTGGCCGTCACCCAGGCGGTGTTCGTGCGCATCGGCGAGACCACCTTCGCCGTGCCGGTGGCCTCGGTCAGCGGCATCGGCCGCATCGCCCGCGAGCGTTTCGAATCCGGCCAGGGCGGCTACCACTACAACGGCGAGGACTTCGCGCTGCACGACCTCGGCACGCTGGTCGGGCAGGCCGCGGCCAAGGCCGAGGGCCAGCCGCAGATTCCGCTGCTGCTGGTGCGCGCCGGCGACCTGCGCGCGGCCGTGGCGATCGACCAGGTGCTGGGCAACCGCGAAATCGTGGTCAAGCCGGTGGGCCTGCAGATCGCCTCGGTGCCGGGCATCTACGGCGCCACCATCACCGGCGAAGGCAACGTGGTGGTGATCCTGGACGTGGCGCCGCTGGTGCGCCGCCACCTGGCGCAGCCGCAGCAGCCGGTGGAAGCGGCCGCGGTGAGCCAGCAGCGCCATGTGCCGCTGGTGATGGTGGTGGACGACTCGCTGACCATGCGCAAGGTCACCGGCCGCGTGCTGGAGCGCCACAACTTCGAGGTGGTGGCCGCGCGCGACGGCGTGGAGGCGCTGGAGCGGCTGGAAGAGCGCGTGCCGGACCTGATGCTGCTGGACATCGAGATGCCGCGCATGGATGGCTACGAGCTGGCCACCGCGATGCGCGCCGATGCGCGCTACAAGGACGTGCCGATCGTGATGATCACCTCGCGCAGCGGCGACAAGCACCGCCAGCGCGCGTTCGAGATCGGCGTGCAGCGCTATCTCGGCAAGCCGTACCAGGAGCTGGATCTGATGCGCAATGTCTACGACCTGTTGGGGATCGCCCGTGTCCGCGAGTGAGCATTCGGCCCGGCCCGTCGCCCTGCTGGCGCGGCCCGGCGCGGCGCGCGAGCGCCTGAAGGAGGCGGTGCTCGCCGCCGGCGGCGCGCTGGTGCTGGAAGAAGACCCGGGCGCGCTGGACCCGGCCGCGCTGCGGGCGCTGGGGCCGGCGATGGTGCTGGTGGCGCTGGAGCCGGCGGTGGAGGACGCGCTGGAGCGCCTTGCGCCGGCGCTGGACGCGCCGCAGCTGGAGCTGATGTTCGAGGAAGCCGAACTGGCCGCGCGCCGCGAGGGCTGGGACGCGCAGCGCTGGACGCGCCACCTGGCCGCCAAGCTGCACGGCCATGACCAGGTGCTGCCGCCGGGGCAGGAAGAAGAAGCGCTGCCGCTGCCCGAGCCGGGCATGCCCGAACGCCCGGACGAGCGCCATGCCGATGCGCCGCTGCAGTTCCATGTCGACGAGGCCGTGCTGCACGTCGACGAGGTGCCGGCCGACACCCTGTATGTGCCGCCGGCCAACCTCGACCGCTCCGAGGTGCTGACCTTCGAGGAACTGATGGCGATGGCGCCGTCCAGGCCGGAGCCGGCAAGCGAGCCGGTGCTGCCGCCGGAACTGCCGCCGCTTGCGGACGCCGCGGCGCCGGCCGGCGCCGCGCCTGCGCCCGGCAGCTTCCACAGCTGGTCGCTGGTCGAGGACGATGCCTACATCGCGCCGGCCCCGGCCCCGGCACCGGCCGCGGCGCCGGCAACGGACGACACGCAACTGCAGGGCGATGCCGATGCTGTCGGTACGCCCGGCCTCGGTACGCTGTCGCTGGTCGAACTCGAATCGGAAGCGGCCGCCGCCGCCCAGGGCGCGGTGCTGCTGCTGGCCGGCATCGGCGGGCCGGACGCGGTGCGGCGCCTGCTGGGCGCGCTGCCGGACGACTACCCGCTGCCGGTGCTGGTGCAGATGCGCCTGGACGGTGGCCGCTACGCCAACCTCGTCAAGCAGATGGCGCGCGTGACCCCGCTGCCGGTCGCGCTGGCCGAGGCCGGGCAGGCGCTGGAAGGCGGCAATGTCTATGTGCTGCAGGACGGCGTCGGCGTGATCCAGCAGGCGGGCGGGCTGCGTTTCGCGGATGCGTCGGCACCGGCGCTGCAGGCCCTGCCGGTGGAGCGCTCGGCGGTGGTGATGCTCAGCGGCGCCGATCCGTCGCTGGTGCCGGAGGCGCTGGAATTCGCCGGGCGGGGCGGCTGGGTGGCCGGGCAGAGCGGCGATGGCTGCTACGACCCGGAAGCGGCCAGCCAGCTGGCCGTGGCCGGGCATCCGGCCGGTCCGCCGGAATACCTCGCCGGCGAACTCGTCCAGCGCAGCTTCGGCTGAGCCGCACACGATCAAGGAACCGACCATGAGTTATGCAAGCAACGACGAAGTCCGCGGCGTCCTGATCCAGGCCGGCGCCGAGCGCGTGCTGCTGCCCAACGCCACCGTCGCCGAAATGATGTCGCGGGTGGCGGTGCAGCCCATCGAGGGCGCGCCCGACTGGCTGGCCGGCTACATCGCCTGGCAGGGCTGGGAAGTGCCGCTGCTGTCCTTCGCCCGCTTCAACGGCGGCGACGAGCCGGTCGCCGGCAGCAACAAGGTGGTGGTGCTCAAGGCGCTGGGCGGCAACCCGGAGATGCCGTACTTCGCGCTGCTGACCCAGTCCTTCCCGCAGTTGATCGCGGTGCCGCGCGACGGCCTGCTGGCCGACGCCTCCGAGGAAAGCCTGCCGCAGGGCGTGCACATGCGCGTGCTGCTGGGCGAGCAGAGCGCGCTGCTGCCGGACCTGGACGCGATCGAAAGCGCGGTGCTCACCGCGTTGGCAGAGGTGGCCTGAAACACCTGCAGGAGCCGCCGCCCCGGCAGCTGCGGGCGGAAGCCCTCGTCGTTTCGCGCTCGTTGCCCATCCGCAGGGTGTGGGGTTTGCCCCGCACGGGCTATATCGATGCGGTCGCGTTGCATGCGGGGTTTGCCCCGCATCGACGGTGTCCCGTGAGGCCTTGTCGATGACGCACAGCGCGCGCTGAAGTGCGCGCCCGCGGTGCGTTGCTACAGGTCGCCCAGCCGCGCCTGCAGCGCCGCGATGGCGGCCAGCCCGGCGGTCTCGGTGCGCAGGATGCGCGGGCCCAGCTGCAGGCCCTGGAAACCGGCATCGGCCAGCTGCTGGCGGTCGCGCGGCGACCAGCCGCCTTCCGGGCCGATGGCGATCACTACGCCGCCAGCGGGCGCGGGCGGCAGCGCGGACAGGCGGTGTTCGCCCTGCGGGTCCAGGGTCAGGCGCAGGCTCTGCGCCGGCAATGCGCCCGCGGCGGCGGCCAGCGCCTGCGGCGGCGACAGCGCCGGGATGCGCGCGCGGCCCGACTGGCCGCAGGCCGAGCCGATCACACTGCGCCAGTGCGCGATGCGCTTTTCCGCGCGTGCGGCATCCAGCTTCACCTCGGTGCGCTCGGCATTCACCGGCACGATGGCGGTCACGCCCAGCTCGGTGGCCTTCTGCAGGATCAGGTCCATCTTCTCGCCGCGGGCGATGCCCTGCAGCAGGGTGATGGCCAGCGGCGATTCGTTGCCCAGCGCCTGCGCGGTGTCGATGCGCACCTGCACCTCGCGTTTGCCCACCGCCACCAGCGTTGCCGCGTAATCGCTGCCGTCGCCGTTGAACAGCACGCAACCGTCGCCCTCGCGCAGGCGCATCACCCGCACCAGGTGGTTGGCGGCCTCCTCGGGCAGCGGCAGGGTCTGCCCGACCTGCAGCGGCAGTTCGACGGGGCAGCGGGTCAGGCGCATGCGCGGCTCCCACGGAGCGGGAACGACGTCGTGGCGGCGGGGTCTGCTAGCATTTCGGACTCATGGAAACGTATCTGCCAGCGCGCATTCTAGCGATCCGCCCATCCTCCGCCCGGGGCCGCGCATGAGCCGGCCGCTTCCGCTCATCCATCGGGTGCAGGAAGAGGACATCGGCCCGTTCCACCAGGAACACCTGGACCTGGAGTTCTCCAACGGCGAGCGCCGGCATTTCCAGCGGCTGGTCAGCCGCGGCCATGGCGCGGTGGTGGTAGTGCCGATGCTGGACGAGGACACCGTGCTGCTGGTGCGCGAATACGCCGCCGGCCTGCACCGTTACGAACTGGGGCTGGTGAAGGGCCGCATCGACGCCGGCGAGACGCCGGCGCAGGCGGCCGACCGCGAGCTCAAGGAGGAAGCCGGCTATGGCGCGCGCCGCATCGACGTGCTGCGCGCCCTGACCCTGGCGCCGACCTACATGAGCCACCAGTCGTGGCTGGTGCTGGCGCGCGATCTCTATCCCGAACGCCTTGCCGGCGACGAACCCGAGGAGCTGGAAGTGGTGCCCTGGAAACTGGCCGACCTGGACGGCCTGATGCTGCGCGAGGATTTCTCCGAGGGGCGCTCGCTGGCGGCCCTGTTCATCGCCCGCGAATGGCTGGGGAAAACCCGGTGAGCGCCCTGGACGCAGCCCTGCGCGAAGCCGTCATCGCCATCGCCGGGCAGGCCGGCGCGGCGATCATGCAGGTCTATGCCGACGGTTTCGACGTCGAGCACAAGGACGACCTGAGCCCGCTGACCAGCGCCGACCTGGCCGCGCACCACGTGATCGTGGGCGGCCTGTCGCAGCTGACCCCGGAGCTGCCGGTGTTGTCGGAGGAATCGGCGCAGCTGCCCTGGGAAACCCGCCGCCGGTGGCAGGACTACTGGCTGGTCGATCCGCTGGATGGCACGCGCGAGTTCATCAAGCGCAATGGCGAATTCAGCGTCAACATCGCCCTGATCCGCCACGGCCTGCCGGTGTTCGGCGTGGTGCAGGCGCCGGTGACCGGCGTCGTCTGGCACGCCACGCGCGGCGAGGGCGCCTGGCGCCGCGACGGCGGGCGCGAGGACGCCATCCTCACCCGGCGGCCGCCGGCGCTGCCGCTGCGGGTGGCCGCCAGCCGCTCGCACCGCGATGCGCGCACCGGCGAACTGCTCGCGCGCATGGGCGAGATCGAACTGGTCGCGCAGGGTTCCTCGCTGAAGTTCTGCCGCATCGCCGAGGGCACCCTGGACGTGTACCCGCGCCTGGGCCCGACCAGCGAGTGGGATACCGCCGCCGGGCAGTGCGTGCTGGAAGCGGCCGGCGGCGTGCTGCTGGCCGCCGACAGCGGCGAACCCTTCCACTACAACCGGCGCCCGCGCCTGCTCAATGGCGACTTCGTCGCGCTGGGCGACCCGGCGCTGCCGTGGCGCGACTGGGTGGCCGGGCTGTGAGCGGTGCCGGCGACCTGGGCGCGCCAGGCGAGATCGGCACCCTGCTGCGGATCATGGCGCGGCTGCGCGATCCGCAGGGCGGCTGCCCGTGGGACCTGGAGCAGGATTTCTCCAGCATCGCGCCGTATACGATCGAGGAGGCCTACGAGGTCGCCGACGCCATCGACCGCAACGACCTGGCCGATCTCAAGGACGAACTCGGCGACCTGCTGCTGCAGGTGGTGTTCCATGCGCAGATGGCCAGCGAGCAGGGCGCCTTCGACTTCGCCGACGTGGTCTCCGCGATCAGCGGCAAGATGCTGCGGCGGCACCCGCATGTGTTCGGCGATGCACGGGCCGGCGATGCCGGCGAGGTCGTCGCCAACTGGGAGCAGATCAAGCAGCGCGAGCGCGCCGACGCGGGCGACACCGATGGTTCGGCGCTGGCCGGCATCGCCCGCGGCCTGCCCGAGTGGCAGCGCGCGCTGAAACTGCAGAAGCGCGCCGCGCGCACCGGCTTCGACTGGCCCGACGTCGCGCCGGTGCTGGACAAGCTGCGCGAGGAGCTCGGCGAGGTGCAGGCCGAGTTCGAGAGCGCCCGGTATGCGGACAACCACGCGCGGCTGGAGGACGAAATCGGCGACCTGCTGTTCGTCTGCGCCAATCTTGCGCGCCACGCGAAGGTGGACCCCGGCAGCGCGCTGCGCCGCGCCAACCACAAGTTCGAGCGCCGATTCCGCGCCATGGAGGCGCTGGCCGCCGCGCGCGGGCAGTCGATGGCCGCGCTGGACCTGGAGCAGCAGGAAGCGCTGTGGCAGGCGGTCAAGCGCGAGGAAAAGGGCGCACCGTGATCAGGACCCTGGCGCTGTTCCTGTTGACCGCGCTGGCCGAGATCGTCGGCTGCTACCTGCCGTGGCTGTGGCTGCGCCAGCAGGGCAGCGCGTGGCTGCTGCTGCCGGCGGCCGCCAGCCTGGCGCTGTTCGCCTGGCTGCTGACCCTGCACCCCACCGCCAGCGGCCGCGTTTACGCCGCCTATGGCGGCGTCTATGTCTGCGTCGCGCTGCTGTGGCTGTGGCGGGTGGACGGGGTGGCGCCGACCCGCTGGGACCTGCTCGGTGCCGGCCTGTGCCTGCTGGGCATGGGCGTGATCATGGCCGGTCCCCGCGCCGCCGCGGCCTAGCGCTATGCTGCGCGCATCGCCCGTCGAGGGATGCGCCATGGCCCGTTTCGGCAGTTTCCGCGAGTTCTATCCGTACTACCTGGGCGAGCACCGCAACCGCACCTGCCGCCGGCTGCACGTGCTGGGCAGCAGCGCCGCCCTGCTGTGCCTGCTGGCGGCGCTGCTGACCGGGCGCTGGCCGTGGCTGCTGGCGGCCCTGGCCTGCGGCTACGGGTTCGCGTGGGTGGGGCACTGCTTCTTCGAGAAGAACCGCCCGGCCACGTTCAGCCACCCGCTGTATTCCTTCGCCGGCGACTGGGTGATGTTCGCCGATGTGCTGCGCGGCCGGTTGCCGTTCTAGCCTGCGCGGGCTGGCTATACTCGGGCCGGAACCCCGGTGAATCGAACTGACAAGGAGCGTACTGATGGGCGGCGGCTTTTTTCTCGCGTTGGTGGTGCTGGTGGGCGGTGCCATCGTCCTGTTCAAGACGGTGCGCATGGTGCCGCAGGGTTATGAATGGACGGTGGAGCGCTTCGGCCGCTATACCCACACCATGTCGCCCGGCCTGCACTTCCTGATCCCGGTGGTCTACGGCGTCGGCCGCAAGGTCAACATGATGGAGCAGGTGCTGGACGTGCCCAGCCAGGACGTCATCACCAAGGACAACGCGGTGGTGCGCGTGGACGGGGTGGTGTTCTTCCAGGTGCTGGACGCGGCCAAGGCCGCCTACGAGGTCGCCAACCTGGAGGTGGCGATGATCGCGCTGGTGCAGACCAACATCCGCACCGTGATCGGCTCGATGGACCTGGACGAATCGCTGAGCCAGCGCGAGACCATCAACGCGCAGCTGCTGAGCGTCGTCGACCACGCCACCAACCCGTGGGGGATCAAGGTCAACCGCATCGAGATCCGCGACATCCAGCCGCCGCGCGACCTGGTCGATTCGATGGCGCGGCAGATGAAGGCCGAGCGCGAGAAGCGCGCGCAGATCCTCGAGGCCGAGGGCCTGCGCCAGTCCGAGATCCTGCGCGCCGACGGCGAAAAGCAGGCCGCCGTGCTGGAGGCCGAGGGCCGCAAGGAAGCCGCGTTCCGCGACGCCGAGGCGCGCGAGCGCCTGGCCGAGGCCGAAGCCAAGGCCACGGCGATGGTGTCCGAGGCCATCGCCCAGGGCGACGTGCAGGCCATCAACTACTTCGTCGCGCAGAAATACGTGGAAGCCTTCAAGGAACTTGCGAGCTCGCCCAACCAGAAGCTGGTGCTGATGCCGATGGAAGCCAGCGGCGTGATCGGCTCCATCGCCGGCGTCGCCGAACTGGCGCGGGAGGCGTTCGCCAAACAGGAAGAACGCAAGGCATCGCCGTCGCGCGGCAACCCGCCGCCGCTGGGGCGCTGAGCCATGCGCTGGGAAGTGGTGGGCTGGGCGGCGCTGGCGGTGATCCTGTTCGCCGCCGAGGCGATGGCCCCGGGCGCGTTCATGCTGTGGATGGGCTTGGCCGCCACCGCCGTGTTCCTGGTGGTCTGGGCCTACGACGGGCTGGCCGTGCTGATGCAGGTGGTGCTGTTCGTCGTGCTCAGCTTCGTCTCGATCCAGGTCTACCGCACCTGGTTCCGCCGGCGCGCGCGGCCCAGCGAGCAGCCATTGCTCAACCGCCGCGCCGAGCAGTTGGTCGGGCGGGTGGTGGTGCTGGACCAGGCCATCGCCAACGGCGCCGGCCGGGCCAAGGTCGACGATGCGTTCTGGGTGGTGGCCGGCCCGGACCTGCCCGCCGGCAGCCACGTGCGCGTGGTCGCGGTGGATGGCATGACGCTGAAGGTGCAGCAGGCCTGAGGCGACGGCGGCGCGGTGCCCGCGCCGTCATGGGCTTTGCCCGCGGCCATCTGGGATAATGGCGCCTTTCCTCGCATGGAACGGCCATGACCCTGAAGACTCTCCTCAACGAAACCCACCGCGCGCTCGGCGCCAAGATGGTCGACTTCGGCGGCTGGGACATGCCGATCCACTACGGCTCGCAGATCGACGAGCACCACCTGGTGCGCCGCGCCGCCGGCATGTTCGACGTCAGCCACATGACCGTGGTCGACCTGAAGGGCGCGCGCAGCCGCGAGTTCCTGCGCCAGCTGCTGGCCAACTCGATCGACAAGCTCAAGGTCGCCGGCAAGGCGCTGTACTCGTGCATGCTCAATGCCGAAGGCGGGGTGATCGACGACCTGATCGTCTACTTCCTGGCCGACGATTTCTTCCGCATGGTGGTCAACGCCTCCACCCGCGAGAAGGACCTGGCCTGGATCCGCCAGCATGCCGCCGCCTTCGGCGTGGAAGTGGTCGAGCGCGAGGACCTGGCCATCGTCGCCGTGCAGGGGCCGCAGGCGCGCGCGCTGGTCGCCGGCCTGGTCGCCGACGCCGGCCGCGCCGCGCTGGACAGGCTCGGCCGCTTCGCCGCGCTGGACGTGACCTCGGTCGACGGCGTGCCGCTGTTCGTCGCGCGCACCGGCTACACCGGCGAGGACGGTTATGAAGTGCTGCTGCCGCAGACCGCGGTGGTCGCGTTCTGGAACGCGCTGCTGGCCGCGGGCGTGAAGCCGGCCGGCCTCGGCGCGCGCGACACGCTGCGCCTGGAGGCGGGCATGAACCTCTACGGCCAGGACATGGACGAGAGCGTCAGCCCGTACGAGGCCGCGCTGGCCTGGACCGTCGCCCTGGACGAGGGCCGCGATTTCATCGGCCGCGGCGTGCTGGAAGCGCAGAAGGCCGCCGGCAACGCGCGGCAGATGATCGGCCTGGTGATGGACGAGAAGGGCGTGCTGCGCCACGGCCAGAAGGTGCTTACCGCCAACGGCGAGGGCGAGATCCTGTCCGGCACGTTCTCGCCGACGCTGGGCAAGGCCATCGCCTTCGCCCGCGTGCCGGCCGGCGACATTCCGCTGGGGGCGGCGGGCAACGTGCGCGTGGACATCCGCGGCAAGGAAGTACCGGTGCGCGTGGTGAAGTTCCCGTTCGTGCGCGACGGCCAGGCCCAGCCCGGCATCGACGCCTGATCCGCCCCGCGGTCCGCTAAACTAGCCCCCCATCCCGTCCACCGTTTCTTCCGGAGCAGTTCCATGAGCGAGATCCCTGGCGACCTCAAATTCCTCAAGTCCCACGAATGGGCCCGCGTCGAAGGCAATGGCCGCGTCACCGTCGGCATTTCCGATCATGCGCAGGGCCTGCTGGGCGACCTGGTCTATGTCGAGCTGCCCGGCGTGGGCGACACGGTGCAGGCCGGCAACGCCGCCGCCGTGGTCGAGTCGGTCAAGGCCGCCTCCGACGTGTACAGCCCGGTCTCGGGCACCGTGGTCGAAGTCAACGAAGCCCTGGCCGACAAGCCGGAGACCATCAACGAGGACGCCTACGGCGAAGGCTGGCTGTTCGTCGTGGAGATGTCCGAGCCGGAGCAGGTGAACGAACTGCTCGGCCCGGACGACTACGCCGAGCTGCTGGAAAACGACGACCACTGATCCGGTCGCACAGGACGAACAGGACGGCCGCCCAGTGCGGCCGTTTCTGTTTCCGGCATCCGCGTCGCGGGCATCGCACTGCCGGGCCGGCGCCGAAGGTGCGTCCCGCCCGCCATGGCGATTGCCGGCGCGATGACGGCCGGCATCGATCGGTTCGGAAGCCGTCGCCGCCGGCGGATGAGTGCCGCGCACGATGGTCGAGCAGGGCGAGGAGGGTGACGCCTGGACGCCGTCGTCGCCGTTGTTCGGAAGGCCGCACCGGCTCGCGAAGGTGCGAAGTGTTTGCGCAAAACCTTCGTCGCGCCGCGCGAAAGTGCGATCGCGGAGGAGGGAATCCAGGAGCCGGCGACATTTTTTTTTCACGCGGCCGGAGCCGCGCCGCCGGCACGCGGTGCGCGCGCGAGGCGCAACGCCACGCAACGTCGCGCGCGCATGCCTCGAACGAATAGTGCTTTTTTTACGGTGTTTTCTGCACGCCTCGTCGTCACGTGCGCGTTGCGTGCGGCGTCCTGCGCCGATGCGGGCGTGGCGAGGACGGGCGCCGCCGCCGCGGTCGACGTGAAGCTTTCCAAAAAAAGTTGCGCGCGGGTAGTTGACAGTAAAAAAAACCGTGATTAGGTTTCGCCCAGCAGACCTTTGCTGCGGAAGCGAGTGAGCCGGATCAACATTCAGACGCGAAGCACAACCTGGACGTCCGCCACGCGCACAGATGGTGGAGTAGGAGTCGCTTCCTTCCGCGAAACACCCCCGAACAAGACATGGCACCCGTGGCGGGAATCGTTGCGGGTGTTTCTGTATCCGTCACGATGCGGTTGACGCATCGTCGGTCCTCCGCGATACACCGCGGATTTGCTTCAACTGGGCATTTCAATTCCATAGATCACTGACGAGGAGCCATCCAATGGCCACGAAGAAAGCTGCGAAGAAACCGGCCGCCAAGAAGGCGGTGAAGAAGGTCGCCAAGAAAGCTGCCGCCAAGAAGGCGGTGAAGAAGGTCGCCAAGAAGGCCACCGCGAAGAAGGCGGTGAAGAAGGTCGCCAAGAAGGCCGCCGCCAAGAAGGCGGTGAAGAAGGTCGCCAAGAAGGCCACCGCCAAGAAGGCGGTGAAGAAGGCGGCGAAGAAGGTTGCCAAGAAGTCCACCGCGAAGAAGGCGGTGAAGAAGGTCGCCAAGAAGGCCACCGTGAAGAAGGCGGTGAAGAAGGTCGCCAAGAAGGCCACCGCCAAGAAGGCGGTGAAGAAGACCGCGAAGAAGGCGGCTGCCAAGAAGCCGGCCGCCAAGAAGGTCGCTGCCAAGAAGAAGCCGGCTGCCCGCAAGAAGAAGGCGGCTCCGGTCGCGCTTCCGGCCACCCCGGCGCCGCTGATCTGATCCAGCGCTGAAGCTGTACCTGGAACTCCTTCCCCGACTGCCCAGCGGGGAGGGAGTTTTTTTATGCGCGTCTGTCGCCGGCGATCCGGCCGGCGTGGGCGAGGGGATTGCGCTGTTCGAGGGAAGGCCGGGCGGGCGATGACGGCGGTGACGGTGTGCACCGCCTGCAGGGCGTCCGCGGCAGGGTGCGGGAGCGCATCGACTCCGTTGATCCGCCTGCTCCATCTGCTGGCGCTGGTGGTCCAGCGCTTTCGTCGCAGCGATACGTCCCCCGTCCCTGCGGCCGCCTGTCCGGCGCCCGCACATGAAAGCGGGACAGCCGTACCCACGGCGAAGCCGCCGGAAGGGGCACACAAGGATGCGCCATGAAAAAACGGCAGGACAGCCGTACTCACGGCGAAGCCACCCGAAGGGGAGCGCACAGGGAGGTGCGCCATGAAAAAGGCGGCCGAAGCCGCCTTGCCAGAAGTCTTCCCGGCGCCGGGTCAGCGCGGGGAGGCGGTGGCGCGGTCGGAGGACACGCCTTTCCTGCCGCGCGGCGCATTGGCCGGCGCGTCCTCGGCCATCAGGTTGTCGCTGCCGAAGTCGGTGTCCACGTCCAGCCAGCGCTGCGTCGGCAGGCCGATGGCGCGGTCGAGGATGGTCGGCATCAATCCGCTGGGCACGCTGCTCTCGCCGTTCCACAACACCGCGATGCCGAGGTCGCGCTCGGGCACCAGCGCGACCAGGCCGCGATAGCCCTGCACCGCGCCGGCATGGAACACCACGGTGTGGCCGGCGTAATCGAACACGCGCCAGCCCAGCGCGTAGCCGGCCGAGTCCAGCCGCTCGCGGCGCCAGCCCGAGCGCATCTCGCCCGGCGTGTTGACCAGCGGCGCATGCAGGGTGGCCAGCAGCGGCGCCGGCAGCACGTCGGGGCGGTGCCCGGTGTGCGCCAGCAGCCATTGCGCCATGTCGCTGGCACTGGCATTGACGCCGGCGGCCGGGGCGACGCGGTAGTAGGTGGGCTTGGGCGACAGCGACACCCAGCCGTTGCGGCTGCGCACGTGCGGGCGCGCCCAGCGCGGACTGGCCTGGATGCCGGCCAGTCCGAGGCTGGCGTCGTTCATGCCCAGCGGCTTGAAGATGCGGCGTTCGACCGCCTGCTCGTAGAAGCTGCCGGAGGCGGCGTAGACCACGTCGCCGATCAGGCTGAAGGCGACGTTCTGGTAGGCATAGCAGTCGCCCGGCTCGCACTTGAGCGGCGCGCTGGCGAGCTTGCGGGTCAGCGTGTAGTAATCGGCGTTAGCCTCGATGTCGCGGTCGTAGGCGTTGTACGGCAGGCCGACGCGGTGGCTCAGCACGTCGGCCACGGTCAGCCGGCCGGTCGCCTCGGGCGTGGCCAGCTGAAAGCCGGGCACGTAGTCGGTGACCTTGCTGTCCCAGCGCAGGGTGCCGTCGTTGACCAGCAGCCCGGCCATGGTGCCGGCGAAGGCCTTGGACAGCGAGGCGAGGCGAAACACGGTATGCGCGTCCACCGGCTGCGGGTTGCCGATGTCGGTGACGCCGAAGCCGCGCGCGGACAGGACGCGGCCGTTCTGCACGATCGCCATGGCCAGGCCGGGCACGCGGTTGCCGTAGGTGAGCTGTTCGGCCATCGATTCGATGGCGGCGACGTTGAAGCCTTCCGGCAGCGCCTGCACCTGGTCCGGTCGCAGCGCGACCCGGTAGGGCATCGGCTGCGTCGGCGACGGCGCCGGCGCGTTTTCCAGGTTCACCGGCAACCGCGGCGTCGATTCCGGCAGCGGCTGCGGTGCGGTGGGCGTCTGGGCGGTGGTCGACAGCGCGAAGGGCATCAACACACCGAGCAATCCCGATGCCACCGGACGGAAATGCCGGCGCCTGCTGTTCTGTTTCATCGTGATCGATGCCTGCTTGCTAAGGCTGTCGGCGATTCTAGCGCCGCTTTTCCCGATTGCACAAACAAGAGCAAGATGAATGGGCATCGCGTTGATATTGCTGATTTTTGTCCTTGCACCCGCAGCCGCGACCCGCAGCGGCCGGAGACCGTGGCCGATTCGTCGCGATGGGCCGCCCCGGTGCTGCCGGCGATGCGGCGGGAGATCGGGGCCGGGCATTCCCTGTGCGCACTGGCGATGTTGCAGTGCATCGGATACCTTGCGCGCTTCGTTGCAACGGAAGACAGGCCGATGCGGTCGGGTCAGGGCAGGGTTCGGACGGGCGAGTGGCTGGCGGTCGCGCTGTCCTTCGCCTATTTCTTTTGCGTGCTGGCCGCGTACTACGTGATCCGCCCGCTGCGCGAGCAGCTGGCCGCGGCCGTCGGCTCGACCCAGCTGCCGTGGTTCTACGGCGCCACCTTCATCGGCACCCTGCTGCTGTCGCCGCTGTTCGGCGCACTGGTCACGCGCTGGCCGCGCCGGGTGGTGATGCCGGTGGTCTACGTGTTTTTCATCGCCTGCCTGATCGGCTTCGTGCCGCTGTTCGCCTGGCCGGACTTGCTGGCGCCGAAGACGCTGGGCGTGATGTTCTTCGTCTGGGTCAGCGTGTTCAACCTGTTCGTGGTGTCGGTGTTCTGGAGCTTCATGTCCGACATCTGGGACAGCGAGCAGTCGCGGCGACTGTTCCCGGTCATCGCGGTGGCCGGCACGATAGGCGCGGTCACCGGGCCGATGCTGACCCGCACGCTGGTCGGCGTGATCGGCGTGGCGCCGCTGCTCGTGGTATCGGCGGCGCTGCTCTGCCTGGCGCTCGGCTGCGTGGTCGCGCTGGGGCGCTGGGCGCGGCGGCATGGCGCGCGCCGCCACGAGCCCGGGCACGAGGCGGCGGTCGGCGGTGGCATGTTCGACGGCCTCAAGCAGGTGTTCGCCGATCCCTTCATCCGCAACATGTCGATCCTGCTGCTGCTGGCCGACGGCATCGGCACGGTGAACTACGCGCTGGTGACCGACTATTCGGGCGCCACTTTCACCGATGCGGTGGCGCGTACCCGCTTCGCCGCCAACATCGACCTGGCCGGCAACGTGCTGACCGCCATCACCCAGCTCACCCTGACCCGCTGGCTGCTGCCGCGGAAGGGGCCGGGCATCGTGATCATGATCTGGGCGCTGGTCAGCGTCTGCGCGCTGTCGCTGGTGCTGTTCGCGCCCGATCCGCACGCGCCGCTGCTGCTGGGCATGCCGGCGGTGGCGATCGCGCTGGTCGTCAGCCGTGGCCTGGCTTACGGCATGGCCGAGCCGGCGCGGCACAGCCTGTACACGCGCGTGCCGCGCAACGTGCGCTACAAGGGCCAGAACGCGGTGGATACGGCGGTGTGGCGTTTCGGCGACATGACCATCGCCCTGGGCATGAACGGGCTGCGCCTGCTGGGCGTGGGCGCTGCCGGTTTTGCCGGCGTCAGCGCGACCGCGGCGGTGATCGCCGCCAGCATCGGCTGGCACCTGTCGCGCCGCCCCGAAGGCGTGTCTGCGCCAGAGGCGTCGCCACCCCGCTGAGCAGGCGCAGGGCGCGCGGCTCGACGGCGCGTCTCAGGCCAGCCACAGCGGCACGGCATGCAGCGCCGCGCCCAGCGTGAACAAGGCGCTCAACAGGTGCACGCGCCAGTCGTGGATGCGCAGGAACACGCACTGCTCCACGCCACGGCCCACCCAGAACAGCGCGATGAATCCCAGCAGCGCCCGTCCCAGCGGCGTGGCGGCCAGCTCACCGCCGAAGGCCAGCGCCAGCGCGCCCATGCCCAGGAAGACGTAGACCAGGCGCAGGTTGAGGATCTGCATGATCGCGCGGTTGGCCGGGCTGTTGCGGGCGAGGTCGCGTTTCCAGTCGAACAGTTTCCAGAACGCCAGGTGGAAGGCCGCAAAGCCCAGGCTGTGCACGCCGCCCAGGCGCACCAGCAGTCCGGCGGTGTCCATGGCTCACCCGTCGCCGCGGCGCGGCGACACCCACATCGCGATGCGCGCGACGAACACCTCGGTGCCGGCGGCGTCGCTGATGCCGACCCGTACCGGCAGTTCGTAACCGGCCGTGGCGCTGGCGATGGGCCGTTCCGGCACGGCCACCGCCTTCAGCGTGCCGCGGGCCCTGGCCTGGTAGCGCACGTCCATGCCCTTGGGAATCCAGCGCATGTCGGCCGGCAACGACGCGTCGGTCATCAGCCCGGCGGTCAGTTCGGCCAGGTTGCACAGCGCGATCGCATGCACGGTGCCGATGTGGTTGCGCACCTTGCGGCGGTCGGCCAGCGTGCCTTCGCAGCGGCCGGCCTCGAGCAGGGTGATGCGCGGGGAGATGCTGGCGAAGTAGGGCGCCTTGAAGCACACCGCGCGGGTGAACAGCCAGCGGCCGCCGGGCCAGCGCGACAGGCGCCGGTAGAGCGGGAGCAGGGGAGCGGTCATGGCTTCCTCCGGAAAGGAAACGGCGGGCAGTGCCCGCCGTTTCCGGTTGCAGGATGGCTGCCTGGACTCAGGCAACCTGCGCGGGCCGCTGGCCCCCGCGGTCGTAGTACGAGGCCGCGCGCAGCTCGTGCGGTTCGAAGTCGTCCACGGTGATGGTGTCCAGGGTGATCGCGCGCAGTTCTTCCAGCAGGGTGCGCTCGTCCTGGGTGATGACGCCTTCGGCCACGGCTTCGTCCAGCTGCGCGGGGAAGGTGAGCGCCTCGATGCCCTTGGTCTTGAGTGCCTTGAGGAACTTGCGTTCCACCGGCTCGGCCATGACCGCCTTGGTCAGGTAGCTGGCGATGCGGCCGCCCGGGTTGTTCTCGCACGGGGTCAGGAACACGCCCTGCGCCAGGCGGTCGCGGGCCTCGTTGGGCGACATCAGGGTGGCGGCCACGCGGCGGCTCAGGCGGTCGCCCGGCGCTTCGGCGCGGCGGCCGAACGGGAAGATCAGCGCCCACATCAGCCAGCCCACCGGGCGGATCGGGAAGTTGCGCAACGCCGCCGACAGCGACTCCTCGATGCGGTGCACGCTGTCATGGAAGGCCCAGGCCAGCAGCGGCTGGTCGGTGGCCGGCGCGCCCTCGTCGTGGTAGCGCTTGAGCATCGCGCTGGTCATGTAGATGTGGCTGAGCACGTCGCCCAGGCGGCCGGACAGCGATTCCTTGAACTTGAGCTTGCCGCCCAAGGTCATCATCGAGATGTCGGCCATCAGCGCCAGGTTGGCCGAGTAGCGGTCGAGCTTGCGGAAGTAGCGGCGGGTGTAGGCATCGCCCGGCGCGGCGCCGAAGCGCGCGCCGGTCAGGCCGAACCAGAACGAACGCACGGCATTGGAGATGCCGAAGCGCACATGGCCGAACAGCGCCTGGTCGAACTCGCGCAGGCCGGTCTTGCGGTCTTCGTCCTGCGCGGCCTTCATTTCCTTCAGCACCCACGGATGGCACAGGATCGCGCCCTGGCCGAAGATCAGCAGGCTGCGGGTCATGATGTTGGCGCCTTCCACGGTGATCGCGATGGGCGCGGCCTGCCAGCTGCGGCCGGCGAAATTGCGTGGGCCCAGGATGATGCCCTTGCCGCCGATGATGTCCATCATGTCGCTGATGCACTCGCGGCTCATGTTGGTGCAGTGGTACTTGGCGATGGCCGACGGCACCGACGGCACGTCGCCGCGGTCCACCGCCGCGGCCGTGGCCTGCGACAGCGCGCTGATCTTGTAGGCCTTGCCGCCGATGCGGGCCAAGGCTTCCTCCACGCCCTCGAAGCGGCCGACCGACAGGCCGAACTGCTTGCGGATGCGCGCATAGGCGCCGGTGATGACCGCGCCGGCCTTGGCGCCGCCCGAGGCGGTGGACGGCAGGGTGATCGAACGGCCGACCGCCAGGCACTCGTTGAGCATGTTCCAGCCCAGGCCGCGCTTCTCCGGGCCGCCGATGATCTGGCTGAGCGGGATGAACACGTCCTTGCCGCGGATCGGGCCGTTCTGGAACGGCGAGTTCAGCGGGAAGTGCCGGCGGCCGATCTCCACGCCGGCGGTGTCGCGCGGCAGCAGCGCCAGGGTGATGCCGATGTCCTTGGTGTCGCCGAGCAGGCCGTCCGGGTCGTACATGCGGAACGCCATGCCGATCAGCGTGGCCACCGGCGCCAGGGTGATGTAGCGCTTGTCGAAGGTCAGCTTCAGGCCCAGCACCTCCTCGCCGTTCCACGTGCCCCTGCAGACGATGCCGAAGTCGGGGATGGAGGTGGCGTCGGAGCCGGCGAACGGGCCGGTCAGGCCGAAGCACGGCACTTCGATGCCTTCGGCCAGGCGCGGCAGGTAATAGTCCTTCTGCTCCTGCGTGCCGTAGTGGTTGAGCAGCTCACCCGGGCCCAGCGAGTTGGGCACGCCGACTGTGGAACTGACCACGCTGGAAATCGAGGCCAGCTTCTGGATCACCTTGTGGTGCGCCAGCGCCGAGAACCCCAGGCCGCCGTACTGCTTGGGAATGATCATGCCGAAGAACTTGTTCTTCTTGATGAAGTCCCACAGCTCCGGCGGCAGGTCGGCATGGACGTGGGTGATTTCCCAGTCGTTGACCATCCGGCACAGCTCTTCGACCGGGCCGTCGAGGAAGGCCTGCTCTTCGGCGGTGAGCTGGGGCTTGGGATAGTTCAGCAGCTTCTGCCAGTCCGGGTCGCCGGTGAACAGTTCGCCCTCGAAGCCGACCGAGCCGGTTTCCAGCGCGATGCGCTCGGTCTTGGACAGCGGCGGCAGCACCTTGCGGAACACGCCCATGAACGGCGAGGTAATCAGCGGCTTGCGCAGGAACGGCAGCAGCACCAGCGCGCTGACCAGCGCCAGGATCGCCGCGGCGACCACGACTGCGGTCTGGTTGACGCCGGCGAACCAGCAGATGCCCAGCAGCACGGCGCCGATCACCGTCCAAGTGACCAGCCGCATGCGGTGATAGGCGACGAAGGCACCTGCCAGCAGCAGGGCCAGGAAGGGAACGACAATGCTCATGGACTTGCTCCGGTAACGTGCTCGGTACGGGCGGACGCTGCGGCGGAAGCCGGGGGGAGTGCGTCCAGATAGTTCAACACGGCGGCGGTAAACGCGTCGTTGTCATCGCCTGCCACCATATGCGTGGCGTCGGGCAGATGCACGTGTTGCGCATGCGGCACCAGCGCCAGGAACTCGGCCACCGTCTGCGGCGTGACCAGGTCGCTGCGGCCACCGCTGACCAGCAGCAGCGGGCATTCGACGCGGCGCGCGGCCTCGGCGATGGCCTCCTGGTGCTGCTCGCTGTCGCGCGCCAGCTCTTCCACCAGGCGCGGGTCCCAATGCCAGCTCCAGCGGCCGTCCGCGGTGGGGCGCAGCAGGGCGCGCAGCGCGTCCTCGCTCTTGCGCGGGCGGTGCGGCAGGTAGGCGGCGATGCTGTCGGCGGCTGCTTCCAGCGAGGCGAAACCTTCCGGATGCGCGCTCATGAAGGCCAGGATGCGCTCGACGCCGCGGGTTTCCCAGCGCGGGGTGATGTCCACCAGCACCATCGCCGCGAACAGCCCGGGCCAGCGCGCCTCGGCCATCAGCCCGAACAGCCCGCCCATCGACGCGGCCACCAGCACCGGCGGACGCGGCAGTTCGCCGGCGACGACGATCAGGTCATCGGTGAACTGTTCGCCGTGATATGGCAGATCAACTGGATTCCAGTCCGAGCCGCCGTGGCCGCGCGCATCGTAGGCCAGCGTGGCATGGCCGGCCGCATGCAACGCCGCGGCGGTTGCCGTCCATGCGCCGCGGGTCTGGCCGAAACCATGCGCGAACAGGATCGGCGGCTTGCTTCCGGGGGTCTTCGATGCGGCCAGTCCGATGCCATGGGCACCTTCCAGCCGAATGTCTTGCGCGTGCATGCGAGGTCACAGAGATGGAACCGTACCCGATGGTATGGATTCGCAGCCACGCCTGTCAATACTGATGGGTATGGACTGGAATGCCTTGTCGGCCGCGGCTTTGGCCGGCATCCACGGTGCTGTCGCGCGGGCCGATGGCGCGACGCATACTGCAACCAGTCCCCGCCGTATGGTTAAATCAGGCGATGAACGAATCTTCAGCTTCCCCGGCGGAAACCCGCGGTACACGCAACAGCCGCCTCAGTGCGGACGACTGGGCCCAGGCGGCCCTGGACCTGATCGCGGAGCAGGGTGTCGGCGCCGTCGCGGTGGAGCCGCTGGCCCGCCGCCTCGGCGTCACCAAGGGCAGCTTCTACTGGCATTTCCCCTCGCGCGACGCCCTGCTGCAGGCCGCGCTGGAGCGCTGGGAACTGGTCGAGCAGCAGCAGGTGTTCGGCAGCCTGGAGGAAGTGCCCGATCCACGCACGCGCCTGCGCGCGCTGTTCCAGCTCGTCGCCCACGAGGTGACGCCGCACGTCATCTACAGCGAACTGCTCAAGGCGCTGGACAACCCCTTGGTGCGCCCGGTGATCGACCGCGTCTCGCAGCGCCGCCTGGACTACCTGATGGCCTCGTTCCGCCAGGCCGGCCTGAGCTCCACCGACGCCCGCCACCGCGCGCGCCTGGCCTACGCGGCCTACGTCGGCTTCCTGCAGCTGTCCCTGCAGCTGCAGCAGCCGAAACAGGCGCGCGAGGAATTTGAGTCCTACGTCGAGCACGTGATCGAGACGCTGATTCCGAACGGATGAGTGCGGCACGCCGCCTTTGCCGGAAGGGGGGTCCCTGGCCTCAGCGGATTGGAACAACGTCGAAGGCGATGCTGATCCTTGGGGATGGCCCCTGGTAGGCCACAGTGTTGTGGAAAAAGTAGGAAGGGAAGGTCACCAGCCGGCCGGATGCCGGGATTACCCGGTGATCGAGATCAGGCCGCTGCAGGGGAAGCCCTTCTTGCGGATGACCGAACAACAGGTTGCCCGCCGCGGGGGCGCTGGGCTGGCCGGCGTCGACATAGAACACCCCGCTGAGCCAGCCGGCAGGATGGATATGCGGCGTCTGGTGCCCGCCCTGTTCGAGCACGGTGATCCAGGATTGCAGCCGCCAGCGCTTCGGCATTGCCTGCATCCAGGGGTGGTCAGCGAGTGATGTGGACCTCGACAGCACCTGCATCCTTGATTCGACTGCCTGCAGCAGACGCTGCTCGAAACGCTGCAGCACGCGGTTCTGCGAGAGATCCAGCATCGGGCTTTGCCGCCCGAGCGAGGTGGAGCGCCCGGCGGGTTCCCATATCAGCCCGCCGTGCGAAAGCGACAGCTCGCGCAGGGCGTCCAGATCGATCGTCGACTCGGCCAGCGCTTCATCGCTGCCAAGAAGGTGGGGGTAGTCCATCAGGCGCTCGGCCAGTAGCTGGTCCCCCAGTTCCTTCGCTGTCATGTAGAGGCCTGCCAGCGCGGTCTGGTCGGCCGGGTCGAGCCCGAGCACGCGACGGTAAAGCGCATCGGCCTGCGCGACCTTGCCCAGCGACAGCAGGCACAGGGCATAGTCGGTCAGGGCCGCGGGATCGGACGGGGACGCGGACAGCACCCGCTGGTGGACCTCGGCGGCCTCATGCACCTGGCCGGTGTCGCGCAGCGCGTTGGCAAGGCCGCGCAGAATGACCGGATCATCGCCGCGCAGGCGGTCGGCCCTCTGGAGGCTGTCCAGGGCGGCCTGCGCGCGGCCGGAACGCGCATGGATGAGCCCGATGTTGGTCCAGGTATCGGCATCGGAGGGATCGATCCGGCTGAGCAGCTCGAAATCCGACAACGCCTCTTCCATCCGTTCCATCCGGAAGAGCACCAGCCCGCGATTGAACAGCAGCGGGGGTACCTGGGGCGCGGCCTGCAGCGCGATGTCGAAGTCATGGATCGCCTGCAGGTTGCGGTTGGCGGCCGCGTGCAGCATGCCGCGCAGATAGCGCCGCTCCGGATCGTAGGGCATGGCCGCCAATGCCTGGTTCAACGCTGCCATCGCGGCCTCGCCCCGTCCCTGGCGGATCAGGCCGCGGATATGTTCGGTGCTGGCGACATGGTCGGGCATTGGCGATCTGCGGGTGGAAGATCAATGGTTCAGCTGCTGGAGCACGGCGGCTTCGATGGCAGCGGCCACGCGGCGTGGGTCGAACAGACCACGGTCCATGGCTTGCCGGTGCAGGCGTTGCCGGCACGCGGACAACAGGGCTGGGGACCGTGCCAGGCGCACGGCGGAGTCGACATAGTCATCCACGTCGCGGCAGACCAGCTCGTCCATGCCGAGGAAACGATTGATGCTGGCACCCAGCCGGGCCAGCGGCTCCTGTCCCTCGAGGCACAGCAGCGGCAGGTCGTTGCCGATCGCATGGATCGCGGTGGCACCGGCCTGGTACCGGAAGGCATCGAGAAACAGGTCGCAGCTTGCAGCGCGATCAGCTTGTTCTTCGATATCGACCTTGTCGACCAGGTGCAGCCGTTCCAGGGAGCCACCCCATGATTTCCATCGCTGCAGGAAGCCGGCGCGGGCTGCCGGCGGCAGATACACCATCAGGTGGGCCTCGCCGGCCTGGGCGAGGATGCGGCTCCAGCTGTGGATCAGTGCGGGGCACAGCTTGTAGGTGTTGTTGAAACTGGCCAGCACCACGGCATCGTCGGGCAATCCGAAGCGGGCACGGTCGCGCATGCCCCGGCGCACGGGCGAGGCGGGGAACAACGAACCTGGCAACCGGATCCGCTTGTCGTCGTAGGGCCATTCCGCGCCAGCGGGCTGGATGTTCGAGTCCAGCAGCAGCCCGTCCAGCCATGGTGCCTGTTGGCCATGGATGAAGCCCAGCCATCCCCATTGCACCGGTGCCGGTCGTCTGGCCAGTACGGCCGGGCGTGCCCCGAGGGTGAAGCCGGTCATGTCGATCAGCACGTCGATGCCCGCCTGTGCGATGTGTCCGGCAAGCGCCTCGTCGTCCAGCTGGGATGCATCCACGAAACTGTCGAATCCCCTGACGACATCGGGTTCGATATCGCAGGACGGCGCCAGGGAGTAGCCGAGCACTTCGAAACGAGCACGATCGTGGGCCGCGAAGTGATCACGGACCAGTGTGCCGATTGCATGTTCGCCCAGGTCGGCGGACAAATAGCCGATCCTGATCCGGCGCCCTGCGCCAAGGGTCTCGTGCCGGTTTCGTGCCTGTACAACGTGGACCGAGCCCGCAATCGCGTGGCTGTAGCGCTGGATGGATCCGGCTTTCAGCTCTGTCGGAACATCCAAGGTGGAAAGCAGGAAAGGCTCCGGCTCGATACCCGTACCTCCACCAGCCAGCAGCCTGCCAAGCGAACGGACGCTCGACGCTTCGGCGTCGTGCAGACAGAGCATCGCCTGGCAATGCGCAAGTTGAGCCAATACGTCGGCACGGGCCGGCATCATGCGATGGGCTGTTTCCAGATCCCGCAGTGCCACCTCCGTACGGCCAGCCATCGCATGGCAAAGCGCGATATTGAGGATCTCGGTCGGCTGCTGGGCCGAAGCATGTCGATAGGCCTGGATTGCTTCATCCCAGCGACGTTGCGCCTGCAGCGACTCGCCGAGGTAATGCCAGGCTTCGCCCAGTCCCGGCTCCAGCGCGACTGCACGACGCAGCGGCACTTCCGCAGCCGTCGTCGCTCCCATAGCAACCATCAGGCTGCCCAGCAGCAGCCATCCCACCGCATTGCGCGGGTCGCGGGCCGTGATTTCGCGTGATGCTTCGAGCGCGCGCTGATGCTGCGCGGTTGCACGCAGGCAGAGCGCGAGGATCGTGAGCAGCTCTCCGTCCGCTCTGTTCAGAAGCCCCTCCTGGTCGAGCAGGAGGGCCGCCTCTGCTTCGTTCCCGGATTGCATCAGCAGCACCGCGAAATCCCGTCGGAGCGAAAGGTCGTCGGGAGAGGCGTCGAGTGCCTTCCGATAGGCCGGCGCCGCTGCTTCGAACTGGCCGGCGGCGTGAAGCCCACGGGCCCGGTCGGCTTCATTCATGGCCAATCACCAGCGTCCAGCCCATGGGCATCGCATTCTGGTAAAGCAGCTTCCCGGTTCGAACAGGGAGGCCGGTTTCGCCGAACAGACGGGCCACGTCCTGCAGGGCTGTCGGATCGAGTGCCGCGTCCAGCATGAGTTCCAGCCTTGCATGCTCGTCCTGGGCCCAGGCGCGCAGCGAACCTACCGCAATGTCCGCGTCATCGGGGCTGTTCCAGGGATGCTGGAGCATGCGCCCCAGTTCTTGTGCCAGTGTCTGCAGAACCCTGGCATCGGGCGCATGCTCGATCCTTTCCATCAACAGGGTAGCGGCTTCGTTGAAGGCCGCGCGTGCGGATTCGGCCAGTGGATCAAGCTGCAGCCGACTGCGCATTTCAGCGTCTTTGGCGCCTGCCAGGTATTGCAGCAGACTTCGAGCGGTGTCGAATATGCGGCTTTCCCGCAGCAGCCAGGTGCACGCCTCAGCCTGGCTGCGACTGACCCTGTGGATGACGGAGTCATCGCTGTGGAGGACCATTGCGGCATGACCATCCTTGCCGATCACGCGCAGGATCTCGCGCGCCGCGCGCTCGCGGGGCGCGTACTCGAATGCGAACTGCGAGCAGACAAGATCCACGGAGCCATCGGCGAACGGCAGTTCGGTCATCGACGTATTGGGGTGGAAGTGGATGTCTCCGTATCGGCCTGCCGCCTCGCCGGCTACGCCGGGTGGGTCGATGTCGGCCAGGTCCACGCCGTGTATCTGCCAATGTTCTCCACGGCGGCCAGCGGTGGAGTGCGCCAACAACGGAATCGCCCCGTTCCCCGTGCCGACGTCCACGAGCGTGGCGCCATCACGCAGTGAGGCGAAACGCAGCTGCCAGAAGCGTGCAACCTCATCGTCGTAGTTGCCGGATATGCCGGTTGCGCAGGAATGCAGAACGCCGGTCCTCCACAGGCGCGTCCACGGTACCGCGGTCGATGGATGGACTGGCGCTTCGTGCATCTGCCGGCTATCGAAAAGTCAGGAGGACAGCTTGCGCGAGGCCTGGCGGCAGTTCAAGGCCAGGTTGCTCGTTGACCCACATTCCATGCGGTCCGGAAGGTAAAAGAACGGCCCGCCGAAGCGGGCCGTTCCAGATCACGCGTTCTGATCAGGCGATCAGAAGTTCTGCTCGTAACGCAGGTACGGGGTGCGGCCCCAAATGTTGTACAGCGAGTTGTTGTAGTGCGGGAAGCCCAGAGCCGTGGTGAACTGCGGCATCTTGTTGGCGACGTTGCGCACACCCAGCGTCACGCGGCCGTTCCACGGCAGGGCGACACTGGTCTGCACGTCGACGGTGGTCTGCGAGCTGAACGTAGTGGCCTTGGTGCCGTTGCTGTGGCTGGAGATGTAGTTGCCGATCACGTTGGCCGACCAGTCACCCCTGTTCCAGCCCAGGCCCAGCTGGCCACGGTCCTTCGGGTAGCCGAACTTGCCTGCGCGCTCCTGGGTGGCACCTGCGCCTGCCGGAGTGAAGTTGAACTCCAGGGTATGCGACCAGGCCAGCTTGGTGCTCAGGGTGCCGAAGTTGCCGACGTCGTAGCGGTAGTTGAACTCGAAGTCCAGGCCGCGCGAGGTCTGCATCGCGCCGTTGTCGATCGGCAGGTAGATCAGGTTGGCAGCGCCCGGCAGGGTGGTGCCGGTCGGGGTGGTGATGTCGGCACCGCGGACGACGCCGTAGGCCGGGCGGCCTTCATCGCCATAACGGAACGCCAGCGCGCGCGGAACGGTCGCGATGATGTTCTTGATCTCGATGTCGTAGTAATCCAGCGCCATCGACAGCGATTCGGACGGGCTCCACACCACGCCCAGACCCCAGTTCTGGGATTCTTCCGGCTTCAGCAGCTTGTTCGAAGTCTGCAGCCAGGTGAACTGGTCAGAGGTGCTGCAGGGGTTGAACGGGTACGGCTGGTAGGTCGCGTTGCCGGAGGATGCGCGGTAGGCGGCCAGGGCCTTGCAGGCCAGTTCGTCACCGCCGGCATGCGGGATGGTGACGTCCGACGGCGAGCTCAGGTTGGTCGACGAAGCGGAGCCGTGCAGGTCGGACAGGGTCGGGGCACGGAAGCCCTTGCCCCAAGAGCCGCGGACCAGCAGCGATTCGATCGGACGGAACTCCAGCGAGGCGCGCGGCGAGAACTTGCTGCCGACGTCGCTGTAGTCGTCGTAACGGCCGGCGAGGGTCAGGTTCAGGCTTTCCAGCAGCGGGAACAGCGCTTCGAAGTAGAGCGCGCCGTAGTTGCGGTCGCCGCGGGTACCGGCACCGGCCGAACCGAACACATTGCCTGCGGCGCTCTGGGCGTCGTAGACCTGCTTCAGCGCGTCTTCGCGGTACTCGAAACCGGTGACGAAGCCGACCGGGCGGTCACCGATGTTGAACAGGTCGAACGAAATGTTGCCATCGACGCCCTTGGTGGTGTTGACCGACTCGACATACACGGTGTGGCCGATCTTGCCAGCCGCAGCCTTCACGCTGGGGTGGGTCGGATCGAACGGGTTGAAGCTGCCGGAATCGATCAGCTGCTGCAGGGTGCTGCCGATGCCGTAGTTCAGGCCGACACTGGACTGCGCCGAGGTGCCATGGTTGACAGCAACTTCCCAGTCAGCGCCGCCGAACAGGTCCAGATTGCCGCGCAGGCCCAGGGTGTAGTCGCGCAGGGTGTCCTTGCGGTGCGTGTCACGGGTGCCCAGCGGGGTGAAGCGGTAATACAGGGTGCCGGCCACACCGAACGGGTTGAACGGGTTGTTGGCGGCGATGGTCGGCAGGATGCCCGGGCCGCGGCCCGAGTTGTCGACCGGAGCCGATGCATACACGCCCAGGCTCTTGGTTTCCGAGGTCAGCCCGCGGAAGAACATGGTGGTGTTGTCGGTGATGTTGTAGTTGCCGTTGACCAGCAGGGCATTACGGCGCAGCGAGGATTCGTTGGCCGAAGTGGCGCCGTGGTCGAAGCCGCAGCTGTTCGGGCCGGTGCGGATGCTGTTCTCGAAGGTGTCGCAGTTGGCGACGCTTTGCAGGCCGTTCGGGGTCAGCAGTCCGGCCGAGGAGTTGTAGGCACTGGTCGGCCAGGGCAGGCCGGCGCCGGTGACCAGGTTCTTGATCTCGCGGTTGTACATCATCTGGCGTTCCTGGAAATCCAGGACGAAGGTGATGTTGCCGCGATCGGAACTGATGCCGGCCGATGCGCTGCCGGTGGTGCCGGCCGGGCCGACCTTCGGGCTCTCGTAACCGAGCTGGATGTTGGCGCCTTCGTAGTCCTTGCGGGTGATGATGTTGACCACGCCGCCGATCGCATCGGAGCCATACACCGCGCCGGCGCCTTCGCGCAGGATTTCGATGCGCTCGATCGCCGAGGTCGGAATCATGTTGATGTTGGCCGCGCCGCCGGCCAGGGCGCCGGACGGAGTGATGCGGCGGCCATCCAGCAGCACCAGCGTATAGGCCGAACCCAGACCGCGCATGCTGACGGTCGCCTGCGAGCCGGTCGCCGAGCCAGAGGACTCGCGGGTCGAGCCGAAGGAGTTGTAGACATTGTTGCGCAGGAAGTCGGCGACCGAAATTTCACCAGCGGCTTCCATCTCCACGCGGGAGATCACCGTGACCGGGTTCGGGCCTTCGACGTCGGTGCGCTTGATGCGCGAGCCGGTGACTTCGATGCGATCAAGGCTGGTGGGGGCGCTGTCCTGGGCGAAGGCCGCGCCGGTGGTGCCGGCCGAGGCCATCAGCGCCAGCACGACCGCGTCGCGCAGCTTGTTGGACTTGCAATACATGGGCTCTCTCTCCAAGTGATCTTGGTTGTGTGGAATGGCCTGCGCACGGAGCCAAAACGTGGTTCCAAATTTGCGAGGCTGTCCCGATAGTACTTGCCTCTTTCTGAAAATTAAAGCTTCGTTAAGAAGTTGGTTGGATTCGGTGAAATCGGCCGACGGATATGCTGCGACCGCAACAAAAAACGCCTCCTTGCGGAGGCGTTCGACTGACTGCGAATGGCTTGATCCCCGCAGGTCTCAAAGATCCTGCTCGTACCGGACGTAGGGGATCGCCCCCTCGTCATTGCTCTCGTTGCGCGGGGAGAACGGGTTCTTGCCGCGGGTGATCACGTTCTCGGCGCCCACGGTGAGCTGGCCGCTCCATGGGGTGCGCCAGGTCAGGCCGAGGCCGATGCCTTCCCACTTGCCGGCCTGGCCGGGGGCGTCGACCACGCGGCCGATGATGTTGGCGCTGAAGGGGCCGTAGCCGCCGCCGATGCTCAGGCTCTTGCTGTCCCACTGGTCGACGAGGGCGGGCGAGGCGTCGCTCAGCGGCACCAGGCGGGCCTTGGCGTAGGTGCCGCCGATGGAGACGAAGCCTTCGCGGCCGATGTTCTTCTGGCCGAAGACGGTCAGGTCGTTCTGCTCCATGCGCGCGGCAGGCGCGCGGGGAGTGCCGGAAAGCCAGGCCGGCAGGGTGTCGCGGCCGGTGCCGGCGCTCAGGCCGACGCGCCCGCCGGGACGGTTGAAGGCGGTGGTCGCGGACAGGTGGCGGCCGCTGCCGGCATCGTCATCGTCGCCCAGGCTGGCGAGCATGCAGTGGCTGGCCAGCCCGCTGATGCTGCTGCCGCGGCTGCTGTTGCACAGCAGGCCAAGCGAATCGCCGGACGAGAGCCCGAAGGCGGCATCCAGCGAGTTGCGGCCGAAGTGCCAGCGCGCGCCGGCGATCTGTTCGCCGGTGGGCTCCAGGTACAGCAGCGCCTCGACCTTGCCGCTGCCCTTGTTCCAGACCGGCAGCACGGTGCTGTCCGGGGTGGCGCGCGGCCTGGCCTGCGCATGCGCGCCCGTGGCCACCCCAAGGGCGATCAGCATGGCTAGCGGCAGGCGCAGGAAGGCGTTCATGGACTCAATCAGACAGGGCCAAGGCCGGGGAGTTCCCGGCGCGTGAGGTTCTGATCGTATGTTGTTTATGTTTTCTTAACAAGACTCCGTCCTCCCCGGAACGCAGCTCGTCGATGCCGTTACTGCAGCCGCTCTGGAGCGGCCTGGCTGGCTGGTGTAGCTGCGAACAATACGCCGAATTCGGTCAAAGGGAAGTGATATTCGCGCCCGCAGAACTCGCAGCGCACGTCCACCTGGCCGGTGTCGGCGGCCGCGGCGCGGGCTTCTTCCTCGCCCAGCGACTGCAGCATGCCGATCACCCGCTCCCGCGAGCAGGAGCAGCCGAAACGCAGCGGCTTGTCGCCCAGGATCTCCGGGCGTTCTTCATGGAACAGGCGGTGCAGCAGCTCGGGGCCGGCCACGGCCAGCAGTTCGTCGCGGCCGAGCGTGTCGAACAGCGCGCCCGCGCGGGCCCAGCCGTCGTCGTCGCCCTGGTCGCCGGGGAGCTTCTGCAGCAGCAGGCCGGCGGCACGCTCGCCGTCGGCGGCCAGCAGCAGGCGCGTGGGCAGCTGCTCGGAATGGCGGAAGTAGTCCTCGAACGCTTCGTCCAGGCTGCTGCCCTGCAGCGACACCAGGCTCTGGTAACGCTGCGGCTCGCGCGGGTCCAGGCCCGGATTCTCGATGGTGATGGCCAGCAGGGCGCCCTCGCCGAGCCGGGACAGGTCGGCCGGGGCGTCCTGGCCTTCCTCGACCTGGGCGATGCCGCGCAGGGTGCCGGCGGAGGTGCATTCGGCGAACAGGGTGCGCAGCGGCGAGCTGCTGCGCAGCTGGACCGACAGCCGCCCGTCGATCTTGATGTGGCCGGTGAACAGGGCCGAGGCGACGCAGGCCTCGCCCAGCAGGCGCTGGGCCGAGGGCCGGTAGCCGCCGTGGGACAGGATTTCGCGCCAGCTTTCGGAGAGCTGGACATGGACGCCGCGCACGCCGGCCTCGGGCAGGAGGAAGCGGACAAGGAGGTCGGACGTTTCGGTCATCATGGGAATCTGCACGTAGGAGGACGCCGGTGCCGGATAATGCACCGATGTCGGGATTCATGGGGTCAGGCGGACAGATGGGGACGGAGCAGGACAAGCGCAAGGTGCGGCCGCGGCGCCGGTGGCGGCGCTGGCTGTGGATCACGCCGTGCGCGCTGGTGGTGTTCAGCATCGTGCAGGTGGCGGTGCTGCGGTTCGTCGACCCGCCGTTTTCCACGGTGATGGCGCTGCGCCAGGTGGAGGCCTGGGGGCAGGGCGACTGGGGTTTCCGCATCCATTACCAGTGGCGCGACCTGGACGCGATGGCGGCCAGCGTGCCGATCTCGCTGGTGGCCGCGGAGGACCAGCGCTTCCCGCTGCACAACGGGTTCGACCTGGAGGCGATCGAAAAGGCCATGGACCACAACGCCCGCGGCAAGCGCCTGCGCGGCGGCAGCACGATCAGCCAGCAGGTCGCCAAGAACCTGTTCCTGTGGCAGGGGCGCAGCTGGCTGCGCAAAGGGCTGGAGGCCTGGTACACGGTGCTGATCGAGGCGTTCTGGCCGAAGCGGCGGATCCTGGAGATGTACGCCAACGTGGCCGAATTCGGCGATGGCGTCTATGGCGTGCAGGCCGCGTCGCAGCGCTTCTGGCGCAAGGACGCGGCGCGGCTGTCGGCGGGCGAGAGCGCGCGCCTTGCCGCGGTGCTGCCGTCGCCGCGCCGTTACAGCGCGACCAGCCCCGGCCCGTTCGTGCAGCGCCGCGCGGCCTGGATCCAGCGCCAGGCGCGGCAGCTCGGCGGCTCCGGTTATGCCGTGGGCGACGACTGAAGCCACCGTGCGCGGGCTGCATCCGGGCCTGCGTTCCATACTTGCGTAGAATGCGCGCATGACAGACCGCGACAGGCTGACCATCGTCATTGCCGCCTGCAACGAGCAGGACGCGCTGCCGTTGCTGCACCCGCGCATCCGCGCCGAGCTGGAGCGCCTGCCGGACATCGATGGCCGCGTGCTCTACGTGGACGACGGCAGCACCGATGCGACCTGGGCGCTGATCCTGCAGCTGGCGGAGGTCGACCCGCAGGTGTCCGCGCTGCGGCTGTCGCGCAACTTCGGCAAGGAGGCCGCGCTCACCGCCGCGCTGGACCTGGTGGACGAGGGCGCGGCGCTGATCCTGGACGCGGACGGGCAGGACCCGCCGGAGCTGATTCCGCAGTTCGTGGCGCTGTGGCGACAGGGCCACGACGATGTCTATGGCACGCGCCTGGTGCGCGACGGCGAGGGCTGGCTCAAGCGCGCCACCGCCGCGGCGTTCTACCGGGTGATCGGGCGCCTGTCGAAGACGCCGATCCCCGCCGATACCGGCGATTTCCGCCTGCTGTCGCCGCGCGCGCTGGCCGCATTGCGGCAGCTGCGCGAACGGCAGCGCTTCATGAAGGGCCTGTTCGGCTGGGTGGGTTTCCGCCGCGTGGCGCTGCCGTACCATCGCGCGCCGCGCATGGCCGGGCGCAGCAAGTTCGGCTTCTGGAAGTTGTGGAACTTCGCGCTGGAAGGCATCACCAGTTTTTCCACCGCGCCACTGCGCGTGGCGACCTACCTGGGCCTGCTGACCGCCGCGTCGGCGTTCGGCTTCGGCGCCTGGGTGGTGGGCAAGGCGGCGCTGTACGGCGACCGCGTGGCGGGCTGGCCGACGATGATGGCGGTGATCCTGTTCCTGGGCGGCGTGCAGTTGATCGCGCTGGGTCTGATCGGCGAGTACCTCGGCCGCCTGTACATGGAAGCCAAGCAGCGGCCGCTGTACCTGGTTGACACCTGGCGGCCGGCGGACGTGGCACTATCGGGCGCATCCGCCAGCAAGGGAGAACGCCATGCAGACCGTTCGTCAGTTGCTCGGGACCAAGTCCCCTGAGATCCACGCGGTAGCGCCACAGAGCGCGGTGATCGACGCGATCCGGTTGATGGCCGAGAAGGGCATCGGCGCGGTGCTGGTGATGGACGGCGCGCGGCTGGCCGGTATCCTTTCCGAGCGCGACTACGCACGCAAGATCGTGCTGCGCGACCGCTCCTCGCGCGATACGCCGGTGGCATCGATCATGACCGCCGACCTGGTCACGGTGACGCCCGCCGACACCGTGGAGGACTGCCTGCAACTGGTGACCGACCGCCGCATCCGCCACCTGCCGGTGGTGGAGGGCGGTGCCGTGGTGGGAGTGATTTCCATCGGCGACCTGGTCAAGGCGGTGATCGAGCAGCAGCGGCGCGAACTGGGGCAGCTGCAGCAGTACATCGTCGGCGGCTGAGGCGCCGGCATGGCGGCGCGCTATTTCGCGTAGCGGCCGCCGCAGTCCGCGTCCTTGCCGGGCCCGGTTTCGATCAGGGCCAGCAGCGCGGCCGGCGGCGCGATGCTGCCGAGCGTCAGCGCGACGGCGCCGCGCAGGCCCAGCGCCTTGAAGTCGGGACGGAACGACGGGTCCTTGAAGCTGCCGGCGATGTGCAGCGGCGAACGCAGCACGAGGATGCTGACGTCCTTCGGACGCGGCCGCAGCAGCAGGTCCAGCCGTTCGTGGGTGAGATCGATGCTGCCCTCGCCGACGATCAGGGTGTCGGTGGTGTCGAAGGCCAGCGCGTTGGCCTGCATCTGCCCGTCCTTCACGTCGAAGTCGGCGAAGGCGCAGCGCAGCGGAATCTGGCGGTCGCCGGTGAACAGGAACTTCACCGATTCGGCCACGTCCAGCCCGGCCAGTTCCATCAGCAGGTTGCCGATGTGGCCGCGGCCCATGCCGATGGCCACGCTGCCGTCGCTGCTGCCGAGCATGGCGGCGACCGAGTTGCCGTTTCCGCTCAGGCGCAGCTGGCCACCGATGCCGCCGGATGCCTGCTGCGCCAGGCGCGCGTCGGGAAACAGCTGGCCCAGTTGCACGCCGCGCACGCTGGCATCGAGCGCGGTGGTGATGCGCGGCTGCCGCGCGTCCATGCGGATGGTGCTGCGGATGGTGCCGCCGGCGACGCCGAAGTTCAGCGGTTCCAGCCGCAGCAGGCCGGCGTCGAGCAGCAGGTGGGCGTCCATGTTCTCCAGCGGCAGCGACGGCGAATTGATGTGGTGGGCCTTCCAGCGCACGTCCGCGTCCATCGCGCGCAGCTTGCCCAGGTTGTACGGCGTGTCCGGCAACACAGTCGGCTTGGCCGCCAGTGCCGCCGCTTTGGCCTTCTGCTCGGGGTTGGCGGTCTCGCCGGCGCCGGTTTTCGGCGGCGCGCCGACGAAGCCGGCGAGATCGTCGAAGTCCAGCCGCCGCGAGACCAGATCGGCGGTCAGGCGCGGGCGCTCGTCGGTCACGTCGATCTGCGCATCGCCGGCGAGGTCGCTGTCGCCCACCTGTCCGCTGAATTTCTCGTAGCGCCAGACATCATGGTCGCGGCTGAGCCGGCCCTCGAGGCGGTAGGGCGGCGACGACGGCATGGCGATCCCGATCAGCGGATACAGGTCGTCCAGGTCATTGCCGCTGAGGCGGAACTGCAGGTCGAATACCTGCAACTGGAACGGGTTGGTCAGCGTGCCACTGGCGATGGCATGGGTGGCGCCAGCGCGGCCGTCGAGGTGGAGGCGGAAGGGGTGGTCGCTGTCGGCCAGTTCCAGCGGCGATTCGGTGCCGCCGCGCACGGTGAACGAGGCGCCGCGCCAGCGGCCCTTGCCTTCCAGCAGCAGCGGCGGCGCGGCATTGGCCTGCTTCGGCGCACCGCTGTGGACGTCGAGCTGGATGTCGGTGCGGCCGGCTTCGTCGAGGAACTGCAGCCTGCCGTCGGCCACGCGCAGCCGTTTGAGCTGCAACGGCTGGCCGCCACCGCCGCCGAGGAAGGACCAGTTGCCAGGTTCGCCGCGACGGGGGGCGGTCTGCAGCAGCACGTCGGGACGGGTGAGGCGAACTTCCGGCAGCCGCACGCGGCCGCGCAGCAGCGGCCACAGGCGCAGGTCGACCTCGACCCGGTCGGCGCGGGCCATGTCCGGCCGCTGGGCCCAGGATGCGTTGGCGAAGGTGACGCGGTCGGCGCGGAGGGTGCTGGTGCTGCCCAGGTCCACGTCGAGATGGCCGATGTGCAGGGCGCGGCCGGTACGCGCCTGCACTGCGCGCTCCAGCGGGCCCTTGAACCAGTTCCAGTCCCACAGCAGCAACAGCACGACGATGGCCGCAAGCAGCAGGCCGGCCGCCGCCAGCCAGCGCTGGCCACGCTTGCCGGGGCGGCGGAAACGCCAGCGCGACGCGCGCGGCGTGGCGGGGGCAGGCGGAGTGTTCACGCGGCCATGGTTACCGCCGCGTCGTGCACGCGGCGCGAAGCGCTCATTCGCGTTGCGTGCAGGCCGCGTTGCCGCGGCGTGCGCGGCGCCGGTGGGGTGCCGTGGGCGCTAGAGGATCTGCGCGGTCACCGAGACGAAGTGGCAGACGCTGCCGCCGATCACGAACAGGTGCCAGATGGCGTGCGAATAGCGCACCGATTCGCGGTGGTAGAAGTAGGTGCCCAGCGTGTAGAAGACGCCGCCGGCCAGCAGCCAGCCCAGGGTGAAGCCGTCCAGCGAGTTCCACATCGGTTCGATGGCGACGATCACCAGCCAGCCCATGGCGATGTAGATGGCGGTGGACAGGCGCTTGAAGCGGCCGGTGTAGAACAGCTTGAACACCACCCCGCCCAGCGCCAGCGTCCAGATCGCGGCGAACAGCCCCCAGCCCCACGGCCCGCGCAGGCCGATCAGGGTGAATGGCGTGTAGGTGCCGGCGATCAGCAGGTAGATCGCGCAGTGGTCGAAGATCTTCAGCCGTCCCTTGGCCACCGGGTGCTGGATGGCGTGGTACAGGGTGGAGGCGGTGTAGAGCAGCAGCAGGGCGATGCCGAAGACGATGGCGCTGGCCAGTTGCCAGCCGTCGCCGTAGATCGCGGCCAGCGTGATCAGCACGGCGCTGGCGCCGAGGGCGGTGACCGCGCCCAGACCGTGGGTCAGGGCGCTGGCGATTTCCTCGCGGATATCGGCGGCGTGATGCGACAGGGGGGCGGTGGCAGGCATGGGCCGAAACTTACCGCAATGCAGCACGGGGTGCATCCCTACGCCCGCCGCCTGTTCCGGATGGTGTCAGGCGGCGGAGCAGGAGCGCGCCAGGGGGCGCTCCTGGGCGCGGTCATTCCACCGAGACGGTGTGCGCGGCTTCGCGCGTGGCGGAAAAGCGCACGTCCGGCGCGCGTTCCTGCGCCAGCTGCAGGTTGACCCGGGTCGGGGCGAGGTAGACCAGCTGCCCGGCGGCGTCCACCGCCAGGTTGTTGGCGTTCTTCTCGCGGAACTCCTCCAGCTTCTTCGCGTTGTCGCAATGCACCCAGCGCGCGGTGACCACGCCGACCGGCTCGAAGATGGCTTCCACGCCGTACTCGTCCTTCAGGCGGTAGGCGGCCACGTCGAACTGCAGCACGCCGACCGCGCCCAGGATCAGGTCGTTGCTCATGATCGGGCGGAAGAACTGGGTGGCGCCTTCCTCGGACAGCTGCGCCAGGCCCTTCTGCAGCTGCTTGAGCTTGAGCGGGTCCTTCAGGCGCGCGCGGCGGAACAGTTCCGGAGCGAAGTTGGGGATGCCGGTGAAGGTGACCGCCTCGCCCTCGGTGAAGGTGTCGCCGATGGAAATGGTGCCGTGGTTGTGGATGCCGATCACGTCGCCCGGCCACGCCTCGGCGGCGATCTCGCGGTCGCTGGCCATGAAGGTCAGTGCGTTGGCCAGCTTCATTTCCTTGCCGGTGCGCACGTGGAAGGTCTTCATGCCGGCGCTGAACCTGCCCGAGCACACGCGCATGAACGCCACGCGGTCGCGGTGCTGCGGGTCCATGTTGGCCTGGATCTTGAACACGAAGCCGGTCAGCCTGTCTTCCTGCGGGGCGATGTCGCGGCCGGTGGTGGCGCGCGGCTGCGGCGCCGGCGCGTGCTCGACGAAGAAGTCCAGCAGCGGCTGCACGCCGAAGTTGTTCACGCCCGAGCCGAAGAACACCGGGGTCTGCTGGCCGCGCAGGTAGGCGTCCTTGTCGAACGGATGGCTGGCGCCCTGCACCAGTTCCAGTTCCTCGCGCAGGTCGGCCAGCATCTTCTCGCCGATGCGCTCGGCCAGGCCGGGCGCGTCCAGCGACGGGAAGATGGTCGAATCCTGGCGGGTGAAGTTGCGGCCCGGTTCGTACAGGTGCACTTCGCCGGTGAGCAAGTGCACCACGCCCTTCAGGCGCTGGCCCATGCCGATCGGCCAGGTGACCGGCGCGCACTGGATGCCGAGCACGGTTTCCACCTCGTCCAGCAGTTCGATCGGGTCCTTGCCCTCGCGGTCGAGCTTGTTGATGAAGGTCATGATCGGCGTGTCGCGCAGGCGGCACACCTCCATCAGCTTGATGGTGCGCTCCTCCACGCCCTTGGCCACGTCGATCACCATCAGCGCCGAGTCCACCGCGGTGAGCACGCGGTAGGTGTCCTCGCCGAAGTCGGCGTGGCCGGGGGTATCGAGCAGGTTGACGATCTTGCCCTCGTACGGGAACTGCATCACCGAGGAGGTGACCGAGATGCCGCGCTCCTTCTCCAGCGCCATCCAGTCCGAGGTGGCGTGGCGGCTGGTCTTGCGCGACTTCACCGAACCGGCCATCTGGATCGCGCCTCCGAACAGCAGCAGCTTTTCGGTCAGCGTGGTCTTGCCGGCGTCGGGGTGGGAAATGATGGCGAAGGTGCGGCGGCGCGCGGCTTCGGAGGCGACTTCGGACATGGCGGCTGCGCCCGCGGCGGGCGCGCATTGGGAAAGGGAAGCCGGCGATTATAGCCTCTCAGGGCGCGGCGCCCGTTTCGCGGGCAAAGCGCAGCTCGCCACGCGGGCCGGCCATGCGGAACGGGATCGAGGCCAGCGCCAGCCCGGTATTGGCCTGCACGGCGAAGTGCAGGTGCGGGCCGGTGCTGCGGCCGGTGTTGCCGGAGCGGGCCAGCACCTGGCCGGCCTGGACCGCCTGCCCGGGGCGGACCGCCAGGCTGCCGGACTGCAGGTGGGCATACAGCGCCATGCCGCCATCGGCGTGCAGGATCCGGACCAGGCAGCCGTCCTCGGCCGGATCGGCCACCACCTGCATCACCGTGCCGGCGCGGGCGGCGAGGACCGGCGTGCCTTCGGGCAGGGGAAAGTCGATGGCGTGGCGGTTCTGCGCGTCGCCGTGGCTGCGGTGGCCGTCGATGCCCTGGCTGACGCGGACCGGCGCGCCGTCGAACGGCAGCCGGTAGAGGTGGTCGGCGGGGCGGGCGGACGGATCGCCGGGGAAGGCGTCGAGCAGCAGGCGCACGGCCTTGCCCTCGTCGGCCAGCCACAGCAGACGGCGCTGCGCGCCGGCCGGCAGCAGCACCGGCGCGGCCATCGCGCCGCCACTGCCGCCATCGCGCAGGCGGACCTGGACCGGGCCGGCCAGCAGGTTGCGCACCTGCACCTCGTGGCCGCCGGCGCGGCGCTGCAGCTCCAGGCGGGCGAAGCCGGCGCCGTGGGCAATGCCGTTTCCCTGCGGTGTCGAAGCGGTCAGCCCCCAGCCCTGGCGCCAGCGCGGTGCGGCGCCTTCGCCGTGGGCGGGCAGGGCGAGTGTCGCGGACAGGAGCAGGAGCGGCAGCTGGCGCATGCGGTGACGGCGGAGGCGGGCCCCGGATTATGCCGGCATGGTTGCATCGGAAACTCCATCGCTCCATCCGAATAAAGAGATTGACAGGGGGCGGGGCGGCTGGCATCGTGTGCCCACCATCGAGACCGGCGGAGGGACAGGCCCTTTGATGCCGGGGCAACCAGCGGGTGCGCAAGCGCCTGTGTTTGGTGCCAAATCCTGCGGTGACCACTGTGTCCGCCGAAAGATGGTTCGATCCGTGCCAGCGCACGGCGAACACGGGCCCGCGAAGCTCGATGGCTGCTCCTTACCGGATATCGCCATGAGTTTCGCCACCGCCACCGCCCTCCGTGAAATCCCGGCCGCCGCGCACGACGGCGCGACGTCTGCCATTGCCGCCGTGCGCGGGGAAATCGAGGTGCGCCTGGCCATGCGCCATGCTGGCGCACGCGCGCTGCGCCTGCGCTACGAGCTGGTCGGCCGCGCCGACGCGCCGGTGGTGCTGGTGGCCGGCGGCATTTCCGCGCACCGCCACATCGCCGCCAACGCGGTATTCGGCGAGAAGGGCTGGGCCGACGGCCTGGTCGGCGCCGGCCGCGCGCTGGACCCGTCGCGTCGCCGCCTGCTCGGCTTCGATTTCATCGGCGCCGATGGCGGGCTGGACGCGCCGATCGACACCGCCGACCAGGCCGACGCCGTCGCCGCGCTGCTGGACGCGCTGGGCATCCACTGCCTGCACGGCTGCGTCGGCTATTCCTACGGCGCCCTGGTCGGCCAGCAACTGGCCATCCGCCACCCGCAGCGGCTGGGCCGGCTGGTGGCGGTCAGCGGCGCGCACCGCCCGCATCCCTATGCCTCGGCCTGGCGCGCGCTGCAGCGGCGCGCGGTCGCACTGGGCCAGCTGCAGTGCGCCGAGACGCACGGGCTGGCGCTGGCGCGCCAGTTCGCCATGCTCAGCTACCGCACGCCGGAGGAGTTCGGCGAGCGCTTCGACGCCGCGCCCGAGGTGGTCAACGGCCGCGTGCGCGTGGCCGCCGAGGACTACCTCGACGCCGCCGGCGCGCAGTACGTGGCGCGCACTCGCGTCAACGCCTATCTGCGCCTGTCTGAATCCATCGACCTGCACCGCGTCGATCCGGCCGCCATCGGCGTGCCGACGCTGGTGGTCGCGGTGGAAGGCGACCGCCTGGTGCCGCTGTCCGACCTGGTCGCGCTGGTCGAGGGCCTGGGCACGCGCGGCAGCCTGCGCGTGCTGCGCTCGCCCTACGGCCACGACGCCTTCCTGAAAGAAACCGATCGCATCGACGCGATCCTCGCCAACGCCCTTCGCCTTCCCGGAGAAACCGCATGAGCCTGTCCACCGTTTCCGACGTGTCCTGTTGCCGCGCCACCGCGGCCGTGCGTGCCGGCATCGACCGCGATGCCGCCTTCGGCGCGGTGACGCCGCCGATCGTGCTGTCGTCCAACTTCAGCTTCGACGGCTTCGGCAACAAGCGCCAATACGACTACACGCGCAGCGGCAACCCGACCCGCGACCTGCTGGGCGAGGCGCTGGCCGAACTGGAAGGCGGCGCCGGCGGCGTGATCACCTCCACCGGCATGGGCGCGATCAACCTGGTGCTCAACGCGCTGCTGCAGCCGGGCGACAGGCTGGTGGTGCCGCATGACGCCTACGGCGGCAGCTGGCGGCTGTTCAACGCGCTGGCGAGCAAGGGCCACTTCGAGCTGATCACCGCCGACCTGACCGATCCGCGCGCGCTGGCCGAGGCGCTGGCGCAGGCGCCGAAGCTGGTGCTGGTGGAGACCCCGTCCAACCCGCTGCTGCGCATCACCGACCTGCGCTTCGTGATCGACGCCGCGCACCGGGCCGGCGCCCGGGTGGTGGTGGACAACACCTTCCTGTCGCCGGCGCTGCAGAACCCGATCGCCTTCGGCGCCGACCTGGTGCTGCATTCGACCACCAAGTACGTCAACGGCCACAGCGACGTGGTCGGCGGCGCGGTGATCGCGCGCGACGCCGAGGTGCACCAGCAGCTGGTGTGGTGGGCCAACGCGCTGGGCCTGACCGGCTCGCCGTTCGACGCCTTCCTGACCCTGCGCGGCCTGCGCACGCTGGACGCGCGCCTGCGCGTGCACCAGGAGAACACCCGCGCCCTGGTCGATCTGCTCGCCGGCAGCGACGTGGTGGCCAAGGTCTATTACCCGGGGCTGGAATCGCACCCGGGCCATGCGGTGGCCGCGCGCCAGCAGAAGGGCTTCGGCGCCATGCTGTCCTTCGAGCTGGCGCAGTGCGAGGGCGCCGACCCGCACGCGGCGGTGCGCGCCTTCGTCGAAGGCCTGCGTTACTTCACCCTGGCCGAGTCGCTGGGCGGCGTGGAGAGCCTGGTCGCGCACCCGGCCACCATGACCCACGCGGCGATGACCGCCGAAGCGCGCGCCAAGGCCGGCATCAGCGATGGCCTGCTGCGCCTGTCGGTCGGCATCGAGGCCAGCGAGGACCTGGTGGCCGACCTGCAGGCGGGCCTGCGGCGCGCCGCGCGCGTGCTGGCCGACAGCCGGCTCGCCGCGCAGCGGAAAACGGTGGACGCATGAGCGCGCAGCTGCGACCGCAGGCGGCCGCGCAGGCGCGGCTGGTGCTGTTGGGCACCGGTACCGTGGGCTCGGCCTTCGTCGCCCGTTACCAGGCCCTGCGGCAGCGGCAGCTCGCGCTGCCGTCGCTGCACGTGGTGGCGAACTCGCGCATCGCGCTGGCCTGCGGCGATGCGCCCGAGGCGGTGCTGTCGCGCGCCCGCGACGCGGACCGGCAGGGCGGCGCGCCCGCGCACCAGGAGGAAGTGGGGCGCCTGCAGGCCGGCGACATCGTGGTCGATGCCACCGCCAGCGAGGAGGTCGCCGCCGAGCACGCGCACTGGCTGGCGCGCGGCATCCATGTAGTCACCGCCAACAAGCTGGGCAACGGCACCGCGCTGGCGCGCGCTCGGCAGATCGGCGCGCTCGTGGCCGGCGGCGGCGCGCGCTACGGCGATGCGGCCACGGTCGGCGCCGGCCTGCCGCTGCTGTCCAGCATCCGCGCGCTGGTGGCCGGCGGCGACCGCGTGCATGCCATCGAAGGCGTGCTGTCCGGTTCGCTGGCCTGGCTGTTCCATCGTTTCGATGGCAGCCGGCCGTTCTCGGACTGCGTGCGCGAGGCCGCCGCCGCCGGTTACACCGAGCCGGATCCGCGCATCGACCTGTCCGGCGAGGACGTGCGCCGCAAGCTGCTGATCCTGGCGCGCGCGGCCGGCGTGGCGCTGGAGGCCGGGCAGGTGGCGGTCGAATCGCTGGTGCCGCCGGCGCTGGCCGCCTTGCCGGCCGCGCAGGTCGATGCCGCGCTGGCGCAGCTGGACGCGCCGCTCGCCGGACGTTTCCGGCAGGCGCGGGAGCAGGGGCTGACGCTGTGCTTCGTCGCCCGCCTGGACGCGCACGGCGCCCGCGTCGGCCTGCGTGCCCTGCCTGCGGACCATCCGCTGGCCGGCGGTCGCGGCACCGACAACCGCGTGGCGATCCACAGCGATCGTTACCACCGGCAGCCGTTGCTGATCCAGGGGCCGGGCGCGGGCGCCGACGTCACCGCGGCGGCGCTGCTGGACGACGTGCTGGACATCGCCAGGCGCTGAGGGCGAAGCCCGGCCGCCGTCGGGCGCTGCGGCGCCTGTCGTGGAGGCGGAGCGCGCCCGCCTGGGATTGGCCGGTGAGGGGCCAGCGCAGCATGCTGCGCTCCACGGGATCGGGAGGGGACTGAAAGCTCCCGCCCGGTCAACGGCCGGGAGACACCCTGGAAGCGCGATCGCCGGCGGGCCGGCTGTCAGTGCCGTGCGAGTTTCGCGGCGAGAAAACGCTCCACTTCAGCGCGGCCCATGCGCGTTCCGTCGCGGCCGACGACGCTGAAATCCACGCCGTTGTCCCACAGCTGCGGCGCCGCCAGCACGGCGATGTCCTCCGACGCGGTACGCGCCTGCAGGTCGAGCAGGCGCTGGTTGAAGCCGGCCGCCTGCAGCCAGGCGCGGTAGCTGGAATCGTGTTCGGTGGCGAACTGGTCCTGGTAGTGGCATTCCTCGCGCGCCGGCGAGGGCAGGGCGTCGCACTGCGCGTTGCGCTGGTGCAGGCCGATCACCGCGTCGGGCTCCATCTGCCGCTGTGCCGCGGCGGCCCAGAGCGCGACGCAGATGCTGGCGCAGTAGCCGCGCACGCGCACGGTGAGGTTGTTGCGGCGGACGATGCGCGCGGCCTCCAGCCCGGTGACCGCATAGCCGCCACCGCTGGTGATGTCGATGCGCCGCACCGAGGGCGTCGCGTCCAGCAGCGCCTTCAGGTCGTTGGCGAAACTGCGGCCCACCCCGCCTTCCACGCGCAGGGCATTGCCCTGCTCCTGCAGCGACATGCGCGCTTCGCCGATGTCCACCAGCGTGGTGGATTTTTCGCCATGGACGACATGCGCCTGCGGTCGCGTGGCCGGGGCGGCGTCGGCCGGCGCGGCGGTTTGCGCCGTGGTCGCGGCATCGGTCGGATCGACCGCCGGCCGCCTGCCGATGAACCAGGCCAGCACCAGCAGCCCGATCACCGCGAGCACGAGCCGCGGCAGGGTCAGGACGCTCCCGCTGCGCGGGGCCGGGGTGGCCGTGCGTGGACGCCGCGGCGTCGCCGGCCCACCGGGTTGCTGTCCGCTCTGCATCCGTAAATCCCCAAGGCGTCCATGGCGAGGCGGAATTCTGCTGTGTCGCCGGGAACCGGCGCAATACGGCGTGGCTGGCAGCGGAAGAGCCGTCCGTGCGCGCCGGGGCACCGGGCGTGAGCAGGCTACGAAGTGGCTTCGCAGCGGATCTCGCCTTCGATGCCGAACATTTCCAGCAGGCCGTTTTCCACCAGCCACCACGGGTCGCCGCTGAGCACGGACAGGTCGTCGGGCAGGCGCGCGCCCGGCACCGGCTGGTAGGCGATCCAGCCGTTGCGGCCGGACGTCTTGGCCCGGTACAGCGCGCGGTCGGCGAGGGTGACCAGCTGTTCCCAGCCGAGCAGGCGCGGATGGCTGGGGAACAGCGGGCATTCGATCAGCCCGACCGAGGCGGTGAGGCGGTGCCGCTGGCCGTTGCCCAGGTCGAAACTGTGCTCGGCGATGCGCGTGCACAGGCGCTGGCCCAGCCGCGCCAGGCTGCCGCGCGGCAGCGGGCGGAACACCAGCAGGAATTCCTCGCCGCCCCAGCGCGCCACGTAGTCGCCGCTGCGCTTGAGTTCGCCCAGCAGCTGGCCGATCTGCTCCAGCACCCGGTCGCCGGCGGCGTGGCCGTGGGTGTCGTTGACCGATTTGAAGTGGTCCACGTCGAGCAGGGCGAACACCACCGCCTCGCTGCCTTGCCGGTAACCCTCGTCGCGCTCGTAGAACGACAGGTCGGTGGGAATCTGCTGGGACAGGTAGCGCCGGTTGTGCAGGCCGGTGAGCGGGTCGGTGAAACTGATCGCCTTGAGCTGCGCGTTGGCCGCCTGCAGGTCGCGGGTGCGCTCCTGCACCAGCCGTTCCAGCTGCGCGCGCTGGCGCGCGTAGCGGTGCTGCAGCCCGAGGTAGCCCAGCCAGATCAATCCCGCCAGCCCCAGCACCGCCAGCAGGCGGAAGGCCAGGGTCTCGTGCAGGCGCCGCGGGATTTCCACCGCCACGTGCGCGGCGTGGCGCAGCGGCTCGGGGTGGCTGAAATCGGCGACCTCGAAGGTGTAGTAGCCGGGCGGCAGGCTGGCGTAGCTGGCGTTGCGCATCGCCGGGTTGTCCAGCTCGCGCCAGTCCTTCTCGTAGCCGGCCAGGCGGTAGCGCAGCTGCGGGGTGTGCATCGGCTGGAAGTCGGGCAGGCTGAACTCGAAGCGCAGGTCGCGGGCGTCGAGCGGGAGCTTGAGCGTGCCCTGGCCGGCGGCCAGGCGGCGGCCCTGGACCTGCACATCGTCGATCCTGATCGTGCGCGGCACGCTGTCCGCCGCCGTGCCCACGTCCACCAGCAGCGCGCCGTCGCGGGTGGGCAGCCACAGCTGGCCATCGCGCAGCACGCCACGGCTGTTGCCGGCGCCGTTGCAGCATTTGTCCTGCTGGCCGCCGGCGCGGTCGGCGCCGGAGTTGATCACGATCTGCGCGCCCAGCGGCTGCCGCGGATCGGCCAGCGACCGGTCCAGCGACGCCAGCGGCAGGCGGTAGACGCCGCGCATGCCGGCGACCCACAGGTCGTTGCCGTGCTCGGCCAGGTGGAAGGCGACGTTGGCCGGCAGCTCGCGTTCGCGGTCCAGCCGGTGCCAGCGGTGGCCATCGTAGAGGCGCAGGCTTTCGCCATTGCTGGTGCCCAGCACCCAGCGCCCGTCCTCCAGTTCGAGCAAGGCGGTGACCGGGGTGTCGTCGGACAGCCCGGCCTGCCGGCCGGTCGGCAGGATGCGGCCGTCGCGCCATTCGTACAGGCCCTGGTAGGTGCCCAGCAGGATGCGGCCGTCGCGGGTTTCGTGGACCAGGCGGATGCGCGGATCGGCCAGTCCATCGCGTTCGCCATAGCGCGACAGGCGCTTGCCGTCCTCCAGCAGGAACAGCCCGCGGGTGGTGGCGAACCACAGCCGGTCGGCGTGGTCGCGGACGATGCCGTTGATCTGCGCGTCGCGCAGCGGGGCCAGTTCGGCCGGTTGCTCGAGCCGGCCCTGGCGCAGCAGCGCGACGCCGGCGCGGGTGCCGATCCAGGTCTGCCCGCGTTCGGGCAGCAGGCTGTAGGCCTCCGGGTGCGGCAGCCGGTTGCCCGGCACGCGGTTGTGGAAACGGCCATCGCGCCAGACCGCGACGCCGTCGCTGCTGCCGACCCAGATGCTGCCGTCCGGCGCCGCGGCGATCGACCACAGCAGCGGTTCCTCCAGCCCGTCGGCCTGGCTCAGGCGCCGCGCCCAGCCGTTCCATGCGCGGGTCACGCCCTCGACCATGCTGCCCAGCCACAGGTTGCCGTCGCGGTCCTCGAAGATCGAGCGGACGGCGATGGCGCCGGGCGCGTTGCGGATGCGTTCGGGCGGCTGGCCGGGGCGCAGCCGTTCCAGGTATTGCGGCGTGGCCACCCACAGGTTGCCGTCGCGGTCGGCCTGCATCGCTTCCACGGTCAGGGTGTCGTCGGCTGCCTGCCAGTTGCCGTTGCGCAGGCGGAACAGGCCATGGCGGGTGCCGGCCCACAGGTCGCCACCGGCCTGTGCCAGCGAGGTGACCGGGGCCGCCCTGGCCGCCGCCGGCAGCGGCAGGCTGCGCACCTTGCCGCCGGCGATGTGGAAGACCCGGCCTTCGCCGCCGGCCCACAGCCCGTCGGCGCGCGCCAGCAGGCTCAGCGCCGCTTCCGGCAGGGCGTGCACGCGCCGCAGCCGTCCGTCCTGCGGCGCGCAGATGCCTTCGGCGCAGCCCACCAGCAGGCGGTCGTCGAGCTTCAGCAGGGCGCTGGCCGGTGCCGGCCGGTCGGCGACGGCCGGGGCGATGGCATGGAAGCGTTCGTCCTCCAGCACCAGCAGCCCCTGCGAGGTGCCGATCCACAGCCGGCCCGCGTCGTCGGCTAGCAGGGCCAGGATGTTGTTGCCCAGCTCGGGCGCGTCGCGCTGGGTGTAGCGCACGAAACGCACGCCGTCGAACCGCGCCAGTCCGGTCTGGGTGCCGAACCACAGGTAGCCGGCCGGGTCCTGGGCGATGGCCAGCACGCTGATCTGCGGCAACCCCTGGTCCACGCCCCAGGTGTCGGTGACGTAATCGCGGAAGGGCTTGCCCGCATCCAGGGCGGCAGCGGGCAGGGAAACCGCCAGCAGGACCAGCAGCCACAGGCGAGCCAGCAGTCCGGCGCCGGTTGCCAGCGGCCGGCGCGGATGGCGGATGGTGGATGGCTTGTCGATCGAGATTCCCCCTGAATCCCGCACTGACGTCAGGTTACATCGAAAACCATAGCGGCTCCGCGCGTGCCGACTTGAATCCGCCGTGCCGCAT